>JAXLSW010000017.1:0-134271 GCA_046330415.1 Solirubrobacterales bacterium | reverse complement strand
CTTCCCGGAGGAGGTGCTGGGAGCGGAGATGCTCGACCGGCTCGGCGCCGAGCTCTTCGCTGAACGCGACCCGGAGGAGGTCATGCACCGCGAGCTCGCGCAGCGCATCACCGAGGCGGACGGGAGAACCGTGCTGGCGATCCCGGTCCCCTTCGCCGACCGCTCGGAGCTGCAGCTCAGCAAGGTCGGTCACGAGCTCATCGTCCGCGCCGGCCGCGAGAAGCGGACGATCATCCTCCCCGGCGCGCTGGCCCGCCTGCGGGTCTCCGGCGCCCGCCTCGAGGACGGTACGCTCGAGGTCAGCTTCGAGGATGACCGCAGCAGAGCAGCCCGAGACCGACCAGAACCCGCCGCCGGAGCCGGGGACGTGGCCTCCGCCAGCGTGGACGCTCCCCCCGGACGCTCACGCGAGCGGGTCCGCTGACCCGACCGATCCCGCTTCCGGAACGCTCCCCGAGCACCGCTGCCTCGAGCTCTGCCCGATCTGCCGCGCCGCGGACGTGCTCAGGGCCGCGGGCCCGCCGGAGCTTCGGGGACAACTCGACGACGTCGGCCGCGAGGCCCTGCTGACGCTGCGGGCCCTGATCGACCACTACCTCGAGCGGATCGACCAGAGGCCCGGCCCGGGCGACCGCGTCGAGGAGATCCCCATCGACTGATCCGCGCAACGCGCACCGCGGGGAGCGGAGCGCGGCCCGGGGAAAGAGCGGGGCGGGTCAGCGTCCAAGCCGACCCGCCGCCGCACGTTCCTCGTAACCGGGAGTCCGTTCCGTTACTGGACGGCTATCGAACGGATGGCGCCCGCCCTGACTCACGTCCGCAGGACGCCCTTTGCCGCCGTTGCCACCCCATCGGCCGAGCGGCCGCTCGCACTGAACGCGACAGCGAAGTTGCGGACGGATGTCCCCGGCGCCTGAGGTTCAGCCGCCCTCGCCCATCTCGTCGATGAGCCTGCGGTCGTGGTCGTAGTCGAGCAGCTTGCGGGCCTGCTTCGGTGAGAGCCAGCGCAGCTCGTCGACCTCGTCGTTGACCTCGAACTCGCCGTCCTCACCACTGAGCGGGGTCATCCGCCAGTAACGGACGATCTTGCGCCGTCCCTTGCGGTCGCGGTAGCGGACCGGGCTCAGCTCCTCGCCGAGCTCGCACCGCATCCCCGTCTCCTCCTGGACCTCACGCAGGGCTCCCGCCTCGAAGCTCTCCCCGGGGTCCAGCTTCCCCTTCGGCAGCGACCAGTCGTCGTAGCGCGGGCGGTGGACCAGCGCGATCTCGCTGCCGCCCTTGCCCTCGCGCACGATCAGACCGCCCGCGGCCCGGACCTGCTTCGCCTCCTTCTCGTCCCGCTTGCCCATCAGCGCACCCCGATCCTGACGGCCCGCTCACGCGCCTTCGCGAGGATCTCGCCGACCCCGTCGACGACACCACCTCGCATCAGCACCCGGCCCGCGACGACGGTGGTGTCGACGACCGCGCCGGAGGCCGCGTAGACGAGGCCGGCCGCGAGCGAGCCGATGCCGAGCTCGGGGGACTCGGTGCGGACGAGGATGAAGTCGGCCGGAGCGCCCGCCGTGAGCGCCGACGCGCCGAGCAGGGGTGCTCGCGCGCCGGTCATGATCGCGAGGACCTCCTCGGCGGCGGCGACCGAGGCGTCGGCTGCGGTGTGCTTCTGCAGGAGCGCGAGGTGCTTGGCGTCGGCGAGCAGATCGAGGGAGTTGTTCGAGCCGGGACCGTCGGTGCCGATCCCGACCGGGATCCCCAGACGCTGTGCCGCGGGCAGGTCGAACGCGGCGCCCACCGCGAGCTTCATGTTCGCCACCGGGTTGGTGACGACGGTGGCTCCAGCCGCCGCGATCATCTCCCGCTCGCGCTCGTCGAGCCAGACGGCGTGCGCGAGCAGCGTGCGCTCGCCCAGCATCCCCAGCCCGTCCAGCAGCTCGACCGGCCGGACCCCATGCGCGCGAACGCAGTCGTCGACCTCGCCCTTCGTCTCCGACGCGTGGATCTGGATCGGAACTCCGAGCCGCTCGGCCTCGGCGCCGATCCACTCGAGCGAGTCGGTCGAGACGGTGTAGATCGCGTGCGGGGCGAGCGAGGCGGTCACGAGGTCGCTGCCGACCGACGCGGCGGCCTCGAGCCCGGCGGCCGCGTCCTCGCGCAGCTTCGGCAGGCCGGCGGGATCCATCCGGTCGATCAGGGGAGCGCCGATGGTCACGCGCAGGCCGGCGTCAGCCACCGCGCGGGCCGTCGCCTCGGGCTCCCAGTACATGTCCCAGAAGCGGACCGTGCCGGTGCGGATCATCTCGGCGCAGGCGAGTCGCGTGCCCCAGTAGACGTCTTCGGCGTCGAGCTTCGCCTCCGCCGGCCAGATGTGCTCCTGCAGCCATTCCATCAGCGGCAGGTCGTCGGCGTAGCCGCGGAAGAGTGTCATCGCGGCGTGGGTGTGGCCGTTGACGAAACCGGGCAGGAGCGCGGTGCCGGCGCCGTCGATGAGCTCCTCGCCGGGAGCGCCGCGAACGCCGGGGCCGATCTCCGCGATCCGGCCGTCCGTGCCGACCCGGAGCCCGACCTCGGTGCCGTCAAGGCTCGTGCGCTCGACGACCAGGCCCGCCATCAGGCGCCCGCCCTCGCGCCGCTCTCCCCCAGCGCTGCCGAGACGCGGTCAAGCGCGTCGAGGAGCAGCTCGCGGTTGCGCTCCTTGCCCGCCTCGAAATCGGCGACGCTGAGCTCGGAGCCCGCGACGCCGTTGGCGAGGTTGTCGACGATGCAGACGGAGGCGTACGGGATCCCCATCTCGCCCGCGAGGATGCATTCGGAGGCGGCCGTCATCCCGATCACGTCGGCGTGCGGGGAGATGAAGCGGATCTCCGCCGGGGTCTCGAAGCGAGGGCCGATCGCCTGCCAGTAGACGCCGCCGTCGCGCAACGGCGGACCGCCCGCGGCGGCCCAGGCGTCGATCACCGCCGCGCGCCAGGGAGGGTCGAATCCGGGGACCCGCTCGCCGCCGTGCTCCGTCGACAGCGACAGCCCCAGGTGCAGGGCGATGAAGTCGTCGGGGCAGACGAACGTGCCGACGCCCAAGTCGGGCTTGAGCCCGCCGACCGAGGAGATCCCGAGGATGCGGTCGCAGCCGAGCTCGCGCAGCGCCGCGAGGTTGCGAGCGTGATCGATGCGGGCGGCGGTTGTGTAGCTGTCGAAGCCGTGGCGCTGCAGGAGCACGACCCCGTCGCGCTCGTGAGCGCGCACGGAGCCCCGGTTCGTCTCGACGTCCCGGGGCTCGAAGCCCCCCGCGGGTTCGCTCCCGAGGATCGAATGGCCCCCGATCAGCGCCAGCTTTCCCATCCGCCGATCCTATTCACCAGGTCTAACCGGGTCTAACCAGGTCTCACCGGGTCACCGGGTCTCACCGGGCGATCCCGGCCCGGCACCCTCGGAGGCCTCCAGGCGCCGCAGCAGCTCGCCGGCGCCGATCCCGGCCGCCCCGGCCGCCTTCACCGAGTTCCGCAGCCGCCGGTCCGAGCTCACCGCGGTGATCCCACCGGGTTCGGGGTCGGCGCGGATCATCCGCGCGATCTCGCGGTCGGCGGCGTTCGGCCCGCCCGGCGCGAAGCGCACCTCGATCCCCTCCCCCGCGGCGGCGACGCGCGCGTGCGGGCGCCCGTCCCAGACGACCGCCAGCTCGACCCGCTCGCGGGCCGCGAAGCCCGCCAACCGCCGCGTCATCCGCTCCATCGCGGCCGCCCGGTCTCTCCACCAGCCATCGGGACGGGACCCGAGGACGTTCATCCCGTCGACGATGAGCCGCTCCGCCATGCGCCGCGACGCTAGCGCTCCGGCCCGCACGGGTCCGGCGACGCTTCCATGTAACACGGGACGGTGGCGTAATGGCATAGGCTCCAGGAATGGCGACAGACACTGCAGCGAGCGATGAGATGGATCTGACGATCGACGAGCTCGCCCGCGAGACGGGGATGACGGCGCGCAACATCCGCGCCCACCAGTCGCGGGGGCTGCTGCCGCCGCCGGAGGTGAGATCACGGACCGGCTACTACGGGTCCGAGCACGTAACCCGGATCCGGCTCATCCAAGACATGCAGGGACAGGGCTTCAACCTGAAGTCGATCGAGCGCCTCCTGCACCTCGGCTCGGCCGGGGGCGCCGAGCAGACCCTCGAGTTCGAGCGCCTGCTGCTGCAGCCGTTCGGCACCGAGCAGCCGGAGGCCGTGACCGAGGCGGAGCTCGGCGACACGTTCGGCGATCCCCTCGACCGCAAGCTCGTTGCGAAGGCGGAGCGGATCGGCGCGCTGAGGCCGATCGGCGAAGGCACCTGGGAGGTGCCCTCGCCGACGCTGCTGCGCGCGAGCCGCGAGCTCGTCGCGCTCGGGATCCCGCTCGAGCACGCGCTCGCGGTCGGCGAATCGATCAACAAGCACACGACCGCGGTCGCGCGCGAGTTCGTGCGGCTCTTCGTCAAGGACGTGCTCGACCCGATCCGCGCCGGCTCCGAGCCGAGCGACCAGGCGCTCGCCGCCGCCGCCGGGGCCCTGGAGCGGCTGCGCCCGCTCGCCTCCGAGGCGGTGCTCGCCAGCTTCGGTCAGGTGATGACCACCGCGGTCGAGCGGCAGATGGCGAAGGAGCTCGGCTAGGCGCCGGCCGCCTCGTCGAGCGCCCGCTCCAGCGCGGGAAGCTCGGCGGCGAGCTCGGAGAGGAACGGGAGCTCGGGGCGGCGCGCGGTGAAGAGCTGCAGCGTGTCCCAGTAGTGGTCGAGCCGCTCCTCGCCGGGGTCCTCCCCGCTCTCCCGGTAGGCGCGGACGCGCGCGAGCTTGTCCGCCGCGTAGATCGACGCGGGGACCGCCCCCGCCCCGAGGACCCGGGCGCGGTGCTCGGCCTTGCGGGCCGAGTACTCGGCGATCGATTCGTCCTCGGTCAGGGCCTCGACGTAGCCGGCGACCTCGTCCCCGAAGCCCTCGCGGATCCGGTCGATCCCCTGCGTCGAACCCTCGACCACGTCGTGCAGCAGCGCCGTCGCCACGACCTCGTCCCCGAAGCCGGCCTCGTCGAGCAACCGCGCCACGGCGACGGGATGGTCGATCGTCGTGTCGTCGGTCGAATCGGGGCCGCCGTGAGCACGCTCAGCGTGCTCGTAGGCGCGCGAGACCAGCTCCCGTCCGGCGGCGAAGTCGGGGGGATCGGCCATCGCCGCGAGGATAACCCGCACGCCCGGGGCGCGACGAGGTCGACGAGGTTGGTGGTGATCCGGAAGCGCCGGAAGCGCGAAAGGAACTCCCAAGATGGCCCGCTACGTCGCATCAGTCGAGACCTCCTGGAACCGCGAGGACGCTTTCGTCTACCTGGCCGAGTTCAGCAACGTCTCCGACTGGGATCCCGGCATCCCCCGGGCTCGCCTGCTCAGCGGTGAGCCGCTGAGGCCCAGCGCCCGCTACGAGGTCGTCTCCGAGTTCATGGGCAGGGAGACGACCATGGTCTACGAGACGATGGAGATCGAGGCCCCGAGGAGGATCCTGCTCCGATCGGAGACCTCATCGCTCGTCTCCCTCGACGAGATGACCTTCGACCTCCGCCCCGGCGGTGGGACCCTCGTCACCTACGACGCCGACCTGCAGATGAAGGGCGCCGCCCGGCTGCTGGAGATACCGATGCGGCTGCTGTTCCGCCGGATCGGCGACAAGGCGCGCAACGGCCTCCGCGAGCGACTCGCCGAGCCCTCACCCTTCCCCGCTCCGGGTCCCGCTCCGGAACTGAACGAGTGAGCGACAGGCGCCACATCGCCGTCGTCGGCGGCGGCGTCTCCGGCCTCGTCGCCGCCGCGGAGCTGCGCCGGGCGGGGCACGAGGTGACCGTGTTCGAGGCCGGCGCCTACGCGGGCGGCCACACGAACACCATCGAGGTCGAGGAGCCGGGCGGGCGCATCGTCGCTATCGACACCGGCTTCATCGTCATGAACGACCGCAACTACCCCAACTTCGAGCGGATCCTCGGCGAGCTCGACGTCGCCACGCAGCCAGCGAACATGAGCTTCGGCGTCTCCGACGGGCGCGGCGGCTTCGAGTGGGCGGCCCGCGGGGCGCGCGGGATCTTCGCCCGTCCCTCGCATCTCGCCGACCCGCGGTTCATCCGCATGCTCTCCGACCTCGTCCGCTTCAACCGCGAGGCGCGGAGCCTGCTCGTCGAGGGGGATCCGGCATCGGCTCCGTCGCTGCGGGAGTTCCTCCACGAGGGCGGCTACTCCGACTACTTCGTCGAGCGCCTGATCGTTCCCCAGGCCTCCGCCGTCTGGTCGGCTGATCCCGAGCAGATGTGGACCTTCCCGGCCACGTTCCTCGCCGCGTTCTTCGACAACCACGGGGTGCTGCAACTCCGCAACCGCCCGCGCTGGCGCTGCATCACCGGCGGCTCACATACTTACGTGAAGGCGCTGACGCGCCCGTTCGCCGACCGCATCCGCCTGCGGACACCCGTCCGCTGCGTCCGGCGGGTGCCCGGCCCGGAGGGCGGAGTCGAGATCGTCACCGATCACGATCGCGGCGGCGGCGAACGCTTCGACGAGGTCGTGCTCGCATGCCATGCCGACCAGGCGCTGGGGATGCTCGCCGACGCCTCCCCGCTCGAGCGCGAGGTCCTCTCGAGCTTCCCCTACCAACCCAACGAGGCGGTCCTGCACACCGACACCGGAGTGATGCCGCGGCGCCGGGCCGCCTGGGCGAGCTGGAACTTCCACCTGAACGGGTCGGCGAACGGAGTCGGGCGCTCCACGCTGACGTACGACATGAACCGCCTGCAGTCGCTGCAGACCGACCGCCGCTACCTGGTGACGCTCAACATGTCCGACGCGATCGACCCCGCCAAGATCATCAGGGTCATCGATTACGCGCACCCCGTCTACACGGTCGAGGGCATGGCCGCGCAGGAGCGCTGGCGCGAGATCAGCGGCGCCGACCGCGTCCACTTCTGCGGCGCCTACTGGCGCTGGGGCTTCCACGAGGACGGCGCCTGGTCGGGGCTGCGCGTCTCCGAGATGCTCGGCGGCCGCGGGCCCGGGTTGATCCATCACGGCAACGACATCGGGGCGCGATCGCTCGTGGCGGCGACGTGAACCCGGCGCTCGCTCCCCCGCCGCGCCCGGGCACAGACCACACTCTCTCTCCCGACGCGAGCCCAACGGGCACCGTCGACCCGGGAAGCCCGGCTCCGCGCTCGGGGATCTACGAGGGCTGGGTGTCGCACCGCCGCACCTCCCCGGTGGAGCACGCCTTCCGCTACCGCGTCTTCATGCCGCTGCTCGACCTCGCCGAGCTCCCTGAGCTGCTCGACCAAGTCCCACTCTGGTCGGCGCGGCGGCGGGCTCCGGCGCGAGTCCGCCGCTCCGATTACCTCGGAGATCCGCGGGTGCCACTCGCAGACGCCGCCCGCGACCTCGTCGCCGAGCGCGCCGGCTCCCGTCCCGCGGGCCCCGTGCTGATGCTGGCCAACCCGCGCTACTGGGGCGTCGGCATGAACCCGGTCGCCTTCTACTACCTCTACGGGGCAGAGCCCGGCAGCGGCATTGAGGCGATGATCGCCGACGTCACGAACACACCCTGGGGGGAGAGCCGCCCCTACGTCCTCACCGCGGACGACGCCGGCGGCGGCCTCCGCGGCGACTTCGACAAGCGCCTTCACGTCTCGCCGTTCATGCCGATGGAGCAGACCTACGAGTGGAGCGCGAGCGCGCCCGGTGAGCGACTCGGCGTCTCGATCCGCAACCGCGAGGCCGGGGCGATCGTCTTCGAGGCGTCGATCGCGCTCGCCCGCCGCGAGATCAGCCCTAGATACATGAGCCGCCTCCTGCTTCGATATCCACCGATGACGATCGCCACGATCGCTCGCATCTACCTCAACGCCGCGAAGCTGAAGCTCAAGGGAGCGCCCTACTTCAGTCACCCGGACCGAAACCCGGACAGGCACCCGCAAGGAGGGCGCGCGTGAACCCTGGCGCCGAATCGTCCACGCGATCATGCGGCGGATCTCCGCCGGCTGCATCGAGCTCGAGGAGCGCTGGCCCGGCGGCGAGACGCTCGCCTTCGGGCCGCCCTCGGCCCCGCCCCACCTGCGCGCGCGCGTGGTCGCCAACGACCCCGGCATCTACGCGAAGCTCTGCCGCTCGAAGAGCATCGCGCTCGGCGAGTCCTACGCCGTCCGCGGTTGGGAGACCGACGACCTGCCCGCGTTCCTGAGGATCGTCGCCCGCGACATCCGCAAGGCGGACCCGGTGCGCCGCTTCTTCGCTCCCTTCCTGCTGCCGTTCCAGCGGCTCAACACCATCGGCATGCTGAACACGCGCTCGGGCGCCCGCAGCAACATCTCCCGCCACTACGACCTCGGCAACGAGATGTTCGAGCTCTTCCTCGACCACGAGACGATGATGTACTCGTCCGCCTACTACGAGAGCCCCACGGACACGCTCGAGCAGGCGCAGCGCCGTCGCCTCGAGCGGATCTGCGACGCGCTCGAGCTCGGCCCCGGCGACCACCTGCTCGAGATCGGAACCGGCTGGGGCGGGCTCGCCGTCCACGCGGCCTCCAGTCGCGGCTGCCGGGTGACGACGACGACGATCTCGCGGGAGCAGCAGCAGTACGCGCTGGCGCGGGTACGCGCCGCCGGCCTCGAGGATCTCGTCACCGTGCTCGACTCCGACTACCGCGACCTGACGGGGACCTTCGACAAGGTCGTCTCGCTGGAGATGATCGAGGCCGTCGGCTGGGAGTGGTTCGACACCTACTTCCGCCACTGCTCGCGCCTGCTCGAACCCGACGGCCTCTTCTTCCTGCAGGCGATCGTGATCGACGACTCGGCCTACGAGACCGAGAAGCGGACCAAGAGCTTCGCCAACCAGGTGATCTTCCCGGGAGGCTGCCTGCCCTCGGTCTCCTCGATCCAGCGCAGCATCGCCAAGAGGACCGACCTGCGGACGATCGGCCTCGAGGACATCTCAGCCAGCTACGTGCTGACCCTGCAGGCATGGCGCGAGAGGTTCGAGAAGGCGACGGAGAGGCTCGAGGAGCTCGGCTACGACGAACGCTTCCGCCGGACGTGGAGCTTCTACCTCGCCTTCAGCGGGGGCCGGCTTCGCCGAAACCCCAGGATCCGGGACGTGCAGATGCTGTTCGCCAAGCCGAGATGGAGCAGCGCCCCCGCCGGGCGCCGAAGCCGCGACGGCAGCTGCACCTCGAGGTCGGCTCCGCGGTCGCGACTCGTGGCGGCCGATGATCGCCACCCGCGACGCCGGCGCGAGAGCGCTCGCAGGACCCGGATCCGCCGGCGCCGCCGCCGCGCGGCCGTGATCGTCGCCGCGCTGCTCGCCGCCGCCGCCTTCGCCACCGGGGCGCTCGTCGGAGATGACAGCCCGGCCACCGATCCGCCGGCCGAGAAGGAGTCGGCCCCCTTCACGCTGAAGCCGCTGCCCGGCGGGCTCAGCGATGCCCAGCTCGCCGGCCAGCGGCTCGTCGCCGGCTTCGAGGGGACGGAGGCGCCGAAGGGCCTGCGGAAGCTCGTTCGCGAGGGAAGGATCGCCGGGGTCGTGATCTTCGCCGACAACGTCGCCGGAAAGGGCGCGCTTCGCCACGCCGTCGCGGATCTGCAGTCGATCCCGCGGCCGCAGGGCCTCGACGCGCCCCTCGCCGTGATGACGGACCAGGAGGGGGGCGCGGTCGAGCGCATCGACGGCCCGCCGTCGGCGTCCGGCGCCGAGATGGGAGAGCGGGGCACGCGGTTCGCGGCCAGACAGGGCCGCGCCACGGGTCGTCTCCTGCGCAAGGTCGGCGTCAACGTCGACCTCGCCCCGGTGCTCGACGTCGGCCGCCCCGGCTCGGCGATCTCCCAGGAGGGCAGGAGCTTCGGCGGCCGGCCCACGACGGTGATCGAAACCGCGGTGAACGGGTTCGCGGCGGGACTCCGCAACGAGGGTGTCGCGGCCACCGCGAAGCACTTCCCGGGCTTCGGCGCGGCTGATGTCAACACCGACTTCGCCCCGCAGGAGATCGACGTCTCCCGCTCGAAGCTGCGGCGCGTCGACGAGGCGCCGTTCCGCGCGTTCATCGACGACGGAGGCGAGCTCGTGATGCTGAGCGTCGCCCGCTACACGGCGTTCGGCGGCGAGCCGGCGGCACTGAGCCGGGCCGTCGCCACGCGGGAGCTGCGCGGCCGGCTGGGCTTTGAGGGAGTCAGCGTCACCGACAGCCTCGACGCGCAGGCGGTGCTCTCCTCCGGCAGCCGCAAGCAGGTCGCGTTGCGCGCCGCGGCGGCAGGCTCCGACGTGCTCCTCTACGGGGATTGGCGCACCGCCCGCAGGGACGGGCGGGGTCCTGGCCGAGGCGCTTGGCGAGGGGGAGCTCGACCAGGCCGACTTCGAGGCCTCGGTGCAGCGGGTGCTCGGACTCCGCGCCGCGATGCCCCGCTGAGGGGGCGACGCCGCCCGGCCCAACCACGGCGCCCCGCCCGGCCGGGCGGGGCCGGCTGCGGCCATGACCGCGAAGCTGGACGCGGCGGAGGCCACGCGCCGCCCTCGTGCGGCCCACCGACGCGATCGGCCTGCCGCTGGGACCCGGGCAGCCGCCGGACTTCCTCTACGCCCTCGGCGAGCGCCGCGACGACTGGGAGGAGCTCCACGTCTACGGAGCGCTCCTGGCGGTCGGCACCGAGTTGTTCACCCGCGAGGGCGTGCACATGCTGTCCGGGCTTCTTCGGACCCTTCGAACGCGCGATCCGCGACGCCGGCGGCAACATCGGCTTCGCCCCCGCCGACTTCCGCCGCTTCGCCCCGCTTTACGAACGCGAGCGTCCGCGGGTCATGTGCACCGTCACCTCGGCTCCCGACGCCGACGGCTGGTGCTCGCTGTCGCTGCACGCGGGCGGCTCGATCCGGGAGCTACTGCGCGCCGGGCGAGGATCCCGACCGCCTGCTCGTCCTCGGCCTCCAGCGGATATCCGCGGACCGCCGGGCTACCGCCCGAGTACCCGCATCGGATCAACGTCGATCAGGCCGACGTCGTGATCGAGACCGACGCGCGACCGCTCGCGATGCCGGCGATCGAGCCGGAAACTGAACGGACCGCCGCATCGCCGAGCACGCGGCCTCGTTCATCGAGTCCGGCTGCACCGTGCAGACCGGCATCGGCGCGATCCCTCCGTGATCCGCGACGATCCTCGCCGAGTGAAGCCGACGACCTCGGCATCCACTCCGAGATGTTCACCGACGGGCTCATGCGCCTGCACGAGTCGGGTGCCGTCAGCAACCGCAAGGGAGTCTTCGACGGGCTCTCGGTGACGACGTTCGCGTTTGGCTCCGAGGACCTCTACGCCTACGACCGACGGCAACGAGGAGGTCGCCTTCCTGCCGGTCGAGGTCGTCAGCTCCCCCGAGGTGATCGCAACCCGCAAGATCGTCCTCATCAACGGCGCCCTCGGCGTCGACGTACGCCGACCCGGTCGTCGCCGACACCATCAACGCTCGTCAGTTCTCCGGGATCGGCAGCCCTGAGGACTTCGCCGCGGGCTCCGGGCTCGAGCTGGAGGACCGCTCCCTGCTCTACTTCCGCGACGGTCGAGATCGGCGGCCGCCTGCGCTCCACGAGATCGTCCTACTTCGACCGCGGCGCCGTGATCACCACCCCGCGCCTGCAGGTCGACGTGATCGTCACCGAGTACGGCGCGGCCGAGCTCGAGGGCAAGACCGTCCACCAACGCGGCCTCGCGCTGGCGCAAGATCTGCCACCCGGACTTCCGCCGCGACATGGAGGAGGCGGCGGAACGCGCCTCCCGCGGCGAGGCCCCTTTCCCTAACCCCCAGATGAGTGATTCCACGGGTTCCCTGCCATCGGAACCTCCCGCGGGCTCCAGCGCTCCGCCAGGGTGACGGAACCGAGATCTGGTCTGAATCACCCCCGTCCCGTGGGTGACTTCGCTGCGGCCAGGGGTGACGGGGAGACCCCAGCATGCGGGACTGAATCACCCCACGTCCCGTGGGTGGCGCACCAGCGCTCCACCAGGGGTGACGGAGACCAGCATGCTGGTCTAAGTCACCCTGCTCCTGACGATGGGCTGACGATGCGCTGGTCAGGGCTCCAGCACCGCTGGCGTCGCCGAGCCCTTGGAACAGGGCGCCGCTGCCCTCGGCGCACGGATCGGCGCTCGTCTTTCTTGCCCCTCGCTGCCTGCATCTCGCTCGACCACAGGCTCGGGCGTCCGAGCCGGGCCCTGGTCGACTACGTCGCCTGAGTTCGTGGAATCAAGCATCTAGCCGTTAGCGCGCAAGCCCTCGGAAGCGTGTCAGGGTGCTCGAGGATCAGAACAGGATGCGCGGGATGTTCTGGGTCCGCTCGCAGGAGTCGTCGGCGCTGTCTTTGCCGTCGCCGCCGTCGCAGACATCGGTGCCGCCGCCGCCGGAGAGGTTGTCGTCGGCGCCGCCGCCGTCGAGGTTGTCGTCGCCATCGCCGCCGCGGATCGTGTCGTCGCCGATGTCGCCGTAGAGCAGCTTGTCGTCGGCCTCCGAGCCGGTGATCGAGGAAGTCGTTGCCGATCCGCTGATCCATCTTCTCGACGCCGATGTCGGGCGTCTTCGACGAGAGGACGTCGTTCTCGGAGCCGCCGATCAGGGTGTCGGCTCCGCCCGCGATCAGGACGTCGGCCTCGAAGCTTCCGTCGAGCAGGTCGACGCCGTTGTCGACGAACGCGCCCTTCGACTTGCCGTATCCGATCAGCTTGTCGATGCCGGCCTGGCCGTTGAGCTTGTCGTTGCCGACGCCGCCGTCGAGGAAGTCGTTGTCCTCCTCACCGAAGACGCGATCGTTGCCTTCGTCGCCGTAGACCTTGTCGTTGCCCACCCCGCCGCAGACGACGTCGTTGCCGCCGCCGCCGAAGACGATGTCGTTGCCGCGGCCGCCGTTGAGGATGTCGTCCTTCTTGCCGCCGTAGATCTTGTCGTTGCCGTCGCCGCCGTTGTACTTGTTCTTCTTGTTGTTCGGGAGGTGGGTGACCTCGCTCTTGCCCGTGCCCTGCGAGTTGCGCTTCTTGCAGATCGCCGCATCGACCGGCACGAACCTGACCGCGGCATCAGCCGGGGCTGCGATGAGGGTGAGGGCAATTGCGCCGACAAGCGCGGTCGTCCACGTCACACGGGTCTTCACTTGTCGTCCACTCTCCGTTCGCAGGTGTCGTCGTAGCGGTCTTCCTGCTCTCCACCATCGCACACATCGGAGTCGTTGCCCCCCGATAGGGAGTCCTTGCCGAGCTCGCCGAAGAGCTCGTCGGCGCCGTCGTCGCCGAACAGGCTGTCGTCGTTGTTGCCGCCGCGAAGCGTGTCGGCACCGCCGCCGCCGCGCAGGATGTCGTCGCCGGCATCCCCCCAGAGCAGCTTGTCGTCGAAGGAGGACCCGTAGATCACGTCGTTGTTGAGCCCGCCGTCGAGTCGCTCCGCGCCGACGCCCTCGGCGACGTCCTTGGAGTAGATCGTGTCGTTGTCGGCGCCGCCGTAGGCGATGTCGAAGCCGCCGACGGTGATCACGTCCCGGTCGAAGGAGCCCTCGATGAAATCGTTGCCGTCGGCGACGTACTGGCCACCCTCCTCCCCGTAGCCGAGGATCCGGTCGCGCTGGGCCTGGCCGTTCATGTAGTCGTTGCCGGGGCCGCCGATGAGCAGGTCGTTCTGCTCCTCACCGTAGACCTGGTCGTTGCCCTCCCCGCCCTCGAGCTTGTCGTTGTCGAGGCCGCCGCAGACGACGTCGTTGCCGCCCATCCCGTAGACCTTGTCGTTGCCGCGGCCGCCGTTGAGGATGTCGTCTCCCGGCGTCCCGTAGAGGGTGTCGTTGCCGTCCCCGGCGTTGTAGTTCTGCCCCTTCTTGCCCTTCAGGCGGGTGACCCCGCCTGACTTGTCGCCCTGCTTGTCACGCTTGCGGCAGATCAGCGCGTCCTGGGCGGATGCGGGCACGGCCGTGACGGCGAGCGCCATCACCAGGCCCAATGCGGCCACGATCGTCGCCATCCATCCCAACTTCGCCTTCATCCGTGCGCACTCCATCGTCAATCGGTCCCGAAGCCTTAACTCGGGCGGACCGCGCTTGTTTCGCCCGGCGTCCCCTCCTCCGGCCCACTCCCCCCGCGGGGCCCGTTGACCGGGCTCACGTGGCTGGCCGCGGAACGCCCCAGGGCCTCGATCTCGCGTTCCATCTGCGGCACCGACGTCGATGCGTCCCTGGTCATCCCACGCTCGACGGCGCCGCTGGTCACGATGCTGCGCAGCCAGTACAGGAGCGCGATCCCGCGCGGCACGTAGACCCTCGCCCTCCGCCCCTCGAACCCGTCGACGATCGCCCGGGCGCAGACTTCGACGGAGACCGTCGAGCGCAGCGGCCACGGCATCTTCGAGCGCGCCTGGCGGAAGCTCGGCAGGTCGGCTTCGGCGCCGCGGACGAGATCGGTGTCGATCCACCCCGGGGGGATCGATCCGACGTCGACGCCACGGAATCCGACCTCCTGCCGCGTCGCCCGCACGAACGCCTCGACGCCGGCCTTGGAGGCGTTGTAGGCCGACATCCCGGCCATCGGCGCAAACGAGGCGGTGGAGGCGACGACGCCGATGTAGCCGCGGGTGGCGAGCACGTGAGGCAGGGTCACGTGGACGGTTCGGTAGGCGCCGTTGAGGTTGACGTCGATCGTCCTGATCCAGGCCTCCGGGTCGCCCTTCTCGGTGGTCCCGTAGGTGCCGATCCCGGCGTTGGCGAGGACGATGTCGATGCGCCCCAGGTCCGCCGCCGCGCCCTCGGCCGCCGCCCGGACCGACTCGAGGTCGGTGACATCGCACTCGTAGTGCGGCGTGCCCGGCCCGATCGAGGCGGCCACGTCCGCGAGCAGATCCGGCTCGAGCCCCGCGAGTGCCACCCGAGCCCCCCGCCGAGCCGCCTCCCGCGCCACGGCAGCCCCGATCCCCCGCGCAGCCCCCGTGATGAACACAACTTTCCCGCTCAGACTCGCGCTCGCGCCAGGACCCATCCCCCCTCACTCTAGACCGAGCCCAAGCGACCACATCCCGGTTCGCCGCAAGCGCGAGGGCGGGTGCCGGGGGGTGTGCCCCCGCCGCCTTCCCGAGCGAAGCGAGGAGCTAAGGCGGGGGTGCACCCCCCGGCACCCGCCCGCCGAACCCGGGAAGCGGCCGCCCGGTGTGCGCACCCCCGGCGCCCGCCCGCCGGCCAAGACCACCCCTACCGCAACACCAGGCAGTTCTCCGGATGCCACCCGAGCGCAACGGTCATCCCCGGCTCCCAGCGATCATCCGCGCTGGCCCGGTAGGTCGCCTGCTCGAGCGCCACCAGCCGCGCCCCGTCGCCGAGCCCAACGGTGATCTGCGTGCTGACCCCGAGGTAGACGCGATCCTCGATCGTCCCCTGCAGGCGCACCATCCCCTCCTCGACCTCGTCGTCGACGGCGATCTTCTCCGGCCGCACCGAAAGCTGGACGGTGTCGCCGCGGGAGCAGTCGCCTGGGATCGGGGCGGGAATCCGGTCCCCGGTCGCGATCCGCACCATGCCGTCACCGTCCCCGCTGCCCTCGTCCTCGACGACCCCCTCGAGCAGGTTCGAGATGCCGATGAAGCCGGCGACGAACTCCTCCGCCGGATGCTCGTAGATGTCCTCGGGGGCACCGCACTGCGCGATCCGCCCCTCCGACATCACCGCGATCCGGTCCGACATCGAGAGCGCCTCCTCCTGGTCGTGGGTCACGTAGACGAACGTGATCCCGACCTCGCGCTGGATCTGCTTCAGCTCCACCTGCATCTGCCGCCGCAGCTTCAGGTCGAGCGCTCCGAGCGGCTCGTCGAGCAGCAGCACGGCGGGGCGGTTGACCAGCGCCCGGGCGAGCGCGACCCGCTGCCGCTGCCCGCCGGAGAGCTCGCTGGGGCGCGCCTTGGCCCGGCTGGAGAGCGAGACCAGCTCCAGCGCCTCGCCGACGCGGCGGGTGATCTCGTCCTTGGCGACCTTGCGGCGCTTGAGTCCGAAGGCGACGTTGTTCTCGACGTCGAGGTGCCCGAACAGCGCGTAGCTCTGGAAGACCATGTTGACGTTGCGCTTGTAGGGCGGCACGTCCTCGACCGGCTCCCCCTCGAGCAGGATCCGCCCCTCGGAAGGAACCTCGAATCCGGCGAGCATCCGCAGGGTCGTCGTCTTCCCGCAACCCGACGGACCGAGCAGCGAGAAGAACTCGCCCTTGGGGATCGAGAGGTCGATGTCGTCGACCGCCGTGAAGTCGCCGAAGCGCTTCGAGACGCGCTCGAGCCGGATTGCGTCGCCGTTGCCGCCCCCGTTGCCGTTGCCGTTGCCGGCTTCCATGGCCTCAGCCTCCTTCCTGGCCCGTCAGGACCTTGATTCCGGACTCCTTGCGCCCGAACAGGCGCGGGATCAGGACCGCCGCCGCAACGGCGGTCAGCGAGACGACCATCATCAGCGTCCCGATCGCGTTGATCGTCGGCGAGACGCCGAAGCGGATCGCCGACCAGATGCGCACCGGCAGCGGCTGCGTGTCCTCGCCGGTGGTGAAGAACGAGAGCACGAAGTCGTCGAAGGAGAGCGCGAACGTGAGCAGCCCGGCGGCGACGATCGCCGGCCAGAGCTCCGGCAGCAGGACCAGCCGCACGGCCTGCCACCGCGTCGCCCCCAGGTCCATCGCCGCCTGCTCCACCTCGTCGCCCATCGAGGCCAATCGCCCCCGGACGACGACGGTCACGTAGGAGATCGAGAAGGTGATGTGGGCGAGCACGATCGTCCAGAACGAGAGCTGGATCCCGAGCTGGGAGAAGATCAGCAGCGCTGAGATCCCCGCCACGATCTCGGGCGTCACCAGCGGGATCAGCATCAGCACGTTGGCGGCCGGGCTCCATCGGGTGCGGGCGCGGACCAGCCCGATCGCCAGCGCGGTACCGAGGATCGTCGCGCAGATCATCGTCAGCAGCGCGATCCGCAGCGAGACGAAGAGCGATTCCCGGAGGGTCTCGTCCTGCAGGAAGTCCTGGTACCACTGCAGCGAGAAGCCCTGGAAGGACTGCAGGGACTTCACCGAGTTGAACGAGAAGAGGATCACGACCGCGATCGGCACGAACAGGAAGAGGTAGACCGCGACCGTGTAGAGCCGCAGGAACCGCGGCTTGTCGAAGGGGGTGGACCCGGCGCCCATCAGACCGACACCGACTCCCGGGCCTCCCGTGCCGCCGAGCGCAGGTAGCCGATCATCCACACCGACAGGAAGAGCATCATCACCACGGTCAGGGCCGATCCGAACGGCCAGTTGTTGGCGGTGAAGAACTGGTCCTGGATTAGGTTCCCGACCATGTAGGTGTCGGGCCCGCCCAGCAGCTGCGCGGAGACGAAGTCGCCGACAGCGGGGAGGAAGACGAGCACGCAGCCCGCGAGGATCCCCTGCTTGGTCTGCGGCAGCGTGACGTGGATGAAGGTGCGAAACGGGGTGCCGAAGAGATCCTTTCCGGCCTCGACGAGCGACGGGTCCATGCGGTCCAGCGCCGCGTAGATCGGCAGGATCATGAAGACGAGGTAGCCGTAGACGAGACCGCCGATCACCGCGTAGGGCGTGTTGATGAGCTGGATGCCCGTGTCGGTCAGCCCGATCGACCTGAGGCCGCTGTTGACGAGCCCGTCGTCCGCCAGCAGCGCGACCCAGGCGTAGGTGCGCACCAGGTAGTTGACGAAGAACGGCAGCACCAGGAGCGCGATCAGGATGTGCTTGCGCCTGCCCCCGTAGCGAGCGATGTAGTAGGCGATCGGGTAGCCGAGGAGGAGGCAGAGCAGCGCGGTCGCGACGGCGAATCCGACGGAGCGCAGCAGCACCGGCACGTACAGCGGGTCGAACGCGTCCTTGTAGTTGTCCCATTCGAACGCGTAGGTGGCGCGCCCGAGGTCGTCGGTGTAGCCGAAGGAGAGAGCGAGGACGAGGCAGATCGGGACGAGGAAGAGCAGCGTCAGCCAGACGCCGCCGGGGACGAGGAACCGGCTCCAGAAGCCCTTCGAGCTCAACCCGCCGCCCCCGTCATCAGCTCGCTTTCACCTCGGTCCAGGTCTGGTTCCACAGCGCCCGGTCCTCGGGGTTGTCCAGCCGGTACTCCATGCCGCCGTCGCCGAGCTGCTCGAGGTCGACGTCGATCGACGGCTCCTCCGCGACCAGCTTCGCGAACTCCTCGCGGCCGCCCTCGACCGGCTGCGGGTAGCCGTTCCAGGCGACGTTCTGGGCCGCGTTGTCGGGCTCGAGCAACCAGTCGATGAACATCAGGGCGGTGCCGGGGCTCCGCGCCGTCGCCGGGATGCACATCAGGTCGGTCCCGACCGGAACGCCCTCCTTGCATGTCTCGTACCGGAAGACCTCGGGGTTGTCGACCTGGTTGCGAACGTTGACGATGTCCCCGTTCCAGGCCTGGTGGATCGCGGCCGTCCCGTTGACGAGGTTCTGCGTCGAGTTCGTCGAGATCCCGCGCGCGAACTCCTTCTGCGCCAGCAGCGTCTCCTTCGAGACCTCGAGCTCGTTGGGGTCGGTCGTGTTGAGGTCGAACCCGTTGATCAGGTTCGCCTGCCCGATCGCCTCCTGGAAGTCGTCGAGGATGAACATCCGCCCCTCACCGTCGGGGTTGGTGAGGTCGTTCCACGAGCCGGTCATCCCGTCGACCTCGTCGTCGCGCCACGCGATCCCGGTCGTGTAGTAGGTGTAGGGAACCGAGAGCTTGCTCTCGGGGTCCCACCAGCCGCTGTCGTAGAACGGCGAGATCCCCTTGGCGTTCTTCAGGTCGTCGCGGTCGAACTCCGCGAGCAGTCCCTCCTGATTGAGCCGGTAGGCGTACTCGGGGGTGGGCCAGATGATGTCGTACTGCCCGCCCGCCCTGAGCTTGGTGACCATCGCCTCGAGGTTGTCGAAGTTCACCTCGTTGACCTCGACGCCGTACTTGTCGGCGAACCCCTTCTTCAGGTCCGGGTCCATGTACTGGGCCCAGTTGTAGATCAGGATGTCGCCGTCGAGCTTGGGCTTGACGCTGACGCCGCCCTCCGGCAGGTCGATCGCGCGCTCGACCGTGCAGCCGCTGAGCGCCCCGAGCCCGCCGACACTCGCCAGGCCAAGTGCGCCGCCGGCGCCCGCTCGCAACGCCTGCCTACGGGTCAGCGTCCTGCCGAGGTCCCAGATGCTGCCGGTGCTGCGATCGCCGCGGGAGCCCACCTACGCCACCGCCTCGCCGGCGCCCTCGCCCGCGGTGAGGTCGGCGCCGAGCTGCATCGCCGCGAAGTCGAGGCAGATCCGCCGCATGCGCTCCTCGCTCACCGCGGTGTCGCCGAGCGTCACCTGCACCGAGAGCCCGTCGATCAGCGTCGCGATCCGCAGCGCAGCCTCCTCCGGCTCGATCTCCGCGGAGAACTCCCCCGACTGCTGGCCGGCGGCCACGATGGCCGCGATCCGGCCGCGCCACGCGTCGTCGAGGCGCTGGCGCTCAGCCGCCGCCTCCGCGTCGTGAAGCGAGCGTGCCCAGAGCTCGATCCACAGGCTCAGGTCGCCGTCGGAGGTGCTCGCCTCGATCAGGAAACGCATCCGCGCCGGCGCGCCGGGAAGCTCCGCCAACCGCGCATCGAGCTCCTCCGCGAAGGTGTCCTCGTCCGCGATCAGCGCCTCGGTGAGCAGGCGCTCGCGGGTCTTGAACCAATAGATGACCGCGGGAGCGCTCGTGCCCGCGCGATCGGCCACGTCGGCGATCCGCGTCGCCGCGAGACCGCGCTCGGTGATCACCTCCGCCGCCGCCCGCAGGATCTGCGGCCTGCGGATGTGGTCGATCGCCGGCCGCGGGCTCATCGCGGGTCGCCCCCGCTCCCGCTCTGCACGCTCGGAGTCGGCGGCGCATGCGCCGAGATCCGTGCCTGTACTCCACTTCTCCTCATCGCCTCCGTCCTTCCACGGGAAGGTCCTCCTCGGAAAGCTGAACTGCCGTTCAAACTACTCCTGCCACACCGCTTCCGCAAGCGCCAACACGACGGGGGTGGAGAAGGAGCGCTCACCCCCGATTCGGGGCTCCGGATAGGCGCGTCAGGTGAGCGAGCCGGGCTCGACGCCAAGCCGGGGTGCGATGGCCGTGGCGACCAACCCGCGGGCCCGCTCGGCGTCCATCCCGGGATCCGCGAGCATCGCTCGCACCCCGGCACCGTCGAGGACGGCCATCGCGAGATCGGCGATCTCCTCCGGATCGGCGGCGGCGTCGAAGTCACCCGCCTCGATCCCGGCCCTGACCACCGCGGCCAGCCACGCCCGGTAACGGCTGTAGAGGCGGTTGGCGACCGGGCGCAGGTCGGGCTCGCGGATCGCTCGCAGCCACAGCTCCACCCAGAGCACCCACTCGCGCTCCTGCTCCGGCGCCGGGAGCGACTCCCTGATCGCCTCGGCGAGCGCGGAGGCTCCCGGCGCTGCATCCGCCACCTCCCCTTCGGTCCCGAAGCGATCGTCGCCCGCCCGCTCGAAGGAGTGGATCAGCGCCTGCTCGAGCAGCTCCTCCCGGGTCGAGAAGTAGTGGTGCACCAGCGACGTAGACGCCCCCGCCCGCCGGGCGACGCGGGCGATCCGGACCGCGTCAAGCCCCTCCTCGGCGATCAGGTCGCAGGCGGCATCGAGAATCCGCGCCGAGGTGTCGGTGGCCATGCCATGACCCTAGCTGCGCCGCCCTGGATGCGCCGTCGGATGCTCTCGACGGCATACCTCGGGCCACCCTTGGCTAGGTTGACCCGATGCGAAGCCGCCTCGCCGCGACCGTCGCCTCGACGTCCCTCGCCGTCCTGAGCCTCGCCGTCGCGGCCTGTGGTGAGAAGTCCGAGCCTCCGGCACCCGGGCAGGCCGGTGAGCTGACGGTGATGACCTTCAACGTCTGGTACGGCGGCGTCAGCGTCGACCCCGGCCAGATCGGCGCCGCGATCCGCGCCGCGGGAGCCGACGTCGTCGGCGTCCAGGAGCCCGAGGGGAACCTGCGCGAGATCGCCGACTCGGCGGGGCTCCCGTTCGTGGAGGAGAGCCTGCACCTGATCTCGCGCTACCCGATCTTCGCCGCCGAGGTCCAGGCGAATGGGCCCGCGGTCCCGGTCGGCTACGTCGAGGTGGAGCCCGGCCGGGTCGTCGCGGTCGCCAACGCCCACCTCACCTGCTGCCCCTACGGCCCCAACCTCGCCCGCAACGGCAAGAGCGCGGAGGAGGTGCTCGACGTGGAGAACCGCACGCGCCTGCCCGAGGCGAGGCGCTACGCGCGAGCGCTCTCGAGCGTCGCTGAGGAGGGAGTACCGACGTTCCTGGTCGGCGACATGAACTCCCCGTCGCACCTGGACTGGACCGAGGAGGCCGTCGAGGCCCGCGATCTCCCCTACCCGCTGGAGTGGCCGGCGTCGAAGGCGCTCGCCGACGCGGGCCTGCGCGATTCCTACCGCGAGATCCACCCCGACCCCGCCGAGACCCCCGGGCTCACCTGGACGCCGGGGACGCCGCCACCGGACATCCGTGAGGACGAGACGACCGACCGCATCGACTGGGTCCTCGCCGCGGGGCCCGCGGAGGTGACCGACTCGAGGCTCGTCGGCGAGGAGGGAGGTCCCGACGTCGAGGTCGGCGTCAGCCCGTGGGGCTCCGACCACCGCGCGGTCGCGTCCGACTTCGAGGTCGAGTCCGCGCCGACCCCCGATCTCGTCGACGCCGACCCCCGCGTCGTCACTCGAGGCGAGCGGGTGACGATCCGCTACGCGCTCTCCGGAGCCGGCGCCGGACGCACCGTCGGGATCGTCCCGGCTGACAGCGGCCGTAACGGCGAGGACGCCATCGCGACGGTGCCGATCTTCGACGGTGCCGACCACATCGCGCCGATGCTCGGCACCGCGACCCTCTCCCCCGGCCCCTACCGGGCGGCGGCGATCGATGCCGACGGCAGGATCATCGCCTCCTCGCCCTTCTGGGTGCAGGCGCCCGGCGCGCTGCCCTCGATCGAGACCGACCGCTCCAGCTACGCGCCCGGAGACCCGATCGGCGTCAGCTGGCGCAACGGCCCCGGCAACAAGCTCGACTACGTCGGCGTCTTCAAGGCCGGGGACCCCAACGCCTACGACTACCTCGGCTTCGTCTACGTCGACGCCCTCCCGCAGGGCTCGCTGGAGCTGACGCGAGCCGACCTCGGGGAGCTGCCCCCCGGTCGATACGTCGCCAGCCTCATGCTCGACGACGGCTACGCGACGTTGGCGAGCGCCCCGTTCACTGTGCGCTGACGACCAACCAGATCGCCCTTCCGCGGGCGACAGGGGCGGCGAACCGCCGCATCCGGCAACGCTGTCGCGTACCTTTCCGCGCCGTGCTTCCACCCCGGACATCAGCCACGCGCGTCCGCATCGCCGGCGCCCGCCTCGCCTGCGCGGCGATCGCCGCGGCCCTGGCCTCGCTCGCCATCCCGCCGGCCACCGCGCTCGCTGCCGCGAAGCCCGACAACGTCGGCGCCAAGCGAATCACCTTCTACTTCGGCCTCGAGCGCCCCGAGGCCACCGCGGTCTCCCGGTTCTACGCCGCCACCACCCCGGGATCGAGCTCCTACCGGCACTTCGAGTCGCCGCCGGCGCTGGCGAAGCAGCTCGGCGCCACGCGCAAGACCCGCGAGGCGTTCCGCAAGGAGGTGAAGCGCCTGGGCCCGGGGCTGAAGGTGAGCGTCGACCCCTCGCGCGTCTTCGCTCGCGTCAGCGGCACCCGCGCGCAGCTCCAACGCGCCTTCGGAGAGCCGATCCACAAGCAGGTCGACAACGACCCCAACTCCGTCGCATTCGTGGTCGAGGGCGGGCGGCTGCGGCTGCCGAAGCGGTTGAAGTCGCTCACCCGGGAGGTCGTCCCCATCTACGTCCGCGGCCTTCCCAACAACGCCGGAGCGGTTCCACAGAGCGACGCGCAACGGCAGGATCCCCCCGCCGACGGACCCACCAACGAGGGCACCTTCTCCGGTTGCGCCGCGGCGCGGGCGACGGGCGGCTACTCCTTCGACCAGCTCCGCACCGCCTACGGGATCGACCCCCAGCCGGCCGGCGCCGGAGCGTCGGTCGCCCTGATGAACGTCGGCGAGGGCATCAAGCGCTCCGACGTGGCCGCGAACGGTGACTGCTTCGGCCTCGGCCCGATCAGCACCCGGACGCTGATCAGCGACGGGCAGCTGCGCAAGTTCCCGCTGGCGAGTCCCGCCGAGCCGCAGGAGGACGTGGCGCTCGCCCGCGCGCTGGCGCCCGCGGCCGGGCACCTCACCTTCACCCAGGCATGGGTCGTCCCGGACCTCTGGTTCATCGCCCCGGCCCAGCTCCTCGACGCGAAGCGGACGCCCGACACCTTCTCGATCTCCTATGCAGAGTGCGAGTACGACGTCGTCGGCGCCGGCGGCACGCCCTCCACCAAGGGCGGCGCCGCCCTCATGGACTCGATGCTCCTGCGCCTCGGCCTTGCCGGGACCGCGACCTTCGCGAGCGCGGGCGATGACGGCTCCACCTGCGACGGAAGCAACCGCCCCGGCGTCTCCTGGCCCTCTTCGTCCCCCTTCGCGACCTCGGTCGGCGGCACTCGATTGACGCTCGACCCCGCGAACGCTCGCGTCGACGAGGTCGTCTGGAACGACGTCCCCTACCTCGGCTCCTCGGGTGGCGGCGGCGCGGGTGGAGGCGGATCGGCGAGCGCGACCCCGCTGCCGCCCTACCAGTCCGGACTCCCGGGCGCGGCGGGCGAACGGCTCACCCCGGACGTGTCCGCCCACGCCTCCATGTTCCCGGGATACCCGGTGAACTTCGCCGGCACGTGGCTCGCCGACGCCGGCACCAGCGCCTCCTCGCCACTGCTCGCCGGCGCATTCGCCCGCCTGAGCGCGAACGAGCGCGCGGCGGGCCGACCGCCGCTCGGCCCCGTCAACGGCCTCCTCTACGCGCTCGAGAAGTCATCGCCGGCCTCGTTCTTCGACGTCACCCAGGGGAACAACGCCTTCGAGCCGAAGGTCCCCGGCGAGCAGGCGGGCCCCGGCTACGACCTCGCCAGCGGCCTCGGCGTCCCCCGCTTCGACCGGATCGCGGCCGAGCTCCCTCCGCCCGCCGGCTGAGGGAAGGGCCGAGGGCACCTCAGGGGCGCCTCCGGGGTGCCGCTCAGCCCTCGTCGGCTTCGGCGTCCGCCAGCACCGCCATCGCCGCGTTCTTGCCGTTGGTGGCGATGACGCTCCCCGCCGGATGGGTGGCCGCTCCGCAGAGGTAGAAGCCGGGCACGGGCGTCCGCGCCGACAGGCGCCCCTCCCACATCTGATCCGGCGTCACCTCGCCCTGGAAGATGTTGCCGCCGGTGAGCCCGATCCGCTCCTCGATGTCGGGCGGGCCGAGCACCTCGTGATGGATCACGGTGTCGGCGAAGCCGGGAGCGAAGCGGCCGATCAGGTCCATGAACTGCTTGGCGACGCCGTCGCGCGCCGAGTCCCAGTCGCCGCCGGTGATGTCGTAGGGGGCGTACTGGCCGAAGACGCTCATCAGGTGCTTGCCGTCGGGAGCGGGGCTCGGGTCGTAGCCGGTCTGGATGTAGATCTCGCCGAACGCGACGGCGGGCTCGCCGGCGGCGCAGCGCTCGAACGCGGCCTGCGCCTCCTGCATCGTCCCGCAGGCGTCGATCGTCGCCTTCGCGGGCCACTCCTCGCCAGGCGCCGCGGTCCAGTTCGGGAGCCGATCGAGAGCGGCGTTGAACTTGACCACGGGACTGCGCGTCTTCCAGTCCTCGAGGCGCTGCCGATAGGCGGCTCCCTCCGATCCCGCGGAGTCGATCGCCTCGGCCCCGAGCAGCCGCAGCGCGACCTTCGGGTCCGCGTTGCAGATCACGGTCCGGGCGCGGATCACCGTCCCGTCATCGAGCTCGACGCCCTCCCCGGGATCCACCCGCGCCACCGGCACGCCACACGCCAGCGAGGCGCCGGCCTCGCGCGCCGCGTCGGCGATCGCGAAGGAGACCATTCCCATCCCGCCCTCGACGTAGCCCCAGACGGGCCCGCCGCCATCTAGGTCACCCTGGTAGTGCATGAGCTTGATCGAGGCCGTGCCCGGCTCGTACGGACCGCCCCACGTCCCGATGATCCCCTGGCCGTAGAGCGCCGTCTTGATCCGCTCGTCGGAGACGTAGCGGTCGAGCACCTCGGCGATCGAGTCCTCGAAGACCAGCGCGATCTTCTCCTCGTCACCCTCGAGCAGCTCCTCGATCTCCGCGCGGGTCGGCGAGTCCCCCTGCCAGACGTCGCGCTCGCCCTTGCGGAGCAGCTTGCGGACGTCGTCGAAGAGCTCCTCGTAGGCCCAGTAGCCGTCGATCTCGTCCTTCGACAGGCCCAGCGACTCGAGGTTCGCCTGGGTCTTCGAGTCGTCGAGGAACTGGCCGAAGGAGGTGCCGTCGTCGAAGGGGACCCAGAGGTTGGGATCGGCGACCCAGAAACGCAGGCCGCGGGCGCGCAGGTCGAGCTCGTCGATGACCCCCTCGTCGAGCAGGCCGAGCACGTACGCGCAGGGGCTGACGACGAACCCGTGATCGTCGAAGGGCCGCTCCAGCGTCGCCGCCCCGCCCAGCCGCTCGCGGCGCTCCAGCACCAGCACCGACTTGCCGGCGCGGGCGAGATAGGCGGCGGCGGTGAGCCCGTTGTGCCCGCCGCCGACCACGACGACGTCCCACTCCTTGGCCGCGAGCTCGGAGACGGGAGCCGGCAGCCCGACCTCGCCGAGCGCCGCCGCGATCTCGTTGCCGGGCTTCAGGTTGTCGATGCGGTCCGTCATCTCGCCTCTCCTCAGTTGCCTTTGCCTTTGCCGTTGCCGTTGCCGCTGCCGCTTGCGCCGTTGCCGCCGCCGTTGGCCTGAGCGCCACCCTCGAGCGCACCCATGTAACGCTCGGCGACCAGCGTGTCGAAGGCGTGTACGTCGCTCTCGTCGGCGGAGTAGCGGCCGGCCGTGTACCCCCGGGCGCCGACCCCGAGCTGCGTGAGCTCGCAGACGTGCCAGTCCTGGCGATTGACCATGTCCCAGAACTCGACCGCGTCGCTGGGATCGACGTCGTCGCGCGCGATCGTCTCGGGCTCGAAGAACCACTCGCAGGTGACCTCGGTGCGCCCCACCTCGCGCGGCCACAGGGTGTGGAGCATCACGTAGTCGGGGTGGAGCGAGACGAGCGCGTTGGGGAACAGCGCGTAGTAGTAGATCGAGCGCTCGTCCTTCTCGGAGATCCCGGCGATCGACGGCCGGTGGGAGGCGTGACCCTCGCCCATGCCCATCGTCTCGGCGTGCTCGTTGAGCGTCATCGAACCGCCGCACCAGGCGCCCGCGCCCTCCGTGGACTCGCCGCTGCGGTAGTGGCTGAGCGCGTTCAGCTCCGGGTGCACGCCCGGGCAGTGCAGGCACTCGTTGTAGTTCTCGGCGATGCCCTTCCAGTTCGCCGCGACGTCGTAGACGGCCCCGCCCCCGACGCGGAGATCAGCCAGCCGGTAGCGCTCCAACATCGCCAGCAGATCGCCGACGTGCTCGCCGGGATCGGGCGCGACGCCCGAGAGGTCGATCAGCAGCAACCCGCCGACGACGGCGCTGCGGACCTCGATCAGGCCGTTGCACGCCTTGTCGAAGTTCTCGATCTCGTCCATGTGCGGTGCGGCGACGAGGTTGCCGTCGAGGTCGTAGGACCAGGCGTGGTAGGGGCACTGCACGCGCTTGCGGACGCTGCCCTCGGTCTCGGTGAGCAGGCGGGAGCCGCGGTGACGGCAGGAGTTCAGGAAGGCGCGCGGGGAGCCGTCGGTGCCGCCGATCGCGAAGACGCTCGTCGGGCCGATCTCGCGCATGAGGAACGAGCCCTGCTCGGCGACCGCGGAGACGTGGCCCATGCAGACCCACCCGTCGAAGACGTTGTCGACCTCCCATTCGAGCACCGCAGGGTCGGCGAAGGCGGCGGGCGGCAGCATGGTCGCCCTCTCAACCGGCTGCAGCGTCTCGGCGACCTCTCGGGGGTCCAGGTTCAGCGAGATTCCGGCGCCGGGGCGCGGGGGTCGGGTGACGGTCGCCATCGTGCTCCTCTTCGACTTGGTCAACGGACTTGGTGAACGCTTCACGCTCGGTTGACTTTGTAGTCAATCGAGCAATCTCATGTTAGAGTCCGCGCTCGATGGAGGTCAAGTCATTGAAGTCAATCGACCCGTCCCCTGACCGACCCGCCGGCTCGCTGCCAGCCGACGCGCTCGCCGAGATCCCATTCGAGCTCGACGAGAAGACCCGAGCGATCCAGCTGCGCGCCCGCAGGTTCACCGAGGACGTGCTGATCCCGCTCGAGGAAGAGGCGGAGAGGCGCGGCGGGATCCTCCCCGACGACGTCATCGCCGATGTCAAGCGCGAGGCGATCGCCGCCCGCCTGAACGGCCCGCTCCACTCGCCGGACCGCGGCGGCCAGGGGTTCACGCGGCTGCAGTGGGCGCTCGTCGAGGAGCAGTACGGCCGCTCCACCAACGCGATCCACTGGCACATCCCCAACGGCTACAACGTCTGGGAGCACGCCAGCGACGAGCACCAGCGGCGCTGGCTCGAGCCCCTGCTGCGCGGTGAGATCCGCGATGCCTATGCGGTCACGGAGCGCAGCGCCGGCTCCGACCCTTCGGGGATCGAGGCCACGGCGCACCGCACCGACGCCGGCTTCCGGATCAACGGCGAGAAGTGGTTCGTCACCTCCGGCGACGTCTGCTCGGTGCTGGTCGTGATGGCGAACCTGATCGACGAGAACAGCGGCGAGGTCCTCCCCACGCTCTTCGTCGTCGACCGCGACCTCCCCGGGATCGACTACGTCGACGACCCCGCCTTCACCCACAGCTACCCCGACGGCCACCCGACGATCGTCTTCCGTGACGTCGAGGTCGGCCCCGACGACGTGATCGGCGGCGTCGGCGGTGGCGACGATCTGCAGCGCGCCTGGTTCATGGAGGAGCGGCTCGCGATCGCCGCTCGCTGCGTCGGCGCGATGTGGCGACTGCTCGACGAGACCGTCGATTGGGCCGCCAACCGGATCCAGGGCGGCGGCCGCATCCTCGACCACCAGGGCGTCTCCTTCCCCCTCGCCGACTCCGCCGCCGACGCGGCCGCCGGCCGCCTCCTCACGATCACCGTCGCCGAGCTCGCGGACGCCGGCGCCGATCCCAAGCTCGTCCACAACAAGGCCTCGATGGCCAAGCTCTTCACCAGCGAGTCCGCGTGGCGCTGCGCCGACCGCTGCGTGCAGGCCTTCGGCGGGCGCGGCTACCTGCGCTCCAACGTCGCCGAGCGCTTCCTCCGTGAGCTCCGGGTCGACCGGATCTGGGAGGGCACCAGCGAGATCCAGCGCCTGATCGTCACCCGTGGCCTCGAGCGCCGCGGGGTCGAGCGGATGCTGCACTAGCCTCGCGGGCCTCCCGTGGACCTGACGCCGCTCCTCGCCCCGCGCTCAATCGCGGTCCTCGGCGCGACCGACCGCCCCGACGCCTACGGCGACACGATCCTCCGCAACCTGGAGCGGATCGGCTTCGAGGGTCCGCTCTGGGGCATCAATCCCGGCCGGGAGGCGGTCCGCGACGTCCCCTGCGTGCCGTCGATCGCAGACCTCCCCGAGCCGGTCGACGCCCTCGCGGTCGCGATCCCGGCAGCGGGCGTCCCGGCCGCGATCGAGGCCGCGGCCAGGCGCGGCTGCGGTGGCGCGGTCGTCGTCAGCGCCGGCTTCGGCGAGGTCGCCGACGGCCGCGGGCTCGAGGACGAGCTGCGCCGAGCGGCGCTCGCCGCCGGAGGCACACGCGGCGACGGCGACGCCCCCTTCCCGATCTGCGGACCCAACGGAAACGGCGTCGTCAGCGTCCACGAGCGCTCCGCGATCTGGGGAGATTCACTCCGCCCGCAGCTCCGCGACGCCGGCGGCGGCGTCGCTCTGGTCTCCCAGAGCGGGAACGTCGCCGTCAACGCGCTCGGCTCCCGGCGTGGAACCGGCTTCCACACCGTCGTCTCGACCGGCAACGGCGCCGTCTGCGACGCCGGCGACTGGCTGCTCGCCATCAGCGAACGCGAGGGCGTGCGCTCGATCGCGCTCTTCCTCGAGTCCGACGGCGACGGCCCCAAGCTCGCCGAGGCGTTCGCGCGCTGCTGCGAGCGCGACGTCCGCGTCGCCGTCCTCAAGGTCGGCACCTCCGGAGCGGGGGCCGCCGCCGCGGCCGCCCACACCGGCGCGCTCGCCGGCGATCAGCGGGTCTTCAGATCCCTGGTGGAGGAGGCCGGCGCCTCCTGGGCGCGCAACCCCCACGAGCTTCTCGAGCTCGCCCGCGCGCTCGCCGAGCCGCGCGCCCGCCCGCGAGCCCACGGGCTCGCAACGGCGCCCGTGCGCAGCGGCCTGGCCATCCTCACCTGCTCCGGCGGCGACTCGGGCAACGCCGCCGACGAGGCCGAGCGCCTGGGGGTGGAGCTGCCGCCACTGGCGGAGCCGACCCGGGAGCGCCTGGCTGAGTTGCTCCCAGGGGCGGCGACGGCCGGCAACCCGCTCGATTACACGTCGCTGATCTGGGCTGAGACCGAGCGGCTGCGGGCCATCGTCGAGACGGTCGCCTCCGACCCGGCGATCGACCAGCTCCTCCTCTTCCACGACACCCCCACCGACCTCTCCGCGGAGGCCGCCGAGGGCTGGGAGGCAACCCGCGCGGGCCTGATCGCCGGTGCGACTGCGGGCGAGGGGGACCGGGACCGGGACCGGGACCTGGACATGTGGCCGGCGGCCCCCCTCTTCGCCTCGACCCTCCCTGACCTGATCTCCGAGGAGATCATCCGCGAGCTCTCGGCCGCCGGAATCGCCTCAGTCGGCGGCCTCAGCACCGCCGTCCTCTGCGCTCGCGAGCTGCGACGCCGGGCGGGCGAGCCCGGGCGGATGCGGGCGATCGCCGCCGCGTCCACTTCCGACGCCCGTACCCGTACCGGTGGCGGTGGCGGTGGAGGTGGCGGCGAGCCGGGCGGGTGGCTCTCCGAGGCGGCAGCGAAGGACCTGCTCCGCGACGCCGGCGTCCCCGTCCCGCGCGGCCACACGGTGACCGACGCTCCCGGTGCCGTCGCAGCCGCCTCCGAGATGGGCGGGGCCGTGGCCCTGAAGCTCAGCTCCGCCGCGATCCAGCACAAGAGCGAGCTCGGCGCCATCGAGCTCGGCCTCACCTCACCGGCCGAGATCGAGGCCGCCGCGGCGCGCCTCCTCGCCCTCCCCGTCGCCTCGGAGGCCACGGACGCCGAGCTTCTCGTCGAGGAGATGGCACCGCCGGGAGTCGAGCTGATCGTCGCCGCCCACCGCGACGGCGTCGTCCCCGCGCTCGTCGTCGGCCTCGGCGGGATCTGGGCGGAGGCACTCGGTGATGTCGCCGTGGTGCCGCTCCCCGCTCCGCCGGAGCGGGTGGAATCCGCGCTGCGATCCCTGCGAGGGGCCTCGCTGATCAGCGGCGCTCGCGGCGGCGAGGCCATCGACCTGGCGGCGGTGGCCGCGACGGCGAGCGATGTCGGCTCGGCCCTGCTGGACGCGGGCCTGAGCGTCGTGGAGCTCAACCCGCTGATCGCCGGCCCGAACGGCTGCGTCGCCGCGGACGCCCTCGTCCGCCGGTGACCTGAGCCCCGGGCCGGCGCGCCGGGCCGGGCCTCTAGCCGACGTTCACGTCCTCGCAGTTGCGCGAGACCTCGTCATGACGGTCGACGATCGCCTCGTCGTCGCCGGCGCCGCAGTTGACGATGTCGGCGAAGGTGTCGCGGGTGCGCAGAGAGTCGTCGCCGCTCCCTCCACTTGCCCGATCCTCCTGGCTACCGGCCCGAATGGTGTCGTCACCGCCGCCACCTTGGAGGGAGTCGGCGCCGCCGTTGCCGCGAATGTTGTCGTTGTCGGCGCCGCCCTGCACGCGGTCCTCGCCGCCGCCGCCCTTGACGTTGTCGTCTCCAGCCTCACCGCGGACGTGGTCGTCTCCGCCCTGCCCGGCCAGGCAGTCCCCGGTGGCGGCCCCGCTGATCTTGTCGTCGCCACCCCGCCCGACGAAGCCGTCCTGCTCGGGCGTGCCCTCGAAGAGGTCCGGACCATCGGTCCCCTTCGCGGGGTTGCCGCAGTCGTTGGGCTCGACGGGAGGCGGCGGAGGCGGCTCGGTGAACTCGACCTGCGCAGTCGGATCGGCGGCCTCGAAGCCGGCCGTCACCGTCGCCGTTCCCGGCGTCGCCCCGGACGTCAGGGTCGCCGAGCCCTTGTAGTCGGAGTCGAGCGTCACCGTCGCCGGGCTGACCGTCCCCAGATCGGTGCTCAGGTTCACGTCGAACGGCCCGGGAAGGACGTTCCCGGCGGGAGCGACGCCGTCGGAGTTCTTTGACAGATCCAGCGAGACGGTCGAGGTCTGTCCCCCGGTCTCGATCGAGGTCGGCGCGGCGGTGACGCCGAGCACCATCCAGGGATCGAAGTCCGTGACCCCGGTCGAGGTGTCGACGACGGGCGCGCAGCCCTCGGAGGCGTCGGCCGGGCCCTCCTCGCACCCCCACCAGTTGTTCTCCGCGGTGACCGCGGCGCCGCTCGTGTTGGAGAGGCCGGTCGTGTTGTCGCCGAAGCGGTTGAACGCGAGATCCACGCCGGAGGGGAAGTGGCCTGCGATGGCGTTCTCGACCACCACGGCGCGCCCGGCGCCGTCGACGCGGTTGCCGGTCGCCGAGGCGTCGGTGACAAGCCCCTGGAAGCGGAGCCCGAAGCTCGTGGCGAGCGCAGCGGGATCGGGCGTCAGGGTGTTCCCCTCGAAGGTCACGTCGTTGATGCGACCGTTCAGACCATCGGCGGCCGGGGAGACATTGGCGACGCCGATTCCGCCGGTGGCGTAGTCGCTGACCTCGTTCCCTGAGACGGTCACGGGACCGAGCGTCGCCGGGACGATGCTCCCGAGCCCCGTCTGCACGCTGATCCCACCACCGGTGCCGTTGGCATCGATCTGGTTGTCGGTGAACGACCAGGGCTTCGTGACGTTGTCACCGGTGTGGGTGAAGGCGAAGATCGAGGCACCCGTGCTGTAGCTCGGCTTGTCGACGGTCACGTTGTCCACGGTGACCTCGCCGGTGACCCGCTCGATCAGGATCGGGTTGTAGGCCTGGTCGACGAAGGTGCTGTCGCGCAGGACGACGTCCTGGTCGGCGTTCTGCCCGTAGAAGCCGTAGTCGCGCCCGCCGGATCCGCGGCCGACCACTCGCACGTCCTCGACGAGGTACGTGAAGCCGGGGTCGTTGCCGAGCAGGTTGAAGGCGAAGCGCGCGGTTGACGCGCCGGTGCCGTTCTGGCCTGCGCCCTGCACGGTGAACCCGCGAACCGTGACGTCGCCGTTCGTCGAGTCGGTCGTCCGGAGCAGGCCCGCGCCCGGCATCCCCGTCGCGTTCTGACCATCGATGATCGACTGGCCGACCCCGGTGCCGATGATCGCGATGCTCTTGTCGATGAGGATCTGGTTGTCGGGCTCGGTGTAGGTGCCCGCGCAGACGAGGAGCCGGTCGCCCGACGCCGCGGCCGCGTCGATCCCGGCCTCGATCGCCGTGAAGTTCGGGGTGGCGCAGTTCGCGCCCGCCGGACCGGGCCCGCTGGTGTCGTCGTTGACCGTGTAGTCGGTCGCGGCGGCCAGCGCCGGCGAGCAGACACCGGCCACGATCGCGCCGGCGGTCCACCGGACCACACGCGAGATGACGGAACCGGAACGCGATCGCATCCTGCTGAACAAGGTCTCTCCCCTCTGAAACGAGAACACGGAAGCTGAAACGAACGGCGCCCCGGGTGCAAGAGGGCGCCGTGTCCAGCCGATGATATGCGGACGGATGCCGGCCCGAGTCAGTACCGGCTACCCGGCGGCGGTCCCTGGTCGCGGCTCGCCTCGCGACCCACCCGCGGGACGGTTCAGCGACTCGTGACCCGCTCCGCCGCCGCACGGCCGCTGCGGACGGCGCCCTCCATCAGGGCGCCCATCTCCCTCGCGACATGCTCTCCAGCGAAGGTGATCGGTCCGACCCCCACCTCCATCCGCTCGATCGCATCCGCCGACGGCTCCAGCGAGTAGGCCACCCGGGTCCACACCTCGTCGTCCCAGGTCGAGAGCACGATCCCATCGGGGTCGGAATCGAGGTCGAGATCCAGATCCGGCCGCAGGGCCGCGAGCCTGTGCACCCACTCCTCCGGGCCCTCCTCGACCCGCAGCCGCTCGAGCGCCGGCGCCGATCCGGCGAACGCGTTGAGCACCGGTTGAACCTCCTCATCCGCGCCGGTCGCGGTCCACGCCCAGTAGCGGTCGGGAACCGCGAGCGTCGCGCTGGGCACCAACGGCACTCCGCATGGGCGCAGCGGCACGAAGAGCTTGGCGGCGTGGCCGTACTGGATCCCGGCGAGGGCATCGACAAGCTCCACCGGCAGCGGCGGTTCGAACTCGATCCCACCCGGAACCCCATTCACCCCGAGCACGCTCGCCGGCACCGCGATCACGCAGGCGGCGCCCTCGACCTCGCCGGAGTCGGTGCGGACCCGGACCCGGGCCCGGTCCCCGGGTTCGTTCCGCTCGATCACCCGGACGGGTTCGCTGAGATGGACCCGGTCTCCGAGCCCGGCGGCGAGCGCCCCCGCCAGCCGCTGGTTGCCTCCGGCGACGCTGGGAGCCGGCTCATCGCTCAACCGCGCGAGCCCTCCGAGCTCGACCGCCGGCACCAGGTCCGCGGGCGCCGCGGCCGAGACCTCCGCGCGAGCGATGATCGCCTCACGCGCGCCCGGGTCCAATGCCAGATCGTCGAGTAGCTGGCGAGCCGTGCCCTCCCGCCCCTCGCGGAGCGCCTCGTCGATCAGCACCGAGGCCTCTTGGAGGGCGCCCTCGGAGACCTCGACCCCGCGTGGCGCCCGGTTGCCGTAGCGCATGCCCTTGCCCCAGAGCCCCAGCCCGAAGCGCTCGACCAGGCCGAGCACCTCGGTGCATCCGGGGAGGATGAACTCCGCCCCCATCTCCACAACCGCCTCGGCCCCACCGATCTGGAGCGACCGCGAGTGCACCCGCCCGCCGACGCGGTCCCGCGCTTCGAGCACGATGGGCTCGTGCCCCGCGCGGAGGAGATCGTCAGCGGCGCTCAGCCCTGCCAACCCGGCACCGACCACGACCACGCGCTCAGCCATCTCGGGATCGACCCTAGCTCGCCGCAGCGCCCGGGGTCCCAACGACCCCTGGGGCCCCTACGCGCTACGCCACTGAGGCCCTGGGCCTCTATACCCCTACGCCTCTACGCCGGCTTGCCGGCGGCGAGCTTCTCCGCCGCGTGAGTCAGCCCATCGCGGAGGATCGAGGTGATCTCCTCGAACAGCCCGATGTCGGCGACCAGCGGCGGCGCGATCTGGACGATCGGCTCGGAGCGATCGTCGAGGCGGCAGATCATCCCGTCCTCGTAGAGCCTGTCGGAGAGGACGTCCTTGAGCAGCCAGCCGGCCTCGTCCTCGGTCAGCGCCTCCCGCGTCGCCTGGTCCTTGACGACCTCGATCGCGAAGAAGTGGCCCATGCCGCGGACGTCTCCGACGATCGGGATGTCGCTGAGCCCGTTCAGCAGCTCGAGCGCCTTCGGCTCGTTCGCGCGCACGTTGTCGAGAACGCTCTCGCGCTCCATGATCTCGATCGCCTTCAGCGCGATCGACGCGCCGACGGGATGCCCGCCGAAGGTGATCCCGTGCAGGTAGTCGCCCTTGCCCGTGAGGAACGGCTCGGCGACGCGGTCGTGCATCAGCAGCCCGCCCATCGAGAAGTGCGCGCCGGTCAGCCCCTTCGCGAAGGTGATCATGTCCGGCTGGGAGCCGAGCCGCTGCGCCCCGAACCACTCGCCGATCCGGCCGAAGGCGCAGATCACCTCGTCGGAGACGAGCAGGATCCCGTACTTGTCGCAGAGCTCGCGGAGCCCGTCCCAGTAGCCGGCGGGCGGCGTGATCGACCCGCCCGCGTTCTGGACCGGCTCCATGATGATCATCGCGATCGTCTCCGGCCGCTCGAAGGCGATCACCTCCTCGATCTCCTCGAGCAGCGCCTCGGTGAACCCGGCGTCGTCCCCTCCGGCCGGGTGCCGGTAGGCGTTCGTGTTGGAGACGTGGGAGGTCGGCACGGCGGGCGGCTCGAACGCCGTCCGGCAGATCGGGATCCCGGTGAAAGACAGGGCCCCCAGCGAGGTGCCGTGGTAGGCGTCGCGCCGGGCGATGACCTTCTTGCGCTCCGGCTCCCCGTTGGCCTCGTGCCACTGGCGGGCGAGCTTGTAGGCGGACTCGACCGATTCCGATCCACCGGAGGTGAAGAAGGTGCGCTCGAAGCCCTCGGGCGCCAGCTCCGCCAGCTTCGTCGCCAGGTCGATCGAGGGCGGGTGCGCTGTCGTCCAGTTCGTCGTGAACGGGAGCGTCGCCATCTGCGCCGCCGCCGCCGCGCCGATCTCCTCGCCGTAGGAGTGCCCGAGGTTCGTGCAGTAGAGACCGGAGAGGCCGTCGATGTAGCGGTTGCCGAGATCGTCGTAGATGTGGCAGCCATCACCGCGTACGAGGATCGGGATGTCCTCCGGCTCGAGAGTCATGTCGGAGAAATGCAGCATCAGGTGCTGCTTGGCTCGGTCCTGAAGATCGGTCATAGCGAGCGAGGATAGATGGCACCTCGGGCGGCGGCGCAATAGCGAGGTGGGGAGGCCGAGCAACCACGCCCTTGCCAGTGGTGTGGCTGGAGGCTAGGGTCGTCTCCTATGAGGCGATCTTGTGCGGGAACCGCGCTTCTTACGTCGGCGCTCCTACTCGCCCTCCCCGGCACCGCAGGCGCCGCGACGACCGTCGGGGCCCTCAGCGTGCCCGACGTCAACTGCGGTCCGACGGTCCCCACCGTCGTTCAGACCACCTCCCCGAGCGCCCTCTACGAGGCTCCCGCCGCCGGCGTGATCACCTCCTGGAGCACCCAGACGTCGGCAGACCAGCCCGCGACCATGCGCCTGCGAGTGGTGAGGCGCACGGCCAGCCCGACCTCGTTCACGACGATCGGACTCAGCGCCGCGGAGGCGCTCACAGACCACGCCACGCCCAATTTCGCGACCCGCATCCCGGTCGCCGCGGGCGATCTTCTCGGTTACTCGGTCAGCGGCATCGACGATTTCTTCAGGTGTGGCACGAGCGGATTCACAGGCTTCGCCACGGGGGTTCGCATGGACGCGCCGGGCATCGGCTCCTCCGACACCTACACAGCCTCGGCGACCATGAAGCTGCCGATCTCCGCCAAGCTCGAGCCCGACGCCGATGGCGACGGCTTCGGCGACGAGACGCAGGACGCTTGCCCCACCGACGCAACGACGCAGGGTCCGTGCCCGGCCAAGCCCGACACGACGCCGCCGGAGACGACCATCACCAACAGCCCCAACGGGAAGACGACGAAGAAGCGCGCCACTCTCAACTTCACTGCAGACGATCCCACCGCGACCTTCGAGTGCGCATTCGACGGCTCCGCGTTCACGGCCTGCACATCGCCGACGCTGAAGAAGAACCTCGCCCGCGGCAAGCACGTGTTCCTCGTCCGCTCCACGGACGCTGCGGGCAACATGGAGAGCACCCCCGCCCGCGCCGAGTGGAAGGTCGTCAAGAAGCGAAAGAAGGGGCACAAGCACTGACGCGGCTCAGGTGTCGCTGGGTGTCGCTGGGTGCCCCGCCCGCTGAGGGCCTGCCTGGTTGACTTTGTAGTCAATTGAACTAAGTTCCTGCTAGCCTGCCTCCCATGGAGAGCAGCGCAGCACCCACGTCCGCGGGAAATTCGACCTTGTCGAGCGTCAACGGGAGTGCCCCCGGGGCGGCCGCCACGACCTCCGGCGGTAGCTCCGACTTCGACGCGATCGTCGTCGGCGGCGGCCACAACGGCCTCACCACCGGCGCCTACCTCGCGCGCGCCGGAATGCGCACGCTGATCCTCGAGCGCCGCCACATCCTCGGCGGCGCCTGCGTCACCGAGGAGGTCTGGCCGGGCGCCCGCGTCTCGCGCGCCTCCTACGTCGTCTCGATGCTGCAGCCCAAGGTCGTCGCCGACCTCCAGCTCAAGCGCTTCGGCTACGAGGCCTACCCGCTCGATCCCGCCTACGCGGCGATGACCCCCGACGGGCCGATCATCTTCCACGACGACTCGCGCAAGACCGCCGAGTCGATCGCCAAGTTCTCGAAGAAGGACGCCGAGAAGTTCGTCGCCTTCGAGGACCTGCTCTTCATGGCCGCCGACTTCGTGCGGCCGATGATGATCCGCCAGCCCCCGGCCCTCGGCTCGAAGGCGCCGATGGACGTCGCCTCGCTGCTGCGCGAGGCGGGACGGATCGCCGGGATGTCCCAGCGCGACGTCCAGCAGCTCGTCCGCATCTTCACGATGAGCGTCGGCGACTGGCTCGACTCGCTGTTCGAGAACGACTACCTGAAGGGCTCGATCGCCTCGACCGGCGTCGTCGGCGTCTGGGCCGGCCCCTACTCCCCCGGCACCGCCTACAACCTCCTGCACCACGCGCTCGGCGAGCTCGACGGCAACGTCGGCTCCTGGGGCCAGGTGATCGGCGGGATGGGCGCGATCAGCGAAGCCATCGCCGCCAGCGCCCGCTCCCACGGCGCCGAGATCCTCACCGACGCCGAGGTCGCAAGCATCGACGTCTCTACAGGGGGAGGCAGCGTCAGCGGCGTCACCCTCACCGACGGACGCACCTTCCGCGCCCCGATCGTCGCCTCCGGTGCCCACCCGAAGACGACGATCCTCGACCTCGCCGGCGGCGAGAACTTCCCGGACGAGGTCCGCGAGGACATGGAGGCCTACCGCACCCGCGGCGCCTCCGTGAAGGTGAACATGGTCCTCAGCGAACCCCCGGTATACGAGGGCCTCACCGAGGAGGAGTCCAAGCACCTGCTCACCGCCGGCGTCAACTACTGCCCGAGCCTCGACTACCTCGAGCGCGCCTGGCAGGACGCCGTCCGCGGCGTCCCCAGCGCCAACCCCTACACCGAGCTGGAATGCCCGAGTTCCATCGACCCCTCGCTGACCGACGGCGAGCATGCCGACCACTGGGTCGCGACGATGTTCACCCAGTACGGACCCTCCCGCGCCGATCAGTGGAAGGAGGGCGACCGCGAGCGCTACGGCGACACCTGCGTCGCCAACATGGCGCAGTTCGCCCCCAACCTTCCCGGCTCGATCATCGAGCGCGAGGTGCTCGCTCCGCCGGACCTCGAGGAGATCTTCGGCCTGCAGGGAGGCAACATCTTCCAGGGCGAGCAGGACATCGCCCAGATGGCGTTCATGCGCCCAACCCCCGACCTCTGCCACTACGGCACCCCGCTCGAGGGCCTCTACCTGTGCGGCGCCGGGACCCACCCGGGCGGCGGCGTGATGGCGGCGAGCGGCCACAACGCCGCGCAGCGGATCCTCAAGGACCAGAAGCGGAAGTCGGGCCTGCGAGGCCGGCTGCGCCGCCGCGAAACCGCCTGAGCCACCGCCACTCAGCGCAGGCCTGCGATGACGCGCCGCGCGCCGCGGTGCTGCCGTCCGCTCAGCGCCGCTTGCGCTTGCGCTTGAACTTCGCCTCGGCGGGCGTCGCGTCGGCGTTCCCCGCCGCGTCGATGGCACGGACGAGGATCGAGTGCCTGCCGCGCTTGACGCGGAAGGTCGCGGGAGAGCTGCACGCCTTGTAATCGCCGGAGTCGAGCTTGCACTCGAACGTCCCACTGGCCTCGCTCGAAGAGAAGGCGACCTTCACCCTCCCCTTCTTCACCTTCCGCTTCGGCGCCTTCGTGATCGTCGTCTCGGGAGCGGTCTTGTCGGGGCACGCGCCCTGGGTGGAGGCGTCGGTCGGGCACTCGTCCTGAGTCTCGTCCCCGAAGCCGTCCTCGTCGGCGTCCGCCTCGACGTCGGCGTTGATCAGCAACTCGAAGACACCGATGGAGGAGGGGGAACGGGCCGGGCCGCCGTCGGCGAGCAGCGGCGTCGCCCATCTGCTGTAGCCGCCACCGCCTCCGACGCGGTTGAAGCTGACGCCCGCCTGGTCGATCCCGAACATGTCGCCGGCCTTGATCGGCAACCTCGTGTCGTAGGTCGAGATCTGGTTGGCCGCAGGGGTGACGGCCGTACCGGTTCCTGCCGCGGTGTACGTCCCAGGGGAGACCGTGCGGATCACGCGCGGGGTGATCGCCGAGGAGCTCGAACCGATCCGGATCCTCCACCTGACGATGACCCCATCCGCCGACGAGGCGAGACCTCCGGCCGCGGTCGAGGAGGGCGCGAGGGCGTGGTTGGCGAGCGTGCAGCCCCCGGTTCCGCCGCAGTCGATCGCCGATGCGGAGGCCGGCGACGCGAGACTGCTGCCGATCGTCGTCGCCGCGACGGCGTCGCCCGGAACGACCAGGGCCGCAAGTGCGGATCCAGCTCCGATCGCAGCCATCCTTGCCCGCGCCACGATGCCGAGAAAGCCACCCATGAAGCGAACCTAGAACCAAGCTCGCCGATACGCAACCCCCCAGACAGATATCGGAGTGAGAAGCAGCGCTGCGCATAGGATCGCCATCGGATGACGGCCTACGACCCCAGCGAGTGGACCGACTTCTTCGTCGCCTCCGCAGGAGCCTCCGCGGCACTTGCCGGCCTGGTCTTCGTCGCGGCCTCGATCAACATCGACCGCATCCTGAAGATGCAGGGAGTCCCTGAACGCGCCCTCGAGACCGTGTTGACGCTCCTCGGCGTCGTCCTCGTCTCCCTCGTGATGCTGATGCCCGGCGTCGGCATCGAAACGCTCGGCGTCCTGCTCCTGCTCCTGTCGCTCACGCTCATCGCGGTGGCGTTCCAGATCAACGGGAGCACCCGGGCCCGCGCCCGCGCCGATGGGGAGCCACACGTCAGCCGCCATCTCCTCCGCGCGATGGCGACCGTCCCCGTGCTGGTCGGCGCGCTCAGCCTGCTCACCGAGACGGGAGGCGGCCTCTACTGGATCGGCGCCGCCGTCCTCCTCGGCACGCTCGCGGCCGTGATCAACGCCTGGGTGCTCCTCGTCGAGATCCTCCGTTGAACCGGGTGGGCGCCGGGACTCGCGCTGCTAGCGTCCCCCCTCTACTTGACCCCACACCTCAAGAAAGGCTCCGAATGAACCTCAAGCTCAAGTCCCTCGCCGTCGCCGGCGTGATCGCCGTCGCCGGCCTCGCGGGCGCCTCCAGCGCCAGCGCCGCGCCCGCCTGCCCGGGCGAGTTCAACGTCCTTCACAACGACTCGATCGGCAAGCTCAAGCTCCCCCAGGGCCCGTACACGATCTCCGTCAAGCGGATGACATGCGTCGACGCATCGTCGAACTTCGCCCGCTTCCTGCAGCGCCCGGCCGGCGACCTGCCCGACGGCTGGAAGCTCTTCGCCCGCCGCGGCAAGTTCGTGCAGCGCACACAGGGCAAGGCGTTCCTGGTCGCTCCCGCGAACACGCCGAACAACGGCTAGCTCTACAGCAGCGTGATCTCAGCGACCACGGCCGCGGCGGAGACGCCGCGGCCGTTCGCGTTTCTGGGAGGCAGCGTCGCGAGATAATCGGCCCGCGCCCATGCCCATGCGCCTCAACCACGTCGCTCTTGCGGTCACCGACCGCGACGCCTCCGCTGAGTTCTATGGCCGCCACTTCGGCCTCACCGAGCGCGTCCACGACGACGCGCACCTGCTGATCCTCGGCGACGGGCACGGGTCGCTCCTCGCCCTCAGCGATGTCACGGATCCAGGAACGACCCCCGGGCACCTGCCCCGGACCACGCACTTCGGCTTCGAGGCCGACACGGCCGACGAGGTCCTCGCCGCGCGCGAGCGCTTCGCCGCCGACGGAGTCACCGAGACCGAGTTCGAGGGCGAGAACCCCTACGGCGCGCCGGTCCGGGTCCAGGTCCTCGACCCCGACGGCTACCGGGTCGAGATCTACGCGTACGCCTACTGAGCGCTCGGCGGCCCAGCGGCCGCGCGCGGCTCGTCTACCCCGGGTCGTTGACGATCGCCACGCGCGTCTTCAGCTCGGCCTTGAACGTCCCGGGATCCACGCAGTCGGGATCGTCGAGGGGCGTCGCCACGACCGACAGCTTCAGCGTGACCTTGCTGCCGACCGGGAGCTCGTCGCGGATGCCCTTCGGCAGCGGGAACGGCAGGTTGCGGCGGCCGTCATTGCGCAGCGTGCGCGACCCGAGGTCAGCGGTGCGCTTGCCGCCGCTGCCACTCTTCCAGGAGATCGACGCGTCGACCTCCATCCGCGAGGGCTCACCGACGCTGACGCGGGCCCGCACACCGGGCGCCCGCGGGCGGTCGGCGCGCTTGCGGCGCGGCTTGAAATCGCTCGCCTTCGCCGAGACGTCGGGGCAGGTCGCCTGCGCGATGGTGATCGGGTCGCTCACCTGCGTCGCACTCCCGGCCGGGTTGGTGCCGGTCACCTCGCAGCGGTAGGTGCCGACCGAATCCGCAGCAAGCGTGCTCGACGTCGCCCCCGCGATCGGCTCGCCGTTGCGGGTCCACTTGTATGCGTAGCTGAACGGCGCCTGCCACCGGAACGCCTCGACGGCGTCGGGAGCCCAATCGCCCTCCGAGCAGCTCAGCGTCGAGCCCACGTTCGGACCACCGCTGATCCCGGGGGCAGCCGCGCCGGCCGGCACCTTGAGCAGCGATGGGAAGGCCGGGCGCTGCACGGTCACGCCGTCCATCACGATCTCCCCGACGTTGCTGCCGTCGAGCCCGGAGCCGATCACGGCGTTCGAGTAGGAGACGGGAAAGTAGAGGTGGGCGGCGGGCTGGTCGATCGCAAGGCCGGTCAGGTTGAGGTTCGGGAACTCGTTGTCGAACTGGATCTCGCCGCCACCGCCGCTGCCATCGACGTTGGCGTAGGCGATCCCGTTGGCGTTGGTCCAATACACCCGGCCCGACACGTGATCGACGGCGATCCCGCGCGGGAAAAAGAGCGGCGCGCCGGTCGTATCCAGCTGCGCGGCACCTCCCGAGCCGTCGAGGTTGGCGTAGTAGATCCCCAAACTCGGCGGCCCGTTGGTCCACCAGAGGCGACCGGTGGCGCGGTCGACCGCAACGCCGCCCACCCCGTCCGTCGACGCACCGCTCGTGTTCAGCGTCCCGCCCCCGCTCCCGTCGAGGTTCGCCCACTCGATGTCCTGCACGATGTTCGCCCAGTAGATGCGCCGCGTCACCGGATCGATGGAGACGCCGGTCGGGCCGTTGACCAACGCACCTCCCGTGTTCAGGACCCCGCCACCGCTGTTGTCGATGTTGACGTAGGCGATCCGACCACCGGTGAAGTCCGCGAAGTAGATCCGCCCCGTCGCCGGATCGAGCGCCGTTCCGTAGGGACTGACGAGCTGGCTGCCGGCCGCGTTCAGCGTCCCCCCGTTGGCGCCGGTTGTGTCGGCGACCGCGATGGACCCGGGGTTCTGCTGACTGCTCTCCTGCGACCAGTAGAGCCGGTCAGCGGCGCCGGCTGAGGCGGCGAGCAGGCCGCAGAGCGCCAGCGACGAGATCGCAACAAGCGCCGTCAGGGTCGCGATGACGATCCGTCTCCCCATACCCATGGGCCGACCCTACATCAACCCAGGCGCTGCGGTTCGGATTTCTTGTGTCAGGGCAGACGGAACCCCCAGACGCACACGAACGCCGGCGCTCCAGCCCAGCGGGCCATGAGCGCCGGCGACGCGGCGATATTCGAATTCGGATCGGCCCGGCTAGAGGACGAACAGGACAACCACCACGACAAGGACCGCGGCCAAGACCAGGAGCACCGGCAGCGGGTTGTCGTTGAGCTTGTCCGACAGCGATCCGCCCGACTTCTTCTTCTCGGAGCCGGTCACCTTGACGCCGCCGCTCGAGGTCGTGCTCGGGCTGACGGGAGGTGCCTGCGCGGGAGGCGCCTGGGCCTGCGGCTGCGCCTGAGCCGGGGCCTGCTGCACCTGCGCCTGCGGAGCCGCCGCGGCCGGTTCGGATACGGGCTGAGCCGACTGCTCCGGCTGGGTCGGCTGGGCCGTTTCCGTGGGCTGGGCCGGTTCGGAGGCCGGTGCCGCCGGGGGCGGGGATTGCTGCACATGGGTCGTCCAGCCGGTCCCGTCCCACCACCGGAGACCCTGACCCTGCGGGTCCTGGTACCAGCCGGGGACGGGCGCCTGCTGTGTGGTTTCGGTCATGCCTCGTGATCGGTCGCGCGAGCCCTGACCTTTAGCCGCGCACGCCCTCGGCCCGCTCCGCAGGGGCCGGGCTACTTCGTCCCGCCGAGCAGCAGCGTCCCCTCGAGCGGCACCGTGTACTCATGCCCATCGGAGTCCCTGAGCTTGCCGTTCAGCTTGGCGGTCACGGTGCGGCCCTTCCTCAGCGCGCGCATGATCCGGCGGTTGCCGTCAGCGGTCTTCGGCCTGATCACGAGCGTCGCGCGCTGACCCCCGGCGACATCGGCATCGGTCGCCGCGACGGCATTCCCCTTGCCGACGAAGATCTTGCCGCCCACCCGCGCGTGCACGGGCTCGCCGGCACCCGCCACAATCTCGAGCCCGACCTGGCCGTCGGTCATGTACTGCGGGGACGCGAGCTCGAGGAAGGGATCGACCAGCCCGGGGTCCACGACGGCGATCGACACGGTCGCCACGCCTGAGCTGTGCCCGCCGGGATCCTCGGCGCGGTACTCGAACGAGTCCGTTCCCAGGTACCCCGGATCGGGCGTGTAGGTGAAGGAACCGTCCGCGGCGAGGGAGACGGTGCCGTGGGCGGCGCCACCGGGCTCGGCGACCGCCGTCAGGGAATCACCGTCCCCATCGGTGTCGTTGGCGAGGACGCCGGACGCCGGAACACTCAGCGGCACCCCCGCGTCGGTGGTGTAGGAGTCGTCGGCGGCACTCGGGATCGCGCTGGTGTTCAGGGTGACGCTCGCACCGTAGTGGCAGAGGGGATCACCTGTAGCGGCGTCCTGGACCTTCACCGTCCAGTCGCCCGTGGCGTCCTCCCCGGCGAAAGCGGAAAGCGGCTGGCTGGGCTTGAACGTGCCGGTGGTGGGGGTGCCCGACACGCCCGCGGAAGCGCTGTCGTCAAGCGTCACGGTGACCCGGCCTCCCCAGGCGTCGGGCGTGTAGTCACCGATGTCGATCAGCGTGACGGTGGTTCCCGACGGGCTCGTCAGCTGGTAGCGGATCTCCTCGTTGAACTCGTTGGTGAAGCCGTCGACCGGCGGGGGGCCGCAAGAGTGGGCGCCGTTGGTGTCATCGATCTTCGCGAAGTCGAGCGCGACCGTGACGCTGTCGACGCCCGCCTCAGACCCGAGGTCGGCGGCGGAGAAGTTCATCGTCCGATCGACGGAACCGTTGTCCACCTGGGCGAACGTCGTGTTGGACTTCGTCGTCGTCGCCGCCGCAGCCGGGGCAGCGAACATCAACCCGGCGGCGATACTCGCCACCGAGACACGGAGCAGGAACGGTCCCATCACCATCATCCCTTTCGCCGAGTAGCGGTCGGGACGACCTTACTCCCCGGATCGGCACCTGCAAGCCGGTACCGGGCATCGTCCCATCGCTCGGGCTTCGCCCTCAGTCGAAGCTGACTTCCTTCGCGTCGGCCATGGCCTTCTCGTTCCCGCGGACCAGGAGATACCGGATCTCATCCTCGCCGCAGCGCTCGATCGCGATCGCTGTCCAACCCTTCCTGTCCCCCTTTGGGCGAGTCCGAAACTTGACCTTCACCTTCTTCGGCAGGGCGACTAGCTCACCGGAAGCCGTCGCCAAGCCCGCGCCCGGCGTCGCGGCCGCTGCGGCCCTCGCCGCCGCCCTCTCCGCTTCGGCCGCGGCCGACGCCTCGATCATGGCGAGAGCGATGCTCTCGCGCGCCTGGATCGCCGCAACTGCCGCAGCCGTCCGGCCGCGAACGTCGGCGGCCATCAGGTAGCCGACGGAGAGCAGCGCCGCGGCCGTGATGATCGCGGCACCGCCGACGGCCGCGACCTGGTTCGCGGTCTCCTCGCCCGACCACCAGATCGCTACGAGCGCCCAAGCGAGGGCGACGAGAGCCCCGCTCGCCACCGCCCAGAAGATCGACGCGTTGGAAGGATCGGCCTGCACCGAAGCGACGGCGGGAGACCCCTCGGCGTCCCCGAGGAGATCGAGCTCCCTCAGCAGCGCCCGCGTCGACTCGACCAGGTCGCCACCGAGAGCAACGTCTGGACGCGGGGCCGGAGCATCTCCGGGCTCCTCAGCAGAAGCAGAAGCGGAAGGAGCCGCCGCCGGCTCCTCGGCTTCGGCTGGGATCAAGTCCTCGTCAGGCATTCCCGTCACCCAACACGGCTTTCGCCGCATTGCGCCCGTTAGTCGCGATCACGCTCCCACCCGGATGCGTGGCAGCCCCGCAGAAGTAGAACCCCGGAATCGGCGTTCGCGGCGTCAGCCGGTTCTCCCACATCTGCTCTGGGAGCACGTCGCCCTGGAAGATGTTGCCGCCGGTGAGCCCGATCCGCTCCTCGACGTCGGGAGGCCCGAGCACGTCGGTCTCGATCAGGCAGTCGCGGATGTCGGGAGCGAAGCGTTCGATCATCGCGATGATCTGCTCGCCGACCTCGTCCCGACGCGAGTCCCAGTCGCCGGAGCTCATCTCATAAGGGACGAACTGGGAGAACACGCTCATCAGATGCATCCCCTCAGGCGCCGGTGATGGGTCGTATCCGGTCTGGCAGTAGATCTCGCCGAAGCTCACGGTCGGCTCGCCCTCGTCGCGCACGCGCTCGAAGGCCGCCTGGGCCGCGTCGAGTCCGTCGCCGACGTCGATCTGCGAGCGCGCCGGCCAGCTCTCCCCAGGCGCCGCGGTCCAGCTCGGCAGTCGTTTCAAGGCCGCGTTCAACTTCACCGTCGGGCTCCGCGTCTTCCAGCTCTCGAGCTTCGCGAGGTACGCGGAGTCGATCCCGCCGACCACCTCTGGCCCGAGCAGCCGGAGCGCCACCTTCGGATCGGCGTTGCAGAGAACCGACTTCGCCCGGATCACCGTCCCGTCCTCGAGCTCGACCACCGCGGTCCCGTCACCCTCTCCCTCCCCGGGGAGGATCCGCGCCACCGGCACCCCGCAGGCCAGCACCGCCCCCGCCTCCTGCGCGGCATCGGCGATCGCGAAGGAGACCATCCCCATCCCGCCCTCGACGTAACCCCATGACGACGACCCCGGTCCACCGTCGGGCGCAGGGTCGAGCGAACCCTGCCGGTGCATCAGCTTGACGCCCGCGGTCCCTGGGTCCTTCGGCCCAGCCCAGGTCCCGATCACGCCGCCGCCGAACAGCGAATCGCGCAGCCGCTCGTCGCTCACGTAGCGATCGATCACCGACGCCACCGAGTCCTCGAAGACGACCCCGATCTTCTCCTCGTCCCCGCCGAGCATCGCCTCGATCTCCTCGCGCGAAGGACACTCCCCCTCCCAGGCGTCCCGCTCGCCGTGTCGCAGCGCGATGCGGATGTCGCGGAAGAGCTTGTTGTAGGCCCAGTAGCCGTCGATGTCGGCCTTCGAGACCCCGAGCGCCTCCAGGCTCGCCTGGGTCTTCGCGTCGTCCTGCCATTCCGCGAACGAGGTGCCGTCCTCGAACGGGATCCACATGTCGGGATCCGCCAGCCAGTACTTGAGCCCGCGCTCCTTCAGCCCGAGCTCCGCGGTCACCTTCGGGTCGAGCAGCCCGATCACGTACGCGCATGGGGAGCAGACGAAGCGCTCGTCCGCGAACGGCCGCTCCAGCGTCGCCGCCCCGCCGAGCCGCTCCCGTCGCTCGAGAACCAGCACCGACTGCCCGGCCCGCGCCAGGTACGCCGCTGCGGTCAGCCCGTTGTGGCCGCCGCCGACGACGATCGCGTCCCAACCCCCCGGGCGCGAAGCCAGAGCGGAGACGGGCTCCGGAAGCCCGACCTCACCGAGCTTGGCCGCGATCTCGTTCAAAGCTCCCTCACGACACCGCGACCATATCCGGGAGGCCGGAGCCGCAGTAGGCTCGCGTCCCCCATGCGCTACGCCCGCACCCCCATCGAGATCGAATCACCGGGGAGCTCGGCTACGACTCGATCCGGTTCAACCTCGCCGAGAGCTCGTTCGCCGACCAGCGGCTCAGCGACTACGGGATCGACACCGACGTCGGCGGCCTCCTGCTCCAGTACGGCGACCACCTCGGACTCCCCCGCCTACGCGAGCTGATCGCCGCCGAGGGCGGTGGGAGCGACGTCACCCCCGACCAGGTCACCGTCACCTCCGGGGCGGCGCCGGCGCTCTTCATCATCGCCACCGCCCTCCTCGAGCCCGGCGACCACGCCCTGATCCAGGCTCCCAACTACGCGACCAACCTGGAGACGCCGCGCATGCTCAGCGCCGAGGTCGAGCCGATCGAGATCCGATACGAGGACGGCTGGGAGCGCTGGACGTCGACCGCCTCGCCTCCCAGATGCGGCCCGGAGCGGCGACTCGTTCATCGCCACCCACGGCCGGCGAGGCGATGATCGACGCCGCACGGCCCTCGAGCGCATCGTCGAACGTCGGCGCACCTCGGCCGCCTCGCCGACGAGACCCTGCTCCACTCGCCGGCCAGCCCATCCGCGGCGCAGCACCAGGAGAGCGGCCGCGCGCTCAGCGTCTCCTCCATGTGGCGAAGACCTACGGGCTACCAGGACTGCGGATGGGTTGGATCATCAGCAGGACCCTGAGCTCGCCGAGACCCTGCTCGCAGCGAAGGAACAGATCCTGATCTGCGGCTCGACCGCCGACGAGGAGATGGCGGCCCGGGTCAGCGGGCAAGGTCCTGCCGCCGATCAGGGCGAAGATCGACGAGCACCTCGCGATCGTCCGCGACTGGTTCGCCTCCCTGAGAACAACCCCAGCGGCGTCTTCGAGTGGGTGGAGCCCAAGGCCGGCGTCGTCGGCATCCCGCGCCTCGGCAATCCGGAGACCGTCGTCGACCGCTTCTACGAGTCCTGCTTGCCGACCACGGCACCGTCGAGCCCGGGCACTGGTTCGATCAGCCGCGCTCCTCCTTCCGCCTCGGCTTCGGCTGGCCCACCACCGAAGAACTGCACAGCGAGGACTCGCCGGCCTCCTCGCCGCGGCCGGACGCCCGCGCTCACTAGGCAGTCAAGCTCCGGGCGCTCGGGAAAGCTCCAGGAGCGCCTGGGCGCGTTCCGCTCGGAAACCTCCGCGGGAGCACTCCGAAGAACTCCCGCGAAGCTCTCCGCGGAACCGGGGGCAGTTCCGCGGAACCGCCCCCATAGCATTCCGGTAATTAATGGCTGGTATTGCCTGAAACCGGCTTCGAAGCTGAGATTCCGGTCACTGGTTCCGTCCGACGACCTCCTACAGTGTGCGAACAGATGTTCGTTTGCACGAATCCTCTGAGCTCACCGCCGATCAGCTCGAAGCCGAGCTGATCAAGCTCGCGGCGCAGATCAACGCAGCGACCTGCCGCTGGCTCGAGCGCCGCCGAGTTCGAGCGACGTGGCGCCCACGAGTTCGGCTTCGCCTCCTGCGCCACCTGGCTCGCCTGGCGATGCTCGATGATCAGCGGGCCGCCGCGAGCAGCTCGGGGTCGGGCGCTCCCTCTCAGAGCTACCGCGGATCCGCGACGAGTTCGCATCCGGGCGGCTCAGCTACTCGAAGGTCCGTGCGCTCTCGAGGGTCGCCGATACGACCATGGAGGAGGAGCTGATCGAGATCGCCCACGCCTCCACCGCGTCCCAGCTCGAGCGGCTCCTGCGCGCCTACGGCACCGCCACCGCCGAAGACGACGCCGTCGCGGCCGAACGCCGGCACCTGACCACGTGGTGGGACGACGACGGGATGCTGACGGTCCGCGGCAGCCTCCCCGCCGACGAGGGCGCCCTCCTCCTCAAGGCGCTCGAGATCGCCCGCGACGAGCTCTTCGCCTCCTACGTCGCCGATGCCGCGGCTGACGCAGCCGGTTCCGCCTCCGACTTCAACGGCGTACCCCCCGCCCCCGACCGAGCCGACGGCCTCCTCGCGCTCGCGGAAACGGCGATCGCACGCGGGGTGCAGGCTGCATCGGGAGGCGACCGCCACCAGGTCGTGATCCACGTCGACGCAACCGCACATGAGCGACGGGCTCCCAAGGGAGGCGGCTCCGCGGAGCCGCCCGCGCCCGAACCCGGCGCACCGCCGTCCCCCACCGACAGCGAAATCGGGATCGAGATCGACAACGCCACCGTCTCCGACGTGCCACTTTCCCCGGAGGCGACCCGCCGCATCGCTTGCGACGCCTCGATCGTCACCCTGGTCGAGGCCGACGGCGAGCCGCTGTCGGTCGGCCGTAAGACGCGCTCGATCCCGCCCGCCATTCGCCGCGCACTCGCCTCGCGCGACCGCTGCTGCGCCTTCCCGGGCTGCGAGCAGGAGCGCTTCGTCGACGCCCATCACCTGGTCCACTGGGCCAACGGCGGGGAGACGTCACTGGACAACCTCGTGCTGCTCTGCCGTCGCCATCACCGGCTCGTTCACGAGGGCGGGGTGACGATCGAGGGCGATGCCCGCTCCCCGAGCTTCCTCCGCGCCGACGGCACGACCATCGAGCCCTCACCGTCCCTCCCGGCCATCGCTCAACGTGCACCGCTGCGGCGGATCGCAGCGCCTTCAGACCCGCCCTGGGGGCGCGGAGAGCCGATGGACCTCGACCTCGCGGTGTTCGTGCTCGCCGACCTCCACGAGCGGCGGCGCCGCAAGGAGGATCACGGTGGCGGCGGTGGTGGAAACGGCAGCGATCAGAGCTTCGGCTCAGGTCGCCCGCCCCCGACCACCTCCTAGAGGCTGCCGTCGCCGGGGACGCCCCGGTCGTCAGTCGTCCAAGCCCCAGGTTCCGCTCGCGTCGCACCCCTCACCGCCCGGCGGTGTGCAGGCGAAGGTGACGACGCCCCCATCCGCGCGGGTGATCGAGAAGGACGTCTCCCCCGCCGGCGCGCTGAGCACGTAGCCGGTGGCGGTTCCGCTGACGGTGAGTGGGATCTGGCTGACGGTGCCGTCGATGGCCGCGAGGGCATCGGGGGTGGCGCCCTCGTAGGAGCCGTTGTTGTCGAGGGAGAAGCTCTCGATCGCCGTCTGCGCCGTGCGCAGGCCCGACTGCACCTGTGCCACATCGCCGGAGGGAACGACGTCGGTCTCCTTCCCCTCCTCGTCGCCCCCGAGGCCGGAGACGATCAGCACCGCGGCGATGCAGAGCCCCACCACTGATACCAGCGCGATGATCCAGGGCAGGTAGTTCGGCCCGCCGGAGGAGCCGGAAGTCTCGGGGACCGGGGTCGGCGTCGGCATGTAGCCGGGCGCGAGGGCTTGATCGGGCGCCTGGGAGAACGCCGGGGCCGGCGCGGAGGAGGCGAGACCGGGCTGCTCGACGGGGCCTGCGGCGCTGAACGGGTCGGGCACGATCCCTGTCGCCGGTGACGGTGATGACGGTGGTGGTGGCGCCGAGCTGGGCGGCTGCGGCTGCGACGCGGGCTCGGCCTCAGACTGCGGCGCAACCGCGGGCGTGGGCTCCGCCTGCGGCGCGGGCGTGGGTTGCGGCGGCGTCTGCAGGTGCTCGGTCCACCCGGAGCCATCCCACCAGCGCACCTGCCCCTGATCATCGGGGTACCAGCCGGCGACCGGCGCGCCCGAGGGCTGAGGTGCCGTGGGATCGCTCATCGCAGCACCGATCGTCCTCTCTCGGCCGCGACTTGAGCCCGCGCCGTCACCGCTGCATCGCCCGCGAGAAGCGCGGCGCCAGCATCAGCGCCCCGAGCGCAATCAGGACGACGATCCCCGTCGGCCCGTTGAGCTCGTCAACGATGTCCTCGAACCGATGCGTCACCGCTCCCAGCGGGCTCAGCCCGAACGTGAGATGGGGCTGCGACAGCGTTCCCGCCGCCCCCGAGGACACCGAGACCAGATACGTGCCCTCCTGCGGGACCTGCAGCGCCCCGATCTCCTTGGTGACGCCGTCGTCGGTCTCCTCGGTGTCGGCCTCGCGATCATCGACCCGCACCGCATCGCCCCCGTCCTGCGGGGTGAACGTGAAGGTCAGATCCGCGGGGACGTCGAGGTCCCCGAGCTTGTCCGGATCCCCCGTCTCGGAGAGGTAGAGGTCAGTCTCCCCCTTGGGCAGCTCGATCGGGACGTTCTCGCTTGGGATCGCGACCGAGCCGTAGTAGTCGGTGTCGGCGTCAAGCGCCGCGAGCAGCAGGTAGACGAGCAGCGCCAGGAAGGCGATGCCGATGACGGCGCTGACGGAGATGAGGCCGGATTCGGAGTCTGCGGGCTGTTCGAGACGGGAACGCACCGGTGTCGATGATTACGCGCGGGCCGGGCGGTATCTCCGCGCGACATCGTGTCCGGGACTCACCGGTGACCGCCCCCGGAGGGCCTCAGCTTCAGACGACTCCGCAAGGCCTTGGAGTTGCCGAGCTCGTCTCGATAGGTGACGGCCACCGGCAGCTTGACGATCCCGTCCTCCAGCACCCTGGAGATCTCCGTCACCGCTCGGCGTTTCGCGACGAGAGTGAGCGTCGTCTTCCCGCCTTCACCGAGCGAGATTCGATCCGACTTGAGCGTCACCGAACGCGCTCCGGCCTTGCCCTTCGCGACCGCGCTCACGTTGCCGGGCTCACCCAATCGCACCTTCACCTTGGCGGCGAACTTCCCCCCGAAGCGCTGGGTCTTCTTCAACCGCAGCTCTGCACCCGTGACCTTGGTGTCGACTACGAAAGAACGGCTCGCCGGCACTGGATCCGCGTTCCCCGCTTCGTCGAGGGCCCGCGCGAGCAGGACATGCGAGCCGTTCCCGAGCCCCGCGAAGGTCGTAACGCTGTCGCAGGAGGAGAACCCGGACCCATCGAGCGAACATGCGTAGGTGGAGCCTCCGGACAGGCCGAAGGTCGCGGATGTGCTGCGGACCGCCCCTGATGGCCCGGAGGTGATGGCGGTGTCAGGCGGCACCGTGTCGACGATGAAGGCACGGGTCGCGGGCACGGGATCGATGTTGCCCACCCCGTCGATCGCACGGACCCGGAAGGTGTGTGCACCATCGGCCTGTGTCGGGGCCTCGTAAGGAGAGGAGCAGGGTGCGAAAGAACCCGCGTCGAGGGAGCACTCGAACCCGCCACCGCCCCCCTGCGCGCTGAAGCCGAAGCTCGGAGACGGATCGCTGGTCGGACCCGACGGCCCGGTGTCGATCGCCGTCGACGGAGGCGTGCAGTCGGCGGTGAACGAGACCTGGTCGGCGTCGCGGAAGGTCGTCCCGTAGGCGTCACCTGCACCGCGAACCGTGATCGTCTTGACGCCCTCGCTGGTCGCCTGCACCGTCCATGCATGACTCTCCGAGGTGGCGGCAGTCCCGAGTGTCCCCCCGGATACGACCTGAGTGGCCGAGCCGGACGTGAGCGAAACACCCGAGGGCAAGTCGATCCCGAGCGCCGCGTTCCCCGCGGTGAGGTCGGGAGAGTCGTTCCTCGCTGTGGTCGTGATCACGACCGGCTGACCGCAGGGCACGGTGCCGGCCGAGGCGCCAAGGCTGTTCGGGCGAACCGTGGGCGACGCGAGCGGCGTCAACGGTCCGGCAGTCGCGATGGCGAACGGCTCCGCCGAGGCGCCGTCGATGGTCGATGCCGACTGCACCTTGTAGGTGATCTGCTGGGAGCCGGGTGACCCGGGCGAGCGAACCTGCTCGACGGTGTCGTTGGGGTCGATGGCGTCAGGGCCCGGGTCGATCGACGTGTCGGGCGGATCGAAGGCGGCCGGGGGTGCGACCTCAGCATCTGATGCGTCGTACTGATGCAGATCGAGGTTGCTCTGCGTGTACTTGAGCGTCTGGGTTCCGGGATCCGGGTAGCCCACGAAGTAGCCGCGCAGCTGGAAGGCCATCGTCGCCTTCGAGCCCGCTGGGACGGTCGCGCGGTAGAAAGCCGCCTCCCCCTCGGGAACCGACCCGAGGCGGTAGTAGCTGCGCTGAGCGAGCGCTGTCGTCAGGTCGAGCTCCCCCCAGCCCACCTCGGGTCGCCAGCCGGTCTGCGGTGCCGTCCAGCCGTGGAGCCCGGTGTTGGTCCCGTTCCAGTCGCGGGCGCTGTTGATCAACAGGGCCCGCTGCGCCATGGGGTCGGTGATGCCCGCGCCCTCGAGCAGCGTCATCGCTCCCGCGACATGCGGGCTCGAGAACGAGGTGCCAGTCTCGGCCGTGTAGTCGGGGTTGGAAGGAGGCGAGTCCCAAGCCGAATCAGCGCTGACGACGGCGCCGCCGGGCGCGGTCAGGTCCGGCTTCTTGCGACCACCCGGCGTGGGACCGCGTGAGCTGATGCCGAGCACGACGTCGTCGGTGGACGTGACCGTGCCGAGGCATTGAAGCCGCCAACGCTCATGGTGTTGCGGCCGATGTTCGCCACCGTGGGTGAGCCATCGGTGTTCTCGTTGCTTGCAGCGAACGCCTGACTCACGCCGAAGCTGGCAGTGAGGACATCATCACCGTCGTTCTCGTTGTCGCTGACGGCCGCTCCACCGAAGCTGAGGTTCGTCACCTCGGCCGATCGGATGCTCCCGGGACCCCATCAACAGTGAAGCCGAGTTGATAGGGCTGGGTGCCGTTAACCAGGTGATCAACACCGTACGCAACGCCACGATAAGTCGAATCGCCAGAGGCGATCACACCCGCGGTATGGGTGCCATGGTCGCTGGTGACCACGGGAGGCTGCGGGTCGTTGTCGACGGTGATCCCGGCGAATGCAGGATGAGGATCGGGGAGCTCACCGGTGACTCCAGCATCAGCGGCAAGCGTGTCCACTGCACCGGTGCCGCCCGTGAACCCGGCTGAATGCCACGCCGGCGCTCCAACCGCCTGCCAACCGATGCCCGACCGGGGCTTGGGCTTCGGAGCCCGCAGTACCGCCTGCACACCATCGAACTGCGAGAGGCGCTCGATGCGCTCCGTGGGTAGGCGCGCCACAACCGCGGCCGGCGCAATGTCGTGGCAGGCACCTTCCCCCGCTCCTTCGTACCGGGCGGCCACCCGGTCGATGTCATCCCCAGTCTCGGCCGCCGGAAGGCTGAGAGAGCCTCGACCGCATCCTCGTAGCTGGCCTCCGCCTCGAGCGCCGCGGCCTGCTCTGCCCGCGTGATTCGCCCCCCGCTCAGCGACGCCGGGACGTGAACTCAGCGAGGTTGTCGGCTGCAGCTGCGATCGAGCATCGGGGGCCCGCCGCCGCCGACAGAAGCGCTTGGTCGCGAAGGACCAACCCGACCCGGACGTAATCCTGCCCGCCGACCAGCGCGGGATCGATGCCGCGATCCGACCATGTCTCGGCTGCAGGCAGGTCGGGGCATCGATCAGCTCCGATGACCGGGGCCGCGGCGCCGGCGCCGGCTACCAGTGCGACCGCGGCGACCCCGATGCCGAACGACGCGGCGAAGGCTGCGTGCATCCCACGTCGGCCCGTGGGGGGTGTGTAGTGCTCATATCGCATGCCCGATCTCATATCGGCTACCTGGGGCTCCCCCGAAGTTCGGAGAAGGTAGTCCGCCGCGCGTCGCCCCGCGCCCGTTCCCTGGACGAACGACCCATCGCGCGCGAGAGGCCGGCGTGACTCCACCGCCGACCCCTCGCAGTCTCATGGCCGCAGGGGCGCCAGGTGCCAAGGCGTCAGGGCGTCACGGTCACCGTCCGCTTCTTCGACTTCGACGGGAGATAGGGGAATCCGCTCTCCTTGAGCACGACGGCGCGGAACGTGTAGTCGACCGGGCGGGTGTAGGTCGCGGTGAACCGGTACGGCAGCTTGAACCTACCCTTCCTGCTCGCGCGGATCGACCTCCCGACGGTCTTCCAGCGCTTGCCGACGAGAACTTGGATCTCCAGCCGCTTGCCTCGCTTACCGAGCATCGCGCCCTTCGCTTTCAACTTCCCGGCGAACGTGAGGCCCCGGTCGGCGTCGACGACCTTCGGCACCTTCAGATTCACCTTGCTCTTCACGCTGGCTTTCGCCGAAGGCGAGCTGGCGCCGAGATAACGGCGGTCGCCCTCGAACACGGCGACCACTGAACGCCCCGGCCCCTTCGGAAGCGTCGCCGAGAACCCGCCGGAGGCGTCGGTGGTCACGGCGATCTCATCCTTTGCCTTCGAGGAACCGCTGAAGTAGGTGGAGATCAAGGAAACCGAGGCGTTCGAGACACCGCGCCCGTCCGCGCCGACGAGCTCACCGCTCACCTTCAGCCGCTTGCCGTACTTGACCCGCGCCTTTGCTTTGCCGTTGACCCTGAGATCGGCGAGAGCTGTGATCCCGCGGAACGGTCCGGTCACCCGCATCGGCTCGCCGTTCTGCTTCAGGGTCGTCGTCGCCACGTTGCCTGCCCTGTCAGTGGACTGAACGCGGAACTCGTACGTGGTGCTCCGTTCCATCGACGCCGAATCGACCCGCGCCGTAAGCCTCCCATCGAGGAGGGCGGTATCCAGCGCCTCCCAGCTCCCGGCTCCGACCGCCCGGTAGCCAATGGCGCCGCCAGCGACGCCGCTCAGGGCATCGCTCACGGAAGCCACAAGCTTGTCGGGATCGTCAGGGTCCTGGAGGTTGGCGAATGCGGCGACCGGGCCGGTCTTGTCGATCCGCACTGTCGTCATCCCACTGGACGAGCGGGTCACCGGAGCGTCCGGTTCGCAGGTCCCGTTGCCGGCGAGATCGCGGGAGCACCAGCTGATGTCGTGGACGCCTTCCTCCGTCACTGTGGTCGAGACGTTCGGCGTGCCGGCGGTCGTCTGACCGTCGACCGTCAGCTTCACCACCGGCGGATCATCGAAGGGGAACTCCGTGGTGTCCTGCATGCCGGACAGCGCGTCTGTCGCCGACACGGTCAGGTCCGCGTCGTGGTTGAGCCATTGGCCGTTGCCGTTGCCCTGCAGTTGCGTGACCGGATCAGTGAAGTCGGCCTTCAACGGCGTGTGCCGTACTTCGGTGGCACGCATCCCAGAGCCCGACACCGGGACGACATGGACGAAGTTGGTGCCCTCGGCGAGATCGCCCGGGAGGAGGGTGCGAGAGCGATTGTTCTGCCCCACCTCGGTGAGGGGAGCACCGCAGGCCCGCGAATCACTCGCCCCTGAGCACGGGTCCGAGTCGCTGTTTGTGTTGACGACGACGCGGTAGCCGGCGATCCCGGAGGGAGGTACCAGCCCAGTCGGTGTTGGCTCCCATCCCTGATCGTAGCCCCCTGCCAGTTCCTCGCGGCTGATCCACCCGTTGGCTCGATGCGGATCCTGCGGCTCCGGCACAGTGTTGTCGAACCGCAGGTGAACGCTCGCGGCGTTCGCCGGCGATTCGTTGCCCGCCGCGTCGCGGAAGTAGACGGCGGCGGTGTAGTCGCCCTTTCCGGGCAACTCGATGTCGTAGATCGTGTCGATGTCAGCGGCCGGGTAGTAGTGGTCATGGACATGGCCGTCGGGCGCCGTCAGACGCACGGTCGCCCCCACGATCGGGGCCGCGTTCGAACCCTGACTCGTTGCCCCGCCGAAGCTGAGCGTGAACTCGTTGTCGCGGCGCCAATCCTGCCCACCGACGACGGTGAGGTTCGTCGGCGCGGCCGGGGTGATCGTGTCCACCTCGACGCCTTCGCTGCTGCAGGTGCTCTGCAGGGTCGCCTCGCCGTACTCGTACGCGCAGACCCTGACCGCGTTGTCGCCCTGAGTGAACGGCGAAGCCGCCGGGTCCAGAGTGGTTGTGCCATGCGCACTCGTCGGGCAGGGCTTCATCTGCCCCACCGCGCCCGAGGCGTCCGTTGCGGGCGCGCAGTACACCTCGATGTCGACACCGGTGCCGTTGACGAAGGTGCCGCCTATGTACGCCCCAGCGCCCGCGTCGGTGACGTCGAAGGTCAGGTCGCGGGCGGAGTTGATCCAACCATCGAGAGCGGGGCCACTGAGAACCGGTGTGCCCGGCGCGACCGTGTCCTCCATCTGCAGGCCGATATCGCCGATGCGGGCGTAGATGCCGGTCTTTGACGGGCAGGAGGCGCCGTTGCAGAACACACCTGCCCCGATTCTCTTCAGAGCACCGATGCCGAAGAGATTGGAGTCGAAGCCGCCGCCTGAGCTACCGGCGCCGTTCCAGCCGGTGATCTGGTCATCGGTCTGGTTCATCCCGCGCCAGAAGAAGAAGGGGCGGTGGCCGCCGTTGTCGGCAGTTCCCTGCAGCAGGAAGGTGCCGGTCGCACGGTTGATCCTCGTCCCTGTCGGAGCCGTGAACGTCCACGCCTTCGACTGACCTGGGCCGACGGCTCCGCTCGCGCTCATCTGCAGGTAGTTCGAACTCGCGCAGTTGTTGTTGGCGGTGTAGCCCGCTGGACTTCCCTCGACCTGCGCGTCCGCTGCGCCGGTCTGGGACGCGGTGCATTCGTGCACCGAGTAGGTGCTCGCAGCGGCAGGTGCGGCGCTTCCGAGGATCAGCGCGGCCGCGACCGCCAAGACCCCGAGAAGCGCGCGCATCGAACGGCTCTTGTCCATCTTCATCTCCCTTGGTCGTCGTTGTCCCCGCTCGAGGTCGAGCGGCTTCTTCGAAGTCGTGCGGTTCACGGGCCGAACTCCTCACCGGCGATGGACCCACCGCCTGAGCCCGCGGACGGCGGCGTCGGCGCGGGAGGGGCGTTGGCGGCAGGATCGGCGTCGCTCGCGCCTGATGAGTCGACCGGCGGCGTGGTGGTCGGCGTGGGCGAAACGGGATCGAACTCCTGCTCCGGTGTCACCGGCACCGGGCTCTGACCCCCGCTCTCACCCCCTCCTTCCCCACCGGACCCTGGATCTGGCCCCACCGCGGGTTCCGCGGCGATTGGATTGGAGTGATCCAGAGCCGGAGGAGCGGGCGGGCCGAGCGGGACCGACCGCGCTCGCGGGCGCGCCGCTTCGGGCACCGAGACCCGCACCTGCTTCGGGCTTGCTTGCCCGCCGAGGCCGACGTCGTTCAGCGTCACCCCCGGCACAACCCCGGCGGCCACACAGGCAGTCGCCGCGGCACCCGCCCCGATGCAGGCCAGAACCACCTTGGCGGCGCCACCGGTCGAGGCGAGCTTCGCCGCAACCCCGGCGCCGGTGGCCCCGGCGCCTCGCATCCCACCGGACGTCGCCATGGTTCCCACCGTCGTCTCGACCCTCTCGGCTGCAGCACCTGCAGCTTCGCGACCGCCCTGAACCAGGCCCGACACCTTGTCCGCGAGGGACGCATGAACCCCGCCGATGAGGCCGGCGGTGGCGCCGATCGCGATGACGCCGCCCAGGTCGTTCAGCTCGACCCGAAGCTTTCCGGCGAGCTCGGCGCAGGCGCGGCAATGCCGGAAGTGCTGCTCGATCTGCCTCCTGACCTCATCGTCCGCCGTCCCGGCGATGTAGTCGCGGAGCATGGGCTCGCGGCTTCGGCACCACTCCCCGCTCTCGACCTGCCCGAGACGCTCGATCAGCTGCTCGACGCCCCGCGTGACCTCCTTCCGATATGCCCGGCGCGAGAGGCCCGTGATCAGGGCGCAGACCTCATCGGGGTTCAGACCCCACCCGTAGCGCAGGAGCATCACGGCCCGCCTTCTCGCCGGCAGGCTGGCGAGCAGATCCCTCGCCACACCCTGCGCCTCCGATCCGATCGCCAGCTCCTCTGGCGTAGGTTGGTGCCGATCCGCGACCGACTCGCGCTGAACGTCCTCGAGAGGCGCCGTCGGCTTGCGGTTGCGGCGACGCAACTCCTTGCTCGCGTGACTGGCCACCGCGGTCAGCACGTAGGCGCGCAACTCGTGCTCGTTCATCCGCTCCCCGCGGTGTCGAAGCGCGGAGAGGGTCGCGGTCCACGCTGCCGCGTAGATGTCCTCGAGCTCCTCCTCGGTGAGGGCGCTCCCGTACGCACGTGTGACCATCGCCCGTGCGGGCCGCCTCAGGTCCTCGAACAAGTAAGCGCAGCGGGTCGCCCACTCGTCGTCTCTCCGGGCATTGCGGGGGCGGTCGTCGGGTTCCGAATCGGGGTAGGAGCTCATAGCGCGTTCATGTCGCTGTGACCCCGTGAACCCCGCGATCTCGAAGCGTGCCCCCCTCCTCCGCTCGGTGGCGTAAGGCATCGCCAATCCGTGGTCTCGATTCCATCCCCAATACCCCTGGTCGTCCGTGAGCCGAGCTGGCGGCTCATAACTGCAACCTGATTCGGGGATGTGTCGTCCGGAGGCGAACGAACTGGAGTCAAAGCCCGCAATTTGCGAGCTTTCTATGGACGTTCCCTGGACGCTCTAAGCGTTCAGGCCGGCTGCGGCCCGCCTGGCCCGAGGCGGGCGATCATCTGGAAGGGGGTGGCGCGCTGGTTACGCGGGCTGCGCGCCGCCGGGTCCCATGCGATCGAGGATCTGGAAGAGGGCTGCGGTCTGCGCGCGGCTCTCCTCGCGCAGGTCGCGAAGCTCCTCGAGCACGAAATCGCTGCGGCGGATCATCTCGTCGGTGCGGCGGTCGGCGATCCGCAGCCAGCGCTCCGTGTTCCGGCTCGCCTGCTCGTGGCGAAGCGTGATCTCGCGGATGAAGTCCTTGAGGTCATCCTCGTGGCCGGGCATGCATCGAGTCTGGCACCGGGCCCGTGACGGATCAAGGCCGGAATGCGACGGATCTGCGTCGAGGTAGAGGAAGCTCTGCGGCCGACGACGGGCCTACGGGCGCCGCGTCACCGGATGGGAGCCCGTGTCGGCCCTGCCGGTGTGCTCTCCTCGTACCCGGGGGATGCTGGGGCGGCGACGCTCGCTGATCCGCTCACGGAAGGCGGCCACCGTCTCGGTCATTGCCGGACGGCGCTCGCTCCAAAGCACGGCCGCTGCCGCGGCGACCGCTAGGGCCGCGACGCCGGCGAGAACCAGCGGTGCGCGAGGCCCGACGCTCTCCCCCAGCCAGCCGGCGAGCGGGCCGCCGAGCGGTGTGGAGCCGAGGAAGACGATCGAGTAGAGGGCCATCACGCGGCCACGCATGTCGGGCGCGGCGGCGAGCTGCAGGCTGGAGTTGATCCCGGCGGCGAAGGTGACCGAGCAGAGGCCGAGGACGGCGAGGACCGCCATCTCCAGGGCGAGGGTCGGCGCGGCGGCGGCAAGCAGGGCGGCGATGCCGAAGCCGGCGGCCGCTCCCGCGATCACCGCCTTCGACGCCTTGTTGCGGGCGCCGAAGACAACCGCGCCGGCGATCGAGCCGATGCCCATCGCGATCATCAGCAGCGCGTAGGCGGAGACGTTGCCGTCGAAGGCGCGGTCGGCGAGCAGCGGGATGATCACCTGGAAGTTGAAGCCGAGGGTGCCGAGGACCGCCATCAGCGCCAGCGGGACGCTGAGCTCGCGGCTCCCGGCGACGTAGCGGACGGCCTCGCGGACGCCGCCGCGGGTGCGCTTCGGCTCCGGCCGGGAGAGCTTGCGCGGGTCCATCATCCACAGCGCCACGAGCATCGCCACGAAGCTGAGAGCGTTCACCGCGAAGACCGGGGCGACTCCCCAGAGGGCGATGATGACCCCGGCGATCGCGGGGCCGGTGATCCGGGCTGAGTGGACGAGGACGCTGTTGAGGCCGACGGCGTTGACGACACGGTCGGGGCCGACGATCTCGATCACGAAGGCCTGCCGCGCCGGGTTGTCGACGCTGAGGACCAGCCCGCGGAGGGCGATGACGAGCAGGACCATCCACGCCTGCGCCGCTCCCGCGGCGACGACGGCGAACAGCAGCAGCGCCGGGACCGCCATCCCGGTCTGGCTGATCATCAGCAGCTTGCGCTTGTCGAAGCGGTCGGCGAGGGCGCCGCCGAGGGCGCCGAAGAGGAGGATCCCGGTGAACTGCAGAGCGGTCGCGAGGCCGACGTAGATGCCGGAGTCGGTGAGCGCGAGGATCAGCCAGAGCTCGGCGACGATCTGCATCCAGTTGCCGGCGAGCGAAACGACACCCCCCGTGAAGAAGAGGCGGTAGTTGCGAACCTGAAGCGAGGAGAAGCTGCGGCGGAGGGCGGCGCTCAACGACTGTCCTCCTCGAGCACCCGCTCGAGGATCTCCGCGGCGCGCTCGAGCGCTGCCACGTCGTCGCTGGAGAGGTCCTTCATGCGCTTCGCCAGGTAGGCGTTCTTGCGGCCTCGCAGGCGCTTGAGCATCGCCTTGCCCTCGGGCGTCGCGCTGACGATCGAGCAGCGGCCGTCGGTGGGATCGGCGGCGCGCGTGACGAGCCCCTTCTCGGCGAGGCTGGCGAGCAGGCGCGTTGCGGTCGGGCGCTGGATGCGCTCGGCCTTCGCGAGCTCGCTCGGCGTCAGCGGGCCGAGGCGGTCGATGCTGGCCAAGGCCGACAGCGATGCCGGCCCCAGCTCGGGGTTCGCCTCCTGGCGCATCCGCCGGGCCGTGCGGGTGATCGCAAGGCGAAGCCGAGAGGCCCTCTCGGTGAGGTCCGGGGTAGGCCTGGCGGCGGATGCGGATGTCGTTGCCGGTGCAGTCATTGGTTAGTAGTGCTAATTAGCTTAGCGAATTAGTCGGGAGAATGCAAGTGGGGCAGCAGGCTGGACCGCGGGGTTAATGAAGACATGGCCAGCCGGGGACAGATTCGGGCGGGCGTGGTTTCGGCGCTGGCACTTGCCCTTGCGATGCTCTCCAGCCTGATCGCGGGGACCCCGAGGTCCCTGCCCGAGATCGCGCTTGGGAGCGCCCCGCTGCTCCACGTCGAGCGCGCAGCGGCGGTCCTTGCCCTCCTCGGGATGACGCTTGTGATCGTCTGGCGCGCCAGCCGAGGTCAGCTGCCGATTCGCTTCGCGAACGTCGAGTACGAATCTGAGGTGGCAGCGGAGCACGACGATCAGATTGCGAACCTCAATCAACGCGTGGTCGTTCTCGAAATCGCCGCTCAACTTCGCGGCACAGACGACCTTGAAGACGGCGATACCGGAGCGTAGGGTGGCTTCGATGCCCAGCGACCCTTCGGCGACGCCACCCGAGAACGCAGATTCGGAACGCGCCCGTGAGCGGATTCTCGAGCGCCATCGCAAGCGTCTTCCTCAGCTCGACCGCGAATTCCGGGAGTCCAGGCAGCGCGTTGAGAGGCTCAAGCGCAGGCGCGGTTGGGGGAGCGAGGCGGGCTAACCGTCGACGCGAGGACCCGGGGTGACGTCGCGGCGCCTGCTCCCGGGGGTAGCGCCCGGTCGCTCGGCGGAGGCGGCAGGCTGCCTCTGATGCCGGCGGCGCGAGGGGGTTGAGGTCCCGCAACCGCGGGGCGGACGGTAGGCGGGAGGCCGGACGGCAAGTGTGCGGGGCGCACGCCCTGGTGGATGTGAGCGTGGGGCTCGGCGCCGGTCTCGGCGCGGATCAGTCGAGGTCGGCGAGCTCGCGTTCTCGCTCGCGGAGCTCCTGCTTCGCCTCGCGGACCGCGGCCACGGACGCCTTCGCCGCCTCCTTCGCCGTGGCGAGGTCGTCCTTGGCGGCGGCGAGCGCCTCCTTGGCGGCCTCGGTCGCCTCATCGGCGCGGACCTGCTCTGCGACCGCGGCCTCGAGGCCGCGCTTGGCCTTCTCGACCCTGCGCTGCTCGCGCTTGCGTGCCTGTTGGCGCGTCTTCTCAGCCTTCGCGGCGCGCCTGCGCTCGGCGGCGGTCGGGGCCTTGGCCTTCGCGGTCGCGCCTGCCCTGCCGCCGCCCTTCGCCGCTCGCGCCGGTCCCTTCGCCTTCTCGCCGGCTCTCGGCTTCGACTTGGCTTTCGCGGCGGTGCCGCTGGAACCCGCACCGCTCACGTCGAGGCCGAAGCCGATGCTCGCCGCCCGCTGCTCCTTCTCGAGTCGGCCGCGGAGGAGCAGCTGCTCCACCCCCTCGTCGGCGGCCGCGGCCTGCAGGGTCTCGGCGGCGCGGTCGAGTGCGGCGCCCTCTCCCCCTTCCTCGGAGGCGAGATCGAGCAGCCTCGAAGCCGCCTCTCGCTGTGCTCGCGCAGCCTCCTTCAGGCCGCTGCGGCCGGAGGCCCTGCGCAGCGCGGCGACGGCTCCGGCGAACGCCTTCGCCTCCTTCGGATTGCCGAGCACGACCCGGTTCAGGAGCGCGGCGGCCACGCTCGGCCGACGCAGCTTCTTGACGAGAGCCGCGGCCTCCTTCTCTCCCTCCCCCTTGAGCTCCTTCGCGAGCGCGTCGCGCGCGGCGACGAACTCCTCGGGCGGACCCGCGTAGAGCGGATCGAGGCGTTCGCTGAGCGCGGCGGTCTCCTCCATGCGCTTCCCAGCATGACCGACGCCCCCGGAGAACGAAAGAGCGGTACAGGGCGCCTCGTCTGGCCTGCCTCGCGCGTAGCCTTCGCGCGTTCAAAGCCTTTCGAGGCGGCTAGTGAGAGCCTCTCTCCCCTTGGCTTCCGGGGAGTTCCTCTCTCTCCTGTACCGCGGTTCGGAACTTACGCCCCCGCTCCGCTCGTTGCAAACCGCATTCACGCGTTTTGCGGAAAAAAGGGTGTGAAAGTCGCCCGAAAGCCGTCTGGAAGCCGTCTGAATAGGGCTCAGTTCGGGCTGTTCGGGCCCCCGGGAGCCTCCGGAGCCGCCTCCAGCTTGCGGACGAGATCGTCGAGATCGAGGCGCTGCAGCTCACCCGACACCGCGTCGAGCTCGCCCTTGCAGTACTCGACCATCACCTTGCCCTCGCGGCAGAGCTCGAGTGTCTCCCGCAGCTCGGCCTTGCCCGAGTCGAGCCGCAGGATGATCGCCTCGAGCCGCTCGATCGCGGCCTCGTAGCTCTCGGGTGCGGGTGTCTCGATCTCGGTCATCGCCTCGGTCTCGCCTCAGTCGTCTCTCACGTCCGCCTCGACATGATCGTCGCTGAAGCGGACGCGCACCCGGCCCTCGCGCCTCGCGCGCTCGGCGGTGGTGATCACGTCTGCACCGTCCGCCTCTGCCCCGGCCGGCTCGACGATCGCGTACCCCCGCTCGAGCACCCGCTCGGGCTCCAGCGCTGCAAGCGTCTGGGCCAGCCGGTCGAGCTCGGCGCTGCGCTCGGCGCTCGCAGCGTCGCGGTGACGCCGCAGCGAAGCGGCCCTCCCGGCGAGCTCCCGGCGCGAGCCCTCCCCGGAGTGCAACGCCGCGTCCCGCTTGCGCCCTAGTACGAGCGCGCGCCGCGACGAGTCGGCGGCTCGATCCTCGATCGCACGACGGGCGGAGGCGCGGATCTCTCGGATCATCTGGTGCAGGCGGCGGCGCTGCCCGTCGGTGTGGTGGCCGAGGGCGCGCGCGAAGCCGGCGAGCCTGCGGGCGCGTTCTGGGGCAGCGGCGGCGCCGTGGCGGGAGAGCCTGATGCCGCTCTCGCGGATTCGCGCGCGGGCCGCGCCGACGTCGATCCGCACGGCCTCCTCCGTCGCATGCGTCGGGGTCGAGCAGGAGACGGCGGCCACGTCGTCGAGCAGCGTCCGGTCCGACTCGTGGCCGACGGCGCTGATCACCGGCACCCGCAGCAGCGCCACGGTCCGGCAGAGGTTCTCGTCGCAGAACGCCCAGAGGTCGGCGAGGCTCCCTCCTCCCCGCGCGATCAGGATCACCTCGACCGCGGCGATCCCCGCGAGGTCGCTGACCGCGCGGGAGATCTGCGGCGCGGCGTGGCGGTCCTGGACGGGCGGGTGGGCGAACACGGCGGTCCCGCGCCAGCCGCGCCGCTCGAGCCCGGCGAGGAGGTCGGCCTCGGCGGCCGACCCGCGCCCGGTGACGATCCCGATCGTCCGTGGCAGCCCCGGCCGCGGCAGGCGCCGCTGCGGCTCGAACAGACCTTCGCCCTCGAGCCGGCGGCGGAGCTCGGCGAGCTGTGCGAGCAGGTCGCCCTCGCCGGCCGGGCGGACGTCGGTGCAGCGGAAGCTGAAGCTCGGCGAGGCGGTCGCGCTTCCCGGGTAGTAGTCGGGGCCACCGGCGACGACCACCTCCGCCCCGTCGCGAACGGCACCCTCGGGGAGGTCGAGCTCGTCCCAGTCGCTGCGCCACATCGAGCAGTTGACCGCGCCGGTGCCGTCGCGGAGCTCGAAGAAGACGCTCTTGGCGCGCACGCGCAGGCCCGTGATCTCCCCGATCAGCTTCAGTCGCGGCCGGCGCCGCAGGAAGCCGCGCAGCTCGCGGGCGTAGCGGCCGACGGCGAACGGTCCGGCGAGGCCGTCGTCGGGCTCGGCGGTAGCTTCAGGCCCAGCTGCGACGGGTGGCGGCCCCAGGGCGGGAGCCGTCGCCTCCCCCGGCAGCTCCAGGGGCGCTTGGGCGCTCCCGAATCCCTCCAGCGGCTGGTCTCCTGTCGCCATGCACCGAGGATGACAGCGACCCCGGCTGCCGGTGGCGCCTCTCGTGTCCGCGGCTCCACCATGCGGCAGCTTCCCCCTTGCGTCGCGGCGTCGTGTGCAGCTACATTCGTGCATGTGACTTCGTCTGGGAGGGCAAGGGCGCACATACGCGAAAACGTCGTCGGCTATGTCGCGCTGTTCCTCGTGATCGCCGGAGGCACGGCGTCGGCGCTCCCCGGCAGGAACACGGTCAACTCAGGCGACATCAAGGCCGGGCAGGTGAAGGCATCCGACATCGGCGCCGGCGCCGTCAACTCCGCGACTGTCGCCGACAACTCCCTCACCGGCACCGACATCACCGACGACTCTCTCACCGGCGCCGACATCGACGAGGGGTCGCTGGCCCTGCCCGCGACGCCGACGGCACTGCCACCGAACGGTCCCGCCGGCGGCGACCTGCAGGGGTCCTACCCCGATCCGGAGGTGAAGGAGTCTGGCCTTGCCGCGGGCGGCGACCTGACCGGCTCCCTCGACGCGGCGCAGGTCGGGCCCAACACCATCGGTGACGCCGAGATCACCAACTCCAAGAGCGAGATCTCGATCAGCCCGGCGGAGATGGCAGGGGAGCCGTTGGTCGGCGTGACCACACCCGACTACGGCCTGACCGGGTCGGGAAGCTGGCCGGCGATCCTCTATGACCCGAACAACAACGAGTCACTCGTCTTCAGCACCCGGGTGCCCGACGACCTCCCCACCTCCGGCGCCTCAGTCACCGCCCAGGTCTTCTTCTCGGCCCCGGTCACCGGCGGCATCTCCTGGAACCTCGCCTTCAGCGAGGTGAGCCCCGGCACCAGCGACGTCCTCTCGAGCTCCGCCAGCACCCTGACGACGACGAGGACCGTTGCAACAGCGAACACGGTCTCGAGTTTCAGCTTCGGGCCGGGGTCCCCGAGCATCGCGGCGGGAGACCTGATCCGGTGGTCGCTGACACGAAACGGTGGTGACGCTGCCGACACCGTCACCACCGACGCCGCCGTCCTCCAGATCAACTTCGCCTTCAGCTCGACGCGCTGAAGCCGCCGACCCCCAACCGGGCGGGGCATGAGGCCGACACCGGTGACCTGAGAGGCTGTCACCTCCACATGGAAACCAAAGCGAGAAGGAGGGGCTGACAATGGCGAGCACGAGCCACGTCAAGTGGGAGGGCACCGTCGCCGACGGCAAGGGCCACATCGAGACGGGAAGCGGCGCGGTCGACGCCGACTACACAGCCGCGGGACGCTTCGGCGACGGCGGCGGCACCAACCCCGAGGAGCTGATGGCCGCGTCGCACGCAGCCTGCTTCTCGATGGCGCTGACGCTGATCCTCGGCAACGCCGGGCACGAGCCCGAGAGCGTGGAGACCGACGCGAAGGTCTACCTCAAGCGCGACGGCGAGGGCTTCACGATCCACAAGATCGAGCTCTCGACGGTCGGCACCGTCCCCGGCATCGACGAGGCGGAGTTCGTCGAGCACGCCGAGACGGCGAAGGCGAACTGCCCGATCTCGAAGGCGCTGGCCGGCGTCGGTGAGATCGCGCTGGAGGCGAAGCTCTCCGACTGAGGGCACGTCGCCCGGGCGGCGCGGCGCGAGCCGCTAGGTTCCGGCGCGTGAACGACGCCGACGCGAACGCGGAATCGCAGGGGCGCGGGTCCTACCCGCACTTCCTGACGATCCCGACGCGCTGGGCCGACAACGACATCTACGGCCACGTCAACAACGTCGAGTACTACGCCTTCTTCGACACGGTGATCAACCGCTGGCTGATCGCCGAGGGTGGTCTCGACATCAACAGCAGGGAGCCCGGTGAGGTGATCGGCCTCTGCGTCGAGTCCCACTGCTCCTACCGCGCCGGGTTCAGCTTCCCCGAGGACGTCGAGGCCGGGTTGCGGGTCGGCAAGCTGGGCAATTCGAGCGTCCGCTACGAGATCGGCCTCTTCAAGCCCGGCGAGGAGGAGCCCGCCGCCAGCGGCTGGTTCGTCCACGTCTTCGTCGATGCCACCTCCCGCCGCCCGGCGGTGATGCCGGAGCGGCTGCGGGCGAGCCTCGAGCGGCTGGTGACGGCGTGAGGATCCGCACCGCCGTTCTCCGCGAGATGGGGGCCGAGCGCCCCTACGCCGAGTCGCGCCCGCTCAGCGTCGAGGAGGTCGAGCTCGACCCACCCGGGCCCGGCGAGCTGCTCGTCAGGGTGCGCGCCGCGGGCCTCTGCCACTCAGATCTCTCGGTCATCAACGGATCGCGCCCACGGGTGATGCCGATGGCCCTGGGACACGAGGCGGCCGGTGAGGTCGTCGAGGTCGGACCCCGCCCCTCGAGCTTCAACCCGGGGGATCACGTCGTGCTCGCGTTCGTTCCCGCCTGCGGCGAGTGCGAGCCCTGCCGTGCCGGTCGCGCGGCGCTGTGTGAGCCGGGGGCGGCGGCGAACCACGCCGGAACCCTGCTGAGCGGCGAGCGGCGCCTCCACCTCGAGGGCGGTGATGGCGACGACACGCTCAACCACCACCTCGGCGTCTCCGCCTTCAGCGACCACATCGTCGTCTCCGAGCACTCCGCGGTGAAGGTCGACCCCGAGCTCCCCTTCGAGCTCGCGGCGCTGTTCGGCTGCGCGGTCCTCACCGGTGTCGGCGCCGCCGTCAACGCGGCCCGCGTCGAGCCGGGGCAGAGCGTCGTCGTCTTCGGCCTCGGCGGGGTCGGGCTCTCGGCGCTGCTCGGCGCCGTCCTGCGGGACGCCGGGACGCTGATCGCCGTCGACGTCGTCCCCGAGAAGCTCGACCTCGCCCGCGAGCTCGGCGCCTCACACGCCGTCGCCGCCGGTCCCGAAGCGGTCGCCCAGATCCGCGACATCACCGAGGGCGGCGCCGACCACGCGATCGAGACCGTCGGCAGCGCCCGGGTGCTGCACGACGCCTACGCGGCGACGCGGCGCGGAGGCTCCACGACCACCGTCGGGCTCCCCGACCCCAGCCAGATGCTGGAGATCCCGGCCGTGAGCCTGGTCGCCGAGGAGCGGACGCTGCGCGGCTCCTACCTCGGCTCGAGCGTCCCGGCGCGGGACCTCCCGAAGTTCATCGAGCTGCACCGCGAGGGGAGGCTCCCGGTCGAGCGGCTGCTCACCCACCGCCTCTCACTCGACGAGATCAACGAGGGCTTCGACCGGCTCGCGAGCGGCGAGGCCGTGCGGCAGGCGGTCATCTTCGACTGACGCGCCCCGGCCACCGCGCCAGCTACCCTCCTGGCACTGGAACCCCAGGAAGGCAGGAGTAGAAGCTCATGGGACGCAGGATCGCTCTGATAACGGCGCTGGCGGCTCTCGCCGTAGCGTCCACCTCGTTCGCCGGTAAGTCCGACGACAGCGCGCCGCTGCCGAAGCCGGACGATCCGACGATCGTGCCACCGACCTCCCTCGGCGGGGTGAGCATCGGCCAGGCCACGGCGGACGCCGAAGCTGCCTGGGGCAACACGGGCGAGTGCGAATCGGGCTCCGCCGGCGGCAGCACCACCCGCTCCTGCAGGTACGGCTCGGCCAGGAAGGGAAGCGCCGACCTCCTCACGCTCGGGGACCAGGTCAAGGCGGTCGGGATCATGGCGCCGCTCAAGAAGCACGGGTTCAGGTTCAAGGGCCCGCTGATGAAGTTCCGCACCGCCGACGGACTCGGCCTCGGCTCGAAGCTGTCGAAGGTCGAGAAGGCCTACCCCGACGGCAAGCAGAAGGGCCGCGGCTTCATCGTCACCGAGGGCGACTCCCGGATGACCTTCTTCGCTTCGCACGGGCCAGATGCCCGCGTCACCCAGGTCATCCTCACCGACACGGACCTCTAGGACCTAGGAGGGGAGCCGCGCTCCCACCGCCTTCGCCACCTCGGCGGCGGCGCGCTCGCCCGATCGCACAGCGCCCTCGAGGTAGCCCTGGAAGGTCGTCTCGGTGTGCTCACCAGCGAAGTGGATGCCGCCCTCCGGGATCCCCGCGAAGCCGTAGTAGCGGGTGTACTGACCCGGCAGGAACGCGGCGTAGGAGCCGAGCGTGAAGGGGTCGACGCTCCAGTGGTCGCACCAGGCGTCGCCCAGCTGCTCGGAGGCGATGGGCTGCAGGCCGGCGCGCTCGAAGTCGGCGAGGGTCGAGGAGGCCAGCTCGGCCGAGGCGACCGCATGCGGCTCACTCGCGGCGAGGTCGGCCCCGCCGCTGACCCCGCCCAGGTAGCAGGTCATCAGCCCCGCCCTGCCGGGCTGGCCGAGCGAGCTCTCCCAGCTCTGGAAGAACGGGTCGTCGGAGGTCATGTAGCCGTTCCAGCCGCCGTAGTCGATCGGGCGCCGCTCGGTCTGGACGATCACCTTCGCGTTCGTCCCCATCCCGAGCTCGTCGATGCATGCGCGCTTCTTCGCGCTCAACCCGGAGCGTTCGAGATCGACCTGCCGCAGCCGCGTGAACGGCAACGCCAAGACGACGCGGTCGTAGGTCTCCTCGCCCGCCCCGCCGATGCCGACGGCATATCCGGCATCGCCCTTCGCCACGACGCTCTCCAGAGGGGAGTCCATCCGGACCGTCCCATCGGGGAGCATCCCGGCGAGACCGTCGACGAGCTGGTCGTTGCCGCCGCGGACGTGGAAGCGCTCGTCGGCGGTCGAGGGCGCCTCGATGTACTCGTAGAGGAGGTTGAGCGCGCTCAGCTCGGTCGCGTCGAGCCCGAACTCGCTCGCCATCTGCGACCAGACGACCTGGCCGATCACCGACCCCGAGCCACCCTCGACGTTCTCGTCGAGCCATTCGGCCACGGTCGTCTCGTCCATCGCCTTGGCCGCCGGCGTCGGGTTCGCGGCCGCGTAGCTCCCGACGCGACGCGAGTCGCGGCGCAACGCGGCGACGACCTCGGCCTGGCCCGGTCGCAGGCTGGAGAAGCTGCGGCGGCGTCCGTTGATCCAGATCCGCGAGGCGCCGCGCAGAGGCTTCGCGTAGAGGTCGTCGAGGGTGAGGCCGAGGCGGTCGGCCAGAGCCATGATCCGGGCGTGGCGTGAGTCGATGAACTCGCCCCCGTGCTCGGCGACCTGTTCGTCGGCCCACCCGCGGGAGCTCCAGCAGCGGCCGCCGATGCGGTCGGGGTTCGCCTCGAAGACCACCGGCTCGACGCCGGCCTGCACGAGCCGCTCGGCGCAGGCCAGGCCCGCGAGCCCGGCGCCGACGATCGCGACGCGCGGGCCGTCGCCACCTCCGGTGCTCCCGGTGCTCCCGGTGCCCGCGACGCTCTGGTCCGAGCCGCCGTCGTCGCCGCAGCCGAGCAGCAGCGAGGGGGCGAGCATCCCGCCCGCCCCGAGCGCCGCCCCACGGCCGATCAGCTCGCGCCGGGTCAGGCCTGACATCGGGCTGGGCTCCGGGTTCCTACTCGTCGGGGTCGTCGGGGATCGAAGGGGGTGCGCCCTTGGGGAAGAGCGTCGAGAGGTAGATGACGACGGGACCGTCGCCGGCGTTGCGCGCCTGGTGGTGCTCGTTGGGCTGCTCGACGATCCACTGGCCCGCCTTGATCCGGGCGGTCTCCCCCGCCTCGACCTTGCGGACGGTCTTGGGGTGGTCGTCGGAGGGGCCCTTGCGGATCGTCACCGAACCGCTCAGGACCGTGTAGGTGAGCGTGCCCTCGTCGATGTAGGAGACCTGGGTGCCGGGATGGTGGTGCGGCGCGATCTGCGCGCCCGGCTTCAGGGTCACCCGGGTCAGGCCGAGGGTCTGCCCCTTCGCCTCCCGGACCTTGCTCGACTGCGCGAGGGGCTCGCGGACGACAGTGCTCGCCTGCCGTTCCTGAAGCGCCCAGCCGGCGGCGGCGCCGACTGCGAGCAGCGCGAGGGCGAGGGCGGCGATCAGGATCGGGCGACGGGAACGGAGGCGTCGGTTGCGGTCGAGGCTCATGCGGTCCCGGACCCTAGCGCCACCCACGCCCAGAAATGCCAGTTTGGGCCAGTTTGGGCCCCACTTGAAATTAGTTGCGCAGTCAACTACTATGCCCGCATGAGCATCCAGAGCACCCAGAGCACCGCGAGCGATACCAGCGCCGCACCAGTCCTCTCCGAGACCCTGTCGCTCGGACCCGTCCACATCGTGGTCACCGACCTCGAGCGGTCGATCGGCTTCTACGAGACCGCGATCGGGCTGCAGCTCACCTCTCGCGACGAGGGGACGGCTCACCTGAACACCGGCGCCGGGACCGACGACGTCCTCGTTCTCCACGAGCGCACCGACGCCACGCGCGCCTCCCGTCACGCGGGCCTCTACCACTTCGCCCTCCTCTTCCCCACCTACAACGACCTCGCCCGCGCCGCCCGGCGGCTCGCCGAGACGCGCACCCCGATCCAGGGTGCCTCCAACCACGGGATCTCCTGGGCGATCTACCTGCCCGATCCCGACGGCAACGGCATCGAGCTCGCCGCCGACCAGCCTCGCGAGAACTGGGGTGATCTACGTGATCCGAAGGCCATCGGCCCTCGCCCCCTCGACCTGACCGCCCTGCTCGACGCGGTCGCCCACGAGGAGAGCTCGCCGCACGCCGACCGCGACACCGTCGTCGGCCACCTCCACCTGCACGTCGGTGACGTCGAAGAGGGCCTCGCCTTCTACCGAGACCTGCTCGGCTTCGAGGTGCAGACGCTCTTCGAGGGCGCCGCCTTCGTCTCCGCCGGCGGCTACCACCATCACCTCGGCTTCAACACCTGGCGTGGCGAGGGCGTTCCACCGGCCCCCGCCGACGCCGTCGGCCTCGACCACTGGACCGTGCGCATCCCCGCCGCCGACATCGAGGCCCTGCGCGAGCGCGCCGAGGCCGCCGAGGTCCCGGTCGAGAACCTCGGCGGCGGTGGCGTTCAGCTCCGCGACCCCTGGGGGATCGCGGTGGTCTTCGAGCCGGCCGGCTGAGCGGCCGCCGCGGCTAGCTCGCCCCGGCGTCGTCGCGGTCGAGCTCCAAGGAGCAGGAGTTGATGCAGTAGCGCTTGCCGTTGGGACCGGGCCCGTCGTCGAAGACGTGGCCGAGGTGGCCGCCGCAGGCCGCGCACGTCACCTCGGTGCGGACCATGAAGTGGCTGCGGTCCTCGTGCAGCTCGACGTTCTCGGCCACGGCGGGGTCGGTGAAGCTCGGCCAACCGGTGCCGGAGTCGAACTTCGTGCCGGAGGAGAACAGCTCCGCCCCGCAGGCGGCGCAGCGGTACATGCCGGAGCCCTTCTCGTCGACGTAGGCGCCGGTGAACGGACGCTCGGTCCCCTTGTTCCTGAGGATCTCGTACTGCTCGGGCGAGAGCTGCTCGCGCCACTCGCCTTCGGACTTCTGGATCTTCGTGTCTGCCATGCGGCCTCCTCGGGTCCGGGTGTGTGGAAGTTGTACCCGCTGAGACCCGCCCCGCAACCGGAACGGTTCAGGCGGCGCCGGGCCGAGGCGGTGGCAGCGAGCTGTCGAGCAGCTCCCGCAGCAGCATGCGACCACGGTGGAGGCGGCTCTTGAACGCGGCCTCACCGAGCTCGAGGACGGAGGCGGCGTCGGCCGTCGAGAGCCCCTCGACGTCGCGCAGGAGCACCGGCTCGCGAAGGCCCTCCGGCAACTCCGCCAGCGCTTCGGCGACGTGGGCGAGAAGCTCACGCTGCTCCGCCCGCTCATCGGGTCCCGGGGCCTCGTCGGCAACGTGCTCGAGCGGGTCGCCTTCTTCCCCCGGAGCGAGGGCGATGCCGGCCGGCTTCCGCCGCCCGAGCTTGCGCTGGGCCTCGTTGAACCCGATCCGGTAGAGCCAGGTGAAGAACTGGGAGCGCCCCTCGAAGCGCGAGAGCGAGCGCCACGCTCGCAGGAACGTCTCCTGGGCCACCTCCTGAGCCTCGTCCTCGTCGAGGCCGAAGCGGCGCAGCGCCGCGTAGAGGCGGTCGGCGTGGAGCATCACCAGGCCCTCGAACGCCGCCATGTCGCCGTCCTGCGCGCGGGCGACGAGCTGGCCTTCGTTCGCAGCGGGCTCCTCAGCCACCCCGGCCATCGTCTTCCTCCAGACCCTCTCTCACCCCCGCGAGAACCGCCGTGGCGACCTCGGGCTCCTTGCTGCGCCGGAAGCGGGCGAGCTCGGAGACGATCACCCGCATCCCGTCGAACCAGGTACTGCACTCCTCGCACTCGTCGAGGTGCTTGCGGATTCGCTCGCGCGTGTTCGCCGGCACCTCGCCGTCGAGGTAGTCGGACATCCGGTCGTGCGTCAGCCGGTGGTCACGGACGAACCGCAGACGATGCATGAGACCCATCGCCCGTGAACCCTACGGGGTGCTCAGCCGGAACCGTTCGGGGCGCGGGCGGGTCTGAGTACGTGACAGCCAACGACGAGAGGAGACGAGATTGAGCACCACCGCCACCTTCGCCGCCGGATGCTTCTGGGGGGTCGAGGCCGCGTTCCGCGAGATCGAGGGGGTCGAGTCCACCCGGGTCGGCTACACGGGCGGCCACGCCCCCTCCCCCGGCTACAAGCAGGTCTGCGGCGGCAAGACCGGCCACGCCGAGGCCGTCGAGGTGACCTTCGATCCCGAGCGGGTCAGCTACGAGCGCCTGCTCGACCTGTTCTGGTCGATCCACAACCCGACGACGCTGAACCGTCAGGGGTGGGATGTCGGCAGCCAGTACCGCTCGGCGATCTTCACCCGGGGCGCCGAGCAGGAGGCCGCGGCCCGCGCCTCGCTCGAGCGGGCCCAGGAGAGGACGAAGCGGCGCATCGTCACCGAGATCGTCCCGGCGGGCGAGTTCTGGCAGGCCGAGGACTACCACCAGCAGTACCTGCAGAAGCGCGGCCAGGCCAGCTGCGCAGTCGGGGTCGCGTAGCGATCGCAGGGTCGAGGGGCGGCCGACGGCGGGCATCCCGCCACCGGCGGAGCCCCTCGACCCGTACCATCCCGCGGCCTCATGGCCGCCGACACCGACACCGACACCTCGGGTTCGAACCTCCGCACCCGCGACGACCTCCGCAACCTCGCGATCGTCGCCCACGTCGACCACGGCAAGACGACGCTCGTCGACGCGATGCTGTGGCAGTCGGGTGCGTTCCGCTCGGGCCAGGACGTCGACGAGCGCGTGATGGACTCGATGGACCTCGAGCGCGAGAAGGGGATCACGATCCTCGCCAAGAACACGTCGGTCACCCACGGCGACGTCAAGCTCAACATCATCGACACGCCCGGCCACGCCGACTTCGGCGGCGAGGTGGAGCGCGGGCTGACGATGGTCGACGGGATCCTGCTTCTCGTCGACGCATCCGAGGGACCGCTCCCGCAGACGCGTTTCGTGCTGCGCAAGGCGCTCGAGGCGCGGCTGCCGGTGATCCTGGTCGTCAACAAGGTCGACCGCCCCGACGCCCGGATCGGTGAGGTGATCGACGAGGTCTACGAGCTCTTCCTCGACCTCGATGCCGACGAGTCGCAGATCGAGTTCCCGATCGTCTACACGAACGCCAAGGCCGGTCAGGCGTCACTGACCGAAGGCGAGCATGGGACCGACCTGAAGCCGCTCCTCGATCTGATCGTCGAGCACATCCCCGCGCCCACCTACGAGGAGGGCCACCCGCTGCAGGCGCTCGTGACCAATCTCGACGCGTCCCCTTACGTGGGCCGCCTCGCACTCTGCCGCGTCCACCACGGGACGATCCGCGCCGGCCAGCCGGTCGCCTGGTGCCGTGCCGACGGCACCGTCGAGCGCGCCAGCGTGACGACGCTGTACACGACCGAGAGCCTCGAGCGGATCGAGACCGACTCGGCGGGACCCGGGGAGATCATCGCCGTCGCCGGAATCCCGGAGGTGACGATCGGCGAGACGCTCGCCGACCCCGACGACGCCCGGCCGCTGCCGGTCGTCACCGTCGACGAGCCTTCGCTTTCGATGATCGTCGGCCTCAACACCTCGCCGCTCGCCGGGCGCGATGGGTCGAAGCTCACCGCGCGCCAGATCTACGACCGGCTCATGCAGGAGCTCGTCGGCAACGTCTCGATCCGCGTCAACGACACCGATCGCCCCGACGCCTGGGAGGTGCAGGGCCGCGGCGAGCTGCAGCTCGTCGTCCTCCTCGAGCTGATGCGGCGCGAGGGATTCGAGCTCACCGCCGGTCAGCCGCAGGTCCTCACCCGCGAGGTCGACGGCAAGGTCTGCGAGCCCGTCGAACGGCTGGCGATCGACGTTCCCGAGGACTACGTCGGCGTCGTCACGCAGGCGCTTGCGGTTCGCAAGGGCCGGATGGAGCAGATGGTCAACCACTCGACCGGGTGGGTGAGGCTCGAGTTCCTCGTCCCCGCTCGCGGCCTGATCGGGTTCCGGACCGAGTTCCTCACCGAGACCCGCGGCACCGGCCTGATGCACCACGTCTTCGACCGCTGGGAGCCGTGGGCGGGCGAGCTGCGGACGCGCCCGACCGGGTCGCTGGTCGCCGACCGGCAGGGCAAGAGCGCGAGCTTCGCCCTGTTCGGGCTGCAGGAGCGCGGGACGATGTTCATCGGCCCCGGCGAGGAGGTCTACGAGGGCATGATCGTCGGCGAGAACGCCCGCTCCGACGACCTCGACGTGAATGCCACGAAGGAGAAGCACCAGACGAACGTGCGCGCCGCCAGCGCCGACGTCCTCGTGCGCCTGATCCCGCATCAGACCCTCTCCCTCGAACAGGCCATCGAGTTCCTGCGCGAGGACGAATGCGTCGAGATCACCCCCGAGAACGTGCGGCTGCGCAAGGTCGACCTCTCGAAGACGGACCGCGTCCGAGCGGGCCGCAAGGCCCGCGCCGCTGCGTCCGGCTCCGGCTCCGGCCCGGGCAACTGAGCCGACCCGGTTTGCCCGGTTCCCCCCGGGGTAGGCAGGCCATGCAGGGAGGCCACTCGCCGACCGGGAGACCGAATGGACACCACGACCTCAACCGCGGTGCCCGCGATCCGGGCGCGAACCCGCGCCGACGCGCGAGCGATCCAGGTCGCCGCGAAGCTCGCCAGCGGGGCCGCCGAGGCGCTCGAGCTCGCCCCGGGCCCGGCTCGGCGGCTCTCGACGATCCTCGTCGAGGGCACGCGTAACGCCGTGGAGCACGCCTACGCGGACATGCCCGTCGGCGACGTCGAGATCGGCGTCGAGCTGCATCGCGGCATCCCCGGCGGCGGCGAGCCTGTCGAGGTGGTCGCCACCGTCCGCGACTTCGGCAACGGCTGCCCGCTCGGGCCGACGCCGGGAGACCCGCCGGGTCTCGGCTTGTCGATCATCTCCCAGCTCTCCGAGGGCATCGCGATCCGCTCTGAGAAGAACAGCGGAACCGAGCTCGACGCGACGATCCGCGCCGACGCCGCCGAGGCCGGCCCGGATCGCCACCCTGATCATGATCACGCCGCCGCCTCGCACGGCAGCAAGATCGAGATCACCGATCCCGCGTTCCTCTCTCCGGTGATCCCACGAGCGATCGGGATCCACGCGGCCGGGGCGGGCGCGTCCATGGACGCGGTCCGCGACGCGATCGAGAGCGGCAGGCGGATCGCCGAGGCGATCGATCCGGGACCCGTGAGCGAGGACGGCGCCGCTCTCGCCATCGACCAGCCCGATGGATCCGGTGAGCTCGAGGTGAGGATGGGGCCGATGCCCCCGAGGGCCGCCGAGCGCCTCTCCGCCCGCTTGCTCAGCAGGCTCGAGCACCACGAGCGGGTCAGCGTCGAGCCGGCGGCGAACGGCGGCGGTGGCGATCGCGTCCTGGTCGGCCTGCCGATGCGTTCACCCGGCTGACCCCCGGCTGACCCGGGCTGACCCGTTGTCAATACGGATCGGGTCGATTCCGGGCACGAGTTTCGGGCACGAGCTCCCCTTCCTGTATCGTCGCCGGTGGCCGCGGGAGTCGTCCAGCTCGGACGTGGTCGGGACTACCAAAGCAGCAAAGTCGCAGATGTTGCAGGGCCGCAGGGGCCTCCTTTCATTGCGAATCGCAGCGCGATCGACGAAAGGAACACCGCTGGTGTCCAGCTCTGCCTACCGCAAACACGATGCGCAACGTCATGACGAGGACGAGGCGCTGCTACGGCGCTTCGCCCGAACCCGCGACACCTCGACCCGCGATGAGATCGCGATGCGGTTCATGCCGCTCGCCCGCTCCCTCGCGCTCCGCTACCGCAGCGGCGGCGAGGCGGTCGAGGACCTCATCCAGGTCGCGAACCTGGGTCTGATCAAGGCGATCGACCGCTACGAGCCCGAGCGCAGCTCAGGCTTCGTGGCCTACGCGAGCCCGACGATCCTCGGCGAGCTGCGCCACCACTTCCGCGACCGCTCGTGGAGCGTGCGGCTTCCGCGCAGCCTGCAGGAGCGGTCGCTGAAGATCGCCGAGGTCGAGGCCGACGCACGCGCCGAGCTGCAGAGGCCGCCCAGCGTCGGTGAGGTCGCCAAGCGCGCCGATCTCGAGGAGCACGAGGTGATCGAGGCGATGCAGGCCGACCAGGCCCGGCGCACCACCTCGCTCGACCGGCCTCGCGTCCAGGACGAGGAGGAGTCGATGCCCATCGTCGAGATGCTCGCGACGACCGAGCCCGGCTTCGAGCGCGCCGAGTCGGAGATGGCGAGCGAGCGCGCGGAGCTGCGGCCGAAGGAGCGCCAGGCGCTCCACTACCGCTTCCACGAGGGTCTGACGCAGCGCGAGATCGGGGAGGAGATCGGCGTCTCGCAGATGCAGGTCTCGCGCCTGCTGCGGTCGGGGCTCGGGAAGCTGCTGGTGGCGGTGCGAGGCGGCGAGGAGATCGACCCCGCGAGGGTGCTCGCCGATCCCCGTTCGCCCGCCTCCGAGCGCGCGGCTTAGCGCGGCCCGCCCCTTCGGCGCCTACACCCGCCTCGCGCTACGAGATGCAACCAACGGGACAGATGCTCCCGGAAGTTGCATCTCGATCGCGACGGAGGAGCCGGGACCGACCTCGGGCGCGGTCCTAGCGGCCCGAACCCTGGGAGGAGCGGCGGCGGTTCTTCCGGCGTGGGCCCGTCGAGCCCCCGCCCCCCTGCTTGCGGCGGTGGTTGCCGCCAGGCTTCGAACCGGAGGAAGCGCCCGCGCTCGGCTTGGGGCCACGGCCGTGGGTGCGCCCACCGCCACCGCGGTGCTGCCGGGCCTCGCGCCCCGGCCCGTTGCCGTGCTCGCGGCCCTCGCGGCGGTCGAACTCGGTGGCGAGCCCGAGCCCGGCGGCGACGGCGCGCATCTCGTGCGCCTGGTCGCCGAGCACGAAGCTGACCCCGTGGCCGCTGCTGCCTGCGCGGCCGGTGCGGCCAACGCGGTGCGTGTAGGTGTCGCCGTCCTCAGGGACGTCGAAGTTGATGACGTGGGTGACGTCGGGAACGTCGATCCCGCGCGCGGCCACGTCGGTAGCGACGAGGACGGTGACGTCACCGCGGTCGAAGCGAGCGAGCGCCTTCTGCCGCTGCGACTGCGACTTGTCGCCGTGCATGGCCACGGCGTCGACCCGGTGGGCGCGCAGCTTCTTGATCAGCCGGTCGGCGCCGCGCTTGGTGCGGACGAAGACCAGCGTCCTGCCCCGCTCCTCGTGGGCGAGCTCGTCGACCAGCAGATCGACCTTCGCCGCCTGGCTCGGCGCCTGCACGAAGCGGTGGCTGATGAAGGCCTTCGGGTCGCGCTTGGGGGCGTTGACGTGAGTGCGGGCGTCGCGCGTGTAGCTCTCGGCAAGCTTGCCGGCGGCGCCTTCGAGGGTCGCCGAGAAGAACAGCGTCTGGCGCTCCCGCGGGAGCTGCTTGACGATGCGATCGACGGCCGGCTTGAAGCCCATGTCGAGCATCCGGTCGGCCTCGTCGAGGACGAGCGTCCGCACGTGCTTGAGCGTCACCGCCCGGCGCTCGAGCAGGTCCTCGAGCCGGCCCGGCGTGGCGACGAGGATGTGGGACTTCGGCGCCGCCTTGATCTGCGGCTGGATGCCGACGCCGCCGTAGACGACGGCGACCTTGAGCGCGCGGGCGCGGGCGATGGCCTCGAGCTCGTCGACGATCTGGCGGGCGAGCTCGCGCGTCGGCGCCAGGATCAGCGCCGCGGGACGGCGGGCGTCAGCGGCGACCCGCTCGACGAGCGGCACGCCGAAGGCGAGCGTCTTGCCCGACCCGGTCGGGGACTGGACGAGGACGTCGCGGCCCTCGAGCACGTCCTCGATGACGAGCTGCTGGACCGGGAATGGGGTGTCGATGCCGCGCTTGGAGAGGGCCGCGGCGACCGCGTTGGACACGCCGAGATCGGCGAAGGTGGTCGTAGTCATGTGAAAGCTCCGTTCGTTGCCGGTGGCCTCGGTGGGCCGGCCGGCGGATATATGCATTACGCGTTGTCTTGGGGAGATCCCTAACCCCGAAGAACGCTGAACGCGTAGCGAGAGAAGTGAACCTCTCGGGTGCCCAGGACCGGATGCCTTCAAGCTTTCCGGTGGGTGGGGCGAACCCGACAGCGCGGAATCCTAGCAGCGCGCCGAGCGACGCACCAGGCGAGCGCCCGGAAAATGCCTGCTAAGGACCACCGAACGTGTAGTCGCGGCAGGCTCCCCCGCAGGTGTCGGTGATCGCGCTGCCGGCGTCGGGGCGAAGGAAGTCGGAGACCATCTGCTGCTCCTCCGCGGTCCGGCGCGGGAGCTCGTGCGGGTCCTGCCCGGAGCGGTTCGGGAGGTTGAGGATCGGCGGCACGTCGGTGCCGAGCTCGGGCCCGTCGAGGACGCCCCCGGGGGCGTCGGGGGTCGGGTTCGGCCGCACCGGGCCGCTGTCCCAGTAGACGAGCGCCGATCCCCGGTACGGGTAGGAGCCGATCCGCGGGATCCCCCAGGCGACGTCCACGCTCGGCCATCGGCCCGCGTAGACGACGGGGTTGTGGATCCTCGCGCCGATCGTCCTCGCCATGACGTCGGCCGTGAAGTTCGAGACCTGGTGGTCACCGAGGCCGACGTTCATCAGGACCTCGTGCGGCGGCGTGTTCGGCAGCGGGTCACCCGTGAGCCGATGCGCGTAGCCGTTCGACTCACCCCGGTCCCAGAGCATCTGCACGAGCGAGAGGATCAGCGACCGCTCCAGCGGGTCCGGGTAGGCCGGGTCGATGATCGCCGCGTAGCTGTCGAAGTCGACCGAGCGGTTGAGCAGCACCGAGTAGTTCATGCCGCCGACGCCGAGCGCCGCCCTGGTCACGTCGGGCGAGACGGCGGTGAGCGCGCCGCCCTCGATCGCGCCCTGGCTGTTGCCGTTGTAGTAGAGCCGCGCGGGGTCGATCACGCTGGGATTGCCGGGGCCGGCGGGCATGCCGTCGTCGGCCCGGAAGGCCTGGTCGGAGGCGAAGCCGTCGGGATGAAGCATCAGCCTGCCGAGGAAGATCTCGTTCAGCATCCCCTGCTGGAGGCGGTCGGCGAGCTCGGGGAAGTCGCTGAAGTTGCCGAGGATGCCGATCGTGTTGGCGACGTCCTCGGAGGAGAGGCCGATCTCGTCGGTGGCGCAGGAGACGATGTCGTGGGCCTGCCCGAGCGTCTTCTGCGGCACCGCGGTCGCCTCGCTCCGGGAGCCGAGCAGGCCGTGCCCGTACAGCGATGGCCGCCCTGGGTCCACCAGCGCCGCGTAGGGGATCATGCAGTTGAACTTGGCCGTGTAGGTGCCGTTGCGCTGCGGCATGCCGTCCGCGCCGAGGTCGAAGCGGCCGCCGGGCGCGCAATCGGGCTGCAGCCAGCAGGGGACCTCGAAGGTCCCCTCGACGCGGCGCGCCATGTCGGCGTCGGCGATCGGCGTGAAGTTCGTGACCGAGGTGACGGTGAACTGCGGCGAGTCGCCCTCGACCTGCAGGTCGGTGAGGTCGGAGTCACCGAGCTCCGCGAGGGACTCGTCGCGGATGTGGAGCATGCGCCCGGCGATGTTCTCGTCGCTGGCGACGGTGAAGTCCCAGGCCAGGTAGAGGTCGGAGCGCCGGATCCCGGAGCTGCGGAGCGTCCGGAAGATGCTCTCGAAGCGCTCGCGCTGGGCCTTGATCGCGGGCTCCTGAGACGGCAGCCGGTCGCGGAAGTAGCGGAAGCCCGCGGGCGCGCCGATCGCGGTGCCGTCCGCTCCCTCGAGCCCCCGCATCGCGACGATGTAGCGGTGGCCGGAGTCGAAGTTGCGGGCCGGATGGATCAGCAGCGCGGTCCGGCTGGGATCGGCTGCGTTGGAGTCGAGCTCGACCCAGATCGGCCAGCGCTCCCCGGTGTCGGCATCGATGACGACGACCGGTGAGTCGGCGGCGGTGTAGGCGCCGAGCGCGGTCAGGGAGACGGGAGCGGTCTCGGCCAGCGCGTCGGGGGTGTCGAGCCCGGGCACCCGCACGACGATCGTCTGCCCCGGGCTGAAGCCATCGTTGCCGTTGTAGGCGCTCGCATCGATATGGACGCCGCTCTCGTTGGCGGGGAGCGCGTCGGAGCGGAACGAGACCCTCCTGCCGGCGCGGGTCGAGGTGTCGATCCTCGTGTAGTAGTCATCGGGGAACGGCAGCATGCAGAGCGAGTCGCCGGGCGATTCCTCCCCGGTCCCGATGAAGTCGCAGCGGTCGGCGGCGCTGAGATCGATCGGCTCTCCCGCGCATGCCGGCGTGTTGCGGATCATCGGCGTGGCGATCTTCGAGCGACGGGCCGAGACCTCGATCTCGCGCACCTCGCAGCTCTGCACGGCCTGTCGCGCCGCGGCGGAGAGCTTGATCTTGACCTTGCGCTTGCGCTTGTCGCGCATCTTCACCCTGACCGGCCGGGCGAGCGGCGTCAGCTGCGGCGAGTCGAACGTGCTCGAGCGCGCCCGCAGCTTCACCTTCTTGCGGGTCGAGTTGACCTTGACCACGAGCTTGCCGCGGACGAGCTTGGCCTGCGACTTGCTGACGATCCGCAGCGAGGTGCGGCCCTGCCTGGCGGCGGCGTCGCCGTCCTGCTCCGAGGCGGCGGCAGCGGTGGCCGTGGTGGCAATGGTGGCCGCCGCCCCGAGGATGGCGGCGAGGGCGAGCAGCGCAAGCGTCCCGAGCAGCGTGGGCGGCGGCGTCGCGGGCGTCGGCCGAGAACGCATCCCAGGCACCCTCACCCTCAGTAGGTGAGGTCGCAGGCCGCGTCGGCCTTGGCCGTGGCGTCTTTCAGCGCCGCCTTCGCCTTGCGGAGCTTCTTGCGCGCCTTGCGCTTGCGCTCCTTGGTCTTCGCTCCCTGCACGCGGCGCTTGGCCTTGTCCACCCGCGCCTGCGCGCTCACCTCCGCCGACTCGGCGGTGTCGCAGCCGCTGCTGGTCAGCATGTCGGCGGCGGTGTCGGTGGCGCCGTTGTCGACGACCGCGAAGTTCTGGGTGCCGGTGGTCCCGTAGTTGGGGCCGACCGCGAAGCCCATCCCGGCCGTCACGTAGCGGTCGAGGAGCATGTTGGCGTTGTGGCCGGGGCTGTTTCGCCACTGCTCGAACATGTCGGTCGGGGTCGTCGAGGGGAAGCCGCTGTAGGCGATGTTCTCCCCGACGCAGTCGAAGCCGCCGCAGTTGAAACCGGCCTCCGCGGCCCGGGAGCTCGGATTGCCGTCGCCGATGCCCTCATGGGCGAACTGCTTGGTGCGCTCCATGTACTCGGAGTGCCCGCGCGCGGCGCGCCCCAGCGCCGGGTCGGCGGTCAGCGGAGCGAGGCCGTTGGCGACGCGGTAGACGTTGACCTCGCAGAGCAGCGTGCGCTCGGCGGTCGCGATGTTCGCGGCCGTGACCGGGTCGTTCGCACCGCTGCACTGCGTCCCCTTCTCGGCCGCACCGGCCCCGGCTGGCGCGATCAGCGCGGCGAGGAGGGCCACCGCAGCGAGGGCTGTGGAGACGACGCAGCGGGGGCCGAGAGGCCTGCGCGGCTCGAAGGACCTGACGATCGAGCGCGCCGTCACTTGGTGTCGGCCGGAGGGGCGCCGGCTCCCGGCGCGTACTGGTCGTCGGGGTAGCCGTCTCCGTCGGCGTCGGTGCCGGGCGGGACCGCGCCGGTGTCCCCGGTGTCACCCGTGTCGGGCACGACCGTGCCGTCGTCGGTGGTCGTGTCGTCAGTGTCGGAGGACGAGGAGGTCTGGCCACTGGTGAAGGGCGAGAGGGACACGGGGTCCGTCGGTGTCGGGAAGTCATCGCATTTGCCTAACGCACCTCCCCGCGATATCACCGCGTTCATGTAGTCCTGCCAGATCGGCGCCGAGAGGTCGGCGCCGTAGCCGGGCAGGGGGATGCGGACATCGGGGTTGCCGGTCCAGACCGCCGTGGAGACCTCGGGCGTGTAGCCGACGAACCAGGCGTCGGACTGCTCCTCGGTGGTGCCGGTCTTGCCGGACGCCGGGCAGGGGATGTCGCAGCAGGCGGCGGTGCCGTAGTCGAGCGGGCCCATCATGACGTCGGCGACCTCGTAGGCGACACCGTCGCTGATCACGCGATCCCCCTCGGGGTCATCGGGCTTGTCGACGTGACCGTCGGGGAAGACGACGCGGTCGATCGCGGTCGGGTCGTGGTGGACGCCGCCGTTGGAGAGGGTCGCGTAGGCGTCGGCCATCTCGAGCACGGTGCAGCAGAAGGCCGTGCCGCCGATCGCCTCGGCGGGGAGGTCCTGGAGCTCGGAGGTGATCCCCATCTTGTGGGCCATGTCGTCGAAGTTCTCGGGGCCGACATCGAGGCCGAGCGCCGCGAAAACGGAGTTCATCGACTGCGCGGTCGCCTCTCGCAGACTGGCGGAGCCGCCGCCGTCGCTGGCCACCTGCCAGGGAACGCCGTTGGGCGGATACAGCGTCGTCGACCCACCCTCGTAGTAGGTGCTGTCGGGGTCGATGCCCTGGTCGACCGCCGTGGTCAGCACGAACGGCTTGAAGGAGGAGCCCGGCTGCCGGGTTCCCTGCGCGGCGAGGTTGAACTGGCTGGCGTCGTAGGAGGACGACGAGGCCATCGCGAGGATCTCGCCGGTGTGGCTGTCGATCGAGACGAGCGCGTTGGCGGCCTCGCTGACCGGGTGGGCGAGGATCGCCTGCTCGGCGGCGGCCTGCAGGTCGGGCTGGAGCGTCGTGTAGACCCTCAGCCCTCCCTGGCGCACGGTCTTGAGGCCGTACTTCTCGATCAGCTCGTCCTGGACGAAGTCGAAGAAGTACTGCTGCTTGCGCTGCTCGTAGCGGGTGCCGCGCTCGAGGTAGCTCTCGACCGGGATCTTCTCCACCTGCGCGGCCTTGGCATCGGTGATGTAGCCCTGGTTGGCCATCGCCTCGAGCACCTGGTTACGGCGCTCGGTCGCACCCTTGGGGTTGATGAAGGGGTTGTAGTCGGTCGGCGCCTGCGGGAGGCCGGCGAGCAGCGCCTGCTCCTTCAGGCCGATCTCCTTGACGCTCTTGTTGAAGAAGACCTCCGAGGCAGCCTCGACGCCGACGGCGGAGCGGCCGTCGGTCGTACCGTAGGTCGCCGTGTTCAGGTACTGGTTGAGGATCTCCTTCTTCGTGTACTTGTTCTCGTACTGCCGGGCCATGTCGGCCTCCTGCAGCTTGCGCTCGACCGTGTCCTCGGGATCCTCGATGTAGAGGTTGCGGACGAGCTGCTGGGTGATCGTCGAGGCTCCCTGCTCGACCTCGCCCGCCTCGGCGTTGGCGACCGCCGCGCGCACGATCGCCCCGTAATCGACGCCGTCGTGCTCGTAGAAGTTCTCGTCCTCGATCGCAATCGTCGCCTGCTGCAGCCCCATGGGGATCTCGTCCAGCTTGACCGGGGTGCGGAGGATGTCGGACTGGACGTAGCCGAGGGTGGAGCCGTCGGCCGCGTAGACCTTGGTGTTGGCGCCGTCGTCGAGGGGATGGAGCGTGTTGATGTCCGGTGCGTCGGCCATCACGTTGAGCGCCCAGATGGTCACGCCGCCGGCGGCCATGAGCACCATCGACACCAGACCGGCGGCGACCAGCATCACCTTCTTGCCGATGGACCCGGAGGCCCGCCGGCGTCGTTCTCGAGCCCGCGTAGACATAGAAGCGAGCCCGGAATGTTAGGGAAGGGCACTCACCGGGTCGACAGGCAACCGCGCCCCCGGGCGATTGCCTTCAGTGGAGCCTGATCAGCCGCAGACGGGCCAGGGATCGGTGCCGAGCTGCTTCTTCAGCGCGACGGCGACCACCGCCTGGACCTTGTAGGTGTAGTCGATGGGATCTCCGCCCGGCGTCTTCGGGGCGTTGTCCCAGGTCTCCTGCAGGAACATGAAGGCGCCGCGGTACTCGCCCTGGAGCGCGGTCATGTTCGGATCCTTGCCGGTTTCGCACTCCGCGACGTTGCTGGCCCAGCGCTTCTCCTTGCCGGGAACGGTGGCCCAGAGGCGGTGGTACTTGGCGGGGGTCAGGTGGTTGCCCTCGCTGGAGGTGCCGGCGGAGTCCGCCGAGGCGCCGCCGGGGCCCATGCCGCCGGAACCGGCGGAGGCGTTCTGCGCGCCGAATGCGAGCAGCGCGAGGGTGAGGCCGGCGAGAAGGATCAGGGCGCGCGGAACTCTCGTCCGGTTGCCGTCACTGAAGATGTTGGGGTTCACGTCAACTCCGCTCTTTCGGTGCTTGCGGGGTTAGCTGACGGGCTCGCGCAAAAGAGCTTGCGCTACGCGACAGAGGCCGCGATTCGCCCCAACAATTGGGTCCCCCGCTCCCTCACCGATATGTGGGTGAGGAACTCAGCAGGTGGCGGCACGTTAGCAAACGGTTAGCGGGTTATGGAGACAAGTCCCCGCACCCCTTGAACATCGGCTAACCGAGCCGATTCGCGTCAGCTGTGACGGGTGTAGGCGCGGCGCGGGAGCGGCTCGATCGACCGTTCCGGCAACTCGCGGCTCACCGCCACGAGCTCCTCGAGCGGACCGGCGACCCGTGGCGGCGGCTCGCCGCGATGCCAGCGGCGGCCGTCCCAGCGGAGCAGGTCGAGGGACGCGGCGCCATCGAGGAGGCGGTCCACCCCGCCCCGCTCCACACCGGCGGCGCGCTCGAGGTCGGCCTTGGTCCATCCGTCCTCCGGCGGGGCCTCGAGCAGCACCGCTCCGAGGAAGAGGCGGCGGCCCCGCGAGCCGAACGGCCAGTCGCGGATCTCGAGGGTCCGCGACCCGCGTCGTTTTTCCGTCCGACCCATATTCGATTTTATATCTAATTACTCCCGAGCCGCTGACTTCCGGAGTAGAAGGCCGCAAGCACGCGGGCGAGGGTCTGCTGCCCTCAGCCCCCCGCCGGCCCGGCGAGCACTACGAGCGGCCGCCGATCTCGCTGCCGACGCGCCGGTCCCTGGCGATCGCGGCCGCGGACGCCGGTGTGCCCCTCGACGTCGCTGCCACCCTCCTCTGCGAAGCCGGGACGCTGCTCGAGCGGCTCAGCCGCCGCCGCGTGAGCCGGGCCCGCGAGCTCCTCGACCGCGCCGCTTCGGCGAGCCGGGTCACGCAGGCGCTCTCGGCCGCCAACGCCGACTACCTGCGGGCGCTGAGCTGCCGGAGCTGGCGCCGCGACCGCGCCGAGATCGACCTGCCGGTGCGCGTCCTCGCTCGCGCGGGCGAGCGCCTCGAGGCCTACCTCGCCGACGGCGAGCTGCTCGAATCGGCGATCCACTGGGAGATCGGCGCGCTGCTCGCGGAGCGCTCGATGGCGAGTTGGGGCACCGAGGTCGTCCTCGGCGGCTTCCTCCCCCACACCGGGCAGCACCGGCGCGTCTGAGCCGGGCGCGCGGCCCGGCGAGGCCTACGCCGTCGTGCTCTGCTCCTCGCCGCCACGGGAGTCGAGCACCCGCGCGACGTCCTGCAGATCGGCGTCGCGGGTCATGTAGGTGTCGATCGGCGGGTTGAGCACGCCACGCAGGACCGAGTAGATCGCCCAGCGGCGCGGGCGGATGATCCGCGGGGCGCGCTTCTCGATGCCGTCGACGATGCCCTTGCCCGCCGCGGCCGGCTTCAGCCGCTTGCGCAGCGGTCCCGGGAGCGACTCCATGAGCCGGTCGGCGGAGGGGTCCGCGTCGAGTGCCTGGTGCACCATCTCGGTGTCGATGAAGCCGAAGTAGGCGACGCTCGCCCCGGCGCCGTGCTGTGCGAGCTCGACCCGCAGCGCCCGGCCGAACGCCTCCACCCCGGCCTTGGACATCGCGTAGGGAGCGGCGCCGACGCCGTTGACGAAGGCGTAGACGGAGGCCACGACGACGACGTGCCCGCGGCGCCTGACGATCTCCGGCAGAGCGGCGAGGACCGTGCGGTGGACGCCGTTGAGGTTGACGTCGAGGACCCGGTCGAACGCTTCGCCCGACATCGCCCTGACCGTCGCGCCCGTCGAACCGATCCCGGCGTTGGCGACGACGACGTCGAGCCCACCGAAGCGCTCCACGATCTCGGCCACGGCGGCCTGCATGGCGCCGCGGTCGGTGACGTCGGCGGCGATCCCGAAGGCCTCTCCCGGCAGCGACTCCGCGGCGGACTCGACCGCGTCGGCATGCAGGTCGACCACCACGACCCTGGCGCCGCGCCGCGCCAGCTCGTCGCAGGTCGCGAAGCCGATGCCGCGGGCGCCGCCGGTGACCATGGCGACCTTGCCGCGGAGGTCGAAATGCTGTGCCATCGATTGCGAGGCTATCGCGGTGCGTCCGGGCAGCACCGGGTGCTCAGAGGATCAGAGGGTCACGGGGTCAGAGGAGATCGCGGCCGATCACGAACCCCGCCGTCGCCGCGGCGATCCCCAGCAGGAGCGAGGCGGTCAGATACAGGAGCGCCCGCCCGGGCTCCCCGGCATCGACGTCGAGGACGATCTGCACGGTGAAGGTGGAGAAGGTCGTGAACCCACCGAGGAACCCGACCCCGAGGATCGCGCGGGTGTCGGTGCTCCCGATCGCGCTCGAGACGAGCATGCCGAGGAGGAGCGACCCGAGCACGTTGATCCCGACGGTCGCCCACGGCAATGCGGTGCCGTGGAACTGATTGGAGATGCCGTAGCGGGCGAGGACGCCCGCCATCCCGGCGACGCCTACGAGCAGGGCGGTCACGCGTCCACTATGCCGCCTCGCCCGGCCGCTTCCGCGAGCCGGCATGGACCCACCTCTGCGAGCGGTCTCCCAGCGCTTCACCCGCGGGGGAGTTCGGCCGAAGCTGTGGGCATGCGCCGGAGACTGGGACTTCTCGCGGTGGCCGCGACGGCGGTGCTCGCAGCCGCGCCCGCGAGCGCGCAGGCGGCGAGCACGAACTGCCCCTCCTCGACTCCCTACCCCGGAGATGCCGGCGCCCGCGAGGACGTCGCGGCGTGGATGGGAGCCCGCGCCATCGCCGCCGGCCTGCCCCCTGAGCTGCCGGTGATGGCCGCGCTCGTCGAGAGCAACCTGACCAACGTCGACGACTCGGGGTCGGGCTATGCCGGCTACTTCCAGATGAGCCGCCGCTACTTCGACACCGGACCCTACGCCGGGTTCCCCGACCGGCCCGAGCTGCAGATCGCCTGGTTCACGGAGACGGCCGCCTCGGTCCGCGACCAGCGCCTCGCCGCCGGCAAGCCCGACCCCCAGCTCGACGATGCGTCCTGGGGCGAGTGGATCGCCGACGTCGAGAAGCCCGCCGTCCAGTACCGCTCCCGCTACCAACTGCGTCTCGCCGAGGCGCGGGAGCTGCTCGGATCCGGGTGCACCGGCGCGGCGGCCCCGACGGACCCCGGTGAGAGCGTGCTCGAGCTCTGGGGCGGCACCGAGCAATCATTGAGGCGCAGGGTGCGGGTGGCACTGGTCTGCCCTGGCGCCTGCGATGCGAGCGCGACCGGAACCCTGCGGATGCCCGGCGCCGGAAGCAGGTACCCGCTCGGCGCCGCGAGCGCCTCCGGCTCCGGCGGCGAGAAGATCCGGCTTGCGCTCACGCTTCCCAGCTCCGCCCTCCGAACGGCGCGCAAGGCATTGCGGCGGGGGGAGCCGGTGCGCGCGCGGATCGACGTCACCGCGGTCGGCGACGACGGCACATCGGCGAGCGGGCGACGCAACGTGCGCCTCGGCTGAGCGGGTGAGCCCTCCGGCCACCGGCTGCTCGGCCGTTAGGCTGCGTCCATGGGATTCCTGGACAAGTTGAAGGAGAAGAGCCGGGGCGTGATGACCTCGGCGAAGCCCGACGACGGCGTCGCGCCGCAGCCCGAGGACGAGGTCCGGCGGCGCCTGCACGCGATCACCGGGAAGGGCATCACGGTCACCGACGAGGACGGTGACGTGATCGTCGCCTGGGCCGCGAAGGTGACGAGCGCGGGGGTCGGCGGCGGCAGCTACGAGAACCTCTACCGCGCCCTGCGGATCAGCTTCGACGCGAGCGACAACGAGGCCGCCGGCATCGGCCTGAAGACGACGTCGGAGGCCGAGCTCAACTTCGACGGCACCTTCTCCGGCGGCGCCAAGTGGGAGCGCGGCCAGCACATCGGCTCCGAGACCCTGCACGTGATCGCCTGGCTCGGCCCACATCAAACCGAGGGCGGCGCCGACGAGAAGGGCTACAAGTTCGCCTGGGGCGATCTCCGCGAGCCGGTCATCGACGCCGTCACCGGCGCCGGCTGGACCTACAAGCCGAAGAAGGTCTGAGCACCGGCCGCTCGGGCTGATGTCCAAGGCGGAGCGAGCGGCGCGGGTCGAGATCCGCGGGACCGAGGACGGAAGCGGCCTGCGCGAGGCCACCGTCGCCCGCGCTCGTGAGCTCAGCGTCCTCGGCTGGGTGCGCCGCGATCCCGACGGGGTCGTCCGCGTCCACGCGGAGGGCGACGGCGAAGCCGTGGAGTCGCTGCTCGTGTTCCTCGGCGATCTGGCCGACGCCGCGGTCGATGTCACAGAGGTCAAGCCCGAGGGCCACGAGCAGTTCGCGATCCGCGGCGTCGACGCCGGGATCTTCGTCGTCCAGGAGCACCGCAACGCCCGTGGGACCCACTTCGACCTGCGGCTCGAGGTCGACGGCGCCCTGCGCTCGTGGGCCGTGCCGAAGGGACCGTCGATGGACCCTGCGGTCAAGCGGATGGCGATCGGCGTCCCCGACCACGACCTCACGCAGGCCGAGTTCGAGGGTGAGACCGAGGAGGGCTCCGTCCGCATCTGGGACCGCGGCGGCTACGAGCAGGGTGGCTGCGTCCCCTGGCCGGAGGCGATCGAGCGCGGCCACGCCGTCTTCGTCCTCCATGGCGAGCGCCTGCGGGAGGCTTCGCGCTGCAGCGCACCCGCGGCGGCGCGAAGCCGCAAGGGCTGTTGATCAAGCGCCGCGACGAGCACGCGCGACCGGGTTCCGACGTCGTCGCCGAGGTCGACGGCGGATGGGAGCCGTCAGCTCTACGCCTCGATCTTCGAGCTCGAGCAGCGTCACCTTGGCCTCGCGGCCACCGAGGTAGTTGCCGATCTCCCCGTCGGAGCGCAGCACCCGGTGGCAGGGATGAGGATCGGGATCGGGTTGGTGGCGAGCGCCGTCCCGGGCGGCGCGGACAGCGGCCGGGCTCCCGGCCTCGGTGGCCACCGAGGTGTAGGTGCCCGTCTTGCCGTAGGGGATGGCTGCCGTCGCCTCGAGCACGCCGCGGCGGAAGCCGGCGGTGAGCCGCCAGTCGAGGTCGACGGCGAACACCTTGCGATCGCCGGCGAAGTACTCGTCGAGCTCGCGGCGCGCCTCGGCGAGCACTGGACGCGAAGCGCTCATGACCCGTGGCGAGACCCGCGCGGCGAGCTCGGCGAGCACATGGGTCTCGGTCGGGAGCCCGAGCGTACACACCTTCTCGTCGTCGCCGGGCAGCAGCAGCCTGCTGAGCGGGGAGTCGTGGCGCTCGACCGCGACGTCGATCAGCCCCTCGCGCTCGGCGGCGGCAGTGAGGCGGGCACGGACCGCATCCCAATCTGGGTGGTGTCCCGCTGCCTACTCGCCGGAAACGCTTTCGCCGCCAACGGTGTCCGCGGCGCCCGACGCACGCTTGCCCTGGATTGTCTCGTCGCCCATGTCGGGGACGTTGACGGCGCGGCCGCCTCGTCCGTGAGATCGGCGACACCGGCCCGGCGCAGCCGTCGCAGTCCCTCGAAGACGTTGCGCCGCGCCGCCTCCGCGCTCGTGCCCATCGCCTCGCCGATCTCCGCGTGGAGAGGTCCGCGATGAAGCGCAAGCCGACGGCCTCGCGCTGCTTCGGGTGGTAGCGCGGCGACCGCCGTCCACACCTCGCGCTCGTAATCAGGGGCGGCAGCGGCCTGGTAGCGGCATCGATGGCACTCCCGGGATCGCCGATCGGCTGCGGCGCCTCGAGCGCTGCGCGGCCTGCGTCGAGCACCTTCCGCGCCGCGATCGCGAACAACCACGATCCCGCGGCCCGGCCCCCGCTTTCAATTCCGACACGCGCGGCGCCGCGATCATCGTCTCCTGGAATACGTCCTCTCCGCCGCTCCCGGCTCGGCTCACACAGAAGCGCAGTAGGCCGGGTCCGTGCTCGTCGACGATCCGCTCGAACGGCGGCATGGGTCTCGTGTCCTGCGGTTCCGGCTCATCGCATCGGGTCGACGCAAACTTCGCATCGTTGGACGCGCCGGGGCGCCGCAGCAGGAGACGCGGGGCCCGCGAGTGTCTGAGGCCACTGGCTAGATCCTGCCGTGCTGCCAGACCTCACGCCGCGCAGTCGTCCTGCTGGCGCTGACGGCTCTGCTCGCCCTCCACACGATCGACCACGACGCGCTGCTCGGCTCTCACCACGAGGACGGCGACCTCGCTGGATCGACTATCCAGCTGACTGGCCAACGGTCGCGACCGCGTTGCTCGACGTCGACGGCACCGTTCTCGTCAAGCGCTGCAGGGAGCGGGCCTGGCATGCCCGCATCCACCGCCGTGGACCCGCAGCGCATCCGTTCGACCGCGCGGGCAGGGCCGACCATCCCCGTTCTCCTCTCCGTAGTTCGACGCTGAACGCCGCCACAGGGCGCGCCCGGTGGCGCGCCAACCCTGTCCGGGCGCGGACGCGTCCGCATGCGATCGAACCGAGAGAACCGAGAGGAACAACATGGCGAACGAGAACGAGACGACGGCGCTCGAACCGAGCCGACTGCGGATGCTGAGCGAGAAGCTGGCGGCCGGGAAGGCCTGCCCGGCAAGCTCAGCGTGATCCGGGCGTTGACCAAGGGGCAGGAGCGCGGCCGAGCATCGACGTCATCGTGGTGCCGATGGCGAAGCTCGGCGAGAGCGGATCTACGTGCGACCCCAGACTACGGATCTGTCGAACGCGGTCAGCTACCTGGCGCGCGCCATCCACCGACCTCCGCCCTCCACCGGCAGCCTACGGCGGATCGTGGAGCTCGGAACCAATATGGGTGCCGGGCTCACGGCGTTGGCGCCGAGAACCCGGAAGCGCATCTCGCCGGGATCGAACCGGACGAGGGCAACCCCGCCATCGCCACCCTCAACACCGCCAGGTTCGGGAACCGCGGCCTGTCAGCGGAGCTGATCTGGGACCGGGAGGCGGAGCTCGTGTTCGACCCCGACATCGACGCCGGAGAGCACGGATCGCCGTACGGGATGCGCTCCCGTCGGATGGAGAGCGCCTCACCCGGCTGCGCGCGCTGACCGTCGACGCGTTCATCGACCTCGTGTTTCCGGGCGAGGAGATCGACTACATGCACGTCACGATCGAGGGCAGCGAGCCGCGCGTCTTCGCCGCCGGAGGCGCCTGGCCCGACCGGGTCCGCTCACTGCGAGTGGAGGCGCATCCCTACTTCGGCTACCCGGTCGAGAAGTGCGCCGCGCAGCTCGAGTCCCTCGGTTACCGAGCGGAGGCGGCCTCGTTTCCCCCGGACAAGTGGGTGCTTGCGACGCGATGAGCGACGGCCGGCGGGAGCCGCCGCGCCGAGTTAGCGAGCGGGACGAACCCGGAACGACCCGCGCATGAACGGATGCAGCCGGCAGAAGTACGTGTAGGTGGTGCCGCGCTTGAACTTCTTGCCCTTGCGGCGCCCGGGGAGGTTCCAGAGCTGCGGCGTCGTGTAGGTGTTCGAGCCGGTCGTGACGTTGGCGTTCAGGGGCGCCGCGTATCCGAGCTGGCCGGAGTCGAAGTCGACCTTGCCGTCGGCGAGCGGGAAGCCGATCCCGGTGCCACCCGTGCAGGGAGCGCGGCACGCCGTGATCGTGTGCCAGACCTGGTCGAGTTCGGGCTGGCCGAAGAGCGCGTCCTGGTTGGTGAAGCTGACGGTGCCGCCGGGCCGGATCACCGGCGGGCGCATCACCGAACCGGGGAACCCGGAGACGGCCGAGAAGCCGCCGTTCTCGAAGACGAAGCTGTCGATATCGACGCCGGTTGCCGGCACACGCCCGTTGCTGCGGAGCTTGCGCGGGTCCTTGATCTTGAGCTCCTCGCGCGCCGGGGTGTCGATGTTCTCGGGCAAGCGTCCGTGCGTGAGCGCCCCGCCCTTGTCCAGCAGCGCCTTCACCGCAGCGGGGTTGGCGAACGGATCGACCGCGGCCGGGTCGGCGTTCGGGGTCCAGCCGACCGACATGATCCCCATCCCCTCGTACCAGGACGCCTTGCTGACGTCGTAGGTCGCGCTGATCGAGATCGTGTCGCCGGGCTCGAGGTGGATCCGCCAGTCGCGGTCGGCGACGGTCATCGCCACGTCCCAGCTCACCGCGCCCGCCGGCTCGTAGTAGTGGGCGTCTGAGCGGAAGATCTCCATCGTCTCCGATGGCGAGTCGCCGTCGACGTCGCCGGGATCGGGGCCGTCGCGGGAGACCTTGAGGTCGACGTGAGTACCGCCCGGATGCAGGTGTCCGCCGGCGGTCAGCAGGGTGATCCCGTTCTTCTGGCTGGCCGGGACGGTCCAGTCCTTCTGACTGCTGATCTTCGCCGCCTCCGCGTAGCTCGGCGCAGTCGGATCGGTCGTCGAGACGTCGTCGGGGAAGACGAACTCGCCGTCGCCATCAGCGTCATAGGAGCGCAGGGAGTCGAAGACCGGGTAGGCGCCGCCGTTAGCGACGTCCATGAAGACGCCGCGGATCGGGGAGATGTCCGTGCGGGCGGGGTCGGTCTCGGGCACCCAGTCGATCTGCCAGGTCAGGTAGACCTGCCGATTCGGCTCGGCGGTCAGGTTGTGGAGCATGTGGATGAGCGTCCAGTTGGCGGTCGCCGCCATCTTCATGCCGTAGCCCTGGGGGAACGTCGCGATCGTCTTCTCCTCACCAGCGGCGAGGACCCCGCCGCTCGGCGGGCGCCATACGACGTGGTGCAGGTGCAGGTCCCAGACCGCCGGCGTCGTCAGGCTCCCGTCGGGATGGATCTCCTCCATGCTCGGCTTGAAGCGGGTGATGTAGCCCTGAGCCGTCGAGCCGGCGGCGAAGATGCTCGCGTCGCCGGGGCCGCTGACGACCTCCGCGTTCGGGCAGGCCTTGGTCAGCGTCACCTGGTTCAGGTTCTGGCCCGGCTGCATCGTGGACGGCATCGGTGCGGCAGTTGAAGGTCGTCATCCCGGGATAGCTCGCGGCTGAAGGATCGGCGGCTCCTCTCGGCGCTCGCGGACGCGGCGGACAGGAGCAGAGAGCAGGGCGGCCGCGAGGGCCGCGACGACTTGGATGAGACGACGCACGAAGCGATTGTTATGGATCGGCTCGCGGCAGTCCAGCGACAACCGTTCGCGGCGATGTGGCAAAGCGGCAAGGGTGGGACCCTCAGCTCTATCTGTAATGCTCCAATCAGACATGACCCGCCCACCAAGCGGCAACAGCAAGGCGCCGAGTCACGGGAGCAGATCCTCGACATCGCCGAGGGCTGATGGCAAAGCGCGGCGTCGCTTGGCGACGAGCCTCCTCGGCCCTGACAAAGGCCTCCGGCCTGCCCGCCAGCTCGATTCACTGGCACTTCGGCAGCAAGGACGGCGTCCTCGTCGCGGTCATGGAGCGGGAGCCGAGCGGTTCTTCGCCAGCCTCTCCCGCCCGACTCCTTCACCGGGAGCGGACCCGCCCGCGTTCGTGAGCAGCTCGACGACACCGCCAAGGCGATCGAGCTCCACGGCGACTTCCCCGGCCTCGCCACTGGTCGTCCTCCGCCAGGAGGGGACCGCTGACGCCGAGCGCGGTGATCGCCCGGGTCCGCGGCGGGCGCGCGAGCGGATCGAGCGATGCTGATCGCGGCGGAGGAAGCACGCGGCGGCGCCTTCTCGCATCCTCGACAGACGTCGTGCTTCGCCGCCATCGACGGGATCTTCATCGCCCACCTCGAGAACCCGCATACCGATTTTCCGCGCGTCAGCAAGCTGATCGAGGCGTCGCTGGGTTGAGCTCAGCGCCGGTTCGCGGAGCCGTTGCGGAGACGGGTGCGAGGACCGCCGCTTGACACGCTTCTCGCGTTCTGTAAGGATCGCTCCAGATAGACGCTAGACGGTGAGGAGGAGCACTTGCGAGCGATCCAGATCAATGAGTTCGGCGGTCCCGAGGTGCCGAGCACCCCGCGAGGTGGACGATCCGGTCGCCGCGGACGGGCAGGTGGAGATCGCCGTCACCGCGGCCGCTTGGCCGTCAACTACGCCGCAGACACGCACAAGATCGAGCAAGCTACGTCAGCGACGTCGAGCTGCCGCTGATCCCGGGGACCGAGGTCGTCGGGACTGCCAACACGGCGCCTGCGTCGCTGCGCTCCTGCCCGGGCGCACGGCGGCTACGCCGAGCGCGCCCCTCGCGCACCCGGCGATGTGCTGGGAGATCCCCGACGGCATCTCCGATGGCGCCGCCTGCGCTGATCCTGCAGGGCAGCACCGCCTGGCACCTCCTCCGCACGAGCGCTCGGCTCCGCGAGGGCGAGTCGGTGGTCGTCCACGCGGCCGCGGGCGGCGCCGGCACCTTGGCCGTGCAGCTCGCGCGCCGGTTCGGCGCCGGGCGCGTCGTCGCGGTGGCCTCGACCGAGGCGAAGCGCGAACTCGCCACTGGGCTCGGCGCCGACGCCGCGATCGACCTCGGGCCGTGAGGACCTGGACTGGGGAGGCGATCGCCGAGGCGTGCGGCGGCGCAGGCGCCGATGTCATCCTGGAGATGACCGGTGGTGAGACCTTCACCCGGAGCCTCGCCGCGCTCGCCCCGTTCGGCTTCTACTGGTCCACTACGGGCAGGCCCTCGCGGGAGGCGCCCGCCCCCGTGGATCCGACCGCCCTGCTGGGAACCAGCCGCGGCGTCTTCGGCTTCTGGTTCGGCCATATGCGCGGCCGCCCCGAGTGGATCGGGGAGTCGATGAGGCACCTGATCGCGATGGTCGATGCCGGTGAGCCGACGCCGGTCGTCGGCGCCACCTACGACCTCGCCGAGGCACGCGAATACCACGAGCACCCAGGCGCCCGGGCAACCACCGGAAAGCTCTCGTCCTCACCCGCGGAGAGCCGTCTTGAACATGAGCATGAGCCCCGCGACCACGCCCGAGATCGCGAAGATCGGCCACGTCGCCCTCGTCACCCCCGACCTCGAGGCCTCGCACCACTTCGTTCACGACCTGCTCGGCCTCGACGAGGTCGAGCGCCGCGACGGGACCATCTACTACCGCGCCTGGGGCGAGTTCGAGCACCACGCCCTTCGCTGCGCGAGGGTTCGTCGGCGTCGATCACCTGCGTGGCGCAGCAAGCGCCTCGACTACGTCGAGGGATTCGCCGCGAGGCTGGAGGCATCCGGGGTCGAGGTCGAGCGGGTCGAGGCGGGCGCCGAGGCCGGTCAGGGCAAGGCGATCCGGTTCACGACCGCCGGTGGTCACCCCTTCGAGATCTACTACGACATCGACAAGCCGCGGGCTCCGGAGGAAATCCGCTCGCGCCTGCTCTCACTACGAAGCGACGTCCCACCGCAGAGGTGGCTCGCCGCGGATCGATCACTACAACCTCGCCACCGCTGTCGACAACGCCCGCAACGCGCAGGCGTTCCTCGCCGAGCAGATGGGGGCTGAAGACGCGCGAGTACGTCGCCCCGAAGCAGGGACCGCTGATCGCGGCCTGGATGTCGGTGACATCGAACGTCCACGACACCGCGATCGTCGCCGACATGGCGAACCCGACCGAGTACGGGCGCCTGCATCACGTCGCCTATTACTTCGACAGCTACGAGGACGTCTACCGCGCCGCCGACATCTTCTCCGCGAGCGAGGGCGCCGATCCTCGACGCCGGTCCCGGCATCCACGGGATCGGGCGAGCGATGTTCTGCTACCTGAAGGATCCGGCTCAGGCCACCGCTTCGAGCTCTACCGGGCGGCTACCAGATTCGACCCCGACTGGGAGCCGCTGCACTTGACCGAGGACGAGATCGTCGACGGCATGGTCTGGACCGGCGAGCGGTTCCCGCCCGGCGGCGGCGGGCCGATGGACGGCACGACCCCGTGCCCGGCCCCCACCCCGGCGACGGCCTGAAGGGGAGGGGTCGCGATGGAGCCCGACTGGTGACGTCGTGGTGGTCGGCTATGGGCCGACCGGGGAGACCGCCGCGCTGCTGCTCGGTCAGCTCGGGGTGCGGACGATCGTGCTCGAGCGCGACCTGGAGCCCTACTCGCACGCGCGCGCCGTCGCGGTCGACGACGAGGTGCTGCGCATCTGGCAGTCGGCTGGGATCGCCGAGCGGCTGGAGCGGGACATGGAGCTCGACGTCCACGCGCGCTGGAAGACACCCTCGGGCCGGATCACGTTCGAGACGTACCCGACCCGCTCCGACAACGGCCACACCCCCTGGCGATGATCTACCAACCGGCGATGGATGCCGCTGCGCGAGTCGGTGGAGGCAAAGGAGACGGTCGAAGTTCGTCTCGGCTTCGAGGTGACGGCGATCGAGCAGGACGACCGGGGCGTGATCGTGACCGGGCGCGACAGCGATGGCGCCGAGCGCGCCGTCAGCGCCCGCTACGCGCTTGCCTGCGACGGTGGCAGCAGCGCCGCGCGCGGTCAGCTCGGCGTCGCGCTGAGCGGGACCACCTACGAGGAGGCGTGGGTCGTGATCGACGCGAAGGTCAAGCGCTGGTGGCCCGAACACGGGATGCTCACCTTCTGGGCGGATCCCGAGCGTCCCGCGGTCGACATCCCCACCGCCCTCGGTCATCACCGCTGGGAGTTCCCCCTGCGCGAGGGGGAGAGTCGCGAGGAAGCGCGCAGAGCGAGGAGTTCCTGTGGAGCTACCTCGCCACCCACGGGGTCACCCCCGACCACGTCGAGATCGTCAGGCACGATCTACGTCCATCACCTCCGCCGGGCCGAGACTTGGCGGCGCGGGCGGGTGCTGCTGTTGGCGACGCCGCCCACATGACCCCGCCATGGGCCGGGCAGGCATGTGCGCGGGTATCCGCGACGCCGCCAACGTCGCCTGGAAGCTCGACGCGGTCATCCGCGGCCTCGCACCCGATTCCCTGCTCGACACCTACCAACCGGAGCGCGAGCCTCATGTACACGAGATGCAGCAGGTCGCCCGCTTTCTCGGCTGGCTGATCGGCGCTCGCAACCCAGTCGTGGCACGCGGGCGCGACACGTTCTTCGGGACTATGCACCGACTCCCCGGCGTCCGGGGCTGGATCCGCGAGATGGGATCTCCGGCGCGGCCGCGGCTGCGAGCGGGGTTCGTCGCCGGAAAGGCAACCCGCGCCAACGCCGTCGGCAGGTTGATGCCGCAGCCGAGGGTCGCGACGTGCGAGGGGGACCGACACGGCGCTCGACGATCTGATCGGGCCGCGCTTCGCCATCCTCGGACTGCGCGCGGATCCGCGCAAGACCCTGCTGCCCGAAACCGTCGCGGCGTGGGAGCCCTTCGAACCTCAAGTTGCCCACGGTCCGCGGCGCCGAGGAGGAGATTGCGGGCCGCGACGAGTTCGCCGACCTCGAGGGCACGCTGGTCGCGCTGCTGGAGCGCACCGGCTCTCGCCACCTGGTCGTGCGACCGGATCGCTACGTCCACGCGGAGACGGCGCGGCCACGGTCAAGCCGCCGGGGCGGCGAACCGGCCGCCGGCAGCGGCGTCGAACGCACCATCCCGACCCTCGAGGAGGCTCCATGACCAACAACCTCGTCCTCATCGTCACCGACCAGGAGCGGGCGCCGATGCACTGGCCCGGCGGCTTCGCCGACCGGCTCGATTCGCGCTCGCGCCTGCTCGCCAACGGCGTCAGCTTCTCCAACGCGATCTGCAACACGGCGATGTGCAGCCCGAGCCGGGCGACGTTCATCACCGGCCTGATGCCGAACTCGACCACGGCGTCACCGACACTTCACCGGCGACGGCCCCGTCTCCTGCACCGAATCGGAGCTCCCCGCGCGACATCCCCAACCTGGCGACGATGATGCGCGCCGCCGGCTACGACGTCCACTACCGCGGCAAGTGGCACCTGAGCAAGGCCGCCGACGGCGGAGCGTTCGACTCCACCCCGGAGGATCTCGCCGCCTACGGCTTCGACGGCTGGATCGCCCCGGATGCCGGCGGCGACGTGCGGCCCGAGAGCTTCGGCGGCGGGCGGGCCGACCACGCCCGCTACATCGAGCAGGCCGTCGCCTTCCTGCGCGAACGCGCCTCCAGCCCGGCGATGCGGCCGTTCTGCCTCGTCGTCTCGCTCGTCAACCCGCATGACCTGCTCGCGTTCCCGCGCGTGGAGCGGACGGTTGTTCGCCGACGAGGGCGAGGTCGAGCTCCCCGCCTCCTACGACGAGGACCTGGCTGCCAACCACAAGCCGCTCGCGCACGCGCAGCTGAAGCCCGTTCTCGACCGCGCCGTCGGTCCCATCGAGAGCCGCGAGGACGCCCTGCGCTACGTCAACTTCTACGCCAACCTGACCGCCTGGATCGACAGGCAGATAGCGCTGATCGACTGCCTCAGGCCCCGGCGGGGAGCCGACGGCGCTGGGCGAGGAAACGCTCGTCGTCCGCTTCTCCGACCACGGCGAGCTCGGCATGGCCCACGGCGGCCTGCGCCAGAAGGCATTCAACGTCTACGAGGAGTCGCTGCGGGTGCCCCTGATCTTCTCCCACCCCGGGCTCGCGGCGGGAGGCGGATCGTGCCCGCATCCGGCCTCACTCGTCGACCTACTTCCCACGGTCGCGGGCATGCTCGGGATCGAACCGCTCGCGCGGCGGGCGGGGGCGGACCTCTCCCCCTCGTCCGCGACCCCGCCGGCTCTCGCCCGTGCGCGAGGAGGTCCCCTTCACCTTCGACGACATGCACGCGGGGACGGGCGCGGTCCCCGAGGTCCTCCCCGGGGCACCCGGCCATATCCGCTGTATCCGCGAGCGGCGGTTCAAGTACGCGCGCTACATGGACTCCGAGGGGCGCCACCCCAACGAGCACGAGATGTACGATTCCGAGGCCGACCCGCTGGAGCCTGGAGAACCTCGCCCATCCCGGCCACCCGCGCTTCGGCGCTCCCGAGGTGGCCGCTGAGCGCAAGCGGCTCGCGAGACGGCTTGAGGAGCTGATCCGCTGACGCCGGCTGCGCCGGTCCGCGTGAGGCTCGTCGGTGCGGGTATCGGCTCAGTCGATGCCTATCCACCCGACGACACCGCAGTGGGTCGAACGATCGGCGCCGCCGGAACCGCTCGCAGTCGGGAGCGCCAGCCGATATCGGGCGGCCTCATGAGCTCTTCGGCCCGCACCTACGCCCTGCTCGGTCTCGCGCGATCTTCGGCAGCGGCACCGCGGTGAAGGATCGTCACTGAGGCGTTCCCGGCCTTCATGGCCTCCTTCACGCGGGATGGCGCTCGCCGCGGTCGTCCTGGTTCCGCTGATGGCCCGCGCCCGCCGAGACCGCTCCGGCTGGGAGCGACTCATCCCGCGGATCTCACGTGCTGATTGCGAATAGGAGGTATCGCGGTCGCCGGGATGTTCCTGTTCAGCGTCTTCATGCTGTATCGTGGATGAAGGAGGTCTCCGGTGCTGTCGGGGGAATCGTGATGGCGACCACTCCGCCGTCACCGCCGTGGGCGCAATCCTCTCGCCTCTCGGCGACCGGATCGACCGCTGGAAGGCCATCGCGATCGGCTCAGCGGTCGCCGAAGGTGCTGGCGGTAAACCTCGGCGAGAGCGGCGGTAGCCTGAAACGTGCTGCTCGGATCCGCATTGGTCTTCGGGGCCGTCTGCGGCGAGGCCGCCTACACACTGCTCGGCAAGCGTCTTTCGTCAGACCTCGAGCCGATCACCATCGCCGCTCTCGCCGCGGTCCTGGCGAGCGTGCTGTTCAGCCGTTCGCGGCGGTCCAGATCAGGAGAGGTCGACTGGGCCGGCGCCGCGGCATCCGACTGGCTCGCCCTCCTCGTGGTGGGGCCTGGGGACGATGGCGCTGGGCTCGCCCATCTGGTACTCGGGGGTCGCCCGCGCGTCCGGAAACCTACCGCCCGGTGTTCATGGGGGTGATGTTCCCGTCTTCGGCGGTGCTGTTTTCCTTACCTCCTCGGCGAGCTGTTCCGCTTGGATCCATCTTCGTCGGGACAGAAAGTTGGTCCTTCTCGGCATCGCGGCGGTGATCCGTAGCGACAAGGCGGAGCAGCAACGCCGAGCCGACCCCGTCGAAGCGAGCACCGAGAACCGGGTGTCCCCGCCCAGGGTGGGTTTGTGGGTGGACGCCGAGCAGCCAGCCGTCGCGTGCGGCGGCGGGATCGGCGAGCAAAGGCCACTCCGGCTCGTAGCCGAAGACCCGCGCAGCGGGGTCAGGCCGAAGCGCTCGGAGACGATCTGATGTGGTCGGCGGTCACCAGCGCGGGGTGCGGGACGCCGCAGGAGCGTGAGAGCGCGAGGATCTCCGAGCGCAGGGCGAGCAGGTAATTGGCGGCGCGGTGGGAGTTGATGTCGGGATCGAGACCGCGCATCAGCCACTTGTTCTGAGTCGCGACCCCGGTGGGACAGCGGCCGGTGTGGCAGCGCTGGGCCTGAATGCAGCCGATCGCCATCATCGCCCTTTCGCGGCCGACGCTGATCATGTCGCAGCCGAGCGCGAAGGCGAACAGCGAGGAGTCCGGGAAGCCGAGCCGGCCGGAGCCGATGAAGACCGTCCTCGCCGGCGAGGCCGGCGGCGCGCGAACGCGGAGTAGACCTGCGCGAAGCCGACCTTGAAACGGGAGCGATACGTGATCGGAGAAGCTCAGCGGCGCCGCGCCGGTGCCGCCCTCGCCGCCGTCGATCGTGACGGAGTCGGGGCCGCCGCCGGTGGCGCACATGCGCTCGGTCAGCTCCCCTCCAGGAAGCTCCCCTCCCCCACCGCCGACTTGATCCCCACCGGGAGCCCTGTCCCGGCGGCGATCGTCTCGGACGAACTCGATCAGGCCGTCGACGTCGGAGAAGGCCGTGAGTGCGCGGGCGGGCTGATGCAGTCCTTGCCCACCTCGACACCGCGGCAGGCCGCGATCTCCGGGGTCACCTTCGCCCCGGGCAGCAGCCCCCCGAGCTCCCCGGCTTGGCTCCCTGCGAGAGCTTGATCTCGATCGCCTCGACCGGCCCCTTGGCGATGGACTCCCGCAGGTGCTCGAGGCTGAAGCTCCCGTCCCGCCGCGGCAGCCGAAGTACCCGGTCCCGACCTGGAAGACGAGCTCACCGCCGTTGCGGTGGAAGGGCGAGAGGCCGCCCTCGCCGGTGTTCTGCAGGCACCCGGCGATCTCCGCCCCGCGGTTCTAGGGCCTCGATCGCCACCGGCGAGAGCGCTCCGTAGCTCATCCCCGAGACGTTCACGACCGAGCGCGGCCGGAACGCGTGGGTCCTGCCGTGAGCGGCCCAGCACCTGCGCAGCGGATCGCGTACCCGGCGCCGCCCCGAGCTCGCCCTCCTTCGGCTCCGGCGCCGGGAATGGGCGAGTGCTTGATGATCGCGAGGTCTCGACTGACCTATCTCGTCGTCGGTCCCGAAGCCGAAGACGTTGCTGCGTCCCTCCGAGGAGGCTCCGATCCAGCGGCGCTGGTCCCGCGAGAACGGCCGCTCCTCGTTGCTGGAGGTGACGATGTACCGCCGCAGCTCCGGCCCGAATGCCTCGAGCAGGTAGCGGAAGTGCCCGACGATGGGGAAGTTCCGCAGCACCGACTTCTTGCGTTGCAGCACGTCGCAGCTTCTACGATCCCCGGAGCGCCGCGGCAGCGGCCATGCCCATGCGGCGAGTCGACGCCATGACCTAGGCCTCCCGCCCCGAAGCGGCCGCCACGATCGGCTCCAGCAGCTCCTCGACCGGGTCCGCCGACCCGGCGGAACTCGTGGTTCGTGCCACGGATGGGCTTGTCGCTTCGGATCAGGCGCCCGAGATCGATCGGGGTGCCCGCCATCGCCGGCCTCGCAATCGACCGCGGCGAAGTTCGAGGTCGTCGAGCTGCTCGGCCGAGTAGCCCATGGCTGGGAGCACCTCGCTGAGGTGGGGAAGCGCCTGGGCGTCCCGGCGATCGAGCCGACCGCGAAGGGGCGAGGGTCAACGGGATCGCCCCTGCTCTGCCGGGCGGCGACGGTGCCGGCTGCCGTAGGCCGCGGCCATCCCGCCGTGCGTGACCGAGGGCGGCCTGTCCTCGACCACGAGCACGGGACGGCCCTCGAGCGAGGGGCCGTCGGCGAGCTCCACCGGGACTCGGCCTCGATCACGGGGGCGTCCGGGTTGAGCAGCGCGATGTCGCGGCGACCTGTTCGACCTGCTCCGGGCGCAGCGCTGTCGAGCTTGTTGATGACGACGACGTCGGCCTTGCGCAGGTTCGATGGCCTCACCGGGGTGGTAGGCGAGCTCGTCCCCGGCCCGGGAGCGGATCGAGCCACGACGAGCAGGAGGTCGCAGCGCAGGAACGGGAGGTCGTTGTTGCCGCCGTCCCAGAGGATCACGTCGCCGCCTTCGCGCGAGCTCGTCGATCGCCTCGTAGTCGACCCCCGCGTAGACGACGATCCCGTCGTCGAGCGGCCGCTCGTACTCCTCGCGCTCCTCGACCGTCGGGTTTGACGCGTCGATCTCGGCGAGGGTCCGGAACCGCTGCACCCCGATGTCGGCGAGGTCGTGGTAGGGCATCGGGTGGCGGATCAGCTGGCCCGCAGGCCGCGCTCGATCAGGATCCGGCCGACCGCCCGGCTCGTCTGGCTCTTGCCGCCGGTCCTGACCGCGCAGACCCCGACCACGGGCACGCGAGCCCGGACTTCGCTCGCGCGCGGCCCGATCAGGCGGAAGTCCGCCCCGGCGGCGAGGGCGATCGCGGCGCGGCTCATGACGTAGGAGTAGAGACGTCCGAGTAGGCGAAGACGACCTCGTCGATCCGCTCGCCGCCGATCAGCTCGGCCAGTTGCTCTCGGGCACGATTGGGATTCCGTCCGTAGCGCGGCCCCGCGTACTTGGCGGGATAGGTGCGATCGTCGATCCCCGGGATCTGCGCCGCGGTGAACGCGACCACCTCGACGCCGGGATCGTCCCGCAGCACGACGCGGAAGTCGTGGAAGTCAGCCGCCGCAGCTGCCCATCACGATCACGCGCTTCACCCGGCAAGCCCATGCATATGCGGCGTAGTAGAACCGTGGGGTGCTCGTTGTTCAGGCCTCGGGGGCAACGCCCTCCTGCCCCGCGGCGCATCGCCCGATGTACCGAGCGCGAGCGCATCCGCGCGGCCGCGCACGCGCTCGCCGGGGTCGCCTCGAGCACCAGCTCGTCGTCGTACCCGGCTGGAACGGTCCGCAGATCGGCCTGCTGGCGATGCAGGACGAGGCCTTCGCCGGAGCGCAGCGACGCCGCTCGACGTCCTCGGCGCCGAGAGCGAGGGTGAGATCGGCTACCTGCTCGAGCAGGAGCTGGTCAACGCGCTCGGCAGCAGGCGGGTCGCGACCTCGTTGACGCAGATCGTCGTCGAGCGCACCGACCCCGCGTTCGGTAACCCCACCAAGCCGATCGGCCTCGCCTTCGATCCCGCCGCGGCCGCCTGGCTGACCTCGGAGTACTGCTGGTCGATGAGGCGCGACGGCGGGGGCTTCGCCGCGTCGCCTTCACCCAGAGCCGCAGGCCATCGTCGAACTGGAGGCGATCCGTTCTTCGTCGAGGCCGGGTGACGGTGACCCAGGCCGGCGGCGGGGTTCCGGTCGCCGCCGAGACCGGCGGTGAGCCGTGCGGCGTAGAGGCCGTCGTCGACAGCATCTCGATGCCGAGCTGCTCGCCCGCGAGCTCGGAGCCGACGCGCTCCTCCTGCTCACCGACGTCGCGGCGGTCGAGCGCGCGGCTGGGCCATTCCCGAAGCGGCACCGCTGGCCGAGGCGAGCGTCACCGAGCTGCGGAGCCTCTCAACCCGGCTCGATGGCCTCAAGGCCGAGGCCGCCTGCCGCTTGCCGAGCGCGGCGGCTTCGCCGCCATCGGCGCTGTTGGAGACGCCGCCGAGATCCTCGCGGGCGATGCGGGGATGCGGTGGTGGGTGGCTGAGCGCGACCGCGCGCTCAGCACCCCGGGAGCCAAACTCGGCCCTCGACGTAGGCGCCGGTCGGCATGTAGGGACCGAGGACCCGCGACTCGTCCCCGGGCGTAGAGGTGTCCTGGATCGCGTGGTGGAAGCTCTTCGCCGGGAGCATGTTGCGGACGATCAGCAGCCACGTCGACGATCGGCGCCGTCGCCGCGCTCCGGCCAAGGCAGGAACGCCACCCCGCACCTGCGACGCGCGTTGGACGGCCGATCCTCCACCTTGCTGGTGGATAAACGTGTAGCGGCCCTTGCGGTCGGTCGGGACCTGGGCGTCGGCTATGCAGCACCCCGAGCTGCGGTGGTCAGAACCGACTCCTGCTCGGACAGATCGACCAGTAGCGCAGTTGACCCCGCGGATCTCGTTGACGTCCCGCCCGGTCAGCGGCACTCGCGGGAGCCTGCCCCGCAGCACCAGCACCGGCCCTGCCGGGAAGCCGCGGTTCACGAACGAGGCGATGTACTGGTTGTCGACGTTTGAGTACTGGCCGCCGACCCGCTCGGCCGACCGGTGAATCGCCGTTGTACCAGCAGCCCAGGCCCCAGGCCCGGCTGTAGAAGGCTCGGAAGAGAGGCGTCGGCTCGGCGGGGAACGTCGCCGGCTTGCCCGGCTGTTCGTGCGGATGTTCTTGCAGATGTCCGGGGGTAGCGCATCGAGGGTCAGCGCCCGGCTCCACCTGCAGCGCCTGGCATGCGGCCTCGTTCTTGAGCACCGTGCCGTCGGCGAGGTGGAGCTCGACCCTCGGCAGCCCGGCTCCCCGGTCTGCTCGCGCTTGCGGGAAGGGCTCGGGCAGGTAGACGCGGTAGAAATCACGACCTGCTCCTGCCCGTCCACGCCGGCGTAGAGCGTGTTTCTGCGCGGGAGCTCCGGGGACCGGCTCGTCGAGGACCGAGACCGAGTACCTGCGCTTCTTCATCGGAAGGTCGCGACTGGCGCCCGCAGGCCGAACGGGTTCCTCGACCCGCGGTCGGGCTTGGTGCTGACGTCGTTGACCGCGTCGAGAGGCGTCGCCGTCGTCGCGTCGTAGCTGTTGAGCGACTGGTAGCGCGCGTGAGCGAACTTCCCGCGCGCAACACGATGTGCGCCCCCGCCGGGATCGTTGACTTCGAGGTCCAGTAGGCGGCACTGGTGTCGGGGAAAGCGAAGTTCTCAGCCGGGTCGGTGTCGAACTTGCCGCAAGCCGCTCGGTCCAGAAGCAGGACCGCTGCGGACTGGCTGTCCTGCGCGCCGCATGGATCCATGGGCGCCGACCCGCCTTCGTCGCGAGCGCAGCCGCCGACGCAACCAGAACCAGCGCGGCGATGACCGCGCCCATGAGACGTAGGTGCATTCCCTCTCTCTCCTCGTTTCGCTCCCTGCGAATTGAAGATTCTATCAGAACTGAGATCTTCTTCATACATGAGAACGTCTCTACCGCTGATGTGGCAGGCGGGGACCGCAGACTCGGCACGAGCTCGACCCAGAATCGGCACAGATCGCATCACACCTGTGAGGCGAGATGCGGCAGCCTCCACCCATGTTCAATCACTCGGTAGCCATGTCCGACTTCGCGGGCCCAGAACCCACCCCGGAGGAACTCGCCGAACGCAAGCGCCTTTCAGACCGCCGAGAGCTGCTCGACCACGTGGACGATGTGCTGCGACCTCCGGCCTGGGTCTACGCCGAGATGGAGGAGGCGATAGAGCATGCGCTTGCCGGCCGACTCGACGCCACGGTCCGCAGTCGCGAGGGCGACTACCTGGTCTCGGACCTCGTTCAGCGCTGGGAGCTAGAGGACGTGCTCGATGCCTACCGTCGTGAGCCCACCGACCCTTCGTACGAGCCAGCCGGCCGCCACCCGGGCTGGCCCGACGTTCCGTGGAGCCCGAGCCCGTTCTGACCCAGTCAGCCGGGAACTTGGCTTCTAGATGCACGAAAGCCGCCTCGTGAGAGACGGCTTCGTATAGCGGGGGCAGGATTTGAACCTGCGACCTCCGGGTTATGAGATCGATGGAAGCAGTTGTGCCGAGTTGCTCTCGGCTTGTTCAAGCGGTGCTGCTCGATCGGCCTTGTTGTCCTTTGCGCTCAGATTGATGCCCGGATTGATGCCCGCATCGGCCCGTCGCACCCGCACCGAGTGCCGACCGAGATCGCGGCAGAGCGTCAGCCAATCGATCTCGCTCGCAGGCGAAGGCTAGAGTCGGCTGAAATGGCCGATCGAGCCAAATTGGAAGCGAGATCTCGGGAACTCGCCGAGACAGGCAGCGACGAATCGGATGAGTATGTGGCGATCAACCGGGCGCTGTTCGAAAGCGACCCGGCGGACAAGGAAGCCTGCAACCGCCTCGGAATCGCGCTCTACGACCGAGGCGAACTTCTTGAGGCTTGCGAGATCTTTGAGCGAGGCCTGGCTTCGGGCGTGCCCAATGCCGTCGCTGAAAGCAGACTCGTGCGGGCGCGGAAAAAGCTCGCCGAGCAACCGGAGCGAACGCCTGAAGAGATCGTTTCGAAGGCCTTTCCTAATGACCGAGACGAGTGCGTGCTCTTCATCGCCGATTCGATAGAAGCGATCCAGCGACTTGACTCAGAGAAGATCGCGGTGATCGATCTCGGCGGGAACCGGTTTCGCGTATTCGCAGGTCCGAGCACCGCGTGCTCGGCCTACGAAGGAATGCTCGACGTGACGATCGACTATCGCGGGGCCGACGAGCTCAAGCGCTCGATCGAGGACGTCGGCGGGACCGTGCTGTTCGACTCACCCGACGCGTGGGGCAAGCTGCCATACAACAACCAGGTCGCTGTTCCCGCCAGTCGCGTGGCAGAGCTTCGTCCCCAGTTGTGGGCCGCTCATGAGAAGCACCTGCGGGAAGCCGTCCTCGAGGCCCGCACTCCTCATCACAACAAGCATCGCCAAGACCTGCTCAATTATCTAGCTGCCGAGGGGTCTCGGATTCGGGAATAGTCGGGCCGGTGCGGATCGTCGTCTGGAACATCGCAAAGCGCAGGGCGCCTTGGGACTTCCTCGACGAGATCAAGGCGGACGTTGCCCTCTTGCAGGAGGCAATCCCGCCCCACAACTTGGGCGAGCAGCAGCTCGATCTCGGTTCGAATTCGGTGCGCGAGGGTTGGGACTCGATCGTCTGCGCGCCGACCTATCGCGAGATTCCCGGGCGGGGCGGACAATGGGGATCGGCGATCCTCTCGCGAACCGCTGCCCTTGAGGCTTATCAGCCGGACGAATCGACGCCCTGGCTCAAGATGCTCTGGGGTGGCACAGCCGTGGCCCGGTTGACAGATCCACCGGTTTGGCTCGCCAGCCTCTATTCCGACGCCAGTCCGGTCGGTAGCGAGCGGCTTGCTGGCCGGTCCATCGATGGACTTCGACGCTGCGACCCTCAACGCGTCTCGGAGATCGAACTGGCTGTGGCTGACCTGGAGCGCCTGTTCGCTGGCAGTCGCTTCATCGCCGGCGGCGACCTCAACAGCTCGCTTGCTTTCGATACGAACTATCACCCGAGGAATCCCAGCAACGCCCGCCTGTTCGCGAACCTCGCCGAGGCGGGCTTCGTGGACTTGCGCCCGCGATTCTTCGAGGAGGAGCAGCAAACGTGGTTCAAGGCGGGCAACTACCCGTATCAGCTCGATCACGTCTTCGCGGACGTCGATACGGAGAAGAGAGTCTTGAGTTGGCGGGTCATTCGAGAGGCCGTCGAGTGCCAGCCGCAGCTGAGCGATCACGCGCCCATTGAGGTGATTGTCGCGAGCTAGTGCTCACCGTTATCGTCACCTCTCGCACGCGGAAGATGCGCGAGGGGAGATGGGGTGGCTGAGGTCCGGCTGCAAAGCTGAAGCTCAAGTTCGACTACGAGGGCCCGCGCAACCGCGGCGCCGAACTCGTGGAGCGGCTACTGGCAACTGGCGTAGCGCCAGATGGGGACCTCACCCCTGGAGAAGCTCAAGAGGCCGTAAGCGTCTTTGAGCAGATGGAGTCTCTCTGGTTCGTCGATCAGATGGTCGAGGGTGGCGAGGCGCTCGCCGAGCAGGTCCACACCGAAACCTCCCACGGCTTGCAGGAGCTAGTCCAGAACGCCGACGACCACGGCGCCACCGAACTCCGCATCTCCTACCGCAAGACGGCTCGAGAAACCCAGCTGCTCGTGGCACACGACGGCAAGCCGGTCGATCTTCGCGATGTCTACCTAACGGCCTACGCGTTGGCGTCGGGCTCTCGCGACGATCCCGAAAAGATCGGGCGCTTCGGGATCGGACTCAAGACCCTGACTCAAATATCGGAGGGGATGAGCGTCCACTGCCCGCCATTTGACGGTGTTGCGATCTCCGGAGGACGTATCCGCTCTGCGCCAGCTCCAGCACCTATTCGAGGCTTCTGGTCACCTGAGGAGCACCAGACCATGTTCGTCCTGCGGCTCAAGCCGGATGCCCCGGACAAGAAGTTCTTCCGGCAATGGCTTTCGGGGTGGGACGCCTCTTCCTTGCTCTTCTTGCGAACTCTTCGCCATGTCGCGTTCGTCGACTACCGCTCACGGAGAGTTCTCGCACAGCAGCGACTTGAAGTCCAGCGAGGACCGAGCAAGACCAAGCTCGACATCCGTGGCGGGGAGGAGGCCGAGCGCGTCGTGCTTCGAGACGCCAGGGGCGGACGACGCTGGACCCGTTACACGGTGCGTTACCCGGTTCCGAGGGATCTGAGGCGAGCCAACAAGGCGACCGGAGAGACAATCCCGCTGTCTGTCGCAATCCCCGAAACCGGCCCGACAGGAGGTCGATTGTTCGCCATCCCTGCCGCTCGACGAGGCCTGTCGGCTGCCATTCTCGACGGGCGCACCGTTCGACATAAACGTCTCTCGCACCGAGATACGCGAGGAGTCCAGCGGCTACAACCGCTGGCTTCTCGATCGCCTCGGTGACCTAGTCGTCGCGGTTGCTCTGAAGAGATTCGACGAGAACCCGGAAGAGCGGTTGGCGAGCAGTGCCGACGGAGGAAGAGACAGCTACGAGGAGGGGAGTTGGCTCGAGACCCAAACCCGCGAGATCATCGAGCGGATTCACCATCGCCTTCAGAGCAAGCTGAAGCTCGAGCTGAGTAGTGGCATCAACGTTCGAGCCGACGAGCTCGTCTACGAGGAGGCCCCTCTGGATGGCCTCCTCGACGAGGCAGATCAAGAGCGACTCGCCGGCGCGGAGCGCCGTGCCGTCCCAAAGCGCTACCGCGACTCGGGCCGCTGGCGGAACGTCCTTTGGGACCTCGGCGGCGCTCCTTTGGGACCCGACGACGCGCTGGAGATCCTCGACTGGGAGGACGATCACCGCGAACGCACACCGGAGTGGCTCGTAGAGCTCGCTGCTGCAGCGATTTCAGGCGAGGTCGACGACTCGCTGTGGGAGAGGGCGTGGATCGTCCCGATCGGCTCAAGGGACCGCATGAGTCCTCGGGAGGTCTCCGAATCCGGCTTACTCCTCGTTCACGGTGGCGGCAACAAGGGTCTGGCGGCGCGCCTCAACCAGACGCAACAGCTCGCCCGCCCGTTCCTGGCCGGCAAGCCATCTGCAGAGAGAGTTCGCAAGTGGCTCGCCGAGCGTAGTGTCTTGCGTCGTCACCCGAGCGAGGCCGATGCGATTGAAGCGCTGGCCCGTGGTGATGGCAGCCAGCCTCTCGACCTTCGCCGGGACAACCCTCTGTTTCTGCGTCTACGGGATGCCTTCGGCGAGCTTGACTCCGAAACGCAGCGATCTCTCGGGCCGGGGATTGGACGAAACATCGAGCTCCGCGGAACGACTTGGCGAAAAGGCAAATCGCTCGCATTAGCGGTGAGACCTGCTGACGCCTACCTGCCTAGCAAGATTGAGAAGCACGAGGGATGGCTGCGGGCGGCACGTGGCTGCGAGGGCCTGCTCTGGATCCATAACAGCTATGCCGATGTGCTCCACGTACCTCGCGGGAGCGGCAAACCGGGTGCGCTGGCATTTCTTCGGGCTCTCGGCGCGGGCGTTGCGCCGCGTCTTAAACCATCTGCAGAAGCCGATCAGTGGGAATGGCTCGATAGGGAGGGCTTGAGCGCACAGCAGAAGGAAGAACTGCGCGCGCTTCCTGGCGCCAGGTTCATCAAGGGAGATTGGGTGGCGCCTGATCTCGATCTCGTCACCGCGTGCATCCTGCGAGAGCGCAAGGTGAGCGAACGGCGAGCGCGAGCCCGTGCCTTGTTTCTCGCGCTTCACAACAACTGGCGCGATTACGCGGACCGGACAGCAGCGCGGGTCTTCTCCTCCAAGACGGTGTACGCCGGCGACCTCGGCGCCATCTCGGCGACCTGGCTCGGGAGAGCGGCCAGCGAGCCCTGGCTGACGACCCGCGAGAAAGGCGTACATCCCCGCGCGCCGCGTGAGCTGGCGATCGATACTGGGACCAGCCTTGGCGAGGCCGACCCCAGCCAGTTCGCCGACGAGATCGAGGCGCAGTATGCGGAGTCGCCAGCGGCTGAAGCGCTCGGTATTCGCTCTGGAATTTCGGCCGAAGATCTCGTCGAGGCTCTCGAGGCGCTGCGTCGTGTCGAGAGCGAGGGCCAGGTCGCCCAACATCAGGTCAATCAACTCTACGCGGCCCTCGCCACCTACTGCCCCGGTGGACCGAACGAAGGCCGAAGCGGACTCTCACCCCGACAGCTCCAGGCCAGATTTGGCCGCGCCTCAGCCCCACAGGGTCTCGTCCGCGCAAGCAATCAGTGGCTTCCACCCGGCAAGGTGCGTCGCGGCCCGAACCTAGGAAGCTGGCTTCCAAGGGTCCAGGGTGCAGATCTGCTTTGGGAGGCGCTCGGCGTCTCGGAGCCCGACCTGACCGACTGCGCTTCCGTCCTCCGCGAGATGGCCAAGGAGAACGCCGAGGACCGGTCTGCCGAGTTCCAGCTCTTCCGCCACTTGACAGCAGTCGCGCCACGCCTGCGAAGCGGGCGGGCGGCTCTCGCGGCCGCGCCGCTGCGAACCATCCGCGGATGGGAGAAGCAGCGGCCGATCTTCGCAGCGGCAAATCCGGCGCTAGCCACAGCGCTAGGTCGCAAGATCCGAATCTGGGACTCGCCTCTTCCCATCGAGGAGCTGGAGCCGATCCTGAAGTTGCTCGGCGTCGAGCTGATCAACGAGGATGAGGTTCTGCCTCGGGTGGGTAGCAATGCAGTCGCTGAGGGCGACGCCCTGCGCCACGAATGGCCGCAGGCTGTCAGCCACTTCCGCGAGTCCCTTGCTGTCTACCGGCCCGACTCCGAAGCAATTCTTGGAGCCTCTGAGTGGCGTGCGCTCGCCGAGTGCGCTCGCGCTGGGCCGTGATTGGGCTGTTTTCGTCCCAAGACCCGGGCGTCGTTCGTCGCGGTCGAGGTATCGGAGTTCCTGTTCCGCCAAGATCCTCTCCCTGTTTTGCGCGCTTGGCGAGGACCCGCCGCGGGCCGTCTCGAGGCCGGTGCGAGGCCGTAGCTTCACTCTTCATGGCGTCCAAACCCGGAGCGGGCGATCGCGCGTTCCTCGCAATGGCGTGCGGGAGAGGGCTTCGGAAAGACGGCACGACCTGGGCACAGTGGTCAACCTGCCCAGCGAAGAGGAAGTCAGCAGTGGAGCCTCTCGAACTAAGCTCCTGGTTCGCCCAGGACGCCGCGCCGACGGCGCGTCCGTCGGCGACGTGACGCCAAGGGGAGACCCCCGAGGACGCGGGCGGTCGTAAGTCAACTGCTTGATCCCGATGCAGTCGAGCGCTCGACGACATAGAGATCTCCGAGGCGCCAGCGGGACGCGGCGGCAAGCTCCGAATCACCACGCAACAACAGCTGAGGTCGCCGGCCCTACTCGCCGTAAGGAGAAGCGTTCGACCAGGAAAGTCCATGACGCCCAGGACCGCGAGGACGTCGGGTATCGCCTGATGGAGCGCTGGCTTGGAGCGCACGGAATCACCATCGACGACACCCGCGACCAACCCAACGTTGGCGCGGACGGGGTTGACCGCGATCAAGACCTCTACTTTGAGCTCAAAGCACACGTCGGGGAGCCCAACGACATCGTGCGTCTCGAGAGCTCACAGGCGCAGCGTGCCCGGGAGAAGAAGGGACGCTTCTGGCTTGTGATTGCCTCTGGGCTCCTAGAGGGGTCCGAACCGAAGCTCCTGTTCATTCCGGATCCCCTCGATCGCCTCGATACGCATCTTGCGTCAGGGATCCGTCTTGGCTTAAGCATCAAGTCGGTCAAGGCCGGAAGCCTGGTGGGCGTCGGTCGTAACCAGATACGGAAAAGGCCTGGGTTCCGCGCTCCGGTTCCAACGCGATCGGCGGTCGAGGGCCATCCTGAGCGTGCCCCGGATGCTCCTCGTCGCCCCTTCGGGGCTCCTCGGCATCCTGGTGATTCAGCTCAGGTGGGTGTCAATGCGGGGATGGGGTCCAGGCCACCACGCCGCCTCAAGCTCGTTGGCACGCGACAGTCCGACTGGACGTCTCCGATTGGCCGCATGATCTCGCTGATCTCAGGCCAATGAGCGCGATCTTCAGATCTCGCCCGGGTCATGGATTGCGTGGCCAGGGACAGGGCTTCGCCTGGTCGTTCCCAGGGTCGACCTAGCGAGGCTTCAGTGTGTGCCTACCCACGGCGAAGAATGCCAGGAGCCGGGCGCGTTGATGCCGACTTGATGCCTCAGTCGCCTTTCCACCACCCCCTGAAAGGACAGAAGCCCGCTCACCGGAGCGGGCTTCTACCTATAGCGGGGGCAGGATTTGAACCTGCGACCTCCGGGTTATGAGCCCGGCTCCCGTGTGTCGGCCAGTCCGGGTCCATCTGCTGGATAGCTTGTCCATGCGGGATATGAAGATTGTCTGCCTGTCGGCTCCCAAGTTACTTGGCCTGGTTCGCCGCGGTTCGTTTGACAGTTGTTTGACCGCCGCGCTGGGAAATGCGATCAGCACGTACCCGCGCCTACCCGCGTGAGCCGCTGCCTCAGTCACGCTCTTCCTCAGTCGCTTGACGGCACGCTGGAGAACCACAGCGCGGCGCGTCGTCGGTGGGGAGTGCTGACCGAGCTCCACGGGGTGCCTGCGGCGTCCCGTTCTGCCTCTGCCTGCAAGAGCCGCTGCTCGAGTCTGCGGACGATGAGACGAGCCATCTCGACGTCGTCGATTCCGAGGACAACGTCCTCGGTGAGAACAATCAACTTTGCGCACTCTGCCACCTCCTCCTCTGGGGTTCCCAGCTCCATGGCGAGCCCACCGATTCCGGCGCCAAGCATCACCAGCGACGGCAGCGTTTCTGCTGCCACTACCGCGGTCCCACCGGCCATCCCAAGCCCGCCTGCAGCGAGCGAACCGCCTCCAAGAAGCGCGAGCCCGGCGTTGGTCGCGGCGGCGCCGCCCAGCCCCATCGCCCCGCCAACGGCGGGCGACGCCGACAGCTGGAGCCGCCAAGCCTCCGGTGACGGCCCCGACGACCGCGCCGAGACCCACTGCGATCGCCGGCCCTTCTTGCCGAGAACACGTCCCATGCCCAGCTCCTTCAATGCTTCCCACGGAGCGCCGCGCGGCGAGTGGCATCTTCGGCTCCGGCTCGCACGGGCGCTGAAGCGAGGAACTGCCCCAGCTTCGTTGGTCCCACTTCTTCTCATGTCGACTGAGCACCTGGTTGTCTCCCAGGGCGAGAACGCAGCGAGCTCTATGACCACCAGTGCCGCCCGCTCGTCCTCCGTCAAGCGCCGCTTGAGCCCTTCAATCACGCTGTCGCCGCGTGCCAGCTCCACCCAAGCGAGGAGTGCGGGTCGAAGCAACCGCTCGGCGAACGATGTCGAGCCAGGGAGCCGCGGATCCCCACCCGCACGCTCCACCGCGGCCTACAGACGCTCGATGGGTGAGTCGTCACCATCGTCGGTTCTCAGTCGCCGCCCGACGTTGGTCGCATATTCCTGAAGGGCGAGACGCTTGAAGTATCAGTGCTCACCCCTACATCGAGTCGTCGTTCCACATCCAACCGATCTCTGTGGTCTCAAGCAGCAGCAACTCCAGCTCGTGGAGCTGAACCGCTCAAGTGGGTCTTCGTCGTTAAGAGTTTGCGTCCTATTGGTCACGATCGCGAAGAAGCGCCACCTTGATCGCCCGTGGCCGATCGTCAGGTATATCGACGATGTCTTTGGCCAACTTCCCGAGGCTCGCGGTTGCGACGAGACGCATCGTCAAGAGCCTCGCTGGACTTCTGGAGCGGCGCGTTGAAGCGGTGGTAAGTGTCGGGCAGAAGCGCCTTTACCTGCTCGTGAACCGCCTCGCTCGTACCGTCCATGCCCATCGCGAACAGATCCTTCACGCCAAGGTACGCGCGGGTCGACCCCAAGCACGCTCTTCGAAAAGAGCGCGCAGCCGGAGTCGCCCGTCCCAACCGACACCACCGTCATGGCACGGTCATCCCAACCCTGCGACTGCCAGCATCGAGGGATTGTTTGCAAAGACGCCCCCGTCGACGAGTCGGCGCTCACTTCCCAGCCGGTGACTTTGGACGGTGGCGGGCTGGAAATACGCCGAAGCCGCCGCGCACGCTGCCTCGACGACATCCCGCATGCGGAAGTCACAATCTTCAATATTCCGGGCCGAACTGGATCGGAATATCCAAGTATTCCTCGTCGGTCTAGGTCATACGTCGGAACGATCACGTCAGTGCCGCCCACACACTCGCTCAACTACCAGGCCCTTCGCCAAATTCCGCTGGCCGGGACCCCATCCCCGCGTTGACACCCACCTGAGCTGAATCACGCGGATGCCGAGGAGCCCCGAAGGGCGACGAGAGCATCCGGGGCGCCGCTCAGGATGGCCGCTCGAATCCGAAGGAGATCGAGTTGGCAACCCAACGCAACTACCGAAAGTTCACCGCCCAGCAGAAGCTGGAGATCGTCCTGGCCGGCCTTCGCGGCGACCGGTCGATCCGCGACGTCTGCCGCGAGCACGAGATCGCCGAGACCCTTTACTACTCCTGGCGCGACAAGCTGCTCGAGGGCGGCAAGGCCTCGCTCGCCGGCAAAGACGAGCGCCAGGGCGAGAAGGAGCTCAAGAGGAAGATCGCCCAGCTCGAGCGGGCGCTCGGCCGCAAGACCTACGAGCTCGAGACGGCGGGGGAAGCATTGCGGGGCTGGGAGTGAGAGAGCGCGTCGCCCGGTCCCGCGTCCTTGTCGCCCGCGGCGCAAGCCCGCGGTCGTGGCGCGCGTCATGAAGATCAGCCGGCGAGGCGATCTTTACCGGACCCTGAAACGGCGCTCCGAGGCGGGCCCTCGCCCCGTCGCGGGCGCAGTCGATGAGGCGATCGTCACCATCGCCAAGGACAACCCCACCGACGGCACGAGGATGGTCGCCGCCCTGACGAGCCGCGAGATCGGTGCCCCGGTCTCGCGCAAGCGAGCCCAGCGGGTGATGCGCTCAGAGCGGGCTGCTGCAGCGCCACCGGCTGCTCAACCGGCGCCGCATGGCCGGCCACTTCCGGGTCGAGCGCCCCGATCAGCTCTGGCACATGGACATGACCTGGTCTGGGTTGCAGAACACGGATGGTGCTATCTGAACGCGGCGATCGACTGCTGCACCCGGGAGATCGCGGGCTGGAGCCTGATCTGCGCTGCCGAGCCCAGGAGGCCGAGGCGGTCATCGACCGGGCCACCGAATCTCACGGCATCGAGGCGGGCCGGCTGACGCTCGGCACCGACAACGGGACCGCCTACACCTCCTGCCGCTTCCGCGGCCGCCTCAAGGAGCTCGGCATCGCCCATCGCCGAGGCGGCTACCGCGACCCCGAGAGCCAGGCGTTTATCGAGAGCTGGTTCTCGAAGCTGAAGGAGCGCGAGGTCTGGCGCAACGACTACGAGACCCTGGGGGACGCCCGGCAGCGATCGCCGCCTACGTCGAGCGCTACCACCACCGGCCCCACTCGGACTCGGTTACCGGACGCCGAAGGAGGTGAGAAGGACCTGGGAGGATGCCCAGGAGCAACCGCTACGAAATCACGCGGCCTGAGGTGTCAACGTTGGAGGGGTCCAGGCCATCCGCCTTGACAACGCGCCGCAACGGACTCGTTTTGTACTGGTAGCCGAGTGGGAGCCTCTTGGCTTTCTCCAGCTTGCCCGCGGGAAAGATCTCCTCGCCGCGATCCTCATAAATCCTTACGATCTCCTCCGCAGCACGGGGCCGTTCAGACCCCGGCGGGATGTGCGTGAGTCCCAACGCCAGGATCGCCCCCGTCGAAGTCCCTGCAACGAGATCAAACAATCTCCGCTGTGCACTTCTGCACTCGGCGACCCCTTTCGCAGGCGCGCGAGAACAAGAGCTGGGATTAGACCGCGCATCCCACCTCCATCGATGGACAGAATTCTCATGAGCGGTGCAAGTTCGAGCCATCCGTAAGGTCATCGCCTAATCAATCGCGGCGCTTCAGAGCGGCGCATCCCCTCACAGCGGGAGAGACACGAGAAGACGCTACTCATTGCGGGGTCCAGGCGCCCCCGTGCGCGGGAGAGTCCTCGGCAGTCAAGTCGTCTGAAGTGGTGTAACCGACTCATCGGCTCATCAGGCGGCTTGTAGTTCGATCACCTCCTCGCCTCCTCATCGCCCTGCTCCTCGAGGAAAGCAGGGCGAGCGATTCGCCGGAGAGGTAGCGGCGGCCGACCAGCCACTTGTCGTTCTGCTCGATCAGCAGCGCTCCGATCGGGCGGATCGCCGAGGCGTCGTTAGAAGATGCGCCGACGACGTCACTGCCACGATCTCCTTGTTGACCCGCTCCAGCGGGCTGGTCGATCTCAGCTTCCGCCAGTGGGAGGCGGGGAAGCGGCAGAAGGCGAGGAGGTCCTCCTCGGCTGCCTCGAGCAGCTCCGCCACCTTTGGGACCGACTGCTGGAAGCGCTCGAGCACCGAGCCGAGTCTCTCCTTCGCCTGGGCGAGATCGCGGCGTCGAATATCTCCCGCAGCGCGGCTGAGACGAGACCTCTCTCACTTCGCCTACAGTGGCCGTGCATGCGTTGCGGACGAAGTGGACCGTGCAGCGCTGCCAGGGGGCAGCCGAGGATCCGCTCGATCGCCTTCTTCAGCCCCTGGTGCTCGTCGCTGATCGCCAGTCGGACCCCGTCGAGGCCGCGGCCCGGAGCTCTCCTCAGGAACTCGGTCCAGAAGGTCTTGTCTCCGTCTCGCCGACCTGAATCCCGATCACCTCGCGGCGGCCTGAGTCGTGGACTGCGTAGGCGACGACGAGCGCCTTGCTCCTGACCGAGCCGCGGTCTCTGATCTTCACGTGCTTGGCGTCGAGCCAGAGGTAGGGATGGGTGCCTCAAGCGGGCGCTCGCGAACGCATCGACGCGCTCGTCGAGGCCGCGGCAGAGGGCAGAGACCCGGTCCTTGCTCATCCCGCTGATCCCGAGCTCCTCGACCAGGCGGTCGACCTTCCTCGTCGAGATCCCGTTGACGTAGGCCTCCATGACGACGCTGACGATCGCCTGCTCGCAGGGCTTGGCTGGCGGCTCGAGGAAGCTCTTCGGGAAGCATGCGGTGCCGGATCGCTTGCGCGGGACCTGCAGCTCTATCTCGCCGACCCTGGTCTCCCAGAGCCGCTCGCGGTAACCGTTGCGGTGGGTGGAGCGCTCGGCGCTGATCTCGCCGCGGAGCGCCCCGATCTGCTCTGGAGATCTCGGCTTCCATCAGCTCGCGGGCGACGACCCGCACGGCCTCCTTCTTCATGAAGTCGGAGTGCTCGTCGAGGATCGTCTTGGCGATGACCTCAGGGGTCGTCATGCTCTGCCTCTCGGCCATCGTGGTGTCCTTCATCGAGTGAGTTGGTGCTCTCTCGATGAGTCTGGGGCCCGCGGTGGCCGGAACCTCTTCCAGGCGCTCAGCTCGGGGCTGTTACACCACCAGCGACGTGACCTCCTCGGCCACCGCAGCACGCCAAGAGTCCCGCCTGACTCCGGCACCCGGGAGCGCCACGTTGTTTGAGAACTCCCTGGTAACCGCCAGGGGGAGCCCGACGTTTGACACCCGTTTGACCGCAGACTGACTCCGTCGTCGTAGATTGCAAGCGTGTGGTCGACCTCCCCACCTCCGACGACCCGGCGCTCGACTCGGTCGTCGCCTGGCTCCGGGAAGCCACCGCACCCGACCCGGAGCGCCTGTTCGGCGGCGTCATCCGCCAATCCATTGATGAGGTTCTTGACGGTCCACGCACCGGCCGCTGGGGATTCGAGCAGCTCGAGAAGACCGAGAAGACCTACGTCGGGACGAAGATCGAGATCGTCAGGTGATCCGCTCGAGCTCGAACGCGGCCCGGTGCTCGATCTCGAGATCGAGGGCGTCCCGGTGGATCTCAAGTGGCCAGGCAGCCAGCAGATCCCGATCGAGGCCCTCGGCGAGATCTGCCTCTGTATCGGCGGCCTCAAGAACATGACCCAGTTCCAGGTCGGCGTGGTGAGGTGCAACGAGGACCACCTGAACACCGGGCAGAACCGCGACGGCAAGCGGACGCTCTCAGAGGCCGGGCGCTCAGCGTTGGTCCACCTGGTGGATCCGACGGCGCTTCCGCCCAACTTCGTCGCCGAGATGGATCCTGGACTCCGAGCCGAGATCGTGGCGCTGCCCACGAGATGCAGGCGAGGATCACCGCACTTCGGCCTCCTCTACACGGCAATCCCGCGCAACGCGGTGACGACGATCGCTCGCATCGACGGGGGATCCGATGCGGCGGACGCGAGCTGACAGCCACGCCGAAGACCCCTCATGATTACGCGGTGCTGGTGCCGGGCGAAGTACGGGAACCGCCTCCTCGAAGTGTCGGGCGGGGAGCCCATGGACGCCGATCACTTCATGTCGGTCCTGAAGGCCGGACATCCTGGCGCTCCGCCGGCTGCCCGGGTGGAACGCTGCCGCAGTCCGTGTGGGAACGATTCGGTCTCGACTGACCGCGCAGCGATGGCCTCGCAAGCCAAGACTGTAGTGCCGCCAAGCCCAGGACCCTCGGAGCGGAGCGCCAACATGCGGGTTATTCAGCGGCGGGACACAAGCCCGAACTTGCCCTGCGGTCAGCGCTTCACCGGCGCGGCTACCGGTTCCGGGTGGACTACCCGGTCAAGGTGTCGGGCCGCTCGCCCCGGCCGGACATCGTGTTCACGAGGCGCCGGCTTGCCGTCTTTGTCGACGGCTGCTTCTGGCACGGGTGCCCTGAACACGGGCACACCCCGAAGAAGAACACCTCGTACCGGGGCGCCAAGCTGGCCCGCAACGTCGAGCGGGACCGCGAGCAGGACCGGATGCTCGACGAGGCTGGGTGGACGGTCATCCGGATCTGGGACCACGAGGATCCAAAGTCCGCCCTGAAACGCGTGGAGGAAGCGCTGAAGGCCGCTGGTACTGCGGGCGCCAGAGAGCGCACTTGCGATCTGGCTGCTCATCGGCTTCCGCCACCGGCGGCAGGAAGGCGTTGCCGATCTGCCGGTACTGAGTTGTCTTTGCGCCCGGCGAACTGCCAATCGTCCGGGAACCCCTGCAGGCGGGCGACCATCCGCGTCGTGAGCCGGGGGGGCAAGTCCGCCGGGCGGCAGTTCGGCGCGGCGTCCGCGATCCCTTTCCCATCACAGCCCATGCCGGCCTTCACTCGCTTCGCCCGAGTGGGACCCAAGTCCGGCCCACCGTGCTTCTTGGATCCGCCAACGACGGTGGGGCAACTCGGTCGGCGCGCGCGGACCAGCCGTCAGCGTGTGCCCTCCCAGCCGCCAGCCGCCATCAGATCACCGAGTGCCTCACCCACGGTGGGGGCGGTGGCCGGGTGCGGATCAGGCCACAAGAACTCCGCGTCGATGTCATCCTCCCGCAGCGCCACCAGCAAGGCGCGAGGGCGAAGCTGGGGCACTCCATAGTCAGACGCCTGCAGCAGCTCCCACTCGGCGCGCTGATAGCCGAGGTCCGTGAGCCGTCTGGCACCTCACGCCGATAGCCGTCGAACTTCTTGCCAAGCAGGCCTCGCACGTTCTCGATCAGTAACGCGCCTGGCTGCATCTGCTCGGCCAGGTCGAGGATCGCCGGGAACAGATCGCGCTCATCTGCGGCCCGAGCTGCTTCCCAGCCATCGAGAAGGGGGGCACGGAACGCCTCCGCGAGAAGGTCGCACCCCGCGTGCTGCTCCAGCTCACCGGCAGCGACGATCTCAACGAGATCGCCTCCACCACCTCCCAATCAGGGCGGTTCAGGCGCAGTGTCTCGCAGGCTTGCGGGTCGATCTCGACGCATGCCAGGTGCTCGAATCCCGCCATCTCGAGACCGAGAGCCTGCCCGCCCGCACCGGCGCAAACCTCGACGCTCGTCATCTGATCACCGAAACCCACTTCGCGGCGATCGCCAGACGGCGCGGCGCGCTCAAGGCGCCCGGATCGCCTGCAGATCCATCTTGATCTGCTGGCCCCGGTGCGAACGGGAAGCTTACGTTGTGGCCGCCGGGACTCACGCAGACAACAACCCTGGCGGGCCCACAGGCGCCCCCGTCGCGGCATATGGTTGTGCCGTGACCACAGCTGACAAGGGGGTCGATGGCTTCGTCGAGCTGGATGCGCTGCTCACCGAGCTCTCCCGTGAGTCCGGGATCGCTGCAGCTGCGCCATGCGACGCTGCGCTCTACCGCTACTTGGCGAGCGGCGAGCAGCTAGGCGGGCCGAGCGGCGAGGGTTCTCCGAGCTCGTCGAGCGGTTGATTCTTAGGAGTGGCATCTGGTGGTCGCCGGAGGACTCACTTCGCGTGATGCCGGTCTTGACCCCGTGGTGCGTCCGCGACCGGTCCTGGCCGCTACGACCAGGGCCCGGAGTCCGGGGCGCCCCGCGTGACGACGGGTATGCGAGACGACAACGATCATCAAGAAGTCGCCTCTTCCGCTGGTGATCTCGGCACCCGAAGGCCACCCATACGCCGGGCGCAAGCCGTGGAGGGGATTCACTGCCTGCCACGTTCGGCGCGATCTCCCCGACGGGATCGCCGCATGAGGATCTGGCTGTGGCTCTACTCGTTCGTCCTGACCCCGTCTGGCTCCCAAGATGGCTCGCCCCGCTCAGCGACATCCACGGCTCCCGGACCCAGGGGCTACTCCAGCGGAAGAAGCCGCGACCTGTTCGAGGCTGTGCCGGTTGCCCAAGAGCATCGGCGTGTCGCGTCCAATTGGGCCTGCCCCCCAGCGCCACCGGCCGACGACTCACCACTCCATCTCCGAGCTTCCTCGCGACGTCGAACCCACCCCGGCCTTCTACACCCGGCGGCTCACAACGATCCACAAGGTCACTGACGGCTGCGGCCAGATTCAGGAGTGGTGCCGCCCACGCGGGCTAAAATCATTCGCTCTCGCTACACGAATGGCTTGCCAGGCATCGACCCTGTTGCCCGCCAGCCTCTCGTCCGATCTCCGGGCCTACGCGGAAGACACCGAGATGGCGCCAGCGACCTGGAGGCCTCAAGCGGGGAGCCGAACCGCACATCTCGTTGTGCAGTCAAGAGCCCGGCCGTTTCTTCCACTCATCGATCTCGGACCGCAGCCAGAGTTGTCCTCCCCGCCCCCCTCTCGACCACCGGCCGGGGCATGTCGGGGTAGCGCCGTTGGTAGACACTGACGGTGTTGGTGTGCAGCGAGGCCAAGCGTCTCGGCGATCTCAGTCGCGTCAAGGAGGTCGCCTACGTCCACCTTCTACCCATCGCGCCGAGATTACTCTCGTAATCGGTTCTGTCCGAACTCCCGGTTAAGATTACTTTCGTATCACAGGTGGCCCCGCGGCGCGGCAACGCCCTGGGCCCGGCCAAGACCTATTGAGGAGGTCCCATTACGGGAAGAGCTGCAGGCGCTTGCCGCTCGACGATCTCGCCGGGATGGCGACGATCACGGTCGAGCAGACCGCAGCAGTACTCGGCCCTCGGGCGTACCGGCGGCGTACGAAGCGGTGGCCACGGCGGGGAGTTCCCCACGCGCAAACTGGGCCGGCTGTGGTCGTTCCCGTCCCTGCCCTGCTCGAGTGGCTGGGAGCGGCGCGATGAGGGGCCACATCCACAAGCGGGTCCGCAGGAACGCGGCTTAAGAAGGGAGACGATCCGCTGGGTAGCCGTCGTCGTCGACATCGGCGTCGATGCCGAAGGCCGTCGAAAGCAGAAGTGGCACGGAGGCTTCGCGACCCGCCGCGAGGCCGAGGTCGAGCGGGCGAAACTCGTCAACGACCTGCACTCCGGCACCTACATCGCTCCGGACCGGCTCACGTTCGGTCAGTGGGTCAGCGATAGCTGGCTGCCGATGATCCGCACGCGGATCAAGCCGAGCACATACGACTCGTACCGCTCGAACATGCAGACCCACGTGCTCCCCACGATTGGTCAGCGCGGGCTCCAGCAGCTCACTGCGCCAATGCTCAACGCGCTGTACGCAGATCTGCTGGGAAAGGGTGGCGAGCGAGGACCATTGTCGCCAAAGACCGTCCGCTACATCCACACCACGATCCACAAGGCGCTGGCAGACGCGGTCGACGCTGGCGTGATCGGCGCGAACGTGGCGGAGAGGGCAAAGCCGCCTCGTCCCAACCGCCTACGAGCGCAGCGGATCGCGTGCTGGGAGCCGGATGAGCTGGCCGCCTTCCTCGCGGCAGTGCAGGGTGACCGCCTTGAGGCAGCCTGGAGGGTGGCTGCGATGACCGGGATGCGGCGCGGTGAGGTTCTCGGGCTCCGCTGGGGCGATGTCGATCTCGAAGCAGCGCGGATCTCAGTCCGTAACGCGATCGTGACCGTTGCCTACGAGGTGCTCGAGTCCTCTCCCAAGAGCCACCAGGCGCGGGTCGTCGACCTCGACCCCCTCACAGTGGAGATGCTCAAGGCGCACCGGGCCCGGCGAGCCGAGGAGCTAAGACGCGAACCTGCCGACCACGAGCTCGTGGTCTGCGCCGAGGACGGCAATTCGATCCACCCGCAGAGCTTCAGCCAAGCGTTCGCGCGGGTGGTTGAGCAAACTGGGCTTCGGCGGATCCGTCTGCACGACCTTCGCCACACCCACGCCACGATCGCCGTCAAGGCGGGCGTTCCGGTGAAGGTGATCAGCGAGCGCCCCGGCCACGAGTCGCCCGCGTTCACTCTGAGGCAGTACGCGCATGTTGTTCCGGGAATGCAGGCGGAGGCTGCCGAGCTAGTTGCGACCCTTGTCGCCGCATAGCAGTCCCTGAAGGCCGCCACGCAGCTGGATAGATTTGTCAGGCCACCGGAGAAGTTTCGGACCTGGGGGAAAATGAACGACGCCTACGAACAGTGGAATCACGCGCTTGTTCGCGAGTACTTCCCACCGGGCGGGCGCGGGCAGCTCGCGTACCTTCCGGTAGACGATGAGGAGCTCGCTGCCCTCGCTGACCACCATGAGATCTGTGATCCCGCCGATGCATCAGCGGAGTTCGTGGGCGCCGTCAAAGCGCAGATGCGCTCTGACTTCGGAACCCTTGGCGGCTTTGCCAACGGCGTTCGCGGCTGGCGGCGAGTGCGCGATGAACCACCCTACGTAGGCGCGCTCGCTGTTTGCGTACTCGCGGCTTCTCGAATGGATGCGGACGAATCAGCCCGAGTCGCCTCCCACAACTACTACGTGCAGCTCAACCGGTTGCTGGGACGCGACGAGCGTGCCGGGATGCCATCCGGCTTTGATCGCCTCGTCAGCGCCTGGCTGGATCTCGGAACCTGGCTCGAAGAGGACTGCTCCGGAACTCGCGGGGCTAGCACGATCCGAACCAATCCACATCACAAGTACATCGGTTATCCGCTTTCGCAATGCCTCCTGCGCGCCTATGACCGGCACCGACTCCCGGATTTCTTCAAAGCCGCCGGACTCGCGCCCCGCGACGAGATCTCCGACGACCGTTTGTTCCTCCTGTTCCAGGCTTGGGCCTCCCACCCAGGCTGCGGTCTGAGCAATCGCGCTCTTCGGGCGGTCGCCAGTGCGAAGGACATTGACCGGGCCGAAATCGCAGAGACAGTGCAGCGGGAGTTGCAGGTGTGGGATGGGGCACTCCTGGATGAGCGGGGAAGGCGGCGCGGGATCATCAGGCTTTCCGTCATTCAATCGCGTCGCGGGACTGCCGTCCGCCTCGTCCCGGAACGCCTGTCGGGCTTTCCGGAGGATGGATGGACGCTCGACCACAGTGGCGCGGCCGTTGAGTTGCTCACCCATGTCTCGTCTGACGACTGGTTTCAGCCGTTGCCGGACAACCTGATTGTGCGAGCTTTCTCGCAAGCCGGGCTGAAGCTGATCAACGGCCGTTTTGCGCTGTCCCTCGACCCACCCGCAGATGCGATTCCGTGTCGTCAGGCTGCGCTTGAGCTCGGCGGCTATCTCAGCCAAGCCGAGGCAACCCTGTTCGAGCCGCATGTCGCAATCGTTCGCACATCTCGTTTCGAGGACTTGAGATCAGCTCTCGCCAATGTCTGCAACGCCCCGCTTCAGCGCCATCCGAGCGAAACGAACCTTCCGCCAGGGTGGACGATCACCAGTCCCTTTCAGATCCAGTCGATCCCGGAAGTCTCTTCTATCCCATTTCCTGGGTTCAGGCCGAGGCTGGTAGCCGCCATGTCACTCCAGGGAGGACTAAGGCTAGGCGAGGACGTTTACCTTGCTGGCGGTGGCGAGCCCGATGCCCATATCGCATCGGAGGTCTCATCGGACCTGACCGTTGAGCTTGACGAGCGGCGGGAAGCGCTCAAGTCCGGAACCCTGGCTCTATCGCTTCGGGAGATGGCGCTCGAGCCGGGCCTCCACATCCTGCGAGCGGACGTCACCAGGCGATTCACAACAGTCGAGACTTTCGGGGATGTCACCCCTAGGGGAGCGGGTGAGCTTGGGCACCTGTTCGAGCGGCACACCGATTACCACCCGAAATCCTCTGGAGCCGCTCCTCTGCCGGATCAACCGCCGCGGGGACACGTGGCTCTCAGCGGCGCTTCCCTCAAAGGGCTCCGCGAGGATCTGCCCGTTCCTTCGCGACTGCCGATCTTGGCACGGAGCGGCGGCAGCTTCTATGCGGTGCTTGGGGCCAGTCCGCAGGAGGTCGCAAAGCCAGCGACAGTTACCGCCCCCAGCTGGCTCAGGGTGGCTGGGCTGGAAGACTATTTCCAGTTCGTAGAGATCTCCTGCGCCTTTGATCCGGTCTGGCTTCTCACGGCTCGGTCGGATGGCGAGAAGCGGATCGCGATGCTCGGGGACGGTGATCCTGCCCCGGTCGGCGAATTGGGCGAGTGGGGAGCGCTACTGAAGGATTGGGCCAACGCGACAGTCGACGACGAAGCTCACGGGCGGTGGCTGGCTTATCTCGAGGCGGCTGAGGCACATGAGGCCTGAGGATCTCTTTCTCGAGTGGCTGAGCGAGGCGGGATCGGGCACGTGGGACCAATTCAGGGAGTCCTGGGCCTGGCTTCTCGCTAAGGAGCGACCGGATGTGAGGCGAGATGACCCCGTGCGAGCTGCGAGCACTATTGCTGCGAACCTCTCCGCGCTGGGCTATCTCGAGATCGACTGGAGCTCTCGCGAATGGCGCATTGCCCGGCCCGTTGTCACTTTGCTGCCGAATAGCGGAGGTCGCGCCCTGCTCACCGGAGCTCGAACGAGGACTTTTTGCCGGATTGGCAGGGAAGGCAGCCATCCGACCGGACTCCTCGCGGACGCGTGCGAACAGATCGGAATGTGGCCGCAGTCCTTCGCGCAACGGAGGGCTCCTTCGACGCTCGTCGTAGCTCGATGACCCGTCGATGGCTCAAGAACTTGCTCATACCTGCGGGATTGAGTTCCAGCCACTCCGTCAGCGAACAGCTTTCGCGGATGTTGCCCTGGCTATCTCGCTTTCGCTCAAAGGTCTCCAGGTGGCAGACGTGCCCCAGGGATTCGAGGTCGAACGGTTCAAGACTGATCGACTGAGCTGGCAGGAGAGTTCGGAGGATGAGGTCGCCGAACCAGGACTAAGCCGAGTTCACACTTGGAAGCGAGACTTGCATCTGCTCACGCTCGCAACTGGACAAACCGTCAGTGTGCCTCGGCAGCACGGCGTGTTTGAAGTTCTCCGGTGGGAGAACCGGCGAGTCTTGGAGTATGACCCCAGCAGCTGGGAACTCTGGACTCCGAAGGCTGCACGCCTGCCGTTGCTACAGGAGCGCGCAGTCGTATTGTGCTCGGGCGTGCTCGCGAGAGACGAGACGCGAGAGGGCAGAGTCGGACTCAAGCATTACAACGTGCCACCAGACATCGCCCACCGGATCGCGGAGAAGCTTGATCCAGGAGATTCGCGTGTGAGTGACCCGCTGACGATCTTCGAAGAGCTGAAGAGCCAGTACCTCCGCTACTACGACACTCCCTTCGCAATGCGCGATGAGTCGCTCATGCGCGAGCGGCGGCAGCTCCTTGAGCGGGACGCGGTCATCTCGGGATCCATGGATCGAACCGGTCGCACAGTACGCTCAGCGTGCCGGAGTCGTTCGCAGAATCATGCTCCCTCGCCGCAGACTCATCGCTCGCCGAATTCGCCTCACTCGGCTACCACCCCCGCCGCGCACCTGCGGACACATCAGTTCGAGGCCATGCAAGCAGCCGCAGAGGCAAGCATGTGGTCGTCACGGCGCGGGACTGGTTCCGGGAAGACCGAGGCGTTCCTGCTTTCCACTCTTCGCGGCTCTACTGAGTGAATCCGCTCGGTGGGAGGGAGGCAACAAGACGGCTCCGGTGCCCTGGTGGCATGACGAGAAGCTCACCTTCGCCGTGCAGCGCGAGGGTGAAGAGGGCAGGACGGCGGCAATGCGGGCGCTCATCCTCTACCCGATGAACGCGCTCGTCGATGACCAGCTGAAACGGCTCCGGGAAGCCCTCGACAGCCCCGCAGCGCGCGACTGGCTCGATGCGAACCGCTTAGGCCACCGGTTCTACTTCGGCCGCTATACGGGCCGCACCCCGGTAGCGGGGGAGCTCAGGGCCGCGAAGAAGAAGGAGCTCGCACGGAAGCTCCTCCAGATGGAGAAGCGGGCGGACGCTGTCCGTCACGATTTCGATAAGCGCTACTTCCTCCCCCAGGTAGATGGCGCCGAGATGAGAAGCCGGTGGGATATGCAGGCACATCCGCCGGACATCCTGATCACCAACTACTCGATGCTCAACGTGATGCTGCTACGCGAAATCGAGCGGCCGATGATCGAAGCCACCGGCGCATGGCTCAACGAGCATGAAGACAACCGGATCAGGATCGTTCTCGACGAGCTTCACATGTATCGGGGTACTCCGGGCACGGAGATCCGGTTCTTGCTGCGCAACCTTCTGCGCCGGCTGGGGATCGCTGACCGGCCTGACAAGGTCCAGTTCCTTGCAGCAAGCGCCTCGGCTGGCGGAGACAAGGAACGCTTCGAGAGCTTCTTGGAGGATTTCTTCGCTGAGCCCCGCAGCGCATTCGCTGTCCTTCCCGGACAGGTCAAGATTCCGGGCTACGACGGCCTCCGCATGTCGGAGGCGGCCCCAGCGCTTGCTGCGGCCGGTCAGCAGCTCCGGGGCACAGCGGATGCTGGGGCATTGTTGTCAGGCGTCGCTCGCGAGGTGACTGGAACGGAGTCGGTCGCGGGTCTTTGCGCGCATGTAGATGCGGACTCCGCGCTCGTAGCAACATGTACCGACGAGTCCGGGATCAGAGCCCGCTCGGCTTCCGACATCGCCGAGCGCCTCTTTCCCCGGCTCGAGAAGCCGCAAGCGAGTAATGCCCTTCGGGCGTTACTCGCGTCGATGAACCACTCGCACCATGACCGAGATGGCGTCACGCTGCGCGCTCACTACTTCTTCCGCAGCGTTCAAGGGATATGGGCCTGCTCGAATCCGGCCTGTGAAGGCGTAGACGAACGGCCCTCGGGGCGGTTCGTTGGGAAGCTCTTCCACTCCCACAAGCTCTCGTGTGATGCGTGCGGATCTCGCGTGCTCGAACTCATGTATTGCCAGACGTGCGGCGAGGCCTTTCTCGGTGGTTACCGCACCGCGGATCCGTTCGGTGACCAAGGATCCTCCTACCTGACACCGGACTACCCGGATCTCGACAAGCTTCCCGACCTCGAGCGATCCGAGAAGTCCTACAGCACCTACGCGGTGTACTGGCCGTCACCGGAGGCCGAACCAGCCGTCCGCAAACCATGGACCGCGGGAGAGTTTAAGCTGGCCTTCGGGACGGCCGAGTTCGATCCGGCAACCGGGCGTCTGAGTGCGCCACTAGGGGCGCACACCGGGTTCACCTTCGTCGTTCAGGGGCCCGGGGCTGAGGCCTATCCCGCGATCCCGCCGCGCTGCCCATGCTGTGCAGACAACTGGGAGCGGGTGTGGGCTGGATCTGCGGAGGACCCAGGGCGCGCGGTGAGCCCAATCCGCTACATGCGCACAGGCTTCGAGAAGGTCACCCAGGTTCTCGGCGATGCACTTCTGCGCAGTATCGGCGGCGACAGTGCGTCCCGGAAGCTCGTTGCGTTCACCGACAGTCGCCAGGATGCGGCGAAGCTCTCCGCGGGGATGGAGCGGCGGCACTACGAAGACACCGTGCGGCAGCTGCTTGCCCGGGCGCTGGCCAACGGGACTCCGGGGTCGGCAGACGCGGCGCTGATCGAACCGTTGATTGACGGCGGCGAGGCGACCGATGCGGCGCGAAAGGCCCTCTCACGATTCAGCAAAGCGTTTCCGGCTGACGGGACGACAGTGATGAACGCCTTGACCGCCTTCGCATCGGGCGAAGACCGTAAGTCGGCCCGCCAGGTCCTGCGGGCATATCAGCGGCCCGCCGTGCCTTTGCAGAAACTCATTGATGAGACCGGGCGACAGCTGCTTGCTCTGGGCTTGAACCCAGCGGGGCCGGCGGCCAGTACGCAGAAGAAGAAGGCGCTGAACTACGCCCGATGGGATGAACTCTTCAACTTCGATCAAGAACCGTACGACGCAAAGTCTGCGGATCAGCTTACGGCCGAGCGGCTGACCTGGCTCGAGGAGATCCGAAAGGAGCTTCGGAGTCAGGCGCTGGCACAGGTGTTCGCAGGGCGACGCCGAGACCTCGAGTCCATCGGGATCGGGTTCGTCGATGCAGATCTGGCCGAGAACGCAAACGAGGTCGAGCGTCAGGCATGCAGGGCCGTCCTACGCATCATGGGAACAGGGCGGTACTACCCTGGTCGCCGGGCGTCCCGTGACGAGCCGCAGAAGGCCGTGAAGGACTATCTGGACGCGGTCGCCACAGCACACGAACTAGACGGCCTGACTGGTCGCGTCACTGAGCTTCTCGAGAACTGCGGGGCGATCAAGGGGTGGCTTGTTCAGCCTGAGCACATTTCCCTGTATCCGTCGCAGCGTCGAGAGTGGAGTTGCGAGGCCTGCCGCCAGCCACACCTCCATCCATCGGGGGGCATCTGCACTAACTGCTACGCGCCACTACCTAAGGATGGATCGGATTTCGACCCGGCAGAGGACTACTACGCACATCTCGCGCTCCACGACGACGCGTTCAGGCTTCACTCAGAGGAGCTGACCGGCCAGACCGACTTCGAGGACGCCCAGGATCGCCCGGCCCAGTTCCAAGGGATATTCCTCTCGAGTGGAGAGAAGCCACTCATCGACGAGATCGACATGCTCAGCGTCACGACGACCATGGAGGTTGGCGTCGACATTGGCGCGCTCCGTGCGGTCCTGATGGGCAACATGCCGCCCCTGCGATTCAACTACCAGCAGCGAGTTGGTCGTGCGGGGCGCCGCAACGATCCCATGGCAGCCGCCCTGACCGTTTGCCGGGGTCGCAGCCACGACGACTTCTACTTTCTGCATCCGGGGCGAATCACGGGCGACCCGCCGCCGGTCCCATACTTGGACCTCCGCCGCGAGCCGATCATCCGACGCTCCGCCTTGGCCGAGATGCTGCGGCTTGCCTTCGCTGAAACTCGCGCCGCGGCCGGCAAGGAGGGTCACAACGTGCACGGTCCCTTCGGAAAGGCTGCTGACTGGCCGGTCTACGAAGAGGCGGTAGCCAGCTGGCTCGAGCAACACAGAGGAGCTGCAGAGGAGCTTCTCGACGCCCTTCTCAAGGGTGCCGCTGATGAGCTGCAGGTAGCCCGCGGCGACCTGCTGGAGTACCTCACCAGAGGAGCGATTCCCAGGATCCGAGCCGAAGCGGCGGGGGCCGGTAATGCCGACGACGACCACGACCAGCGCTTAGCGGAAGCGGGCCTGCTCCCAATGTTCGGTTTCCCCTCGCGGGCCAGAGTCCTTTACCACGAGAAGCCCTTTCGCTGGCCGCCCAAGGACGTCATCGACCGCGACGAAGCGATCGCCCTTTCTGCGTGGGCTCCCGGCAGCGAGGTCGTGAAAGACAAGGCGATCCACCGCGTCGTCGGGCTCGCGTCCTACGAAGTGCCGGCTCGAGCGCCCGCTCGGTGGATAATCCGTTCGGCCCATCGCGCGAGATCGGGCAGTGCACGGCCTGCGGAACAATCGCCGCCGGCGCGGGCGCCGACCGCTGCCCATCCTGCGGTGCAAACCCCGCTCTCATTGGTGAACTTGGGTACCGGGACCTCACGCTCGTACAGCCGCTCGGGTACCGGACCGACTACTACCCGCGCGACTACCGCGAGTGGTTCGAGTGGTCGGCGAGCGGATCGCGACCGCGAATGTCGAGCGTGCCGCTCGATGCGGCCGAGATCCTGGGCAGCAGGGTCGCCAGCGCAACATCGGAGATCTTTGAGATCAATGACAACCGGGGCCGGGACTGGACGTTCCACAAGCAGGCCGATGGCCACGGCTGGATCGAGAAAGATGCGCTCATAGCCGACGGAACACACCGCGGCTTTCAGGTGAAGACGACCGAGGATTCAAGAACGGTCGCGATCGGCGCGGTTAAGTCGACGGACGTACTGGTCGTAGGTCTTGGCCCGGATGCGACGCTGCCTTGGGGCACCACCGACCCCCGAGAGCTCAGTCGGCGAGCAGCATGGTACTCCCTCGGCTTCTTGCTCGGGGTGCTGCCTCGCGCTTCCTGGAGGTCCAGACCAACGAGCTCGAAGTGGGGATCCGCGCATTGCGCGAGGGCGGAGAGACTGTCGGCCAGATCTTTATCGCGGATAGCCTCGCCAATGGAGCGGGGTACTGCACGCATCTGGGCCATCCAGAGAATTTCCGGGGACTCCTGGACGAAGCTGCAGCCTGGGTAGGTGAGCTCGCTGACCCGCATCGGCATTCGTGTGACTCCGCGTGCTACGACTGCCTGAAGGAATATCGAAACGCTCCGTACCACGGCCTGCTCGACTGGCGATTGGCGGCCGACCTGCTGACCTTACTCCGGGGCGAAGAGCTAGATCCGTCACAGCGCTGGGACCACGGGAGGGCTGCAGTCAAGGCGCTCTGCGAGGACGCCCAACTGGCCATGGCCGAGATGGGCGGGGAGAGTGTCGCAATTGACGGCAATGGCTCAAAGTTGCTGCTCGCGGTCCATCCCTTCGAGTACGAGCCACCAACCTCGCCCGCGACGGATCGGCTCGCAATCACTCGGCAGATGGCCTCTGAGCGCGGGCTGAAGGTCCACGAAGCAACGGTGTTCGAGCTCGTCCGGACGCCCGCGGTGGTGTTCCGAGACTTTCTCAATGCCTAGCCTCTTGGCGTCTGTGAGCCGGCCTGGCTTCGACGGAGACAACCGTGGCTGGATTCGAATCGATCAGGTTCAGCCCATGGGCGATAGTTGGCTCAGCCTGGTCCAGTCAGAGTTGCTTCTCTAGGGTTGCCAAGGCCTCAAACAGTTCGGGGGCGATCTCCTTGGCTCGAAACTCACGGGCGAGGGAGCGATCGCCGACCGCCTCATGTCCCGCGTCCTGCAGCCGACGTCGAACACCAGCCAGGAGTTCCTTCCCCGGAACCGCGTCGACGCGCTTGGCCCGAGAAGTCCAGACACGCTCTAAGCGTTTGTTCGCGGCAATAGCCGCCTTCCCGGGATCCTTTAGCTTGCCGCGACCCGCCATCAATTCGTTGGTGTAGCGCGCGCGAAGCGGCTCTTTGAGCTCTTCCAGCGCCTCGTCGATGGCGTCATCAACGAAACCAACCGGCGCGCCGCTCGCCCGGCTTATGGGGGAAGAAACGACGAGGTAGTTCTCGAGCTCGTGCTTCTGCCAGACGTGCGGATTCGCGCCAGCCTTCTTCAATGCCGACTCGATCTCTTCGACGGTCTTGTCGTCGCGAACATCACGATCCAAGAAGACCCAAGTGGGCACGGAACCTTCCAAGAAGTCCTGCAGAACCCAAGCAAAGACCTCCACGCCCCGCCAGCGGTCAAACCCCTTCAGTGGGATAACCACCACCTCTCGCTCTGCGGAGATCGCCTCAGCGCCAGCGACCGTGGCTAGCTCGCGCAACACCTTTGTGTCGTCACCTTCCACGAACACAACGAGCCGAGCTCGCAGAGCGCGCGCAAGGCGCAGATTGAAGCCGGTTCCTAGCACTCCGGAGATCTCACCCATCAGCTCAGGGCCAGGCGCGCGCACTGAGTTCTTCCGTGACCGCGAAACCCAAACAACGGACTCGGCCGGCACTTCTGCCAAGACCTCCGATGAGTGGGTTGCGGTGATCACCTGC
>JAXLSW010000016.1:0-151304 GCA_046330415.1 Solirubrobacterales bacterium | reverse complement strand
AGCGGGGCCATCGCTCCGCATCTCACGATCGGCAGCGAAGGGAGGTGGGGGAGCTCACCGCGACGGCCGGCCCCACTGGGACCTCCCACGCTCCGCTCGCTGCCCATCACCCCGGCGCCGGCCGTGGCGGATGGGCCCTGAACCTGTCACCGGGAAACGGAGCTGTTCCCCGCTTCTCGGTGACACGTCCGCTCGCGGCAGGGAGGTGCCGCGACGCGTGGGCCAGCGCTGGCGGTTGGGCCAGCGCAGGGCGCCGGCGGCTGACCCTAGGAGGCCGGGTTCGCCTTCGCCCAGTCGGCGATCGTGCCGCTGCCGGAGATCACCTCACCGTCGTCGAGGACGAGGATCGGCACGTTCTCCTGGCCGGACAGCTCCTTGACCTCGTCGCGGGCGCCGCCACCGCGCGTCCACGGGAGGATGCGGTAGCCGTCCGCGGTCTTGATCTCGTAGTCGTAGCCCGCGTCGGTCAGCGCCTTGCCGGCCTTGGTGCAGGGGTGCAGCAACGCGGGGCCGCTCGTTTTCTGGTTGCACGTGAAGAGGATCATGGGCGCGATCCTATCCGGCGCTGGGACTGTGAGCCGGGGTGTCAGTCACGGTGTGCGGAGATCGTCGACGAGCGGTTGCGTTCGCGAATCTCCCGACGTAGGGTGCGCGCCATGGAACCCAACGAGCTCGAGCAGCGGATCGCCTGGCTGGAGGCATCGGTGCGGCGCCTCGCCGGCTCCGTCCACCCTCCCGTCACCCTCGAGGAGCACCCCTTCGCCGACCCCGGCGAGATCTCCGACGAGGTCCGCACCCTGGCCGCGGCCGGGCAGACGATGCAGGCCATCCAGCTTCACCGCCAGCAGACCGGCGCCGGCCTCGCCGAGGCGAAGCAGGCGGTCGAGTCCCTGCAACTCGGCTAGCCGCCTCACGGATCGCCGATCCAGCGCCCTAAACCGACCGCGGCGCTCGGATTTCAGGCGCCTACTTCGCCGCGCCGCTGAATACACTCGCCGCCGTGCCTGACCATGACGTACTCGTAATCGGCGCCGGCCTAGCCGGCCAGCGCGCCGCCCTCGCAGCCGCCGAGCAAGGTGTCTCGGTGGGGATCATCTCCAAGGTTCACCCGATCCGCTCGCACTCGAACGCGGCGCAGGGTGGCATCAACGCGGCGCTCGCCGTCGACGACACCTGGGAGTCGCACGCCTTCGACACGATCAAGGGCTCCGACTACCTGTCCGACCAGGACGCCGTCGAGATCATGTGCCGGGAGGCTCCCAACGAGCTCCTCCACCTCGAGCACATCGGCGTCACCTTCCACCGCAACGAGAAGGGCGAGCTCGGCACCCGGGCCTTCGGCGGCGCCTCCAAGGCCCGCACCTACTACGTCGCCGACATCACCGGTCAGGCGATCATGCACACGCTCTACGAGCAGCTCATGAAGTACGCGGACCTGATCGACCGCTACGAGGAGTGGTTCACCACCGAGCTGGCTCTCGACGACGACGGCAACTGCATCGGCGCGGTCACCCGGAACATCAAGGACGGCTCGATGCAGCTGTTCCGGGCGAAGGCCGTGATCCTCGCCTCCGGCGGCAACGGCCAGATCTGGCATCCCACCACCAACGCCCTGATCTGCACGGGCGACGGCATCGCGATGGCCTACCGGGCCGGGGCGAAGCTGATGGACATGGAGATGATCCAGTACCACCCGACCACGCTGGCCGGGAAGGGCTTCCTGATCACCGAGGGCGCCCGCGGCGAGGGCGCTCACCTGCTCAACGCCAAGGGCGAGCGCTTCATGGAGAAGTACGCGCCGAACAAGATGGAGCTGGCCTCCCGCGACGTCGTCTCCCGCGCCGAGCAGACCGAGATCAACGAGGGCCGCGGCTTCCCCGACGGCACCGTCGCGCTTGACGTCACCGTCGTCCCGAGGAAGCGGATCCACGAGGCGCTACGCGAGATCGTCCTCGTCGGTCGCGACTTCGCCGGCGTCGACATCACCCGCGAGCCCATCCACATCAAGCCGGGCAACCACTACACGATGGGCGGCGTCAAGACCGACATCTGGGGCCGCACCGACGTCAAGGGCCTCTACGCCGCCGGCGAGGTCGCCTGCGTCTCCGTCCACGGCGGCAACCGCCTCGGCGCGAACTCCCTGCTCGACACGCTCATCTTCGGGCGCCGCTCCGGCGAGGACGCGGCCAAGCACGCCGCCGGCCGCGGGTTCGACCGCGTTTCCCGCACGATCCTCGAGAGCGAGGAGGCGCGGGTGCAGGCGATCGTCAACCGCGAGCGCTCCGGGCGCCGGGTCTCCGAGATCAAGGCCGAGCTCGGCGCGACGATGGACTCCAAGGTCGCGGTGTTCCGCGACGAGGAGGGCATCCAGTCGGCGCTCGACACGGTCCGCCGCCTCAAGGAGGAGGCCGAGGGAGCGTGGATCGACGACCGCGGCACGATCTTCAACCAGGACGTGCTCGGCGCGCTCGAGCTGCAGAACATGCTCGACCAGGCCGAGGCGGTCTGCATGTCGGCACTGGAGCGCAAGGAGAGCCGCGGCGCCCAGTACCGAACCGATTACCCCGAGCGCAACGACGAGGAGTGGCTCAAGCACATCGACGTGTCGCTGAATGGCGATGGGCCCGAGCTCAGCTACTCGCCGGTGACCATCACCGACTGGCAACCGCAGGAGAGGACCTACTAGTCATGGCGGAGTACACCCTCAAGGTCCGGCGCTTCCAGCCCGAGGCGACCGAGGACGACAAGCGCGGCGCCTACTGGGACAGCTTCGACGTCGAGCTCGACCCCACCCTCTCGGTTCTCGACGGCCTCCTGCAGGCCCGCGACGGCGAGGACGGGACGCTCGCCGTCCGCTGCTCCTGCCGGGCGGCGATCTGCGGCTCCTGCGGGGTCAAGATCAACGGCCAGTCGACCCTCGCCTGCAAGACGCAGATCGGCGAAGCCGCCGAGGAGGCCGAGCGCAAGGCCGACGGGGAGAGCACCATCTCGGCCAGCGGGAAGCCGGAGATCGTCGTCGAGCCGATGGGCAACATGCCCGTCATCAAGGACCTCGTGGTCGACATGGAGTCGACCCATTGGGAGAAGTACCGGCGCGTCAGCCCCTGGCTGATGCCCAGCGGCCCGCCGCCCGAGCGCGAGTACATCGTGCCCGCGGAGGCGATGGTCGACGTCACCCAGTCGGTCGCCTGCATCCAGTGCGGCTCCTGCGTGTCGGCGTGCCTGTCGATGGAGGCCGACCCCGGCTTCATCGGCCCCGCGGCGCTTGCGAAGGCGTATCGCTTCGTCGGCGATCCCCGCGACGGGCAGACGACCGAGCGGCTCTACGACCTCGCCAACGACCCGCACGGCATCTACGACTGCACCCACTGCTTCTCGTGCATCGACGCGTGCCCCAAGGGCGTCGCGCCGATGAACCAGATCATGAGGCTGCGCCGCCTCGCCGGCCACGACCACGACATCCAGGACGTCAACAACGGCCGCAACCACGAGCTCGCCTTCGTCAAGAACATCGAGAAGAAGGGCACGCTCGACGAGTCCCTGCTGCTGCAGGAGTCCTTCGCCCCGGGCATCAAGGGCAAGCTGATGCCGACGATCCGCTCGATGAAGGGGCTGATCGAGTCGCTGCCCACCGCGGTCCGGGGCATCCGCACCGGCAAGATGCGCTCGATCCCGAAGCTGATCCCCGGCGTGCACCACAAGCTTCCCGGCGACTCGCAGGACCACGTCAAGCGGATCTACGAGAAGACCGAGGAGAGCCGGATCGAGCTCAACCTCTACATCATCGGCGAGGGCGGCGAGGAGGAGGGCGCCCCCGGTGCCGAGGGGGTCCCCGCAGCAGACATCACGGCGGCCCCCCAGGCCGAGGAGGTAACACCATCATGAAGCTCGCTTACTGGCCCGGATGCGTCTCGCGAGGGTTCACCCCCGAGCTCCACGGCTCGATGGAGCTGACCGCCAAGGCGCTCGACATCGAGCTCGTGACGCTCGACCGCGCCAACTGCTGCGGCGCCGGCGTCATCGCCGAGCACAACCAGGAGCTCGCCGACACGCTCAACGCCCGCACCTTCGCGCTCGCCCAGGACACGGGCCTGGCGATGATGAACATCTGCTCGACCTGCCAGGGCGCTCAGTCGGAGTGTCAGGAGCGGCTCGACGCCGACTCCGCCTACCGCGCTCACATCAACGAGACGCTGAGCGGCGAGGGCCTCGCCTACACCAAGGACAAGGACGGCTTCACCAACAAGAACTTCCTCTGGCTGCTCGTCGAGGACATCGGCCTCGAGACGCTGAAGTCGAAGGTCAAGCGCCCGCTCGAGGGCCTGCGCGTCGGCCCCTTCTACGGCTGCTACGTGATCCGCCCGAAGGATCGCCTCGGCTACGACGAGCACCCCGACCGCGACCTCTACCTCGAGCGCGTCATCGAGACGCTCGGCGGCCAGGTCGTCGAGTACGACGGCGCCCGCCGCTGCTGCGGCTTCCCGGTCATCACGATGAACCGCGAGACCTCGCTGAAGCAGGCCGGCACCCACGTCGGTGACGCGATCGACGCCGGCGCCGACTGCCTGGTCACGCCCTGCCCGCTCTGCCACCTCAACCTCGACATGCAGCAGCCGGAAGCGGCGAAGGTCGTCGGTCGCGACCTCGGCCTCGCCGTCCTGCATCTCCCCCAGCTCGTCGGCCTCGCCCTCGGCTACTCGCCGAAGGAGCTGGGCATGCCGAAGCACATCGCCAGCACCGTCGCGGTCGACGACCGCATCGCCGCGCTGGCGTAGGGCGCGCGCGATCCGGCAACAGCCGGCGCGGCCTCCGACATGCGGCGACCCCCGACAGCCGGCGCGGCCTCCCACCATGCCGCGCGGCCTCCCGACAGCCGGCGACCTGACCCACCTGGGGTGGGAGAGACCAGAATCGTGGTCTGAGTCACCCCAGGGAGCGGCGGGGTTGCCGCAGCCAGCCTCCCGGGGTGACTGAGACCAGAATCGTGGTCTGAGTCACCCCAGGCGCGCTGGCGCCCCTGGCTCCCGGCTGACTGCTCAGCCGCCTGTCGGCTGACCCACCGTCTTCGCGGAGAACGTGCCGTCGTCGTCGGTGATCGTCACCTCGACGTCGATGGACTGGCCGCTCTTGTCGTCCTTGAAGGTGCAGGTGAAGGTGTTGCCCTTCTCCGCCTTCTCGTCGTCGGGGCAATCGACCGACGCCTGATCCTCGGTCGTGCCCAGCTGCGGCGCTAGCTGCTCGGTGAGCTGGCTCTCGAGGTCGTCGGAGTCGACGGTCTTCGAGCAGCCGGCGAGAGCCAGGACCGCGGCGAGGCCGACGATGGCCGCCACGATGGTCGTCTTCAGTTTCATGTCCATCCCTTCGGGAGCGAGCGTGTCGGCGCAGACTATTCGTCGTCGGCTGGACCGCCCTCGGCGAGCGCTCCCGCCAGCTCCCGGCGGGAGCTGATCTCGAGCTTCCGGTAGGTGTTCGAGAGGTGGACCTCGACCGTCTTCGGCGTGACGAAGAGCGCCTGGGCGATCTGCTTGTTGGTCTCACCTGACGCCGCGAGGTCGGCCACGCGGCGCTCCGACGGCGTCAGTGCTCCCGGCCCGCTGAGAGCGCTGCTGCGAGGGCGGGCCCCGGTCGCGTGAAGCTCGGTCCGGGCGTGGGCGGCGAGCGGCGCCGCCTCGCAGACCTCGGCGATCTCGAGCGCCCGCCGCAGCGGCTCGCGGGCCTCAGTCGGCTTGCGGTCCAAGCGGATCAGCGAACCGAGCGCGCACAGCGCGCGGGCCAGCTCAAGGCGCATCGGCGACGCCTCGAGGAGCTCGACCGCCCGCTCCAGGTCCTCGCGACCCGCCTCCCGGGCGATCTCGCCGCGCAGCCTGAGCACCCGGCCGATCGCGCCGTTGGCGCCCCAGGCCTCCGCCGCCTCGAGCTCGCGCCCGAGCACCTCGAACGCCTCGTCCCGATAGCCGAGCCCGTCGAGAGCACGCGCCTGGAAGGTGAGCGTCTGCACGTAGGCCGGGTTGGTCCTCCAGCCGCACAGCTCCGCATGCTTGCGTGCCTTGCGCAGGGCTTCCTCGAAGCGGCCGCGCTCGAGCAGCAGCTCGATCTCGCAAGAGCGCCAGAGCAGGGACCCGTCCCCGGTTCCCTCCGGCCGCGGGATCTCGTGCAGGACCTCCTCCGCGGCGTCGATCCGGCCGCGAGCGAGCAACGTCGAGCAGAGCAGCCCTTGCCCGTAGTCGCGCGTCGCACCGCCGAGCAGCACGATCTGCTCGATCCCGGCGCGCAGCGACTCCTCTGCCGCCGGCAGGTCGCCATGGCGAAGCTCGGTGAAGCCGCGCCAGAGGTGCACCGTGAGGACGCCGAACATCGATCCCTCCTGGTGCGAGCGGGCGAGTGCGCGGTCCCACGCCTCCATCGCCTCCGGGCGCTCGGCGGCGACGAGGACGACGTTCGCGGTGACCCAGGCGAGCCCGTTGTCCTGCTCGAGCGTCTCGGCGAGATCGATGGCCGCGAGGGCGAGCTCGCTGCACTCCTCGGCGCTGCCTCCCCGATACATCCAGTCGTATGACGCCGATGCCGAGAGCACGCCGTCGCCTCCACTCGCCTCCTCCGGGAGCCTGTGATAGCGGGCAAAGCGCTCCGCGCCGTCGCGCACACTGGCCCCGAAGTAGAGGCTGGTGAGCTCGTTCGACTCGATCATCTTCGCGAGATCGGGCTCGTCCTCGCCGAGACCGGCGCCGGCCTCCGCCGCCAGGTCGGCTGCTTCCTGCGCGCGGCCGATGAACAGCAGGGTGCGGGAGAGCGCGAACGCCGCCGCTCCGCGCAGCCCGGGCGCCTCGAGCTGCTCGTAGGCGGAGCGCAGGTGCGCGACGGCTCCATCACGGTCGGTCGCCTTCGCCTCCGCGACCCCCAGCTGAAGGAGGACTCCGGCCCGGCGCTGCTGCTCGATCGGCTCCTCGAGGAGCCGCCTCAGCAGGTCGATCGCGACGTCCGATGCGCCCCGACGGGTGGCCTCGTCGGCGGCGCTCGTGAGCACGTCCGCCGCCCAGGGCTCGCCGCTCGGCGGCGCGGCCAGCAGCTGCGCCGCCACCTTCTCGGCCGGCGCACCGGCGTCGAAGGCCAGGCGGGCGGCGCGAGCGTGCTCCAGCTGCCTCTCGCCGAGCGGGATCTCCTCGTAGACCGAGTCCCGCACAAGCGCGTGGACGAATCCGATCGGCGCTCCGGCCCTGAGGATCTCCGCCTGCGCGAGCTGATCGGTGCTCGCCGCGACATCGGCGACCTCGAGGCCAGCCAGAGCGGCGATCGAAGTGAGGTCGGTTCCATCGCCGAGGATGGCGGTGGCGCGGGCCACACTCACGGCTTCCTCCGGGAGCCCCGAGAGCCGCTGGCGCACGGTCCGCGTGATCGCCCGCGGTCCGACCTCTGAGATCGCGTCGGCTCCGGCACCGGTCGGCTCCACCCCCTCGCGAGCGAGAGCACCGAGCAGCTCGCCGAGCAGCAGCGGGTTGCCTCCGGTGACGTCCAGGCAGGCCATGGAGAAGCTGTGGTTGGGGGCGGCCTCGAAGCGGGACGAGACGACCTCCCCTGTCGCCTCGAGGCTGAGCGGGCCGGGGCGGATCACCACCGTCGACGGGTCGGAGGCGATGTCGGCGACGAGGCCGGGGTCGACGCCGGGGTCGGTCGTCCGGATACCGGCGAGCACCCCGACCGTGGTGCTCTCCAGCCGGTGTGCGAGATAGGCGAGGAACCGCAGCGAGGGGCGGTCGCACCACTGCAGGTCGTCGACGACGAGCAGCAGCGGGCCATCGGCGGCGATGTTGAGGGTCATCCAGTAGAGGCCGTGGAGCGCAGAGAAGGAGACGTCGCCGAAGGAGGCGCTCGCGTCGAATGCCGCCTCGGCGGCCGCGGCTGCATCAGCGAGCGCGACCGCCTTCGCATCGGGGTCGCGGAGAACGCCCTGGAACAGCTGCTGCGCCGCCCCGAATGGGAACCCGGACTCGAGCTCGCTGCCGCGGGCGGTCAGCATGGGCACGCCGAGCTCCGCCGCCTGCTCGCGACCCTCGCCCAGCAGGGCGGTCTTGCCGATCCCCGCCGGTCCCTCGACGACGATGACCCGTCCCTCCCCCTCGACGAGCCCCGCGATCGCCCCACGAAGTGTCCCCAGCTCCCGGTCCCGCTCGACGAGTAGAAGTCCGCCGCCTTCCATTCGGCGCGAGCCTACAAGCACGGCGAAGCGGCGGCACCCCGACCGGGGGTGCCGCCGCCGTGCGCCGGGCCTAGTTCTTGCCGCCGATACGGGTCAGGCTCAGCTCCCAGCGGAGCTTGGTGGAGTCGCCACCCTCCGGAGCCGGCAGGTCCTCGCTACCGCGGCCGATCGTGATCAGCTTGCCGATCTCGCGGTCGAAGACCTCCCTGACGGGCAGGTCGGCGAGCTGGCTCTTGCCGAAGCTCGTGCTCGAGAGCAGGTACGGGTACTTGCCGCTCCCGCAGTTCTCGAACAGGTCGCTGCCGGCGACGTCCTCGGGCTGGAGCTCGACCTTGTCCTTACGGGCGTAGTCGAAGGACATGTACCAGGGGGTCACGGTCTTGGTGCCGCAGTCCGGCGGGGTCTGGCCGCCGGGCACGCCGCCGCCGTTGTCCCCGCACTCCTCGGGCACCTGGCTCGCGGAGTAGCTGTGGGAGCGGGTGACCTTGCCGGTGGTCGGGAGCCGCAGGACCTTGTCGCCGCCACTCACGATCGGGTACTTCGAGCCCGGGATCCGCGTGAAGGTGACCACGACCGGCTTCTTGCTCGCGAAGCGGATCGTCTCCTTGGTGTGGCTGTTGATCGAGGGGTCGCAGGTGCCGGTGGACGCGTGGTCGTAGTCCGACGTGTACGTCTGCACACCCTTGATCTCCGCCTTGAACCTCTGCTGGGTGGAGTTGAAGGCCGACGCGCTCGTCGCGAAGGCGACTGCCAGCAGGCCCACCGCCAGCAGCGAGGCGATCGTCAGCTCGGTCTTGATCTTCATGGTTGTTTCTCCTTGTTCCTTGCTCGTCGTTGCGTGTGGTGGTGGTTTCTGTCTCAGTCGATCGAGTGGTTCGCGCGCAGCAGTCCGGCCGGGTCGACCGACCCGCGGACCGCGCGCATCCGCGCCAGCGACCGGCCGCGGTGGATCGAGTCCGCCGTAACGGGGCGCTCCGCGAAGTTCGCGTAGTTGCCGCCGGTGTCGACGACGTCGAGCGCCGCCCGCGCGTCCGCCAGCGACGCTTCGATGGCGGCCGCGGCCTCGGGAGAGACGGGCATGCCGACCCCGAAGGTCATGTAGCGGCCCTCGAGCGCGCCGAGCGCGCCACTGCCCTCCTCGCGCCTGCCGAGGGCGCCACCGAGGTGGCGGATCTCGTAGGAGACGACCGGGGAACCGTTGTCGGGGCCGATCGCGGCGACGAGCGCCGCCAGCGAATCGGCGTCGAGGTCGGCGAGCATCTGGTGATCACCGATCCCCGGCACTGGGCCGGGCGGGTCCATATGCAGGGCGAGCAGCGCCGCCGGGGGCTGCGCCGCGAACGTGTCGATGGCCGGACCGAGCTCGCGCAGCGGCGCCAGCAGCTCCGCCGCATGCTCGGCGCCGAGCAGACAGGCCGCCTCGACCATCGCGAATTCCCTCCCGCGCAGCGGCTCGGGGATGTCCGGAAGCGGCGGGATGCGGACCATCCGCGCGAGCGACGTGACCTCGTCGGGCAGGTCGAGCGTCCAACGGCGCCAGGCCTCGAGCACCTCACCCGCTCGCTCGAGCGGGAAGAAGAGAGCGCCCGCGTAGACCTCCGCGATCGGGAGCAGGGCGAACTCGAGCGCCGTGACGACGCCGAAGTTGCCGCCGCCTCCCCGCAGCGCCCAGAAGAGCTCCGGGTCGGAGCCGGCTGTGACGCGACGCCGCTCGCCCTCGGCGGTGACGAGCTCGACCGCGGTCACGCGCTCGGAGGCGAGACCGTGCTTGCGGGCGAGCCAGCTCGCGCCGCCGCCCAGCGTGTAGCCGACGACGCCGACGTCGTGAGACGTGCCGGCGAGCGCCGCGAGGCCGTGCTCGGCGGCGGCCTCGACGACCTCTCCCCAGAGGACCCCGGCCCCGACGCGGGCGATGCGCGCCGCCGGGTCGATCGACAGCTCGCGCATGCGCTCGGTCTTGATCAGGAGCGTGCCCGCGAGATCGCCGAAGGCGGAGGCGTTGTGCCCGGTGCCCTGGACGGCGACCCGGAGACCGCCGGCCGCGGCGGCGCCGAGGGCGGCGGCGATGTCGTCGCCGTGCTCGGGCAGGACGACCGCGGCCGGGTGCTGGTCGACCGCCAGGTTCCAGGCGGCGCGCGCCTCGTCCCAGCCGGCCTCGCCCGGAAGGTGGAGATCACCGTCGATGGCGACGCGGAGCGCCTCGGCGTCGAGGGCGGCGGTCAAAGCGGTGGTGGCGGTGGGGTTCATGGTGGGCTCCTCGGGGGGATCGGTTGCGGTGATGGATCCATCCTCGGATCCCGGCGGCCCCCTGCCATCGAGGCGACCCCCAAACCCGACCCCCAATGTTTCGCCCCCACCCCACCCCCTAGACTGCGCCGAGGTGTGCCGGGAAGCCTGGTCGGCGATTGATCGCTGACCCATGTCCGGAGGACCTCGTCTCTCAACCCGAAGCCACCGATAGCGACCGCACGAGGCTGGAGAAAGCCTCCGATGCCGCGGGCGGCGTCGCCGAGTTCCTGCGCGAGGAGACCACCAGCGGCAAGCTGCTGCTGCTCGCGACGGCGGTGGCGCTCGTGTGGGCCAACCTCGCCGAGAGCTCCTACGAGGGCTTCTGGCACACCCACCTGGCGATCGGGCCGGAGTGGCTGCACCTCGACATCTCGCTGGCGCATTGGGCCTCCGACGGGCTGCTGGCGATCTTCTTCTTCGTCGCCGGGCTGGAGCTGAAGCGGGAGCTGCTCCACGGCGAGCTCGCCGACCGTCGCGCCGCCGCGCTGCCGGTGTTCGCCGCAGTCGGCGGCATGGTCTTCCCGGCGCTGATCGCGATCGCCGCGTCCGGTGGCGCCGCCCTCGACGACGGCGCCTGGGCGATCCCGGTGGCGACCGACATCGCCTTCGCGCTGGGAGTTCTCGCTCTGGCCGCGGCCGCCGTTCCCGCCGGGGTGCGCGCGGTGCTGCTCTCGATCGCGGTGATCGACGATCTGCTCGCGATCATCCTCATCGCCATCCTCTTCACGGCGGCGCTCTCGGTGCCGTGGCTGCTCGGGGGCCTCGTCGCGTGCGTCGCCTACCGGCTCGCCTTCGAGGTCCGCCTCGACCACCCGGCGGCCCTGATCGCGCTCGCGCTGATCGCCTGGATCTGCATCCACGCGAGCGGGATCCACGCCACGGTCGCGGGCATCCTGCTCGGCCTCCTGACCCCGGCGAGCCCTCGCACCGGCGAGGAGCACGCGCCGCTCGAGCGCTTCGAGCACCGGATCCACCCGATCTCCGCGGGCGTCGCCGTCCCCGTCTTCGCTCTCGCGGCGACCGGGATCTCGCTCAGCGCGCTCGGCGGAGCCGCGGGCGAGCCGGTCGTCATCGGCGTCGTCTGCGGCCTCTTCGTCGGCAAGATCACCGGCGTGCTCGCCGGCGCCTGGACCGCGGCCAAGCTCGGCGTCGGCACGCTTCCGGACCGGGTGCGCTGGGGTGACATCGCCGCCCTCTCCATGCTGTGCGCGATCGGCTACACGGTCAGCCTGCTGATCTCGGAGCTCGCCCTCGGCGAGAGCGAGCTGCAGGAGCGGGTCGCCGGCTCGGTTCTGATCGTCTCGTTCATCGCCGGCGGCCTGGCGGTGTTCGCGCTCAGGCGCCGATCGCGGGAGGAGGTGGAGGCGTGACGATTGCCGTCATCGTCTTCCTGCTCGTGATCGGGCTGATCGCGACCGAGCGCGTGGACCGAACGAAGATCGCGATGGCGGGCGCCGGCGTCGTCGTCGTCCTGGCCGGATCGGGCTTCGACCAGGAGCACGCGATCGAGGCCATCGACTTCAACACGATCGGCCTGCTCGCCGGGATGATGATCCTCGTCGCCCTGACACGGGCGACCGGCGTCTACGACTTCATCGCGATCCGCGCCGGGCAGATCTCGAAGGGGCGCCCGCTCCCGGTGGTCCTGGCGCTCGCGGGAACCACGGCGCTGCTCTCCGCCTTCCTCGACAACCTGACGACGATCCTGCTCGTCGTCCCGGTCACCTTCCTGCTCTGCGACGCGCTCGACATCGACCCGATCCCGCTGATCGTGATCGAGATCATCGCCTCCAACATCGGCGGCACGGCGACGCTGATCGGCGACCCGCCGAACATCATCATCGCCGGTCATACCGGCCTCTCCTTCAACGAGTTCCTCGTCAACCTGGCGCCGATCGCGGCGATCACCTTCGTGGTCGTCGTCGCCGGGCTCTACGCCGTGTTCCGATCCCGGCTGCAGGTCGAGGAGAAGAACCGGCGCTTCGTCATGGACCTGGACGCCGCCTCCTCGATCCGCGACCCCGACGAGCTGCGCCGCACCGGCCCGGTGCTCGTCGGCACGATCCTGCTCTTCTTCGCCCACCAGGCGCTCGGGCTCGAGCCGGCGACAGTCGCGCTGATGGGCGCCACCGTCGCGCTCCTCGTCACCGGGCAGAAGCTCGACGAGGTGCTTGCGAAGATCGAGTGGCCGACCCTCTTCTTCTTCCTCGCCCTGTTCGTGATCGTCGGCGCCCTCGAGGAGACCGGCGCCATCGACAAGGTCGCTGAGGGCGTGGCGAACCTGACCGGCGGCAACCGCACCGCGGAGCTGCTCGGGATCCTCTGGATCGGCGGCTTCGGCTCAGCGATCGTCGACAACATCCCCTTCACCACGGCGATGATCCCCGTCGTCGACGGACTCGTCCCCGCCGGCGGCGACAACGCCTACTGGTGGGCCCTCTCGCTCGGCGCCTGCTTCGGCGGCAACGCGACGATCATCGCCGCCGCCGCCAACGTCGCCGCCTCCGGGCTCGCCGAGCGCGCGGGCCAGCCGATCGGCTTCACCCGCTTCCTCAAGTTCGGCCTCCCGGCCACGCTGATCTCGCTGCTGCTCGCGACCGCCTGGGTGATGGTCGTCTACGTGCTGCTATGAAGGGAGCCCTGATGCCCGACTCGATCATCCAGGCGACGATCCGCGAGATCAGGCCGCTGTCGGTGCGCGACCGGATCGGCCCCGCCGCCAAGCGCCTGATCGACGAGGGGCTACCGGCGCTGCCGGCCGTGCGCGAGGACGGCCGCTTCGCCGGGATCTTCGGCGAGCGTGAGTTCATGGCGGCGCTCTTTCCCGCCTACATGGACACCCTCGGGTCGGCCGCGATGGTCAGGCGCTCGCTGGACGAGACGATCGACCGCCGCGGCGACTGCTCGGAGCTGGCCATCGGGGACCACCTGACGACCGACCACGTCGTCGTCGAGGACGAGTACTCCGACACCCAGCTCGCCGAGATCTTCCTCCATCACCGGGTCCTGATCGCGCCGATCGCGACGCACGGCAAGGTGCACGCGCTCGTCACCCGCGCGGACTTCTTCCGCGCGCTCGCCGGGAAGGTCATCGACTCGATCGAGGACTACGGGACCTGAGCGAGCTCGGCGGCGACGCGCTCGCCTGAGCGCACCGCGCCGTCCATGTAGCCGTTCCAGACCGCGCTCGTCTCCGAGCCGGCCCAGTGGATGCGCCCCTCGGGCTCGCACAGGAGCTCGCCGTAATCGGTCCAGGTCCCCGGCGCGAGGTGGGCGCCGTAGCCGCCGCGTATCCACTCCTCGTTCGCCCAGTCCTGCTCGACGTAGTCGAGGGCGTCGAGCGCCTCGGGGCCGAAGTAGGCGGCGAGGTCGCCGAGGACGAGCGCGCGCCGCTCGCCCGGGGTGAGCGCGGCGGCGCGGCGGCCGTGCCTCCCCTCGAGGAAGCCGAGCAGGACGCCGCAGGAGCCGTCGGCGGGCGAGTTGTCGAAGGTGACCGCGAGGGGGCGCTCCATGCTCCCGGCCTGACCCGAGAGCCCGCGCTCGCGCCAGAACGGCCGCTCGTAGCGAGCCATGCACTTGATCACGTAGCCGGCGGGCATCTTCGCGTGGAGCTGCGCGCGGCGGCCGCTCAGCGCCGGTGAGAAGGAGATCCGCGGGATGACCGAGGGAGCCACGGCGACGACCACGCGATCGACGTCGAGCTGACCCCAGTGGCCGCCGACGGTCACCCCGTCCTCGGTCTGCGCGATCGACAGCACCGGCGAGCTGAGACGGATCACATCCCCGAGCTCGGCGGCCATGCGAAGCGAGATCTCCTGCGAGCCACCGTGGAAGCGCTCGTCCTGAGCGCCGTCGCCGGTCCGCAGCAGGTTGTCGAGGTCCTTTCCGGAGTGCAGGTAGAAGAGGAAGTGGAGCATCGAGATGTCCTCTGGCTCGGCCGAGAACACCGCCTCGACCATCACCCGCAGCGTCTCGCGGCCGAGCTTCGTGCGGATGTTGAGCCGCGCCCAGGAGGCGACGGTCTGCGCGTCGAGGGCACGCGCCTTCGGGGCCGCCCAGGGTGCGTCGAGCGGGACCTTCGCCGCCATCCGGTCGATCCGGAACTGCGCCAGGCCGAGGTCGGCGATGACGTGCTTGGGCAGGCCGAAGTAGTCGTCGTCGAAGCGGCGGATCTCGCCGCCGTACTCGACGAGGTTGAAGCCCTCGTCGTAGGTCTTGTAGGTGCCGACGCCGAGCTCGCCCGCGAGGGCCGCGAGCCGGTCCTGCGTCGGCCCGATCCACTGACCGCCGATCTCGACGACGGTGCCGTCGTCGAAGGCGTGGTTGAGGGTGCGGCCGCCGACGCGGTCCTGCGCCTCGAGCACCGTCACCTCGACCCCGCGCCGCCGCAGCTCCCGCGCCGCCGTCAGCCCGGCGAGGCCGGCGCCGACGATCGCGACTGACTGCGGATCGCTCACGCTCCGAAGGCTATCCGGCCCGGTACCAGTCGACGTACTTCCCGCACGCCTCACTGAGCGGGACGCGACGCACCGCGTCCTCCGCCAGCGGCGTCGCGGTCAGCGAGCGCAGATGCGCCTCGTTCGGCGCGCGGAGCAGGCGCCCGATCAGGTTCGGCTCCTCCGGCTCGGCGGTGATCTTCGCCGTGGCCGGCCCGTTGGTGTCCACGAACCCGACCGGGAACGGCGGCGTCTCGCCGCGGAAGTCGAGGTTCGCGGCGACGGTGCGGTCGAGGTCGATCTCCGGCGAGCTCAGGTGCACGGGGCGGCGGCTGTCGTACTCGAGGGAGAGCAGCCAGTGCCCGCCCGCCGGGAGCTCGAGGCGCTGGCTCACAGCGGCGCCGTCGCTCGCCGTCGCCGTCGGCTTCCAGGCCGATTCGGGCTGGACGATCGGTGCCGGGTCCCAGATCACCGCGTAGCCGTCCTGCTCGGAGATCTTCCGCTGCTCGGGGTCGGAGCAGTCGAGCTCCTTGCCGATCATCGTCCCCTCGTCGAGGGTGCTGCGCTTGCCGACCGAGCCGGTGCGCTCGTAGAGGACGTAGTCGTCGGAGCGGACCACCTCCTCGAAGCGCGGCGGCACCTGCGAGGCGGGGCCTCCGGTCGTCGCGACGATCCAGTCGAAGCGGTCGAGCTGCCGCGGGTGGAGGACGTCGACGTCGAACTTCTCTCCTCCGCCCGGACCCTTCTTGAAGCGCGGCCGGATGTCGGAGACGTCGTAGAAGTTGGTGACGACGCCGGTGATCTCGCCGGAGCCGCGAAGCTCCCAGCCGATGAAGTCGTCGCGGCCGAGGAAGAGGACGTCCTCCCCCTGGACCGCCTCGCGGATGGAGGCGAGCTGCTGGGCGTGATCGTCGGGGCCGACCGGCGCCTGGCGGACGACGAGGAAGATCGAGAGCGCGGCGCCCGCGGTGAGCGCGGCCCCGAGCGCGAGCAGAGGAGCCTGCCTGGAGCCGAGGGTGCCGCGGACGGCGACGAGCATCACGATCGGCGCGGCGATCGCGAGCCCCTTGGCGGCCACGTAGGGGCTACCCGCGACGGCGAGGAAGGCCCAGGCCGCGAGCGCGGCGACGGCCGTGGCGGCGGGCGCGAGCTCACGGCGGGAGCGAAGCGCGGCGACGATCCCGGCTGCAAATGCGCCGACGGCCACGGCGGCCCCCAGGTAGAAGGCGATGGTCGGCCCGCCCGCGGCCTCGGCTGCGGTCCGGAAGTCCCCGGTCGGCCAGATGCCGAAGGCCTGCAGCGGCGAGAGGGAGCCGCGCAGGTTTCCGAGCTGGGAGCCGAAGCGGTCCGGGTTGAGCGCGGAGACGCGGCTGAAGTCGGCGAGGCGGCTCCATTCCTGGGCCGTGGCGAGCAGCAGGATCACGACGATCCCCGCCGCGTAGGGAGCGAAGCGGCGGACCCAGTCGTCGGGGAGCTGCGGGCGCGGCTTGACGAGTAGGAGCCGGGCTGCGACGACGGCGACGCCGACCGCGCCGACCCAGAGCAGCCCGGGGAGCGAGTAGACGAAGATCACGCCCGCGAGGAGGACGCCGAGGGGAAGCACGCGAAGCAGCGGGTGGGCACGGGGCTCGTCGGAGGCCGCCTCCTCCCCCTCCCCGGGCAGCCCGATCAGGCGCCCGAGCGCGACACCGGCGGCGAGCACGAGGATCGACATCATCGGCTCCTTGAAGGCGCCCTGCAGGAGGTACGCGATCCCGAGGTAGGCGAGCGCGACAAGGCAGGCGCCGAGGACGCGACGGGTGCGACCGAGCCCGCCGAGGCCCGCGAGCGCGACCCAGCCGAGCAGCGGCGCGAGCGCGACGGTGAGCCCGGCGAACACGTCGACGAGCCCGGCGCCGGTTCCGGTGGAGATCGCCGCCGCCAGCGCGTGGGGGCCGATCGGGTAGCCGCCCTTGACGAAGCTCGGCACCGGGTCGTGGGGGTCGGCGACGTAGTCGGCGATGATCAGGTGCGAGGCCATGTCGTCGTTGACGAGGCCGGCCCCGAGGACGCCGACGAAGCCGGCGATCGCGAAGGGAAGCAGCGCCGCGACGGCGGTGACAAGCAGGATCGGGGCTCCCGTGATACCCGCCTGACCGAGCCCGCGGATACGCCCGATCAGGTGGACGGCGGCCACGACCACGGCGACGGCGAGGACGAGGGCGGCGGTCGTCGCGTGCCCCGGCAGGCGGATGGAGATCCCGGCGAGAACGAGCAGCGCGGCGAGCCCGTAGGCGGGGGCCAGCGGGGAGATCGGCGCCGGACGCTCGCGCGTGGCTCCCGCTGCCAGCGCGGCGAGCGCTTGGCCGACGATCAGCGCAGCGCCGAGTACAAGGACGAGAGTCGCGAGGGCACCGGCCACCGCGGCATCGTAGGCGAGCGAAGCCCACCGAACGTACGCGAATGGGCGCTATGAGGCCCCGTTACGTACGTTCGCCGGGTCGAACGCTGCCGCGGGCGGGGAGCCCCGTCCGGCTCAGCGCTGCTTCTTGGCCTTCTTGGCCTTCTTGACCTCGACCTTGAACTTCTCGACGGTCGGCTTGGCCTGCTCGTTGCCGTCGCCGTCGATCGCGTAGACGCGGAAGGTGTGCCGGCCCTTCTTCACCTTCCTGTACCTGACGGGCGACTTGCACTTGCGCCACTTGCCCTTGTCGAGCTTGCACATGTAGGCGGCGATGCCGCTGTCGCCGGCGTCGGTGCCGCCCAACGTGATCTTCACCTTGGCGCCCTTCCTCCGCCCCTTCTTCCCCGGCTTCAGCTTCTTCGCCTTCAACTTCTTGACCTTCGCCTTCGGGGCGTCGAAGTCGGGGGCCTTCGTCGTCGTCTTCGACTCGAAGCCCGGGGCGGCGACGTAGCCCGGCGGCAGATACAGCGGCTTCTGAGCCTGCACGACACCGGCGGTGCCCGCCCCCTGCATCGTCGGCACGCGCAGCTCGAGGTCCCTGACGACGATCGCGTGCTGGGAGGCGGGGTCGCCGGCGTCGGCGGCGTTCACGTGCGAGTAGGGACCGTCGTCGGCGAGCAGCTCCAGCTTGAGCTGATGGCCGGCGGCGACGTGCCAGAAGTCGGGGTTGAGCTGCAGGTGCTGGACCTCGTCCGGAACCTCGACGTCGGGGCGCAGCAGAGCGCGCTCGATCAGCGTCTCCTGCCCGTCGGGGCCGACGTCGAGGAGGCGCGCGGCGATCTGGTCGCTCTGGCCGCTCACGTCGAGGCGCATGAACACCATCGCGCCGCCGAGGACGTCGTAGCCATCGCCGCTCGCGGCGTCGGTCCGGTAGTTGGCCGAGGTCGGGTTGTCGGCGGCGGGTGCGGTGGCGCAGGCTGTCGTGGCCGAACCGAAGAACGTCTCCCCGTCGGTGGCGCCGCTGGGCTGGATCGTCTGCGGGTCCGTGGTCCGCAGGCGCACCTCGCCGTTCGCCGCATCGGACCACTGGCCGAGGGTCACCTGCTGCCCCGATGGCGCCGACGTCGGGCAGGTGAGCTCGCTCACCACTACGTTCTCGGGCGGCTTGGCGCCCGTCCGCTCGTCGCGGACGTAGTAGTTCATCCAGGCGGTGCGGAGGTCCTCGAAGCTGTCCTTGTCCGAGGCGCGGGCATGTCCGAAATCGCCGGCGAACACGGCGACCGGCGTCCCGGGATGGTCGGCGCGGATCTTGTTGTAGTACTTGAGCGGCTCGCTGACCGGGACGAAGTCGTCGCTCCACCCCGCTCCCAGGATCATCGGCGCGGGCGCGACCGAGTCGTCGACGTTGAAGGCGCCGTGGGTCGTCAGGGCGGCCTGCAGCGCCGGCTTCAGCGAGTCGTAGGGACCGGGGCCGTTCGCGGCCGACTGCAGCGCGATCGCCTCCGGGCCGAGGGTCGCGACTCCGCTGCCCTGGGCGCCGTAGAAGAAGCCGTTCATGACGCCGGCCTTCTGGACGCCCACGCGAGCCGTGCCGTCGGGGCCGAAGTAGGAGGAGTCGGAGACGTAGTCCAGCGTCGAGCCGTTCGGCTGCTGGGTGTAGAGGATGTCGGTGCCGACGGTGTTCGGGGCGGCCGCGGCGATGTGCAGCGGCGTCCCGTTCGGACTCGTCCACGGCACGTAGGTGCCGTCCGGGAGCACCGTGCGGCTGTTGAGGGCGCCCAGGGTCGAGGAGAGCAACCCGCCGTAGGAGCCGCCGAAGGCGCCGATGCGGTCGGGGTCGACGAGGCCCTCGTCGACCAGATGGCCGATCAGGAACTGGGCGTCGCGGGCCTCGTAGCGGTAGTCGATGAGCTTGATGTTGCCGTCGTCGCAGTCGGCCCAGCCGGGGAGGCCGGTCCGGGAGGCGGCGCTGCCGCAGCTGTTGCGCCAGCCGCGGTCGGTCATGCTGAAGACCGCGTAGCCCTGCGTCACCCAGCGCTGCGCCGCACCGCCGGCGGCCTTGCTCCCACCCCAGCCGTGGTAGATGCCGATCAGCGGGTAGTTGCCGTCGGGGCCGCTGGTGGGCTCCGGGGGGAGGAAGACGGAGACGTCGATCGGGGTGTGATCCCAGCTCTGCACTCGCGTGGAGGTGCCGGTGCACCAGCGCTGGCCGTCGGTTGCGCCGCCGCTTTGGACGTCGCAGCTGACCGCGGGGCTCGGCATGCCCGTGAAGACCGAGCCCACCGCAGCGTTCGCGCTCGGGGCGAACGCCAGCGCTCCGGCCAGCACCGCCAACGTCGTCAGCCCCCGTCGCCTGATCCCATCCATGCCGTTCAGCTCTCCTCAGCTACCCGTGGTGTCGCATCTCTCCCTCACAACTCAGCCGGAGACCATAAGGATCGGTCTTGGGCGTGACGTACACAAACTTCGCCACTTTGGCCGCCTTCTTTTGTAGTTTTCGTATAGATGGAGATCCCAGGCGACAGCGCTGCCGCGCCGGGACGCGGGTTGCCGAGCGATCTCGGCCGGGCCGTCACCGCTCGGAGGGAGCAGATCACCGCCAGCGTGATGGCAGCGGTCATGCCCGCCCTTCCCGCCTTCGGCGATCCCGAGGAGATCCCGTTCGCGAGCGGGCTGCAGCTCGCCACCGAGACCGCGCTCGACGAGCTGGCGAGCCAGATCACGACCGGCAAACCGACGCCCGTCCGCGAGATCGACTACCGCCTCGGCCGCGGCCAGTCCCTCGCGATGCGCCCGCTCGAGGAGCTGCTCACCGCCTACCGGATCGGCGCGCGGGCCTTCACCCACGAGGTCGCGGCGATCTCGGAGGAGCTCGGCTACGGGCCGGACGTCAGCCTGCGGGTCGCCGACGCCGTCACAGCCCTGATCGACGGCTACTCGATCCGCGCCGCCGCAGGCTACGCCGACGGGCAGCTCGCCTCCACCGGCACCTCCGCGGCCGGCCGATCGCACCTGGTCAGGCGGATGATCCTCCGCAGCGACGACCGCGACGGATGGGCGACGATCGCCCGCGGCGTCGGCTGGCGGATCCCCGAGCGGATCGCCTGCGCCGCGGTGAGGCTGGCCGACTGGGAGGCAGCCGGGACCCTTCCCGGCGGGCCGCTCGCCGGCCCGATCGACGAGCTCATCTGCGTCGTCGTCAGCGATCCAGCCGAGGATGGCGTCAATGGCGTCTCTGGGGAGACGCTGCAGGGGCTCGCCACCCTCCCCCTCGCGGTGCTCGGCCCGACGGTCGCTCCCGAGGAGGCGCCACTCAGCTTCGCGCGCGCCGCGGCGCTGATCCGCGCCGGCTCAGTTGCTCGCGGCGACGGCCTCGTCCGCGCTGCCGATCACCTCCAGGAGCTGGCGCTGCTGAGCGTCGAGCCACGGATCGCCGCCGACTTCGTGGCCGCGCGGCTCGCTCCGATCGACGCACTGGGGGACCGCGCGGCGGCGAAGGTCGGCCTGACGCTTGCGGCCTGGCTCTCCCATCAGGGCCGGTATGAGCCGACCGCGGCGCAGATCGGCGTCCACCCGCAGACGGTGCGCTACCGGATCAACCAGGCGCGCGAGGCGTTCGGGACCGACTTCGACGACCCGGCCAAGCGCGACGAGATCCGCCTCGCTCTGCAGCTGCGGGCGGTCGGCCCGGGCTAAGCGGCGAGCGCGGGCTCGGGGACCCGGACGAGGTCCCGGTCGATCAGCAGCTGCGCGACCTGGACGGCGTTCGTCGCGGCTCCCTTGCGCAGGTTGTCGCCGACGATCCACATGTTCAGGCAGCGCTCGTGGGAGGGATCGCGGCGGATCCTGCCGACGAAGACCTCGTCGCTGCCCTCGACCTCGGTCGCCAGCGGGTAGACGCCGTTGCCGGGATCGTCCTGGACGACGACGCCGGGGGCGGAGGCGAGCAGCTCGCGCAGCGCCTCCGGCTCGAGCGCCTCTCGCGTCTGCACGTTGACCGACTCCGAGTGCGCGCCGAAGACCGGGACGCGGACGCAGGTGGCGGAGATGCCGAGCTCCTCTCCCGCGCCGAGGATCTTCCGGGTCTCGGCCATCATCTTGCGCTCCTCGGTCGTGTAGTCGTCGCCGTCCTTGAAGGTCTCGACCTGGGGCAGCACGTTGAAGGCGATGGGGTGCGGGTAGATCGAGGCCTCCGCCTCCCCGCCCTCGAGCAGCGCGCCGGTCTGGGTGCGCAGCTCCTCGATCGCGCGCTGCCCGGTTCCCGACACCGACTGGTAGGTGGAGATGACGAGGCGCTCGATCCCGACCGCGTCGATGATCGGCTTCAGGGCGACGACCATCTGCATGGTCGAGCAGTTGGGGTTGGCGATCAGGCCATGGTGGTCGTCGGCATCCTCGGGGTTGACCTCGGCGACGACGAGCGGGACGTCCTCGTGCATGCGCCAGAAGCTCGTGTTGTCGACGACGACCGCGCCGGCGGCGATCAGCTTCGGCGCCCACTCGGAGCTGACACTGCCACCGGCGGAGGAGATCACGAGGTCGAGCCCCTGGATCGATTCCTCGCCGAGCGTCTGCACCTCGACCTCGCCGTCGCGGAACCGCAGGTGCTTGCCGGCGGAGCGCTCGAGGCGAGGGGACGAACTCGGCGACGGGAAGTCGCGCTCCTCGAGCACGCGCAGGACGGTCGAGCCGACCGCGCCGGTGGCGCCGAGGACGCCGAGGCGGACACCGTTACCGGGGCTCACTGGCCCACCCGGGCCCGGTGATGGACGCCGGTCGGCTCCTCCTCGTGCACCGATTCGGCGCCGAGGCCGAAGCTCTCGTGCAACGCGCGGACGGCGTCGGCGACACGGTCGGAGGAGATCACGCAGGAGATCTTGATCGGCGAGGTGGAGATCATCTCGATGTTGATGCTCTCCTCGCCGAGGACGCGGAAGACCTGAGCGGCGACGCCGGGGTGGCTGCGCATGCCGGCGCCGACGATCGAGACCTTGCCGATGCGCTCGTCGGTGAGGATCTCGTCGGAGCTCTGGCCGGTCGCCTCGATCGCCTCGACCGCCTGGGCGAGGTCGTCGCGGGCGACGGTGAAGGAGAGGTCGGCGCCGTGCTCGGTGGAGACGGGCTCGTTCTGGATGATCACGTCGACGTTCACGTTCGCCGCTGCGAGCGCGGTGAAGATCCGCCCGGCCATGCCGGGCTCGTTCTTGACCCCCGCGAGGGTCACGCGCGCCTCCTGGTCGGAGTGCGCCACTGCTGTCACAAGCGGTCGTTCCGGCGTCGTCTCGTTCTCGGAGACGACGAGGGCCGGGGCCGCTCTCGAACGACGAGCGGCAGTGGATGGGGATGTCGTAGTTGCGCGCGTACTCGACGCTGCGGAGCTGCAGCACCTTGGCCCCGGACGCGGACATCTCGAGCATCTCCTCGAAGGAGACGATGGGGAGCTTGCGGGCGTCGGGGACGATCCGCGGGTCGGCGCTGAAGACGCCCCGCGACGTCCGTGTAGATCTCGCAGACGCTGGCGCCGAGCGCCGCCGCGAGGGCGACGGCGGTCGTGTCGGAGCCGCCGCGGCCGAGCGTGGTCACGTCCTTGGACTCGGTGGAGACGCCCTGGAAGCCGGCGACGAGGACGATGTTGTCGCCGTCGAGCGCCGCCTGGATGCGGTCGGCGCGGACGTCGATGATCCGCGCCTTCGTGTGTGAGGAGTCGGTGACGATCCCTGCCTGGGAGCCGGTGAGCGAGATCGCCGAGTGGCCGAGGTCGGTGATCGCCATCGCGCACAGGGCGCAGGAGATGCGCTCACCGGTCGACAGCAGCATGTCCATCTCGCGCGGTTCCGGGCGGTCGGAGATCTCGAAGGCCTGACGGACCAGGTCGTCGGTCGTCTTGCCGCGGGCGGAGAGCACCGCGACGACCTTCGAGCCCTTCTCGCGCTCGGCGACGATCCGCGCCGCGGCGCGCCGAGGTCCTCGGGCCCGGCGAGCCAGGTGCCGCCGAACTTCATGACGACGATCTCGGCGGGCTGCGACGTGGTCTCGGCGGCTGGCATCGGACCGGTGAGGATAGAGCGGCAGGTGTGATTGGATCGCCTCGCTCATGGGGGCGAACCTGAACCGGCGCCAGCGCATCGCTGCGATCGTCACCGCCTGCGCGGCCGTGGGGATCATCGTCGCCGTGATCGCATTGGCAAGCGGTGGCGAGGGCCAGGGGGATGCCGGCGATTCGACCGTCGCAGCCACGTCGACTACCGCCGTGCTCGGCGCCGCAGAGCTCGAGCAGCTCGCCGACGGCGTCATCCTCGCCGGCTTCGACGGCTCAGATCCAGGCGCCGACATCGTCGGCGACGTCGCCGAGCATCCCTACGGCGGCGTTCTCGTGCAGGGATCGAACTGGGACGGCTCGAAGGGCGGCTCGAAGCTGATCGCGGCGATCCGGGAGGCGGGGTCCGGAGAAGGAGCCGACCCGCCGCTGATCGCGGTCGCCCAGGAGGGCGGGCCCTACCGTGCGCTCGACGATCTGCCACCGGGCGAGCGCGAGATCGAGATCGGCGACGCCGGCGATCCTGAGCTCGCGGCGAAGTGGATGGAGGAGGCGGCGAAGGCGCTTCGCGACGACGGCTTCGACCTCGACCTCGCACCCGTCGCCGACGTCGCGACGCTCGACTCCCCGATCGCCGACCGCGCCTTCTCCGACGACCCCGCCGTGGCCGCCCAGATGACCGAGGCGGCGGTCGGGGCGTGCGAGGACGCCGGGATCGCCTGCGCCCCCTCCCACTTCCCCGGGCTCGGCGGCGCCACCCAGGACACGGATGCGGGCCCGGCTTCCGTCGGGCTCGACGCGGGCACGCTGGCCGACCGCGACCTCCTCCCCTTCCGGGCGGCGTTCAGGGCGGGAGCACCCGCGGTCGTCGTCTCCAGCGCCTTCTACTCCGCCTACGACCCGGTGACGCCCGCGTCGCTGACGGAGGCCATCGCGACCGACCTGCTGCGTGACGAGTTGAAGTTCAAGGGGGTGGCGATCAGCGACGACCTCGCCTCGGGCGCGATCCGTGCCGTCGCGACGCCCGGGGACGCGGCGCCGCGAGCCCTCGCCGCCGGCATCGACCTCGTCCAGGTGAGCGACCCGGGAGCCGTCGGCGCCGTCCGCAAGGGCATCGTGGACGCGGTCCGCGACGGCTCCCTCACCGAGGAGCGACTCCGAGAGGCGGCGGGCCGGGTGGCGGCCCTGCGCAAGCAACTCGACGGCTGAGGGTCAGGCGGCGCCACCCGCGTCTCCGGCTGCAGCGCGTTCTGTGGTCCTGGGCGAACCACGCCGGGTGCCGCAGACCCGCCCCCGCCGTGGCAGGGTCCTGCGGTGCGTCCTGTGGTCCTAGGCGGACCACACCGCGCACCGGGTGCCGCCGCCGCTGTCGCGCCGCAGCTGGGTCGCCGCCACTCCTCTCCCAACGCCTCCACGGACTCGGCGCACCTGCGGCGCGAAGAAGTCACATCCGCGTCTGGATCCGTGACACCGCGGCGGCCAGAGTGGCTCCCATGGCTTCTGCGAATCGTCCTGTGGTCCTCAGCGAACCCCGGCGCGCGTCGCAGCTGGCAGGTGAGCTCGCGGCACAGCAGGAGTGGGCGATCTCGCGGCCGCAGCTGCTCGGCTGCGGGGTGGGCAGAGAGCAGGTGAAGAGCTGGTTGCGCAGGGGGAGGCTCTACCCATCGCGCCATCGCGGGGTCTACATCTGGGGGCGGCCGGAGCTGTCGGAGATGGGCGAGCACGTGGCAGGGCTGCTGTTCGCGGGCATGGGTTCGGCGCTGGACGGGCTCACCGCCCTCTGGTGGCAGGGCCTCCTCTCTGACCGGCCGCGGCGAATGCACATCGCCTCGCCGGGCCGGGTTCGCACGCAGGGGGACCTCGTCATCCGCCATCCGCGCACGATCCGACGGCGTACCCACCGCGGCCTCCCCGTCGTGGACCTGGCGCGGTCGTTGCTCGTCTCCTCCTCTGATCTCTCCCACAACTCTCTACGGCTGGTGCTCGCGCGAGCCGAGTACGAGCCGGAGATCCCCTTCTCGCTCCCCTCGCTGCAGGCGGCCATCCGCCACGGCCCAGTGGGGAGCCGGGCCCTGCGCGCGGCGATGGACTCCCACCTGCCCCAGCTCGCCCGCTGCGTCAACGACTTCGAGCGCGACTACGTGCTGCTCTGCGAGGAGTTCGGCCTGCCGATCCCGGAGCCGAATGTCCGCAAGGGCCGCTACGTCCCCGACATGACCTGGGAGGACCTGAAGGTGATCGTCGAACTCGACGGCAAGGGCGCGCACTCAACGCCGGCCCAGCTGGCAAGCGACGCGGCGAAGCAGGAGTGGCTCGAGGGCCGCGGCTACGCCGTGACCCGGTTCCGCTGGGAGGAGGTCACCTTCGAGCGCAGGTCGGTGGCCGCGAGGACGGGCCGAGCGCTCGGGCGCTAGCCGCGCAGCAGTTCCACCTGGATCCGCTCCGCCACATCGCCCGGCTGCCTGCCCTCGGTACTCAGCACGAGATCGACCCCGCTCAGCGCGCCCGGCATCGACGCCGCCAGTGCGCGCGAGGCGTTGAGCAGATCCGGCAGACCCTCCCAGCCGGGCGGCTCGCGGGAGAGGATGCGGTCGCGGAGGGTCTCGGGGTCGGCCTCGAGCCGGACCAGGAGCGTCCGCGCGGCGCCGGTCGCCGCGAGGGCGGCCTGGCGGTGCGCGTCGTCCTCGAGCGTGGCGGTGACGATCAGCAGCGGGGTGCCGATCTCGCGGTAGGAGTCGGCGAGCATCCGCAGATGAGCCAGGGATCGCTCGCGGTCGATCGGCGGGTAGGAGCGCTCGAGCTCGTCGACCTCGACCAGCGCGACGTCCTCGCCCGCGTCCCCCAGCGAGTCGTGGAGCATCGCCGCGACCTCGCTCTTCCCCGCGCCGGGCGGGCCGGTGATGACGAGCGCGAGCACGCGAGCCGCGGCCGCGCCTCAGACGCTGCGGCGGCCGACCAGGGCGCGGCCGAGCGTCACCTCGTCGGCGTGCTCGAGGTCGGCGCCGACCGGCAACCCGCTCGCCAGCCGCGTCAACGTGACCTGGCCGCGGAGCCGGTCGGCGATGTGGTGGGCGGTCGCCTCGCCGGTGGTGGTCGGGTTCGTCGCCAGCACGATCTCGCTCACCCCTCCCCGCCCGACTCGGGCCACGAGCTCGTCGATCTTGAGGTCCTCGGGATCGACGCCGTCGATCGGCGAGAGCGCACCGCCGAGCACGTGGTAGAGGCCGCGGAACTCCCCGGTGCGCTCGATCGGGATCACGTCCTGCGGCTCCTCGACCACGCAGATCACCTCCTGGGAGCGCCTCGTGTCAGCGCAGATCACGCACTGAGGGCCCTCGGCCAGGTTGAAGCACGTCTCACACAGCCCTACCTGCTCCTTCACCTCGCGGATGGCCGCGGCGAGGGCGAAGGCGTCCTCGTCGTCGGAGCGGAGGATGTGGAAGGCGAGCCGCTGCGCGGTCCGGCGGCCGATGCCCGGCAGCTTGCCGAGCTCGACGATCAGACGGTCAACGGGCGGCGGATGCAAGCGAGACGCAGTCCCTACATGCCCGGGAGGCCCATGCCCCCACCGAGCCCGCCAAGACCGCCGGTGACGCCGCCGAGCTTCGACTCCGCCCGCTCCTGCGCGGCGCGGATGCCCTCGTTGATCGCGGCCAAGACCATGTCCTGGAGCATCTCGACGTCCTCGGGATCGACGGCGTCGGGATCGATCTCGATCGACTGCAGCACGAGATCGCCGGACACCTTCACCTTGACCATGCCGCCACCGGCGCTCGCGTCGACGACCTCGTCCTTGAGCTCCTCCTGGGCCTTCGCCATGTCGGCCTGCATCTTCTGGGCCTGCTTCAGGAGCGCGCCCATGTCCATCCCGCCGGGACCGCCGGGGAATCCACCTCTCGCCATCAGCTCGTTCCTTCCTTGCGTTCTTCGGCGGGCATCCCCTCGGGGGCCCCTGATTGCTCTGTCTCTTCTTCGACCACAACCTCCGCGTCGAACTCGGCGACGATGCGCCGGTAGAGCTCATCCTCGCGGTCCGGCCCGTCGGACTGCTCGCCGGGAGCCGGCCCGGCGGCCGGCGGGGCCGTGGCCTCTTCAAGCGTCACGAACTCCGGGTGCAGTGGGGAGCCGACGACGGTGCGGATCGCCTCGATCAGGACCGTTCGGTTCTCCTTCGCCTCCGCCTTGCGGCGGTTGAACGCGGCGCTGGCGGGGAACGCGATCTCGACCTTGCCGTCGGCGCCGACCGAGACGGGACGGGCGCCGTCGAAAGCGGCGGCCAACAGCCCGGCGCCGGCCTGCTTCATCTGGTCGACGACCGAGGGCCAGAGGCCGGTGAAGCGATCGAGGTCGACGGGACCTGCGGCGGGAGCCATCGGTGCGGGAGCGGGTGCTGCGGCTTCCTCGGCGTCGGTCGCGTCCGCGGAGGGAGCGGCGAAAGGGTCCGGGGCGACCGGGACGGCTGGGGCGGTTCGCACCGGCTCGGGCCCGGCTGCTGGGGCGTCTGCAACCTCCGGGGTCGCTGGGGCCTCCGGGGCCGGAGCCTGGTGGGGGGAAGCCGCGACATCGGCGGGCGGAGGAGCCGCCGATGCGGGCTCGGGAGTGGCGGCCGCCGGTGCCGGAGTGGGCGCTACGGGCGCAGCGGCTGCCGGGGTCGGAGCGGGCGCGGCGGCCGCCGTGGCAGCCACCCCACCCCGCTCCAGTCGCTCGAGCCGCTGGGCGAGCGCGGCGGCCGACGGGTCGATCTCGGGCCGGGCGCTTCGCAGCAGCGCCAGCTCCACGGTCATCCGCGCCTCGTCGCCCTCGCGGATCGCCGTGATCGCCTCCGAGAGCTGGTCGATCGCGCGCACGAGCGCGACCTCGCCGAGGCGCTGGGCCTGGTCGGTGAGCCGCGTCTGATGCTCGGCGACGACGAGGAAGTGGTCGGGGATCTCGCCCACGGTCGAGATGACGAGCAATTGACGCAGGTGCGAGACCAGTTCCGCGGCGAAGCGCGCCGGATCGCGACCGGAGCGCGCGAGGTCGGAGGAGACCTTCAGCGCCGCGCGGCCATCGCCCGCTGCGATCGCCTCGGCGGCCGCGAACAGCAGCTCGGCGTCGGCGACTCCCAGCACCGCGAGCACGTCGTCGGTGGCGATCTCGTTGCCGCTGTAGGCGACGAGCTGATCGAGCGTGCCGAGCCCGTCGCGGAAGCTTCCCGAGGCCGCCCGCGCGATCGCCCCGACGGCGCCGTCGTCGATCGTGATCGACTCGGCCGCGGCCACCCGCCGCAGCACCACCGCGATCTCCTCGGGCGAGGGCCGCGTGAAGTCGAAGCGCTGACAGCGGTCGACGATCGTCGGCATCACCTTGTGCGCCTCGGTCGTCGCCAGCACGAAGACGGTGTTCGGAGGCGGCTCCTCGAGCGTCTTCAGGAACGCGTTCCACGCCTCGCGGGTGAGCATGTGCGCCTCGTCGAGGATGTAGACCTTCCACTTCCCGCCGGACGGCGCGTAGCCGACCCGCTCACGGAGCTCGCGGATGTCGTCCACGGAGCGGTTGGAGGCCGCGTCCATCTCGATCACGTCCATCGAGCCTCCGGCCGCGATCGCGACGCAGGACTCGCACACCCCGCACGGCTCGAGCGTCGGCCCGTTCACGCAGTTGAGCGACTTGGCGAGGATCTTCGCCATCGACGTCTTGCCGGTTCCCCGCGAGCCGACGAACAGATACGCGTGGTGGACGCGGTCACGCTCGATCGCGTTGGAGAGCGTGCGGACGACGTGCTCCTGCCCAACGACGTCGGCGAACGACTGCGGGCGATGACGCCGGTAGAGGGACTGCTCGGCCATGGGTCGGACGAGTCTAGAGGCGGGCCGGACGCCCGCCCCGGAGCCCCCCGTCAACTCCCCGCAAGTGCCGCTACTTCCGCTACTTCTTCCTCTTGCGCTTGAGCTTGACCTTCGTCGTCTCCGTCTTCGGGGCGACGCCGGTGGGGGTGAAGGTGACCGAGACGCTGACCGTCGCCTTGCCACCCCTCTTGAGCTTGTTGGCGACCCTGCCGTTCGGCTTGATCGGGAGGCCTACGTCCCCGGCGGCGGTCGGGTCGGCGCTCTGCGCCTTGACGCCGTAGCCGGCGAGATCGAGGTGTCCCGCGTTGGGGACCGATACGCCAAGGGTGGCCGATCCCTTCTTCTTGTTCAGCTTCGGCTTGCCGAACGTGAACTCCGAGGACAGCGGTGGCTCGGGGCGGGTGACCGTGCCACTCAGCCTGAAGGTCTGGTCGGGGTTGGCGCCCGGCACGCAGATCATGCGGTCGAACCATGGGCCCGGAGGGCAGGCGATCGAGAAGGGGGAATCGGTCCGGTACTTCGCCCGGGAGCCGGTCTGGATCGTGCTCGTGCCCCAGCTCCAGAACTCGCCCCCGGTAGGGCCGGCCTGCTGCACCGAGACCCAGTACTTGCCGGCGGTCAACGACGGCGCCCCGGTCACGGGGATCGTGTAGTTCGGCCCGCCGGTCGCGGCCACGTCCGCCTGGCTGAAGCTCACCGCGCCGGGAAAGCCACCACCGTCGGCATACAGGTAGACGGTGACGTTCTGCCCGGGCCCGGGCGCGCTGTAAGCGCCCGCCACCTCGATCTGGTCGATGTTCCAGGTCTCGTCCGCGGGGATCGTGAAATCGTCGGCGACGCTGCCGGAGGGGCCGACCATCGACGGCGAGTAGTTGGGGAGGCTCGAATCGCCGACCGGGGTCGCGGCACCAGCGGTCTGGTCGTAAAGGACCTCGGCTCCGGCCGACGCCGGGCCGACCAATGCCAACGCGACGAGCGCGCTGAAGATCGTCAAACGGTTTGCGCGACTTGCTCTCACAGCGCGCCAGTCTAGGTGGAACCCAGCGCCCGGACGCCGGTCAAGCTCGTCGTCAGGACTACTCGCCAAGCCGGCGCACGCGCAAACCCTGCGGCGCCGCTCGCGCCAGCGCGGCATCGCCGGTGACGATCGCATCCACCCCATCGCCGACGGCAGCCGATGCGAGAACGAGGGCGTCGGGAAGCCGCAGCTTCGATCCCGCCCTGATCTCGGCCGCGAGCTCAGCTTCTAAGGCGCCGATGGGAAGCACCCGAGAGACCAGCTCGCCGAAGAACGCACGCACCGCTTCCACGTCGTGATGGCCGATCCGAGCTCCGGTCATCACCTCCGCGAGAGTGATCGCGGAGGTCACGATCTCGCCCTCCCGAGCGGCCGTGAGCACGGCCTCCGTCGCTGCGCCATGGTGCGCGTCGCCTCGGTCGAGGAAGCCGATGACAACGTCGGTGTCCAGGGCTACTGCCATTCGTCCCTGAGTTGCGCGACGCGCCGCCGCAGCTCACCCCGCGAGTCGAGCGTCCCGGCGTGACGCGCGACGAGCTCGTCGACGCGGGTGAGGACCACGCGTCCTGCCCCAGCCGCCTCGACTCTGACGACGTCGCCGGGGCGCAGACCGGCGGCGCGAAGCGTCGCGACCGGGATCGTCACCTGGTTCTTACTGCTCACCTTGCCCATGGAACCCCGCGGCGTGTCGCGGCGCCCCCGACTTTACTTCAGAGCAATTAGTAAAGGCGCAAGGCCCCTACTTCTTGGGCCGGGGCTCCTTGAGGATCTTCTTCGGGACCCTGAGCGTCACCACCCGTGTTGCGCTGGTCGGCTCGCCGCCCTCGGGCGTGTAGGTGATCTGCAGCGAGAGCTTGAGCTTCTTCTTGCGCTTGAGCGTCCGCTTCGAGGCCTTGCTCAGCTTCGGCGAGAAGGAGAGCTGGCCGGCGTCCGTCGCCGTCAGCGTCACGGGCTTGAACGCCAGCTTCGCCTTCTCCCCTCCCGGCTTCGCGACCGCGAGCATCCGCTCCTTGCCGCCGCCGGGAGCGACCTCGACGTTCCCGGGGCCGGGCGCGTTGAGGCTGACCGTGCCGTTCGCCGCGGCCGCCGCAAGCGCCTCGGCGGGAACAACCGTGAGCGACATCGAGCAGGCGAGGCTGCGGTTCTCGTCCTTTCCGAGGATCGGGGGGTTCTTGTCAGGCACGGGCCGTGGCCCCATGCCGCGCTCGTTGCATTCCGTGAGGACTGCCTGCGGCCCGAATCCGGTGAGGGAGGCCGAAGACTTGCAGCCCGAGTCGTTGTCCCCGGTGGAGCAGGAGGTCACGCTCTCGGTCAGCGGTTTCGATCTGTCGTAAACCACCATGGCCGCTCGTCCGTCTGGGAACCAGCTCGCACGGGGGTCGCCATCACTCCAGACGAGACTGGTCTTGACGGTGCATTGCGCGCCGGCCGGGCAGTCGGCGGGGATCGGCACGCATTTCTCCTGGGACTCGGAATGCAGGCAGAGCTCGCCCCTCGGCGCGCGGGCGGTCCCGGTGCTGATACCGCAGTACTCCTGCTTGTTGGACTGGTCAGTGATGTTCAGGAACGGCCTGAGCTCGCAGCCGAACTGGGTCGTGGCCGGAGTGTTGATCGAGTAGTCGCGGCGGGCGGGCAGGCTCTCGACCCCGGCGGCGTTGGTCACCTTGACCTCGAAGCCGTGGCTCCCGCTGTCGAACGACGGCGCCATCCACGGGCTCTTGCACGACGCGAAGGGCTGGGAGTCGACCCGGCACTGGAAGGTCGCACCGCTCGCCGGGGACGCGAAGCTGAACTGCGGCGCCTTGAACCACGTACCGCCGGACGGCCCGCCGGTGATCTGGACCGTGGGCCGCTCGACCACCGTGAACGTCTGGCTGACGATGTCGCTCTCGTTGCCGGCGTTGTCGTTGCCGATCGCGTAGACGGTGTGGGTGCCGGCCGTGGTCACGTCGGACCCGCACGGGTTGGAGCCGAACGCGGAGAAGGTCGTCGGCGGGCTCGGCGGGTCGAGGACGCAGAACTTGTTACGGATCCCGGAGCTGATCGCCGGGTCGGTGGCGGTCGCGTCGATGCGGGCGCCGCCGGCGTATGCGCCCGAAGGGGTTCGATCTCCGGTCAGCTGGAGTGCCACCGTGGGCTTGACACGGTCGACGACGAAAGCGCGCAGTGCGGGCGTCGGGTCCGTTCCCTCCGCGTTGGTCGCCCGCACGCGGAAGGTGTGGTTTCCCGGGCTGAGGATGCCGCTCTCCCAGGGTGATGTGCACGAGACGAACGGCTCACCGTCGTAGGAGCACTCGAAGGTCGCGCCGACGGCCGGTGACGCGGTGAAGCTGTAGAGCGCGGTGGCGCTGTTGGTGGCCACAGAGTCGTTGGTGATGGTCGTGTCGGGCGGCATCGGCGGCGGCGTGCCGAGGTCGAGCGTCGAGACGAACACGTCGTAGTCGGCGCTGAGCGTCTCGGGGGTCTCGTCCCAGATGAGGTAGGCGTCCGCGTTGATCTCGACGAGGTCTGCCCAGCGACCGTCCGTCGTGCCCGATCGTGACAGCGCCGACCCGGCGAGCGTCCAAGCGCCGCCGCTCCAGCCCGCGACGTGCATCTTCCCGTTGGTCGCCGCCTGGCCGTCAGCCCATGCCACGTACGGCGTCCCGCCGATGCCCGTCAGCGATGGCGCCGAGGTGCCATTCCCGGGAGCCGGGGTGATCGAGCCGCCCAAGTCGGTCCACGTTCCACCCGTGCGCTGGGCGACGCGCAGCTGGTACGAGCCGCTCACCCGTTCGAGCCAGGCGACGTACGCCGACCCGCTGATTCCCGCCACTGACGGGAAGAGGCTCTCGGTGGCTCCCCCGTGTGCAGGGCTGCCGATGTCCTGCCAGGTGGTGCCGTCGAAGCGGGCGACGTGGAGGACCTGCGCGCCCGACGAGAGCTCCGACCACGCGACGTACGGCTCGGTGCCCACGGCGCCGATCACCGGCTTGGTGATGGAGCCGCTGGAGAGCGGCGCCCCGACCGCGATCCACGACACGCCGTTCCACCTGCTCACCTGCAGGTTGCCCCCTGATTTCGCCCCGCCCCAGACGACATAGGGCACACCGGCGATGCCGACGATCTGCGGGATGGACCCGCCGGCGTTGTCGAGGATGGAGCCGACTGCCTCCCAGGCCGAGCCGTTCCACTTGGCGACGCGCACGTGGCGAGTTCCCGACCCGTCCTGCTCATGCCAGGTGACGTAGGGAACGCCGCCGACGTCGGCGATCGCGGGCGCGTCGGCCCGGCGGATCGGATCGGCGTTGAGCACGCCACCCATCTGCACCCAGGCAGTCCCGTTCCAGGTCGCGGCCTTCACCTGGTAGTTGGAGGACGTCGAGTTCCACTCGCTCCAGGTCGCCCAGGGAACACCCCCGACGCCGACGATGTCGGTCGCGTCCTCGTTCGTCTGCATCGGCGACTGATCCGAGTTCAGGGTCGTGCCGAGGCTCTGCCAGTCGGCGGCGGCTGCGGCGGGGAAGGCCATGCTGAAAGCGAGCGCAAGCGCAGCGATGACGACGGCCCTGGCGCCTCCGCTGTTGTTCGCCCCTCCGAACACTGAAGCCGAGCCTAACCCAGCCAAGGGCCGCTGACCACCCATTTCGCGGGGGTCCGTCCTGCGTGGATTTGGGCCGCCAGATCTAGGAAGAGGTGGCCGCCGTGGCCTCCGGCCACAAGGCCGCCGATGACGACGAGCTGGCGAGCCCAAATCCGCGCAGGACCGTGCGGCTTGCCTTCGAAAGACAAGCCCCCGGGCGTGCCCGCCGTGGCTAGCTCAGGTCAGGCTGATCCGCGGCGCTTACCGGCTGACCCTTAAGGCTGCTTCCTTCCGGACCTGACCTGGTTCGGGGGCCTGCATCGCGCGGGACCTGGCCGTCAACACCGCCTGCGGCGTACTGGCCCCGAAGGCCGGATCCTCAGGCAAACGTTCAGCCCCGCTAGAGCGGATTGCGGGTACAGGGTTCCGCTACCTCCCCGCTCAGCACGGTCCGCGGGGGATCCTAGCCGACCCGACCCACCCACGGCTCCGGACCCCACGAAAGACGTCTTGCATGTCCTCCAAGCGCGTGTCCAGGCTGTCCGGCCTCGTTCAAGGGGACAGCGGAGCCCTCCGACGCAAGGCCCGAGCGGGATGAATTCAACGCGCCTCGACAAGTTCCTCTTCCTGACCGTGCTGGCCGCCGCGGCGCTTTGCCTCGTGCTCGCGATCCCCTCGCAGGCGAAGATGTCGAGCCAGAAGATCGACCGCAACGTCTGCCTGACGACCGGCGGCGGCAAGATCGTCCCGATCCCCGGCTTCCCGGGGGAGCGCATCGACCGGCGCCTGCTCAACGACATCAAGTACCTGCAGAAGCGCTTCAAGATCTTCATCACCGACGGCTACTCGGGCGACCCCGTCCACGCGGCCAACGGCGAGCACCCGATGGGCCTCGCGCTGGACATCGTGCCCAACACCGCCGCCGGCGGCACCTGGAACGACATCGACGCCCTCGCCCGCATGGCGGAGCCGAGCCAGGACCATCCGGTCGCACCGTTCCGCTGGGTCGGCTACGACGGCGACGCCGGCCATGGCCGCGGCAACCACCTCCACCTGAGCTGGAACCACTCCGACACCAAGCCCGGCACGATCGCCGACAGCGTCTACACGCTGCGCTGCCCCGGCTCCGGCGGCTCACCCGGCAAGTCCTCCGGCAACGGAAACGGCGGCGGCTCCGGCGGTCAGGGTGACAAGGGCGGCAAGAACGACGGCGGCGGTCAGGGTGACAAGGGCGGCAAGGGCAACGGCGGCCGCGGCGGCGACTCCGGCGGCATCGAGCCCGGCAAGGGGAGCGGCCCGAGCGGTGGCGTCGGCGTCGGCCGGATCACGGCCGAGCTCGACCTTCAGGCCGCGCACCCGGTCGTCGAGACCGGCGGCGAGGGCTTCGGCCGCTAGGCCGGTCCTCACCTACCCGACGCGCATCACCTTCGGCGGCTCCCAACCTCCCGAGTAGGCGGAGGGCTGCGGCTCATACAGGCGCAGGTTGAGCTGGAAGGAGCCCTCCGGCGAGGGCAGCCAGTTGGCGGCCTTGTTGCCGGCGGGCGCGTCGTGGGAGATGTAGATCTTCAGCGAGCCGCCCTTGCTGTAAATCAGACCGTCGGTGCGGTCGCCGACCGCGTAGCGGCCGATCGGGTTGTCGACGAGCCAGTGCTCGCTGTCGTACATCGTCATGGACCAGAAGGCCCGCACCGGCGGCAGCTCACCCGCGGCGAACTTGACCACGTAGTCGCGCGTGCCCTTCAGCGGCCTGCCCTCGGAGTCGACGTGGGCCTGCGGGTAGAAGGCCTCGCTGCGGATGTTGGACGCGAGCCCGGCGCTGGCCACCGTCGCGCGGTAGGCGAAGTCCTGGCCGAAGTCACCGGCGTCGGGCCGCGAGAACGACCAGCCGTCGTGCTCCTCGCGGCTCTCGGACTGGATCTTGTCGTAGGACTTGTCGACGAGCCGGTCGCCGGCCTGCCACGCCGCCGTCAGCGCGGCCTGCACGAGCGGATCGGCGCTCGCCGAGGGCGTCGCGCCGGCGGTGATCCCGGCCACCGCGAACGCCTTCAGCGCGCACGCGTCCTCGACCGGCGGCGGGTCGGAGGCGAGGCGCTGGCTCATCGCGTCGAAGAAGGCCGGGCCCTGCGGCGCGACCACCGGCTGCTGAGCGGTGGCGCCGTTGACGACGACCTCCTGACGGCGCTGGCCGTTGTTCCAGTTGGCGAGTGACGTCAGCGAGTACTGCTTCATCAGGTCGGTCGCGGCGGTCAGGTCGCTCTCGCCGTCGACGAGCGTGCGGCCCAGGTACCAGACGGTGTTCGTCGGGCTGTGGACGATCTGCGCGCCGGGGACGTCCCCCTGCCAGCCCGGCGGCACGAGCGCGATCGTCTGGGCCGAGTCGCGCGAGGAGCCGGAGCCGATGTAGGCGAAGGAGTTCGTGTAGGCGTCCATGAGCTGGACGACCGAGTAGCGGCCCTGGGTGGCGGGCGCCTGGATGACGACGGGGCCCGAGCTCAGGTCGACGTTGGCGACGGAGTAGAGCGTGTCGTTGTTGGGGGAGACGACCGTGCGCGACTCCGGCGTCGCGAGCCGGCCGACGCCGATCAGGATGTTCGCGCCCCAACGCTGCACCGTCAGCTTGGTCAGGACCGCGGGCATGCCGTAGAGGTAGGCGGTCTCGCTCGAGGCGAAGAGGCGCCCGGCGCGGTCGGCCTCGGCGCCGCTCAGGCCCTGGTTGCGGATGAAGCGCCGCTCGGCCTGAGCGATCCCGGTGGGGACCGTGTCGCGCAGCGGCTTGGGCAGCTCACCGAGCGCGCACTTCGCCACGGAGGGACGGGCCGGACGGTCCTTCTTCGCGACGGCACCCCCGGCAGCGCCGAGCGGCAGCAGGACGGCGACCGCGACCGCGAACGTGGCGACTCGACCGAGGGCTCTCATTCTCACTCTCCTTCGCCGGGGCTCCCGGCATCTCTCAACTCTCGAAGAGAAGAATAAGCAGCTTTCTTCAAAGATGCGCCGGTCCGCTCAGGAGCCGGTGCGCTCGGCGTGCTTCGCCACCCAGGAGTCGTCGGCGATCAGCCTGATCAGGAGCGCCGAGAGCTCGTCCTTGAGCTCGTGGAGCTGCTCGAGCCGGCCGGCCCGCAGCTCGCGGCCGACGAGGTCGGTGGGTGCGTCGACGGCGGCGTCGAGCGCCATCTGGTTCACCGGCGGCAGGCCCTCATCGGTCTTCCGCGCCCACTCGGCGAGGTAGCGGACGACTTCGAGGAAGCGCTCGTGCTGGCGATCGCGCTCGTCCTGGGCGCGGCGACCGGCCGCGGGCATCTCGATCATGTAGGCGCGGGTGAGCGCGGGCTGCTGCTGCCACCAGCGCAGGTAGAAGTCCATCCCCCTGTCGAGGGAGGTGAGCCAGTCCGGCGCGTCGGCGAAGGACGCCATCTCGGTGAACAGGGCGTCACCGGCCATCTCGCAGAGCGCGATGAAGCAGTCCGCCTTGTCCTTGAACTGCTCGTAGAAGGCGTTCGTGGAGACGCGCGCCGCCGCGACCACCTTGGGCACGGTCGTCGCCTCGTAGCCCTCGGCGCTGACGACCTCCGCCATCGCCCCGAGCAGGCGCTCGCGCTGGGAGGCGCGCACGGCGTCGCGGGAGAGCTTGTGGCGCCCCCTCGGAAGTGGGTCCGCCTGCCAGGCGGTCGAGGCTTCCTCGGCCATACCGCGAGTCTATTTCCGCTTCCGGGGGACGATCTCGAGGCGGTGCTCGGTCCCCGGGTCGAGCTTCAGATCGAGGACGAGGTCCTTGCCGTCGCGTCGCGTCGCGACCGAGTGGCCGTCGAGCTTCGCGCCAAGCGTCGGCGCGCTCTTGGGGACCCGCAACCGCAGCGTGGTCTCCCCGTCGCCGCTCAGCTTCCCCTTCACCGTGCGCCCGAGGTCGAGCCCCATGCGCTTGGCGTCGAGCGTCGCCGCGCCGATGTTGGCGAGCGTCGCCTCGAACCCGTTGGAGAGCTTCGGCTTGCCGCCCGCCACGAGGTGCTGGCCGGTCACCGTCGCGGCGGTGCTGCCCGACTGCCCGGCCGGGATCTCGGTCGTGCCCTCGTCGACGATCGCCCCCGAGGGCTCGGCGAGCGGCAGCGCCGTGGCGTCGATCGAGCCGCTCGCGTCGGGAGCCGTCGCATCCCGCAGCTCGATCCCGCTCGCCCAGTAGGCGCTGTCGAAGCGCAGGTCGTGATCGGGCAGATCGAAGGCGGGGATGCGGACGTAGCGGACCCGTCGCGGGTTGACGATGCGGCGATGGCCGGCGAGCCACTGCTGGGTGTGGGTCCAGGTGTCGTCGATCGCGAAGGTGTAGTGCGTGGCGTCGGGGTGGAAGTAGAAGCGGTACTGATCGCCGGCCGACGCGAAGCTCGCCGCCTGCGCCTTCGTCCCGCTCGGGAACACGAGCGCGTCCTGCCCGCCCGCGTTGATCTCGTAGGGGAGGTTGAGGGCGTTGGGGACGAGCGGGTTGGTCAGCGAGGAGTACCGGTAGGCGGGGTCGGGGACGTAGAGGCCGGGCGGGAACCAGGCGGCGAAGGCGGGCGGGCCGACGTAGGTGACGGCGCGGGCGAAGCGGTCGGGCATCAGCAGGCCGAGCTTGTAGGTGCCGTAGCCGCCCATCGAGTAGCCGATCAGGCTGGTCCGGTCGGGGTCGACGACGATCCCGGCGATGCCGGAGCCGACGTCGTCCCAGGCCTCGAGCGTGTCGGAGAAGCCGGAGTCGAGGTACCAGGTGTCGGTCCCGCGAGCGAGCGGGGTGACGACGATGCTGTTGCGCTCGTCGCCGAGCTGGGTGAGGAAGTTCGGCGTCGTCGACTCGTACTGGTTGTGGTTGCGGCTCAGCGAGTGGAGCGCCAGGAGCAGCGGCAGCTTCTTGCCGGGCTTGAAGGCGTGCGGGATGTAGAGGCCGTAGGGCTGGTAGTGGCCGAGGAACTCGGGGGAGGCGCCGCCGAACTGGGACTCCTCGCGCGTCGAGATGCCCTCGCCGTAGTCGTCGGCGGAGCGCAGGATCGCGTTGTAGTAGCCGGGCCGGAGCTTCGGCGCGGAGCTTCGGCCCTCGCGCATCGCCTTCGTCTTCAGCTTCCCGGCGAAGGGCGCGACATCACCGGAGGCGAGCGCCGCCGCCTGGCGCTGATCCCCCCAGGAGGAGAGGTCCTCGTAGGTCTCGTTCCCCTGGAAGGCGAGGTCCCAGACAGCGGTTGAGGTGGCGGTGCCGGGAGCGGGCGGCTCGGCATAGTGGCCGGAGCCGTCGGCGCTCGCGAGGCCGACGCCGGCCCACGCGCGCGGACTCTTGGCGAGCTTGCCGAGGAGCTTGGCGGGGATCGTGAAGTCGAAGCGGCGCTTGCCCGCCTTGGCGGCGCCGGGGATGGAGCGCACCTGCCCGGAGGCGGTGGTGAGGCGGGCTCCCCCTCCCCAGGCGGTGACCATGAGGTCGGCGCCGGGCGTGGTGAGCCGGGCGCCGTCGGGCCAGTTGCCGGCGCCGGTGGATGCGTCGGCGTCGGCGTCGATGGCGACGGTGGCGATCGCCACCGAGGGGTCGGCCATCGTCTCCAGCGAGACCCTGCCCTCGAGGCCCTTGTCGGTCAGGGTGAGCCGGAGCTCGCGCAGGTCGGCGGCGTCGCCCGCGTACTGGGAGCCGTCCGGGTAGCGGTAGTCGCCGCTCGTGTAGGCGGTGGGCGCGGAGGGGAAGTCGGGCGCGTTGCCGGCCCCGTCAAGGTTCGGTCCCCAGGCGTCGTAGAGGTAGTCGGTGTAGACGAGCGCGCCCTTGTCGATCACCGTCCGCCCGGCGATGGCGCCGGGATCTGGCGACGGCTTCGCTGCGGCCGCGGGAGCCGCCCCGGTTCCCAGCGTCAAGGCCGCCAAGGTGCTCCAGGCGAAGGCGGTGGTGGCGGCGACCGCAACCGGCCGCCGCCCCGCACCGCTCAGCTCGCCCTCAGCAGCCACGCGATTCGAACTGCTCCACGCTCGTGTAGCTCCCCTGCGGCAGGTACGGGCCCATGACCTCGGCCTCGTCGCCGGGGACCTTGGTGTCCTGGACGGCCTGGTGGAACGACTTCGACGGGAGCATGTTGCGGACGAGCAGCAGCCCGTCGTTGGGATGCCCGGCGCCGTCGCCGTTGGCCGGCCAGGGGATGTAGCCGACGCCGCACTTCTTGCGCGCGTTGTCGGGCCGATCGCCGGGGAGGCTGGAGACGATCGTGTAGCGGCGGTTCTTCGACAGCGGCACCTGCTCGTCGAACAGGCAGCCGGCGCCGCGGGTCGTCGTCAGCGACTCGTTCTGGCACATCGACCAGTAGCGGAGCTGGGCACGCTTCATCTTCTCGTCGCCCTTAAGGGTCGCCGGGGTCGTCGGCATCTTCCCCGTCAGCACGAGCACCGGGCCGAACTCGCGGTTGACGAACCCGCCGACGTAGTTGACGTCGAGGTTCGAGTACTGGCCGCCGACGCGCGTCGGGTTCGACTCGCAGACGCCCTGGTAGACGCACTTGAGCGTGAACGCGGTCGAGTAGTAGGCGCGGAAGCGAGTCGGGTTGACCGCCGGGAAGGTCGACGGCTGGTTCGGCTGATCGCGCAGCGTCAGGTAGACCGACAGAGGCAGCGACGAGGACGACAGGGCGTGGCCCTCGGAGCCGACCGCGTCGCAGAGAGCCTGGCCGGTGAGGACGGTGCCGTCGGCGAGCGTCAGCACCGGCTTCGGCAGGCCGGTGTCGCCGGCGAAGTCGCGGCCCTTGTCGGGGACGTAGACGCGGTAGATGAGCTGCTGGTCGCTGCTCTCCGTGTAGACGGTGTTGGCGGCGCGCGGCTCACCGGCGGCGGGCGGGGTGGTCGGCGACATCGTGATCGTGTAGCGACGCTTCTTCGCCGTCCGGTCGGCACCCGGCAGGAACGGGTTGGTCGATCCCTTGTCGGGAGCGGTGTCGACGTCGGCGAGGTGATCCAGCGGCGTGCTCCCACCGACGGCGTAGGAGTGCATCGACTCGTAGCGCGCGTGCGGGAACTTGCCCTTCAGGCGCATCGTCGCGCCGGCGGGAAGCGTGTAGCGGGCGCTCCAGTAGGTGGCGCCGTAGTCGGGGAAGGCGAAGTTGTAGTCGGGACCGCGCCGGACGCTGAAGGCGCCGAGCCAGAAGCAGTCACCGTTGGTGACGGGGTCGGCCTGATCACCCTGGGCGCGCTCGCCACCGGTGCCCGTGGCGTTGGCGCCGGCCGAGGCCGTGAGCAGAGCGAAGCCCGCCGCGATCAAGGCTGCAAGTGCGATCGCTGCACGCAGCGCTCCACCGATGACTGACGTTCCCACTCTGCTGTCTCCTCTCCCGGCCCGCGGGGATCGCGAGCGCCAATGGCGGATTAAGATAATGCCGCTTCTTTCAATCTGTCAAGCGGAAACTGACCGGCGCTCGGCGAGGGTGCCGCGCGGCGAGCGCCCCGCGATGCAGGAAACCCGATTCTCCCCGAAACGATGCGGTGCGACGGGACCGGCTCAACCGCATACCTACGACATCACTTTCGCGTATGCCAGAACGGGCGGAGGGTGACACTGAGCGGAACCGCCCCCCGACCCGCCGAAGCCAGTGGGTCGCCTGAGACCGATATGTCGGCCTCAGGCTGCCCGCTGGAGGAGCCGCACCGGTGATTCGGCCGAGCCCCCGTGCGGGCCAGCGAGCTCTCATGCTCCCCTCGTCAGCCATCGGGGCGGAGCAAGGGTGGTGCGTGGAGCCTGGTGCGGTCCCGCGGAACCGCGAGACCTGCCGGGGAGACTTTCGACCACATCCGGGCGGAACTCGCCCCGGCGCCCGGGTCAGAGCTCGCGGATGACCCGGCAGGGGTTGCCCGCCGCCATCACCCGCGACGGCACGTCTCGAATCACGACCGACCCGGCGCCGACGATCGCCCCCTCCCCCACGCTCACGCCCGGACAGACGATCGCGCCGGCCCCGATCCAGACGCCGTCCCCGATCGAGATCGGCAGCGAGAACTCGATGTCCTCGAGCCGCAGCTCCGGCTCCCGCGGATGATCAGCGGTGGTGAGCTGCACCCCGGGGGCGATGTTGACGCGATCGCCGATCGTGATCGGCGCCTCGTCGAGGAAGACGCAGTTGGTGTTGATGAACGTGTGCTCGCCGATGTGGATGCCGAAGCCGTAGTCGCAGAAGAACGGCCGCTCGATGTGCGCCTCAGCGCCGAGCGATCCGAGCACCTCCGAAGCGATCCCCATCCGCTCCTCGTCATCGAGCGTCGAGTTGAAGCGGTCCATCGCCGCCCGAGCCCGCCGCCGCAGCTCCAGCAGCTCCGGATCGGAGGCGTTGTAGGGCTCCCCCGCGATCATCTTCTCGCGCTCGGTCATGGGCGGCATCCTCGCACCGAGCCCGCCGCCGCGGGAGCCAGCCGCCCCTTAGAATCGTCCGCCCACCGAGGGCGCGTAGCTAAGTGGGAGAGCGCTCGCCTCACACGCGAGAGGTCGCTGGTTCGAAACCAGCCGCGCCCATTTCAGGGTTGCCCTGGCGAGTACCAGCCCTTGCGCTGGAACCAGCGGAATGAATAGGTTCCGCCTGTGGGGTGGCTTAGGGATCTCCTGGGATCGAAGTCAAGCGCGACGAGCGGACCTCAGGCAATGGAGGGATTGCTTCTGGATCGCAACTCTTGCAGCGAGTTCGTGCGCGTCGTAGGCGAATCCAACTATCAGTCGGCCATTTCGAGAGTCTGCGGAAGCACGCCAGGAACCGAGGTCAGATTCGAGTGTGTCGCTGGCCTCTGGCCTGACCCTGAGAATCGGTATGACCCAAACGCGGTCGAGGTCCAGATCAATGGGATGGTGGTCGGGCATCTTTCTCGGGAAGACGCCGTCGCATACCGACCGATGATCGATTCAGTCATGGCCAGGGGATTGGTCTTGGTCTGCAACGCGAGTATCGCGGGCCGAGGGGCAGGGAGCGAAACGCCGAACCGCGGGGTGTTCCTGCGATTGCCACCGCCCGACGATCACATTGAGTTCGACTAGCTGGTGCTGCCCCGGTCGGAAGCGGTGGCTGCCGAAATGCCCTAGACGATCTCGACCGCGATATTGCTCGGCCGCTGCGCGATCGAATCCAGCAGGTCTTCGATATGCCGCCTATCCGACGTCATGATCGTGACCCCGTTCCGACGGCTTCTGTCCTCGGCGAGCGCAACCACCTGCGCGTCGACCGTGCTTATGTCGTCCGCGTGGAAGAGGCGGCGCTCGATGGCCGTGGTCCGCAGGACTCCAGCGCGGGCTGCTATCTCAGGCGTGGTCGGAAGATAGAAGGCGCCCGGGTGGTTGTCGCTTTCGATCGCAGCAAGGAACCGATTCAACTTCGCGTCCGAGGCGTGCCCGGTGGTGACCTCGGTGAGTACCACGGTTGGCACGAGAAAGACTGGGGGGTCGTAGGTATCCGCTAGTTGCTCGAGCCAGGCCTGCGCCAATTGGTCGCCCCGCGCAAGGACGCTTACCCCTTGGCTGTCGAGAATGATGTCCCGGCGAACCTTCGGCCGGTTCAATCAGCCCAAGAAGCGATGCGCGTCTTGACTCCGTCCGCAACGGTCGCGTCAACCTCGCCGTTCTCTCGCCGCCATTCGTCGACAAGAGAAAGCATGCGGCTCGCTTGAGCTCGCGCTTCTTCTGGGTCGTCGCATCGCTCCACCAAGCCTGAGATGTTCGGTGGAGCGCCCTCTTCTTGCTCGAAAGGCATCGCCAAGAATGGTAGCGGCGATCCGGGACACTCAAGGCGAAAGCCGCTCCGCGCTCAGCAGTCCTTCTCGTCTTGGCCCGGCCCTCCGTCGCACCGATCGATTCCGGTGCCGCCGCCCAGGTAGTCGTCGCCCTTCTGCCCGCGGAGGACATCCGCCCCCGCCAGCCCGAGCAGGAGGTCGTTGCCCGTCCCACCGGTGACGACGTCGTCTCCGGGACCTCCGACGAGCTGCGGCGACATCGACTCGATCGAGTTCGTGGAGGTGTCCGACCCACTGCCGCCGGCCACGTGGTCGTCCCCCTCGCCGCCCTGGACGAAGTCCCGCCCCGACTCACCTGAGAGCTGATCGGCCCCCGCCCCACCGGAGATGTGATCGCGACCGTCGTCGCCGCAGATCAGATCATCTCCCCCATATCCGTAGATCAGGTCGTTGCCGCCGAGGCCATTGATCACATCCCGCCGCCCGGTCCCCTGGATCACATCCGAGCCCGGACCGACGTAGTGGCCGTCGCCATTGGCCGTGATCGTGACCTTCGCGCCTTTGCAGGTGGCGTGGGTAGGGGCGTGGCCGCTCGCAGCGCCCGTCGGCAGCGACGTGAACAGAGCGCCGACAGCGACGCCGAGCAATGCGATGAAAGACCTCTTGAGCATGGACACAAGGTCGCAGGCGAGGGGAGGCATGGTGCGCCCCCCAAGGTGGCGGATGGCGACACCCGCTCGCTTTCTGACCGCGAAGCGGTTCTGCTTTGCGAGGTGGAAGCGGCTGCCCTGCGCGCCGGGCGGGAGGTGGCCGCGATCGAGCGGGCGATCGAAGCCATCGAGGAGGACGCCGCCCAGGCCGCCTGAGGCGCCAGGCACATCCCCGCCAAGCCCCTACGCCGCGGCCACGCTCCGCGCCGACTCGAACAGTTCCTCCGGCATCGGGGTCGCGAGCTTCCAGGTGAAGGCGACGGGCCGCTGGCCCTCGTGGTCGACGTACTCGACCGGGCCGAGGAACGTGAACGGGCTGGTGCCGAGCTCGTCGCGCTTGCGCTCGCGGACGAACAGCAACACGTTGGTGCCGCGCTCGCGGTGGTTGATGTAGCGCTGGACGCTCGGCTGCTCGGGCGTCTGGCGCGACTGCGACTCCCAGTGGAAGAGCTCGCGGTTGATCGCGTAGTCGCGATACATGGTCGTCGGCGAGTAGTCGCGTTCGGCCTTGTGGAGGTCGATGAAGAAGACGTCGCTACGGGCCTGTTCGACCCAGAGGATCCCGCCCTGAGTCACCTTCGGCTTCACGCCCTCGCCGGAGCCGAGTGCGGCGACGATCTCCGCCCGCGAGTAGCGCGCGTGGACGCTAAGCGGGATCTCCGGCGGCAGGCTGGAAGGCGCCGCCCGCGTCTCCGAGCGCGCGTCGACGACGTCGAGCAACTCGCCCAGCTCGTCGCGCACCGCGCGCTCGGCCCAGAGCGAGTGGTAGTAGTCGCGAAGGTCGGCGGCGCCGGAATCCCGGGACCCGAGCCCCCAGGCCAGCATCGTCAGCATTCGCCGCTCGCGCAGCGGCATCGCATCGGGCGCGGGCGCCTCCCCGCCGAGGATCCGCCGGTAGAAGGCGAGCCGCTCGGGATCGTCGACGTGGGTGATCCGCCGCAGCCCGCGCAGCGAGGTCTCCTCCAGGTCGGCGTCAACTGCCTCGGCCGTGTCCTTGCCGGCCTCACGCTGCAGCTCGGTCCAGCTCCCGCGGCGGTAGATGTCCTCGAGCCGGCGATCGCTCCGCTCGAGGTACTCGCCGAAGGTGAGCGCCGCCGTCTCGCGGCGGAGGTCGGCGACCAGCGACGGCCACTGAGTCCGCCGCGCCGCCTGGCGCAGGTTGTCGAGCACGATCTCGCGGCTCTGGCGGTCGAGGTCGACGCTGCAGCCGGCGGGCAGGAAGGGGAAGTCGCCCTCGACCTGCTCGACGACCGTTCCCCGACGGGTGTCGACGATCGCCCGCAGCCGGTCCTCGAAGCGGAACTCCCGGCGCTGCTGACCGATCATGTCGATCACCGTGACGTGGCTCTTGCCCTCCGCGCGCCGCAGGCCGCGGCCGAGCTGCTGGGTGAAGACCGTCGCCGACTGGGTCGGGCGGAGCAGTAGCAGGCAGTCGACGTCGGGGAGGTCGACGCCCTCGCCGAGGACCTCGACGGAGAAGACGCAGCGCAGATCCCCATTGCGCAGGCGGACGAGCTGCTCGCGGCGCTCGTCCGGCGAGTCCTCCCCGCTCAGCGCCACGCTCTCCAGCCCCGCCTCGGTGAACTTCCGCGCCATGTACCTGGCGTGCTCGACCGAGACGCAGAAGCCGAGCGCGCGCATCGCGCCGGGGTCGTAGACGATCCGCTGCAGCGAGGAGAGCAGCTTGCTGACCCGCATGTCGTTGCCGGTGAGGACGTTGCTGAGCTCGTCGATCGCGTAGCCGGAGCGGCTCCACCTGATGGCGCTCAGGTCGGTGCCGTCGGCGACGCCGAAGTACTGGAACGGCACGAGGAAGCCCTGGTCGATCGCCTCCCACAGCCGCAGCTCGACGGCGATACGCCCGCCGAACCACTCGGTGACGTCCTGGCCGTCCATCCGCTCCGGCGTGGCGGTGAGGCCGAGCAGCTCCTTGGGCCGCAGGTGCTTGAGCAGCCGGTCGTAGGTGCGCGCCTTGGCGTGGTGGAACTCGTCGATGACGACGACGTCGTAGGCCTCGGGATCGATCGCGGCGATCCGCTCCTCACCCAGCGACTGGACCATCGCGAAGACGTGCTTGCCCGCGGTCGCCGCCCTGCCACCGCCGTGGATCTCACCGAAGGAGCCGTCCTTGAGCACCGCCCGGTAGGTGTTGAGGGACTGCTCGAGGATCTCCTGTCGGTGGGCGACGAACAGGAGTGACGGGTCGCCGCCCATCTGGGAGCGAAGCTGTGCGTAGTCAAGTGCAGCAACGACGGTCTTGCCCGTTCCCGTCGCCGCGACGACGAGGTTCGCGTGGCGGTCCTGGCGCTCGCGCTCGACCATCAGCGCATCGAGCATCCGGCGCTGGTGTGGGTAAGGCCGGACGTCGAGGTTGGCGAAGGAGATCGTCGTCGCCTCGCCGAGCGAGCGGCGGTCGTGCTCCTGGAGCGCCTTGGCAAGGTCGTCGCCGTTGACCGCCGGGTCGTAGGGCTCGAAGTGCTCTGAGCTCCAGTGGCTCTCGAACGTCGTCTCGACGCGACGGATGACGTGGGCGGCGTCCATCGACGACAGGCGCACGTTCCACTCGAGCCCGTCGAAGAGGGCGGTGTGGGAGAGGTTGGAGGAGCCGACGAACGCGGTCGTGAGTCCAGTCGGGCGTTTCATCAGCCATGCCTTCGCATGCAGCTTCGTCGTCCGCGCGTCGAGCGCGATCCGGACCTCGGCGCCGAGGTCGAACAGCTCGTCGACCGCCCGCTTCTCGGTGGCCCCCATATATGTGGTCGTGATCACCCGGACCCTGCCGCCGCGCGCGATCACGCCCTTGAGCGCGTCGCGGAGGTGGCGCACTCCCGACCAGATGACGAAGGCGCAGATCAGGTCGACTGACTGCGCCGACGCAAGCTCGGCCTTGAGCTCGGAGCCGACGCTCGGCTGCCCCTCGCCGTTGACCAGCAGGTCGCTCTGGCTGAACGGCGTCGCCGGGAGGGGCGGCAGCGGCAGGACCTCGTTGAGCGGAGAGCGGGCTCTGATCCCACGGAGAACGCGAGCCGGGATCGCGATCTCCTCCTCGGGGTCCGGGTCAGGAGCGAGGCCCTCGACCAGGCGATTGACGAGGGCCGATTGCTCGTCAGCCGAACCCTCAGGGTCGATCCGCGCCCGCAGCACCTCCATCGCGTGGCGGGACAGCCGCTCCGGCGCCTCCGCGGGGTCGAGCCTGATCTCATCGAGCAGCTCGGGGTCGAGGTCCCTCAGGACCTCCTCGAGCCAGCGGGTGACCAGGTGATCACGAGGCCCCGGCTCGATCGCTCCCATCGGCCGGCAGCCTAGTTGCCCCAACGGATCGTGCGGGCAAGCGTGGCGCGGTCTTGGCGTGCCGTACGCTCAGACCGAGACCGCTGATGCCGTCGCCGATCAGCTTTGCGCCGATCACCACGCAGATCACGGCCGATCGCGGCGTTGTTGTGGGTCATCCAGCCCGCGGAGGTCGGCGTGGTGGGCCGGGCCGGTGCGTCGTCGAGGAGATAGATGGCCAGCAGGACGCCCAGGCCGACGGAGGCGATGAGGATGAAGACCGCGTAGGCGATGGCCTGCTGGGCGGCGTCGTCGGTCTCCGAAATCGCAGCCGTCGCGGCGATGATGATGATGAGGTTCTTCGCTGACTGCCGACAGCAGCACGGCCAGCTGGGCCGCCTTGGGGGCCTTGAAGTGGTCCACGCTCTGCATCCACTTCGGCATCGGCGCCTTGGCCCCGTCGCGCGGACGGCCTCGCCACTGTCGTAACGCGACGCGGAGCATGAAGAGGCCGAGCACGATCTTGAGGACGCTGACCCAGGTGGCCGGGCCGCCGTCGGAGGCCGCACCGGCGCCGCCTGAGAGAAGGAGGAAGACGGCCCCGGCGACGGCGAGGCCGACGATCCAGCCGCCGAGGAAGGCGAGCCCGTTGGAGCGGGCTCGCGGGGTCGCCAGCATCAACGTGACGCCGATGATCGGTATCGGGCTGAGCGCGACGACGACAGCCAGCGGCAGGATGTCGCCGATGGCGTCCGCCATCGGCCTACTCAACCACCTCGGCCTCGAACATCTCCAGGGTGAAGGTGCCGTTGGTCAGGGTGAGCACGGCGGCGCCGAACTCGTGGGCTTCGGGGACGTTGAAGTGGGTCTGCAGGGCGTCCATGTCGGTCCAGCGCTCGACGAAGACGAGGCGGTTGGGATCGTCGACTCCCTGCGTCACCTCGTGGCTGATGCAGCCGGGCTCGGTCAGGGAGCGGGCGACGTGGGCGCGGCTCGCCTCGAGCAGCGCGTCGAGGTTGCCCTCGGCGGCGGTTGCGGTTCCGTGGACGATGATCATCTGGCTCTCCTCTGGTTCGGCTTCGGCTGGGGGGTGGGGCGACGGTGCCATCATCGCGGGACGGCTGGCGGACGGGGGTGACCGGCCGCGCGCTCGTAGGCTCCAGCGATGGGCCCTTCGGAGCGCTCCAGCCGCCTGCCCCTGCTCCTGCTCTCGATCGCATCGTGGGCGGGGCTCGCCGTGGCCTACTGGTTGTGGGTCCGGACCGAGGCCGGGCAGAAGCTGGATCAGGCTGCCTACGACGGCAGGCCGCGCGGGCGCGCTCACGATGCGGCCGGGGAGCTGCTGGCGACGATCGACGTGATCTCGCTTGCGATCGCGATCGGCCTGCTGATGCTGATCGCGCTGCTGCGCCACCGCGAGGTGCTGGCGCTGCTGGCGGGCACGGTGGTCGTCGGTTCGGTCCTGATCACCGAGTTCCTCAAGCATTTCGCGCTCGAGCGGCCGAACCTCCTCGGGCCCGCAGAGGCGGTCTACGGCAACTCCTTCCCCAGCGGGCACACGACGATCGCCTTCTCGATCGGGGTGGCCGCGATCCTCGTTGCGCCGCCGCGGCTGCGAAGAGCGGTGATCGCGATCGCGCTGCTGTACGGGGTGTGCATCGGGATCGCGACGATCGCCGCCGGATGGCACCGGCCCAGCGACGTGGTCGGTGGCTTCCTCGTCGTCGCCGGCTGGACCGCGCTCGTGACGCTGATCGCGACATCGCTCGACCCCGACACCTTCAGCTCCGACCGCAGCGGCATGCAGCCCGCGGTGATCAAGCGCTACGTCGCGATCGGGGTCGCCGTCGCGCTCGTCGGCGCCTTCGTCGCCGTCTGCATCGCCGTCGCCTCCGACCTCGGGCGCCTCCGGCTGACCGCACTCGATGCCCAGTTCGTTCTCGCCGCAGCCGTGGTGGCGGGATCGGCCGCGGTCATCCTGGCAGCGCTGGTGAACGCGCTGCGCGACGCCCTGCCGGCGCCGACGTCAACCGCGAGCGGCTGAAGCGCGGAGCCCACCCACCGGCGCCCGCGTCGCTCAAAGGTGGATGCGCTCGGCTCGCAGCAGCATCACCAAGCCCGCCACCGAGCAGGCGACCGCGAGAAGCAGTGCCGCCGAGAGGCTCGCGTGCAGGACGAGCAGGGCGCCGGCCACCGCGCCGAGCAACATCGCCGCAATCGCCCCGAAGCGACGCGCGTTGCTCGTGCCCTCGGGGGCGCCGGAGCGAAGGTCCGCGAGGAGGCTGGTCATGGTCATCGTCACGACAGTCGTGTTGAGGTCCTTCACGGAGAGGTCGCGGACCGCGGCGCTGCGGATCCCCATGCCCATCGCGAGCAGGACGATTGCGACGAAGCGGCGGTCCTCGTCGGCGTCGATCCCCATGCCGATGCAGATGATCGCCGCGGCGGCGAACATCGCGATCTCGATCAGAAGCGCCGCGGCCAGCCAGCCGCCGACATCTGTGCGGCGACGGCGGTTGACCAGGGTCGCCGCTCCGGCTCCAGCAGTGAACCCCGCCAGCGAGCAGAGGGTGGCGAGCACCGAGAAGCCGCTTGCGCCCGCGATGGCGAAGCCGAGCAGGACGACGTTGCCGGTCATGTTGGCGACGAAGACGCGACCGAGGCCGAGGAGGCTGACGGCGTCCACCACCCCCGCCGTGAAGGTGAGGATGAGGAGCGCTGCGATGACCTCGCGCGGGGTCCCGGCGGGCTTCTGCCCCTTCCCCGCGGTCTCAGCGGCTCCGCTCACAGGAGAGAGAATCTCACCCGGCCGCGGTGCGCTCGGCTCCGGTCCCATTGACCAGCACGTCACCGCCGGTGTAGGTTCGCCGCGATGGAGCGCCTGCGGGGATCGATCAGCTACGCGAACGTCGTTGCGACGCTGGCGCTGATCGTCGCGATGGCGGGCGGCGCCTACGCCGCCGGCCTCGGCCGCGACAGCGTCAAGTCCAAGAACATCAAGGACGGCCAGGTCAAGAGTCAGGACGTCCGCGACAACGGGCTGAGCGGAGTTCGACCTGGACGAGTCGACGCTGGGGAAGGTCGAGCGCGGCCTCCTCCGCCGACGACAGCGCGGCGGCGCCACGAACGCCGGGAACCCTCGGCGGGATCGACTCAACCGGGCTCGTGCGCGCCTTCGGCGCCCACGTCGACGACACCGCCAACAGCCCGCTCGTGTTCTCGGTCCCCGAGATGCAGATGGACCTGCTCGGGGATTCGAGCCCAGCAAGCACCGCGGGCTACAGGGTGCGCAACACCTCGAGCGGGACGCTCATCGTCAGCGACCTCATCGATCAGACCAGCTCCAAGTTCAGCGTCGGGCCGGGCGCGACGAGTGCCGACCGCGCCGACGACGGCCCCCTCGTCGCCGTCAGCACCGCCCACCCGGACCTGATGCTGGTCTTCAACTGCGTCGACGCCACGAGCCTGTACTGCTTCGGCCAGCTCATCAGCGCGCCGGCGCGCTGACGGGCTCCTGAGCGGCGGTCGCGGGGTCCGCCGCGACGACAGGAGCACGCCGCCCGCGATCCCGGCCAGCAGCGACGCGGCCGCGATGAACTCCCAGCTGGTCCGGAAGACGTCGAGCGCGGCGTCGGGGGTTGCGGGCTCGCCCAGGATCGCGATCAGGATCGCGACGCCGATGGCGAGGCCGACCTGGCGCAGCATGTTGACGACCCCAGAGCCGACCGCGAAGGACTCGGGAGGCAACGAGCCGGAGGCGGTGGCCATCAGCGTCGGCAGGGTGAGCCCGACGCCGATGCCGGTGACGATCGCGCCGATCAGCATCGGGCCGACGTAGTGAGGCTCGAGCCCGACGCCGGCGACCCAGACGAGGCAGCCCGCGGCGAAGGTCGCCGCGCCGAGGCCGACCACCGGACCGGCGCCGAAGCGCTCGATCAGCCGGCCGGCGACGAGGAAGGAGAAGATCGGCACCATCGCCGGGCCCGGCGCGAGCGCGAGCCCCGACTCGAGGGCGCTCCATCCCCACACCTCCTGCATCCAGAGGATCGTCGAGAGCAGCATCGCGCCGAAGGCGACCGAGAAGAGGAGCATCGAGACCGACGCGCCGGTGAAGGTCGGGATCCGGAAGAGGGCGGGCTCCACGAGCGGGTTGCGGGCGTGGAGGCAATGCAGCACGAAGGCAGCGATCCCGGCCACGGCGAGGGCGAGCACGGCGATCGTCTGCGCCGAGCCCCATCCCCAGCTCTGCCCCTCGACGAGCCCGAGTGTGAGCAGCGCTACCCCGGCGGTGACGAGGGCGGCTCCCAGCGCGTCGGGGCGCGGGACCGGGTGGCCGGGGACCTCCGGCAGCCGCATCCAGGCGACGACGAAGGCGACGATGCCGATCGGCACGTTGACGATGAAGACCCAGTGCCAGCTCAGGCCGACGAGGAGGCCGCCGATGACCGGGCCGAGCGCCGCGGCGGCGCCGCCGACCGCGGTCCAGGCGCGGACGGAGCTCTGGCGCTGCTCCGGCTCGGCGGTCGCGAGCACGAGGCTGAGCGACGTCGGCGTCAGCAGCGCCGCGCCGACCGCCTGGACGATCCGGAAGGCGACGAGCATCTCGACGCTCGTCGACATCGCGCAGGCCGCGGACGCGACGATGAAGATCCCGAGGCCGAGGAGGAAGCCGTTGCGGCGGCTGTGGCCGTCGGAGATCCGGCCGAGCAGCACGAGCAGCGACGCGTAGACGATGGCGTAGGCGTTGAGGACCCAGGAGAGCTCGTCGAGTCCGCTCGCGCCGAGGTCCTTCGCCATCTCCGGCAGGGCGACGTTGACGATGAAGAGGTCGAGGCTGGCGAGGACGACACCCGCGCAGACGATCAGGAGGACGAGGGACGGGGAGGCGTCGCCGCGGCGGAGTCCGCCGAGACGCTGACTTAGGCTGGACATAGTCAGCAACCTAGCAGGCCTGACTTAGTGTTTGAGCAGTCAGCTAAGGTATCCCCCATGACATCCGTCACACAGCACCCGATGGAGCTGGCCGGTCTGGAGCGCTGGAACTCCGACGCCTGCTCGATCGCCCGCACGCTCGAGCTGCTCTCGAGCCGCTCCGCGTTCCTCGTCCTCCGCGAGGCCTCCTACGGCACTTCCCGCTTCGACGACTTCGCCGCGCGGGCGAACATCAGCGAGCCGGTCGCCGCCAAGCGGCTCGCCGAGCTCACCGACGCCGGTCTGCTCGAACGCGAGCCCTACAAGGAGCCCGGTCAGCGCACCCGCCAGCGCTACGTCCTGACCGAGAGGGGACGCGACCTCCTCCCCGCGCTGATCGCCCTGATGCAGTGGGGAGATCGCTGGCTCGCCGACGGCTCCGGCCCGATCGAGCTCACCCACCGCGGCTGCGGCGAGCAGGTCCGGGCGGAGCTGCGGTGCGCCGCCGGCCACGAGGTCGGCCGCGGCGAGCTGGCCGCGGAGCTGCGCGGCAAGCGGAGGTAGGCGCCACCCGGGCGCCGCGCTCAGCCCGAGCGGCGGGCGCGGGCGTCCTCGTCGAGACCCTGCAGGACCTCGACGGTCATCTCCCAGTCCATGCACTTGTCGGTGATCGACTGGCCGTAGGTGAGGTGATCGCTGATCGGCTGGTTGCCGGCGACGAGGAATGACTCGAGCATGACTCCGACGATCGCCTCGTTGCCCTCGGCGACCTGGCGGCCGATCTCGCGGGAGACGGAGGGCTGGCGCTCGTGGTCCTTGCCGCTGTTGGCGTGGGAGGCGTCGACGATGACCCGCTCGGGAAGGCCCACGTCGCGGAGGCGTCCCAGCGTGTCGGCGATCGAGTCGGCGTCGTAGTTGGGCTCGGCGCCGCCGCGGAGGATCACGTGGCAGTCCTCGTTGCCGGTGGTGCGCAGGATCGCGGAGCCGCCGGTGACCTCGACGCCGGTGAAGGAGTGAGGCGCGCCGGCGGCGCGGACGGCGTCGACGGCGACCGCGACGTCGCCGTCGGTGCGGTTCTTGAAGCCGATCGGCATCGACAGGCCGGAGGCGAGCTGGCGGTGGGTCTGGCTCTCGGTCGTGCGGGCGCCGATCGCTCCCCAGGAGACGGTGTCGGCGATGTACTGAGGGATGATCGGATCGAGGAACTCGCAGCCGACGGGGAGGCCCAGGTCGAGCACATTGAGGAGCAGCTCGCGGGCGGTGCGCATGCCGGTGTTGACGTCGCCGGAGTCGTCGAGGGTCGGGTCGTTGATGAGGCCCTTCCAGCCGGTCGTCGTCCGCGGCTTCTCGAAGTAGACGCGCATGACGAGCAGCAGGTCCTCGAGCTCGGGAGCGAGGGCGGCGAGGCGCTGGGCGTAGTCGAGGGCGGCGGCGGGATCGTGCACCGAGCACGGGCCGACGACGACCATCAGGCGCGGGTCCTCGCGGTCGAGGATCGCGGTCACCTGCTCACGGTGGGCGACGACCTGCTCGACGCGCTCGGCCGGAAGCGGGTGCTCGTGCATGAGCAGCGCCGGGGTGGCGAGGGGCGTGAGCCGCTCGATCCGGCGGTCGTGAAGGGTCTGCTCCGCGTTCGGGATTCCTACTTCCATGGCGACAATGATGATGAAACGGCCGCCCCGGCGACCCACCGCCACCGTGGCACGGGCGCGGGGATGCGTACTCGATGCCGCCCAGGGCGGGTGTGAGTGATCGGCGGCGGCTCCCCTCCCGACGCCGCGGACTGCGGCCCAACCACCCCGCCGAACGTACGGAATGGGGTCGTATGGCGCCCAGCGACGTACGTTCGGCGAGGGGCGGGGGCGAGATGGGCGACGCTCACCGAACGTACGGAATGGGGTGGCATAGCGCCCAAGGACGTACGTTCGGCGAAGGGGCGGGGGGCCGACCACCTACGTTCGGCGTGGTGGACGAGGTGCCGCTGCGACGGGGCCTAGAGGCCGTGGGGGTTGAGGTGCTCCTCGGCCAGCCGCTTCAGGCCCGCCCGGTCGATCTTGCCGGTGGGGTTGAGGGGCATCTCGTCGAGGAAGACGACCTCCTCGGGGGCCTTGTAGCCGACGCGCTCGCGGGCGAAGACGACGAGATCGGCGCGATGGGGGCGCTCGGCTCCCTCCTCCAGGGTGACGTAGGCGCGAACGTTCTCACCGTGGACGACGTCGTGGACGCCGACGACGCCGGCGAGCGCGATCGCCGGGTGCTCGAGCAGCGCCCCCTCGACCTCGAGCGGGCTGATGTTGGAGCCGTCGTGGACGATCACCTGCTTCTTGCGGCCGAAGAACCACAGGTAGCCGTCGGCGTCGGTGCGGGCGAGGTCGCCGGAGTCGAGCCAGTCCTCGCGGACGATCTCCGACGTCGCCTCCTCGGCCTCCCAGTAGCCGGCCATGCGGCTGCGCGTGCGGATCCAGATCCTCCCCACCGACTCGTCGCCGAGCGCGCCGCCGTCCTCGTCGCGGATCTCGATGTCGAAGCCGGCGATCGGTGGCCCGATCGAGCCCTGCTTGATGACGCCCGATGGTGGGTTGAGCGTCGCGATCCCGACCTCGGTCATGCCGTAGCCCTCATCGATGGGGAAGCCGGCGCGCGCGGCGAACTCGTGCAGCAGCTCGGTCGAGACGGCATCGGAGCCGGAGCGGCAGATCCGCAGGCTGGAGAGGTCGGCGGGATCGAGGTCGTGGTCGTGGATCAGAGCGGAGAGCGCCGCCGGGATCATCGCCAGGACCGTCGGCCGGTGCTCGCGCAGGAGCGGCAGCAGCTCATGGCTGTCGAAGGTGCGGGCGATGACGACGCGGCCGCCGACCGAGAGCGTGCTCAACGCCCACAGGAACGAGCCGATGTGCGACATCGAGGAGCCGGGCAGGAAGACGTCCTCGGCGGTGAGGCCGAACGCGGCGGCGGCGCTGGCGATCATCCAGCGCAGCGAGCGGTGCGTGTGGGTGACGCCCTTGGCCGGGCCGGTGCTACCGGAGGTGAAGAAGATGGCCGCAGGCTCCTCGCCGCCGGCGGCCGCGAAGGCCGCGGGCGGGCGCCCCTCCTCGATCAGGGACTCCAGCCGCGGCGAGCCCGGTTCGTCGTCACCCCCGTAGACGAAGCGCTCCCGCAATCCCGGGACGAGGGCGCTCGCGGCGAGGTCCTCGCCGCGCTCGGCATGGGCGACGATTCCGCACGCGCCGCTCACCTCGAGCGCGTGGTCGATCTCGCGGTGGGTGTAGCGGTAGTTGAGCGGGACGGCGACGAGCCGGGCGCGGAAGCAGGCGAGGTAGTGGATCAGGAGCGCGGTCCGGTTCGGCATCAGCGAGGCGAGGCGCTCGCCCGGCTCGAAGCGCTCCGCGTAGGCGCCGGCGAGCCGGGAGGCGGAGACGTCGAGCTCCGCCCAGGTGAGCTCGTCCTCGGCGGAGACGACGGCGACGGCTTCGGGGTCGGCGTCGATGCCGAGCCGCAGCAGGTCGGCGAGCGGCGGCGCGGGCGCGGCGAGCGCCTCTCCGGAGAGGCTCACCGGGCGGCCTCGCGGGTGTCGGCGGGGTCGCGGGGGGCGGCCATCACCGCGAGCTCGGTGGTCCCCATCTGCAGGTTCATGGCGCCGTCCGGGTGGACGATCGCCTCGCGGTAGACCTCGCGGTCGAGGATGACCGAGGCGTTCTCCTCGCCCGCGTCGATGCGGACGAAGATCGACTCGCGTTCGTCGGGCTCGCCACCGCTCGTCGAGTAGCCGGCCTGCAGGGTCCCGGCGAAGGTGGCGACGAGGTGCGGGCTCTCCCCCGCGTCCATCACGTGGACCTCGACCCGCTGGCCGACGAGAGTGAGCAGCGCGGCGAGCGCCTCGTCGAACGTCACCTCGCTGGCCTCCCTGCTGCCGATCGCATCGCGGGTGATCGTGCCAGCCGCGGGCGGACCAGCGGAGGCCCGCGATTCCAGGGGCGTAAGCTCGCCCGATGCATGCGAGCGAGAGCGAAGACGACCAGCTGTTCGGCCCCGAGCACGTGCGCGTCTACAGAGAGACCGACGGCGAGCACGGCTACCACTGGCGCGGCACGACGATCCTGCTGCTGACCACCAAGGGCAAGAAGTCCGGGGAGATGCGGACGACCCCGCTGATCCACGTGACCGACGACGGCCGCTGGGTCGTGATCGCCTCCAAGGGCGGCTGGGACCACGACCCGATCTGGTTCCAGAACCTCGTCGCCAACCCCGAGGACATCGAGATCCAGGTCAAGGACGAGGTGATCCCCGTCACAGCGGAGGTCGTCGAGGGCGAGGAGCGCGACCGGCTCTGGAAGGCGATGACGGAGGCGTGGCCCGACTACGACTCCTACGCCGAGCGCACCGAGCGCACGATCCCGGTCGTCGCGTTCAGCCGGCGCTAGGCGGCCCGCGCGTCCGTAGCCTCCGCCCGGTGAGGAGCGGGCGCTTCATCGATCTCGGTCGAAGGACGGTCGCGCGCCGCCGGGGCGTCGGCGGGCGCGGTGGATCGGCGGGCGGTCGCGCAGCGGTCGCGGTGGCGCTGCTGCTCGCGGGCGCGGCGGCGACCCCGTCGCCTGCGGCCGCGATCCCCTGGGACGCGCCCGGCGCGATCCCGCCATCGCAGACGCCCCCGCCAAGCCTCCCCGATCCCGACTGCACGCAGAGCTACGCCGACGACTCACCGCAGGGCGGGGCGCCGCCGCTTCGGTTCGGCGTCGGGCCGCGCCTCGCCGGCGAGGCCGGCGCCTCGCAGGTGACGCCGACCGTCCCCGAGAACAAGCGCCTGCGCGACGAGGCGCTGCTGCGGCTCAAGGGCAAGCGTGGCAAGCGGCACCTGAGCGTGCGGCTCAACCGGCTCTTCCAGGCAGACGGCGCCGCCGGCATCCGCGAGTTCCGGCGGATGGCGAGGCACTACTCGTCGCTGGGGATCGACGTGACGATCCAGGTCCGCTACCACCCGGCGCCGGAGCGGAACGGCGACATCGGTGCGTGGCTCGACTATGTGCGCAAGGTGGTTCGGGCGTTCGGGCCGATCGAGCACGTGACCGCGCTGCAGATCACCAACGAGGCGGACCTGACGCTCTCGCCGAACACCTCCGACGGCGCCTACGCAAACGCCGTCGAGGCGCTTGCGCGTGGAGTCCCCGCCGCCGCGCGCGAGGCGAAGCGCCGCGGCTACGACCAGCTCACGGTCGGCTTCAACTTCGCCTACGGCAACGGCGTCTTCGGCGACGACGCCGCGTTCTGGCGGGCGGTCGGCGCCGCCGGAGGTGCGCGCCTGCGCAAGGCGACCGACTGGGTCGGCATCGACTCCTACCCGGGCACCTTCGTCCCCTCGTCCCTCACCGACCCGGCCGACGCGCTGCTCGAGCAGATCGCGCAGATGCGCGAGTGCCTGATGCCGCTCGCGGGCTTCGGCGCGCGGGTGCCGATCCACGTCGACGAGCTCGGCTACCCGACGGGCCCCGGGCGCACCGAGGAGGAGCAGGCGCAGGCGCTGAAGGGGTTCATGGGGGCTTTGAGCCGCTACCGCGGCACCTACGGCATCGAGGAAGCGATCTGGTTCGGCCTCCGCGACAACAACAGCGCCGGCCCCAACTTCCAGTCGTACTTCGGCCTGCTCCGCGACGACTACTCGCCGAAGCCCGCCTTCGGCGCCTACCGCAAGCTGATCCGCAGACGCGGCGCCTGAGCGCGAGCGGGCGGCGAGCGGGCCGCACCGGGTCAGACCGCGAGCAGGCTTCGCGCTAGGCGTCCGGGTACCGCATGCGCTCCGGGAAGTGCGGCAGGTCGTCGTCGGGGACCGGCCACCACTCGGAGGCGTAGTCGGTGAACTGATGCAGGCCCGGGCGGACGCCGGGGTCGCCGTCGAAGGTGCCGGCGCGGACCGCGAGCAGATCGGGGTTGTCCGGGTTGGTCGTGAAGAGGTGGCCGCCGCACTTCGAGCAGAAGCTCTTGTTCCAGCCGTCGCCGCCGGGGACGTAGGTGGTTACGAGCTCCTCCCCCGCGGTGATCGAGAACGACCCGGGCACCGTCAGGGTCGTGGCCGAGAACGCGGTCCCGGTGCGGCGCTGGCAGCGCTTGCAGTAGCAGAGGCCCATCCCGAGAAGGGGCTCGGAGACCTCGTAGGTGACACCGCCGCAGGAGCAGCGGCCGGTCAGCGGCATCGTGGGTTCATCGGGCACCGGCGCTTCCCCTCGCTCTCGTTCAGATGACATTAGGAGTCTCTCATCCCCGCCTTCGACCGGTCTTGTAAGAGGCCCGCATCCTCGCTCGCGAAGGTCGCCGCCCGGCGACCACGATCGAAGGAGAAGCAAGATGCAAGACCGGTCCAGCCTGAGCCGCGCGGGCGTCGCCGCCCTGGCGGCTACGGGGATCCTCCACCTCGTTCTCGCACCCGAGTACTTGGACGAGAAGACCTACGTCGGCGCTCTCTTCATCGCCGGAGGCGTCTCCTGCCTGCTTCTCGCCGCGGTGATCATCCGGCGCGGCGAGGCCCCGGAGTGGACGGCGGCGGCGCTGGTCGCGGCGGGGATGGGGGTCGGGTTCGTGCTCTCGCGGACCACTGGCCTCCCCGGCTACAAGGAAGGCGAGTGGGAGATCTCGGGGCTGATCTCCCTTCTGCTGGAAGCCACCGTCGTGGTCGCCGCGGTTCGCGCGGTCCTCGACCGAGGCGGGGTGATCGCTCAGCCGGCCAGGTAGCCGGGCAACTCGAACGAGACCCTGCCGCCGCCCTCCTCGCCTCCGGCTTCGGCCCAGATCCTGCCGCCGTGCGCCTCGACGATGGAGCGGGCGATCGCCAGACCGAGACCGCTGCCGCTCCCACCCTGGGAGCGGCTGCTCTCGGTCCGGTAGAAGCGATCGAACAGCCGCCCGGCCTCCGCGGCGCTGAAGCCGGGGCCGTCATCAGTGATGTCGAAGCGAATGACCTCGCCCTCCGCCGTCGCCGCCACCGCAATCAGCCCGTCCACAGCCGTGTGTGCGACGGCATTCCCCACAAGGTTCCGGAAGACCTGGGCGAGACGATCGGGGTCGGCCTCGACGGTGCCGCCCAGGTCGGCGATCTCGTATCGGCGCCTGCCCATCAGCGGTGCGTCGCGGCGCAGGTCGGAGAGGAGGTCGGAGACGTCAACGCGGTCGTGCCGAAGCGCGCCCTCCGCATCCTGGGAGGCGATCGTGAGCATCTCGGCCACCAGCCGCTCCATGCGCTTCAGCTCCCTGCGGACGACCTCGAGCCGCTCCCGCTCTCCCGGATCCGCGTCGCGCCGGAGCAAGTCGAGCTCACCCTGGGCGATCGTGACCGGCGTGCGGAGCTCGTGGGAGGCATCGGCGACGAACTCGCGCTCGCGATCGAATGCGGCCTGAAGCCGGTCGAGCATCCGGTTGAGGGAGACCGTGAGGCTGCGGATCTCCGCGGACCCACCCTCCTCGGTGAGCCGGCGATCGAGACCGCTCGCCTCGACGTCGCTTGCGAACGTGGCGATCCGGCTGAGCGGCCGGGTGACCAGCGTCGCGATCCATAGCGCCGCCACGACGAGGAGTACGGCGGCGGCGATCCCGACGACGAGCAGTGTGTCCCTCAGGCTTCCCTGAGCGTCGCCGATCGGGGTCAGAGACTGCGCGACGCGGAAGGTCCCGATCGGCGCGTCGGCGGGACCAACTCGCTCGCTGAGCACGCGGAGGTGACCGCCGTCCGGCGCGCCGATCGTGGCGTAACCGAGCGGGGCCTCGAGCATCCCCCCAGCCGCGTCGTCCCCGTCGGGCGATTCCCCCTCCTCCTCACCCGTGTCGTCGAGGGCGTCGGGCTCATTGGTCACCACGTCGTCACGCCCATCACCAACCTGGACGACGAAGATCCGCGAGTCGCCGTGGTAGCCCTGCCCCGAGATGAACGAACGCGCTCGACGCTCGAGCTGCCGCTCCGTGCGGGCGCTCGAAGCGGTTGAGCGGGCGAACTCGGTCGCGTCGGCGCGCAGTTGGTCGTCGACCGCCCCCTTCAAGTCAGCTCCAGTCCCCTCGTGCAGAGCGAAGAAGCTGCCTCCGAGGACGACGGCGACGACGAGCACGATCGCGAGCACCAGGCGGGCCCTCATTCCCGAGGGAACGAGGGATCTGAACCTAGACACGTGGCCCCACCAGCCGGATGCCCGCCGAGCGCACCGTCTCGATCGGCGCCGGCTCGCCGTCGACCTCGAGCTTGCGCCGCAGGTAGTTGATGTAGACGCTGAGGACGTTCGTGCCCGGATCGAAGTCGTACCCCCAGACAGCGCTCAAGATCTGCTCGCGAGAGAGGACCTGATTGGGATGCCGCATCAGGTAGACGAGCAGCTCGAACTCGCGCGTCGTCAGCCGGACCTCCTCGCCGCGATTTCGCACCTCCCGGGTTCGCAGGTCGAGCTCCAGGTCACCGACGACCAATCGCGTCGGATCTCGCTGAGCCGGACGGCGGAGCTGAGCGCGGACGCGGGCAAGCAGCTCGTCGAGGTCGAACGGCTTGGTGATGTAGTCGTCCGCGCCACGATCGAGCCCCTCGACCACGTCCTGCTTCTGCCCGAGGGCCGTGAGCACGATCACCGGGAGCTCGGGTCGCTCGCGACGAACCGTCTCGAGGACCTCCAGCCCGCTTCGCCGCGGCAGCATCAGGTCGAGGAGCAGCAGGTCGAAGTCACCGCCGAGGGCGAGCGCCTCGGCCTCGGCACCGTCGCCAGAGCACGTCGTCACGAACCCCTCGGATTCGAGGGCGCGCGAGAGGAAGTCGGCTATGCCGCGCTCGTCTTCGGCGATGAGGATGCGCATCGGGGTCCGATCGTAGGCGCGTGAGGAATCCGCGCCTCGCAATCTCAGAGACATCTAACGAAGTGCTTAGCTCGCCATAGGCGAGCCGCGGGATTCTCGCCACATGCGATCCGCGCCCCCTCCTCCACCCCCTCGGCGCCCACGCCGCCCACCTCTCCGGCGACTCGCGCTCTCGACGACCATCCTGCGCGCCGCCGCCATCAGCGCCGTCGCCGTCGCCCTGATCTTCAGCGGGCTGACTCTGCAGATGGCGCGCGGAGGAGATCCCGTGATCGGATCGGGGACGAAGGCCGCGAGCAAGAGGACGACCCAGCCCGCGCTCTCGGTCAGCGAAGGCGAGGGCGAGGAGGGCGAGGGAGCCGTCCTCGCCCAGTCGGCGACCCCCGCGCCCCTGCCCACCCCGGTCCAGACCAGCACCTCCTGAGATGCGGAGCGAGGTCGAACGCAGCTTTGATCTGCTCGGCTCCAGGGTGCGGATCCTGATTGGGGCGCCGACCGCCGAGGCCGCGGCACCCCCGGAGCTGATGGCGCTGGAGCTGGAGGCGTTGATGCGCGGCTTCCACCGGGAGCTGTCCCGATTCGAGCCGAGCAGCGCGCTCTCGCGGATGAACGCGAGCGCCGACCGGGATGTCGTGGCCGGGCCGCTCGTGGCGGGGTTGGTGCTCGAGGCGCGGCGAGCCGCAGCCGCCAGCGGCGGGCTCGTGGATTCGGCGGTGGTGAACCAGCTGGAGCGCATCGGGTACGGGAGCTCCCGCGCCGGGGCGGAGCCCGCCGACCTTCGCAGCGCACTCGCCGTCGCGCCCGAGCGCCGGCCGGCGGGTGCGGCGCCGACCGCGCGCTGGCAAGAGGTGCGCGCGGACCCGGCGCAGGGTTTGGTGAGCCGCCCTCCCGGGATGCGGATCGACAGCGGCGGCATCGGCAAGGGGCTGATCGCGGACCTGACTTCGAGGCGCCTTCGCGAGTACACGTCGTTCGCCGTGGATTGCGGAGGCGACCTGCGCATCGGTGGCCGCTCGCAGCGGGCCCGGAGCGTCGAGATTCTCCACCCCTTCGACGAACGTTCGGCGCTCTTCCTCGAAGTCAGCGCCGGGGGAGTCGCCACCAGCGGTCTCCGGAATCGGATCTGGCGGTCGGGCGACTCCTACCTCCACCACCTGATCGACCCCTCGACCGGCCTGCCGGCGTGGACCGGGGTCGTCCAGGCCACCGCGTTCGCGCCGACCGCGACCCGGGCCGAAGTCCTCGCGAAGACGGCACTCCTCGCCGGACCCAGCCGGGCGCGCCGCCTACTCGCTCCCGGCGGCGGCGCTCTGGTGCTCGACTCCGGGGAGGTCGAGCTGATCGGCGAGGTGGGGACGAGCCGGTTGGCGCTCGAAGGGGCGGCATGATCGCGGCCGCGGTCGATCCGACCTCGCACCTGTTCTGGCTCGCGAGCCGATCGCTGGGAATCGTCGCGCTCCTGCTGACGTCGGCCTCGGTCGGCTTCGGCCTGGCCCTCTCGACGCGCATCGGAAAGCGACCCGGAGTGGCGGCCCGCTTCAAGGTGCTGCACGAGGCGGTGGCGCTGGTCTCGGTCGGAGCGATCGCCGGCCACGGCCTGCTGCTGCTCGGCGACGGCTTCCTGCGCCCCACGGTGGCGGAGATCGCCGTTCCTTTCACCATGCCCGTCAACCCACTGTGGACCGGGCTCGGAGTCATCGCGGGATGGCTCGCGCTCGCGTTCACCTTGAGCTTCTACGTCCGCAGCTCGATCGGGACGGCGCTCTGGAGGAAGCTGCACAGGTGGACGGGGATCGTGTTCGTCCTCGGACTCGCCCACGCGATCGGCTCGGGGTCGGATACGCGCTCCACCTGGCTGATCGCGATGCTCGCGCTCGCGGCGGCTCCGGTGGCGTTCCTCGGCAGCCTGCGGTTGACGGGACTTCGGCCCTCGGCGCGAACCGCCGGCGTTCGCGCCGCGCCTCCGGTCGCCCGGTAGCCCGCCGCCACGCGCCCGTCATCGCGGCCCGGCGCGGCTCGCGACTACGCCGGCCCGCGTAGGCTGATCCGCGATGGACGTCCCGCTCGCAACTGTTTGGAGCACCTACACCGAGCACGTGGTGGAGCAGGGCAACCAACCGATCCTGTTCATGCTGATCGCCTTCGGCGTCACGTTCGGCATCACCCGCTTCATCACCCACTCGATCCGCACCGACCGCTTCTCCTGGCTCGGCAACGTCGAAGCCGGCGACACCCATATCCACCATCTCGTCTGGGGGATCTCCCTGCTGCTGGTGTCGGGGCTCGTCTCGATCGCGCTGCAGCCGCCACTGGAGGTGACGGCGATCATGTTCGGGATCGGCGCCGCGCTGACGCTCGACGAGTTCGCGCTCTGGCTCCACCTCGAGGACGTCTATTGGTCCGAGCAGGGCCGGCAGTCGATCGACGCGGTGATCGTCTTCACGATCGCCAGCGGCTTCATGCTCGTCGGGGTCTACCCGCTCGGCATCGGCAGCGCCGAGGACAGCGGCACCAGCGTCGAGGCGATCGTCTCGATCGCGATCACGATCTCGATCGGCCTCTTTCTCGCCTACATCTGCTTCCGCAAGGGCAAGCTGATCTGGGGCGTCGTCGGCATCTACATCCAGCTCGTCGGCTTCATCGGAGCGCTGCGGTTGGCCAAGCCCGAGTCGGCGTGGGCGCGCAAGCACTACGACGAGAAGAAGATGAAGCGCGCCCACAAGCGCTACGCCAAGGAGGCCGTCAAACACCCTCCGGCTGACCTGACGAAGCCGAAGGGCGCGGACGCGAGCGCCGTCACCGGCGCGACCGAGAAGCGAGAGCACGAGCCGGAGCGGGTCGGCGGGACGGCCGCGCGATCGTGAGGCGCCGGGCCCTTGCGGCAGCGCTGGCGCTCCCCGTCGCGCTCGTCACCTCGCTCGCGGTCGCGTCCAACGCAGCCGCCTACGAGCCCTGCCCGGGCGATCCCGTCCAGCCCTGGATGGGAGCCTCCGAGGGAACTGCGATCGCGATCCCGTCGCTGAACCAGCCGAGCGGGATCGCCTCGTATACGGGGACCATCTTCCGGCCCGCCGACGCGCTCGCCTACCCCGGAAAGCGCCCGCTCGTCGTCCTCCAGCACGGCCTCGGCGGCTCCCAGTGCGGCCTGCACTGGGCCGCGCGGATGCTCGCCGGTCACGGATATACGTCGATGGTCTGGACCTCCCCGGCAGAGGCGACTACGCAGGGTTCGTTCATCAACGCGATGGATGCGATGAGATCAGCGCTCGCCTTCGCGCGCTCCCCCGCGAACCCGTATGCGGACGCGACCGACACCTCGCGAATCACCCTCGCCGGGCACTCGCTCGGCTCGATCACCAGCAGCCTCCTACAGGGGCTCGGGGAGCCCGGCGTCACCGCGGTCATCGCGCTCGACACCCTGCGCCGCTACACCACCGGCGATCCCGGCGGGGCCCAGGACGAGTGCGTGAAGGCTCCGGCCGGGGAGGTGAACCCAGCGGTGCCGGCGCTCAGCTTCGCGATGGATCTGCCCTGCGAGGACAACCCGACCTACACGCCCGACGACCTCAAGCTCGCGGGCTTCTCGCTGTGGCGCTCAGCGGGGGTTCCAGCGATGCAGCTCGTCCTCCGCGGCTTTGACCACGCGGACTTCTCCAGAGGCGGAACCGAGGCCCAGCACCAACTGCTCGCCCACTACTGGCTGCTGTGGAACCGCCTGTGGCTCGACGGCGACACCTCCGCACGCGCGCAGCTCCTCGCTCGCGAGGTGGACGGAACCCCAGCGAGCGAACTCCTCAGCGAGCACTTCCGCTCCGCCGCCTACCTGCCACCGGACGCCGACACGACCGATCTCGCCGCGTACATGGCCGACGTGAAGGCTCCGAACACAAGGTTCAAGGGCAAGAAGCCCAAGCGCCACTACCCGCGGGGAAAGAAGCCCAAGTTCCGGTTCGAAGCGAACGAACCGGCGACCTTCGAGTGCCGCCTCGACGACCGTCCGTGGCGTCGCAACTGCGTCTCGCCGCGGCGGGTGAAGGTCTCGCGGACCGGCCGGCACACCTTCCGCATCCGCGCTACCGACGGGAGCGGAAACCGGGAGGAAAAGCCGCTGAAGCGGCGCTTCTGGATCGATCGATGAGCGGCGAGGACGAGGCGCTCGAGGGCCTGCGCCGCAGCGAGGAGAAGCTGCGCGCCTACGGAGCCGAGCACGGTCTCGTGCTGCGCGAGGAATCACCGTGGCCCGGCTACGTCCCCGCCGCCCAGCAGCCGGGGCCGGTCAAGCACGCGGTCTGGTCGCTCACGGGAGTGCTGCCGGGCGGGGCGATCGGGCGACTCCGCCACCAGGCCGTCTTCGGCACCACCTTCGGGATGGACGTCGCCGGCCAGCACACGCTGATGATCTGCCGGATCCCCGAGTCGGTCGGCTACGTCCCCTTCCTCGGCTGCCGCCCCGACACGATCGGCGGCGCGATGTACGCCTGGGACAACGACAACCGCCCGAAGCAGTCGCAGGTGTTCGAGAGCGTCGAGCTCGAGCGGCGCTACAAGGTCGAGGTCGCCGCGGGCCAGGCCCAGAACTGGATCTACCAGCTGTTCACCCCCAGCTTCATCGACTGGCTCGCGCACTCGACGCCGGTCGATTTCGGCTTCAAGCTCGACCTTGGGGTCTTCCACTGCGAGACGCCGAACTGGCGCGGACAGGAGGGATCGACGAGCGGCGAGGTCGAGCCGGCGCTGCTCGACGTCCTGCTGGAGAACGGCTCGCGGGTCGCCTCCCGGATCCGCGACGAGGTGCTCGAGGAGGCGCAGATCATCGGTGAGCCCGGCGTCGTCGACAGCGCCGAGGCCTACGCGAAGTTCGCGACGGCGCCCAAGCACGGGCGGATCATCAAGTCGATCCTGTGGCTCGCGAGGGTCGGGGCCGAGGACGACGGGACCGCGAAGTACGCGGCCGATCGCGGCATGGAGCCGGAGTCGCCGGCCCAGTTCCACGCCCGCCACATCGGGCTGGCGATGCCGGGCGCCGCGACCGCGGTCGCGACCGGCCCGCTCCCCGAGGGCGGCCGCGAGGGCAGCGTCGCGTGGCTGCAGTACTCGAGCATCGTCGACATGGAGATCGAGTACGTGGCGGTCGCGGTGCGGACCGAGGCGCGACTGCCGACGGTCTGGATCGATCCCGAGGACATGGGCGCTCCGGGCATCGGAGCGGAGCTGCCCGCCGACGCCGTCGAGGCGGCGACGTCCGCGGGCTATGGGTTGTCGACGGCGCCGCGGTCGGCCTGCGTCTACATGCGCACGGAGGGAACCACCCCCGGCACCGAGATCGACCGCTTCGCCGGCGAGGCGCAGCGGATCATCGCGCTGCTGGAACGCTCCCCCTAAGCCCCCTCCTTCTCCTTGACCGAGGCGACGACCGCCAGCAGCGTGTCAGCGAGCAGCGGGTAGACCTCGCTCGCGTCGAGGCCGCGCTCGCGCCACTCGTCGAGCGCGCGCTCGCCGAAGTCGAGGTAGGCGCGGAGGGCCGCGGTCGCTGCCGGTCCGGGCTCCTCGGTGCCGAAGTGGTTGAGGGCGACGGCGCGGACGACGACCGCGCGGTAGCGCTCGCCGAGCGCCGTGACCTCGGGGTCGCCGAGCATGCGGCCGTGGCGGTGCACCAGCCAGACCCGCGAGGGCTCGAGCGCGTGCTCGAAGAAGCGGGCGAAGTTCTGGGCGAGGCGCTCATCGAGCGGCACGTCGGAGTCGGTGAGCCAGTTGTGGGTCAGCTCTTCACCGGCGTAGTCGACGGCGGCGAGGACCAGGTCGGGGCGCCCGCGCGGGAAGTAGTGGTAGATGAGGTTGCGGGTGACCCCGGCGCGCTCGGCTACGGCGTCGAGGGTGAGCGCCTGAAAGCCGCCGACAGCGGCGATGTCGACCGCCGCCTCGGTCAGCTGCGAGCGGCGCTCCTCGGAGTTCATCCGGCGGGCGGCGCTGTCGGTGCGGGGGCTCACGCCGCCATCCTAAATGGCGTTTACGCATTGTCAACTTGACAAGTTGTAAACAGACCGGTTAGGTTCCTCCCCCACCCTTAGGAGAGAGGTTCCCCAGTGAAGTCCACCTTCGCGCGGTTCTGCGCCGCATTCGTCTTCGTCATCGCCGCCGCGTTCAGCGCCGCGGCCACCGCCGGCGCCGCGCCGATCGTCAGCGGCGGCGCCACCTCCCTGCCGGAGTTCTCGGGGGCGGCCGCAACGGCGAACCCGATCCCGAACCCGACGAAGCCGGACCAGAACCCCTTCATGGCGAAGGACCCGAACTCGAACATCCACAACGACTCGTGGATGACCGACTCCTACAACCGCCCCGGCCCGCTCGGGCAAAACCCGACCGTGAGCTCCTACGGCTACCCCTCGTCGCTGTGCGGCTCGATCGCGTTCGACTCCAAGGGCCGGATCGTGACCGTCTGCCCGTCGATCCCGTTCGCCCCGCAGGCGCGGATCATCGACCCCGAGACGCTGGCTCCGATCTCCACCTACGACCTGCCGACGGCGCCCAACCCGGCGGGCACCAAGGAGTTCCAGAACTTCGCGGGCGGCGGCTACTTCTTCCTCGACAACAAGGACCGGATCTGGGTCGCGACCCGGACCGACCACATCTACGTGCTCGGCCAGGGCGCCGACGGCAGCACGCTGACGCTCGAGAAGGACTACGACCTGACCTCGGCGCTCGACGCGTCGACCGAGCGGATCACCTCGGCGCTGCCCGACTACAACGGCCTGATCTGGTTCGTCTCGAAGTCGAACGGCAAGGTCGGAACGCTCGACCCGAAGACCGGTGACATCGAGTACGTGCAGCTCGACGAGGAGATCGAGAACTCCTTCTCGGTGGCCGCCGACGGCGTCTACATCGTCAGCGACAAGCGCATGTACCGCTTCAAGGCCAACAAGAAGAACAGGCCGCGGATCATCTGGCAGAAGGGCTATCCGAACTCCGGGATCGTCAAGCCGAGCCAGGTCGACGCCGGCTCGGGTACCACCCCGACGATCATGGAGGACGGCTACTCCGCGATCACCGACAACGCCGACCCGATGAGCATCGTCGTCTACAGGAACAAGAAGAACCTGAAGAAGGGCGAGAAGCGGATCGTCTGCAAGGTGCCGGTGTTCAGCAAGGGCGCGAGCGCGACCGAGAACTCGCTGATCGGCACGAAGCGGTCGCTGATCGTCGAGAACAACTACGGCTACCAGGACCCGTTCGGGCCGACGGCCGGAGCGCTGACCGAGCCCGGCTTCGCCCGCGTCGACGTCAAGAAGAACGGCAAGGGCTGCGTCAAGAAGTGGACCAACACCGAGGTCCGCTCGCCGACGGTCGTACCGAAGCTCTCGACCAAGACCGGCCTGATCTACACCTACTCCCGCCCCGAGGACCCGCTCGGTGACCAGGGTTACTTCTTCACGGCGATCGACTACCGGACCGGCAAGACCGCCTGGATGAAGTACGCGGGCTCGGGTCTCACCTACAACAACAACTACGCGGGCCTCGCGCTCGGGCCGAACGGCGACGCCTACCTCGGCGCGATCGGCGGCATCCTCCGGCTCAGCGACAGCTGAGCCGGAGCCCCGGCGAGGCGGAGGGCGGCAGCGCCGAAGGGCTAGCGAGCCCGCGGCGCGCGTCGAACGCGGGGGCGCAGTTGGGCGACGGGAAGACCGCTGTTGCGGCGTCCCTGTCCCTGGGAAGAGGGCGGTCTTGGGCCTCGAAGGCCGGCGCTACTTCTTCTTGTGCTTCTTCTTGACCTTCACCGACCACGAGTACGTCGCCGGCGTCGGGTCGGTGACCTCGTTCGGGCCGATCGCCCTGACGGCGAACTGGTGGGTGCCCTTACCGGCCTTGACGATCAGCGGTGAGCTGCAGCCGCCGAAGGAGCCGCCGTCGACCTGGCATTCGAATGACGATCCGGCCTTGGTTGAAGCGAAGGTGAACTCCGCGTAGGTCGTCTTCTTGGTGCTCTTGACCTTCGACTTCGGCTCGGACTCGATCGTCGTCTCGGGTGGGCTGAAGTCACACGTCCCCGTGTGCACGTCGGGGAGGTTCGGGCACGAATCCTGGGTCTCGTCGCCGTACCCGTCGCCGTCGGCATCGGCTTCGAGCGTCGCGGAGATGTCAATCGGATAGGTCAGGGACGAGGAGAAGTCCGCGGTCGATCCCGACGCCGGATCGAAGCCCACGTAGCGAACGGTGGTACCTGCGGCGGCGCCTCCCACGCACGGATTCGAGTCCCCGGTGAAGGCGAAACCGAGCACGTCGCCGGCTTGCACCGGGATGCGGACGGGGTAGGTGTTGAGGGTGTTCGCGACGGGCGACTGCAACCCGCTCTCGCCGACGATCTTGTAGGAGGTACCGCTGACCAACCGCCCGACCTTGAAGCGCATGGTGGGAACGGCGGGGGTCGCGCTGCGGTGACTCCACGACGTGAGCACACCCGAGCTGGGCACCGTGTAGGACGCCGAGGCCGAGGCGGTCTGCGACTCGGTGTACGTGAGAGCGCTGCCGCTGTTACACGCGACGGCGGGCACGAACGTCTGACCGACCGTGGTCGCGGCGCTTGCCTGCGCGGATCCACAGCCGATCGCGATAGCGACCACAACGAAACAAGTGACTACTCGATTCACGACCGACCTTTCAGGTTCAGGCGGAGCCTAGCGGTGGAATTGGTGCGCTGCACCAGCCGAACGGAGGGTCGTCAGGTCCCCGCCTCGGCCGCCTCGCGCTCCTGCTCGCGCAGCTCGATCCGGCGGATCTTCCCGGTGAGGGTCTTCGGGAGCTCGGTGACGAACTCGACCTTGCGCGGATAGGCGTAGGCGCTGAGGCGCTCGCGCACGAACTTGCGGATGTCGGCGGCGAGGTCGTCGGAGCCCTCGTGGCCATCGGCGAGGACGATGAACGCCTTGACGACGTTGCCCTTGACCTCGTCGGGTGAGGCGACGGCGGCGGCCTCGGCGACCGCGTCGTGCTCGAGACAGGCGGACTCCACCTCGAAGGGGCCAATGCGGTAGCCGGCGGCGATGATCACGTCGTCGGCGCGGCCCGCGTACCAGACGTAGCCGTCCTCGTCCTGGGTGGCAGCGTCCTTGGAGTGGAACCACTCGCCGCCGAAGGTCTCCTCGGAGGCGTCCTCCATGCGCCAGTAGCCGAGCGGGTAGTGGGGGTTGGAGCGGGCGCGCAGGCAGATCTCACCGCGCTCCCCCTGCTCGACGGGGTTCTCGTCCTCGTCGAGGATCTGCACGTCCCAGCCGGGCATCACCCTCCCCATCGATCCCTCGCGGACCTCCATGAACGGGAAGTTCGCGCAGAGCGGGTAGCTCTCGGTCAGGCCGTAGTAGTCGAGCACGGTGATCCCGTACTGCTCGCGGAACCAGCGGATCGCCTCGGGATTGAGCGGCTCACCGGCGCTGCAGACGATGCGGAACTTCTGCGGGTACTTCTCCCCCGCGGCCTCGATGGCCATCATCGCCCGCATCGCCGTCGGTGTCGTGAAGACGTTGGTGACCTCGTGACGGGAGAGGAAGTCGAGCTGCTTGGGCGGGTCGAAGCCGCCCTCGCGCTGGTAGACGCATTGGACGGCGCCGAGCCGCCACGGGCCGAGCAGCGGCGAGATTCCCGCAGCCCAGGCCCACTCGCCCATGCCGTGGAAGCGCTCGCCGTCGCGGATGTCGTGGCAGTAGACGAACTCCTCGTGGGCGAGGATGTAGCGGTGGGCGTGGACGATGCCCTTCGCCTTCCCGGTGGTCCCGGACGTGTAGTAGAGCTGCGCGGGATCGTCGGCGGCGGTGTCCTCGCATAGATAACTGCTCGCTGCGCTCGCGAGCAGTGCTTCGTCGAGGACGAGCACCTCGTCGACGAGGGAGGCGTCGAAGCGGTCGACGTTGGCGGCGTCGGTGACGAGCACCTTGGGCTCGGAGTCCTCGAGCCGGTGGCGGATGCCGTCGTCCCCATAGAGGACCGACATCGAGAGCAGAAGCGCACCGAGCTTCCACGTGCCGAAGAAGATCGCGGCGGTCTCGGGGGTCGGCGGCAGCACGACCGCGACGCGGTCGCCCCTGGCGACGCCGTGGTCGCGGAGGAGGTTGGCGGCGCGGTTGGCGAGCTCCTGCAGCTCGCCCCACTTGAGGTCGCGGCGCTCGCCGTCGAAGCGCTCCCAGATCATCGCGAGCTTGTCGGGATCGTGCTTGTCGCAGACGTCGGCGGCGATGTTGTAGCGCTCGGGCACCTGCCATTCGTGCTCGGCGACCGCCTGCTCGTAGGACTCGGGAAGGGTCATCGGGTTCTCCTCTCTCTCCGCGGATCCAGATGCCCGCGCGGGGGAGTTTCCAACCTCGACGGCGGCACCGCCTCAGCAGTGAGCGCGGAGCGCGGCGAGCAGCAGGATCGACGGCGCGGAGTAGTCGATCGCGGGCTCGGAGGTGACGTAGTCGGCGCGGCGGTCCTCGTAGGTGGCGAACGAGGTTCCGAGCTTGCCGCGGACCGGGAAGCCCTGGGAGCGGATCTCACCGCGCGGCGCGGGGCCGCCGACGACGGCCCCGGCGGGGATCCCCTTGCCGAAGACCGAGCCCCAGTGGTGCGGGTGCTCGGGCGCGCGTGGGCCGTAGCCGACGACGAAGCTCGCGCCGTAGGGGTTGCGGCCGAGCAGGTAGTCGCGGGCGCCGGCAGCCGTGCGGCACGCCTTTGCGGCGGGAGCGCCCGGGGCGGCGGTCGAGAGCGCCGCGAGCGCGCCGGCGGCGCCGTTTTGCGCTGTCGTCCCCCATGAGAAGTAGCCGGGCATACCGAAGGCGTTTGAGGCGGCCTGCCTGCTCGCGATGGCGCCGTTCTGCTTCAGCAGGCGGCAGCCGAGGGTGCGCATGTCCTCCGTGACCTCGGGGGCGGGGCCGAAGGCGCCGCAGGCCTCGGCCTCGCCGAAGGAGGCGAAGTCGTCGACGGCGCCCATCGCCGCGTAGGGGCCCGTCTGCTTGGAGTCGGAGAGGATGTCACGGAACTGGTCGGAGTAGGCGCCGTCGCAGGCTCCGGCAAGGCATGAGGCCCGGTAGAGCTCGACCGCGGCCGAGGCCATCGAGTCCTTCCAGTTGGGAGCGGCGTAGAAGTTGGCGGCGTAGGCCGGGTAGCCGGCGCGCTTGAGCGGCCGCGCCGGGCGGGCGGCGTCGAGCCCGGCCGCGTACCAGTCCTCGGCGGCGGCGAGGTACTGCGAGTCCCCGGTGCGGATGTAGCCGAGCGCGAGCGCGGTGGCTGCCTTGCCGCCGAGGTCGCCGCCGATCTCCGGATAGGCGAAGCGGATGCCGATCCCCGGATCGGCGCTCATGTCGTCGTCGGCGGGGTCGCGGAAGCCGAGGTCGTGGTCACGCTCGTCGCCGACCTGGGCGACGAACACTCCCGGGGCCGGGTGCGCCTTCAGCAGCCAGCGCAGGCCGACGTCTGCTTCGGTGGTGAGCGCGGGCGCATCGGAGGGCGCGAGCCTCGCCGCCGCCTCGAGCAACGCCGTCGCAAACGCGGTGGTCTGCGTGAAGTGGAGCATGTCGCCGGCGTCCATCCAGCCGCCGGTCATGTCGATCGCCTGGCCGGGAAGAACCGGGCTGTCGGGGTGGATGACCGCGTCGTTGAGATGGGCGGGGCCGTGGATCGGGGAGGGCTCGGTGCCGTCGCGATTGGCGCGGAAGTAGGCGAGGATGGCGTCGATGCCGGCGCTCTCGGCGCCGTCGGTCACGGTCCAGGGGCGCGACGTGAGCTTCCCCACCCGCACCCGGTAGCGGCCGGGCTCGGTGACGCGGCTGAGGTCGGCGCGGTACGCGTGGTCCCAGGGGGCGGGCGTGCCCGGCGCACGCCGCAGGCGCCCGCGCAGAACGACCCTCCCGGTGGCGTCGCGAACCTTGAAGCGGTCCCCCTTCAGCGATCGGGGCCCGCCGACGATGGCCACCTTCGGCTCGCTCGGGGAGCTCGGGCCGCCAACCTGGATCCGCGGGGCGGGCGCGGCGTGCGCGGCTCCGGCGGCGGTGAGCGCGGCGGCTCCGGCGGCGATCGCGAGCAGTGCACGTGGCGGGCGCATCGGCCCAGAATGTAGACGGGGGTTCAGGCTCGGCGCGCCGGGCCGATAGAAAGCCTCGTATGGAAGGAACGAGGAAAGAGCGCGTCGTCCTCGAGACGCTCAACCACCGGATAGTGGGCGACATCCACCTGCCCACAGAGGGTTACCTGAGCCGCTTCTCGGACTTCATCAACCGCCACGAGCTGCGCTTCGTCGCGCTCACCGACGCGACCGTGATCGAGCGAGTTGCGAACGGCGGCGCGCAGACCTCCGACCACGCGTTCATCACGGTCGGCACCGACCACATCCACTTCGCCTACCCCGACGACGACAGCGGCGCCTAGAGCCTGCTCGCCGGCCGGCCGGGCTACTTCGGCGGCATCCGGATCGCGCCGTCGAGCCGGATCGTCTCGCCGTTGAGCATCGGGTTGATCGCGATCGAGTGCACGAGCTCGGCGAACTCCGCGGGCTGCCCGAGACGACTCGGGAAGGGGATCGTCTTGCCGAGCGCCTCGCGGGCGGGCTCGGGGAGCGCCGCCAGCAGCGGCGTGTCGAAGAGTCCCGGCGCGATCGCCATCACGCGGATCCCGCGGCTGGAGAGGTCGCGGGCTGCGGGAAGCGTCATCCCGACGATCCCGCCCTTGGACGCCGAGTAGGCGATCTGGCCGATCTGGCCGTCGAAGGCGGCAACCGAGGCTGTGGAGACGAAGAGGCCGCGCTCGCCCCCCTCATCGGGCTCGTTGTCGTTCATCCGGGTGGCCGCAAGGCGCATCAGGTTGAAGGTGCCGATGACGTTGACCTCGATGACGTTGCGGAAGAGGTCGAGCGGGTGCGGTCCCTGCTTGCCGGTGACCCGCTGCGCCCAGCCGATGCCCGCGCAGGCGACGCCGATCCGGAGGCCGCGCGGCGCGGCGACGGTGTCGACGGCGACGAGGACCTGGTCCTCGTCGGTGACGTTGGTGGAGACGAACTCGGCGCGCTCGCCAAGCTCGGCGGCAAGCGCCTCGCCCTTCTCGGCGTTGAGGTCGGCGATGACGACGTGGGCGCCCGCCGCGTGCAGACGCCGCACGGTCGCCTCCCCGAGACCCGAGGCCCCGCCGCTGACGATCGCACCTGCTCCGGAGACGTCCATGACGGCGCGGAAGGCTATAGAGCGGCGCGCCGTGCCGCCCGTGACGCTTCGTTGGTCGCGCTGCGGCGCCGTGTGCGCTGCTGCTCATGCGCGCTGCGAATTCCCGTGACCCGCGCCACGCGCTGCCATTTTGGTCCGGATAGCGGATTCAAATGGCAACGCAGGCGGCGCGCGGCCCGGCGGGAGGTGAGCGCCGAGCGCGAGCTCGCAGGGCGCGGAGGCGGCGCGACGTGGCGGGGCGCCCGTGGGATGCCCTTGCCGCGCGCCCGCGTGACTGGCCGCTGCGGCCGCTTCTAGGCGATCGGGTCGCCGGGCTTCGCGTCGCCGTCGGGGCGCAGGATGAGGACGCCGTGCTCGTCGTTGAGGGCTCCCAGAACGAGGACCTCCGAGCGCACCGGGCCGACCTGCCGCGGCAGGAAGTTGACGACGGCGACGACGAGCGAGCCCTCGAGCTGCTCGCGCGTGTAGTTGGTGATCTGCGCCGAGGACCTCTTGGTCCCGATGTCGTCGCCGAAGTCGATCGTCAGCTTCCAGGCGGGCTTGCGCGCCTCCGGGAAGTCGTCGACCGCGACGACGCGGCCGACGCGCATGTCGACGCCGAGGAAGTGCTCGAAGTCGATCTCGGGCTTGGGCTCCACGGGTGCGAACGTACTAGGGTCGCCGCGAAGCGGTCGGCTACGAAGGGTTGAGATGAGCGAGGGCAGCGGCGGAAAGAGGGCGGTCCTGATCACGGGATGCTCGACCGGGATCGGCCGGGAGACGGCCCGCCACCTCGCGGGCCTGGGTCCCTACACCGTCTACGCCACCGCCCGCAAGGTCGAAACGCTCGCCGACCTCGAGGCCGCGGGCTGTCGCACGCTTGCGCTCGACGTCTGCGACGAGGACTCCATGAGCGCCGCCGTGGCCGCGGTCGAGGAGGCCGAGGGCGCGGTCTGGGCTCTCGTCAACAACGCCGGCTACAGCCAGTCGGGAGCGGTCGAGTCGATCCCGCTCGATTCGGTGCGGCGGCAGTTCGAGACCAACGTCTTCGGGCTCCTGCGGATGTGCCAGCTCGTGCTGCCGAAGATGCGCGAGCTGCGCGACGGCCGGATCGTGAACATCGGCTCGATGGGCGGCAAGCTCACCTTCCCCGGCGGCGGCATCTACCACGCCACCAAGTACTCGCTGGAGGCGATCTCAGACGCGATGCGCTGGGAGCTGGCCGGCTTCGGCGTCGACGTCGTCCTGATCGAGCCGGGGCTGATCACGACGTCCTTCGGCGAGACGGCGCACGGGTCGGTCGCGGAAACCGAGGACGGTCCCTACTCCGAGTTCAACCGGCAGGTGGCGCAGACAACCGCGGACGCCTACGAAGGGCCGATGGCCAAGCTCGGCGGCGGTCCCGATGCGGTGGCGAAGACGATCGAGAAGGCGCTCTCCGCCGAGAGGCCGCGGCCCCGCTACACGGTGACGCCCTCGGCGAAGCTGGCGATCGGCCAGCGGGCGCTGCTCACCGACCGGATGTGGGACCGGGCGATGACGACGCAGTTCAAGCGCCCGCGCTGAGTAGCGGGCGCGCTGAGCAGCCCGATCGGGTCAGCGGGGTACCTGGGTTCGCGAGCGCTGATGCGCCTTAGGGCTCCCATGGTTGGGCGAAGGGCACCGAAGGGGCTGGGAGGAGCCGCGTTCGGTGGTCACCGGCGATGCCCACGCGCGAGCCGCAGAGCCTTCATGCTCCTCTCGTAAGCCCATCGCCCCGGAGCAGGGGCCTGAGGTGCTCATCGAGATACGGCTCGCGGGAGAGATCGTCCCGCCAGGCGCATCTCGGCGGGGTTGCCTCGGCGGCAGCCCGGCACCGCTGAGAGCGGGCCGTGGAGCCGGACGGCGGGCGGCACGAGCGGCGTCGACCTCCGAAAACGGACGAGGTTCGACCGGAAAAGGGAGGTCGAGCGGCCGAGGGTTTAGGTGCGGGCTGCGCTAGGCACGCCGGGTCGATCGGCCCCTGCCGGAGTAGGAGACGAATAGCAGCACCAGGCCGGCGATGATCAAGACGCCGCCGAGCAAGGTCGAGACGAGGGCGGCGAGGACGATCCCGACGACGATCAGGACTACGGGGACGGATGCGGACACGATGGCTCCTCCAATCGGGGTTCGCCCTACATGTACCCCGGGGCCGCATCGCCTACGCACGGTCGGGCGCCGGCGGTCGGCCTCCGAAAACGGACGAGGTTCGACCGGAAAGGGAGGTCGAGTGCTCAGGCCGGGGGCGGCGTGGGCCGTCGCGCCGGTCGGCGCCTACGCGGACGCCTCGAAGTACGCCCGCTCCTCCTCGCCCAGCGGGGTGCTCGGGGGCTCGTTGGAGAAGTACTCGGCGGCGATCCGGGCCCAGTCGGCGCCCGCGCGCAGGTCGGCCAGCGTGATGAAGACGAGCCCCTCCTGCCGTCGCATCAGAAGCGAGGCGGCGGGCACCGTCTGCCGCTTCATGTTCTCGTAGTGGGGGCTACGCGGGGAGCTGGTGCGCTCGATCAGATCGCGGGCGTAGTCGGGATCGAGCCGCCGGAAACCGCGCACGAACAGCCACTCCGCCCCGCCCCGCACCTGCTCGAGCAGGTCCTGCGGCTCGAAGTCGTCGGGGTCGGGCAGGTAGCCGAGCTCGGTCAGAAGCTCGTGGACCCGCTGGGCGTCTTCCTCTTCGATCGCCTGCCCCAGCTGTCGCTCGAGCTCGAAGTGTGCGGCCGGGACGCGCCGCACCATCCCGAAGTCGAGGAAGCCGACGCGCCCGTCCTCGAGCAGCAGGTAATTGCCGGGGTGCGGGTCGCCCAACACCATCAGCGTGCGACTGCGGTCGAAGAAGAAGCGGAAGACGATCTCGCCGTAGCGGTCGCGGGTCGCCTCGTCGAGCTTCTTGACCTCATCGAAGCGCTTGCCCTCGAGGTAGGTGGTGACGAGCACGCGCCGACTCGAGAGCGCCGTGTGCACCGGCGGGACGACCGCGAAGGGATGGCCGCGGAACGCCCGCTCCATCGCGCGGTGGTTGAGCGCCTCCATCTCGTAGTCGAGCTCCTCGGTGATGCGCTCGCGGATCTCGCCGCCGACGGCCTTGACGTCGAGCCCCGGCGCCATCCGCTTGACCAGCCGCAGGATCAGGTGGAGGTTGCGGAGATCGATCTCGACCGCCTCGGCGATCCCCGGGTACTGGACCTTGACCGCGACGACCTCGCCCTCGTGGGTGACCGCGCGATGGACCTGGCCGATCGACGCGGCGGCGAACGCCTCGCGATCGAACTCGGCGAAGTGGTCTGAGACCTTCCCTCCCAGGTCCTCCTCGATCACCTTGCGGATGTCCTCGTAGCCGAACTTCGGCGCGTTGTCGCGAAGCTGGGCGAGCGCCGCCCGGAACTCCTCCTGCCCCTGCTCGGAGAGCCCCGGCATCTCGACGGTCGCGAGCACCTGGCCGATCTTCATCGCCGCGCCCTTCATCTCCCCGAGCTGCTTGGCGATCTGCACGGCGATCTTGCCTACCCGCTCGTCGGTCTTCTCCTGCCGCCGCTCCTCGTCGCGGCCGAGGTTGGCGATCCGGGTTCCAGCCCACCCGATCCCCTGGCGCGCGACCATCCCCCCGACCCCGGCCGTGCGGCCGATGCGGCCGGTGCGGATCCGCGGTGAATCGGGCTCCTCGGGCGCGTCGTCCATAGGCCGCGAGTATGCCGACCGCCTTCCCTCGGCCTGGTTTGGTCTACGGTTAGGGATACCTAATAAGGCGTCCCGAATACGCTTTCATCTCGAAGGGAGACGACGAATTGACCCCGACCCGACGACCGTCACGCAAGCTCAGCGCCCGCATCGGCGGCGCGGCGTGCCTCGTGCTGGGAACCTCGCTGCTTGCCCTCGGCTGCGGCTCTGACGACTCCAGCGACGAGACGACCGCCAGCGCATCCGCCGATGGCGACCTGACCGCGGTCAAGGACTACCTGACCCAGCACGCGGACGAGCTCGACGAGCAGGTCGGTCTACTGCAGGAGAACGCGCAGCAGTACTACGACCTCGCCGAGTCGGTCGACTTCGATTACGACGCGCTCATGCAGGAGCACGGCGACGAGGTCAACCAGCTCCTCAGCGACTCCAAGGACGTCTTCGTCGTCGCCAACCCGGCCTACGAGGAGATGGAGGGTGTCGTCGCCGGCGTGCCGCGCCTGGCGCAGTACGACGTCGATATCGACGCCGGCTCCGACGCCTCCGATCCGGAGAGCGCCGTGTCCTTCAGCCTCGAGACGCCCGACGGGCAGACGCTGAAGCAGCCCGGCAACCTGTTCTTCCTGACCGAGACCGCGCTGTACGGGACCAACCCGGACCTGCTCGCCGACGTCAAGCAGGACGCCGACGGCGACGGCACGGTCGAGTTCGGCGAGGGGATCCCCGACGCGAACATCTACCTCGCGACGCTGAACGAGTTCAAGGAGCAAACCGAGTCGCTGAAGGCGGACGCCGAGGAGTTCGAGCCGACGCCTTCTGACGCGTTCACGGCGATCACGATCATGACCCCGACGATGAGCGAGTACTTCGAGGCTTGGAAGAACTCCAGCTTCATCGCCGGCGAGGACGCCAAGGAGGAGGGCTTCGTCGCCACCTCGCGCCTCTCCGACATCGCCGACATTCTCGAGGGCATCGACCTGACCTACGACCAGATCGAGCCGATGATCTCCGAGGAGGACCCGGCGCAGGCCGAGCAGACGGGTAAGCAGCTCGCCCAGCTCCTCGCGTTCGTCGAGGACCTCCGCGACCGCGAGGCCGACGGTGAGGAGTTCACCGCCGAGGACGCCGACACGCTCGGCTCCGAGGCTCAGACCCGCGCCGAGGAGATCGCCGGGCAGGTCACGCAGGCCGCCCAGCGGCTCGGGATCGAGCTGCAGGAGGCGTAGGCGATCGGCTCCGCCCGACACCGGCAGCTCCCCACCTGAGGTGGGTGACTTACATGGCCGCGGCGCTCGTCGCCGCGGCCATGTTGCTCGGGGCGGCAGCCTCCCAGAGCGCCTCCGCCGCTCAGGGCAACGGCGGCCAGGGGAACGGGAGCTCCCAGGACAAGGGCGGCGACAAGCAGGGTCAGGGCGGCAAGACCGCGGCCGACGCCCCGTGGAAGGCCGCCGAGAAGATCCGCAACGCCCTCTTCGACGCTCGTAGCGAGCTGCTGCTCGACGGCGGCGCCGAACAACGGGCCCTCGACCGTGCCGATGCCGCCTTCGGCGGCCCGCTGAAGCAGGGGCTCGCCGAGGACGCCCCCGAGGATCTCCGCGAGATCGAGCGCGGGCCTGGCCGACGCGCGCGAGGCCGTCGACCGCCAGGATCCGGTCGCTCTCGCCTCCGCTTACGGCACGGTCGTGGCGGCGCTTCGCACCGGCGCCTTCGAGGTGACGACCACGGCCGCCGCCGACGGCGATGTCGAGCGCGCTCGCGAGTGGCTCCTGATCCGCGACTTCCGCCAGGCGACCCGCTTCACCCGTCCCGGCGTCGACGCGACGACGGCCCTCGACCAGCTCGAGACCGGCGACATCTCCCCCGCCGACGCCGTCACCCAGATCGAGAAGGATCTGCTCGACGCTTACCAGGCGCGGCTGCTCGAGTACCTCGACGAAGCCGCCACCGAGAGCGAGCGCGGCTTCGATCCCGCCGTGGCCGAGTCGACGGCGATCGCGGCCGGCTACTGGACGCTGCTCGCACCCGAGTACGAGAAGCAGCGAGGCACCGCCGCCCGGAATGAGGCCGACCGGGCCTTCGAACGCCTGCCGGGCCTCGCCGACACCCCGAAGCTGATCCCCGCCGCGGTCGCCGAGGCCGACGATCTGCTGGCCCACTTCACCGCCGCCCCCTTCACCGACGAGGAGCTGGCGCGGCGCGCCCAGCAGATGATCCGCTTCGTCGATCTGATGCCGGTCGAGTACGACCACGGCGTCTCCGGGACCGAGGTGACGACGCCGTTCGAGATCACCGAGGGCATCGCCTTCGCCGACGCGGCGACATCGGCGCTCAGCGACCTCTCCCCCGTCCTCGAGCAGCGCGACCCCGAGGGCCTGGCCGCGCTCGAGGACAAGATCGACGAGCTCGCCACCTACTTCGACAACGCCAACGAGGGCACCGAGGTCGTCGAGCTCGAGACGGTCGAGCAGGCCCACGACGAGGCCATCGACCTGATGAACGACATCTTCCCCGACCCCTGGCTCGAGCAGAGCGACGACGCCGACTACGACCTGATCCAGATCAGCCTCGACCAGATGGAGGCCGCGGTCGGCGCCGGTGAGCCCGGCACCGCGGAGCAGGCGCGGCTGACCGCCTACGCGTTCTTCGAGTTCGGCCCGGAGGTCAAGCTGCAGGCCTTCGACCCCAACCTCGCCGTCGAGATCGAGGGGTTGATGTGGTACGGCGCCGCCGGCCACGACGGGCTCGCCCAGCAGATCGCCGACAACGCTGGCACGCGCGAGATCCGCGAGACGCGGCTGGCGCTCGACGAGAAGCTCGAGGAGGCGCGCGCGAAGACCGGCGAGGACGAGAGCGCGACCACGGTGATCACAAACTCGGCGCTGATCGTCTTCCGCGAGGGCCTCGAGGCGATCCTCATCATCGCCGCGATCACCGCCAGCATGATCGGGCCGAAGCGGGAGCTCCGCAAGCCGATCCTGCGGGGCGCGCTGCTCGCGGTCCCCGCCAGCATCGCCCTCTTCTTCGTCGCCGTCCTGATCCTCGACTCGCTGCGTCAGTACGGCGAGAAGCTCGAGGCGGTGGTCGGCGTCATAGCCATCGGCGTGCTCTTACTCGTGCTCAACTGGTTCTTCCACAAGGTCTATTGGACCGAGTGGATCAAGAGCCATCGCGAGCGCTCCAAGGAGCTGCTCGCCGAGGGGACCGGCGTCGCCCTCGGCTCGGCGACGACGATCCTCGGCCTCTACACGCTCGGCTTCACCTCGGTCTTCCGCGAGGGCTTCGAGACCGTCCTGTTCCTGCAGGCGCTGCGGCTCGAGCTCGGGGACCGAGGTCGTCCTCGGCGGCGTCACGCTCGGCCTCCTCGCCACCGGCGCGGTCGGCTACGCCACCTTCGCGCTCGAGCGCAAGCTCCCCTACAAGCGCCTGCTGATCGTCACCGGCGTGCTGATCTCGCTCGTCCTCGTCGTCCTCGTCGGCAACACCGTGCGGACGCTGCAGGGCGTCGGCTGGCTGCCGATCACACCGATCGACATCGACTTCCCGCTCTGGATGGGCACGTGGCTCGGCGTCTTCCCGACGGTCGAGAGCCTGGTCGCGCAGGCGCTCGCCTTCGCGTTCGTGATCGGCAGCTACTACGCCGCCGAGTGGGTCCGCAAGCGCAACGTCCGCAAGGCGCGGGCCGCCTACGAGGCGCAGATCGAGGCCGAGGCGACGGCGTAAGCCGGCGCGGATGGCGAGGAGGACTCGGCACCCGGCAGGAACGGCAACGGAAACGGGAACGGCGCCGCTCCCGGCGAGGCCGAAGCGCGAGCCGAACCGGCAACGACGCGCGCGACCTGAACGCCGAACCGGCGGAGACGCCCTGCCCCGTCGCTACTCTCAGCGGCCGATCGTGTTGGCAAGGCATGCCAGGATTGAGCGCGGACGCGGCCCGCGCGGGGAGCTTCCTCGCCTGCTCGCCCTGCATGCTCGCCGTGGCCGCCGCGTTCGCAGCCCGGGCGATCGGCGCCAAAGCCCGGCAAGGGCGGAGGCGACGGCCGAGCCACCCGGGGAGCCCGAACTTCCTGATCGTCCTCACCGACGATCAGGACATCGACTCGATGAAGGCGATGCCGCAGGTGCGGAAGCTGATCACCCGCAAGGGCACGACGTTCAGGAACTTCTACGCCAGCAACCCCGTCTGCTGCCCCTCCCGCTCCACGATCCTCACCGGCCCGCGCACAACACCGGCGTCTTCCGCAACAGCCCGCCATACGGCGGCTTCTCCGTCTTCGACGACGACGAGACGCTCCCGTCTGGCTCGAGCGCGCAAGCTACCACACCGGCCCATCGGCAAGTACGTCAACGGCTACGGGGCCGAGGACCCGGACGAGATCCCGCCGGGATGGTCTGAGTGGTACGGCTCGGTCACGCCGGGGACCTACCGGATGTACGGCTACACGCTGAACGAGAACGGCAACCTCGTCACCTACGGCGACTACGACACCCCCGACCCGGCCAACTACCAGACCGACGTCTACGCGGACAAGGCCGTCGACTTCATCAACCGCAACGCTCCCTCCGAGCGCCCCTTCTACCTCTCGATCGCTCCGCTCGCTCCGCACGTCGAGGTCTTCAAGCGCCCCTCCGACGGAGACGACGACGCCGAGACGCCGACGTACCCCAACCCCCGCCCCGCGCCCCGCGACGTCAACCGGATCGGGAAGCTGAAGCTGCCGCATCCGGCCTCGTTCAACGAGGCCGACATCTCCGACAAGCCGGAGGCGATCCGGGCGCGGCCGCTGATGACCGGCGCCGCCACCGGGCAGACGCGCAACCGCTACCGCTCGCGGATCGGGTCGCTCTACGCGGTCGACGACATGGTCAAGCGGCTCGTCACGACCCTGCACAAGACGGGCGACCTGAAGGACACCGTGATCATCTTCATGTCCGACAACGGCTTCCTGCTCGGCGAGCACCGGATCCCGAACGGCAAGCAGTACCCCTACGAGGAATCGATCAGGATCCCGTTCGAGATCCGCGGCCCCGGGATCCCGAAGAACGAGGTGCGCAAGCAGCCCGGCGCGAACATCGACATCGCGCCGACGATCCTCGACCTCGCCGGCATTCCCAACGCGGCGCCGGTCGACGGGCGGACCCTGATGCCGCTGATCAAGGACGAGCGGTACTTCCCCGGTCGCGCGATGGTCCTCGAGAACTGGTGCCAGACGGATGAGAAGGTCTGCTACGACCCGGCCAGCCCGACGACACCGCGTTACCGGGGCGTTCGCACCGACCGCTACGCCTACATGCGCTACCCCAACGGAGAGCAGGAGCTCTACGACCTCGAGCGGGACCCGGCCGAGATGCAGAGCCTCCACAACCGCGCGGGTTACGCGCCCGAGCGCGCCGCGCTGAGCCGGCTCCTCGACCGGCTGCAGTTCTGCCGCACGAAGGGCTGTCGGATCGCGCCGAAGCTGAAGCTGAAGACCGCCTACGCGACGGCGCGCCGGGCCGGGGGGAAGCGCTGCGTCCGCACCGCGGTGCGGGTCAGGATCGGCGGGGCCGACGCCGGCGACGTGGTCTCGGCCAAGTTCCTGATCCCCGACGACAACGTCACCGACGACAAGCGCCCGATCCGGCTGCGGATCGAGCGCGCGGAGTTGCGCAAGGCCAGGCCGACGAAGATCTCGGCTCAGGTCTCCGTGCTCGACGGGCGCATCGAGACGGTCACGAACACGGTTCCGCCCGCCTGCTGAGGGCGGGTCAGCCCGTCGCCTTGATCTCCGTGACGGCGATGCCGCCCGCGTCGCGGATCGTCTTCTCGTCGGCTCCGGGGATCTCGCCGACGGTGCGGTAGACGACGGTGTCGGGGTCGATCCCCGCGGAGGAGGCATCGGCGGGTTCGAGCCGCTCGACGACCGCCTTGGAGGCGAAGGCCACACCGTCGCGGGCGACCTGCTGGATCCGCGCCGCCTCGTTCACCTCGTCGCCGAGGGCGGTCACCTCGAGCCTGCCGCCGGTGACGATCTGACCCATGTAGAGGGCGCCTCCCCAGTGGACGCCGACGTTCATGCGCACCTCGCCGGCCTCGATCTCGATCCCCTCGCCGGAGAGCTCGCCCGCCAGCCCGCCGGCGACCTCGGTGATGCCGGTGGCGGCCTCGAGAGCCGCGCGCGCCGCCGCCGAGGGCGAGCCCGCGTCGTCGGCGAGGAAGAAGGCCGTCACGCCGTCGCCGGCGTGCTTGCCGACGATCCCTCCGTGGCTGATGACGACGTCGTCGATCGCGGTCGTCAGGGCCGCCACGAGCCGGAAGTAGACCGCGCTGGGCAGACGCCGCGAGAGCGACCCCGAGGCCTGCAGGTCGGCGAACAGGATCGCGGCGGTGCGGCGGCCCGGCGCGATCAGCTTCGCCATCCGCTCGTACATGCGCTCGTCACCGCGGACGAGCAGATCGAGAACGCGCGCAGACATGGCGGGCGAGTAGACGAACGCCGTGCCGATGCGCTCGCCGTCGGCGCCGACGATCCGCCGCGAATCGCACTTGATGCGCTGGGGTGGGAAGCCGGGCCGGCGGTAGTGGAGCTCGTAGGACCAGCTCGACGGCGCCGCGCTCAGCTCGATCCCGGGAGGGATGCTCTGGCCGACGTCCACCGCGGTCCCGATCCTCTCAACGATGCCCGCGAGGACGTCGTCGGGGGTCTCGTGGAGGATGTAGCCGAGGTTCGCCCGGTTCCACTCCACCTGGGAATCAGCGGTGGCCGCGGCGGCCCAGAGCGCGCCGGCGCGCCCCTCGAGGATGTGCAGGCCGACGCCGAATAGGTCGTCGTCCTCGACGCCGAGCAGCGCCTTGAGCTCGTCGGAGACCCAGATCAGGTTCCAATCTGGATCGAACAGCTCGGCCGCGACCTGGGTGTCGGTGTAGACCGCGGCGACCTCGGCGAGCCGCGCGTGGCTGATCTCCCTGGTGCGCTCCCTCATGACCCCTCGGCGGCAAGTGTGGCAGCAGTCTCCTGATCGGGTCCAATGCCGACGAGGACCGACTCGCCGGAGCAGCTGACCGCGGCCGCCCGGCCGGCGGCCTCGTCGCTGAAGCTGGTCGTCTCACCCTCGCGGGAGAGCTCGGCCTCCGGGTTCGCCGCGGCGTACCAGGCGATCATCGCCCCGCACAGCGACCCGCCCTCGTCGACGATCGAGAGCGACAGCGCGGAGTCGCCGCCGGGCCGCTCCCAGAGCGTCACCGTGTCCCCCGCCCACCCGCCGATCGGCTCCCGCGGATCGGGGAGGGCGCGGTCGGGGTCTCCACCGGGCGCGGCGAAGAGCCAGGCGAGGGCGGCGGCGCCGAGCTGGTCGCGGAGCACAGGGCGCCAGGGGGCGTCGAGGTGGCCGGCCGGCGGCGCCTCGACTGGGTCGGCATCGCGCAGCCCGAGCAGCTCGGCGGTCGAGGCGGGCGGGTCGCGGTAGGCGTCGTCGACCGCCTGCCAGCCGCCCTGCTCGAAGCGGTCGCAGACGTACTGCAGCCCGGCCTCGTAGGGGAAGAGGAGCTGCCGGCGCAGGAAATCCGGGAGCTTGCCGAGGCCGGCGTCGGCGACCTGGGGATCATCGCCGAGGTCGAGCTGGTCGGAGAGGTCGACGTAGCGCAGCGCGTAGAGCTCCATCGTCAGCGTCGCGTCACCCTCGACGAGCGACTCCGCGGCGAGGTCGCGGTCCCCCTCCCCGGCCTCGACCTTGCCCGTCGACGGCAACCCGAGGTCGTCGTCGGCGAGCGCGTGCTCGAGCTCGTGCGCGAGGGTGAGCTCCTCGACGGCCCCGGGATCACCCGAGGTGGCGACGAGCAGCTGCTTGGTCTCGGGAACGTAGAGGCCGACGACCTGCGCGGCGAGCGCCTGGGTCGTCAGCTCGTAGAGGTCGGAGCCCTCCGGGATCGCTCCCAGCAGCTCGAGCGCCGCGCCCTGGCGGGCGGCGAGCGCACGCGCCCCCTTGGTGCCGGCGAGCTCGTCGATGCGGCGATCGAGGGCGGCGTTGCCGAGGAAGGTGGCATCGACCGGCCCGCTGAACTTCAGCTCGCGGATCCGCTCGACGCGATCGCTGATCTCCTCGACCCCGCGCTCGTCGAGCCCGGGGAACTCGCTCCGCTCAGGCGGCGTGGCCGCGAACGAACCGAGGCAGTCGGTCAGCGAGCCGCCTGGGCCGCCGCCCGCGGGACCGGCTGGTGCTGCGGTCACCGCGCCGGACTCCTGCTCGTCGGCGACCCGGCCCGCGAGCGCATCACCGGCGGGCTCCCGCTCCCGCCCGTGGTCGAGCAGCGCGAGGCCGACCAGCAGCGCGATCGCGGCGACGATCGTGGCGAGGGTCCGTCCCATTCCCCGGTGACGATTGCAGACCGACCGACTACGGCCGGGGCGACGACCTCAGAACTTGAACGGCTGTCGCAGCGCCTCGAGGGCCGAGGCGTACATCTCGGTCTTGATGGCGCCGACGACCATGCGGTTCTTGCCCGCCAGCACCGCCGCCCGCTCGACCGCGCGAGCGACGACCTGATCCTCCGGAACGTCCTCGTCGGCGATCCCCGCCGCTACCGCGTCGGCGCCCCCGTAGCGGCGCCCCGTGAGCATCGCCTCGCGGGCCGTCCGGATCGGCAGCTTGGCCCGGATCAGCGCCGACATCCCGGGGGTGAAGGGGATGTTGATGTCGACCTCGGGGAGGCAGAAGAACCCGCGGTCGGTGCGCATCACCCGCTCGTCGCAGGCGAGCGCCAGCATCGCTCCGGCCGCGAAGGCGTGCCCGTTCATCGCCGCGATCACGGCGACGGGCGAGGCCAGCAGGCGCGCGAGCATCGCCTGCACCCGCTCGACGTTCTTCTGCGGCTCGCCCTCCCCCGCGCGCCCCATCCACTCGAGGTCGAGCCCGTTGGAGAAGAACTTCCCGGTGCCGGTGATGACGATCGCCGCCTCGCCCTCGGAGGCATCGACCTCGTCCAGCGCCGCCTCGAGCGAGTCGAGGTGGGGCGGGTTGAAGCGGTTCTCCTCCGCGTTCATCCGGAGGATGGTCACGGCGCCTTCCTGAGAGGTCTCGATCATGCGGCACACCCTAGACGGGGCTCCCACAGACGAAGACGCCCGCCGCTCCCGGGCGTTGGGAGCGGCGGGCGCCGGAACTCGAGCGGGACGAACCCGCTGGGAGACGAGGGTGGCTTAGGCCTCGCGGATGGCCGAGATGTCGAGCGCGAGCTTGACCTTGTCGGAGACGACCGCGTTACCGCTGCCGAGCGCCGCGTTGAACTTCATCTCGAACTCGCTGCGGGAGAGCTTGCCGGTGACCTCGAGGCCGACCCGGTCCTCACCGTTCATCCCGACCTCGACGCCGCCGACCTCGGCCTCGAGCTCGATCTCGCGGGTGACGCCGTGGATCGTCAGGTCGCCGACGATCTTGTAGGTCTCGTCGTCGATCGCCTCGATGCTCTTGGACTCGAAGCTGAGCTCCGGGTAGTTCTCGGCGTCGAAGAAGTCGGCCGAGCGCAGGTGGTCGTCGCGCTGGGAGACACCCGTCTGGACGCTGGCGGCCTTCGCGGAGCCGACGATCTTCGCCGAGGCGAGGTCGTCGCCGATCGTCAGGGTCCCGTCGACGTCCTCGAAGTGGCCGCGGACCGTGGCGACGCCCATGTGCTTGACGGAGAAGCCGAAGCGAGAGTGGGCCGCGTCGACCTTCCAGGTACCGGCGGGGGCGATCGTGTGCTTGTCGATGGTCTCGGTGCTCATGTCTGGTGCCTCCAAGGGGGAAGGGGGAATTAGTTGCTGATGCAAGTAACTGTAGCACAACCCTTGCGCGCGCAACAGTTGCGGGCACAACACCATCCTGCGTTGCCGTTTTCGTCCGAATGCCGGACCAAAACGGCACCGTGGGCCCTTCGCGAGACTGATGGGCGCAGCAGCGGACCGATCGCGACGGGAGGCGAGGGAAATGGAGGCCGCGCGCGGCCCCATTGGCCCGCGTCGTCCCTCCAACGCGGGCGCGGAAACCACGCCCAGCGCAGGCGCCCGCGTCGGCTGCCAGGGCGCTCAACCATCGACGCGGGCGCGAAACCACGTCGACGGTCGATGCGCCCGCGCCGGGGCGATGGGCAGCGAGGGGAACGTGGGAGATCGCGGTGAGGCCTGGCCGTCGCGGTGAGCTCCCCACCTCCTTCGCTGCCGGTCCTGTGGGCGCGGGGCGATGGCCCCGCGCGTCGCGGCACCTCCCTGCCGCGAGCGGACGTGTCACCGAGCAAGCGGGGAATAGGTCCGTTCCCCGGTGACAGGTCCCGCGAGGTCGGAGCTCCCGGCCGACCTGTCACCCGGGAAGCAGGGAATAGGTCCGTTTCCGAGTGACAGGTCCTCGGCCCATCCCCCACGGCTGGCGCCGGGGCGATGGGCGGCGAGGGGAGCATGGGAGATCTCGGTGACGTCGGCCACCGCGGTGAACTCCCCACCTCCCTTCGCTGCCAATCGTGAAACGCGAGGCGATGGCGCCGCACCCGCACGGAATCGCAATCGCACGTCTGTGGGACCTGCGATTGCGAGTTCGGCGCGGCTGCGGCCGTCCGACGCGTATTGCCCTGCCATGGGTGGGTCAATACGCGACGCAGAGCGCCTGCGGGCCGAGATCCGGGTGAAGACCGGCCGTCGCGGGGAGCCCCCGCCTCCCTTCGCGACCGGTCGCGCGGGGAACTGAGCGGACTCTTCTACGCAGACGGAGCCGCGCGGCGCTCGCTCACGTCGACCGGGAAGTCGAAGGAGCCGCCGAGCCAGGGGTTGCGGGTCGTCATGTCGACGACGTTCACCCACCCCTCCTCGATCAGGCCGCTCGCGGCGTCGTAGATCCGGTAGTGCTGGCGCGGGATGTGAGCCGGCTGTGACTCGAGGGTGACGATCCGCAGCTCACCCTCCTCGAAGCCGCAGAGCTCCTGCACCGCGTCGAGCAGCTGCTTGTCGTGGAGGTGGCCGTCGCCGAAGTTCCAGCCGTTGACGACGCCGGAGATCAGCTCCCCCTCGCGCACGTTGTAGGCCTCGACGTCGTCGACCGCGTGCGGCAGCAGGCCGAGGAGCGCCCGCCCGTGGGAGTGCATCGCGCGGAACGCCAGCCCCTTCGCCAGCAGCAGCTCGGCGGTGTCGCGGTCGTACAGGCGCGTCACCTGCTCGACGACGATCGGCCCGGGCTTGGTGATCGCCGCGTCGAAGCGCTCCTCCACGTCCCCCCGCTTGCGGAAGAGCCACTGGCTGGTCGCCCAGTTGCCGGCGTAGTAGCGCATCGCCGGCAGGAAGGAGACCTTGTCGGGGCGGAAGTTGCCGAGGATGGGGATCCCCACGCAGCAGAGCAGCAGGAAGGCGATCAGGAGGGGATCGTCGAGGGTCGACCACGGCGTGTCCCCGTAGTGGCCGAACAGGAACAGCAGGCCGAAGATCATGAACAGGTTCCACTCGAGCGGGACGGCGAGCGGGAACGTCGAGGTGATGTGGATGTGGAAGATGATCATCCCGATCACCGCCGCGGTCCCAAGCCATCCGCCCTGGGTGACGAGCAGCAGGATCGGCAGCGTGAACTCGATCACGGTCCCGGAGTGGGCGGCGAGCGCCGCGTAGCGCGACGGGCGCAGGTTCTCGGGATGGTCCTCGTAGAGCTTCGCCTTCGCCCAACGCGAGCGGTTCCACGGCGTGTTGCTGATCATCACCGAGACGACGAACGGGAAGTGGCGGTTGAGCTTCGACGACGCCGCGCCGAGCCAGATGCAGACGAAGACGATCTGGGAGGCGACGATCAGGTTGTTGATCGGGAACAGGAAGATCACCAGCAGCGGCACGTAGACCTCCGAGCGCGCCGCCAGGTAGACGACCTTGTCGCGCAGGCCCATCAAGCCGAGCAGCGCGAGGAGGACCACGATCGCGGTCGGGTCCAGCCGGCCGGCCGCCGTCCCCGCGACCGACTCCCCGTCGGAGCCGAGCAGCCACACGCAGGCGAGGAGGATCCCGGCGTACAGCAGCGCGTCAACCGGGGTTCGCCTCGTACCGGCGGTGAGCGGCACCTTGTCCGGCCACGGCGGCAGCCGCACCGTCCCCGGGCGCAGCCAGTAGAGGAAGCCGCCGATCGGCGGGATGAAGCGGAAAGTCAGCGGCATCGAACCGCAGCCGAGGCCGAGCACCTCCCAGAGAACGAGCCAGACGACGATCTTCTGGAAGACGATCGGCTCCGTCCACCAGTCACCGATGTCACCGAGCCCGCCGATCCCCGGGGTGGTCAGCGAGATGATCAGGAAGCCGCCGACCGAGAAGACGACCAGCTTGAGGACGTAGATCAGGTAGATCGCCGTCGGCGTCCCGAACCCGTTCACCGCCCAGTCCTGCGCGAGCGGCTTCAGCCGCTCGAGGTGCGGCTTGCGCTTCCACTCCTCGAGGTCGATGTCGGGGAGCGTCGGGGTGACGAAGCCCATGGCGGCTGCACCCTATCCGGGCGCCCACCAGAAGGTGGAACCGTCAGTCGGAGATCATCGCGAACGTGTCGGGGTGCGGGCCCGTGCGGCCGTCCTCTCCGCGATCGAGACCGGTGATGCGCTCCATGTCGGTGGCGTCGAGCTCGAAGTCGAAGATCGCGAAGTTCTCCTCGATCCGCGCCGGCGTCGCGGACTTCGGGAAGACGATGTTGCCGCGCTGGACGTGCCAGCGCAGGACGACCTGCGCCGGAGTCCTGCCCGTCCGCTCGGCGATCTCGTCGATCGTCTCGTCACCGAGGACCTCACCCTGGGCGATCGGCGACCACGCCTCAGCGGCGATGCCGTTGGCGGCGCAGTAGTCGCTGACCTCCTGGTTGCGCAGGTACGGGTGCGCCTCGATCTGGTTGACCGCCGGGACGGTCCCGGTTTCAGCCGCGAGCCGCTCGAGGTGGCCGACCTCGAAGTTGGAGACGCCGATGGAGCGGGCGCGGCCATCCGCCTTGAACTCCTCCATCGCCCTCCAGGTGGAGACGAAGTCGCCGTCGTAGCGGGTCGGCAGCGGCCAATGGATCAGGAACAGATCGACGTGGTCGAAGCCGAGCGCCTCGAGCGTGCCGTCGATCGCCCGGCGGGCGTCGTCGGGCTCGTGCAGGCCGTTGTCGAGCTTGCTGGTGACGAAGACCTCGTCGCGGTGGACGCCCGAGGCGCGGATGCCTTCGCCGACGCCCGCCTCGTTGCCGTACATCTCGGCGGTGTCGATGTGGCGGTAGCCGACCGACAGCGCACGCTGCACCGCCTCCGCCGTCTCGTCCGGGCCGATCTGGAAGACCCCGAACCCGAGCTGCGGGATCCGGTTGCCGTCGTTGAGCTCGATCAGGGGTACCTCGGACACGTTCTCTTCCTTTCGCCGGTTCCTCCCACCTTTGCCCGATTCTTCCGCGATTACATATGTCTATATACGTATATATTGGTCGACATGGCACGGGCGGCGACGACTCTCGACGCGTTCAACGCGGTTGCGGAGCCGAGGAGGCGGGCCATCATCGACGCGCTCGCTCACGGGGCGCGGCCGGTCAACGACATCGCCGAGGGGCTCGGGATGACCCAGCCGCAGGTCTCCAAGCACCTGCGCGTCCTCCGCGAGGTCGGGCTCGTGTCTGCCCATCCCGACGGTCGCCGGCGCATCTACCGTCTCGAGGGCCGGGCTCTGAAGCCGATCCACGACTGGGTCAAGGAGTACGAGCGAGCATGGGAGGAGCGCTTCAGCGCCCTCGACGAAGTGCTCGCGGACATGCAGGAAGACGAAGGAGAAGGCTGATGACATCGACGAAGAAGGCGCGGGTGACCCTGCCCGCCGACACCGACATCCTGATCGTGCGGGAGTTCGACGCTCCCCCGGAGCTCGTCTGGAAGGCGTGGACGACGCCGGAGCTGATCGCGCGATGGTGGGGAGCGCAGCGCGGCGAGATCACCTCCGTCGAGGTCGACCTCAGGGTCGGCGGAAGCTGGCGCTACGCGATGGACGCCGGCGGGAACGAGGTCGCGTTCCGCGGCGAGTACCGCGAGATCGATGCCCCGCAGCGCTTGGTCAACACCGAGGTCTACGAGGCGTTCCCCGACGCCGTCTCGGTCATCACGTCGACGTTCGAAGCCGTGGACGGCGAGCGCACCAGGCTCGAGCAGCTCTGCAGCTACCCGAGCCGCGAGGTCCGCGACATGGTCGTCGCCTCGGGCATGGAGGGCGGCATGCAGGAGTCGATGGACGCGCTCGAGGAAGTCGTGGTCGAGCTCGAGGCGAACGGGTAGTGAGTGGATGTCGGCCGCGACGGCAGGGATGCCCGCGGTCGGCGCCAACTTCCCGGGTTCCGGGTCGTCGCATCGGTGGCGTCCGTCGCCCTGCGTCCTGGTCCCCCCCCAGCCCTCCCCGGCGAGCGCCCCCGCCCGCCTCGCGAGGGCGAACTGGCGGCGGCGAGGGAGTGGCGGCGAGGGGAACTGACGGGGATTGCGTGGCTGGCGGCCACAGGATTCCCGGCGGTTCGCGGGCGCGGGGCCAGAGGGCGGCCTTCGCGGGGCGGGCCTTCGCCAGGGCGAACTGACGGGGATTGCGTGGCTGGCGGCGACAGGATTCCCGGCGGTTCGGCGTGGCGGAGCCGCGCCGAGGGTGGGAGCGTGGGCGATCTTCTTCGCTGGAAGCGACGTTCCCGGCGGTTCGGCGGGGCGGAGCCGCACCGAGAGGTGGGGCGTGGGCGGCCCTGGATCAGGCGCTTGGGGGCGGAGGCGGCGGGGGTGGTGGCTCGGGGTCTGCGGGCGCGGGCGGCGGAGGCGGCTCGTTGGCTCCCGCAGCGGGTGAGGGCGGCGCGGCTGCGGCGCGGAGGCCCAGGCGTTCGGAGACGTCCTTGCGGATCCGCTCGGCCACCGCTGCGGTGGTGGTGCAGAGGCCGTCGAGCACGGCGGGGTCCTCCCAGTTGTCGCCCTTGACGACGCCGAGGATGTGCCCGCCCTCGACCTCGAACCAGAAGGTCGGAGGCACCTCCTCCGAGAGGAAGACGATGAAGCTGGGCGAGAAGAGCTGGCGGATCGCGAGCATGTTGGCCTCGTCCTTGACCATGAGCCGGAAGCTGCGGCTGAAGAGCTCGCTCTCGAGCTCGACCGTCTGCAGATCGGTGAGCGCGTCGCCGATCGGATCGAGGAGATCGCCGCCGACGCGGCGGAAGCAGTAGAAGCGGGTCGAGCCGGCCTCCGGGAGCTCGGCGAGCACGGTCGTGAAGTAATAGGTGTGACGGTTGTCGTCGGAGCCGACCGTGTACTGGTAGTTGGCGAGCGTCCCGGTGAGCCCACCTGGAAGCCGTCCGGACACCTTGCCGGAGGCGCGACCCCGGTGGCGCAGGAGCGGCGTCGTGCGCGGGAGCGTCCCGTCGCCCTCGAAGACGAGGCCGCGCTGCTGCGCGTAGGCGGTCATCGTCGTCTTGCGCTCCGCGTTGCGCTGGATGATCTTGCGGACGATCAGGAAGATCCCCAGCCCGATCGCGAACATGAAGCCGACGACGAGGAGCAGGATCAGCAGGACGCCGATCACCTCGCCGCTCGAAGCGTCTCCTCCACCTCCGGTCGTCGTCATCGACTGCGAACCCTACGCCGCGGAGGCTCAGCTCGGCGCTGGTGGCGGCGGTGGTGGTGGCGGTGGCTGTGGCCCACCGCCCGGCGCGGGTGGACGGGGCGCGGATCCCTCCGTCGCCGCTCGCAGGCCGGCCCGCTGAGAGAGGTCCTCGCGGATGTGCCTGGCGACGGAGTCGGTTGCGACGACGAGCGCGTCGAGATGCTGCGGCTGGCGCCAGTGCTCCCCCCGCATGGCGCCGAGCAGGGAACCTCCCTCGACCTCGAACCAGAAGCCCGGCGGCACCCGCTCGGTCATGTAGTCGATGAAGCTCGGCGGGAAGAGCTGACGCAGCGCCACCATGCTCGCCTCGTCGCGGACCATCAGGCGGTAGACCGAGTTGAACTTGCTGCTCTCGAGCTCCAGCGTCTGGAACGCCGTGATCCGGTCGGAGATGCCCTCGAAGACGCCGAAGCTCTCGCGCCGGAAGCAGTAGAAGCGGGCGCCGCCCAACTCAGGCATCGGGGCGAGGATCGCGGCGTAGTTGAAGGTGCGCTTGGAGCGGCCGCTGCCCTCGGTGAAGCTGTAGTTGGTGAGCTGCCCGCGCAACCCGGGCGCGAGCTCGCCGGAGACGGTGCCGCGCGAGCTCCCGCGCTTGTCGAGCAACGGCGTCGTCGTCGGCAGGTCGTCGTCGCCCTCGTAGGTGAGGCTGCGCTGGGACGCGTACTCCTCCATCGCCCCCGTCAAAGCCTCCCGCTTGCGCTTCTCCGCCCGGTCGACGAACCAGATGAGCACGCCGATCCCGATCACGAAGGCGACGATGAGCCCGATCGTCACGCCGGTGGAGTACTCGGTGGGCTCGTCCTCCTCGGCGGCGATGGCGAGCGCCGGGGCGAGCGCGGTGAGGAGCGCGACGCAGGCCACCGACACCGCGGCGGAGCGCGTCGTGTCGATCCTCCAGCCCCCAAGCACGTCGTCAAACATACGACTCCGAAGCCGCGACCGCCAGGTCGGATCGGCCCTTCGGCTCCAACTCGGATATGAACCCTGGCCCCGACCGCCGCCCGCGATGCCCGCAATCACCGACGTAGAGGTCTCCCCGCTCGACCCGACGCGCTTCCGCGAGGCGCTCGGCCCCGCCTACTCGCGCTTCGAGGAGGGGCTCGCGCAGGCTCCCGCGCTGTTCGAGCAACGGGTCGTCTGGCACGTCAACTCGACGGCCCGCGGCGGCGGTGTGGCCGAGCTCCTGCAGTCGCTGCTCGCCTATGCGCGCGGGGCCGGGGTCGACGCGCGCTGGGTCGTGGTCGGCGGCAACCCGGATTTCTTCGCCGTCACCAAGCGGATCCACAACCGCCTGCACGGAGCGGCCGGCGACGGAGGCGAGCTCGGTGAAGAGGAGCGCGCCATCTACGAGAGCACCCTCGCCGCCTCGACGGAGGAGCTCGTCGCCCGGGTCCGGCCCGGCGACGTCGTCTTCCTCCACGATCCCCAGACCGCGGGGATGGCCGCCGCGTTGCGCGAGCGCGGCGCCGTGGTGGTCTGGCGCTGCCACGTCGGCCTCGACGTCCCCAACGAGACGGCGCGCTCGGCCTGGGACTTCCTGCGGCCCTACGTCGAGCCGGCCGAGGCGCTCGTATTCTCCCGGCGCAGCTTCGTCTGGGACGGCTTCGACGAGAGCAGGATCTGGCTCGTCGCTCCCTCCATCGACGCCTTCTCTCCGAAGAACCAGGACCTCGATGCTGACGCGGTCGCCGCGATCCTGCGGACGACCGGGATCGGCGACGGCCACGAGCCGGCCACGGCCGGGTGCTTCACGCGGGTCGACGGGACTCCGGGCCGCGTCGACCGTGCGGCGGAGCTGTACCAGGACGGCGTCGTTCCCGCCGACGCGACGCTGATCACCCAGGTCTCACGCTGGGACAGCCTCAAGGACCCGATCGGTGTTCTGCGGGGATTCGCCGATGCGCTCGCCGGCCGGCCGGAGACGCACCTGCTCCTCGCCGGACCCTCGGTGGCGGCCGTCGCCGACGATCCGGAGGGGGCCGGGGTGCTCGCCGACGTCATCGCCGAGCGCGAGCGGCTCCCGGAGGGCACGCGCGCCCGCGTCCACCTCGCCTGCCTGCCGATGGATGACATCCAGGAGAACGCGGCGATGGTCAACGCGATCCAGCGGCGCTCCGACATCGTCGTCCAGAAGAGCCTCGCCGAGGGCTTCGGCCTGACCGTCGCCGAGGCGATGTGGAAGGGGCGGCCGGTCGTCGCCAGCGCGCGCGGCGGCATCCAGGATCAGATCGCCGACCGCGAGAGCGGCATGCTGGTGCAGGACCCGACCGACCTGGCCGAGTACGGCGCCATCCTCGCCGAGCTCGCCGCCGACCCGGCGATGCGCGAGCGGATCGGGAGCGCCGCGCACGACCGCGTCCGTGACGAGTTCCTCGGCTCCCGCCATCTGCTCCAGTACGAGGAGCTGCTGGCGGAGCTGCTGGCGCGGCGCCAGGCGGCCTAGCCGCCGAGCCGGGGCGCCGCCGCCCGCTCAGTTCGCGAGATCGACTCCCAGCCAGACGATCACGAGGCTGATCAGGAAGATCGCCGCCTGCAGGACGTGTGCGCGCGGGTGGTTGAGGTGGACGACCGTGAGGCCGATCAGGACCACGATCAGCCCGAGCTTGAGCTGCAGCGTCCCCGAGTCCCAGAGCTCGAGGTGGGAGGCCATCGCCATCCCGGTGATGAGCAGCACGACCAGCGCAACCGCCGACCCCACCCCGAAACGCCGGGCGATCGCCCGCATCCGCTCCGGCTCCGGCTGGGACGCCTCGACCGGCACCACGGCGGCCGCCACGACCAACTGCCCGCCGACGAAGAACGCCATCGCCAGCAGATGCAGGTAGAGGACGAGTTGCCAGGCGCCGGTCATGGGACGAACCCTAGCCGGGAGCCGGGCCGGCCCCGCGACACGTCGCGTGGTCCCCTGAGAACCACAGGACGCTCCGCGGGCCTCGCTCCCCCGCGCCCCCGCACCCCTACGTCCCTAGGCAGCCGGCGCCGGCGCTTCCCCTCTCCGCGCGGCCTCCGCGTGCTCGGAGGAGTCCTTGGAGGAGATCAGCACTCCGGCGAGGATCGCTCCCGCGATGGCGAAGCAGGCGCCGACAGTGAACGCGTCCTGGAAGCCCTGGGTGAGGGCCACCGCCTGATCGGTCACCCCGGAGGCGAGGGCGTCGCTCGTGGTCGAGTTGGCGATCGAGGCGAGGATCGCGAGGCCGAGCGCCCCTCCCACCTGCTGGGAGGTGTTGATGAGACCCGAGGCGAGCCCGGCCTCCTGGGGCGTGGTCCCGGTCACCGCCGCGATCGTCACCGAGACGAACGAGAAACCGAGGCCGATCGCCGCCAGCATCGACGGGCCGAGCACGTCGGCGACGTAGGAGCCTCCCGGCGCGCTCACCTGCGAGAACCAGCCGAGCCCGGCCGCGACGAACAGCAGGCCGATGATGAGCACGTTCTTGAACCCGATCCGGTTGACGAGCTGGGAGCCCGCCCCGGCCGAGAGGATGATCAGGACCGACAGCGGCAGGTAGGAGAGACCCGCCTCGATCGCCGACTGCCCGAGCACCTGCTGCAGGTAGAGGGTGATCAGGAAGAACATCGAGAACAGGGACATGCCGACGAGCAGCCCGACGACGTTCGCCCCGCGGAGGGTCCGCAGGCTGAAGATCGAGAACGGCACCAGGGGCTTGCGCGTCCGCAGCTCGATGGCGACGAACGCCAGGATCAGCACCACGGCTCCGGCCAGCCGCAGCAGCGTCTCCGCCGATGTCCAGCCGGACTGCTCGGCGTCGACGAGCGCGAAGACGAGCAGGGCGAGGCCGAGCGTGACGCTGACCGCACCGGGGATGTCGAATGTGCGCTCCTCCTCTTCCTCGGCTGTCGATTCGCGCAGGTGGCGCGGAGCCTCGAAGGCGAGGAAGAGACCGATGGGCACGTTCACGAAGAGGACCCAACGCCAGCTCAGGTACTCGGTGAGGACGCCGCCGAGGAGGACGCCCGCCGCGCCGCCGGCGCCGGCGACCGCGCCCCAGACCCCGAGCGCGCGGTTGCGCTCGGCCCCCTCCTTGAAGGTGGTGGTGATGATCGAGAGCGCCGCCGGGGAGATCAGCGCCGCGCCGAAACCCTGCACGGCGCGAGCGGCGACGAGCCAGCCCTCGCTCTGCGCGAACCCGCCGACCAGCGAGGCCAGCGAGAAGATGATCATCCCGACGATGAACATGCGCCTCCGGCCCAGGAAGTCGGCGAGACGGCCGCCGAGCAGCAGGAAGCCGCCGAACGTGAGCGTGTAGCTGTTGACGATCCACGAGAGGTCCTCCTGGGAGATGCCGAGGGCCGTCCCCATCTCCGGCAGGGCGACGTTGACGATCGAGGCGTCGATGACGACGACGAACTGCGTCATCGCCAGCAACGCCAGCGCGATGTTCTTGGCTCGTGGTGAGTCGAAGTCTCTGCTCATCGGATTGGTGTCGCTCCCTGCTCTCGCTTTCCGCGAGCCGCTTGTGTAGCCTGAAAGTCAGGCGACCTTACCAGATCGTCAGGAGTCCTGACTATCTGGGGGTCAGCCTTCCACCCAGATGACCCCGATCGCAGACACCGCGCTCCTCCCCCTTCTCAACGACGTCCTCGACGGGGCGTTCGACGACTTCCGCGCACGGCTCAGCGAGGCAGGCTACGGGTGCATCCGCCCCGGCCACGGCTGCGTCTTCGGCCACATCGACGGTGACGGCTCCCGGCTGACCGAGCTCGCGGCGCTGTCGGGCTTCACGAAGCAGGCCGTCGGCGAGGCGGTCGCCGACCTCGAGTCGCTCGGCTTCGTCGAGCGCGCGCCCGACCCCGGCGACGGCCGCGCCAAGATCATCCGGCTGACCACTGAGGGCGAGGCGGCGCAGGCGACCGCGCGGCTGCTCTTCGACGAGATCGAGCGGCGTTGGGCGGAGCGCTACGGGGCCGAGCGGGTCGCGGCGCTGCGCGAGCTCATCGAGGAGATCCGCGCCGATCAGCGCGAGCCGGCGACCTCCGTCGGCGCCTGAGTCCGCCGCCCGGCCTCAGGGCAGCTCGCGCCCGAGCCAACCCTCGTAGAAGCCCCGCAGGTCGGGGAGGTACTCGTGGACGACCGGGTAGCCGGGCGGGTAGGCCTCGATCTCCAGCAGCCGCCCCGAGAGCGGGCAGTAGTACTCGCGCAGCTCCTGCCAGGCACCGTCGGGATGGCCGAGCTTCGGATAGACCTCCTCGTAGAGCTCGTCGCTGTCGCGAACGAAGATCTGCGCCGACATCTTCCAGTTCCCGTCCCACGGCCCGAGCTCCGCGCCGGCCTCGGTCTTGATCACGTACGACCCGTCACCGGCCCGCTTGACGATGTACATCGCCTCGCCGTAGGGCAGCACGATCCGCTCATCCCAGGGGACCCGCTCCGACAGCAGCTCGATCCACTTGTCGAAGCGGTCCGGGTCCTTGATCCCCGACTGGATCGCCTTCACCGTGTGCCGCGGGAGCTTCTCGTCGTGGAGGTCGGCGAGCAGCTCCTTCGTCATCTCCGAGGCGACGGGCACGCGGTCGATCCCCTCCGCGGGCACGAAGCAGCTCGACTGGCGCAGGTAGGCGGCCGCCGACTCGGCCGGTGTGATCTTCCCCGGCGCCGCCCGCTGCACCTCGATCGTCGGCGTGACGACGTCGAAGTCGAAGTCGTCGGGAAGGTCCCAGAAGCCGCGGTACTCCGCGGCGAACTCCGGCCCGAGCCGCATCGACTCCGCGAGCATCACCTGGATCGGCTCGATCAACCCGCCGTCGAGGATCCGCTGTCGCTGCTCGGCCCACCACTCGCGCGTCGGGCGGGCGCGCTCGAGCCGCTCGGCGCGGGCCGCGTCGCGGTCCTCCACCCGGTAGGCGGTCGTCCCGATCCGCTCCAGCAGGTGACCTGAGGCGATGTCGTCCGCCACCCGCTCGGCGGGACGCTCCAGCGGGTCGCCGAGCCCGCCGCCGCCGCGCGCCGGCGAGAGGTAGAGGTCGCCCTGCTTGACGGCGGTCATCATCGAGAACGGGTCCTGCTTGACCACGTGCTCACCGTCGAAGCCGCTGAGCTCGAGCAGCTCTCCGTTGCGGTCTCCCACCGGGTAGGCCTCACCTCGCTCGGCCTGCTCGTAGATGTCGGAGCCGTGGACGTTGTGCATGTAGATGGAGGGCGCCGGATACCCGCCGAACAGCCCCGGCGCCACCAGCATCGGCCCGGTTCCGAGGGTCTCGAGCTCGAAGTCGCGCGTCCCGTGCACGAGGAAGAGCGACTCGAACGAGGAGCCGCCGCGGTGCCTTCCGATCCCCCCCGAGGACGGCCTGATCCGCCTCCCCAGGTAGAGCATCGGCTTGACCAGCTCCCACATCTCGGCGTCCCCCATGTCGCCCTCGGGGTTGAAGACCGCGGCGCCGTAGTCGAGGCCGTCGGCGACGTACTTGCCGCCCTGCCCCTGGCCGCCGATCTCGAAGTTCATGAAGCCCGACATCTGGCCGTACTGGTCGATGCCGCCGCCCTGGGAGACGTTGCCGGGCGGTGTGAAGGAGGAGACGATCTCCTCGATGTAGCCGCGCGATTGCAGCGCCCGCGAGACCGAGCGCATGTAGCCGGTGGACGTCGCGAACATCGGCGCCCACGGCGTCGAGCTCGACCCCGGCATGTCGGCGATGTCGCACCAGGTGCGCGGGGTGATCTCCAGCGTGGTGCCGTAGTAGGCGCCGTCGTTGATCTTGTCGTTGCAGATCAGCGTCTGGGTGAAGAGGATCCACATCATCCCCTGCTGACCCGAGAAGGTCGCGTTGAACGGGTGCCAGCCCCACGCCGAGGATCCGGTCAGGTCGGTCGTCCAGTGCCCGTCGCGGTCGATCCTCGCCTCGTAGGCGCCGTGCAGGATGAGGTCGCGCCGAGCCCGCGCCGGCAGCTGCTCCTTGTCCCCGAAGAACGCCTCCTGGAACCCGGGCGAGCGGTAGCGGCCGGGAACGAGCAGCCCGCGCACGCGCGACTTGAACTCGCGGCGCCCGTCCTCGATCGCCTCCCGCATGAAGGTCTTGATCGTCTCCGCGCCCTCCTCGAGCACGAGCCGCTCGATCGCGTCGCGGATCATGTGGCAGCCCGACAGGCGCGTGCGCTCATCCAGCATCCACAGGCCCGGCGCGCGGCTCATCATCGTGCAGCGGCGGATGTGGGAGCTGTGGAGCTCGTCGCCCTCGCCGATCTTGTCGCAGTGCAGATCGATGCCGTCCTCGTAACGGGTGGTCGGCCCGATCGGGACGCCGCCGGGCGTCGAGGCACCGATGTCCATGACGTGGATGACGCCGCCGGCCCAGGCGAGCAGCTCGCCGGGATCCTCGGGGTTGAAGATCGGGACGAAGGTCTGCACGTCGGCGGGATGGACGTCTCCGATCGACGGCTGGTTGTTGGCAAAGATGTCGCCGGGGCGGATCTTCGGGTTGTCCTCCCAGCCTCCCCGGACCATGAACTTGATGGCCTCCGACATCGTGTGGACGTGGACGATGATCCCGGTCGAGAGGGCGACCGAATCGCCCTCGGGCGTGTAGAGGGCGAAGGTGATCTCGCCGAGCTCGCGCACGATCGGCGAGGCGGAGATGTTGAGCGCGGTCTCGCGGGCGGAGACCATGCCGCCGCGCACCCTGCTGAAGAGCTTCTCGTAGTGGAGGGGGTCTGAGCTCTTCAGCGAGAACTCCTCGAGGCCGTGGTAGTGACCGGTCTCGGCGAACAGCGCCTCGGAGCGCTCCAGCATCTCGCGCAGGGTCAGGCCGTCCCAACCGAGTGGCGCCGCTGCATTCGCGGCCGGCTCGAGCTCGCGGGTCTTGTCGATCATGGGCATGAGCTCAGCCCTCCTTGCTCTCGAGGTGGAAGACGCGGTTCTGATCGAGCCACGTGCGCCGGTCCGGCGGGACGGCGAAGGTCGTCGACTCGGCCTCGAGGATCGCCGGGCCCTCGATCGTGTGGCCATGTTTGACGTCGGTCATCTCGTAGATCGGCGTCGGCTCGAAGCCGTCGGCCCACCAGACGTCACGCTCGTACTTGGGCTCCGCCTCCCCCTCCACCCGCTCGAGCACCGGCAGGGTCGGCTTCTCGACCGGAACCGAGCCCTTGACGATCGCCTGCGCGATCAGATAGCCGAGCTCCGGCGAGGAGGCGGCCCGCGCGTAGAGACGGGTGTAGGTGGCCTCGAAGGCGGCGATCAGCTCCTCGATGTCGGCGATCGTCTCGATCGTGTCCTTCGGCGCCTCGACCTCGATGTCGATGAGCTGGCCGTAGTACTGCATCCGCACACCGGCCTGGAAGTCGATCTCGGCGGGCTCGAAGCCGGACTTCGCGAACTCGCTCGCGATCCGCTCCCGCAGCCCCGCCCACGCGCCGCTCAGCATCTGGCCCATCCCCACCTTCGCCTCGTCGGGATGGTTGGGAAGCAGCGGCAGATCGACCTGCTGGTCGAAGCGGTACTCGAAGTCGGCGCAGGCGCAGCCGAAGGCGCTGAAGCCCGCGGCCCACTCGGGGATCAGCACCTGCTGGTAGGGGACCCCGGCGGTGTAGCCGGCGACATGAAGCGGACCGCCGCCGCCGTAGCAGAGCAGGCTGTAGTCGGCGGGTGAGTAGCCCTTGCCGAGGATCCTTCCGACCGCCTCGTTGCGAAGCGACGTCTCGAACAGCTCGATGATCCCGTCGGCCGCCTGCTCGAGCCCGAGCCCCAGCGGCCTCGCGATCTGACGCTCGACCTCGAAGCGCGCGCGCTCGATGTCCAGGGTCACCTGGCCGCCGAGGAAGTAGTCGGCGTTGAGCCGCCCGAGCACGAGGTTGAGGTCGGTGATCGAGACCGTCTCCACCCCACCCTCCGGCCAGGCGGTGCCGATGCTGGCGCCGGCGGAGTCGGGCCCGATCTCGGGGCGGCGGGCGTTCGGGTCGATGCGGACGAACGAGCCGCAGCCGGCTCCGACCGAATCGATCTGCAGCAGCGGCATGTTGAGCATGAACTTGGCGGCGTCAGGGGTGCTGTCGACCTCCGTCTTGCCGCCGGTGATCAGAGCGATGTCGAAGGAGGTGCCGCCGATGTCGGTGCAGAGGACGTTCGCGGCGCCGATCCGCTCCGCCAGCCACCTCGACCCGACGACCCCGCCGATCGGACCCGAGATCAGCGTCGTCGCGAGCTGCTCGGCGTCGGTCGAGATCGTGCCGCCGTGGGAGGCCATCACCCGCAGCTCGAAGCCGGCCCCCTTGGCCTTGGTCCGCTCGACGACCGACTTCAGCGTGGAGCGCGACGGCTCGGCGGCGTACGCCTCGATCACGGTGGTGTTCAGCCGCGGGAACTCCCGGCGCGCCGGATACAGCTCGGAGGAGACGAACACGGGGACCTCGCCGTTGAGCCCGCGCGCCGCCTTCACCTCCTCGACGATCGCCTTCGCCCGGGCCTCGTGAGCCGGGTTGCGGTAGCTGAAGAGGAAGCAGACGACGATCCCCTCGACGCCCTCGTCCAGCAGCTCCTCGGTCCCCTTGCGGACGTCGGCCTCGCGCAGCGCCAGCACCTCGTTGCCGAACAGGTCGATGCGGCCACGGGCGCCGTGGACACGGTCGCGCGGGATCAGCGGCTCGTTGTGGAAGTGGGTCGCGACGTGGAGCCGGTCGGAGTAGGAGTAGCCGAGGTAGGTCTGGATCGCCCGCTCCATCTGCAGCATGTCCTCCTGCCCCGCGGTGACGATCGCGCCGACCTTCAAGCCCTTGCGGGAGAGCAGCCGGTTCAGCATCGCCGTCCCGGAGAAGACGCCGGAGACGATCCCGGGGAAGTGCTGCTCGCTGGTCGCACCCCACTGGCGGAAGGCGTCCTCGGCCGACTCGAGCAGCCCGACCGACTCGTCCTCGGGCGTCGTCTGCGCCTTGCCGACGACGAACTGGCCGTCGGCGTCGACGATGAAGGTGTCGGTCATCGTGCCGCCGGCATCGATCGCCAGCACGCGCGGGTCGTGGGTCACGTTCGGGTTCATCGCCACCTTCTCTCGACCCTGCCGTCCTGGGGAATACCGATCGTCCACAACGGTCGACGAAGCTTCGCCGTGAGTCAATGGCGGATCCCGTGACTTGCGTTGGCCCAACTTGTGGCCAAACCACAAGCAGAGGGATAGTCTGGAGTCGATGGTCGAGCCCGGCCCCAGCGGACTTGAGGCGCTGATCGCCGATCTCGCCGGCGATCCCGGGTGGGTGCCGCGAACAGCCGGCGTGGTCACCGACGCCATCGTCGCTGAACTACCCGCGACCGCCGGCGACCCGGACCTGCTCCGCGCTCTGCGCGACAGCGTCACCGCCAACCTCCGGCTGATGGTCGAGATGCTCGGAAGCGGGGTGCCGGCGTCGGAGGCGCAACCGCCCCCCGCTGCCACCGAGTACGCCCGCGAGCTGGTGCGCCGCGGCGTCTCGGTCGACTCGCTCCTGCGCGCCTACTTCATCGCCCACGCCGCGTTCTTCGGCTACGTGAGGGAGGAGCTCCCGGCGCGGATCAGCGAGCCAGACGCCCTCGCAGCGACGCTCGACGAGCTGATGAGCTGGAGCTTCGGCTTCGTGCAGGCGATCAGCGGTGGGATCGTCGAGCGCTACGGCGCCGAGCGGGAGCGCTGGGTGCGCAGCTCGGCGGCGCTTAAGAGCGAACTGGTCGACGAGATCCTGGCCGGCAGGGTGCGTGAGGTGGGGCCGGCCTCCGCTCAGCTCAACTACCGGCTCGACCGCACCCATCTCGCCTTCGTCATCTGGTCGGAGGCCAGCGGTGCGATGGAGGATCCCGCCGCCTCCGAGCGGGTAGCGGCGAGGTTCGCGGCGAGACGCGGCAGCGAGAGCGCCCTGCTGCTGCCGCGCGGCGCGGGCCTGGTTGCCGGCTGGCTCGGCTCCGGTGCCACCGCTGCTGCGATCGATCCCGGCGCAGTCGAGGTCGATGGGCTCGGCGGGCCCGACCGGATCCGCCTCGCCCTCGGATCGCCCGCGCCGGGAATCGAGGGCTTCCGGTCCAGCCACCACCAGGCGATGCAGGCCCACCGCGTGGCGATGCTCGGCGGCGCCGACGCCGGCGCTGTCAGCGCGTACCGGGATGTCGCGCTGCCGGCGCTCGCCAGCGCCGACCCCGAGCATGCCGCCCGCTTCTGCCGACAGGAGCTCGGCGCCCTGCTCGGAGACGACGGCCGCAACCGCCGCCTCCGCGAGACGGTGCTCACCTACCTCGAGTCAGCCAGCAGCCCGCGTCGCGCCGCCGGCCGCCTCGGCGTGCACGAGAACACCGTCGTCAATCACGTCCGGGCCGCCGAGGAGGCCATCGGGCACCCGTTGACGGAGCGCCCCGGTGAGCTGATCGTCGCGCTGCGGCTGGCGCCGCTGGTGCCCCCGGTGCCGGCTGGGCCCGCCGGGCCCGCCGGGCCGGCCGCCGAACGCTGAGATCGACCTTTGGGACGCCCTGCTTCCTCGATGTCGATCTCGGTCTCTTCCGGGAAGAGCTACTCCGCCGCGGGCGGGGGCGGCCGGTCGGCGATCGCGGCCGGCTCGATGTAGATCCGGGTGGCGATCGGGACCGCGGCGCGGATCTTCGCCTCGGTCGCGTTGATGACCTCCGCCGCCTCAGCGGCGCTCATGCCTTCAGCGAACTCGACCTTGATGGCAACGAGCAGGTCGTCGGGGCTGAGGTGCTGGGTCATCACGTAGACGAGCGTTGCGATCTCCGGCACCGAGCCCGCGATCCGCTCGATCTCGGCCTGATGCTCGGGCGTCGCGGCCTCGCCCAGCAGCAGGCTCTGCATCTCGATCGCGAGGAAGATGCCGACGGCGACGAGGAGGATGCCGATCATCAGCGTCCCGATGCCGTCGAAGATCGGCTCGCCGGTGACGGTCGCGAGGATCACGCCCAGCAGAGCGAAGAGGAGTCCGGTGAGCGCGGCGCTGTCCTCGACCAGCAGCACCGGCAGCTCCGGGCTGCGCGAGCGGCGGACGAACTGCGGGACGCTCATCTTCCCCCGCGCCGGCTTCGCGTGCTTGAGCGCGGTGCGGAGCGCGAAGCCCTCGAAGCAGAGCGCGAGGACGAGGATGATGATCGCCACCGCCGGGGAGTTGATCTCCTCCGGATGGCTGATCTTGTGCCATCCCTCGTACAGCGCGAAGAGGCCACCGGCGCTGAAGAGCACGATCGCGACGACGAACGACCAGAAGTAGCGGCTGCGCCCGAAGCCGTAGGGATGAAGCTCGGTCGGCGCCTTCGCGGCCCGCTTCCCCCCGAGGACGAGCAGGCCCTGGTTGGAGGAGTCGGCGACGCTGTGGATCGCCTCGGCGAGCAGGGACGAGGAGCCGGTGATCAGGAAGCCGATGAACTTGGTGACGGCGATCCCCATGTTCGCGAGGAACGCCGCGAGGATCGCCCCCGTGCTCTCGCCGTGCCCGCTGCCGTGCGCCGCCTCGGTCATGAGCGGCGCATCGTATGCGTTGCGCCGCCGTCAGGAGCCGGTGCATGCACCTCGACGACGCCGTCGACGATCACGGGGCGGGCGCTCGCCCTCGCCGACGAGGAGACGGTCACGGTGATCTTGCGAGACCGGGAGCTGCTCTCCACTCACCAGATCGATCCCGGGCGCTCCTACTGGCGGAAATCCCCGGCCATGGAGGAGGGATTCGAACCCTCGATACGCCTAACGACGCAACAGTTTTCGAGACTGCCGCATTCAACCGCTCTGCCACCCCTCCAGGTGGCGCGTCAGCGCGGTCTCGGAGGTAGCGGGAGCGGGTTTGTGGAGGCTCACGCCCGCAGTGAGCTGAAACCGTTGAAGCCGCTCCCGCCCCCCGTTCCCGCTCCCGACTCAGACACGTCCTGCGGTCCGGCGAGGACAGGACGGGTGCGCAGGTCCGCGGCGACCCTCCGATCGCCGCGTATGCCGGCTACCCGGAGAGCCCGGCCGCGATGCTCGCGATCCCCGTCAGCAGTGGCCCAGCGCGAAGCCGATCCGCGGAAGGCCCCGGGGTCGAGGCGGACGAAGACCTGGCGCCCCAGGACCTGGCCGACCAGGGTGCAGGCGAGCAGGACGACGAGGTGGATCGGGTCCAGGCCGAAGTCCGCCCCACCCGGGACGAGGAGCGCGGCCACCCCGAGAAAGCCGAGGATCAAGAACGAGGCGGCGAGGGCGTCGCGCTGCTCGTGCGGGGGAGACGCCGAGGTGCTCGGAACCAGAGCACCAACGCAGGGCCGCTGGTGCCGGTGGTCGTCGTCAGGAGGCCCGTGCTGAGACCCGCTCCGACGCGGAGAGCCCCATCCCCGCGCGCGCGGCCCTCGCGCTCCGGCCGCACGAACGCCCGCGCGACAACCGCGACGATCACGAGGCCGCCGACCGCGACCTGCAGCTCCGGCCTCCTGACCAACCGAGGATCACCGCCCCACCGGCGACGCCGGGGAGCGCCCAGGACATCAGCGTCCGCAGCTCGCCGCCGAGGACCTCACGATGCCGCCGCCTGGGTGAACAGGACGAGCGCGCCGAGCGCGACGCCGAGCACGAGCAACGTCGTCACCGCCTCGTCGGGCGCGAGCACGCCCAGCGCCGCCGGCGCCAGAACCAGCGCGGAAGCCGAAGCCGGCGAGCGATTGCAGCGCGGCTCCGAGTGCAGCGTGGCGGCGATGAGCGCAGGGCCATCCGCCCATGCTCCCCCACTCGCCGAGGCCCAGCTCGCTTCGGCATAATCCGCGCCAGCACGCTCGAGATCCGATGCGCGCCGTCCCCAGCGAGAGACGTTCGAGGGAAGAGGGCTCCGGGTTGCGTGTGCGCTGCGTTTCGCAGGATCTTCAATCCGAGCCGCAGAAGAGCCGGGCCTGTCCACGCGATAGGAGATCCGGATGAGCACCACTGAGACCACTCGCCCCGTCCTCGACTTCTATGTCGCCGACCTCCTCGCTCGCCGCTTCCGGCCGCAAGGAGATCGGTTCGCCGAGCACGAGATGCCCGGGCCTGATGGCGACCGCGAGGAGCACGCCGGCCTCCTGCTTCCCTGGCCGGCGCCCGGATCAAGGGCTCCTCCATGACGGTCCAGACCGCGGTCCTGATCGAGACGCCGACCGCGCTCGGAGCCGAGGTCCGCTGGGCCTCCTGCAACATCTTCTCGACCCAGGACGCGGCTGCAGCGGCCGTCGTCGTCGGCCGTGACGGCACGCCGGAGAACTCCGCAGGGCGTTCCTGTTCCTGCCTGGAAGGGCGAGACGCTCGAGGAGTACTGGTGGTGCACCGAGCAGCCTTGAGCTGGCCCGACGGCCCCCCGAACCTGATCCTCGACGACGGCGGCGACGCGACGATGCTCGTCCTCCGCGGCGCCGAGTACGAGGAGGTGGCTCCGCTCCGGATCCCCGGACCGGCGAGTCGTGGAGGAGTTCAAGGTCTTCCTGACGCTGCTCAACAGCTTGACGCTCGCCGAGACCCCCGGCAAGTGGACCGAGATCGCCGACGCGATCCTCGGCGTCAGCGAGGAGACGACCACCGGCGTCGCGCGGCTCTACCAGATGCAGCGCGAGGGCAAGCTCCCCTTCCCGGCGATCAACGTCAACGACTCGGTGACGAAGTCGAAGTTCGACAACATCTACGGCTGTCGCCACTCCCTGATCGACGGCATCAACCGCGCCACCGACGTGATGATCGGCGGCAAGGTCGCCGTCGTCCTCGGATTCGGCGACGTCGGCAAGGGCTGCGCGGAGTCGCTACGGGGCCAGGGCGCGCGCGTCCTCGTCACCGAGATCGACCCGATCTGCGCGCTGCAGGCGGCGATGGTATTGGCCAGGTGGTGCGTCGATGATGTCGCCGAGATCGCGACATCACCGCGACCGGCACAGCGCGCCATTCTGGCCGAGCAGAGGTCAGATGGGGTGGTCAGGCGATCGTCGGCAATATCGGCCACTTTACACGGGATCGACATGCCGGGATCGAGGCGATGACGGTCGAAACGATCACGGTTGCCGGTATCGATGATACCGCGGCTTCGATGGCCACCTTGATCATCGTCCTCGAGCGCCTTGCTCAACCTCGGCAACGCCACGGCCACCCGAGCTCCGTGATGTCGAACTCGTTCACCAACCAGGTGATGGCGCAGATCGAGCTCTGGAAGCACAGCTCCGAGTACGAGAACCAGGTCTACACGCTGTCCAAGCAGTTGGACGAGAAGGTCGCGCGCCTGCACCTCGACGCGCTCGGCGTGAAGCTGACCGAGCTCAGCCGGGAGCAGGCCGACTACATCGGCGTTCCGGTCGAGGGGCCGTACAAGGCGGAGCACTACCGCTACTAGACGCTGGAAGGTAGGTTCGGGGCACTCATGAGCGAGCGCCCCGAGCCCGACCCGGCTCCCAGCACCAAGGCGATCCGCGACACGCAGCTCGCCGGCGAGCGCACGTTCCTGGCTTGGTGGCGCACCGGCGTCGCCGCGATCATCGCCTGCATCGCCGTCGGCAAGCTGCTGCCGCTGCTCACCGATCGCGGCAAGACGCTCTCGGTGGCGCTCGGGATCGGGTTCGCCCTGGTCGGCGCGGCGGCGATCGGCTACGGCTGGTACCGCCACGCCGCGATCGACCGCGCCCTCGCCAGTGGCGACTTCGCGGCGAGCAACTCGCGCGTGACGTTCGCCTTCAGCGCGGCGGGCGTGATCCTCGCCGTGGTGGCGATGATCCTGGTGGTCGTCTCGGTCTGAGCGCGGCGGCGCCGCTCAACGCCCCGGCCCGCGCCCACCCCCGCGGGCTTCTCCCCGTGGCCGCGGTCTTCCTCCGCTCCCGCGGGCTTCTCCCGTTGCCGCGGTCACCGAGATGCGGCTCGCGGGACAGATGCTCCCGTTTGTTGCATCTCGGTGAGCGGGGAGCCGAAGCCGCTCAGAGCTCGCCGTTGAGCACGTAGCGCAGGATCGCGACGACCTGCTCGGGCTCGCGGCAGACGGCCAGCGCGGCGCGGTCGACCTCCTTGAGCGCGTGGTCGTGCTCGGGCGGGTGCAGCGTGATCAGCGGGGTCCCGAGCGCGGCGGCCTGGCCGGCGTCGAAGGCGGCGTTCCACTGCTTGTACTGCTCACCGAAGCGGACGACGGCGAGGTCGGCCTCCTTGATCAGGGTCGTCGTGCGGATCGCGTTGAGGCCGGCGCCCTTGTGGTCGTGCCAGAACTTGTCGGGCTCCTGGCCGAGGATCGAGACGCCGCAATCGTCGGAGGCCGCGTGGTCGGTGACCGGGCCCGTCAGTAGGACCGGCAGGCCGGCGACCTCGATGCCCTCGGCGATCCGCTCGCGCCAGTCGGTGTGGATCTCCCCGGCCAGGTAGACGACCCAGGTGCGCTCTGCTCCGCTCGCTTCCATCCGGGCGGACCATAACGAGGCAGCTTCGGCGAGGAGGCTCCGGCGGGGCGACATCGGCGAGCCGGGGCGCGGCGGCGATAATCCTCACCATGGACGGTGGGCTAGCGATCCGCGCCGGGGCGCTGCAGGCAGCGGCTGTCGCGCTGCTCTCGATCGTGCTCGCGCTGGCGCTCCCCCACTCCTTCTTCGAGGACTGGGGCTGGCTGAGCGGACCGACGGCCTGGCTGCTGTGCGCGCTGTTCACGGCGACCGTGCTGGCGCTGCCGCGCGGGCCCGCGCTCGGCGCCGTTCTCGTCGGGCTCCCGAGCATCCCCGCCGTGATCGTCGGCGTGCACTCTGCTCGGGCGCTGATCGCGGTGATCCTCTTCGCGCTCTGGTGCGGGCGGCTGGAGCCGCGCGGGGAGCCCGTCGGCATCATCTGAGCGCCGCTTTGGACCGGTCCCCGCGCCGAACGTACGTCGTTGGGCGCCATAGGCACCCGTTTCGTACGTTCGATGAGAATCGTTGCGCCGCGCGCCGGTATCTTCCCCTGCCCACCCTGGAGGGGTGACCGAGTGGCTTAAGGTGCACGATTGGAAATCGTGTGGGCGGCGAAAGCTGCCTCGTGGGTTCGAATCCCACCCTCTCCGTTTCAGCTTGCAGGCCGCCTCCCCATCGGCGTGTCGATCGTCCGCAGCGGATAGGTTTCCCGCCGATGAATCGCTCCAGCAGGGTCTCTCTCGTCGTCGTGGCGCTCGCCGTCGCTTCCCTTCTCGCCACCACCGCGCAGGCGTCGGCGAACACCTACTGCGCCGTCACCTCGGGCTCGCTTCCCGACTGCACCGCTCCGAACACGTTCACCGGGGCGACGACTTCGGTTCAGGCGGCCCTGAACGCCGCCGCCACGAACGCGGGACCCGACAAGGTCGTGATCGGCCCGGGGACGTTCACGAGTACCGCCAACACCGCGCTCGTCTACAACTCCGCCGCGGCGGGCAACGACGTCGAGATCGCGGGCCAGGGGGCGTCGACGATCCTGTCGCCGACGACGACGATCGGCTACACGCTTCTGCTCGCCGGGACCGGTGCGACCTCCAACTCCATGCACGACCTGACCGTCACGATCGCGCCGGGCTCCAACTCGGGCACGGACGGGGTCGTCGTCACCCAGAGCGCGAACGCGGACATCCACGACGTCAGCGTCTTGCAGGGGGCGGGAAGCGGATCCACGGTCGGGGTGCAGTTGAACCAAGGCTCGAAGCTGCGCAAGAGCACCGTCGCGCTGCCGCTGATCGGGATCTCCAGCATCTCCACGTACGGCGTCATCAGCGTGTCGACCGCTGGGACCGGCATCCCCGTCGTCAGCGACTCGAACGTGACCGCCGACATCGGGGCGAGCGCCGGGCAGGGAGTGGCCGGACTCGAGCGCCTCCTCGTCGAGCGCGACCGCATCAACGCGTCCATCGGCGTCACCACAGCTCAGGGAGGCGACGTCGCCGTCCGCGACACGCTGATCAAGCTGCTCCCGGACACGGCGAACCCGACCTTCTCCTCGGTCGGTCTCTACTCGGACATCTTCCTCAGCGGCAACACGACCGCGACGATCGACGCCAAGAACGTGACGATCGTGGGCGGCAGCTCGCCGAACGACATCGGCGTGTGGTCGATCGCCTCCGATAGCAGCGGCCCCATCGTCGACGCCAGCCTCAGCAGCTCGATCATCACCGATGTCGAGACGTCCCTGAAGCGCACCGGAGCGCAGGGCGTCGCCACACTCGAGGCCGAGTACTCGAACTTCGATCCGGCGACGATCAACTCGACCAACCCCGGCGGCAGCGGGATCCTCAGCCAGGGTCCGGGCAACGTGAACGTCGCGCCGGGCTTCGTCAACGCCGCGGGCAGCGACTTCTCGCTCGCGTCCTCCTCGCCGCTGATCGACATCGGCGATCCGGCGGCGCTCGGCGGCGACGAGTCCACCACCGACCTCGCCGGCAACCCGCGCGTGGTCGATGGCAACGGCGACGGGACCGCGCGCCGCGACATCGGCGCCTTCGAGTACCAGCCGCCGGCACCGCCTCCCCCACCCGACACGACGCCACCCGACACCCAGGCCGGGAAGTTCAAGAAGAAGGTGAAGAAGGGCAAGTCCGCCAAGTTCGAGTTCTTCTCGAACGATCCGACGGCGACGTTCACCTGCGCCCTCGACAAGAAGGCTGCGAAGGCGTGCTCGAGCCCCTACACGCTGAAGCGCGTGAAGAAGGGCAAGCACACGCTGACGATCACCGCCGTCGACGCAGCCGGGAACGCCGATCCGACGCCGGTCGTCGACAAGTTCAAGGTCAAGGCGAAGAAGCGCAAGAAGTAGCGGCGGACCTGGCCCCACAAGGGGCGCGGGGGGCGACGGCGAAGTAACTCGGGACCGCCGCGACGGCGGGACCACGAGCCTTGCCGAAAGCGCAGCGAACACCCTCCGGAGCCCTGCTCATGCCCCGTCCCGAGCGGCGGCGCTTCGCGGCGCAGCCCGAGGATCCGGGCCACCCCGACGCTGCCGCACCCGCGCCCGCGTCCTTGCCCTTGCCCTTGGGGACGCCCCGCCAGCTCGGCGAGCGGCGCCTGCGCGCCGCCCCTACGCCGGAGCCTCCACCGCCAGACCCGCCGACTCCGGTCGCGCCTCACGTTCCCCCCCACGCCCACGCGCCCTCGCGCCTGGAGCGACTCGGGCTGATGACGGCCGGCGTCGCCCACGACTTCAACAACGTCCTCTCGGTGATCCTGGTCTGCGCGGGTGAGATCACCGCTGCCACCGACGATCCCGAGCAGCGAGCGCGCGCCACCGAGATCACCGATGCCGCCCAGCGCGGCGCCGAGCTGAGCCGGCGGCTGCTCACCCACGAGCGGCTCCCCGAGCCCGACGCCGAGCCGATCGCGATCGACGCCGCGATCGTCGATGCGCTGCCGATCGTGCAGCGGACGCTCGGGCACGGGATCGAGATCTCCCTCAGCGCCGAGGGGCATCTCCCCCACGTGCGGCTCGCCCCCGGGGAGCTCGAGCGGATGCTGACCAACCTCGCCGCCAACTCGCGCGACGCCATGCCGGACGGAGGCGCGGTCGCGATCCGGGCCGCGCGGGTCTCGATCCCTACGACCGATCCCGTGCTCGGCGCCGGTTGGTGCGTGCGCATCAGCTTCTCCGACACCGGCTCGGGGATGAGCCCCGACGTTGCGCGGCAGGCCCTGCAGCCCTACTTCTCGACGAAGGGCAGCAGCGGCTCGGGGCTCGGACTGGCGACGGTGCAGGGACTGCTGCGAGCGCGCGGAGGCGACCTCCGCGTCAGCGCGCTGCCCGGAGCTGGGGCGACGCTCTCGCTCTACATGCCCGCGGTCACCGCGAGCGGCGAGGCGCTCTCGCTGCCGGCGGCCGGCTCCCCCGCTCCCGCCTGAGCGGGCTCCCGCGATCTCGCCGGGGCGCCGGGCGGCGCCACCCTCAGTCGGAGTCGGCGCGGCGCTCGCGGAAGAAGCCGCGAAGCAGGTCGGCGGCCTCGTCGGCGAGAACGCCGCCGACGACCTCCGGGCGGTGGTTCAGCCGCGGTTCACCGAGGACGTCGAGAACCGACCCCGCGGCCCCCGCCTTCGGGTCCGGCGCGGCGTAGACGACCCGCGGCACTCGTGCGAGAACGATCGCCCCAGCGCACATCGCGCACGGCTCCAAGGTCACGTAGAGGGTCGTGTCGAGGAGGCGCCAACCGTCGTCGACGACGCCCGCTCCAGCCCGCAGCGCGAGGATCTCGGCGTGGGCGGTCGGATCGCCGCGGAGCTCGCGCTCGTTGACCGCCTCGGCGATCACCTCCCCGTCACGTGCGAGCACCGCCCCGATCGGGACGTCGTCGTGCTCGAGGGCGGTCTCGGCCAACTCGAGCGCGAGGCGCATCAGACGCGCGTCGTCGGCGGCGGGGTCCGGGTCCACCATCTAGAGCTTGATCGCGGCGATCACCATCGATGCCAAGAGGCAGATCACGAGGATGATCATCGAGACGGTCCAGGAGGTCGGCACGGGCCGTAAGCGTAGGGATAGGCTGCGGGCGATGGCGAACCCGCTGAAGCCGATCACGGAGAAGGTCGCCGATGGTGTCTGGCGCCACGCCGGCGACATCAAGCAGGGGATGAACGTCTACATTCTCGCCGAGGACGACGGCTCGGTGACGCTGTTCGACGGCGGCACCGCGTCGATGACCGAGGGCGTACGTGCGGCGGCCGAGGAGATCGGGCCGATCAAGCGGATCGTGCTCGGCCACGGCCACGCCGACCACCGCGGCGTCGCCCCGGCGCTCGGGGTCCCGGTCCTCTGCCACGAGGACGAGCGCGCCGACACCGAGGGCGACGGCGGCTACCACTACTTCGACCTCGACCAGATCCCCTTCCGGTTCCCGCGCGCGGTCTACCCGAAGCTGCTCGCGCACTGGGACGGCGGACCGGCGAAGGTCTCCGAGACCCTCGCCGAGGGTGACGAGATCTGCGGCTTCACCGTCAAGCACTTCCCCGGGCACGCGCCCGGTTTGATCGGGCTGTGGCGAGAGCGGGACCGGCTCGCCCTCGTCAGCGACACCGTCTACTTCGTCGACTCGATGAAGTTCAAGCCCGTCGACTGGGGGAACGTCCCCAACCGCGTCTTCAACCAGGACCACGACGCCGCGATCGCCTCCCTGCGCAAGCTCGCGTCGCTCGAGCCCGCGATCGTCGCCGCCGGGCACTCCGAGCCGCTCGAGGGCGACCCCAAGTACAACCGTATGCTCCTCGAGCAGGCCGCCGACCGCGGCTGAGCCGAACGGCGCCTGACCGCGGCGCTAGCGCCGCTTCACCTTCTCGCAGTCCTTCGCGACCCTGTCGCGGCGATCGGCGCTCACCCTGTCCTTGCCGCCGCCGCAGCTCACCTTGTCGCGGCCGCCGCCACGCGACTTGATCCTGTCCTTGCCGCCGCCACCCGACAGGCGGTCGGCCCCGCCGCCACCGGCCAGCTTGTCCTTGCCGGCGCCCCCCTTGACCCTGTCCTTGCCACCACCGCCCTTGACCCTGTCCTTGCCGCCGTCGCCGCTCAGCTTGTCCTTGCCGCCGTTGCCGGCGACGCAGTCGTCCCCGCCGCGAGCCTTGATCCTGTCGTTGCCGCCGCGTCCCTTGATCTCATCGCCGCCGTTCGTCCCCCGCAGCTCGTCGGCGCGCTGCGTTCCCCGCAACGTCGTCGCGCAGGCCTTGCCGTCACCGCCCGCGGGGTTCGGCTTGACCCGCACCGACACGGTGCGCCCGACGTTCCCCTGCTCGTCCACCGCCCGCACCGCGAGGAAGCGGCGGCTGCCCTCGGGGACCTCGAAGCTCTGCAGCTCACCCGGGGCGACCGGGTCCGGCGCGAGCTTCGCTTTGATCGGCTTGGCCGCCGCGAAGCCCGCCGAATCGATCGCTTCATCGGCCGTCGCGAGCTCGTAGTGGTCGGCCGTCCCGCAGAGCAGGTCGTCGCCGGGAGCGTCGAAGCGCACCTTCGTACGCTCGTCGTTGGTCGCGATCGAGCCCGGGACGCCCGGCAGGACCGCATCGCGCGAGTAGTCGCCCGAGTTGGCGTTGTCGTGGTGGAAGCGCGGTGAGGAGGACGGGGAGCAGGCCGGGGCGTTCGTCCGGTAGGCGTGCACGTAGCCGGAGCGGGTGATGCCGATGACCACCTTGCGGGCATCGGCGGCGGTCTCGGTGGTCCCGAAGGTGCCGACCAGCGGCGTCGCCACCGTCCAGTCGGTGGAGAGCTTCGGCCAGCCGTCCAGCGGCAGGCCCGCGGCGCCGTAGGCGGCGAGGTCGGCGCTCGAGCTCCCGGCGAGCACCTCCTCCCCATCCGCCCCATCGATGTCGGCGACGGCGGGGCCGGTCAGGAACTGCAGGTCGTTCATCGTCGCCGGGTAGTTGGCGCGGAACTGACCGCTCGCCGGATCCCAGGCGCCGATCAGGTCCTGCCCGCCCTGGTACTCGGCAAGCTGCAGGTCGAGAGCCCGGAAGAGGCCGATCGACGACAGCACCAGGGACGGATGGTCGCCGTCGGAGCCGACGCCCGCCGCGCCGAAGGCGGGGTTGCCGACCGCGGGGATGATCGGCGTGTCGGTGACGTTCGTTCCCGCCGTGAAGTCGGTGGCGAGAGCGTTGTCGCTGCCGAGCGTCTGGCCGTGGCAGGAGCTGCCGTCGGCGTTGACGATGTAGGCGGGGCCGGCCGCCGACGCGGTGCCGACCTTGTTGCCGGCGCCGCCGCTGGGGCAGCTCACCGGCCCGATCACCGGCGAGCCCGAGACACCCTCGCCGACCACCGGCAGAAGCTCGGTCAGCAGCAGCCCGGGCCGGAACGGCCACCCGGGCGCGATCGCGTCGTTCGGCATCGGATTCGAGTCGCGGTCGCCGTCGGGCTGCAACGCGTAGACGCGCGAGTTGCCCGGATCGAAGAGGCCCGTGGCGGCCAGGATCCCGAGGGTCCCGGCGTTACCGACGTTGAACGGCTCGTCGTACTCCTCGTTGGTCCCGATCACGATCTCGGGCCGCGAGTCACCGGTGATGTCGCCGACGGCGGGCGTGTCGATGATCGCTCCCTGCTGGAAGGAGCCAGCGTCCCCGCGGAAGGTGACCGCGTGGGTCGTCGGGTCGATCGACTGGACCTTGGCGGGGTCGACGACGAGAACGGGGAAGCCGGGCTGCTCGGCGGCACCCCCGGTGGCGCCGGGGTCGGAGTCGTGGCCGTCCCAGGCGTAGACGTGGCGGTCCATCGCCGCGGCGACGATCTCCTCGTCGCCGTCGCCGTCGAGATCGGCCAGCACCGGAGAGCCGAAGAACCCGCGCTGGGTCCGATTCGTCTTCCCGTTGCGGACGTTCGCGAACGGAGCGAGCGGCTTGCCGGAGTAGGCGGCGTGGGTGGCCTCGGTGAAGACGCGCTTGCCGTCCGGCCCCCAGCCGTAGAGCCTGCCCTCGAAGTCGGCCGCGTAGACCTCCGGAAGTCCGTCGCCGTCGGTGTCACCGACCGCGACCGCGGCGAGGAAGGCGGCGCCGAGGTCGGAGCCGACGGCCCCGCTCGCGTAGGCCGGGGCGGAGACGTGCGAGTCGACGAAGGACGGCCGATCTCCGCGGACGGGCCAGCCGGGTAGCTCGGTGCCGTCGGGGCGGATCGCGTGCACGAACCCGTCGGAGGTGGCGAAGATCAGCTCGTTGCGGTTGTCGCCGTCGAGATCGGCGAAGGCGGGTGAGGAGTCGCCGTCGGCGCTCGGGGAACCGGTGCCGATCCGGCCGCGTGACTGGATCGTGCGCGGGAAGCCGTCGAGCAGGTCGCGGTCGTGATGGAGGTAGGCGCTGCGCTCGTCCTCGCCGGTCCGCGGCGGACCGGTCGTCGGTGTCACGACGACCTTGAAGGTGAACGCCTGCGGCGCGAAGAAGGGCCGGCCGTTTCCGGTCGCCGCGGTGGGCTGCGGGATCGGCCCGTTGAAGTCGGTCCCGGCGGGGAAGCGCGACTTCAGGTGGGCGACGTCGATCGAGCCGAGCGTGCCGCGGTGCAGGGACGCCGCCTCCCCCCCGTTGTGGACGGTGGACCCGTCGCACCAGCCGTTGCTCAGCGCCTCGAAGTCCCCGGGCGGGGTATCGGTGGTGAGCGCGTTGTTCGGGTACTGGCCGGGCGCGACGAGCAGCTGGCAGCGGTAGGGAGCGCCGCGCGCGAACACCTCGCCCTCGACCGACACGGAGCTCTGGCCGGGGTCGACCTCGCCGAACCACTCCGGCGAGAGGATCTCGGCCTCCGGCGGCAGCGCCGTCGTCCCCGGCGTCGCGGGGTCGTCGATCACGGCGTCGACGGCGCGGTTCATGTTGGCGCGCCCGTAGCCGTAGAACTGGTCGTGGCCCTTGCGGGCCGGGTAGCTGCTGCCCGCGACCGGCGGGCCCGCCAACGCCGGCCGGTTCGCTTCCACCTGCGCCTTCAGCAGGCCGGCGGGGCCGTAGGGACTGGTGCAGTCCGGCAGCGGCGTCGGTGAGCAGGAGGGCTCGTTGCCCGAGCCCGCCGGGGTGCCGGCGAAGTTGACGTCGTCGACCTGGCCGGTGCCTCCATATGTCCCCGACGCCATCACCTGGCGGATCTCGTTCGGCGTGATCGGACAGGGGCCGCCGCCGGTCAGCTCGCAGGCGGAAGTGTCGGGATAGCTGCCGAGGACGCCCGCCTGGTGCGCGTTCAGGGCGGCGCTGTAGATCAGCCCCGCGTAGCCGGCGGCGAGCCCGACCGCGTTGGAGGAGCAGCTCGTGCTCGGGATGGCGATCGTGATCTTGGCGCTGAAGTTGGTGCAGCCGTTGAAGGCGAGGTAGGACTTGTTGGGCGAGGACACGTCGCTGTCGGTCACCGAGTTGGCGACGATCACGTGCGGCAGGGTCGAGGGCCAGTTGTTGTGCTGGGCGGCCTCGTCGGCGGCGGAGGCCATGACGACGACACCGTGGCGGTAGGCGTAGTCGACGGCCTCGCGGGCGAGGCTCGCGTTGTTGAGCGTGCCGAGCGCCTCCTGGATGACCTGGACGCCGTTGTCGGTGGCGTAGGTGACGGCGGCGCCGAAGCGGTTGACGTCGCCGATGAAGCTGTCGCCCACCCGCAGGTAGATCCCCATGCAGTTGGGGCAGGAGCCGACGTCGCCGCCGTTGTCGGCCTCGGCGATGGAATCGCGCGCCTCGCCGGTGCCGTGGCCGTACTGGACGTCGTCGAAGGGGTCGTTGTCGTCGTCGAGGAAGTCCCAGCCGACGATGTCGTCGACGTAGCCGTTGGCGTCGTCGTCGACGCCGTCGCTGAAGGCGATGAGAACGTCCTGCGGCTCGAGGACCCCGGCCGGGCCGACGCCCTTGGGCGTGTCGCGCTCGACCCGGTTGTCGCAGGCGTAGTCGATGACGTTGAAGACCGAGTCGCCGTTCAGGTCCCAGTCGCCGGCATGGGTGAAGGGACCGCCGCCGGAGCAGTCGGCACCGGGCTCGTTCGGCGTCCCGAGCCCGTCGTTGCGAGGCTTCGGCAGCTCGCCCTGGCTCAGGCGGGTCTTCTTCCGCAGGTCGGTCATCGCGCGCGCGTCGTTCCACTTGATCCCCGAGTCGAGGATCGCGATCGTGACGTCGGGGCGGCCGGTGGTCGTCTGGAAGGCGGTCGAGACGGAGGCGTCATCGTCGACCACGTGCGCGCCGCGGACGCCCCCGAGCTCCACCGGCAGCAGGTTGTTGACGGTGTTCGCGGGGTCGGGCGTGGCGGCGAACTTGAACTCGTTGCCGCCGAGGTCGGTGGGGACCGCGCCGGCGTTCAGATAGAGGTCGGTGGGGTCGCTCGGATCGCCACCGCCGCGGGTGTAGGGGAACGTCGCCGAGGCGGGCGCCGCAGCGACGAGCGCGAGCATGAGCGCGGACAGGCCGGCGAGCGCGGCTCTCGCCACGCCCGCTCGCCGGCTCCTCCCGTGCCCCTCTCCCAAGTCGAACCGCACCCTAGTACGGATCGTCACAACGCGCGCCGGAAAGCGCCGGCGCTCAGCCGCTCAGCCGCTCAGCCGCTCAGCCGCTCAGCCGCTCAGCCGCAGTATTGGCCGCTCGCCGGCTCGGGGTCGCGGCCCTCGATGCCCGCGCAGACGGTCATCCGCGCCTCGAGCTGCTGCATCTGCTCGATCTGAGCCGCGGTCGGGCTCCCGGACTCAGCCGGGAAGAGGTTGTCGAGCTGGTAGGGATCGGCGCGCAGGTCGTAGTACTCGGTGCCAACACGGGTGCACGTGCTCGTCTCGTTGAGCGCCGAGTACTCGACGTAGGTCCTCTGGTCGTAGCGGACGCCACGGTAGTCGCAGTCGTAGAGCTCCAGCCCGATCGGGCGCGGGTTCGGGAATCCGCCGGAGCCGTCCATGATCGGCATCATCGAGCGGCCGTCCATGGTCCGGCAGATCTTCGGGGTCCGGCACGGTTCCGCACCGGCGAGATCGAGCAGCGTCGGAGCCAGGTCGATGTTGGCGACCGGTGCGTCGGAGGCCGACACCAGGCCGGCATCACCGCGGAAGCGGTTCGGGATCGCGATCGTCAACGGCATGTTGATGTTCTCCTCGTAGGGATCCGGCTTGCCCTTGGCGATCCGGTGCTCCCCGTAGAAGAAGCCGTTGTCGGAGGTGAAGACGATGACCGTGTTGTCGAGCTCCTTCTGCTGCTTGAGCACGTCCATGATCCGCCCGAGCCCGCGGTCGATCCCGTAGACGGACTCCAGCGTGCAGCGGAAGCGACGCTCGATCTCGGCTGTGTTGTCGGTGCTCAGCAGGGGACGGTTCTTGACGTCGTCGGGCTTGTCGGAGACATCGAGCTCGTTGAAGCTCGGCGGGGTCGGCAGCGGGAACGCGTCGAAGCGATGCTCGTCGATCGGCTCGGGGACCGGGCTCGACGCGCAGCGGGTGTCGCGGCCGGTCGAGGTGTGCGGCGCGTAGTAGTCGACCTGCATGTAGAAGGGGTCCTTCTTGCGGGCCAGGCGCTTGGTCCAGCGCACCGCGAAGTCGCTGGTCACCTTCGTGACGTGGTCGGCGTCGTCGGTCCCGTAGTGACGGATCTTCCCGTTCTTGGAGGCCTTCCAGTTGTAGTAGCGGCGCTTCTCGAGCTCCGTGAACCAGAGGTCGAAGCCGGGAGCGACGGCGGCCGGGCCGAGCTGTCCCTGCTCGTAGCCGTTGAGGAACTTGCCGACGTGGGCGGTGTTGTAGCCCGCGTACTTGAGCCAGGACGGGAGCACGTTCCGCTTCTGGATCAGGTCGCCGTAGACGTTGCGGAGGATGCCGTTGTTGTGCCCGTACTGCCCGGTCATGTAGGCGGCGCGCGAGGGGCAGCACAGCGGCGTGGTGACGACGTAGTCGCTGAAGGTCGTGGCGCGCGGCATCAGGCGCGTGAAGAGGTTCGGCATCGACTCGGGCAGGACCGTGGCCGGCGACTGGTCGTCGGTCATGACCATGACGATGTTGGGCTGCTTGTAGTTGTCGTCGCCCTTGTCGCCCTTGTCGGGCTTGCCCCCCTTGCCGGGTTTCGCGACCGGGGCGGGGCCCTGCGCGGGTGCGCGCTCGGCACCGGTGCCGAGCGCGACGAATCCGGCGATCAGCGCGCAGAGAGCGACCGCGACGGCGAGGCCGCGTGTGCGCGCGCTGGATATCGAAGTTGGTGCCATTCCCTGGTGCAACAGTCCTGCGGGGAAGAAGTCGCGGTGCGTAATGCCCCTGGGGCCACCGGGCGACGGTGGCCGCATCCGCGGTCGCGGATGGTAGCTGGGCCCCACGACGAACCGCGCCGGTGACTCTCTAGGGTGCAATCCATGTCCACAGCCACGATGCACACCAGCCAGGGACCGATCGAGCTCGAGCTCTTCGACGAGCAGGCGCCGAAGACGGTCCAGAACTTCAAGGATCTCGCCGGGGACGGCTTCTACGACGGCCTCACCTTCCACCGCGTGATCGAGGACTTCATGATCCAGGGCGGCTGCCCGGAGGGAACGGGAACCGGCGGCCCCGGCTACACGTTCGAGGACGAGTTCAACGAGCACAAGGTCGTCCGCGGGGCGCTCGCGATGGCGAACGCCGGCCCGAACACCAACGGCTCCCAGTTCTTCATCGTCACCACCGGCGCCGCGCCGTGGCTCGACGGCAAGCACACCGTCTTCGGCCAGGTCACCGGCGGCATGGAGGCGGTCGACGCCATCGAGGGCACCGAGAAGGGCCCGGGCGACCGCCCGGTGGAGCCGCAGCTGATCGAGCGGATCGAGTTCAGCGAGTAACGCGGGCGCACGGGTTGGGCGCACGCAGCGCGCCGAACGTCGCTCACTACGCCCTATAGGGGGTACTCAGCGACGTTCGGCGAGTTTGGTGGCTCCCGGCCCGCCGGCCGCCAGTTGGCCGCACGCCGCCGCTATGTCGCGGCCGCGCGTCAGGCGCACCGTCGTCGGCAGGCCGCTGCGCTGCAGGACCGAGCGGAAGGCGGCGATCTGGTTCGGTGAGCTCCCGGTCAGCTCCCCGGGCGTCGGGTTGAACGGGATCAGGTTGACCTTGAACGCGTCCTGCGGCTTCAGCGCCTCGGCGAGGACGAGCGCCTGGTCGGTGCTGTCGTTGACCCCGGCGAGCATCAGGTACTCGATGTAGACCTGCTTGCCGCGGGCCTCGCGCCAGCGCAGGCAGGCCTGCAGGACCTCGTCCAGCGGATAGCGGTCGTTGACCGGCATCAGGGAGCTGCGCACGTCGGGCTCGGCAGCGTGCAGCGACAGCGCCAGCCGGACCCGCGGGCCGTCGGTGGCGAGGCGCTCGATGCCGGGGACCCAGCCGACCGTCGACACCGTGGTGTGGGAGGTGGCGATGCCGATGTCAGGGAGCCGCTCGCAGGCCTCGATGACGGCGTCGAGGTTCATCAGCGGCTCGCCCATCCCCATGAAGACGCAGTGGTTGACCTCGCCACGGCGGCGGAAGTGGAGCGCCTGGTCGACGATCTCCGACGCCGTCAGGTTGCGCCCGAAGGCCATCCGCCCGGTCGCGCAGAAGTTGCAGGTGAGCGGGCAGCCCGACTGGCTGGAGACGCAGATGGAGCGGCGCCCGTCCCGGTAGCTCATCAGGACGGTCTCCAGCGGGCGGCCGTCGGCGGTGGAGAAGAGCGCCTTGCGGGTGCCGTCCTCGGAGACGACCTCGCGCTCGAGCGCGAGCGTCGAGATCGGCAGCTCGGCGGCGAGCGCCTCACGCAGTGGCGCCGGGAGGTTGGTCATCTCGTCGTAGCTAGCGGCGCCGCGAGCGAGCCACTCCCACACCTGCTTGGAGCGGAACGTCGGCTCGCCGCGCTCGGCGAGGAGGTTGTCGAGGGCCCGGAAGTCCATCAGGGAAGCGAGGTTAGAGGGCGGGCGCCGAAGTCCCGGCAGCGGACCTGTCACCCGGAAGTGGACTTCTTCTCCCTTTCTCGGTGACAGGTCCACCTGGACCGGTCAGCGGGAACTCGCCCGCGCCGGTCCCTCCCGCTTCTCCCACATCTCGGTGCAGCCGACGTCGCGGAAGCCCAGCCTCGTGTAGACGGGGGCACCGAGCTTGCTCGCCTGCAGGGAGGCCGTGCGGATGCCGCGCTCACGCGCCTGGACGAGGAGCCGACCGAGGATCGCACCGGAGAGCCCGGATCCCTGATGCTCGGGCCGCGTGGCGACCCCGGTGACGCAGACGTCGTCACCGATGTCGATGCCCGCCGCGCAGGCGATCCCGCCGGAGCCGTCGTCGGCGACGAGCCAGGAGGAGCCGGGCTTCGGCTCGCCCTCGAACGCGGCGGCCCAGGCGCCCTCGAGGCCGTAGGCGGCGTCGTTGATCTCGCCGACCTCCGCGAGCTCGCGCGCGTGCCGAAGCTCGACGCCCTGAGGCAGCTCGCGCGCCGGCGGCTCGAACCCGGCGAGCTCGATCCCCATCGTCCGCGGCTCCGCGTCGAGCACGTGGCCGCGGCCCGCGAGGACCTCCCGTCCCAGCCGGTGGCCGGGGGCGATCCAAGCGGTCCAGGCGCGGACACCGGCCTCGCGGTAGACCTCATCGAGCTCGTCGAGCATCGGTTCGATCGCGGCCGGGTCCAAGGCCGTCACGCAGTTGAAGATGGACCGGTCGGGAACGGCCGGCGAGACCGACGCGACGACCCCGTCCCGGCGAATGACGCGACCCGAGGACGAGGAGGAGCCGAACAGCTCGACCTCGGCGGCGATCCCGACGTGCACCCGGCGAGCGAGCTCGCTGTCGCTGAGAGTGCTCACCCCGCGGACGCTAACGCCCGCGCCCCTGCCCCTCGCGCCGAACGTCATTCTTCCCCCCCCCTCCCCCTCACAGGGCGCGCTCAGTGACGTTCGGCGAACGCGATGCGGGGAACTGCGCCTACGCGTACCCGGCCGCGACCCGCTCGACCGCCGCGCCGTAGCTGCCGCCGAAGAGGATCGCGTGGACCAGCAGCGGCTGCAGCTGCCAGAGGCCGACGCGCTCGCCGCGGCCCTCGTCCAGCGGCCAGACCTCGTCGTAGGCGGCGAGCGTGCGCCCCGAAACGGAACCGAAGAGGTCGAGCATCGCGAGGTCCATCTCGCGGTGGGCGCCGTGAGCCTTCGGGTCGATCAGCCACGGTCGCCCGTCGGCGCCGGCGAGCACGTTGCCGCTCCACAGGTCGCCGTGGACGCGCGCCGGGCGCTCGTCGGGCCCGCCGAGCTCATCCATCCGCGCACACACCTGCGCAACGAGCCCGGCGCAGCGCTCCGAGATCGCACCGCGCCCGAGCGCCGCCCGCGCGAGCCGCTCCAGCCGAGCCGCGTAGACCTCGGCCCACCTGTCGCCGCCGTGGGACTCCACCTCGCCGCCGCCGAAGCGCAGCTCCTCCCGCGGGGAATCGGGCGGGAGCGCATCGAAGGCGTCCGCGCCCGCAGCGTGGATCGTCGCGAGCCCGCGGCCGAGCTCCTCCTCGCCCGCCGCTCCGAGCGCTCCCCGCTCGACCCACTCGAGGACGAGGCCGCGCTCGCCGTCGTCGTCGATCACCGCCAGCACCTCCGGGACCGGCAGCCCGCCGGGCTCGCCGAGCCAGCGCAGGCCGGCGGCCTCGGCGCCGAACTCGTCCTCGGGAGCCCCCGACCGCGACTTCAGGAAGGCGCGGCCGCCGCCCTCGAGCTCGAGCGCCCAGGCGTCGTTGATGTCGCCGCCCCCGACCCGGCCGGAGCGCTCGATCCCCCGGCCCAGCGCCCGGGCCGCCGCGTCGAGAAGCTCGGCCTCGTTCACGCCCCGGCGCCCGGCGAGCGCGCCGCGAGGATCTCCTCGACGAGCGCGTCACAGGAACGCTCGATCATGTCGAGGACGTCCTCGAAGCCCTGCTCACCGCCGTAGTAGGGATCGGGCACGTCGAGGTCCGAATCACCCCGGGCCTCCGGGTCCCACTCGCGCAGCATGTGGAGCTTGCCCTCGGCGGCCGCGTGGGGGCCAGAGCACGCATGTCGGCGAGGTTCTGGCGGTCCATGGCGAGGATCAGGTCGAAGTCGTCGAAGTGGTCCGTCTCGAAGCGCTCGGCGCGGCTTTCGAGCGTGATCCCGCGCGCGGCCGCCGCGGCGGTCGCGCGCTCGTCGGGCGGGTGGCCGACGTGCCAGCCCCCGGTCCCCGCGCTCTCGACGTCGACGTCGTCGCCGAGCCCGGCCTCGCGGAGGCGGTGGCGCAGCACGCCCTCAGCGGTGGGAGAGCGGCAGATGTTGCCGAGGCAGACGCAGAGGATCCGCATTGGAGGCAGCAGATTAGGCGGAGGCGTCCGGCGGCCCGGCGCCGCGGGAGGCCTGCTCGGCCGCCCGCTTGGGAGCCTCGCGCGAGGCGAGCAGCATCAGCGACTCGATCGCGGCGCGCAGGGTGGCGGAGACGGCGAAGCCCATCCCACGCCTGGTCGGCTCGAACTCGACCTCGTAGTTGACGCGCGTCCCGTCACCCTCGTCGGTGAAGGTCTGCCGGCCGTGGTAGCTGGCGACTCCCGGCAGCCCCGACAGCACCTCGAACTCGAACAGGCGCGGGCGATCGTGGACGAGGACGCGCTCCCGCAGCGGCGGGCCGGCGACCGCCTGCACGCGGATCGCGCCTACACCGTCGGCAACGCCCTCCCCCTCCTGCTCGAGCTCGACCGCGCGCACCGGCGTGTACTCCGGGTAGCGCGCCGACACCGTCAGGGTGTCGAACGTGGCCTCCGGGCTGGCGGAGATCTTCTTGTTGACGACCAGCGATGGCACCGGGCGCGCCCTCCTACGCCTTCCCCGCGAGCAACCGCTCGATCGCCGCCTTGCTGAGCTTCCGGTAGCCGCCCTTCTTCGGGTCCCAGTACCAGGCGGGCGTGGCCTTGCCGCCGACCCGCAGGCCCTGCTCGCGCAGCGGCGCCGTCATCGGCCGGTACCAGGTCGTCAGCGGGATCTCCCCGACGACTCGGATCACCCACGGGATGCCGTCGTCGCCGAGGTCGGCGAGCGCCGCCTCGAGATCTGCGGGCGCAAGCTCACGTCCCTCGCGCAGCGTCACCGCTGCGCAGGGGATGCTCGAGGAGCCGTCGCTCGTCCGCACCCCGTAGGCGACCGCGAGCGCGACCGCGTCGATCGAGCCGAGCGCGTCCTGGATGGGGCCGCTGGGCACCACGCCGCTGGTTGTCCTGATGAGCGAGGGCACGTGGTCGACCAGCCAGAAGTCGCCGTCGACGTCGCGGCGGAACAGGTCGCCGGTCTCCAGCCAGGCGTCGCCGGGCTCGAAGACGCCACGCAGGAAGCCGTCGCCGCTGCCGATCTGGTCGCGGCGGACCCGCGCGAGCAGCATCCCGGTCTCGTGCTTGGGGCAGGCCACGGCGAAGCCGTCGTCGCCCTCGACGAGGCGCCGGTTCACCGGGTCCCAGCGCGCGATCCGCACCTCGGCGCTCCCCGGCAGCGGCCGCCCCTTGCAGCCGGGCTTGGTGCCGGGGATGTTGACGAGCACGGCGTCGCCCTCGGTCGAGGCGTAGAACTCGAGCACCCGGGCCGGAGCGAAGCGCTTGCTGACCCGCCGCCACAGGCCTGCCGGCATACCCGAGCCCATGAACAGGCGGACCGGGTGGTGCTGCTCGCCGGGGTGCGGCGGCGCCTCGGCGATCTCGTCGAGCATCGCCCAGGTGTAGGAGACGACCGTGGCGCCGTAGCGGCGCACCTCGTCCCAGAAGATCTGCGGATCCCACTCGGAGGCGACCGCGAGCCTCGAGCCGCCGGCGATCGCACCGCCGACGCTCATCAAGAGCGCCGAGGGGTGATAGGCGGGCTGGGCGCTGTAGATCGTGTCGCTGCTGCTGAGCGAAGCGGAGGAGGCGGTGCCGAAGGCCGAGAGCGCCCAACGCCGGTTGGTGATCCGGTTGGCGAGCGTGCGGTCGCCGGTGCCGGTGAAGAGGATGAAGGCGAGGTCTCCCGCCAGGCCGGGGTTGGGGACGTACCAGGCCGGGACGTGGACGGCGTCGGGGTCGATCCGCTCCATGTCGATCAGGCCGCGGGCGAGCGTCCGGTCCTTGCCGCCGCCGCCGAGCACGTAGACCTGGACGCCCGTGGCGTCGCGGGCGGCCTCCGCGTTCTGCGGGTCGGAGATGATCCGCCCGGCGCGGCCGAGCTCGGCCTCGCGCTGCGGGTCGCCGTCGGGGCGCATGAGGACGGCGACGGCGCCGAGCCTGCTCAAGGCCGCGACCACGGTGAGCGCGCTCGGGCGCGTCTGCATGAGGACGCCGACGTGCTCGCCCTGGCGGACGCCGATCTCGAGCAACCCGCGGACGACGTTGTCGACCCGCTCCTTGACGGCGCCCTGCGTGTGGGCGCGGTCCTCGAACAGCAGGACGACGTCGTCGGGAGCGCGCTCGGCCTGCTCGTCCATCAAGAGGCCCATCGAGATCCGGGTGCGCGCGCCGACCCGGCCGAGGCGGTTGAGCTGCTCGAGCTGGCTCGCCGTCTCACCGGCGATCTCGCGCAGGGTCCGGCTCGCGCCGAAGGCGGCGCCGGCGAGCCCCCGGGCCGCGCCGAGCCCGGCGCCGACGGCGAGCTGCGCCCCGGCGCCGATCCGATCCATCGTCCCGATACTGCTCTCGGGCCGCTCGATCTCGTCCTCGATCCGCTCGACGTTGTCGGGCAGCTTCCCCTTGTCGTCGCGCCAAGCGAGCCAGTCGGCCACGGTCGGCCAGGTCGTCTCGACGGCGTTGGAACCGACGACGAGGCCGAAGTGACCGGCGCGGAGCGAGACCTCGTAGACGTCGGAGCGGGGAGCGGCCCAGCGCGCGGCGCGGACCGAGCGGGCGGGCGCGATCTCGTCGGTCTCGCCGACGAAGGCGAGGATCGGGCAGGTCATGTCGGCGAGCGTCACGAGCCGGTCCTCGATCACGAAGCCGCCGGAGACGAGCCGGTTGTGGACGCCGAACTGGCGGATCACGTCGGCGAGCGCGGGGCCCGGCCAGGCGACCCAGCCGTCGGCCTCGAGGAAGCGCCGCTGCCGCTCCTTCGGCAGGAGCGCCTCGCGGTCGTGGAGCTGGCGCACGAACTGCAGGCGCTGACGGAAGGACTTCGCCGGATCCATGAGCCGGAAGCCGGTGCGGCTGAGCCAGGCGGGCACGCCGCTGTTGGCGAAGACGTGCTCGGCGAACGCGGCGGCGGCGATCGCGGTCTCCTCGGGGAGGCCGAAGGAGAGGTTCCGCGGGTGTCGACGGGGCTCCCGAAGACGACGATCGAGTCGATTCCCTCCGAGCGGCGGTAGGAGGCGACCTGGTAGCAGAACATCCCGCCCTGGCTGTAGCCGCCGATGTGGACCTTGTCGCGCCCGGTCTCCTCGCGGACGCGGTCGATCGCCTCGTCGATCGCGAGCACGTGGTCGTTGAGGAGCGTTCGAGCCCTCCCTCCTCGTGCTCGGGGGCGCCGAAGTCGACGACCCACGGGTCGACCCCGCGCTCATGCAGGATCGAGACGGCGCTGGTGGACGGCGCGACGTCGTAGATGTCGGCGTCGAGCATCATCGGCGGGATCAGCAGCAGCGGCGGTCGTTCCTGCGGCTTGCGCTTCCCCTCCCCCTGCCCCCGTTCGCGCCCGTGGCGGCGGGCGCGTAGTAACGCCGCAGCCGGTAGACGGGCTTCGCCGAGACGACCTCGAAGGGGGACGGCTGCTCGTCGGTCTCGAGCCCGCCGAAACGAGCGACCTCGAGCGCGTTCTGCGCTGCCGCGCCGAGCCGGCCGGCCGGGCCTGTGATCAGATCGTCGACGAGTGCCATACGAGTGCCTTCGGGCCTTTCCCCCCGAACCACCGGGGTTGCGGGGCCCGGCGCGTGAAGGTGACTCTACCCGCCCCCTGCCCACCGCCATGGGCGAGACTGCCGCGGATGGCCGAGCCGCCCGAGCACCTCGAACCGCGTCCGGGCGAGATGCCCGCCGGCGACGAGACCTCGCGCCTGATGCTTGTCGCCTCGCTGCTCACCGTCGCGGCGATCGTCGCGATGGTCCTGCTGATCACGCCGCTGCGCGACGCGGTCACCGACGCCCTCAGCGGCGACACCGAGTCACTCCGCGAGGACCTCAACGACCTCGGGGCGACTGGCTACCTCGTCGTCCTCATGCTCGCCCTCGCGCACTCGGTGATCTTCTACCCGGCCGAGATCCTCAACGCGGCGGTCGGCTACGTGTACGGCTTCTGGGTCGGTCTGCCGCTGGTCATGGCCGGATGGATGCTGAACGGGATCCTCTGCCACCAGATCGGCAACTACGGCGGGCGCCCGCTGCTCCTGAAGCTGCTGCGCGAGGACCGGTTCCTGCGTTGGGAGCGGGCGGTCGAGCGCGGCGGGCCGGTCCTGCTGATGGCGCTGCGGCTGATCCCGATCGTCCCCTTCAGCGTCTGCTCCTACGTGCTCGGATCGGCCGGCGTGCCGCTGCGGACCTTCATCTGGACGACGGCGATCGGCTACCTGCCGCTGACCGTGATCTTCGTCGTCCTCGGCAGCCGCCTCGAGGACATCTCCCCCACCGATCCGGTGATCTGGGCGGGCGCGATCGGGATGGTGCTGCTGCTGCTCGTCACCCGCTGGGTGCTGCCGCGGATCGAGCACCACGACGAGGAGGAGACGCCGCCGGAGTGATCAACGTCACTTGACAGATGCACCCTCTGTGTAAAGCTCTTGGACAGCTACCCGATAGTTGTCAAGACTCGCAGGGAGGGAACGAACGACATGGAAGCCGCAACCGCCCCGACCGAACCGGGCCTTCAGGTCACCTGGCGCGACCCCAAGCGCTATCTGTGGCTGCTCGGGCTGATCGTGCCGATGATCCCGTTCATCGCCTGGGCCCTCGTCGAGATCACCGGACTCGGCATCTTCTGGTGGTTCGGACCGTTCCTCGTCTTCGCGGTGATCCCGTTCTTCGACCTCGTCATCGGCAAGGACTCCGAGAACCCACCCGACTCCGCGCTCAAGTGGCTCGAGGGGGACCGCTACTACCGCTGGTGCACCTACCTGTTCCTGCCGCTGCAGTTCGCGTCGCTGATCTTCGCCTGCTGGTGGTGGGCGAGCGGGGAGCTGTCCTTCCTCGCGAACCTCGGCCTCGCCTTCTCGGTCGCGATGGTCGCCGGCATCGCGATCAACACCGCGCACGAGCTCGGCCACAAGACCAAGAACGGCGAGCGCTGGCTGTCGAAGGTCGCGCTCGCCCAGAGTGCCTACGGCCATTTCTTCATCGAGCACAACCGCGGCCACCACGTCCGCGTCGCGACGCCGGAGGACCCGGCCAGCTCGCGCCTTGGCGAGAGCTTCTGGGCCTTCCTCCCGCGCACCGTCTCCGGCTCGCTGACCTCGGCGCTCCATCTCGAGCGCGTCCGGCTCGATCGCGTCGGCAAGGGCTTCTGGACCGTCCACAACGACATCCTCAACGCCTGGGCGATGACGGTCGTGCTCTTCGGCGGCCTCTGCCTCGTCTTCGGGATCGAGGTGCTGCCGTGGCTGATCGTGCAGGCGGTGGTCGGCTTCTCGCTGCTGGAGGTCGTCAACTACCTCGAGCACTACGGCCTGCGCCGGCAGTGGGATGAGGAGAAGGACCGCTACGAGCTCTGCCGCCCCGAGCACTCCTGGAACTCCAACAACATCGCCTCCAACGTCTTCCTCTACCACCTGCAGAGGCACTCCGATCACCACGCCAACCCGGTCCGCCGCTACCAGGCGCTGCGTCACTTCGACGAGGTGCCGGAGCTCCCCTCCGGCTACGCGACGATGATCGTCCTCGCCTACGCGACGCCGATCTGGCGCCGGATCATGGACCCGAAGGTGATCGCTCACTACGGGGGCGACCTGTCGCTGGCGAACGTGCAGCCGCGCAAGCGCGAGAAGCTGGTCGCGAGGTGGGGAGCGGGCACGGCCGCGTCCTCCACCTCCCCCGAGAGCGGGGTCACCGTCCCCACTGGCTCCGCGACCGCCACCGCCGCGATCGAGTCCACCCCCGCCGGAAGCGAGATCGCGATCGGGGACGGGGTGCGTCCCAAAGGTCGATCTCACCGCGGGGACGAGCGCGAGAGCCAGGGGGACGGTGGGAGCCAAGGGGTCTCGGCGGCCCACCGCTGCCCCGGCTGCGGCTACACCTACGTCGTCGCCACCGGCGCTCCCCGCGAGGGATTCCCCGCCGGGACACCATGGAGCGACGTCCCCGCCGACTGGAACTGCCCCGACTGCGGCGTCCGCGAGGCGAGCGACTTCGAACCGCTCGGCGAGGGCGCTACCGTCGGGGGCGAGTGAGCGCTTCCACCGAGACAGCCGGCCAGAGCCTCGCGGACGCGAGTCGCGAGCAGCGGCGGGACGCGATCCTCGACGCCGTCGGTGAGCTGCTGGCCGAGGACTCCTGGCACGACGTGACGATGGCCGAGATCGCCGGCCGCGCGCGCGTCAGCCGCCAGACGCTCTACAACGGGTTCGGCGGCCGCGACGAGCTCGCCCAGGCCTACCTGCTGCGGGAGGCGGGGCGCTTCATCTCGGCCGTCGAGGACGCAGTGATCTCCGCCGCGCCCGACGCCCGCCGCGCCCTGGGCTCGGCGGCGGAGCTGTTCCTCTCGCTCGCCACCACCCACCCGATGGTCCGCGCCCTCTCGACCCAGGAAGGCGAGGGCCTCGTCGCGCTCGCGACCGTCCGCGGCGGCGCACTGCTGATCGGGATGACCGATCGCCTCAGCGAGCTGATCACGGCCAGCTGGCCCGACGTGGACCCCGAGGGGGCGCGCCTCCTCGCCGCCACGCTTGTCCGGCTCGCGATCTCCCACGCCGTCCTTCCCACCGGGCCGCCGGAGGAGACGGCGGCGGACATCGTGCGGATCCTCGGTCCGTACATCGACGAGCTCGTCGCCTGAGTCAGGGCGCCGCCCGCGGGCGGCGTTGCTCAGCTCGTCGCTTCGAGCACCGTGCAGCGCAGCACCTGGCGGGGGCGGCTGCCACGGAGGACCGCGCAGTTGTAGCCGCGGGTCCGCGGGGAGGCAAATGCACCGAGGTCGAGAGGAGAGAACACCGCGATATCCGCGGCGAAGCCTCCTCTCGACTGGCTCGCGGGCGTGAGCACGAGGCCTAAGCTCCGCTATGGATGCGCCGCACCTCGATCGCGCTCGCCGCTCTGGCCACACTCGCCGCACTCGCGGCCGGCGCAAGCGCGACGTCGAGTGTCGCGGCGGACAAGGGCGCCCCGCTCTTCGGCCCGGCCGACTCCATCTCGCTCGGCGACCTCTCGCCCTGCGCCCGCAAGTACCTGCCTCCGCGGATGCTCTGCGGCAAGGTGCGGCTGCCGTACGAGGCGGCCGATCCGTCGCTCGGATCGCTGCCGATCGCCTTCGCAGTGCGGCCGCGACTCGACCGCAGCAAGCCGAGCCGCGGCGCGGTGATCGCGATCGAGGGCGGCCCCGGCTACGGCTCGATCGGCAGCGCCCGGACATACGTGAACCTGCTCGGCGACCGGCTCGATCGCCGCGACCTGCTCGTCGTCGACGCTCCCGGCACCGGTGCCTCGCGGGCGCTCGACTGCCACCTCCTTCAGTCGGGACGGGCCGACGACGAGACCGGCGTCGCCGCCTGCGCCCGGAGCCTCGGCGAGCGCTGGCACTCCTACCGGACCCAGGTGGCCGCCGACAACATCGACACGATCCGCAAGGCCCTCGGCTACGCCGACGTCCAGGTCTACGGCGACTCCTACGGCACCTATCTGGCGCAGTCCTACGCCTTCCGCCACCCCGACGGGCTCAGCGCGCTCGTCCTCGACAGCGCCTACCCCGTCCGCGGCGAGAGCGGCTGGTACCCGAGCGTCTGGCGGACCGGGATCCGCGGTCTGCAGATCGCCTGCCGCCGCTCGCCGGACTGCCGCGGGGACGCCGGCGCGCGGCTCGCCCGCTTCGTGAAGGTGCTCCGCGAGACGAAGCTCGGCGTCGGCCCGCTGCTGAACCGGATCGGTGCGCTCGGCTACTCCCCGCCCGACTCCTACCTGAAGCTCGACGCCGCGATCAGCGCCTACCTGCGGGGCCGCACCGCTCCCTACGAGCGGATGATCGCGCCGGGCCGGGTCGGCTACGGCAAACCCGGCGCCTACTCCCACGGCGAGGAGCTGGCGGTGAGCTGCAACGACTACCCGATGATCTGGGCCAAGAGCGCGAGCTACGGCGAGCGGCAGGCGCAGCTACTGGCGAGCGTCAACTCCTATCGCGCGAACGCGTTCACGCCCTTCACCCCGGCTGAGATCGCGCTCACCAACGACGTCCTCTATCGCGAGTGCCTCGGAGCGCCGCCCCCCAACGCGCTCTACCAGCCGCCGGTGACCGACACGATGCCCGCCCCCGAGGCGCCGACCCTCGTCGTCATCGGCGAGCTCGACAACGTCACCTCGCCGGCCGAGGGCCGCGCGACCGCCGCCCTCTTCCCGAACGCGGAGACGTACCTGTTCCGGAACGGCGGCCACGTCGCATCGCTCTACGGGCGCGACAACCCGGGCGCGAAGCGGATCCGGGCCTTCCTGAAGCAGCACGGCTGAGGAGCCGGAAGCGAGGGCGGAGGGAGCCGCGATCGCCCGATCCCTCACCGAGCTGAGCGCAGCGCCTGGCCAAGGCCGCGGCGCCCCCGCGCCCCTACGGCGCAGTCAGACCCTCCGCCTGCGCGGCGGCCCCCTCCTGACGGCCGCCCGTGGGAGCCGCTCCCCCCTCCTCGCGCGTCAGCCGGTGCGCCAGGTAGACGGGGATGATCGAGATCAGGATCACGAGCACCGCGACGACGTTCACCACCGGGAGCTGGTTGGGCCGGGAGAAGTTCTGGAAGATCCACAGCGGCAGCGTCTGCTCGCCGGTGCCCGCGGTGAACGTGGTGACGATGATCTCGTCGAAGGAGAGGCCGAAGGCGAGCAGGCCGCCGGCGACGAGCGCCGTGCGGATGTTGGGCAACGTGACGCGCCGGAACGTCAGCCACGGGGTCGCCCCGAGGTCCGCGGACGCCTCCTCCAGGTTCCCCGAGAGCCGCCGGAAGCGGGCGACGACGTTGTTGTAGACGACGACGATGCAGAAGGTCGCGTGCGCGACGACCACCGTGAACAGGCTCAGGCCGATCCCGAGGAACTCGGTGAAGGTCGCGTTCAGCGCGACGCCGGTGACGATGCCCGGCAGCGCGATCGGCAGGATGACCAGGAACGAGATCGTCTCGCGCCCGAAGAACGAGTAGCGGGCGACGGCCATCGAGGCGAGCGTTCCGAGGACGAGCGCGACGGTCGTCGCCAGCGCCCCGACCTTGAGGGAGAGCAGGAAGGCGTCGCGGGCGCCGTCGTTGGTGAGCGCATCGCCGAACCACTCGAGCGTGAAGCCGGGCGGCGGCCACTCCAGCACCTTCGAGGTGTTGAAGGCGTAGATGAAGATGACCAGAAGCGGGATGTAGATGAACGCGAGCGTCAGCCCCGAGAGGCCCCGCAGCATCAGGTCGGCGCGTCGCGAGAGCCTCATACGTGCTCGAACGCTCCCAGCCTCCTGGCGATCAGGAGGTAGATGATCATGATCACGATCGGGACCACCGCGAACGCCGCCGCGAACGGCGGGTTGGTCGTGAAGTTCGCGTAGACGACGGTGCCGATGAACTGGTTCTTGCTGACCAGCGAGACGGCGATGAAGTCGCCGAGGGTCAGCGAGAAGGTGAAGATCGAACCGGCGACGATCGCCGGGAAGACGAGCGGCCAGATGACCCGCTTGACGGTCGTCCACGGGTGCGCGCCGAGGTCCTCCGACGCGCTCAGCAGGGAGTCGGGAATGCGCTCGAGCCCCGCGTAGATCGGGATGATCATGTACGGGAGCCAGATGTAGGCCATCACCAGCCAGACGGCCGCGTTGCCGGATGGCCCGGAGAGCCCGATCGGGTTCAGGACCCAGTTGAGCGGTCCGTCCTCGCTGAGGATCGTTCGCCAGGCGTAGACCTTGACCAGGTAGGAGGACCAGAGCGGCATCAGCACCGCGACGACGAGCAGGCCCTTCGTCCGGCCCCGCGCCACCTTCGCCATGAAGAAGGCGAGCGGCAGCGCCAGCAGCGCGTCGGTGACCGTGACCAGCGCCGCGATCCCCACCGTCCGCAGCGTGATCGTCCGATAGACCTCGTCCTCGAAGAGCGTCTTGAAGTTGTCGAGCGTGTAGACCTGCTCGACCTCCTGGCTGCGCTCCCCGAGCGTCCAGAAGGAGGCCACCAAGAGGACCGCGAGCGATCCCAGGTAGCCGATGACCAGCCAGCCCACGGGGCCGGCCAGCAGCGCGCTGAGCTGCAGGCGGGGGCGGCCATGGAAGAGGCCGGCGAGCGATCTGCCCACCGACCTCCGCGGCCCCGGCGCGGCTACGCCGGATGCTTCCATTCAGCCGCCCCTGTCCTGCCAGCGGCCGGGACTAGCCCTTCACCTCAGTCCACCCCTGGACCCAGTCGTCGTACGTCTTGCAGACGTCACCACGATCGTCGCCGCAGTCGGAGAGCGGCGTTGTCCAGTAGTAGAGGTCGTCGAGGTACTGCGAGCCGTCGGCGTCGTAGATCTCGCAGTGGTTCGGGTCGGACGTGAAGTCGCAGGACTTCGAGTTGGCCGGCGCCTCGCCGAACCACTCCGCGACCTGGGCGTTCACCTCCGGGGAGATGATCCAGTCCATCCACTCGTACATGCAGTTCGGATGCTCCGACTCCGAGCTGATCATCCACGTGTCCGACCAACCGGTCGAGCCCTCCTTCGGGACGACCGCATCGACGGGCTGGTTGTCGGCCTGCAGGAGCTGGTTGATCACCTGCCAGGTCGTGCCCACGACGCTGTCGCCGTTGGTGAAGGCGCTGATCTCCTTCGTGTAGTCGGACCAGTACTCGCCGATGTGCTCGTTCTGCTGCTTGAGCAGGTCGATCGCAGCGTTGAACTGATCGTCGTCCAGCTCGTACGGGTTCTCGATCCCGAGATCGGGCTGCGTGGCCATCAGGTACAGCGCCGCGTCGGCGATGTAGATCGGGCTGTCGTAGGCGGTCACCTTGCCGCTGTACTTCTCGAGCTCAGCCGGGTCGAAGACCGCGCTCAGCGACTCCGCCTGCGGCTTGACGACATCGAGGTTCGACATCAGCAGGTTCGCTCCGCGACCGTGCGGGATGCCGTACATCTGCCCGTCGACGCTGTTGTAGGGCTGATCCTTCAGGCCCGGGAACACGTCCTTGTAGTTGGGCACCAGGTCGGTGTTGACCGGGTCGACGTCGCCGCCGTCGATCAGGCGCAGCGTCGCGTCACCGGAGGCCGACACGCCGTCGTACTCGCCGGTACGCATCAACGAGACCATCTCGTCCGACGTGTTGCCGATCTTGACGTTGACCTCGCAGCCGGTCTTCTTCTCGAACGGCGTCACCCAGTCGACCTTCGGATCCGTTGAGCCGTCCTCGCAGTAGCCGGCCCAGCAGATCAGGTTGAGCTCACCCTCACCCTCGCCGACCGTGGTCAGCTCCTCGCCCGTCGAATCGCCGTCGTCGCTGCTTCCGCAGCCGGCGCCGAACGCGACGATGAAGGCACAGATGCCCAGCACGGCCAGCCACGCCCAGCGTGTTGGACTCGCGTTGCCCCTCATCTCCTACTCCTCCTCGGTTGTTGTCTCGTTGCCTGATTGGGATCGAGCGTCGACGGCGACCGCATGCTCGGGCCGCCAACCGACGCGAACCTGCCTACCCGGCAGGTCTTCGTCGTCGTCGTGTGAAGTCGTCTCCGCGTTCTGCCGCGCAACCTGGACCTCGCCGCCCTCGTCGAGGGCGACGTGGAAGCGCGTGACCATGCCCGCGTAGGAGACCTGCCGGATCGTCCCGCCCTCGACCTGCAGCCCATCGCCGCTCTCGCCCTCGGCGAGCACCCGGATCTTCTCCGGGCGGATGGTGAAGTCGCCGCTGGGGCGCTCGACGATGTTGGAGATCCCGACGAAGCCCGCGACGAACGCGTTGTCGGGTCGCTCGTAGACCGCCTCGGGCGCCCCGATCTGCTCGATCTTGCCCTCGTTGACGACGGCGATGCGGTCCGACATCGTCAGCGCCTCCTCCTGGTCGTGGGTCACGTAGACGAACGTGATCCCGACCTCGCGCTGGATGCGCTTGAGCTCGACCTGGAGCTGCTGGCGGAGCTTCAGGTCGAGGGCGCCGAGCGGCTCGTCGAGGAGCAGCACCCGCGGGCGGTTGACGATCGCGCGGGCGAGCGCGACCCGCTGGCGCTGGCCGCCGGAGAGCTCGTTCGGCTTGCGCTCGCCGTAGCCGTCGAGGCGCACCATGTCGAGCGCGGAGTCGCGGCGCTCGCCGCGCTCGGCCTTGCCGACCTTCGCGATTCGCAGCCCGTACTCGACGTTCTCGGCGACGGTCATGTGCGGGAAGAGCGCGTAGTCCTGGAAGACCGTGTTGACGTCGCGGTCGTAGGCGGGAAGGTTGGTGACGTCGCGCCCGGAGACCTCGACCGTGCCGCGATCGGGGACCTCGAAGCCGGCGATCATGCGCAGCATCGTCGTCTTGCCCGATCCCGAGGGACCGAGCATCGTGAAGAACTCGTTGTGGCGGATGTCGAGGTCGACGTCATCGACCGCGACGACGTCGCCGTAGGTCCGGCGCACTCCCTTCAACCGTACGTCGGCCTGCTCCTCCGGCTGGCCGGCTTCTTTCACCTGATGGTCGGAGACGGGCTCCTCTTTTCCCCTCTTGATTTCCCCTCTGGACGGACGGGATTGAGGGCGACGCTATCCAAATGGCGCGATCGAGTGGTGTACGGCTCCGGACAAAGTTGCTCGGAATCGTTGGACGGAGCGTCGAACGCTCAGACGCCGCGCCAGGCGACGGGGTCGGTCCCCTCGACCCGCTCTGCCTCGCCGATCACAGCCAGGTGGTCGAGGTAGGCGAGCACGAGCTGCAGGGCCCAGGCGGCGGCGGGGCCGCTGGGGCGCTCCTCCCCGAGCAGGTCGGGCACGATCTCGAACGCCGTCCGCTGCCCCTTGCGCAGCGACGCCCGGACCCGGTCGAGCTGCTCGTGCACGAGCGCGCGGTTGGCCTCGATCTTCGCGCCGGCATCGCGGAACGGCCGCCCATGGCCCGACAGGCAGAGGCGCACGTCGAGCTCCTCGACGGTGTCCAGCGAGTCGAGGAACTCGCCGACGGGATCGGGCGTGTGGCCGTAGTCGAAGAACAGCGAGATGCGGCCGAGCAGGTGATCGCCGGAGATCAGGACGCCGCTCTCGGGCTCGTGGAGGACGACGTGTGAGGGAGCGTGCCCCGGCGTCTCGTAGACGTTGAAGAAGCCGAGGTCGGTCGCCACCGAGACGCCCTCGACGAGCTCGCGGTCCGGGGCGACGATCCGCGCGATCAGCGGTTCCTCGTCCTTGCGGCTCTCCTGGTAGCGCTCCAGCGCCGCCGCCGGGACGCCGCTCTGGCGGGCCACCTCGACCCGCCGCTCGAGCGCCTTGTCCGGGTCCTCGGCGAGGGCGCGGATGTGATCCCAGGCCGGGTGCATCCAGAGCTCGCACCCGGCGGCGTCGATGATCGGCCCGGCGAGGCCGTAGTGATCGGTATGGGAGTGGGTGCAGACGAGCAGCCGGACGTCGCGGAGCTTCAGCTTCGCCTGCCCGAGTGCGAGCTCGAGCTGATGGAGCCCGTCCGCACCGGCGACCCCGGTGTCGACGAGCACGACCCCGTCCCCGCGGTCGAGCGCCCACGCGTTGACGTGCGGCACCCCCGGCCACGGGCATGGCAGCCGCAGCCGCCACACGCCGGGCAGGATCTTCTCGCTGCGAGCGACCTCGTTGCGGGTGTCGGCGGCCATGCTCCGTTACTTGGCTCGACTCAGCTGCGCCCGCGCCGTCTCTCGTTGCGGCCCCGCTTGCCACCGCCGCCGTGACCGCCATGGCCACCGCCGCCCTCGCCGCCCCCAGACGCAGGAGCCGCGGCCGCGGCCGCCGGTGCGGGCGTCCGCGACTTGACGAACTGGCGGTAGCCGAGGAGCAGGATCACGACGCCGACGATCGCGCCGAGCAGGCCGCCGAGATCGAAGATGTCGTCGTCGCCGATCCCCAGAAGCTTGGTGAAGATCAGGCACCTGATCAGCGCACCGGCGAGGCCGATCCCGATCGTGGCGAAGAACCCGCCCGGGTCCTTGCCGGGGATCAGGGCCTTGCCGATGAAGCCGGCCAGGATGCCGAGGATGATCGCGCCGATCATGAAACTTGCCTCCGTTCGCTGATGACTGCTGTGCTCATGCGGGCGACACTACCCGGCCCGCAGACGCGTCGTCCTCGGGAGCGGTGGAGCGCCGCTCGCCGTCAGGCCGTCGGCGCGGGGGCCGGGCGCGGCGCCGGTCCCTGCTCGACGCTGCGACGCCCCTCGCGGAACGTGACGAGCTGCTTGCTGCGCTCGTCCCAGAGCTTCAGCCGCGAGCAGCGCAGGGACTTCCCGAAGGTGAGGACGGGGACGTCGGCGAAGGCGTCGACCTCGTCGTGGGCACGCTGCAGGCTGTAGTTGGGGACCCGCGAGCTCAGGTGATGGACGTGGTGGAGCCCGATGTTGCCGGTGAAGAACTGGAAGGGCTGGGGGAGCTTCAGGTAGGAGCTGCCCTGGAGGGCCGCCGCGGAGTAGCTCCAGGCGTCGCTGTTCTCCCAGTAGACGTCCTCGAACTGATGCTGCACGAAGAACAGCCAGACGCCCGCCGTCCCCGCGATGAGGACGAGGGGCGCGTAGATCAGCAGCACCTCGGTGACGCCGAAGATCGCCATGAGCCCGCCGACCATGACGATCACCGCGAGATTCGTCAGCAGGATGCTGTTGCGCAGCTTCGTCGACTTGGCGTTGGCCCAGACGCGCGGGCCGACCAGCAGGGACCAGATCGGCCCGATGCCGAACATGATCACCGGGTTGCGGAAGAGCCGGTAGCCGAGGCGCGACATGAAGGGCTTGGAGAAGTACTCATCGACGGTCCAGGTCGGGACGTCGCCGTCCCCGCGGCGGTCGAGGTCGCCGGCGGAGCCGTGGTGGAGCGCGTGGTGGTGGCGCCAGTTGCCGAAGCACTGGAAGACCAGCAGGCCGAAGAAGCGGCCGCCCCACGTGTTCGCGGCCTTCGATTCGAAGAACGAGCCGTGCGTGCAGTCGTGGAAGAGGATGAAGGTGCGCAGCAGGCAGCCGGCGGTGGGGATCGAGATCGCGAGGACGAGCCAATAGGAGATGTCGAGGGCCCAGTACATGAGCCCCCAGCCGATGAAGAACGGGACGACCGAGGTCATGATGTCGAGGACGCTCCGCCACAGGATCGGCTTCGCGTAAGGCGCCATCGCCTCGCGCCAGTAGCGGTCGGAGTGCGTGACGGTGGACTGAGGCTGGGGCTGGGGATTGCTCATGGCTCGCTTGCCGGAAGTGGAGGGGACCCTGCTCTCGGGCGCGCATCCTAGTCGTCCCGCAGGCACATGTCGCCCCACAACCGCGAGGGCGGGCGGCGGCGGGCTCCGCGGAGCGTCTCCGCTGCGGCGAAACGCGCTGACGGGGATTTGTACGCGCGGACAAAGGGCGTTTCTCCCCAAGGTCCTACGCTCTGCAGTCCCACGGTTCAACTTTGCCCACGAACGCGCTGCGGCGCGCTCTGCCAGAGCGCGCTGCGCTGTCACGAACAGGAGCGATCACCCAGATGACCAACATCACACGAGCCCGTAAGTCCAACCTCGCAGCCGGATCGACCTGGAGCGCCAACGGCGGCGCTGTGGAGACGGGCGACCTGCGCGATGCGGGCAGCCTGCCCTTCGGATCCAACGTCTTCTCCCCCGCCGTCCAGAAGGAGCGCCTCGCGAGCGAGACATTCGCGCGGCTGACCAAGACGCTCGACGCGGGCGAGCCGCTCGATTCCTCGCTGGCCGACGAGGTCGCCGAGGCGATGAAGGAGTGGGCCCTCGAGCACGGCGCCACGCACTACACCCACGTCTTCCAGCCGCTGACCGGGCTGACCGCCGAGAAGCACGACTCGTTCTTCGAGCCGGGCGGCAACTCCGACGCCATCGCCGGCTTCTCCGGCAAGGAGCTGATCCAGGGCGAGCCGGACGCATCGTCGTTCCCGACCGGCGGCATCCGCGCCACCTTCGAGGCGCGCGGCTACACCGCCTGGGACCCGACGAGCCCGGCGTTCCTGCTCGAGAACCCGAACGGGACGCTGCTCTGCATCCCGACGGCGTTCGCGTCGTGGACCGGTGAGGCGCTCGACGCCAAGATCCCGCTGCTGCGCTCGATGGACGCGCTGTCGACCTCGGCGGTCAAGGCGCTCAAGCTCCTCGGCGACGAGGACACGGTTCGCGTGTTCACGACCGTCGGGCCGGAGCAGGAGTACTTCCTCGTCGACGAGCAGTACTTCTACGAGCGCCCCGATCTGGTGACGACGGGCCGGACGCTGTTCGGCGCGCAGCCGCCGAAGGGCCATGAGCTCGACGACCACTACTTCGGGTCGATCCCCGAGCGCGTGCTCGCGTGCATGATGGACACGGAGCGCGAGCTGGTGAAGCTCGGCGTCCCGGTCAAGACCCGCCACAACGAGGTCGCCCCGGGCCAGTACGAGATCGCGCCGATCTACGAGAACTCGAACGTCGGCTCCGACCACCAGCAGCTGACCATGCAGGTCATGCAGAACGTCGCCCGCAACTACGGGCTCATCTGCCTCCTCCACGAGAAGCCGTTCGCCGGCGTCAACGGCTCCGGCAAGCACAACAACTGGTCGATGGGGACCGACAGCGGCCACAACCTGATGGACCCGGGCGACACGCCGGCGGAGAACGCGAGCTTCCTGTTCTTCTGCTCGGCCGTCATCCAGGCGGTCAACAAGCACCAGGGCCTCCTGCGGGCGTCCGTGGCGAACATCGGCCAGGACCACCGTCTGGGAGCGAACGAGGCGCCGCCGGCGATCATCTCGATCTTCCTCGGCGCCGAGCTCGACAAGGCGTTCGAGTCGATCGTCTCCGGCGAGGGTGATGGCAAGACCGAGGAGGCCGTGCTCGGGCTCGGCACCCCGGTGCTGCCGCCGCTGCCGCTCGACGGTGGCGACCGCAACCGGACCTCGCCGTTCGCCTTCACCGGCAACAAGTTCGAGTTCCGCGCCCTCGGGTCGAGCATGTCGCTCGCGTTCCCCAACACGGTGCTGAACACGATCGTCGCGGAGGCCATCGACGAGCTCGCGGACAAGCTGCAGGAGCAGCTCGACTCGGGCAAGGATCTCGCGGCGGCCGTCGGCGAGGTGGTCAAGGAGTCCTACGGGGCCAACCGCCAGATCGTCTTCGGCGGCGACGGCTACTCCGAGGAGTGGCACGCCGAGGCGGAGCAGCGTGGGCTGAAGAACCTGCGCACGACGCCGGACGCGCTGCCCGAAGTCATCTCCGACAGCACCGTCGCGGCCTTCGAGAACTACCACGTGCTGAGCAAGCGCGAGCTCGAGGCCCGCTTCGAGGTCTGGGTCGAGCAGTACACGGTGCTCGCCAACATCGAGGCGGAGACGGCGAAGTCGATCGCCAAGACGATGATCCTGCCGGCGGCCCTGCGCCACGCGGCGCTGATCGACGACTCCGACATCGACGGCATCGACGGTGAGCTCAAGAGCCTGGTCGCCGACCTCGTCGCCAAGATCGGCGAGCTCGAGGAGGCAAACAGGTACCCCGACGGCGTCGAGGGCCTGGAGCTCGCGGAGTACGCCCGCGACAACCAGCTCGCGAAGATGTCGGAGGTCCGCGAGGTGGCCGACCAGCTCGAGGGCATCGTCGCCGACGACCTCTGGCCGCTGCCGAAGTACTCGGAGATGCTGTTCATCCGGTAGCTCCGCGCGCCCCCTCCCTCGTCCGGAGGGGGCGGAACCCGGGGGGACTCAGGCTGGAAACCGGCGGCACGAATGCGACGAGGGACGTCGCGTTCGTGCCGCTCGGTCGTTGTGGGCGGCGAGGGGCCCCGGCGCCGCTCGAGCGGCGTACCTCGCGCCTCCGTCTGGAGGGCTCCGGTGGGGTCGCGGCGGTCCCGAGGCCCTCGCCCAGCGCCTGCGAAGCGTCCTGTGGTCCCCGCAAGACCACCGGACGCCTCGCAGGTCCGGCGCGTCGCAGGTCATCGGCTGACACTCAGCGCCCGCGATCCGCGATGCTCCCCGCGTGAGCAACCCGCGCCCGCTCCCCACCCGTCCCCTCGGCTCCCACTCCGGCATCGAGGTGGGCGCCATCGGCCTCGGCTGCATGGGGATGTCATGGGGCTACGGCGCCGCTGAGCGCGACGAGGAGCGCTCGATCGCGGTCATCCGACGGGCGCTCGAGCTCGGCGTGACCCTGATCGACACCTCCGACATGTACGGGCCCTTCACGAACGAGGAGCTGGTCGGCCGGGCGCTGGCCGGCCATCGTGAGGACGCCGTGCTGGCCACCAAGGGCGGGCTCGTCGTCGATGACCCCGAGACCGGGGCGCTTCACCGCAACGGCAACCCCCACCACATGCGCGAGGCGCTCGACGCCTCGCTGGGGCGGCTCGGGGTCGACCACGTCGACCTCTACCAGCTGCATCGCGTCGATCCCCACTACGAGATCGAGGAGACCTGGGGAGCGATGGCCGAGGGAGTCGCCGCGGGCAAGGCGCGTGCGCTCGGCCTGTCGGAGCCGTCACTCGACGAGCTCCGGCGGGCGCACGCGGTCCACCCCGTGACAAGCGTGCAGAGCGAGCTCTCGCTGTGGACCCGCGAGCAGCTCGACGAGATCCTGCCGTGGTGCGAGGAGCAAGGCGTCGCCTTCGTCCCCTTCTCCCCGCTAGGTCGCGGCTTCCTCACCGGCAAGCTCACCGCCGGCGGCTTCGACGCCGACGACATGCGCGGCCGCTTCCCCCGCTTCCAGGAGGAGGCGATGGAGCGCAACCAGGCGATCGTCGACGGCGTCACCCGGATCGCCGCCGCGCACGACGCGACGCCGGGCCAGGTCGCGCTGGCCTGGGTCCTGGCGCAGGGCGAGATGGTCGTGCCGATCCCGGGCACGAGGCGGATCGAGTACCTCGAGGAGAACGCCGCCGCGGCGTTCCTGAAGCTGACGCCGGACGAGCTCGAGCGCCTCGACGCCCTCCCACCGGCCGAAGGCACCCGCTACCCCGACAGCTACAACCCGTAGGCCGCGTCGCGTCGCGACACGGCGCGAGATGCCATTTGATGCTCTCCGTGGACACCAAATGGCAGCGGACGGCTAGGACCTCGGGGCGCACGAGCCGTCAGGACAGCCCAGTCGCCGCGTCTCCAGTAACCCGATCGCCCAGCACGTCGGGCACCCACGCCACGCGTACACCGCGACGGGTAGCAGGAGCAGGCCCACGGCGCCGATCATCGCGAGGAGGACGAACGCTCCGGCGAACGCGAGGAGGCCGGCCACGCCGCGGACGAGGTGCCGCGACACCGACGAGCTGGCCAGTGCGGATTGGTTCACGTCATGTACTGCGGTGCGCTGAGGTCCGCGGATCAACCCCGGGCCCACAGCGCCTACTCCGGGACGTTGAACGCGGTCGGACCTACCCCACCGCCCCAGACAGCGCCCGCTCGCGCCCGTCCTGGATCTCCTTCGCGAGCGTCCGCATGTAGGGCTCGGCGTCGACCTGGATCGTGTGCCGCTTGGAGGCCACGTAGCGCTTGCGCATCTTCTCCTCGCGATCGTCGATCTCGTGCTCCATCTCGACCCGCGCGGGGAGCTCGTAGTTGCCGATCAGCGACTCGCCGATGATCACCCCCTGGCGCTCGGCGATCGGCATGATCGCGCCGAGCGGCTGGATCAGGCCCGGGAAGTACAGGTTCTCGATCTCCGGGTGGAACATGTACATGTAGAGCCGCAGCCGGTTGTCGTCGGCCGAGATGAACTCGTGGTCGAAGAACGGGAACGTGATCTTGTAGCCCGTGCAGTAGACGACGAGGTCGGCGTGGGCCTCGGTGCCATCGGTGAAGCGCACGGTCTCCCCCTCGAGGGAGGCGATGTTCGGCTTCACCTTGATCGCGCCGTGGGCGAGCCGATCGAGGATCCGGCCGCTCACGGTCGGGTGGGCGTGGCCGAGCTTGTGGTCGGGCTCCGGGAGCCCGTAGTCAGAGGGCTTGCCGAACTGCGACTCGAGGAGCTTCTGCAGGATCGGGAACCGGATCGCCGGCGGCATGCTGTCGAGGAGCTTGTTCTCCTTGTCGACGGGCTTGCCGAACAGGTACTTGGGGAGGATCCAGGCCCCGCGCCGGGCCGCGAGGATCGTGCTCTTGGCGTGGTAGGAGGCGTCGACGGCGATGTCCATCGCCGAGTTGCCCATGCCGAGCACGACGACGTCCTTGTCGCGGAGCTGCGACTCGTCCTTGTAGTCGTGGGCGTGGATCTGCTCGCCCTCGAAGGTGTCACTTCCGGGGAAGGCGGGCTCGGGCCAGCGCGCGTCCCAGTGGTGGCCGTTGGCGACCACGACCGCGTCGTAATGGACGGTCTCGCCCTCGCTGGTGCGGATGTCGAAGCCCCCCGCCTCGCCGGGCTCGACGTGCTCGACCCCGACCCCGAACCTGATCCGGTCGCGGAAGCCGAAGTGATCGACGTAGTCGTCGAAGTACGCGGCGATGTGGTCGTGGCGCGGGAAGTCCGGGTAGTCCTTCGGCATCGGGTAGTCGGAGTACTCCATGCGCTCGCGCGAGGTGTTGATGTGCAGCGAGCTGTAGGAGGAGGAGACCCCGTTCACGTTCCCGAGGACCCAGTTGCCGCCGACCCGGTCGGAGAGCTCGTAGCAGTCGAAGTCGATGCCGCGCTCGTTCAGCGCCTTCGCGACCGCGATCCCGGTCGAGCCGGCGCCGATGATGCAGGTGCGGGGAGCGGCGCTCATCGGCACCCAGCCTAAGCGACTGGCTGTCCGGCCAGTAGCTTGGACCCGGATGGCGATCGCGATCCTCGGCGACACGCACATGCCGAGGGGGTCGCGGCGCCTTCCCGACGGGTGCGTGCGCCTGCTCGGACGTAGCGAGCTGATCGTCCACACCGGCGACTTCCACCGGCTCGAGACCTTCGAGCTGATCGCCTCCATCGGTCCGCCTCTGATCGCGGTCGCGGGGAACGTGGACGAGCGGGCCCTGGCCGATCGGCTGCCGCAGGAGACGACGTTCGAGATCGGTGCGAGGACCGTCGGCCTCGTCCACGACGCCGGGCAGAAGGACGGGCGGCTGGCGCGAATGCGACGCCGCTTCCCCGGGGCGGACGCGGTCATCTTCGGCCACTCCCACCTGCCGCTGCACGAGCGCGACGACGACGGCTTCCAGATCTTCAACCCCGGCAGCCCAACCGAACGACGCCGCGCCCCGCGCCACTCGATGGGGATCGCCGAGGCCGATTCCGCCGGCAATCTGGTGCTGCGGCACGTCTGGCTGGACTGAGTGGCCTTTCCTTTCGCCGGGACGTGCCACCCAAGGACGCGCGTTTCGTTCAAGACGGCGGGCGCCGCGTGGTGAATCCTGGGGTCATGAGCGAGCGTCACTTCACGCCGGCCCTCGGCCGCTTCGCGCCCGTCCGCTTCTACGACCTCGTCGCGAGGCTGATGTAGGAGCGGGCCCGGCGGGGGAAGGTGGTCGAGCTCGTGGCGCCGATGGTCGACGGCTTCGAGAACACGCGCCCGAGCGCGGCGTGACCCCGCCCAATCAGCGGGCTTGCGCCGCGGCGCCTCCATCGGCGCCCCCGACTCGCACGCTCTGCGAGCATCCGGCGTGCGCCGCGCCCTCCTCCTCGCCGCCCTGACCGCCCTGCTGCTTCCCGCGACGGCCGGGGCGACGCCCAAGCCCGGCTCCCTCTCCGCCGGGGACCCGCTCTTCCCGCAGATCGGCAACGGCGGCTACGACGCTCTCCACTACGACCTCGACCTCGACTACGACCCCGCGGCGAACACGCTCGGGCCCGGCACCCGGACGACGATCACGGCCGATGCGACCCAGGACCTCTCCAGCTTCGGCCTCGACTTCCAGCGGGATCTGGCGATCTCCGCGGTCACCGTCGACGGAGCCGCGGCCACCTTCGAACGCCGGGACGCGAAGCCGCGCCTGAGCCCCTCCCGCGATGTCACCCAACCCGCGAAGCTGATCGTCACCCCCGCCTCCCCGCTCGCGAAGGGCTCGCGGTTCACGGTCGTCGTCGAGTACTCGGGAACGCCGAAGCCGATCGTCGACCTCGATCACTCCGAGGAAGGCTGGGTGCGCGCCTGCTCCAAGCAGGGGGAATGCGACGGCTCCTTCACGGTCAACGAGCCGATCGGCGCGCAGAGCTGGTTCCCCTGCAACAACCACATGTCGGACAAGGCGACCGTCACCACCTCGATCACCGCGCCAGACGGCTACACCGCGCTCGGCGCCGGCGAGTTGGCGGCGAAGACCTCGGCGGGAGACGGACGGACGACCTGGAAGTGGGTGGAGAGCCACCCCACCGCCACCTACCTGACCACTGCCACCACCGGCCGCTACGACTTCACGACGGGCTCGATGCGTGAGCGCACGGCCGGCTCGACGCTTCCCGTCTACGGCGCGATCGCCTCCGACGGGCCGCGCAAGCTCCGCGACATCGTCACCCGCAACACCCGCGACATCCCGGCGATGGTCAACTTCCTGGCCAAGCGATTCGGCGCCTATCCGTTCGGGTCGGTCGGGTTCGTCGCCGGATGGGTCCCCGCGGTCGGCTACGCGCTCGAGAACCAGACGAAGCCGCACTTCGCCGGGACCGAGAGGGGCCCCGAGGTGAATCGCCCGGAGCTCCTGCACGAGCTGGCTCACCAGTGGATGGGGGACAACGTCACCGGCCGCACCTGGCAGCAGATCTGGTTCAACGAGGGCTGGGCGACGTTCGCCGAGGTCTACTGGGGAGCGAAGGTGAACGACTCCGGCCTGAGCCCGCGGCAGTTCTTCCGGCGGGTGCTCGAGATCGACAAGCGCCAGTACCGGCGCCCGCCCGCCGATCTCGGCAATGCGCGGCACCTCTTCAACGTGATGCCCGTCTACAACCGCCCCGGGGCGATGATCGAGGGCTACCGCGAGATCGTCGGCAACAAGCGGTTCTTCGGCTTCGCGCGGAAGCTCACGGCGAAGCATCAGTACGGCACGATCAGCGAGGGCGAGTTCGTGCGGGCGGCGAAGCGGGAGAGCGGGCTCGACCGCCGGGGCGAGCGCCGGCTCGGCGCCTACTTCCGCCAGTGGCTGCATCGCGCCGGCAGGCCGCAGATCACCCCGGCCGATTTCCGCTGAAGCGGCCTCGAGCTCGTCCGAAGCCCCGGCACCGCGCCGCCGTGGAGCGCCCCGCCCCGCGAATCCTGTCCAGGTGGTGCAACGCGGCGGGCCGAGGAGTGCAAACCTGTCAGGACCGCGACGAGCCGCGGGAGGCTCGTCGCCATACCCCTGAAAGGGAGTGGCGCTCTTGCCCACGATGTCCTCACCGCAGGTTCGTTTCTCGTTCTCCACGATCGCCCTCGCGCTGATCTCGGCGGTGGCGATGCTGATTGCCCCGGCCGCCGATGCCGGCAAGGGCGGCAAGAGCGACAAGGGCAAGCCGAAGCTCTCGGTGAGCGAGGTCGGCTCCCCGCCGGAGAGCATCGAGGCGGGCAAGAAGCTGCAGGTGAAGGGCGTCGTCGGCAACGACGGCAAGGGGACCTACGACGGCGGCGAGAAGACCGTGAAGATCTCGCTCAAGAGCGGCGACGTCGAGGCGAAGCTCGGCACGGCGCCGCTGAAGAAGGTCAAGCCGGACAAGACCCGCAAGTTCAAGGCGAAGCTGGAGGTCCCGGCCAAGCTCGCGGGCGAGAAGAAGTACCGGGTCAAGGCCTGCGTCAAGAAGAAGGGCAACGGCGGCGCGCTGCGCTGCGCCACCTCCGACGGCAAGGTCACCGTGACCGAGCCCGGCCCGGGGACCACCTACTCACCGGGGGCGCGCAGCCTCAACGATCCGCTCTTCCCGCAGATCGGCAACGGCGGCTACGACGCGCTCAACTACCTGATCGCGATCGACTACGACCCCGCGACCAACGCGTTCGAGGCGGGCACCTCGACGACCATCACCGCGAAGGCGACCCAGAACCTCTCGCAGTTCTCCTTCGACTTCCAGCGTGACCTCGCCGTCACCGCCGTGACCGTCAACGGCGCGCCGGCCGGCTCCTTCCAGCAGGTCGACGCGACGCCGGAGTTCGCTCCCGACGTCCCCGACGCGACGCAGCCGGCGAAGCTGGTTGTGACGCCCGCGTCCGGGATCAACAACGGCAGCGAGTTCACCGTCAAGGTCTCCTACAGCGGTACGCCGAAGGAGATCACCGACGCCGACGAGTCCTACGAGGGCTGGGTGCAGTCCTGTCAGGCGGCGAACTTCACGCCGCCCTGCGACGGCGCCTACACGGTCAACGAGCCGATCGGCGTGCAGAGCTGGTTCCCCTCCAACAACGTCCCCTCCGACAAGGCGACGATCGACACCAAGACGACGGTTCCGACCACGCATGTCGCGTTGGGAACCGGTGAGCTCGACCGGCGCTCCGACAACGGCGACGGCACCTGGACGTGGAGCTGGAGCGAGGACGACCCGACCGCTCCGTTCCTGGCCACCGCGACGGTCGGCCTGTTCGACTACTCGAACAACAACTCGTTCACCGAGGACGTGACGGGCAGGAACATCCCGATCTACAAGGCGATCGACAGCGCCAAGAACCCGACGGCGAAGACGAACTTCGACAACTACACGGCGCAGATCCCCGACGTCATGAACTTCTTCGCCGATCGCTACGGGGCTTACCCGTTCGACTCGACCGGAGCGGTGACCGACATCGCCCCCGACGTCGGCTACGCGCTCGAGAACCAGACGAAGCCGCACTACGCGACCTCGCTGAGCTCCAACAACGTCGGCTTCGGCCCGGCGACGCAGGCCCACGAGCTCTCCCATCAGTGGTTCGGCGACGCGATCTCGCCCGCCACCTGGCAGCAGATCTGGTTCAGCGAGGGCTGGGCGACGTACTCGGAGACCGCCTACGCGGAGTCGCCGCCCAACGACGACACCGAGCGTGTTGCGCTGTTCGACGACGTCTACGCGACGCCCGACGACCCCGGCAACGGCGACACCGACTGGACGCTGCCGCCGGCTGAGCTCGGCGGGCCGGAGAACCTGTTCAACGGCTTCTCCGTCTACGACCGGCCGGGGGCGATGATCGAGGGCTACCGCGAGATCGTCGGCGACACCGCGTTCTACGAGTTCGCCGCAGGGCTGCAGGACAGCTACCGCTACGGGAACATCACCGAGGCGCAGTTCGTCGACGCCGCGAAGGCCGCCAGCGGCCTCAGCGGGGCCGACCTGACGAAGCTCGGCGACTACTTCCAGCAGTGGCTGCACTCGACGTCGAAGCCGACGCTGACACCAGCGGACTTCTAGACCGGGAGCCGGGGCGGAGCGGCACTCCGGGTAGGTTTCGGGTTCCGACCTCGACCCCGATCCACCCGGAGGAGTTCCCAGTGACGAAGAAGGCCGATTTCAACGCCGAGGAATGGGAGACGATCGTCGAGGGTCCGCCGATCGCGGGCATGATCGTCGTCGTCGCCGAGAAGGGCGGAACCTTCCGCGAAGCGCTCAAGGTCGGCCAGGCATACGAGGACGCGCGCAAGATCCACATCGGGCCCGAGCTGATCAACGAGCTCCTCGACTCCACCCCCAGCCCCGATCCGCGCGGCTACGAGTCCATCGAGGAGGTCCACGACAAGGGCCTCGAGGTGCTGCGGACGGCGATCTCGATCCTCTCGGTCAAGGCCACCGAGGAGGAGCTCGATGCCTATCGCGGCTTCGTCATGGGGATCGCCGAGCGCGTCGCCCACGCTCACAAGACGGGCGGCTTCCTCGGGATCGGCGGCCACAAGATCTCCGACAAGGAGCAGCTTGCGATGGACGAGATCCGGAAGGTGATCGGCGCCCACGAGATCCCCGGGGAGGACGAGGAGGAGTAGCCGCCGCGGGGCCTCGACGTCATGAGCTCACCCTCCACCCCACTCCCGACCCGTCGCATCGGCGATCTCGACGTCTCCCTCGTCGGCCTCGGCTGCAACAACTTCGGCCGCCGCCTCGACCTCGAGGGCACCCGAGCGGTGCTCGACGCCGCGCTCGAGGCCGGGATCACGTTCTTCGACACGGCCGACATCTACGGCGAGGGCGGCGCCAGCGAGCTGCTGATGGGAGAGGCGCTGGAGGGTCGGCGCGAGCGCTTCGTGCTGACGACGAAGTTCGGCATGGAGACGAGCGGCATCGACGGCGTCCCCGACATCCCCCGCGGCTCCCCCGAGTACGTCCGCTGGGCGGTCGAGGGATCGATGCGCAGGCTTTGCACCGACTACTTCGACCTCTACCAGTACCACCAGCCTGACGGCGTCACCCCGATC
>JAXLSW010000015.1:0-154735 GCA_046330415.1 Solirubrobacterales bacterium | reverse complement strand
CATGCACGGTGGTCTTGAAGACGACCGGGTCCCCGTTCAGGGTGCCGGCGTCGAAGGTGCCCATCTCACGGCACTTGCCCTTGTACTTGTAGGACGTGTCGCTGCCGTTGCAGAGCGTCTCCGCGTACTGGTCGATGACATCGCCGGACGCCGAGGTCAGCGTCGTCGCGAAGTCCTCGCCGCGGCCGATCAGCAGGTAGCCGGGGAACGGCGCCGAGGTGGCACCGCGCCAGACGAGACCGGGGGCGTTCATGTCGATCTCGTAGGTGAGGCCGGGGTAGAAGTAGCTGATCTGCGGCCCACCGACCATCAGCGGCCGGTTGTTGGTCGACTGCCCCTTGGTGATCATCAGCGTGTTCGACGCCTGCACCGGATGCCGCTCGAGCTGGCGCGCCAGCGCCTGGTTCTGGACGGCGGGCGTGGTCTGGTAGCTGCCGTGGTCGATCAGGACGTTGCCCTTCGGCTGCTTCGGGATCTTGCCGTAGGGGAAGCGGCCGTCGATCGTCGTCGGCACGCCGTTGTTCTTGAACTGGCGCAGGTCGTTGAAGACGCTCATGCCCTTCTTCTGGCCGAGCCGGTCCTGCAGGCCCGAGAGGAACTGCGTACGGCGCGCCTCGTCACCGCCACCCTCGCCGAGGAACTGGTCCTTGAGGGCGTTCAGGGCGTAGATGTCGTTGCGCGTGAACGGCGCGGTGCTCGGGGAGTGGATCGAGTTGTAGTAGTTGATCCCCTCGATGAAGGTGTCGATGTCGGCGAGAACCGCCTCGCCCTCCTTGCCCTGAGCCTCGAGCGCCTGCGTCTGCTTGGCGACCTCGGCCTCCGTCTGGGCGCTCGGGACGAAGCTCTTGAGCTGGCTGACGAGCCCGATCGCGCTCAGACCCGGGGCGTCGATGGCGGCGACGCGGGCGTTGTAGCGAGCCTGGTTGAGCAGCAGGCCGCGATCCTCGGCGGCGATCCACCCGGCGGCGAAGACGCCGCCCTCGTGCGTCTGCGCGACGACATGCGGGACGTTGTAGATGTCGCGCGTGATCTGGATCTCGGGATGGCCGGGAACCTCCTCAGGGGTTCCGGGGCCGTCGGTGCCGAGGCTGTTCAGCGCCTCCGACTTGAAGTACTTGGTGAGATCGCCGTCGGTGACGTTGTCGAACAGGGCGTCAGTCCGTCGTACATCTCCGCCTGCTGAGTCGCGGGCAGCTTGCCCGGATCGAGGCTGGTGGGCGGCGGCACGCTGCCGTACTGACCCGACGGGATGATGTTCAGGGCGGTGCCGGCGTAGTCCTTCGCCGAGGCACCGCTGACGGGCACCAGCATGGCGAGGGCGAACGCGATCGCCAGCTTCGTGAAGCGCTTGCTCAAGGTCTCTCTGATTCGGTTTCTGTGTCCCCGTGGACGCAATCAGTGACGATAAACCAGCGCCGGGCGGGGAGTTGCGGTCGGTGACCGCCTCGCCAACCCGCCCCAGCCGCGCCGGCCGCACTCAGGGGGCACGTTCGCCCTCCGGCGGCTCGCGCGGCTCGAGCTGGATCCCCCGGGCGGCGCTCGTGATCCCGGCCGCGAGCTCTCTGAGGTTGCGCTCCCTCTCGGCGTCGAGCTCGAGCCCGAACAGGAGCGCGAGGTTGCTGATCCACATCCAGACCAGCATGGTGACGAGCCCGCCGAGCGTCCCGTAGGTCTTGTCGTAGGAGCCGAAGTTCGCGACGTAGAACGCGAACGCGCCGGAGGCGACGACCCACGTGACCAGCGCGAAGGCGCTGCCGAGGGTGATCCAGCGGAACCGCGGCAGCCTCACGTTGGGCGCCGCGTAGTAGAGCACCCCGATCATCAGGAGCAGGACGAGGACGAGGACCGGCCACTTGGCGATGTCCCAGATGTCCGTCGCGGTGCTGCCGATCCCGATCTCACGGCCGACGGCGCGGACGATCGGCCCGGTCATCACGAGCGACAGGGCCACCAGCGCCAGCATCAGGACCATCGTCAGCGTCACCGCCAGCTGCAGCGGCCGCAGCTTCTTGAACGGCCGCCCTCCTCCGCCTCCCAGGCGACGTTGGCGGCGCGCATGAACGCGCCGACGTAGCCCGAGGCCGACCAGATGGCGGTCGCGAGGCCGACGAAGAACAGCACGCCGGCGGCCCCACGGTTGGCGGTGATCGAGTCGATCGGACCCTGGAATGTGTCGACGGCGGTGTCGGGGCCGATGTCGGTGACTATGTCGGTGAGCGACTGGGTCGTCCGCTCCGGGTCGGCGAAGAGACCGACGATCGAGACGAGCGCGATCAGCGCCGGGAAGAGCGACAGCAGCCCGTAGTAGGTGAGCGCGGCCGCGCGGTCGGTCATCTCGTCCTGCTGGAACTCGCCGGCGGCGCGCTTGAACGTCGGCCACAGGCCGGTGCCGACGCCGGCCTCGTCATCCGGGCTGGGGTTCGCTTCGCTCATGACGCTGCGGTACCCGCAGGCGGACGGCCGAACCTCGGCCCCTTCACCATCATGGGCCGATGCCCGCGTCGCCCGCCACCGAGCAGGGAGCACCCAGGGACGGCCACCTGCCCGCCGTCGCGATGGTCCTCGGCGGGATCCTCTCGGTCCAGCTCGGCTCGGCCCTGGTGACGACCGTCTTCGACGACCTCGGACCCGGCGGTGCGGTGTTCCTGCGGACGCTGTTCGCCGGCGCCGTGCTGATCGCTATCTGGCGCCCCGCCCGCGCGGCGCTCAACCGGGAGACGCTGCGGGTCATCGCGCTCTACGGCGTCGTCCTGGCCCTGATGAACCTCTCCTTCTACGAGGCGCTCCATCGGCTGCCGCTCGGGATCGCGGTGACGCTGGAGTTCACCGGACCCCTGGCGGTCGCGCTGCTCGGCTCGCGCTCGCGCGCCGACGTCCTCTGGGCGCTGATCGCGGCGTGCGGGATCCTCCTCTTCGCCCCCGACATCGGTGACGGGCTCGACCCCGCGGGTGTCGCGTTCGCCCTCTTCGCCGGCTCGATGTGGGCCTCCTACATCCTGCTCGCCGCCAGGGTCGGCCGCGGTCCCGCCGGCGTCGGCGGGCTCTCGGTGGCCATGGTGATCGCCACCGTCATCCTGATCCCGATCGGGATCCTCGACGGCGGGACCGGCCTCGTCGAGCCCGCGGCGCTTGCCACCGGATTCGCGGTGGCGATGCTCTCCTCCGCCATCCCCTACGTGCTCGAGCTCGAGGCGCTGCGGCGGCTGCCCGAGAACGTCGTCGGCGTGCTGCTCAGCCTCGAGCCCGCAGCCGCGGCGCTGATCGGGACGATTGCGCTCGGGCAGGCGCTCGCCGGGCGGGAGCTGCTGGCGATCGCGCTCGTGGTGATCGCCAGCGCGGGAGCGCTGCGCTCCTCGCCGGAGCACCCAACACTCGAGGCCTGAGCGCATTCAGCCGGCCCCGCCGCCCTCGGCGCGGCGCTCCCAGCCGCGGCATTCGAGCACCGGCATCCGCGGGTACTTCGGGAAGGAGGAATCGATCTTGGCCCGCCCGCAGAGAGAGAACGTCGAACCGCGCGTGTTGCCGACGACGCGCTGATGGACGCAGGAATCGCAGAGTCCGAAGCGCTTCTCGCTCACGCGGCGAGTCTATGCCGCACAACCCACCGGCAGCCCGCGCGCGACCGCTCAGGCGGCTAATACTTCACTTTGTATAGTGAGACGGTCGTGATCACCTTCAGGCGTCTGCTCACGTTCCTGCGCCCCTACCGGGGACAGAACATCCTCTCGATCGTCCTCGCCTCGCTGGCGATGGGCTTCACGGTGCTGATCCCCTGGCTCGTCGGCGCGGTGATCGACGCGATCCAGGACGGCGAGCGATCCCACCTGGTCCCCCTCGCCCTGACGATCGTCGCCGCGGGCCTGCTGCGCCTCGGCCTGACCGCGGCGCGGCGCATCATCGCCGGCAAGGTCTCCCTCGCGGTCGAGTTCGACCTGCGGTCGCGGATCTACGAGCACCTGCAGTCGCTCGAGCTCGGTTTCTTCGACGCCCAGCAGACCGGCCAGCTGATGTCGCGGGCGACGGTCGACCTGCAGTCGATCCGCTTCTTCCTCGGCTATGGCCTGATCTTCATCACTCAGAGCGCGCTGACGCTGGTGCTCGCCGGCGGCGTGATGATCTACCTGCAGCCGGGGCTGGCGCTGCTGGCGCTGCTGCCGGTGCCGATCGTCGTCGTCACCGCGATGCGCTTCAACCGCTACTCGCGACCTGCCCTGCAGGAGGTGCAGCAGCGGATCGCCGAGCTCACGGTGGAGGCCGAGGAGTCGGTCTCCGGCGTCCGCGTCGTCAAGGCGTTCGCGCGCGAACGCCACATGCTCGAGCGCTTCCGCCGCGCCGTCTCGCGGGTGTTCGAGCAGAACGTGACCTCGACCCGGATCCGCGCCTTCTACACGCCGTTGATCGCCTTCCTCCCCAACCTCGGCCTCGCCGTGGTCCTCCTCGTCGGCGGCAACCAGGTCATCAACGGCTCGATGAGCCTCGGCGACTTCTCGGCCTTCTACATCTACCTGGTGATGCTGATCGGTCCGATGCGGATGCTCGGCACCGCGCTGGGCATGTCGCAGCGCGCGATCGCGTCCGGCAACCGCCTCTTCGAGGTCCTCGACCGCCAGCCCGAGATCGCCTCCGCGCCGGACGCCGTCCCGCTGCCGGCGGGCAAGGGCCACGTGCTCCTCGACGGCGTATCGCTCGACTACGGAGGCACCGAGGAGGCCCTCAGCGACATCGACCTCGAGGTCGAGGCCGGCAAGGTCGTCGCCCTCGTCGGTCCGACCGCATCCGGGAAGACCAGCCTCGTCGCCCTGCTCGCTCGCCTCTACGACCCCTCGAAGGGCAGCGTGAGGATCGACGGCGTCGACCTCCGCGACGTGCGACTGTCATCGCTGCGCTCCCAGATCGCCTTCGTCGCCGACGACTCCTTCCTGTTCAGCGCCACCGTCGCCGAGAACATCTCCTACGCGAAGCCGGACGCGACGCGCGAGGAGGTCGAGCTGGCCGCTCGCCGCGCTCAGGCGGCAGGCTTCATCGAGGCGCTCCCCGAGGGCTACGAGACGATGGTCGGCGAGCGCGGGCTGACGCTGTCTGGCGGGCAACGCCAACGGATCGCGATCGCCCGGGCGCTGCTCGCGGACCCGCGGATCCTGATCCTCGACGACGCCACCTCCTCAGTCGACGCGCGCACCGAGGCGGAGATCCGCCGTGGCCTCGACGAGGCGCTGGCCGGCCGCACGACGTTCATCGTCGCCCACCGGCTCTCGACGATCTCGCTCGCCGACGAGATCGTCGTCCTCGACGAGGGCCGGCTCGTCGACAGGGGCACTCACGAGGAGCTGCTCGAGCGTTGCCCGCTCTACCGCGAGATCGCCGACTTCGGGCTCGAGGACCGCTGCTTCCTGCAGCGCGATCTCGAGGAGCGCGAGGAGGTGGCGCGCCTGTGAACGACCGGCCTGGCATCGGTGACTTCTGGGAGATGGTCAAGGCGCTGTGGCGACTGATCCGCGGCGATGACGACCGCGGGCGCAAGCTCCGCTGGCTGCTCAGCCTGCTGCGCCCCTACCGCGGCCGCGTCGCCCTGATGATGGTCGCGCTGCTGATCGCGACCGCCACGGCTCTCGCCCCTCCATACCTCGCCGGCCTCGCCGTCGACAAGGGCATCACGCCTGGCGACTCGGAGGTGCTGACCCTGATCGTCCTCGCCTTCCTCGCGTCGGCGGCGATCAACTGGGGAGCGACGTACGTGCAGACCTACCTGGTCGGCTGGGTCGGCCAGCGGGCGCTTCAGGACCTGCGCGAGCGGATCTACACGCACCTGCAGGCGATGTCGATCGGCTTCTACACCCGCAACCGCCCCGGCGTCCTGATCTCGCGGATGACCAACGACGTGCAGGCGCTCGACACGCTCGTCACCGACGGCATCGTGACCATGTTCTCGAGCACCCTGACCCTGATCGGCGTCGTCGTGATCCTGCTCGCGATCGACCCCGTCCTCGCCTTGGTCACGTTCGCGACCTTCCCCATCCTCGCGATCGGCAGCGTCATCTTCCGGATCGCGAGCGCCAGCGCCTACCGGCTCACCCGCGAGAAGATCGCCGAGATCACCGCCTACCTGCAGGAGTCGCTCACCGGCGTACGCGTCGTCCGCTCCTTCGGGCAGGAGGGCCGCCACATCGACGAGATGGCGTTGCTCAACGAGGAGAACCGGGCGGTCAACATGCGGACCGTCTACCTCAACGCCTCCTACTTCCCGGCGGTCGAGCTGCTGTCGGCGATCGGAACCGCGGCGATCCTCATCTTCGGCGGCTACCAGGTGCTCGACGGGAACATCGAGATCGGCGTGCTGATCGCGTTCGTCGGCTACCTGCAGCAGTTCTTCGACCCGATTCAGCAGATCAGCCAGCTCTACACCACCTACCAGCAGGGCATGGCGGCCCTGGACAAGATCTTCGACCTGCTCGACACCGAGCCCGACACCGTCGACCGCGCCGACGCCATCCGGCCCGGGGAGATCCGCGGCGAGATCGAGCTCGACGGCGTCTGGTTCTCCTACGCCGAGGACAACCGACTCGGCAAGGCTGCCGGGGCCCGGCTCAGCGTCGTCGAATCCAACGGCAACCACCCGGAGTCCGGCGCCGATGAGGTCCCGGCCGGCTGGGCGCTCAGCGACATCGACCTGCACGTGCTGCCGGGGCAGACGGTCGCCCTGGTCGGCGAGACGGGCGCCGGCAAGTCGACGCTGGCGAAGCTGATCGCGCGCTTCTACGACCCGCAGCGGGGGCGGATCCTCGTCGACGGCATCGACGTCCGCGACCTCGACTCCGGAGCCCTCCGCAGCCAGCTGGGGATCGTGCCGCAGGAGGGCTTCCTGTTCAGCGGCACGATCGCCGACAACGTTGCCTTCGGCAGGCCGGGCGCTGCGCCCGAGGAGATCACCGAGGCGCTCGAGGCCGTCGGTGGCGCGGCGATGCTCGCTTCGATGCCGGAGGGGGTCGACACCGAGGTCGGCGAGCGCGGCTCGCAGCTCTCGGCCGGGCAGCGGCAGATCGTCGCCTTCGCCCGGGCGCTCCTTGCCGAACCGCGGATCCTGATCCTCGACGAGGCGACCTCCAACGTCGACGTGCGGACCGAGCGCCTGATCGAACGCGGGCTCGAGCGCCTGCTGGCCGGGCGCACGGCCGTCGTCATCGCCCATCGCCTGACGACGATCAGGCGGGCGGCGCGGATCGTCGTCCTCGAGCAGGGGCGGATCGCCGAGAGCGGCACCCACGAGGAGCTGCTCGCAGCCGGCGGCGCCTACGCGCGCCTGTACGGCACCTGGGCGGGTACGGGCTCGGCTGCCTGATCAGCCGACGCCGACACCGCCGCTGCCGGTACCCCCGCCGCCCGTGTCAGGCGGGGTCGGGGTCGGCGTCGGGGTGACGGGCGTGCCCCCGCCGGTGTCGGGAGGCGTGGGCGTCGGGGTGACCGGGGCGGGCGTCGTCGTCGTCGGCGTCGGGGTCACCGGCACGGGGGTCGTGGTCGTCACGCCGGGCTCGGAGCTCGTCGTATCGCCATCGTCGGGAAGCTCCTCGCCGGTGCCGCCGCACTCGCTGAAGCCGTAGAGCCCGGCCGCCGTCGAGGCGTCGGTGCGGGCGGCCTCGAGCTCGGTCCCGAGCGATGTGATCGTGGTCGTGTCGCCCTCGCTGGAGGCGGTCTCCTGCTGCTTGAGGATCCGGATCTGGTCGTCGAGGGCCGAGTAGTAGTCGGCGAGCGAGCCGTCGGGGTCCTCCGGATCACCGAGCGCCTCGAGGTCGCTCTTCAGTCCCTCAGTGATCGAACGTTCCTGCGAGATCGCGGTCGAGTCGTCGCCCAGGTTGGCGATCGCGGTGTTCGCCTCCTCGCAGATCGGGTCGGCGCTGGAGATGAAGCCACTCTGCGATGACGTATCGACGCTCGACGTCGTCGTCGTGCTCTCGATCGGCTCGATTGGCGCGTCGTCGTCGCCGCAGGCGCCGAGCGCAACGGCGCAGGCGACGGTCGCGGCCGCGGCGGCGACGCCTCTGCGGATGGATGAGCCGAATTCCCGCATCGGGGTCAGATTAGACCCCGAGCCGGAGATCGCGCTGCAATTCACCGACCGGAGGGCTCGACCAGTCCGCTCGGCGGGGGCGTGCCCCGCTCCCCCGATCTCGTCTCGACCGCCGTTTCCGGTCGAAGCTCGACCGCTTTCGGAGGTCCACTGCTCGACGCTCCGCTCCATCGCCACTCGCATCCCCCTCGACCGCCGTTTCCGGTCGAAGCTCGACCGCTTTCGGAGGTCCACCGGCTGCGGGATCGCGGGGACGGCCCGAGAGTCGGTGCCTCAGCATCGGCACCTCACCACGCGGCGGCCCCCTCAAGTACGACGTCGGATGAGACTGGGGACCAGGGATTCGAACCCCGAATACCTGCTCCAGAGGCAGGCGTGTTGCCGTTACACCAGTCCCCACCGGTGCGTCGCTTTCGGGCGCGACGGAGCCTTGAGGTTAGATCATCCAGGGATCTAGGCGATCTGATCGAGGTCGGCCTCGAGGTCCGCGATCGCCGCCCGCCCCGCCGACCCGAGCGCCGCGCCGGATGCGATCAGGCGCCGGGCGTGCTGCAGATCCTCGGAGCGGCCGACCGAGAGCGCCGCCGCGACGCGATCGTCGGCGACGTACCAGGCGGAGAACTCACCGCTCTCGCGACCACCCCGCCACAGGACCTCGTCCCAACGCTCGGCCGGGCCGACGTATTCGAGCGACGCCCAGTCGGACAGGTCGCTGAAGAAGTAAGGGACGACCTCGTAGGGGCGCTTGTCTCCCAGCATCGCGCGAGCGGCGTGCGCACCCTGGTTGAAGGCGACGTCCCAGTGCTCGACCCGGAGCCTGCGGCCGTGGATGCGGCTCTCGTAGTTGCAGCAGTCGCCGGCGGCGAAGATCCCCTCGACCGAGGTCTCGAGCGCCGCATCGCAGACGATCCCGTCGTCGACCTCGAGCCCGGCCCTGCCGGCGAGCATCGTGTCAGGGCGGACCCCGGCGCCGACGATCACCGCCTCGCACTCGAGCTCGAGTCCGCTCTCGGAGAGCACCCGCTCGACGCGCTCGTCCCCCTCGAAGGCCGCCAGCGTCTCCCCGCCCCGGATCGTCACGCCCCTGGACTCGAGCAGCTCGTGGAAGTGACGCCCGACCTCCTCGCCGAAGCCGCCGGAGAGGGCGACGTCCTCCATCGTCAGGATCGTGCACTCCTTCCCCATCTCGGTCAGCGAGGCGGCGACCTCGGCGCCGATGTAGCTGCCGCCGACGATCACGACGCGCTCGGCGTCGGCGACGTCGTGGCGGATCGAGTCGGAGTTCCCGAACGCGCGCAGATAGTGGATGCCCTCGAGCTGGGCGCCGTCGACGCGGAGGATGTTGACCATCGCGCCGGTCGCGAGGAGTGCCTTGCCGAAGCCGACCTCCTCCCCGCTCTGCAGCTTCACGGTCCGCGCGCCCGCGTCGAGCGCGACCGCGCTCGTGCCGGTCAGCAGCTCGACGTCGTTGTCCTCGTACCACCCGGAGTCGTTCACGTAGGCATCGGAGCGCTCGGCCTCGCCCCGCAGGTACTCCTTCGACAGCGGCGGGCGCTCGTACGGAGGCTCGCCCTCGCGGCCGACGAGCAGGATCGACGCATCGGCGTCGTGCTTGCGCAGCTCCGCCGCGCAGCGGCCGGCGGCGAAACCGCCGATCAGGAGGTGGTCGACCTGGCGATCGGGCATGGCGATCACGTTCCCGCGGAGTGGCGCCGCAAACCTCGGAGCTCAGTCCGGCGAGCGGTTGACCGACCCGCCCTCGCTGCCGTCAAGGCCGAGGTAGGCGGTCAGCTCGCCCTCGACGCTCGGATCGAGGACGGCCAGGACCTCGTCACCGGCCTCGAGCACCGTGTCAGCCGTCGGCACGAAGCCGCTTCCGTCGCGGACGACGCTGATCAGCAGACTGCCCTTCGGCATCTCGAGCTGGTCGATCCGCTTGCCGACCACGCTCGCCTCCTCGCCGATCAGCAGATCGATGATCTCGATCTTCGCGTCGGCGAGATCGAGCAGGTGGACGAGCCCGTAGCGGGGAACCTCGCGCTCGATGAGGCGCATGATCAGGTCGGTCGCCGAGACGTAGGGCTTGACCCCGAGCAGTTCGAAGTGCTGGCGGTTGCGCGGGTTGTTGACGCGGGCGATGACCCGCTCGACGCCGTACTTGTCCTTGGCGACCTGGCAGATGAGGAGGTTGTCCTCGTCGTCACCGGTGACTGCGATGACCATCGCAGCCCGGCTGATCCCGGCGCGCTCGAGCACCCAGAGCTCGGACGCGTCTCCGTAGAGGACGCGATGCTCGAGCTCCTGCTCGACCGTCAGGTAGCGCTCGCGGTCGCTCTCGATCAGGGTCACCTCGTGGCCGCTGTCGATCAGCTCGCGGGTCAGGTTCCAGCCCACCTTGCCGGCCCCGACCACCAGCATGTAGTCGCCCTTAGCCATCCCCGAAGCGCTCCTCGGATTCGCCGTCTCCCGAGATCTTGCGCACGTCGGCCTCGAGCATCTCGATCGCGACGCGGGTGGGGCAGATCGTCTGCAGGCCCTGGGTCTCGTACCACGAGGCCCGGTAGGGGTCGAGGATGCGCGCGATCACGGTCTCGACGTTGAACCGGCGCTGCGCGATCTGCGCGATCACGATGTTCGTGTTGTCGCCGTTGGTAGAGGCGACGAAGACGTCGGCGTCCTCGATCCCCGCGGTCAGCAGCGCGTCGATCTCGAGTCCCGTGCCGACTGTGAACTGCCCGCCCTCGTCCTCCCAGGAGGACTCCAAGCCGAGCTCGAGGCGAGCGTGGGAATCGGGGTCCTCGTCGAGACACGAGACCTCGTGCCCGTCCTCGAGCATCGTCCTTGCCAAGCTGGCGCCGACGCGCCCGCATCCCACGATGAGGATCTTCACGCGCGCGATGCTACCCGTCGGCGCACGGCGAGTCGGCTACCCGGCGCCCGCGAGCGGCCGCCGCCTACGCGACGGGAACCTCGAACGGCTCGGGCTCGGGCTCGGGAGGGGCCGTCAGCAGCACCCGGCAGGGCGCGTGGCGCAGCACGTACTCGGTGATCGGGCCGACCTCCGCCGGCTTTGCGCCGCGGACGCCCCCGAGCACGGCGCCGCCACGGATCTTGGTCGGCGGCTCACCGCCGATGATGATCGCCTCGACGTCGCGCTCGAGCGCCTGGGTGACGATCGCCTCGCCGGCGTCGCGGGCCGGCGTCCAGCTCCCGTGCGATTCGAGCGAGGGGTACTCCTCGGCGATCTCGAGCGCCCTGGCGAGCGCCTTGTCCGCCTTGGCGATCCGCTCCGGCGGCGGCGGTGAGTCGAGCGGGACCGTCAGCGGCAGCCTGATCACGTAGAGGAACTCGAGCCGCGGCTTGCTCTGTCCGGGGAGCGGATCGGACTCGGCGAGACGGCAGGCCGTGGAGACGATCTCGTCGTCGAGGCCCTTGCCGAAGACCGGGACCAGGATGCTCTCGAGCTCGACGTCCGGCACCTGCTTGTGCAGCGCCTGCTCGGGAACCGTGACGCGGTCGGTGAGCGAGATCCCCTCGACGAGCCGGCGATAGACGAAGTAGGCGACGAGGCCGAAGAGCATCCAGGTGCCGCCGACCCAGAACGCACCGCCGTGCAGGACGACGATGGAGGCCAGGCCGAAGCCGGTCAGAAGCAGGCCCAAGAGCGACGGCAGCGGCACCGAGGCGCCGCGGATCCTGACTCCGAACGGGACCTTGTAGGGCCGCTCGGTCTCGGGCTCGGAGAACCGGAGCCTGATCAACGACGCATGCGCAATCGAGATGGCCAGCATCGCCCCGAAGGCGAAGACGCCCGCGAGCAGCTCGATGTCACCCGGGACGACCAGCGCCATCGCGGCGACGGCCGAGAGCAGGATCGCGACGAACGGGGTCGAGCGACGCCTGCCGAGCTTGCCCAGCCAGCTCGGGATCTGGCGGTTCGTGGCGAGCACGTAGACGTGCCTGGAGAGGCCGAGCATCGTCGCGTTGGCGGCGAACATCAGGATCAGGGGGGCGATCGCCACCACCGCCCACTTCGCGATCTCCGAGAGCCAGTGCGGTTCGAGGGCGGCGGCGATGCCGAGCACGGGCGCGTCCTCATAGACCGTCGAGAGCACCGTCTGCGGCCCGTCCGGGGTGGCGACGACCGGCATCGCCATCAGCGCCACGACCGCCATGCCGACGTAGACGAGGGGCACGACGATGCTCCCGGCGCGCAGCACGTGGCGAAGGTCCTCGCGGCGCCAGGCGAGGTCCGGGGCGAGGTCGGAAGCTGCCTCGATACCGGCGAGGGCGACCATCGAGATGACGAGCGCGTAGGCGAGGTCGCTGAGGGAGGGTGATGTGAACAGGTCCAGCTGGGCCGTGAGCGAGGAGGGATCCCAGAGCACCACGAGGCCGACGACGATGAGCAGGATCTGCAGAGCCAGGTCGGAGGCCGTGAGCGCGACCAGCCAGCCCTGCCGGCGGTTGCCCGTGTAGCCGATGAGGTTGACGATCGCGACGAGCGCGATGACCCCGATCGCGATCACCACCTCCCAGGTCCCGTCGGCGAGCTCGCCGGAGATCGGGGAGAGGTAGTGGGGAACGGTGACCGCCGCCAGCGCGATGACGATCACGTAGTCGATGAGGATCGCCCAGCCGGCGACGAAGGAGACGAGCTCGTTGAAAGCGTGGCGGGCCATCGTGTTGGAGCCGCCGCGCTCGTTGAACATCGCCCCGCCCTCGACGTAGGTCATCGTCGTGACCACGTAGACGAGGCCGGCGACGGCGAAGATGATCGGCGTCATCCCGAGGCCGTTGTCGGCGACCACGCCCAGCGCGTAGTAGATGGAGAACGCGACCGCCGAGTGGGCCACCGCCCACAGCCACGGGATCCCGAAGAAGCGGCGACCCAGGGGCGGTCTGCCGACGCGCCGGTCCTTCACCGCGAAGCCCGCAGCGAGAGGTAGAAGCGGCCGGCGCCGATCGCGACGAAGACGGCGCCGATCAGGACGCCCGCGGAGAGCACGCTGCCGCCCGCCACCAGGGTGCGGACGATGATCGCCGCGCCGAGCAGCGCGATGATCGGCGAGAGCAAGCGGGTTCCGCTCGTCCCGATTCCCTGGGAGGACGACATCGGCGGCGATTCTAGGCCGCGGCTGCGCGGCGAAGGGCACCGCCGCTCAGGCGGAGGCGGCGGCGGGCGCGATCCCGGCCCGGCGCAACTCGGGAAGCAGCGCAGCGAGGTTCGCGTACTCCTCCGCGCAGTGGCGCGCAAGGGCGGGCGGGGCAACGTCTGGGACCGCGAGGCGGCGGATGGCGGATCTGTTGAGCAGGAGGCCGAGTGGAGCGGCGAGCGGCGCAGGCCCGTAGGGCCGGATCGCCGCCCCGAGCCAGAAGCGGCTGCGGAGGACCAGGCCGTCGCCGTCGCCGTCACGCAGGAAGACGTGTGCCATCAGCGTGTGGCGCAGGCGGCGGCCGTCCTCACCCGCGAACCCGGCGACGATCGTGCCGACGCGCTCGTCGTCGAGGGCATCGTCGGAGAACCCCAGCTCGCTCGGCGACCTGAACTCGATCCTGACGTCGGTGACGCCGAGACCGACGTCCTCGACGGGATGGTGGGTGGTCCCCCAGTGCGCTTTCGCCCCTCCCGTCGCGGGCCTCTCGACCCGGTTGGAGACGTGAGCCGCCGGATGCCAGATCCGGTAGCGCGCGGGATCGTCCGGATGCCAGTCGAACCACCAGTCGACGAGAGCCGCGTCCACCGCCGGCATGGCGGTGCGGACAGCGACGTAGCCGACGCCGTCGGAAAGCCGGCACCAGCCGGTCTCGACCGCGAGCGGCGCCGGATCGCGGAGCCGGTCGAGATCGTCACGAGGCAGCGCGTCGGCGGGGTCGATCGGGCCCGCCTCGATCGACGCGAGCACGGCCGGCTCCACCGGGCTCAGCGGGCGCTCGAGCCACGGGCCGAGGTCCGCGGCGTCGCTCACGGGTCCGGCTCGACGGCCTGCGCCGCCACCGCCACCTTCTCGGCCGGAGACTCCGCCCCGTTGCCGCCGTTGGTCGGGTCGGCGGCCACGATCACGCGACAGGGACGGTGGCCGAGCACCCCCTGCAGGGTCTTCCCGTAGAGGGGAGTACGCCCGCGGTAGGTGAGCTGCATGACGATCGCGCTCGCCTCGATCGACTCCGCCTCCTCGATGATCGCCTTCGGCGCTTGGCCTGGGCGGATCCGCTGCACGTGGCCGGTGACGCGCTGGCCGCCGATCAGCTTCGCCCGCTCGATCTTGGATTGCGCCTTCTCCTGCTGCCGCGGCAGCGGCGCGTTGAGCGGCAGGTGCGCGGGGACGTTGAGCAGCGAGATCACGTGGATCCCGCGGCGCTTGCGGGCGGCGAGCCGAGCGGCGGTCCCCACCGTCAGCTCGGAGAACGGATCGTCCTCGAACGGGACGAGGATCGAGCGGAACTCGACCTCCTCGACGTCGAGCGGCTCGGGCAGGACGACCTTGACGGTCTTGGTGATCGGCAGGTCCTGGTGGCGGCGGTAGAGGACGTAGACGCCCGCGCCGAAGACCATCCAGCCGAGGCCGATCGCGGCCGTGACCGGGTTCATGACCATGACCACGCACCACGCGCCGGCGGTCCCGAGGCCGCCGAAGATCGCGCTCGCAGGCAGCGAGACGCCGCGTATGCGGATCGATCCGACCGGCGTCCATGGTCGCTCCCGATCCGGATACCGGCGCCGCATCCACAGGATCGCGACGTGCGCGACCGTGAAGGAGAGCATCGCGCCGAACGAGTACATCGTCGCCAACAGGTCGGCCTTGCCCGGGATCAACGCGATCGAGGCGATCACCGAGAAGGTGATGATCGCGATGTGGGGGGTGCGGAACTTCGGGTGGACCTGGCGCAGCCGCTCAGGAAGCTGACGATGCTGCCCCATCGAGAAGGTGAGGCGCGAGACGCCGATCATCCCGGCGTTCGTGGCGATCACGAGGATGACGGCGGCGAGGATGCCGACGTAGACGCGAAGGACGTCCGTCACCCCGGCACCGAGGCCGAGGTTCTCGACGATGCCGAGAACAGGGTCACCGGCGTAGGTGGTGCCGAGCTCGGTGGTATAGGAGCCGCTGGCCGTCTCGGTCACCGGCATCGCCGAGAGCGCGATCACCGGCAGCAGCGCGTAGAGCCCGATGACTGCCGCGACGACGTAGGCGGCGCCGCGCGGGATCGTCTTCTCCGGCGTGATCGCCTCCTCCGACATGTTCGAGATCGTCTCGATGCCGGTGTAGGCGATCATCCCGAGCGCGATGCCGAGGGCGAAGTCCCCCCAGGTCGGGGCCACACCGAGGTCGACGTTCCCGATCAGGGTGTCAGGGCTGAAGACGAGGAAGAGGCCGACGATCACGAGCAGCACCTGCGTCGCGAGGTCGCCGATCGCGAGGATCAGGTTGAGCTTCGCCGACTCCTGCGTCCCCTTGATGTTGAGCAGGGCCAACGCCGCGATCAGGACGATGCCGCCGATTACGTCGCCGGGCGACTCGCGCAGCGGCTCCCAGAAGACCCCGAGGTAGTGGGGGACGAAGAAGGCCGAGATCGCGACCGTGATGATGTAGTTGAGCATCTGCCCCCACCCCGCGATGAACGAGACGAGCTCGTTGAACGCGTGCCGGGCGAAGCTCGCGGAGCCGCCGGCCTCGGGGAACATGACCGTGCCCTCGACGTAGGTGGCCGCGGTGCAGACGAAGATCAGCCCCGAGATCATGAAGGCGACCGGGGTCAGGCCGAGGGCGAACGCCGCGACGACGCCGAGGGCGTAGTAAATCGACGAGCCGACGTTCCCGTACGCCGCCGAGAACAGGGCGCCGACGCCATGGACGCGCTGAAGGGACTGATCGCGGGGAACCCGGTGCGCCATGCGGATGGCGACTATAGATCGAGCGGTGGGCGGCTACCGGTCCCCGGAACCCGCCTCGCCGCGCACCAGCCCGAGGTAGAGGCGCCCGCAGCCGAGCAGGAGGAAGAGGGCGCAGATCACGAACCCAGCCGAGCCGACGCCCTCGTCGCCCGTCGCCGCGGCGACCATGCCCGCCAGCGCGAAGACGATCACGCAGACGGCGAAGAAGCTGCTCGCGATCTCGTAGAGAGAGCGCTCGCGCTTCGGTTCCTTCCCTGCCACGACATCGATGATGACGGAGCAGCTCACCGGCGCCGCGCAGCGTCCCGCGCCGGCCCGGCGCCACCGAGCGGGCCCGAGAACGAGAGAGGGCGGCCCCACACCGTGGGACCGCCCTTCGGAGCCGGATCGCGAGTGCCGGAGTGCGGCTGGCGACGCGCGCCGGGCGCCCGCGTGCTGGTTGCACGTGGGCGACCGGTGCGTGCCTCAGGCGCGCTCCGGCGCCGCGACTAGAACCCGATGATCGGGATGATCAGGATCGCGATGATGTTGGCGACCTTGATCATCGGGTTGATCGCGGGTCCGGCCGTGTCCTTGTAGGGATCGCCGACCGTGTCGCCGGTCACCGACGCGGCGTGGGCCTCCGAGCCCTTGCCGCCGTAGGCGCCGTCCTCGATCAGCTTCTTGGCGTTGTCCCAGGCGCCGCCGCCGACGGTCATCGAGACCGCGGCGAAGAAGCCGACGACGATGACGCCGATCAGCAGGCCGCCGAGCGCCTCGGCGCTCCACAGGCCGATCAGGACCGGGACCACGATCGGGATCAGGGCCGGCAGCAGCATCTCGCGCTGCGCGGCGGCCGTGACGATCGCGACCGTCCCGCCGTAGTCGGGCTTCTCGGTGCCCTCCATGATCCCGGGGTGCTCCTTGAACTGCTTGCGCACCTGCTCGACGACCTCGCCGCCGGCGCGACCGACCGCCTCGATCGCGAGGGCCGCGAAGAGGTAGGTCATCATGCCGCCGACCAGTAGGCCGATCAGGACCTCGGGGTTCGTCAGGTCGAAGAGGATGACCCTTCCGGCCTCCTCCTCGGCCTCGATCTTGAACGCCGCGAACAGCACCAGGGCGGCGAGCACGGCTGAGCCGATCGCGTAGCCCTTGGTGACGGCCTTCGTCGTGTTGCCGACCGCGTCGAGCGGGTCGGTGATGTTGCGGACTTCCTCGGGCAGCTCGGCCATCTCGGCGATGCCGCCCGCGTTGTCGGTGATCGGACCGAACGCGTCGAGCGCGACGATCAGACCGGTCAGCGAGAGCTGCGCCATCACGGCGATGGCGATGCCGTAGATGCCGGCGATCTCGTTGGCGCCGAAGATGGCGACGACGATGATCAGCGCCGGGATCGCGGTGCCCTGGAAGCCCTGGGCGAGCCCCTGGATGATGTTGGTCGCGTGGCCGGTGATCGAGGCCTTCGAGATCGTCTTCACCGGGCGGAACCGGGTCGACGTGTAGTAGTCGGTGACCACGAACAGGCCCGCGGTGACGGCGATGCCGATCAGCGCGCAGAACCAGAGGTCGGTGACGCTGGCGCTGGCCAGCGCGCCCTCCGGATCGATGACGCCGAGGTCGAGCGGGGTCTCCATCAGCCACTTGGTGATCGGGTAGAAGGCGATCGCCGAGAGGCCGCCGGAGATGATCAGGCCCTTGTAGAGGGCGCCCTCGACGTTGTCGCTCTTGGTGCGAACCGAGAGCGCGCCGACGATCGAGGCGAGGATCGCGACGCCGCCGAGGATCAGCGGGTAGATCGCCAGCTCGGTGGCGAACGACGTATCGAAGTAGAGGACTCCGAGGAGCATCACGGCGACCGAGGTGACCGCGTAGGTCTCGAAGAGGTCCGCGGCCATGCCGGCGCAGTCGCCGACGTTGTCGCCGACGTTGTCGGCGATCACGGCCGGGTTGCGCGGGTCGTCCTCCGGGATGCCCGCCTCGACCTTGCCGACGAGGTCGGCGCCGACGTCGGCGGCCTTGGTGAAGATGCCGCCGCCGAGGCGGGCGAAGACGGAGATCAGCGAACCGCCGAAGCCGAGTCCGACGAGTGCGTCGATGGCCTCCTTGTCGGTCTGGCCGGCCAGCGTCAGGATCCCGAAGTAGCCGGCGACGCCGAGCAGCGCCAAACCGACGACCAGCAGGCCGGTGACGGATCCGCCCTTGAAGGCGGCGTCGAGGGCCGGCGAGATACCGCCGCGGGCGGCCTCAGCGACGCGAGCGTTCGACCGCACCGACACGTTCATGCCGATGAAGCCGGCCGCGCCGGAGAGGAGGCCGCCGATGACGAAGCCGATGCCGGTCGTGACGCTGCCGGTGACGAGCCAGATGGCGACGGCCAGCGGAATGGCCACGTAGCCGATGATCTGGTACTGGCGGCTCAGGTAGGCGGCGGCGCCCTCCTGCACGGCGCCCGAGATCTCCTGCATGCGGTCGTTACCGGGCGAGAGCGCGAGCAGGCGCTGGGTGACGACGACGCCGTAGACGACCGCTGCTGCGGCGCATACGAGCGCGACGATCACGCCGTGGTCGGTCAGGAAGTCAGTCAACGTTCAGTTCCCTCCGTTGGGTCACGTTCGTGGGGATTCACACGGAGAGCCGCCCCGCGTCGTAGGTCGGAGGCGGCTCGAAAAGCGGCGGAAGTGTATCCAGAGCGGCCGGACGGAGGGGTCTTGGCCCCGGCGAATTCCCGCTCGGGGCGCCGAAAGGCGCGCTAGCGGTCCTGCCCCGGCACCCAGAGGCCCGGGGGCGGCGTGTGGATGCCACCGGATTCGCCGCCGGGAGTGGCACCCTCGGCACTCTCGGCGCCCGGGGACGGCGCATCCCCGGCCGCGGTCTCGCCCGCGGCCTTCGCGTAGAGCATCTGGATCTGCGAGAGCGCGTTCTTGATCTCCCGCTGCGAATCGGGATCGAGCTGGTCTGCCAGCGCCCGGACCGCGTCGATCCCGGCCCGCGCCTGCTCGAGGTCGCGCTCGTCCTCCTTGACGATCCGGCGGGCGGAGAGGTTGAGGATGCTGACCACGCTCTGTGCGATCAGGTCCTCGACGCGGACCCGCGCCATCTCCTCCTCCATCTGCCTGAGCATCTGCTCCTGCTCGGGCGAGAGCTGCTCCTGCGGGCCCTCCCCCTGCGGCTGGCCTGCGGGCTGCTGCGGTGTCTGCGGTGTCTCCTCTTGGCTCATGGCGTTGACCTTAGCTGCCTTCGCCGGCGCCGTAGGTCCGCCGGGTCCGCTCGACGCCCTCGCGGTAGATCTCGGGGATGGTCGCCCCTTCCCGCAGGCGCGAGCGATAGCGCTGCGCGTCGTTGGCCACGATCTCCGGCTCGGGGATCGCGAGGGCCCCGCGGGCCGGTTCGGTCCAGCTCAGCAGCCGGTCGACGGCCTCCCGCGTCGGAATCTCGGCGGCCGCGTCGAAGTCGATCATCCGGCCGTCGAGTCCGTAGCGGATCGCCCGCCACAGGTTCTCCTCGATCTCGCGGGCGCGCATCGGCGCCACGAGCGCCCCTTCGTCGTAGTCGGTCGCGGCCTGCGCGACACAGGCCACCAGCAGGCCACAGAGCGCCAGCGACTCGTCGCCGTCGCCCTGCGCGTCGCAGATCCGCACCTCGACGGTGCCGAAGCTGTGGTGGGGGCGGACGCTCCACCACAGCTGCGTCGACTCGACGACCGAGTTGGTCCGCTCGAGCAGGTCCACGAAGTTCGCGTAGCTGTCCCAGTCCCCGAAGGGGTCGTGGACGCCGCAACGCGGGAAGCTACGCGTGAAGATCTGCGAGCGCACCGAGGCGAGGCCGGTGTCGCGGCCGTCGAGGAAAGGCGAGCTGGCCGAGATCGCCAGCAGCACCGGCAGGTGGTTGCGCAGCGCGTCGCAGACGGCGACGGCACGGTCGGCGCCGCGGACGCCGACGTGGGCATGCAGGCTCCAGGTGTTGTTGCGCTCGGCGACGTATCCGAGCTCCGCGTGCAGGCGGCTGTAGTGATCGGTGTCGATGATCTCCTGGTCCATGTAGCTGGCCCAGGGGTGCGTCCCGGAGGAGCCCAGCGCGTAGCCGTGCTCGGCGGCGAGCGCGAACAGGTCCCGGCGGAAGCCGCGCTGGTTCGCGCAGAGCTCGTCGAAGCTCTCCGAACACCCCGAGCGGATCTCGATCTCGGTGTCGATCAGCTCGCCGCGAACCGAGTCGGCGAGTGCGGTGTTCGCCTTCGCGGCATCGCGGAGCTCGACGAACCCGTGGGCGAGGTCGAGCGTCTCCGGATCGAGGATCGCGAACTCCTCCTCGATCGCGCAGGTGAAGTCGGTCGACTCCTGGAAGCGCTCGCGCGCCAGGTCCATGTCGAGGCTCTGGTCGCGAGCCGCAGTCATCGAACGCTCAGGCGTACCGGTCAGGCCAGGTAGAAGTAGAGGGCGTAGAGCAGGTCGACGGCCGGGCTCGAGGTATGGACCGTCACCTCCGGCGGCACGTCCAGAAGCTGCTCGGAATAGTTGAAGATGACCCGGACATCGGCTTCCACCAGCCGGTCGGCGACCTCCTGAGCCGCCTCCGCGGGGACGGCGAGGACGCCGACCACGATCTCCTCGTCGGCGACGACCTTCTCGAGGTCGTCGATCGAGCGGATCGGGACGTCGCCGACCTTCTTGCCGACCAGCTTCGGAGAGGTGTCGAAGATCGAGACGATGGTGAAGCCGTGGTCGGCGAAGATGTCGGAGGAGGCGATCGCCTGGCCGAGGTTCCCGGCCCCGAACAGCGCGATGTTGTGCTGGCCGGAGGTCTGAAGGATCTTGCGGATCTCGGCGACGAGCGAGTCGACGCCGTAGCCGACCCCGCGCTTGCCGAACTTCCCGAAGCCGGAGAGATCGCGGCGGATCTGCGTCGAGTTGACGTGGGTCCAGGCGGCGAGCTCCTGGGAGCTGATCGTCTCGCGGCCCATCTTGCGGGCCTGGATCAGGACCTGCAGGTAGCGCGAGAGGCGCGCGGCCACACCGAGGGAGAGGCGCTCCGATGGGACGCCTCCCGGGCGCGCGGCGTCCTGCCGTGCGCCCCCTTCCGCACCGGCCGTCGCTGAAGCTGATCTGCCGGCACTCACGCCGACAAAGTACCGATCCGCGCCATCACGGCGCCTTCGTCGAAGATCAGCTCGCACGCGGTGGTGCCGTCCACCTCGACCACGGGGATCGATTCGAGCATCCGCCGGTGCAGATCCTCGTCGCCTTCGATGTCCACCTCGAGCAAGTCGAAGCCGACCCCCCGATCCCGCATCCGCAGCAGGGAAGCACGCGCTTCGTCACACAGGTGACAGCCGGTCCGGCCGTACAGCGTGACCTCGGGGAGCGCGCTCATCGGGCGGCCGCGTCCCAGTCCAGATAGCCCGGATAGGGCGTCTGCGGCGCCCACCGCGCCGCCGAGCCGATCATCGCCGCGTTGTCGGTGCAGAGCGCCGGTGCCACCAGCTTGAGCCGGACCCCACGCCGCTCGCAGGCGGTGGCCAGCGCCTCGCGCAGCGGCCCGTTGGCGGCGACCCCCCCACCGAGCGCCAACGCCTCCCAATCGCCCTCGTCGAGCGCGCGGGAAGCCTTCGCGACGAGCTGGGAGACCACGGCTGCCTGAAAGCTCGCGGCGAGGTCAGCACGGCGCTGCTCCACGCCCCCCTCGCCGAGGTCGCGGACCGTGTAGGCGAGCGCGGTCTTGAGCCCGCTGAAGCTGAAGTCGAGGCCCGGCTCGCGGCTCATCGCCACCGGCATCGGGAACGACTCGGGATCGCCCGCCTCCGCGGCCCGCTGGATCGCCGGTCCACCCGGGTAGCCGAGGCCGAGCAGCCTGGCGGCCTTGTCCAAAGCCTCCCCGGCGGCATCGTCGAGCGTCGTCCCGATCACCTCGTGCCCGCCGTGGTCGCGCACGGCGGCGAGCAGCGTGTGGCCGCCGCTCGCGATCAGCGCCAGGAACGGCGGCTCGAGCGGATCCGGCTCCAGGAACGCGGCCGCGACGTGGCCCTGGATGTGATCGACGGCGATCATCGGCAACCTGCGCGGCGCCGCCAGCGCCTTCGCGGAGCTGAGCCCGACCAGGAGAGCCCCGATCAGGCCGGGATGGGTCGTGACAGCGATCGCCTCGACGTCGTCGAGGGCGCACCCCGCCTCCGCGAGCGCCGCGTCGACGACCGGGTTGACGAGCTCGAGATGGTGACGGGAGGCGATCTCGGGGACGACGCCGCCGAAGCCCTCGTGGAGCTTCGCCTGCGAGGAGACGACGTTGCTGAGAATCGTCCCACCGTCGAGCACGGCGGCGCAGGTGTCGTCGCAGGAGGTCTCGACGGCGAGGATCAAGTCCGCAAACCCGCCGCGGTCAGCCGATGTAGCCGGGATCGCCCAGCCACATGATCATCGCGTCCTCGCCGTTGTCGCTGTAGTAGCGGCGACGGCGACCGGCGCGGCGGAAGCCGAGGCGCTCGTACATCGCGATCGCGCCGTGGTTGGAGACGCGCACCTCGAGCGTGTAGCGGCCGTCGCGGCCCGCGGTGTCGAGCAGCTCCGACATCATCCGCGCGGCGATGCCCTCGCGGCGACGCGCGGGATCGACGGCGACGTTCATCACGTGCCAGATGTCCGCGTAACGGGAGCACACGAGGTAGCCGGCGAGGCCGTCGCCGGTGTCCGCGGCGAGGCAGATCCCGCTCGGCTTGGAGAGCTCGAGCACGAACATCGCCAGCGACCAAGGGGCCGGGAAGGATCGGCGCTCGATCGAAAGGACGCCGGGCAGGTCGCCGTAGGCGAGGCGGCGGACCTCGAACGACCCGATGGGCATCGATGGGGACTCAGTTGCGGCCATCTCGTTCTCGCCAGCGCTCCGCGTCGGGTCGTCTCAGGTACATGGGTCGGATCAGCTCCGGGGCGACGGGCTCGATACCGGCGCCCAACTCGCAGATCCACCGAGCCGAGAGGTGGTTCGCCGCGTCCCCACCGGGGAGGACCAGCGCCCCCGCCGCCTCGAACTCAGGCCGGAATCGTACCGCCCCGTCGCCGCCGGCAATCGCGCTGCCGAGCGCCTCGGGGCCGATCCGTGCGGCGAGCTCCTCGGGCGGGCAGACGACGGGCTCACTCGGCTCAGCGCGCTCGGTTCCGGGCGCGAGCGCCGCGAACACCTCGCCGCGGCGCGCGTCGATGACGGCGAGCGGGGTGCGGCCCGCGGCCGCCGGCGTCGCCGCGATCCCGGCGGCGAGCGCGCTGAGGCTGGGCACCGCCGCGATCGCGATCCCGCGCGTCTGGGCCAGGCCCCGCGCCGTCGCGATCCCGATCCGCAGGCCGGTGAAGGAGCCCGGGCCGACCCCGACGGCGATCAGGCCGACGGCGTCCCAGCCGCCCGCCACGTCGACGAGTTCCTCGATCGCCGGCAGCAGCGCCGAGTTGTGCACTGGGCGACCGTCCTCCCGCGGCCCGATCGCGCGCTCGGCGGCCTCGCCTTCGCCTGAGATCGCGACCGCCGTGTCCGGGGTCGCGGTGTCGAAGCCGAGGATGACCCTCCCGGGCGTCCCGGTGCTCTCGTTGGTCCCGGAGCTCATCGCCCAGCCCTCTCCCCCATACCTTCGACCTCGATTACCTCGATCACCCGCGCGTCACCGCCCGCATGAGCGATGGCCACCCGGAGCGTGACCCCGTCGAGCTCGGCGCCGGCGACCTCGGGCCACTCCACGAACGCGATCGCGTCGGGGGTCAGGTAATCGTCGAGCAGGCCCGGCTCCTCCGCGGCGAACGCGCCCTCGAGCCGGTAGAGGTCCAGGTGGGACACCGGCAGATCCCCGGCGTAGCGCTGACCGATCGTGAAGGTCGGGGAGGTGACGGGCTCGCTCACGCCGAGCGCCCGCGCGGCCCCGCGGACGAAGGTGGTCTTCCCCGCGCCGAGATCGCCGGAGACGAGCACGACGGCTCCGGGCTCCAGGCGCGAGGCGATCTCGGCCGCGATCGCCTCGGTCTCCGCCGCGCTCTCGGTGCGGTGACGTTCGTCCACGAGCAGCGGTTCACCCACGCCCGAAGATGTCGAGCTGATCCTCGGTCGGAGCGGCGGCGGGCGGGGATCCCAGCGGCGCGTCGACGGCCTGCTCGGTTGGCGCTTCGGCGCTGCGCGGTTCGTGCTGCTGCGGCGGCGGCTCGTCGAGCAGCTTGCGCAGGGCAGCGAAGTCGGCGTCCATCATCGGCCGCTGGTTCGGGTTCCGCAGGATCGCGGCAGGGTGGAAGATCGGGAAGACCCGCACCGTGCGCTCGCCGATCGTGTGCGTCTGCGGCTTGCCGTGGACCCGGGTGATCCCGGTCTGGTTGTCGGTGATCAGCTTCGTCGCGAAGTTGCCGAGCGTCGCGATCACCTTCGGCTCGATCAGCTCGATCTTCGCGTGCAGGTACGGGCGGCAGGTCTCGAGCTCGATCGGCTGCGGGTCCCGATTCCCCGGCGGTCTGCAGAGCAGCGTGTTGGCGATGAACACGTCCTCGCGCTGCAGGCCGATCCCGGCGAGCAGGTCGTTGAGGAGCTGCCCGGCGCGGCCGACGAACGGCAGTCCCCGTCGGTCCTCGTCGGCCCCCGGCGCCTCGCCGACGAACATCAGGTCGGCGTTCGCGTTCCCGGCTCCGAACACGACCTTGGTCCGGGTCTCCGAAAGCGGGCAGAGCGTGCACGTCGATGCCTCTCGGTAGACCTCGACGAGCCGCTCACGCCGCGCGGTCGCGTCGGTGGTGGCGCCGCTCACGTGCCGCCGCCGGGGCGCCGGTCGCGCGCTCTCGCGAGGTTCTGGGTGAACCGCTTCTTGGCGCCGCCGCGGTCGGTCCCCCGCTTGTCCTCCATGCGCCGTCGCTGGTTGGCGGTGGGCTGACGGCTGAGGCCGAAGGAGGAGAGGCGCCGCTCGGCTCCGGCTGCGCCGCAGGCCGGGCAGGTCGCCGTCTCTGTCCCCGCGGCACTCAGCTCCTCGAAGCGCTCCCCGCACTCGGCGCACTCGAACTCGTAGATCGGCACGGACCCGATGGTATTCCGCCGCCGCGGGATTGGCGCCTCGGGCCCTGGGTACAATGCGGGCTGAAGCCGCGGTGGCAGCGACCCTCACGGGCGCGGACCACTGGAAAGCGGCCTCGTCCTAGACCCCCACGCCGTCTGGTATCTCGCCGAGAACTGGAACGGGATTGAGCCCACACCGCGCCGACACGCCTGCGCTGCCGCCGATCACCCTGGTCGGTCCCGGTCGCGTGGGCACCGCCCTCGCCGGAGCCGCGACGATCGCCGGCCTCGACGTCACCCTGGCCGGTCGCGACGACCTCGATGCCGCCTGCGCCGAAGCCGAGGTCGTCCTGCTCTGCGTCCCCGACGCCGAGATCACCACGGCGGCGGGCCTGGTGGCCGCCTCAGCCCCGCAGCTGCGGATGATCGGCCACACGAGCGGCGCCACCGAACTGGGCGCGCTCGCGAGCGCGACGAGCGCCGGAGCCACGGCCTTCTCCCTGCACCCGCTGCAGACGATCCCCGCCGGCGACGCGCAGATCGTCGGCGCACCGGCTGCCGTCGAGGGCACGAACGCCGCCGCGCTCGACTACGCCCGCGAGCTCGCCACGGTCCTGGGTATGCGCCCGTTCGAGCTCCCCGCGGGCTCCCGGGCCGCCTACCACGCGGCCGCGTCGATGGCCTCCAACTTCCTGATCGCGCTCGAGGAGAGCGCCGCGGAGCTGCTGGCGGACGCGGGCATCGAGGACGCGCGCGAACTGCTCGCGCCACTCGTCCTGCGCACCGCCGCCAACTGGGCCGAGAACGGCGGCGCGGCCCTCACCGGGCCGATCGCCCGCGGCGACGAGGCGACGGTCACCCGCCACCTGCAGGCGATTGCCGCGACCACGCCGGAGCTGGAGCCGCTCTACCGGGCGCTCGCCGAGCGCACCCGCGCGATCGCCTCCGAGGGGGCGCGCGCATGAGGGTCGTCGAGACGAAGTCTGCGTTGCGGGAAGCGCTCGTGGAGGCTCGCCGCGAGGGCCGCACGATCGGCCTGGTACCGACCATGGGCTTCCTGCACGACGGTCACGTCTCGCTGCTCGAGGCCGCTCGCGCCGAATGCGACGTCGTCGTCATGAGCCTGTTCGTCAACCCGGCGCAGTTCGGCCCCGGAGAGGACCTCGACCGCTACCCGCGTGACCGCGACCGCGACGAGCGGATCGCCGCCGATGCGGGCGTCGATCTGATCTACGCGCCCGACGTCGAGGAGGTCTATCCGGAGGGGTTCGCGACCGCAGTCGAGGTGAGCGGGCTGACCGAGGTTCTCTGCGGCGACCCCGATGCGCGTGGGCCCGAGCACTTCCGCGGCGTGACGACGGTGGTTGCGAAGCTCTTCAACACGGTCGGGCCGGACGTCGCCTACTTCGGCCAGAAGGACGCTCAGCAGGCGGTCGTGATCCGCCGCATGGCGGCTGATCTCGACTTCCCGGTTCGCATCGAGGTGCGGCCGACGGTGCGTGAGCCGGACGGTCTCGCGCTCTCCTCCCGCAACGCCTACCTCGAGCCCGCCGACCGCGAGCGTGCGCCCGCCCTCCACGCGGCGCTCGAAGCCGCGAGCGCAGCCGCCGAGGTCGGAACGGCGACCGCCGACGCCGTCGCCGCGGCGCGACGGGTCCTCGCCGACGCGGGCGTCGAGCCCGAGTACCTCGAGGCCCGTGATGCCGAGCGCCTCGAGCCGATCGAGACCTTCAACGGCCGCCCCGTCCTGCTCGCCATCGCGGCGCAGGTCGGAGGTGCCCGCCTGATCGACAACGTGATCATCGAACCCGCGGCCCCGGGCGGGACCCGCGGAGCCTGAAAACGAGAGAACGAGAGAGGAACCGCCGAAGCATGAGCTCAGCACCGAGGATCCCGGTCCCATCGACTCCCCCTGGGGACGTCCGCGTCCCGATGACGCTGCCGATGCTCGAGGAGATGAAGCGACTCGATCAGCCGATCGCGATGGTCACCGCCTACGACTACCCGTCGGCTCAGGTCGCCGAGGAGGCCGGGGTCGACGTCGTCCTCGTCGGCGACTCCGGCGCGATGACGGTGCTCGGCTACGACTCGACCGTCCCCGTTGGCATGGAGGAGATGCTGATGCTCGCCGCAGCTGTTCGGCGCGGCCTGCGCACGCCGCTTCTGGTCGGCGACATGCCGTTCGGCTCCTACGAGGCCTCCAACGAGCAGGCCGTCGCCAACGCCCAGCGCTTCATCAAGGAGGCGGGCTGCGACGCCGTCAAGCTCGAGCGCGGTGGCGCCTCCGTCGACCGCGCCCGGGCGATCGTGCGAGCCGGCATCCCGGTCATGGGCCACGTCGGGCTGACGCCGCAGACGGCCACCGCGCTCGGCGGCTACAAGGCACAGGGGCGGACCGGAGACCGCGCTTCCCAGATCGCCGAGGACGCGTTCGCGCTGCAGGCGGTCGGCTGCTTCTCGATCGTCTTCGAGGCGGTGCCCGCCGCCGTGTGCGAGGCGATCATGCCGCGGATGGAGATCCCAGTGATCGGGATCGGCGCCGGCGGCGCCACCGACGGGCAGGTCCTCGTCTTCCATGACCTCCTCGCCATCAACACCGGGCACGTGGCTCGCTTCGTCAAGCGTTACGCGGCGATCCATGAGGCGATGGTCGCCGGAGTCAGCGAGTACGTCGCCGACGTCCGCTCCCACCGCTTCCCGGACGAGACCCACGAGTACTCGATCGATCCCGAGGAGCTCGCAGCCTTCGAGGCGTATCTGGAGCAGGACTCGCTCGCGGGCGAGTCGGCCTGGGACTGGTAGGAAGGGGCGGCGCCGGGAGCGGGCCGAGCCCGACTCTCCGCCGCGATCGAGATGCAAGCTACGGGAGCATCTGTCCCGTTTGTTGCATCTCGCCGAGGTGCCGGTGCTTAGGGCCCGACCTTGGCGTCGGACTTGACCGCGGAGACACGCCAGTTACCGGCGCCGTCGCGAAGCACGGTCATCGTCACCTTCTCGCCTTTGCCGTAGGGGCCGCCCTCGGCGTTGGCGCTGACGATCGCGACGCCATCGCCGTCGATCTCGGAGGAGGTGATCATCACGCTCTTGGCGAGCGACGCCGGCTTGCGCGCCTTCAGGCAGCCCTTGCGGTCGCCGTAGGTCTTCTTCAGCAGGCTCGGCGTGATGCCCTGGTCGCAGACGACGGCGGCGTCGGAGGAGATCAGGAAGGCGTTGGCGGAGCTCTGGGCGGCCTGGATGTCGGCCTTGCCCTGCTCCTCGGAAGTGACCACCGGGCCGGTTGTCGCGGGCTCGCTCTTCTCCCCGCAGCCGAGCAGGGCGACACAGAGGACCATCGACGCGAGCACGGCCGCCCCGGAGATCGCGCGAAGACGGCTTCCGTTCACGGCCGAAAGGCTACCCGTCGCCTTCGGCGTCCTCCCCGGTGGCACTGGGTTTGAACTCGATCTCGCGCAGCACCTTCGCGGGGACCCCGGCGGCGATGGTGGCCGCGGGGACGTCGTGGGTGACCACGGAGTTCGAGCCGATGACGCTGCGGGCGCCGATCTCGGTGCCGCCGGTGACGACGACGCCCTTGCCGAGCCAGACGTTGTCGCCGATCCTGACCGGTCCGCGCGGCGTGAAGCCCTGCCAGGTGATCGGCAGGTCGGGGTCGTCGAAGCGGTGGTCGGCGTCGCCCACGAAGCAGTGGTTGGCGAACATCACGTGGTCGCCGATCTCGATCAGCTCCTGCGCGGCGAGCATCGTCTCCCGGTTGAGGAAGCAGCCGCGGCCGATCACGATCCGCGCCTCCGGCGCGAGGGTGATCCAGCAGCCGGGCTCGAGCTTGGTTCCCTCCCCGATCACGAGGCGCCCGTCGTCGAGCGCCTCGAGGATCTCGCCCTCGACGGGATGGCGCACGTAGAAGCCCCCGCGGGCCGCGTGGCGGTTGATCCGCCATCGGTTGCGGAACCGGTGGGTGCGGTCGTACCAGCGGCGCTTCGTCCACCACATGCGCCAGCCCTTCTGGGGGTGCACGTGGGGATCGGTGGGCACGCCTGTAGCTTCCCAGACGTGGCCCCGGATACCAGCGCCGAGGAGTACCAGACCCGCGAGGAGCGCCTCGAGGTCGCGCGCCGCTACCGCGAGCGCCGCGGACGCGAGCTGCGCGAGCTCGCTCAGACCGCGGTCGACGATGGCGAGGTCGAGGCCGCGGGCGAGTTCAGCGCGGTGCCGACCGAGGCGTTGGCGGCGGTTCCCGGCGTCGGCATGCTGATGCTCCCGTTCGCCCGCCGCAAGGCCCGCAAGCTGGGGCTCGCGCCGAAGCTCCTGCTGGCGCTCGACACCGAGCACCTGCACGCGCTGGAGCTGCGCCCCACCGACATGCGCCGCGACCATGCCGATGCCTCCGAGATCCTCTCCTGGCCCCGCGGTGAGGTCTCGATCGAGCGCGCCGGGCGGGCCTTCATGCGGGACAAGGTCCTCCTGCACGTCCCCGATCGCGAGGAGCCGATCGAGCTGTTCGCGCCGTCGCTGACGACGAACCCCTGGAGCGCCGAGGTGGTGCGGCTGCTCGGCGGCGAGGCGCCGGATCCGCTCGACCTCAGTCTCGAGGGCCCGGGCGCCTAGCCGAGCCGTCTCCGCCACACGGCGACAGTCGCCCCCCGATGGCACTCCCGCGCGAACCGCACCTTGCGAGGGCGGCTCCGCGGAACCGCCCCCAGGAGATACCGGAAAGGCGTAGCGCGGTTCCGCAGAGTCGCCGTGGTTGATCCTCCGGCCTGGGCTCCGCAGCGATGGGCTGGCGAGGGGAGCATGGGAGCGGCACCGGCGCTGCGGAGCCAGGGGTCGGGTCACCGGCGGGCTTCCATCCTCCCCTCGGTGCCCTTCGCCCAACTGCGGAGCTCGCGGTTGCTTTGGAGCTTCCGTTCTCCAGTGGGGTGTCTTAGGCCAACATGTTGGCTTCAGACGCCCCGGTGGCCTCGGGGGCGGGTCGGTTGCGTGCCCGGGCTCAGCCGCCCGCCCAGCTCACGTGCCACCACTCGTCGGGGGCCTCGTACTTGCCCCAGCCGTAGATGGCGCCGATCGAATCGACGACCGAGCGCATCTCGTATGTAGCGAGGTCGACGGAGACGCCGAGCTCGTGCGACGACATGCCGGGTGGGTTGGCGGGAGCGCCGGCTCCGCTGAGGAAGAGCTCGTACATCTCGCCCTGCTGGGCGGTGGTCCGGTAGGCCGAGAGTGGCCCCGCCGGGTAGAGGTCGACGCCGTAATCGGTGAGGGCCTGCTGGCGCATCGCGTTCCAGGCGGCCGCGGCGCCCGCGTCGAGGTAGAGATCGCCCCACGGGCTCGGGATCGAGCCCAGCCACGGCGCCGGGGCGATGCCCGTCGTGGTGGTCGTTGTCGTCGTTGTGGGATCCGTCGTCGTCGTGGCGGCTCCCGTGACTCCGGTCTCCGCAAGTGAGGGAACGCTGAGCGTCGTGCCGCTGATCAGCAGCGTGTCGGAGCTGATCCCGTTCCAGGAAGCGAGAGTCTCAGTCGAGAGGCCGTTGGCGGCGGCGATCCCCGACAGCGTCTCGCCGTCGACGACCGTGTGCGTCACGGCCGCGCTCGCCTCGCCGCCTCCCGCGGTGAGAAGGGTGATTGCGCATGCCAGGGTCCCGAGCGCCGTTCGCGCTCCCTTGCCTGCGCGCGCCTGGTGTGCTGCTCCTGATCGGATACCGCGGGCTTCGATGCCCCGCGGCGGTGTCCCTGCCGTTATGCGATCCGCAAGCGATCTCCCAGGACTCGCAGGTGCGCCGTCGGCCGTCCCGATCAGACCACTCGGTGTCTCAACCGATGTTCGTGAACCCGACGCCTCCCACCGGCGTCAGGTCCGTGCGGCGCGGGCGGCCGTCCACCAGCGCCATGACGTCGGCCGGGCTCGGCCCCGTGCCTTCGTCGGAGGACGCAAGCGCGGTCTCGGCGTCCGCCTCGCTTTCCCAGAGCTCCTGGATCCAGACCTCGCTCTCGGCCTCGGGATTCCGGGAGACGATCCAGGCGACGCACCCGGGCGCGCTCCTCAACCCTTCGCTCACCTCGACCATGAGCCGCGCCAGCTCGTCCGCCGCTCCGGGCTTGGCGACGAAGATCATCGAACGCGCGTGCATCTCGGCGCCCAGGGGAATCCCTACGCGGCGACGGGCTCGCGCTTGCGCTTGCGCGCCCTCGTGACCGCGGGCTCGACCAGCTCCTCCAGGAAGCGGCCCGTGTAGGAGGCGGGCTCGGTCGCGACCTGCTCCGGCGTCCCCGTCGCGATGATCTCGCCGCCGCCGTCGCCGCCCTCGGGCCCGAGGTCGACGATCCAGTCCGCCGACTTGATGACGTCGAGGTTGTGCTCGATGACGACGACGGTGTTGCCGGCGTCGACGAGCCGCGCGAGCACGTCGAGCAGCCGCTCGACGTCGGCGAAGTGCAGACCGGTCGTCGGCTCGTCGAGGATGTAGAGGGTCTCCCCCGTCGCCACCTTGGAGAGCTCAGTCGCGAGCTTGACACGCTGCGCCTCGCCCCCCGACAGCGTTGTCGCGGGCTGGCCGAGGCGGATGTAGTCGAGCCCGACGTCCTTCAGCGTCTTCAGCCGCCGGTGGATCTTCGGGATCTTGGCGAAGAAGTCGACGGCCTCCTCGACCGGCATCTCGAGCACGTCGGCGATCGACTTCCCCTTGAAGCGGACCTCGAGCGTCTCGCGGTTGTAGCGACGGCCGTGGCACTGCTCGCATGGCACGTAGACGTCGGGGAGGAAGTGCATCTCGATCTTGATCTGCCCGTCGCCCTTGCAGACCTCGCAGCGCCCGCCCTTGACGTTGAAGCTGAACCGCCCGGGTTGATAGCCGCGCGCCCGCGCCTCCTTCGTCTTCGCGAAGAGCTGGCGGATGTGGTCGAAGACGCCGGTGTAGGTAGCGGGATTCGACCGCGGGGTCCGCCCGATCGGCGACTGGTCGATGTTGATGACCTTGTCGATCTGCTTGAGCCCGTCGATCCGGTCGTGGGCCCCGGGCCGGGTCCGGGCGCGGTGCAGCCGGTTGGCGACCGAGCGGTGCAGCGTCTCGTTCACGAGCGTCGACTTGCCGGACCCCGAGACCCCGGTGACGCAGGTGAGCGTGCCGACCGGGATCGTGGCGTCGACGTTCTTGAGGTTGTGCTCGCGAGCACCGCGGACGACGAGCTCACCGCGGCCCTGGCGGCGCTCCTTCGGCACCGGGATCACGCGCTTGCCGGACAGGTACTCGCCGGTCAGCGAAGCCGGGTTGCGAATCACCTCGTCCGGCGTACCGGCGGCTACGACCCTGCCACCGTGCTCGCCGGCGCCGGGGCCGAGGTCGACCAGGTAGTCGGCCGCCCGCATGGTGCCCTCGTCGTGCTCGACGGCGATCACGGTGTTGCCGAGGTCGCGCAGCCGCTCAAGCGTCCCGATCAGCTTCGCGTTGTCGCGCTGGTGCAGCCCGATGGACGGCTCGTCGAGGATGTAGAGCACGCCGACCAGGCTGGAGCCGATCTGCGTCGCCAGCCGGATCCGCTGCGCCTCGCCGCCGGAGAGCGTCGTCGCCGCCCGCTCGAGCGTCAGGTAGCCGATCCCGACCGAGACGAGGAACGAGAGCCGCTCCTGCACCTCGCGGACGACCAGCCTCGCGATCGCGCGCTCGGTCTCCGTCAGCTCGAGCTCGCCGATCCACTCCAGCGCCGCCCGCGCCGACAGCCGCGAGTAATCGGCGATCGAGAGCCCGCCGACGGTGACCGCGAGGCTCTCCGGCCGCAGACGCGCCCCGCCGCAGGCCGGACACGGCTGCAGCGCCATCAGTCCCTCGATGCGCTCGCGCGTCTTCTCGGAGTCGGTCTCCTGGTAGCGGCGCTCGAGGCCGTGCGTGATGCCCTCGAACCGGGCCGTGTAGCTGCGCCGGCGCCCGAAGCGGTTCTTGTAGGAGATCGTGTGGCGCTCGCTTCCCGTTCCCTCGAGAAGGATCTTGCGATCGGCGTCGGGCAGGTCCTGCCAGGGAGCATCGGCGTCGATGTCGTAGGCGTCGCAGACCGCCTCCAGCAGCGTCCGGTAGTACCTCGAGGCAGCGCCCATCCACGAGGCCAGCGCTCCCTCGGAGATCGACAGAGTCGGATCCGGGACGCACAGCTCGGGGTCGATCACCCGCTGGTAGCCGAGACCGTGGCAGCGCTCGCAGGCGCCGTGGGGGGAGTTGAAGGAGAAGATCCGCGGCTCGATCTCGGGCATCGACGTACCGCAGTTGAGGCACGCGAACCGCTCGCTGAAAACGAGCGTCTCCCCGCGCTTGCCGGCGCTCGGCCCCGACAGCACCTGCGCCCCCGCAACCCCGGTCTCGCCGTCCCCATCGACGAGCTCGATCTCGACGAGCCCGTCGGCGAGCCCGACAGCCGCCTCGATCGACTCCGAGAGCCGCTTGCGGATCGACTCCTTCATGACGAGCCGGTCGACGACGATCGCGATGTCGTGCTTGTAGCGCTTGTCGAGCGTGATCTCCTCGTCGAGCCGGCGCAGCTCACCGTCGACGACCGCGCGCGCATAGCCGGCCTGGCGCATGTCCTCGAGCAGCTTCCCGTACTCGCCCTTGCGCTCGCGGACGACCGGGGCGCAGACCATGAACCTCGTCCCCTCCTGCAGCGTCAGCACCCGGTCGGTGATCTGCTCGACGGACTGCCCCGAGATCGGCTCCCCGCAGTTGAAGCAGTGAGGCTTGCCGATCCGCGACCACAGCAGCCGCAGGTAGTCGTAGATCTCGGTGACCGTTCCGACCGTCGAGCGCGGGTTGCGCGAGGTCGTCTTCTGGTCGATCGAGATCGCCGGGCTCAGGCCCTCGATCGAGTCGACGTCGGGCTTGTCCATCTGCCCGAGGAACTGGCGCGCGTAGGCCGACAGCGACTCGACGTAGCGGCGCTGGCCCTCGGCGTAGATCGTGTCGAAGGCGAGGCTCGACTTGCCCGAGCCGGAGAGCCCCGTCATCACGACGAGCGCGTCCCGTGGCAGCTCGACGCCGACACCGCGCAGTTGCCCGCGCGCGCGCCCGAGACGATCATCCGGCCACTGGTTCCACCGCGACTGACGGTGGCCGCGGAGGCGAACGGATGTTCTCTCCGGGCGGACAGGCTGTACGGCAGACGCGGCGGGCGTACGATCGCCGTGGAGGATGCGGTTCCGTCCCGCGGTTGCCTTCCTTGACGGCGATGCTCGCTTTCGCCGGGAAGCCGATGCCGCGGACCGCTACGCGGAGCCGGGCGGCAACGGCCCGCAGGCGTCGTGCCCGCAGTCTGACCCGTGCGGGATCCTCGACGCGGTCGAAGGGCCAGCGGCCCAGAACGGCGACAAGGTCCTGCTCTCCCCGGGCACCACGCGCCGAGCGAGACCCTCGACGTCACCTGCCAGCTCACGATCCAGCCGGCCGACCCGCCGCCGCGCGGCCGGTGATAGCGCGACCACCGGCGGCTTCGCCGTCGATGTCAGCGTCTCGCAGGTCGGCCTCGGCGGAGTCGAGATCCGCGGCGGCGGCAGCGGGGGCCTGCACCTCGGCGGCGGGATCTACGGTCAGTTGCTCGTGTCCTCACCGGGAGGGCCGGCCTGCTACCTCGAGGACTCCAACCCGTCGAGCCCGGTGACCGTCTGGCTCAACGACTCGACCTGCCTCAACACCGGGGGCAGCCCCTTCGTGGCTGCTCGCCGACGACCCGGGCGACTCGGTTTCGGCGCAGCTCACGAACGTGACCGCGGCCTCACCAGAGCTCGGCTTCACCCAATACGGGATCTACACGCGAGGTCGGTGGAGTCAATACCATCGATCGATCGGCACCAACGTGATCGCCTTCGGGGCGGCATCGACGCCTGGGCCAACCTCAACAACACGGCCTTGACCTCCTCGATCGATCTGGACCACTCGAACTTCGACTCCTCGACTCCGTCAGCGGCGGCCGCGGACCGCTCCCGCACCGGCTCCAGTGGTTCAACCGAGACCGTTCCTGCCGCAGTTCGCCGAGCCTCGCGGGGCGTGATCTGCACCAGGCCCCGGGCTCGCCGACGATCGATGCCGAGACGGCAACGCCTGCTGATGACCTCGACATCGACGGTGATCCGCTGGTGCGGGCGCCGAGCGCTCGACATCGGCAGCAGCGACGAGTGGGTCCCAGAGGATGTCGTGGTCCACCGGCGTGGTCATCACTGCCCCCGAGACGACGCTGACCAGGACGCCGAGGAAGAAGGTCAAGTCAGCGGAAGAGGAAGCGGTGACCTTCGCTTTCGCTTCCAGTGAGCCCAACTCGACCTTCGTTCGACCCCTCGACGGTGCCGAGAAGCCATGCGACGGCACCTTCGCCGAAGCGTGAAACTGGGGCGTCACCTCTTCGCGGTGGCGGCCACGGATGCAGCCGGGAACACCGACCCGACGCCGGCGACGTTCGCCTGGAAACTCAAGCGAAAGCGGTAGCCGCTAGCGACCGGCGCGACTGAGGATCGTCGTCGAGCAGGCCCTCCACCCCGTCGACCTGACCGAACTCGAACGGAGCTGGGAGAGGCGATCTGGTCGCGAGAGGCTCCTCGAGCGCCATGTTCATGGCGACGAGGCGGGCCGCGCCGAGATCGAGCCGGAGACCGCGGCGGGCGCGGTCGCGGCGGGCGCGGCGGCGGCAGCGGCGGCTTTCGCCCCACCCCGCGGCGGCGGCACGGAGCTGAGCGGATCAGCTCCTCGGTGGTCGTCGCGGTCTCGGGGATGACGGCACCGCCGGCAGGCACCGCGGGGCCGAGGTCGCCCTCGGCGCATCCGCGGCCGCGGGGGTCCGCCTCGAACTGGAGGATCGGGCGTCGGCTCGGGCTCGGGGTCAGGGCGTTGGCCTCGGGGACGATCTCGGGGCCGGGGACCGGATCTGGCACAGGTCGGGAGTCGGCCTCCGGACGGGGTCGTATTCGGCCCGGGACGGTCGCGGGACCAGGCTCGGGGACGATGACCGGGCCACCGGGGACCTCGGCCGCGGGCGTCGCGGCGGGTACCCGGGGGGTCGCCGACACCGTCGCCGGGGCCGCCCTGAGCACCGGCGCAGGCGCTGACGCGCTCGCCGAGCGCGCTGACCTCGCCCAGCAGGGACTGGCCATCGGTCGACTATGGCGCCGAAGTCGACGATGTTGGAGACCTTGCCCTCGACGATCTGGCCCGGCTGCAGGCGGGTCAGGATCTGCTCGCGGACCTCCTTGCGCTCGTCCTCGAGGACGGCGCGGCGGGAGAGCACGACGTTGTTGCGGCTGCGGTTGAGCTCGATGACCTTGCACTCGATCGTCTGACCGGTGAACTCCTCGAGGTTGTGGACGCGGCGGTCGGCCTCGGCCTGGGCGTCGGCGACGCGCTTGTCCGCGTCGGCCTTCGAGCTGCTCTCGATGTCCGCGGCGGCGACCTCCGCCGCCTCGAGCACGGTCCTCACCCGTCCGGCGGCGACGTCGCCGAGCGTGCGCTCGCGAGCCTCCTCGCCCCCAGCAACGGTCTCGGCCGTCTCGGCCGCTTCAGCCGGATCGGGCCATGACGCCGCGACCTCGGCCAGATGGGCCCTGACCGCGTCCGGGTCCCAGCCCTTGCGGACTACTTCGAAATCTTCCTTGGTGATCTGCTCTCGCTCCATGCGGCCCAATCTAGCCGACGCCGGAGCGGGTTCCCCTCAAGCCCGCATGCCCTCGAGATCTCGTCGCAGCTCCTTCAGCTCGTCCCGCAGCCGCGCGGCTTCCTCGAAGCGGAGGGACTCCGCCGCCTCGAGCATCTCCTCCTCGATCGAGACGATCATCTTCTCCAGGTCCTCGGCGCTCTCGATCGGCTTGCCGTCGATCGTCGCCTTGGTGCGGCGCCGCTTCGCGGGGGCGTTGGACTCCATCGCGAGGAAGTCGGACATGTCGCTGATCCCCTTGGTGATGGTCTCCGGGGTGATCCCGTGCTCGCGGTTGTAGGCGAGCTGGATCTCGCGGCGGCGGTCGGTCTCGCTAATCGCCGTCCGCATCGCCTCCGACTCCTTGTCGGCGTACATGAGGACCTTGCCGTTGACGTTCCGCGCCGCCCGCCCGATCGTCTGGATCAGGGAGGTCGAGCCACGCAGGAAGCCCTCCTTGTCGGCGTCGAGGATCGCGACCAGCCCGACCTCGGGGATGTCGAGACCCTCGCGCAGGAGGTTGACGCCAACGAGCACGTCGTACTCACCCAGTCGCAGGTCGCGGATGATCTGGATCCGCTCGATCGTGTCGACCTCGGAGTGCAGGTAGCGGACCCGGAAGCCGTGCTCGAGCAGGTACTCGGTGAGGTCCTCCGACATCTTCTTCGTCAGGGTCGTGACCAGCGTCCGCTCCTTGCGCTCGGCGATCACCCGGACCTCGTTCATCAGGTCGTCGATCTGGTTCTTGGTCTCGCGGACCTCGATCGGAGGATCGACGATCCCGGTCGGGCGGACGATCTGCTCGACGACGCGGCTCGAATGGGTGCGCTCCCACTCCCCCGGCGTCGCCGAGACCATCACCACCTGGTTGACCCGGTCGAGGAACTCGTCGAACTTGAGCGGCCGGTTGTCGATCGCGCTCGGCAGCCGGAACCCGTGGTCGACCAGGGTGATCTTGCGCGATCTGTCGCCCTCGTACATGCCGCCGATCTGCGGCACCGTCTGGTGCGACTCGTCGATGAAGACGACGAAGTCGGAGGGGAAGTAGTCGATCAGCGTGTGCGGGGCGCTGCCGGCGGGGCGGTCGTCGAGGATCCGCGAGTAGTTCTCGATCCCGTTGCAGAAGCCGAGCTCCTTCAGCATCTCGAGGTCGTACTGGGTGCGCTGCCGTAGCCGGTGCGCCTCGAGGTCCTTGCCCTGCGACTCGAACCATTTGACCTGCTCCTCGAGCTCGAAGCGGATCTGATCGACGGAGCGGTCGATCGTCTCCTCCTTCGTCACGTAGTGGGTCGCAGGCCAGAGGGCGACGTGGTCGACCTCGTCGAGCACCTCGCCGGTGAGCGGGTCGAAGTGGGTGATCTCCTCGACCTCGTCGCCGAAGAGCCCGATCCGGTAGGCCGACTCCGCGTAGGCGGGATAGACCTCGAGCACCTCGCCCTTCACCCGGAAGGACCCGCGGGTGAGGATCGTGTCGTTGCGCTGGTACTGCATCGCCACCATCTGCCGGAACAGCGTCTCGCGCTCGACGTCCTCGCCGACCTTGAAAAGGATCATCTGCTCGCGGTAGAGGTCCGGCGAGCCGATGCCGTAGATGCAGGAGACCGAGGCGACGATGATCGTGTCGCGGCGGGCGAACAGCTCCGCCGTCGCCGCATGGCGAAGCCGGTCGATCTCGTCGTTGACCGTCGCGTCCTTCTCGATGTAGAGGTCCTGCGCCGGCACGTAGGCCTCCGGCTGGTAGTAGTCGTAGTAGGAGACGAAGTACTCGACGGCCGCGTTCGGGAAGAACTCCCTGAACTCGTTGCAGAGCTGGGCGGCGAGCGTCTTGTTGTGAGCGATCACCAGGGCGGGACGGCCGAGCCGCTCGATCGTCGCCGCCATCGTGAACGTCTTGCCGGTCCCGGTGGCGCCGAGCAGCGTCATGAAGCGCTCGCCGGCCTCGATGCCCTCCGCGAGCCCGTCGATCGCCTGCGGCTGGTCGGCCGTCGGAGAGTAGGCCGAGTTGAGACGGAAGTCAGGCATCCGGCGAGCGTAGCGGTGGTCGAGGTCGGGCCCTGGCCGCAATCACGCGAGCTCCGCGGCCGGGCGGCGGCGGCCCAGAAGCTACATGCCGCCGCTGTAGGCGGAACCACGGCGCGGGTGGGCTCCCCAGCGGCCGCCGCCGAGCAGCGCCAGCGAGGTGGCCGGGAAGACGACGACCGTGACCAGTCCGGCGGCGACGAAGGCGGCGGCGGTTCCTCCCGAGATCGCGCCGAGCTCGGTCCCGATGGCGGTCGCGGTGACGATGAAGGGAAGTGAGGTCGCCTGCAGGAGCCCGGCGACGAGCACCTCTCGCCGAGAGAACGAACGCCTGTAGAGGAGCGCGGGCAGGCCGCGGACGACCAGCAGCGCCACGACGAAGATCGGGATCTGGGCGAGCGTCGCGGGATCCCCGAGCGAGCCGAGGTCGTAGCCGACGCCGACCGTGACGAAGAAGACGGGGATGAAGACGCCGTACCCGACCGCGTCGAGCTTGTCCATCAGCTCCTCGCGCGCGGCCGAGCTCTCCCGGTCGACGAGCTTGAGCACCGAGCCGGCGAGGAACGCCCCGAGGATCAGCTCGAGCCCGAGCTCGGTCGCGAGCGCGGTGAGGCCGACCAGGAGCGCGAAGGCACCGCGGACCCGGAGCTCGGCCGTGGTTCCGTGCAGATGCCGGAAGACGCGCCGCACCGCGCCCAGACGCTCGGTGCCCGCGATCGCGAACCCGAGCAGCGCGACCACGCCGAGGAAGCCGCCGAGCAGGATCAGGGTCCCGGCGACGCTCGGCGACTCACCGGAGAAGAAGAGCGTCAGCAGGATGATCGTCGCGAAGTCGGCGATCGAGGCCGCCGCGATGACCAGCTGTCCGAAGTCGCTGTCGATGCGGCCTGAGTCCCGCAGTACCGGCACGACGACGCCCAGCGACGTCGCCGAGAGGATGATCGCGATCAGCAGCGCGTCGTCGACGACCCCGGCGGAGTCGAGCACGAGGCCGACGACGAGCGCCAGGCCGAACGAGGCGACGAACCCCGACACGGCCTCCGTCGCGATGTGCCCGCGCAGGCGGGTGTAGTCGATCTCGAGGCCGGCGAGGAAGAGCAGGAACGCGAGCCCGAGGATCGAGAGGACACGGACCGGCTCGTCGACCTCCACCCAGCCGAAGACCGCAGGGCCGACGATGATCCCGGCGACGATCAGGAGCACGACCGCGGGCAGGCGGACCGCGGGGAAGAACCCGAGGATCATCGGCGCGACGAAACCGATCGCCACGATGATCAGGAGGTTCGTGAAATCGATCTCCACAAAGGTTCCTCGAGGCGAAACCTACGCTGCGCGGCGGCTAGTGTGCCCGGCGATGAGCCTCTCTCAACGAATCCTCGCCGTCTTCTGGATCGGCGCCGGAATCAACCACTTCGTCAACCCTCGGACCTACGAGTCGATCATGCCGGACTACCTGCCGGCCCACCGCGAGCTCGTGCTGATCAGCGGCGTCGCCGAGATCATCGGCGGGGCGGCGGTGGTCCCGGCCGGGACGCGGCGCTTCGCGCGCTGGTGGCTGCTCGGCGTGCTCGCCGCGGTCTACCCGGCGAACGTCCACATGGCCCTCAACCCCGAGCGCTACGAGCAGATCCCGGCTCTGGCCCTGTGGGCGCGGCTGCCGCTGCAGTTCCTCTGCGCCTGGTGGGTGTGGAGGGCGACCGAGTAGCGACCTCGCTCGCACCGGCTCCAGCTCAGCGGATCCCGAGCTCCTCCGCGTACTCCTTGCGGTACTGCTCCTGCTTCTCGAGCACCTCGTCGACGTAGGCGCGGGTCTCAGGGAAGGTGATGTCGGAGAGCTCGAGATCGGCCCCGCCCCACTCGTCGGCGTTGCCCTCGCCGGCGTTGTAGGCGGCGAGCGCCGCGGCCTCGTCCCCGCCGTACTTGTCCATCAGGTAGCGCAGGTAGAAGGTCCCGTAGCGGATGTTCAGCTCGGGGTCGGCGAGATCGTCGAACGTGAAGGTCGACCCACCAGAGAGGCTCTCGATCGTGTCGGCCGTGTCGGGGGTGATCTGCATGAGGCCGCGGGCGCCGGCGTCGGAGGTCTGGTCCAGGAACTTCGACTCCTGGAAGATCACCCCCGCGATCAGCGCCGGGTCGATCGGAGGCAGCTCGATGTCACCGGACAGCGTGTGCGCCGTGTCGGGGTCGTCGGCCTCCGCCCGGATGATGTCCGCGTGCTCGAGCGGAAGTCCGAAGCCGGGGATCTGACCGTCGCGGCTCAGCGACTGCCACGCCGCAACCGCGATCACGACGACGCCGACGAGGAGCCCGCCGGCGAAGAGCCAGCGGCGCACCCGGCGGGATCGCTCCGCCCGCGCCTTCGCCCGCCGTCGCCTCGCCGCGGCTCGGGAAGCGCTGCGGGAGCGGGCGGCGGGGCGGCGCGCTGTGGCTCCGCGCGCCGGGGTCATCGTCCCGCTTCCCTGAGGACCGGATAGAGGGCCGCGAGCTCGGCGCGGAGCTCGTCGACGGAGCCGTCGTTGCTGATCGCGTGGGTGGCCAGGGCGGACTTCTCCTCCTGGCTGAGCTGGCGCCCGCTGCGCGCCTCGAGCGCGCCTGTCCCGCGCGCCTCGGCGCGCCGGCGGCGCTCACCGTCGCCGGCGCTGATCGCGATCGTTGAGTCGAACATCTCGGCCATCGAACCCTCGAAGAGCAGCGGCACCTCGACCACCGCCACCTCCACATCTTGAGACAACCCGCGGCGCCACCCAACGACTCGCTCCCCGACCAGCGGATGCAGGACGGATTCGAGCCAGGCGAGCTCGTCGGGGTACTCGAAGACGATCTCGCCGATCGCGCCACGGTCGACCTCACCGTTCGGCGCGACCCGGTCCCCCCAGCGCTCGACCAGACGCGCGCGCACCTCGGCGCTGCCCAGCAGCTCGTGGACCACCGCATCGGTCGAGATCGTCTCGGCGCCGAGCTCGGCGAGGATCCGCAGTGCCTCGGACTTCCCCGCGGCGATGCCCCCCGTCAACCCGATCAGCGAGGGACCGGGCAAGACCTCAGGATTCGTCGGTGGTCTCGGGCTCGGGAGCTTCGGTGGCCGCGTCCTCGGCCAGCTCTGCCGGCTCGATGTCGGCGTCCGCCTCGGCCTCGGCCTCGGTGGCCGCGTCGCCCTCGGCGTCCGGCGCGACGTCAGCCTCGCCCTCAGCTTCAGCCGTGGGCTGCTCGGCGGCGGCCGCAGCGGCTGCGGCGGCCTCGGCCTCAACCGCGGCGTGCGCGGCGGCCAGGTCCTCGTCGGTGATCTCGATCCCGCCGCCGGAGGAGCCGGAGTCGGAGAAGACCTCCTCGGAGAGCCCGAGCTCGGGCGTCCCCTCGGCATCGGTGCCCGCGGCACCGGCCTGGGCGGCCTGGAAGGCGTCCCGGAGCGGCATGCCGCCCTCGCCGACGCGCTTGATCGAGAGCGAGATGCGGCGGCGCTCCTCGTCGATCTCGAGGATCTTGACGCGGACCTCCTCACCCGGCTGAACGACCTCACTGGGCGTCTCGACGTGGTGGTCGGCCAACTCGGAGATGTGGACGAGGCCCTCGACGCCGGGGACGATCTCGACGAAGGCACCGAAGGCGACGACCTTCGTGACCTTGCCCGAGAGCGAGGAGCCGGGGCCGTAGGAGTTGAGGACCGTCTGCCACGGGTCCTCCTGCGTCTGCTTGAGGCCGAGCGAGATGCGCTGGCGGTCGCGGTCGATGTCGAGGACCTTGACGTTGACCGACTCGCCGATCTTCAGGACCTCGGAAGGATGGTTGACGTGGCTCCAGCTGATCTCGGAGATGTGAATCAGGCCGTCGATGCCCTCGAGATCGACGAACGCGCCGAAGTCGACGATGTTGGAGACCTTGCCCTCGACGATCTGACCGGGCTGCAGGCGGCCGAGGATCTGCTCGCGGACCTCCTTGCGCTCGTCCTCGAGGACGGCGCGGCGGCTCAGCACCACGTTGTTGCGGCTGCGGTTGAGCTCGATGACCTTGCACTCGATGGTCTGGCCCGTGAACTCCTCGAGGTTGTGCACGCGGCGGATGTCCACCAGCGAAGCCGGGAGGAACCCGCGGACGCCGAGGTCGAGGATGAGGCCGCCCTTGACGACCTCGATGACGACGCCCTCGACCGGCTCGCCGGACTCGGCGGCGGCCTCGATCTTGCGCCAGGCCTTCTCGAAGCGGGCGCGCTTCTTGGAGAGGATCAGGCGACCCTCGGAGTCCTCCTTGGTGAGGACCAGCGCGTCGACGCTCTCACCGAGCGAGACCTCGTCGGCCGGATCGACCGAGCGGCGGATCGAGAGCTCGTGCGAGGGGATGATGCCCTCGGACTTCCAGCCGATGTCGAGCAGCACCTCGTCCTTGTCGATGCGGACGACGGTGCCGGTGACGACCTCGCTCTCGTCGAAGTGGGTGATGGTGGCGTCGTAGTTCGGGAAGATCTTCCCGTCGAGCTCGAGCAGCAGGCCGTCGGAGCCCTCCACAGGAGTGGCTCCCTCGGGTGCGAGCATGGTTCCGCCAGCTGTCTGGGTCGCAGACACGGCCGCGCATGATTGCAGAGGCGTCATCCGGGCGCCGCCAGACGTCGGAGGCTCCCGTCCCCGGGCACTCACTACGCTCTCTGGTGCATGCCCGTCCGGAGGACAAAGCGCGGCGACGAACGGACTCCACTCGAGGGTTCCTGGGACGTCGTCATCTGCGGCGCGAGCTTCGCCGGGCTGACGATCGCCCGGGAGCTGCACGGCTCCGGAGCAAGGGTGCTGATCGTCGATCGCTACGAGATCGGCGAACGCCAGACCTCGGCGTGCGCAGCGCCGACGGAATGGATCGAGCGGCTCGGCCTCTCCCCCTCCATCCGCCAGACCTTCAGCGACCTCGTCGTCCACTCGCCCCACGTCGACACGCGCTGGCGTCTGCCGTGGTCCTTCTCCACCTTCGACTACCCGGAGCTCTGCAACCTGCTCTGGGAGCAGAGCGACGCCGAGTTCGAGACCGCGAAGGTCGAGCGCAGGATCGGCGCGATCCCGGAGCCCGGCGTCGCCGATGACGGCGCGCCGGTCTCGATCGAGACCGACCGCGGGGTCGTCGAGGCGCCGCTGGTCATCGACTGCCTGGGATGGCGGCGGGTCCTGGATGACGGCTACCAACCGCCCGACGCACCGCTCTCGCGCGGCCTCGAGGTCCACCCGGCCGGCACCGACGACGACCTCGAGATCTGGATCGACCGCGACATCGTCCCGGCCGGATACGGATGGAACTTCCCGGCCCGCGACGAGCTCCGGATCGGCGTCGGCAGCTTCGACCCGCGATTCCACGTCAAGGATCCGACGGTGAAGCTCACCGAGGACCTGGGCAAGCCGCCGGAGGGCTACCAGGGCAACTGGATTCCGCACCGCCTCCGCGAGGGTGCCGCCCGCAACATCTTCTTCTGCGGCGACTCGGCCGGGCACTGCATCCCCCTCACCGCCGAGGGCATCCGCCCCGCTTTCTACTTCGGGATCGCCTGCGGGCGCGAGCTCCGCGCCGTGATCGACGGCCGTCAGGACCGGGCCGAGGCGCTACGCCGCTACTCCGCGTTCAACGCCGAGCACCGGTGGAAGTACGAGTGGATGCTGCGGGTCCAGAAGCTGCTGCCGAAGGTGCCGCCCCGGGTGCTGGCGCCGATCCTGCGCGGCGTCGCAGTCGAGTCGTTCACGACGTGGTCCTTCGACCACTACCTCGGGATCGCACCGCCGGGGTTCGCCGGCGAGAGCGAGGGCGAGCCCGAGGCGCGACGCGAGCCGGTCGCGGCTTGACGAAGCGGGCCGTCGTCGGGCCCAGTCCAGCCAGACCGGGCTGGAGCCATCGCAACAGCGTGGACGTCCGGCCGACGCGGGGCGCATGAACCACGTCTGACGTGGTCGAGGCGCCCCGCGTTCGCTGCGGAACCGCCCTTCAGCCGGCGCTGGGCGCACTAACCACCTATCACGTGGTTTACGCGCCCCGCGTCCCAGGCTCGCCGCCCCACGCCTGAGCCCCGGCGGCGGACCTGTCACCCGGGAGTGGACTTCTTCTCTGTTCTGCGGTGACAGGTCAAGTGGCGAGGGCAGCGGTGCGAAGGGAGCGGTCCCGGCGACCGCTGGGGGTTGCTGGGTGAGTGACCCTCGCCGCGGCTAGCGGACGAGGAGCAGGGTCCCGAGCATCAGCAGGACGACGCCGGCGACGCGGCTGAACGTGATCGGCGTCTGCTCCAGGCCGAACGCCCCGAGCCGGTCGATCACGAGTGAGGCGATCAGCTGTCCGGTGATCGTGCCCGCGGCCACCCCTCCGGCCCCGACCACGGGGACGGCGACCAGCGCGCAGGTGACGTAGACGGCGCCGAGCAGACCGCCGAGCAGGTAGACGGGGCTGACGTCGCTGATGCTCGCGACGCCGCCGCCCTCCCCCGCGATGACCACGATCACCGCCAGGGCGATCGTTCCGACCCCGAAGGAGACGAGCGCAGCGGCGAGGCTCCCGGTCGACCTGCCGAGCCCGGCGTTGATCGGCGCCTGCAGCGCGATCAGCCCACCGGCGGCGGCAGTCAGGGCGATCGCGACGCTTCGGTCCATCGCCGGGGATCGTAGGAGGCGGCGCGGCACCGTGATCACCGTGACCACCGTGATCTTCGCCTCGCGCCGTTGTTCCTTCCCAGGGGACTCCCAGGTTCCCGCCCTACCATCGCCATCCGAGCAGAAGCAGAAAGAGGAGACCCGTCCTTGAGCCCGCTGAGACCCATCGCCCGCCGCGCGCTCGCCGCGCAATCCGACGAGCGTCTGGTGCGGCTGCTGCGCGAGGGCCACGAGCCCGCGTTCGAGGAGATCGTGCGCCGCTACCGGCCATCGCTCGTCGCCTTCGCGACCGCGATCGTCTCCCACAGCCGCTCCGAGGACGTCGTCCAGAACTCGCTGGCGAAGGCCCACCGGGCGCTGCTCGCGGATTCACGCGAGGTGGCGCTGAAGCCATGGCTGTTCACGATCGTGCGCAACGGCGCGCTGAACACGATCCGCGCCGAGCCGCTCGCCGAGGAGCTGATCACGGCCACCTCGATGGTTCCCGGGCCGAGCGAGCTCGCCGAGCAGCGCGAGGACCTCGATCGTCTCGTTGAGGCGATCTGCGCACTGCCGGCAGCCCAGCGGGACGCCCTGGTCAAGCGCGAGCTCGAGGGCGAGGGCCACGGCGAGATCGCCGCCCAGCTCGGCACCTCGGCGACCGCGGTGCGCGGCTTGATCTTCAGAGCGCGGACGACGCTCCGCGATGCGCTCGGGGCCTTCGTCCCGCTGCCGCTGCTGCGGATGCTCCTTGCCGAGGGGCCCGCGGTAGCCGGTGGGGCGGCAGCGAGCAGCGGGGTCAGCGCCGCGGTGCTCGGCGGTGCCGGGGCCAAGGGCGGCACGGTGATCGCGGCTGCGATCGTCGCCCTCGGAACCGGGATGGCGGTAGAGCGCAGCCATCGCGGCGAGGAGCGTCCCGTCGGCGGCGAAGACGCAGCGATCGTCCGCTCCGCCGATGCGACCGGGGAGGCTGCGTCCGACCCCGCCTCCGAAACGGGGGCGCTCAGCGGATCCGACGACACCGGCTCGGCGCCGGCGGAGGGGGACACGCTGACGATCGAGGACGGCGGCTCCGGCCGGACGGGAGCGAACGCGTCCGGCGACGAGGGCTCCGGTGGGAGCGGCTCCGGCTCCGGCTCCGGCTCCGGCTCCGGCTCCGGCTCAGGCTCCGGCTCATCCGCGGGAGATTCGAGCGGCACCGGGAGCGGCGACGCCCCGGGCGCTGGGCCCGGCGAGATCCCCGGGTCCAGCGCGCCCGGCGGAGGTGGCGACTCCGGCCAGGGCGAGCCCGGCCCGGGAAGCGGGATCTCCGGCTCCGGCGGCGGGAGCACCGGCTCGGGTGGACCGAGTGGCTCGGGTCCGGTCCCCGGGTCGGGTGGCCCCAGCGGCTCCAGTGGCTCCAGTGGCTCTGGCGGGATCTCGGGATCCGGTGGCCCGGGGTCATCGGGAGCGGGCGGGAGCGGACCCGATGGCGGGGGCTCCGGCTCGCAGGCGGCTCCGCCGACCAGCCCTTCGGGCGGGGACGAGCTGCCGGCTCGCCCGTGATCCTCGTCGCGCTCGCGGGTTCCTCCTGAGAACACCCCGAGCGCCATGGAGGCGCTCCTGCAAGGAGGAACGAGATGACGAAGACGAGAGCAGTGGTGCTGGTGGTCGTCGGCATGTTGATCGCGGCGTTCGCGATCGCCGCGCCGGCGTCGGCCAAGGACCGCAACCACGACAACCTGCCCGACCGCTGGGAGAAGCGCTACGACCTCTCGCTGAAGGTCAAGCAGGGCAAGCGCGACCAGGACAGCGACGGCCTCAACAACCGCGGCGAGTATGCGGCCGGGACCAACCCGCGGGAGGACGACAGCGACGACGACGGGTCCGAGGACGGCGACGAGAACGCCGGCGTGATCTCGTCGTGGGACGGCGAGACGCTGACGATCGACCTCTACGGCGGCGGCTCCGTCACCGGCACGGTCGACGACTCGACCGAGGTCAAGTGCGGCCACGAGTGCGGCCAGGACGGCAGCACCGAGGGCGAGGAGACCGAGGGTGCCGAGCGCAGCCCGGGACCCGGCCACTCGGGAACCGAGGGTGACGACGAGGGCGGTCAGCCCGGGGCGGGTCACGAAGGCGGCGAGGGTGCCGAGGACGAGTGCACCGTCGACGATCTCGCGGTCGATGTGGTCATCCGCGAGGCGGAGCTCCGCCTGAAGAACGGCACCGCCGTCTTCAGCGAGATCGAGCTCGCGGACTAGAGGGGACAGAGGGGACTGGAGCGGACTGGAGATCGGCGGGGCCGGGCCGGGTGTGGAACGCCCGGCACCGGCCTTGCCGAACTACTCGACCAGGCGGCGCTCCACCGCCCAGCGGCTCAGCTCGTGGCGGTTTGAGAGCTGCAGCTTGCGCAGCACGGCGCTGACGTGGGCCTCGACGGTTCGGGCCGAGATCCCGAGCTGCAGCACGATCTCCTTGTACATGTAGCCGCGGGCGATCAGCCTCAGCACCTCGCGCTCGCGCATCGTCAGCTGGTCGAGCTCCGGGTCCACCTCGGCCTCGGGGACGGAACCTGCGAACGCGTCGAGGACGAACCCCGCCAGCCGCGGGGAGAAGACCGCGTCGCCGTCGCGGACGCGCCGAACGGCGTCGGCGAGGTCCTCCCCGGAGATCGACTTGGTCACGTACCCGCGGGCGCCGGCGCGGACGACGGCGATGACGTCCTCCGCTGCGTCGGAGACCGAGAGCGCCAGGAAGCGCTGCGCCGGATTGGTCTCGGCGACGCGGCGGATCACCTCCACCCCGCCGCCGCCGGGCATGTGCACGTCGAGGAGAACGACGTCGGGACGCTCGGCGAGGATCACGCGCACCGCCTCCTCGACCGAGCCGGCGTCGGCGCGGACGTCGAGCTCTTCCTCCACCTCGGCCCGCACCCCGCTGCGGAACAGACCGTGGTCGTCGACGATCACGATCGAGGGTCGCGCGCTCATGACCTCGCTCCCTCGCGGTCGAGCGACAGGGCGATCTCGGTTCCTGCGCCGGGCACGGAGTCGATCGTGGCATCGCCGCCGTTGCGGCGCATCCTGCCGACGATCGACTCGCTGAGGCCGCGCCGGTCGGGCGGTACGGCGGCCGGGTCGAACCCGGGTCCGCGATCGCGAACGAACGCCTCGATGCGCTCGGGGGTCACCTCCGCGTACACGGAGATCGTCCCCTCGGGAGCGAACTTCGCGGCGTTGATCAGCGCCTCGCGCGCGGCGGCGACAAGCGCCGTGGCGGGCTCGTCAAGCTCGCAGTCACCAACCGCGACGACATCGATCTTCACCCGCTGATCGTCCTCGACCCCCTCGGCCGCCGCCCGCAACGCCGCCGCGAACCTCGCCTCGGCGTCGCCGGCGCTCCCTCCCGCCAGCCAGTCGCGAAGCTCCCGCTCCTGGCGGCGGGCGAGCGCGGCGACCTCGCGGGGATCGTCAGCGCGCTTCTGCATCAGGGTCAGCGTCTGCAGGACTGAGTCATGGAGGTGGGCGGCGACCTCGGCCCGCTCCTGGGAGCGGATGCGCTCGGCGCGCTCGGCCGCCAGGTTGCGCCCGAGCCGCCAGATGAACGGGGCGAGGATCAACCCGAAGGCGACGATCGTGACGACGGCGGTGAACGTCGCGTCTCGAGCGGCGCCGAGAGCATCGTTGGCCGAGAGGAAGAGCAGCCCGGCACCGAGCACGAGCGCGATCCCGAAGCCGCCGCGGTAAACCGCGGTGAGCGCGATCCCGGGGCGGCGCGAGACCCTTGCGGTCCGATCGCCCGCCCCCTGGGCAGGGGATGCGGGAACGGCGGGGCGCGGCTCGGCCGAGGCCTGCGAGAAGTCCCAGAGCAGGGCGAGCCCGACGCCGACGAGAACCAGCGGCCAGACGATCGCGTCGCTCAGCGGCAGCCCGGCTTCGCTCAGCAGCGGCAGCACCGCGATCGCAAGCAGCGCCACACCAACCCCACGCCGGGAGAAGACCGTGACGAGCCCGGCCGCGGCGCAGATCGTCGCCAGCACGACGCCGGGCCCCAGCGAGACCGTGCCGAGCTGGTCGAGGCCGAACATGGCCCCGACCAGCAGGCACGCGATTCCCGCGGCCAGCGAGACCGGATCTCGTCTCACCTCGCGCAAGCCCTCGCGTTCGCGTCGCGGGCCGCGGGCTCGTCGCCGTCGCCGCGGCTGATGCGGCGGAGGCTGTCGTAGGGGGTGACGTCGTTGACCACCCGGATCTCACCGACGTCGACATCGGCGTCGAGCACCAGCCGCGGGGACGCCGTGGCGCCCGCGCCGGTGTCGACGCGCACGTCGGTCCCCTCCTCCGACTGCCCGGCGACGACGACGTGGCCGACGCGGGCGCGGGCGTCAGCGACCACGCAGACGTCCTCGGGTACGGCGACGACGATCTGCCCGGCGCCGACCCTGGCGTCCACCTCGATCCGGCGCTTGGGCGACCAATCGATCTCGCGGAGGTCGATCGCGAGCCTGCCGATGCCGAGCTCGTAGCCGTCGGACGGGATCTCAGCGGCGGTCTGCGGACGCTCCGTGCGATCGCCGATCCCGCCCTCGAGATCGAGGTCGGCGGCGATCGCCACGCCCGCACCCATGGTCAGCGCGGCGGCCGGCACGATCAGCCAGCGGGCGCCACCGCTGAACGACGTGGCGATGAGCACGCATCCGATCACGACGAGCGCTGCGACCACGGCGAGCCCGAAGCCGAGTCCGGTCACGAAGGCGGCGCCCCCCATCAGCGCGCCGAACACGCCGATGCCGACGACGACGAGCGCGCCGATGCCGGCGATGCGGATCGCGGCCTGACCGCGCGAGCCCGGCTCCGGCTGTCCGGCGCCGTTGTCGGCCGGGACGACCAGCGCCACCACCAGGTAGGCGAGGATCCCGAAGCCGCCGAAGAACACCGACACCGCGAGGGCGATCCGGAAGATGACCGGATCGACGTCGAAGTACCTGCCGAGCCCGCCGGCGACGCCGGCGATGACGCGGTCGTCGCGGCTGCGCAGGAAGCGCTTGCGGGTGGGCGGAGGAGGAGGCGGGGGTGGCGGGGGTGGCGGGGGTGGTCGGTGAGCGGTCGGCTCCTCGGCCTCCATTCGCCTCGTCGGCGCTTCCTCGGTGTGCGGCTCGCTCGTCGGCGAAATCGGGGCATCCGCCGCCAGGTCGCGCTCGTCGCGCTCGTCTCGGGTGTCGTCGGGGGTTGTCATCTCGATCCTCCTGGGGTCGCTTCCATCGATGACCCAGGGTCGCCTGCGCATCCTCGCGCGTCTATCCGGGATGACCCCTAGGCACCCCGTGTCCTTCCCGCGGTGAAGCTGGGTGCAGGCTGCACCGGCCGCCCTACTTCGCGCTCAGCCAGTCCGGGCCGGAGCCGATGTCGACCGCGAGCGGCGGGTCGAGTTCGAAGGCGCCGACCATCTCGCGCCGCGCCAGATCGGCAACAGACTCGGTCTCACCGACCGGCCCCTCGAACAGGAGCTCGTCGTGGATCTGCAGGATCAGCCGCGACTCCAGGCCCTCGGCATCGAGCGCGCGACGACTGTTGACCATCGCGATCTTGATGATGTCGGCGGCCGTCCCCTGGATCACGGTGTTGACCGCGAGCCGCTCGCCGAGCGTCCGCGTCTGCCAGTTGCGCGAACGCAGCTCTGGGATCAGGCGGCGACGGCCCATCAGCGTCGTCACCTTGCCCTCGTCGGTCGCCCGCTCGATCGTCTCGTCGATGAACCGCTTGACGCCGGCGTAGCGCTCGAAGTAGCTGTCGATGTAGGCGCCGGCCTCCTCACGCGAGATCGAGAGCCGCTCGGCCAGGCCGTAGGCCGAGAGCCCGTAGGCGATCCCGTAGTTGACCATCTTCGCCTTCGACCGCTCGCCCGGGGAGATCGCCTCCGGGTCGGCGCCGATGATCCCCGCGGCCGTCGCCGCATGGACGTCCTCACCGGAGGCGAAGATCGCGCGCAGCGCTTCGTCCCCGGCGACGTGGGCGAGCACGCGCAGCTCGACCTGGTTGTAGTCGCAGGACGTGAGCGCGTTGCCCTCCTCGGCGACGAAGCAACCGCGGATCGGGCGGCCGAGGTCGGAGCGGATCGGGATGTTCTGCAGGTTCGGGTCGGTGCTCGACAGGCGCCCGGTCGCCGCCCTCACCTGGCTGAAGTTGGTGTGGATGCGCCCGTCCTCGGGGTCGATCTCCTCCGGCAGCGCATCGAGGTAGGTGTTGGTCAGCTTCGTCACCTCGCGCCAGCGCTCGACCTTGGCGACGATCTCGTGCTCCTCGCGGATCTGGGAGAGCACGCGGGCGTCGGTCGAGAAGCCGGTCTTGCCGCGACGCTTGCGACTCAGCCCCAGCTTCTCGAACAGGATCTCGCCGAGCTGCTGCGGGGAGCCGATCGTGAACTCCTCGCCGGCGAGCGCCCAGATCTCCGCCTGCAGCGATTCCGCCTGTCCCTCGAGCTCTCCGGAGATCGCCGCGAGCCTGCCGGCGTCCAGCTTGATCCCCTCCCGCTCCATCCCCGCGAGGACCTCGACCAGCGGCATCTCGACCTCCGCCATGATCCGCTCGAGCCCGAGGTCGGCGAGCTTGGGGCGCTGCTTGGCCGCGAGCTCCCAGGCGAGCCGGGCGATGGCGGCCGGATCGGGGCCGGTCTCCTCGGGTGGCTCCTCGCCGAGCGAGAGCTGCCCGTCCTCGGGCCCCTCCCCCTCCTCCGCCGCCCCAGCGATCGAGATCCCCTCGTCGGCGCAGAGCTCGTCGAGCTCGTAGGTGCGCCGCCCCGGATCGATCAGGTAGGCGGCGATCATCGTGTCGTGAGCGAGGTCGAACGATCCCGCCGCGAGCGAGGCGAGCAGACCGCGCGGGCCGCCGGAGCCGTGCTCGGCCAGCGACTTCGCGTCATGGGCGACTACCGGGTGCCCTTCCAGGCCTTCGCGGATGGACTCCGCCGACGGCGCCGGGCCGGCGAGCAGCCGCTCGCCGTCGAACGCCGCCCAGTGGCCCTCCTCGAGCGCGAAGGAGACCTCACCGGCGCCGAGATCGGCGAGGGTGCCGTCCACCGGGGTCGCGTCGAGCTCCTGCTCGGCGGCGCGCGCCGGGACGTCGCCGGTCCACTCGTCCTCGAGGCGCTGGATCACCTGCCGCAGCTCGAACTCGGCGGCGAAGTCGCGCAGGCGCGAGAGGTCGGGGCCGCGCTCGGCGACAGCGGCCAGATCGACCTCGAAGTCGACGTCGAGGTGCATGGTCGCCAGCTGCTTGGAGATCCGCGCGTCCTCGGCGTGCTCGGTCAGGTTCTGCTTGCGCTTCGGGCCGGAGATCTCGTCGATGCTCTCGAGCACCTTCTCCAGCGAGCCGAACTGCTGCAGGAGCTGCGCGGCGGTCTTCTCCCCGATCCCGGGGACGCCGGGGATGTTGTCGGAGGTGTCCCCCTTCAACCCGATCAGGTCGGGGACCAGCTCGGGCGGCACGCCGTAGCGCTCGACCACGCCGGCGGAGTCGTAGATCTTGGTGTCGGTGACGCCGCGGGAGGTCGACATCACCCGGACCCCGTCGCCGACGAGCTGGTAGGCGTCGCGGTCTCCGGTGACGATCATCACCGGGATCCCGCTCTCGCGGGCCTGCCTGGTCATCGTCGCGATCACGTCGTCGGCCTCCCAGCCCTCGGCCCTGACGTTCTCGAACCCGAACGCCTCCGAGAGCGGCGCCAGATGCGGCCACTGCTCCTTGAGCAGGTCCGGGCGGGAGGAGCGCTGCGCCTTGTACGGCGCGTAGGTCTTCTCGCGGCCCGACATGCCCGCATCCCAGGCGACTACGACCCCCCGCGGCTCATGGTCGGTGAGGATCTTCACCATCATCGAGGCGAACCCGTAGATGGCGTTCGTGGGCCGTCCGTCGGAGGTCGCGATCGACTCCGGGAGCGCGAAGAAGGCCCGGTAGGCGAGGCTGTTGCCGTCGATCAGGTAGAGGTCGCGCTGCTCGTTCGATGCGGGGGCGGGCACGCGGCTGATCATAGGCGCGGCCGAACCCACCGCTGGACCCGCACCCACCACGCCGAACGTACGAACCGGGTCCTCATGGCGCCCAACGCCGTACGTTCGGCGTGGGTAGGTACGCGGGGACGTCGCGTTCGGCGCGGGGACGTGGGCGACGCATATCCTCCCCGCCATGAAGTGGAAGCGCGGCGCCAAGAACGATCGCAACGTGATCGATGCTCGCGGCTCCTCGCCGAAGTCGGCGGGCGGCATGGGCGGGCTGCCGATCCCGACGTCGCTGGCCGGGGCCGGCGGTGGCCTCGGGCTGGTCGTCGTGATCGTGATCGTGGCGATCAACGCGTTCTCCGGTGGCGGCACGCCGGGCAGCGGTGGCTTCAACCTCCCCGCCGGCTTCAACGACGCGCTCGGCGTCCCCGGCGCGGAGAACCCGCAGGGCATCCCGGCCGACGAGGACCCCCAGGCCGACCTCAAGGACTTCTCCGCCTATGTCTTCAACGACACCCAGGACGTCTGGAGCCAGACCCTGCGGCAGGACGGCACGCAGTACAAGGACGCGCAGCTCTACCTCTACTCGAACGCGGTGCGGACGAACGGCTGCGGCAGCGCGACCTCGGCGGTCGGGCCTTTCTACTGCCCCGCCGACGATCGCGTCTACCTCGACCTCAGCTTCTACGACGACATGAAGCGCCAGCTCGGCGCCTCCGGCGACTTCGCCTGGGCGTACGTGATCGCCCACGAGATGGGCCACCACGTCCAGAACCTGACCGGGACCAGCGCCAAGGTCGACCAGCTCAGCCGCCAGAACCCCGACGACGCGAACGAGCTCTCGGTCCGCCAGGAGCTCCAGGCGGACTGCTACGCAGGCGTCTGGGCGAGCACCGTCTTCGCCGAGGGGGATCTCGAGCAGGGCGACATCGAGGAGGCGTTCAACGCGGCCGAGGCCGTCGGCGACGACCGGCTGCAGGAGCAGGCCGGCCAGAGCGTCAACCCCGACTCCTTCACCCACGGCACCTCCGAGCAGCGGCGCGAGTGGTTCAACCGCGGGTTCGAGAGCGGCCAACCGGCCGACTGCGACACGTTCTCGGTCGACGAGCTGTAGGCCGGCTCCGGCTCCGGCTCGCTCCCTCAGTCCTCGAACATCCGGTACGCGCGGTTGCGCACCGAGTCCATCAGCTCGGGGCTGACGGTGTCCACCGCCGAAACGACGTGCGCGAAGGGTGGCGCGACCCGGCGCGGGCGACCGACGATCGCGCCCGCGATCAGCGCGCCCGCCTCCTCGGGACTGAGCGAGGGGAAGCTCTCGTAGTGCTCGGTCGGCGAGATCATCGGCGTCCGCACGAGCGGCATCGAGATCGTCGTGATCCGGATGCCCTCGTCGTTGACCTCGGCCTGCAGGGCATCGGAGAACGCCTCCAGCGCCGCCTTCGAGGCGATGTAGCCGGCGAATCGCGGAGTTCGCGTCTGCACCCCGGCCGAGGAGACGTTGATGACCTGCCCGCGCCGCTCGCGGATCCCCGGCAGTAGCCGGAGGATCAACCGGATCGAGGCGAAGTAGTTGAGCTGCATCGTGCGCTCGAAGTCGTGGAAGCGCTCCGACGAGAGCGCCACGGCGCGCCGGATCGAACGCCCGGCGTTGTTGACGAGGACGTCGACGGGCCCGTACTCGGCGAGGACCCGGTCGCACATCGCGTCGATCGCCTCGAGGTCGGTGAGATCGCAGGGAACCGCGTGCGCGTCGGGGCCGATCTCCGAGGCGATGCGCTCGAGCGCGTCGGCCCCGCGGGCGACGAGGAGCACGGTCGCCCCCGCCTCCCCGATCAACCTGGCGGCCGCCTCGCCGATCCCCGAGGAGGCGCCGGTGACGAGGACGACCTTGCCGCCGACCGCCTTCCTGAGCTCCTCCCCCGAGCGCGGGAAGAGGCTCCGCGGCGAGATCCCGGCGCCGCCGCCGAGCGGATGACTGGAGACGCGGAAGATCGATGCGGCGGTGCCGCGCGCGGCCCGGCGCAGTCTGCGCGTGAGCGGATCCATCGGCGGCAGTCTCCCAGCCGTGGACTCGAGAGGGGGCGCGCGCCCGCCTCCTCCTATGATCCCGACCGCACCCATGGCCGGAGTCTCCGCCCAGTTCTCAGTCACCGTCCGCGTCGAGCTCGACTCGCGCAACGAGCCCTTGGGCAAGATCACCGGCGCGATCGCGGAGTCGGGAGGGGCACTGCAGAGCGTCGATCTGGTCCCCGGCGCCGGCGGCGAGGGCAAGCGCGTGCGCGAGTTCACCATCGACGCCCGCAGCCCCGAGCACTGGGAGCAGATCCTGCGCGCCATCGGCTCCACCCGCGGCGCGCGCGTGCTCGACTACACCGACCGCACCTTCGCGATGCACCGCGGCGGCAAGATCGAGCAGCACAACAAGTACCCGCTGAAGACCCGCGACGACCTCTCGATGGCCTACACGCCGGGCGTCGCGCGCGTCTGCACCGAGATCGCCGGCCAGCGCTCCAAGGCCTTCGAGTTCACGATCAAGAAGAACACCGTCGCCGTCGTCACCGACGGCAGCGCCGTGCTCGGGCTCGGCGACATCGGCCCCGAGGCCTCGATGCCCGTGATGGAGGGCAAGGCGATGCTCTTCAAGGAGTTCGCCGGCGTCGACGCTTTCCCGATCGCGCTCTCGACCAACGACCCCGACAAGATCGTCGAGACCGTGAAGCTGATCGCCCCCGGCTTCGGCGGCATCAACCTCGAGGACATCTCCGCCCCGCGCTGCTTCGAGATCGAGGACCGCCTGCGGGAGGAGCTCGACATCCCCGTCTTCCACGACGACCAGCACGGCACCGCGGTGGTGATGATGGCCGCGCTCTTCAACTCCCTGAAGATCGTCGGCAAGCCGATCGAGTCGCTGCGCGTGGTCATGGTCGGCCTCGGCGCAGCCGGCATCGCCTGCACGAAGATGATGATGGCCGCGGGCGTCACCGACATCATCGGCTGCGACCGCAAGGGCGCCGTTTCCACCGAGCGAGCCGACTACGGCTCCGGCGGCATGACCTCGATCAAGAAGTGGTTCGCCGAGGTCACGAACCCGGGCAAGGCTCAGGGCGGCCCCAACGACGTGCTCGAGGGCGCCGACCTCTTCATCGGCCTCTCCGGCCCCGGCCTCGTCGAGGCGAAGTCGCTGGCGGCGATGAACGACGACGCGATCGTCTTCGCGATGGCCAACCCGACGCCAGAGGTGATGCCCGAGGACGCCGAGCCCTACGTGCGGATCATGGCCACCGGCCGCTCCGACTACGCGAACCAGATCAACAACGTGCTCGCCTTCCCGGGGATCTTCCGCGGCGCCCTCGATGCCGGCGCCCCGCAGATCACCGAGGCGATGAAGCTCGCCGCCGCGCAGGCGATCGCCGCGGTGGTGACCGAGGACGACCTCGACGAGGACTACATCATCCCCAGCGTCTTCGACCGCGATGTCGCACCGGCGGTGGCCGAGGCTGTCGTCCGCGAGGCGAAGGAGGCCGGGATCGCCCGCGTCACCGAGGAGACCGGCACGTTCGCCACGGTTTGACGGCCGCCGGGCGGGCAACGACCGCTGCAAGGCCCACAACCCGTAGGAGGCAACGATGAAGGTCCTGATCACCGGCGCGACCGGCACGATCGGCGGCGCCGTGGCGGACGCGCTCCTCGCCCGCGGCGATGAGGTCGTCGGCCTCTCCCGCGACCCCGAGCGTGCGACGGCCGCGGAGCCGCGGATCGACTGGCACGCGTGGAACGCGACCGAGGAGCGGCCTGCGGCGGAGGCCTTCGACGGCGTCGACGGTGTCGTCAACCTCGTCGGCGAGCCCATCAACCAGCGCTGGACCGACGACGCGAAGCGAGCGATCCGCGAGAGCCGGATCACGGCGACGAAGAACCTGGTCGCCGGGATGCTGGCGGCCGAGCCGTCGCCCGGCGTGCTCGTCAGCGGCTCCGCGGTCGGCTACTACGGCGATCGCGGGACCGAGTTCGTCGACGAGAGCACCGCGGCGGGGTCGACCTTCGACGCGCAGGTGTGCGTGGACTGGGAGGCCGCGGCGCAGGAGGCCGAGGCGGGCGGCGTCCGCGTCGCCCTGATCAGAACCGGGTTGCTGCTGACCAAGGACGCAGGTCTGCTCGCCGAGTTGCTGCTCCCCTTCAAGCTCGGCGTCGGCGGCCCCGTTGCCGGCGGCCGCAACTACATGCCGTGGATCAGCCTCGAGGACGAGGTGGGGATCATCCTCTGGGCGCTCGACACCGACACCGCCACGGGCCCCTTCAACGCGACTGCACCGAACCCGGTCACCAACCGCGAGTTCTCGAAGGCGCTCGGCCGCGCCCTGCACCGCCCCGCCGTCCTGCCGGTGCCGAAGCTCGCCGTCAAGGCGCGGTTCGGCTCCGAGTTCGGCGAGATCGCCGCGACGGCGGGACAGCGCGCCCTCCCCAAACGCGCCACCGAGGGCGGCTACGAGTTCCGCTTCACCGACATCGACGCGGCGATGGGGAACGCGGTCGGCTGAACGCTCGCCGCGTGGCCGCCCCAGGGCGAAGCCGATTGCGTCAGGGAAGCGTGAGCGCTTCGGGCTCGGGCCGCGGCACACCGCCGGGGCCGATCTCGTAGGCGCCGAGTTGCGGCAGCGTCGTGTCGCCGACGTCGTCGATCGAATAGCTCCCGAGGATCGAGTCGCGGTCGGTAGTGGCGAAGAACGCGTCGACGACGTCGCCGCGGTCGGTCGGATCATCGGCCCGGTCGATCGCATAGAGGACGACCGCCATCGCCTCGTATCCGTAGGCGGCATACGGACCCGGCGAGCGCCCGTACTCGTCCTCGAAGGCCGCCAGGAAATCGGCCGCGGCCGGGGGCAGCTGGGACGGGTCCATGGCGGCGGAGGTCAGCAGCACATCCCTGCTTCCACCCCGCGGGCAGGTCGAGGGGCGGCGGCAGGAACCCGCAAGCGTCGCGACGCGCTCGCGATCGCCCGGCTCCAGCAGCGCATCGCTCCCGTAGAGAGGCCCTCGGGTGCGCGGCGTGAAACCGGGCTCGCGGTCCTCGAACGGGTCGTCCTGGACGTCATAGGCGGCATCGGGCTCCTCCGCCCCGCTGACGATCTCCGGCGCGCCGGGCGCGGACTCGAAGCCGTCGAGCAGCGACTCGCCGAACGGGGTCTCGCCGCCGAGCACCTCGGTCGCGGCGATCCCGTCGGCCGCCATCCACACCGCCGCCGCCTCGCCCTGGTCACGATCGCTGGGGATGACGCGGCCGAAGGTCCGATCGCCGCTCGCCTGCACGTCGGGAACGCCGTCCGATCCCGGCGCATCGCGGGTCAGATCGACAGCGCTCGCACCGGGTGAGACCTGGAGGATCCCCGCCTGGTTGGTGATCGGGATCGAGGTCCGGGAGGCGCCCGAGTCGAGCTCACCGATGTAGGCGATCGCCGTCGTGTCCTCGCTCGCGGTCCGCGCGTCGGCGGCGGCGGCCGCGCCCCAGCCATCGTCGGTCGCGTCGTCGAGGCTCGTCAGCACCACCTCGACCCCCCCGGCCTCGCCGCCCGCGTCCGCGAGCGCCAGCTCGGCACCGTCGGCGACGTCCCGCCCGTCCTCCGCCCGCGGGCCGCTGAGCGGGGCGCTCAGGTAGACGTTCAGCGATGCGTCGGCATCGGGGTCGTCGCTGCAGCCCGCCAGCGCCGCGACCCCGATCGCCAGCGCCACGACGACGGCGAGGGGCGCCCCGCGCCTAGGGCGCATCGACGGGATCGATCGGCCGGCGCGAGCGGATGCCGAGACGGCCGAAGAGGGAGCGATGGCCCGCGACCCAGCGATAGGTGGCGTCCGTCTGCGGCTGGAAGCGGCGCATCGCCCGCGACGGCACGGTCCCGCCCGGCAGGAGCTTCGAGATCAGGGGCAACGCCGCGCCGCCGGAGAGGACGACGCCGCCGGGCGTCACCAGGTGCATCGAGGCGAGCCGGTCGGCCTCTGGAACCTCGGTGAGCAGCCGCTGGCCCTCCTCGCTCTGGATCGACACGGGCAGCAGGCGCTCGTCGCGATCGAGACGCAGCATCCCGCGGACGCAGAGCTTGCAGAAGCCGCAGTCGTCGTCGTAGAGCAGGGCGTGGTCCCGGCGCGAGTCCATCGACGCGGATTATCGCGTCCGAGGATCAGCCGCCGATCGCGAAGCCGGTGACCTTGCATGAAGGGCCGAGCTCCTCCGTCGCGATGTCCACCGTCGCGACGAATCCAGCGGGTGTCGAGAACTGGATGGAGGCATGCTGGCGGCTCCCCACCGATGGCAGGTTCCCGTCGATGGAGAAGGTCTCCGACTTGTCGAAGTCGTCGTCGATGGCGGAGCTGAGGTTGCGGAAGGCGTCCTCCTCGTTGCCGCTCGCCGCAAACGATCCGACCACCGAGATGGTTGCGTTGTCGACCCCGGTGGCGGCGTTGATGTCGAGGACGTCGCCGAAGTTGGCGCAGAGCGCGTCGATCCGGAAGACGCCCGGGAACTCGAGGACGTTGGTGACGGTGTTCGTGGTCCCGACCTGGAAGTCGATCTTCTTCACCTGCAGGCCGCCGACCCTCGCCGTCGACGTCGCCCGCACCCCCCGCAGGGTGCCCTCGTCGACATCTGCTCCACTCAGCGCGTCGGCGGCGAAGTCGGCACCCGCCAACGAGCCCTCGCCGGCCTTCCCCCCCGTCACCGCGCCGTCTCTGATGTCTCTGCCCTGAATCGCGCCGTCCTTGATCTGCTTGGACTTGACGCTGTTCTTCGCCAGCCCGGCCGCGTAGGCGGTGGCGCCGAGCGCGATGAACACGGCGACGAGCGAGAGCGCGTTCGAGAGGGTGGTGCGGCCCCGCGCCGCTCGCATCCGGCTCATCTCGCCACCGCCGCTCCGGTGATCGCGCAGCGGTTCGACCCGAAGTCGAAGTTGGTGAGCAACTCGACGGTCGCGGTGAATCCGGCCGGCGTCGAGAAGACGATCGTGGCCTGGTTGTCTCCCGGCGCCCGCGGGAGGCTGTTGTCGATCGCGAACCCCTCGTTGGAGTCGAAGTCGAAGTCGGTGTTCGAGCTGATGTCCCTCGCGCCGTCGAGGTCGTTGGCGGAGATGGCCGCGGTGCCCTCGATCGCGATCGTCGAGTTGTCGACGGCCGTGAAGGCGGTGATGTCCTGGCGGTCGCCGACGGTCGCGCACTGCGCATCGATCCGGAACACGCCGGGGAAGACGAGGATGCTCCTGACGACGCCGTTGTCGGCCGCGCTCTGGAAGTTGACCTTCTTGACGACGAAGCCGTTGACCGTGGCGCTGTCGGCCGCGGAGACTCCCTGCAGGGTGCCCTCGGCGATGTCGGCCCCGGTCAGGGAGTCGTCGGCGACATCGGCCCCCGTCAGCGAGTCACCGGCGACATCGGCCCCGGTCACCGCGCCGTCCCCGATGTCTCTGCCCTGAATCGCGCCGTCCTTGATCTGCTTGGACTTGACGCTGTTCTTCGCCAGCCCGGCCGCGTAGGCGGTGGTGCCGAGCGCGATGAAGACGGCGAGCAACGACATCGCCCTGGCGAAGCTCAGCTGCCTGATCATCCGCCCACCGCCGTCCCGACGACCTTGCAGCCGCCGCCGAGCTCCGCTGAGTAGAGGTGCACCGTGGCGCTGAAGCCCTGCAGCGTCGAGAAGGTGATCACCGCGGTATGAGCGCTGCTGACCGACGGCAGGTTGTTGTCGATGGGGAACGCCTCCCCGGGGTTGAAGACGTTGTCCTGGCTGGCGGTCTGCTCGACGACGTTGCCCGCATCGGAGTCGTCAGCGCCCACAGCGCGCGTTCCCACCATCGAGATCCTCGAGTTCGCGACCGCGGTGAAGGCGGCCATGTCCAGCCCGTCGCCGACGTTCGAGCACTGCGCGTCGATCCGGAAGACACCGGGGAACGCGAGGATGCTCTTGACCGCCCCGGGGTCGAAGCCCGTCTGGAAGTCGATCTCCTCGAGCCGGAGGTCGCCGATGCTGTCGGCGTTCGCCGCGACGACCCCCTCCAGGCTCGCCTCCGCGACGTCCGCCTCGTTCAGCGAGTCATCGGCGACATCGGCCCCCGTCAGCGAGCCGTCGGCGACATCGGCCCCGGTCACCGCGCCGTCCCCGATGTCTCTGCCCTGAATCGCGCCGTCCTTGATCTGCTTGGACTTGACGCTGTTCTTCGCCAGCCCGGCCGCGTAGGCGGTGGTGCCGAGCGCGATGAAGACGGCGAGCAACGACATCGCCCTGGCGAATCCCGCGTCGAACCGGCGTCCCATCACCCGGGATCCTCCAGGCAGGCCTCCGCGCCCGCCATCCCCCATGTGGGTGGTTCTCCCACCCTCCCAAAGGGCGGCGACTCGCAGGCAGATCCTTCACATGTGGACAACGGCGAGAGCCCGCCCCGCCGCTAGGGTCCCCGCATGGCACGAATCGGCATCCTCACCGGCGGCGGCGACTGCCCCGGACTCAACGCCGTCATCCGCGCGGCGGTCCGCAAGGGCGTGAAGGCCCACGACAACGAGTTCTTCGGCTTCCAGTACGGCTGGGCCGGCGTCCTCGCAGGCGAGGGGCGGCCCCTCGACGTGAACGCGACCCGCGGGATCCTGCCGCGCGGCGGGACCATCCTCGGCACCTCGCGGACGAACCCCTTCAACGAGGACGGGCCCGGGGTCGAGGGGGTTCTGGCCGGTATGGAGCAGGCGGGCGTCGAGATGCTGATCCCGATCGGCGGCGAGGACACGCTCGGCGTCGCCGGCAAGCTGGCGGAGGCGGGCGTGCCGGTCGTCGGCGTCCCGAAGACCATCGACAACGACCTCGCCGGCACCGACTTCACCTTCGGATTCCAGACCGCGGTGCAGATCGCGACCGACGCGATCGACCGGCTCCACACCACCGCGGAGTCCCACAACCGCGTCATCGTGGTCGAGGTGATGGGCCGCCACGCAGGCTGGATCGCCGCCTACTCGGGGATGGCCGGGGGCGCCGACGCGATCCTCGTCCCCGAGCGCCCTTTCGACATCGACGAGCTCTGCGAGCGCCTGCGCCGTCGCCATGTGGAGGGGAGCCGCTTCTCGATCGTCGTCGTCAGCGAGGGCGCGCACCCCAAGGACGAGGGGCTGATCGCCTCGACCGGGGAGCTCGACGCCTTCGGCCACGAGCGGCTCGGCGGCATCGCCTTCGCCCTCGAGGGCGAGATCGAGAAGCGCACCGGCTACGAGACCCGGATGACGATCCTCGGCCACGTCCAGCGCGGCGGCACCCCGAACGCCTATGACCGGGTGCTGGGAACGCGCTTCGGCGTCGCCGCGATCGACGCGATCGCGCGCGGCGAAACGGGGACGATGGTGGCGCTACGGGGCTCCGAGGTGGTCACGGTGCCGCTCGAGGAGGCGTTGGCCGAGCCGAAGCTGCTCGACCCGGCGTTCTTCGAGACCGCCGAGGTCTTCTTCGGCTAGAGCTTCGAGGAGGGGCCGCGAGCCCACTCGATCAACGGATGCCACGCCCTGACGGTGGCGCCGATGAAGAGGATCAGCAGGAAGATCAGGAAGCTGACGGTGCCGCCGAGGTCGAAGGCGCCGAAGCCGATCATGAACGCGACCATCGCCGCGACCGTGAATCCGAAGAGCTGCATCGGCGGGGAATCTACAGGGAGCGGAGGAAGCTCAGCGGTCTCGCGCTCACTTCAGCCGCTGCTTGGCGAACGCATCGGTCACGTTACCGGCGGCGTCCGTCGCGACGATGGTGATCCTCGCCCTCGCCTTCCCCACTCGCCTCAGCTTGCGCTTCAACCGTCCCTTCGGCTTCAGCTTGACGGTGGCGGGGGCGCCCGCTGCGAGCGCCGCGCTCCGATCGGGCAGCCTCCCGACCGCACCCCCCTTGAGCTTCAAGGTGCCCGACAGCGACAAGGAGCAGGTTTCGTCGCAGGTGGCGGTCACCGCGATCGGCTTCCCGAGCTTGCCCTTCTTCTTGACCTTCAGCGTCAGCCCCGGCGGTGTCGTGTCCGGCATCTCGCGGGCGAACTGGGTGACGCTGTCGGAGTCGGCGGCGCTCACGTAGAGGGCGGAGCCCGCGGCGTTCATGGCCAGGTCGGCGGGCCGGTCGAAGGCGGCCCCGGGAAGATCCGCGCAGATGCCGCCGGTCCCGGTGTCGGAGATGCAACCGGCGAACGTCGCGGTCCCGCCGGCACCTGCGTCGAAGCGACTGACGCTGTCGGAGACCGAGGCGTTGGCGTAGATGGAGCGGCCGTCTGGGCTGATCGCGACGGCGTTGGGCGCGTCGAAGGCGTCGGGCAGGTCCGCGCAGGTACCGGCTGAGCCCGATTGCGAGGAGCAGCCCGCAAACGCAAGGTCCCCGGTCGGCGAGACCGACAGATCGACGAGGCTGTCGGAGGAGGTTGCGACCACGTGGACCGCCGCGCCGCCGGGCGCCACCGCGACCCCCTGCGGCTCCAGCATCGGCGAGCCGGGCAGATCGGTGCACGTGCCGGTCGCGGCGTTGGAGACGCAGCCCGTGTAGGCCATCTGCCCCGCCGGCGCGAGCGAGAAGCGGGTGAGCGTGTCCGACAGCGACGCCGACGCGTAGAGCGCGCCTCCATCGGGACTGACGGCGAGGACGGCTGGGGTTGCGAAGACGGTCCCGGGGACGTTGCTGCAGTCACCGCCCGAGCCGCTGTCGGAGGCGCATGCCTCGAAGCTCAGGGCTCCACCCGCGCCGATCGTGAAGTGCGTGACGCTGCTGGACACGCGAGAGGCGACATACAGCGAGTCGCCATCCGGGGAGATCGCCATCGCCGCCGGTGCGTCGAACGCGGAGCCGGGGACGTTCGTGCACGCTCCGCCGCTGCCGTCGTTGGAGACGCAGCCCAGGTAGGCAAGGCCCCCGGTCGGCTGCAGGGCGTACCTCGTCACGGCGTCGTTGGCCGGCCCGGAGACATAGAGGGTGCCGCCGTCCGGCGTCACGACGACATCGCCTGGAGGGCTGTACAGAGCCGGAGCGACCAGGTCGGTGCAGAGTCCCGCCGTAGCGACGTTGGAGACGCAGGAGAGGAAGCCGAGGCCGGAGTTGAACCGGGTGACGTTGTAGGAGGTCCGGACCGCGGCGATGGGATCCCCACCGGGTGAGACCGTCACCGCTCCCGGCTCGTCGAACGAGCTGCCGCTGAGGTTCGCGCACGCTCCCCCGGAGCCGTCGTTGGACGCACACCGGACGAACGTCAGGTCCCCCACCGCGGCGTCCGCGACCCCGGGCACGAGCAGCAGGGCGAGGAGAGTCGCGATCGCGAATGCGAACGCCCTGTCCCTACTGGCCCGAACCGCGTGACCCCGGATCACACACCCAGGCTACCCCTCGGCGGCCGCTGCGCCAAGCGCCACACGCGTGTCGGCGAGGAACGACCTGACGGCATCGACGGCCTCCTCGCGATCGCCCGCGTCCGCGATGGCCCGCACCAGCCTGGTTCCGATGATGACGCCGTCGGCCATCTCGCCGACGGTCGCAGCGTGCTCGGGCGTACCGATCCCGAACCCGACCGCGGCCGGGGCTGGCGAGCCCTCGCGGACGGCGCCGACCAGCGCCGCGAGCTCCGGAGGAACCTCGGCGCGTTCCCCGGTCACCCCGGTCAGCGAGACCACGTAGGTGAAGCCGACCGCCGCCGCCGCGATCTCGCGAAGCCGCTCCGGCGCCGTCGTCGGCGCGACGAAGCCGATCGGCGCGAGGCCGCGATCGAGCAGCGCCGCTGCGATCGAGTCGTCCTCGCCCGGCGGCAGGTCGGGGATGATCGCCCCGGCCGCCCCGGCACCCTCGAGCGTCGCCGCGAAGCGCTCCGGACCGAGCGTCTGCACGACGTTGACGTAGACCATCGGCAACACCGGAATCCGCGCTGAGACGCGCTCGCAGAGCGCCATCACGTCGCTGAGATGCGTTCCCGCCGCGAGCGCCTCGGTGGCGGCGGCGTGGATCACCGGACCGTCGGCCAACGGGTCGGAGTACGGAACGCCGAGCTCGATCAGGTCCGCGCCCGTGTCGTCGTAGGCGTCGATCACGGCCGCGGAGGTCTCGAGGTCGGGGAACCCGCCCATCATGTAGGGCATCAGCGCCGCCCGGCCCTCCTCGCGCGCGGCGGCGAACGCGGCCGCGATGCGGTCGATCCCGGTCATGCCTGATCGCCGCCTTCGACGCTCGGACCATCGTCGAGACGCCTGAGTCCGTCGAGCGCCTCCGCGAGGTCCTTGTCTCCGCGGCCCGAAAGGGTGATCAGGTCGATCCCCTCCCCTTCGCCCCCAGTTGCGCCCCCCGTTGGGCCCGCCTCCGAACCCTCACCCAGCGCCCAGGCGATCGCGTGAGCGGACTCGAGCGCCGGCACGATCCCCTCCAGGCGCGCGAGCTCCCGCAGCGCCCGCAGCGCCTGCTCGTCGGTGATCGCGACGTAGCGGGCCCGCCCGGAGTCCCGGAGCATCGTGTGCTCGGGACCCACACCCGGGTAGTCGAGACCCGCTGAGATCGAGTGCGCCTCGAGGATCTGGCCCTCCTCGTCGGCGATCACGGCCGAGAGCGACCCGTGCAGCACCCCGATCCGCCCGGCGCTGAGCGGCGCGCCGTGGCGGCCGTCGAGCCCCTCCCCCGCCGCCTCGACGCCGATCAGCTCGACTTCGGAATCGTCGACGAACGGGACGAACGTACCGATCGCGTTCGATCCCCCGCCGACGCAGGCGATCACCCGGTCGGGAAGCCGTCCGATGTGGGCGAGGATCTGCTCGCGCGCCTCCTCGCCGATCACCCGCTGCAGGTCGCGCACGAGCGCGGGATACGGAGCCGGGCCGACCGCCGAGCCGATGATGTAGTGAGTGTCGCCGACGTTGGTGACCCAGTCGCGGATCGCAGCGCTGACCGCCTCCTTGAGCGTCCGCGCACCGGCCTCCACGGGCTCGACCCGCGCCCCCATCAGCTCCATCCGCTCGACGTTCGGCTTCTGCCGCCGCATGTCCTCGGTCCCCATGTAGACGATGCACTCGAGCCCGAACAGCGCGCACGCGGTCGCGGTCGCGACGCCGTGCTGGCCGGCGCCGGTCTCGGCGATGATCCGCGTCTTGCCCATCCGCCGGGCGAGCAGCGCCTGGCCGACGGCGTTGTTGATCTTGTGGGCGCCGGTGTGGGTCAGGTCCTCGCGCTTGAGGAAGATCCGCCTGCCGGCCCGCTCGGAGAGCCGCTTGGCCTCATACAGCGGCGTCGGCCTCCCGACGAAGTCGCGCAGCAGCGCCCCCAGCTCGTCGCGGTAGGCGGGATCCGCGCGCGCCTCCTCCCACGCGGCGGTGAGCTCGTCGAGGGCGGCGATCAGCACCTCCGGCACGTAGCGGCCCCCGTAGGGACCGAAGCGGGTCTCGACTGCGCCGTCCATCGCTCAGCTCTCCGTTCGCGTGCGCCGCTCGACCTCGCGCCGCACCTGCTTGATGGCCCGCCGGTGCTCGCGCACCTCCTGCTGGACCGCGCCGGCCCGTTTGGCGGCCTCGATGAAGGAGACGATCCGGTTGGGATCCTTGATCCCGGGCTCGATCTCGACGCCGCTGGCGACATCGACCGCCCATGGCCACGCCGCGTCGATCGCGTCGGCGACGTTGTCGGGGTCGAGGCCCCCGGCGAGGATCACCGGCACCCCGCTGCGGTCCCGCGAGGCGAGCTCCCAGTCGAAGGTTGTGCCGGTGCCGCCGTGGGCGCCGCGCGCGTAGGCGTCGAGGAGGTGGAAGTCGGTGCGGTAAGCGCGTGCGGCGGCGACGTCGCCGGGGTTCTTGACCCGGAAGGCCTTGATGACCTTGCAGCCGGTCTTCCGCGCGACCTCGGCACAGAAGCTGGGCCCCTCCTCGCCGTGGAGCTGCACGAGGGTGAGCCGCTCGCGCTCGACCGCCAGGACGATGTCGTCGATTGGCGCGTTGACGAACACGCCCGCCACCTCGCAGCGGCGCTGGAGCTCGCGCCCGATCTCCTCGGCGGCACCCAGGTCGATCTGCCGGGGGCTCTCGGAGCTGTGGTTGAGCCCGACCGCCCAGGCTCCGGCCGAAACCGCCGCCTCAGCGTCCTCGAGCCTGGTTATGCCGCAGATCTTCACCTTCATGGACGAGGAAAGATCGCACAGCGCGCCTGCGGCACCACGGTGCCCGAGTCGATGTATGGCGGCCTCAGAGGTCGCGGGGAAGGATCACGCCGGCCGCGAGCGCCCGCTTGGCGAGCTCGGCGCGCTTGCGGTTCTGAGGCAGATCAGGGATCTCGAAGATCCGGAAGAGCGTCTTCATGTGGCTCCGCACCGCCTCGACGGAGACCGCGAGAGCGGCGGCGATCTCGGCGTTGGAGGGCGGCACCCCAGGCCCATCGGGCTCGGCGAGCGGCCGGCAGAGCGCGACGAGGACGCGCCGTTGGGCGGCGGTGACGACCGCGAGCGCCGGATCGCCGGCCGCTGGGGCGGTCTCCTCAGCCCCTCCGACGGGATCGCGGAAGGTCGCCTCCGTGACGCCGAAGCGGATCACGTCGTGGTCGCCGAGACGACGCCGGCCATGGACCCTGACGCCGTTGACGAGCGTGCCGTTTCGCGAGAGGCCGTCGTCGACGACGGTCCAGCTCGCCCCGAGGCGCTCGAGCAGCGCGTGCAGACGGGACACCTCGGCGTCCCAGGTGAGCGCTAGATCGCTGTCGGCCTCACGGCCGACCGTCAGCCGCTCCCCGACAAGGGCGAAAAGCCGCTGCTGCCCGTCGCCGTCGCGGAGGAAGAGGAACGGCTCTCCCTTCCGCTCGGCGGCGAGCAGCGCGGCAAGCTCAGTCGGCGTTCTCTCGTGCGAGACCCCGGTCACGCGCCTGATGTTTGCGCGTCACCGGGGTTCGAGGCGTCGCCGCTACCCGGTGGCGTCGTCGGGGCGGTCGCCGAGCTTGACGTCGATCTGCTGCTTGGAGCCGTCGCGGATCACATCCAGCGTGATCGTGTCTCCGGGCTTCTTGGCGTCGATGACGCTGATCAGGTCATCCATGCCGGTGACGGTCTGCCCGTCGGCCGCGGTGATGACGTCGCCACCGGCGCGAACCTGCTGGCCATCCTCGGTGACGGTCGCGTCGCCGCCCTCGAGGCCGGCCTGGTCGGCTGGACCGCCCGGTGTCACCTTCTGTACCAGGGCGCCCTCGTCGACGTCGAGGTTGAGCACATCGGCGAGCTGGCTGTTGACGTCAGCTCCTTCGATCCCGAGGTAGGCGTGCTCGACGTTGCCGTCGTCGATGATCTCGGCGGCGACCTGCTTGGCCGTGTTGATCGGGACGGCGAACCCGATGCCGGTCGAGCCGGAGCCGTCGGAGCCGGTCGCGATCTGCGAGTTGATGCCGATCACGCGGCCGGCGCCGTCGATCAGCGGGCCGCCGGAGTTGCCGGGGTTGATCGCCGCGTCGGTCTGCAGGACGTCGGAGATCGTGAAGCCGTTGGGCGCGCTGATCTGCCGCTGCAGCGCCGAGATGATGCCGGTGGTGACGGTGCGGTCGAGCCCGTAGGGGTTGCCGATCGCAACGGCCGGGTCGCCGACCTTGACCGCGTCGGAGTCGCCCAGCTCGAGCGGCTTGGCATCGACCTGGGAGGGATCGACGCTGAGGACGGCGACGTCGCTGGAGTCGTCAACGCCGAGGACCTTGGCATCGAGCGCATCGCCGTCGCCGAACTTCACCGTCACCGAGCTCGAGCCGTCGACGACGTGAGCGTTGGTGAGCACGTGCCCCTGGTCGTCCATCAGGATCCCCGACCCTGTGGCGGTGCCGCCGCTGGACTGCTGACCGAACGGCGAGACCGAGCCGGTCGGCTTCTCCACCGCTTCGATGTAGGCAACTCCCTGCCCGTCCTGCTGGTAGACCTGACCGACGGTGCGGTCGCCGCTGGAGGCGGGCGCCGTGTCGGTCGCGATCGGAGCCTGGGCGACGGTCGTCGCGTCGGCGTCGTCGGAGTTGTCGACGGAGATCAGGCCGGTCGCGATCACGGCGATGCCGAGCGCGATTGCGACGACACCTCCGAAGAGTCCGGCGAGGAAGGGGCTTCTGAAGGCGTTCTTGAGGCGATGCATGCCGGCGATGATCCGCAGGCCTCCTGAGCACCTCAGAAAAAGTGCCTCTATTGCAGCTAAGTCTTTCCTCTGAGGGGACTAAGGCACCTCAGCAGCCACCCTGGCCGAGTCGGCTCATCTCAGCTTCACCGTCGTCGCGACGCCGGCGCTGTTGCCGGCGGCGTCCGTCGCGAGGACGTCGATCGAGGCCCGGCCCCGTCCGGCCTTCCTCAGGCTCCGCTTCAGCTTCCCCTTCGCCTTCAAGGTGAGCGTCGCGGCGATGCCGGGGGCGGCCTGGGCCCTCGCGGCGCGAAGCCTGCCGCGCTTGCCGCGCCTCGGCTTCGCGGTCCCGGAGGCCGCGAGCGAACACGCCTCGTCGCAGGAGGCCGTCAGCTTGATCGGCCTGCCCGCCTTCGCCTTCCCCTTGCGGTCGACGGAGATGCTCGGCGGCGTGGTGTCGGTCGCGGGCGGCGCCTCTCGCGAGAAGCGGACCAGGGCATCGGAGTCGAATGCGCTCACGTAGACCGAGCGGCCTGACGGGCTGATCTGGATGTCGCTGGGCTTCTGCAGGACGGCGAGCTGCGTGCATGCCCCCGCCGTGCCGTCGGCGGAGAAGCAACCGCGATACGTGAGGTCCCCACCGACACCGACGGAGAGCTCACCGACCTCGTCGAAGTCGCCGCTGGTCGTGTAGATGGATCGCCCGTCGGCGCTCACCGCGAGCGCGGACATCGGCGCGATCCGGTCGGTGTCGCAGGCGCCGCCCGAGCCGGTCGCCGAATCGCATCCGGCGAAGCTGAGCGTGCCGCCGGACCCGACCGAGAAACGGAAGATCGAGTTGCCGGCGAGCGTGACCGCGTAGAGCGTGTTCCCGTCAGGGCTGAAAGCGAGGTCGGTCGGCTGGTCGAACGAGCCCGAGCCCGGGAGGTTCGTGCACCCTCCCGCCGAGCCGTTGTCGGAGACGCAATCGACGTACTCGAGATCGCCTCCCGTCCCCGCGCTGAAGTGGGCGACGCTGTCGGAGTTGCCCCCGGCGGCGTAGATCGCCCCAGCCGAGTTTCCGCCCGATCCGACCACGACGGAGGTGGGACCGGTGAACGCGGGCACGATTACGCCGGTGCAGGGGTTGGCCATGAACAAGTTGGCATGGCAGTCGGAGAAGCTGAGTCCGCCCTGCGCGTTCGCGTCGAAGTGGTTGACGCTGTGGCCGGCGAGCGCCGTCACGTAGACCGAGCCGCCTCCGGGTGCAACCGCCACCGACGAGGGCGCGGAGAAGAGGCTCCCCGGGGTGTCGAAGCAGGCGCCCGCTGAGCCGTTCTCGGAGAAGCAGGCGTCGAAGGAGAGCGTCCCGTCGGCTGCGATCGGGAAGTGGGAGAACGAGCTCTGAGCGGAGTTGGCGCTGTAGAGCGACCGGCCGTCGGGGCTCACCGCCAGGGCGACGGGACCGTCGATCTGCGGCGCTCCCTGCGGCAGGCAGGGAGGTGTGCCGGCGCCGGAGACGCACTGTGCGAAGCCGAGCCCCTCCGCAGAGCCCGGGGTGAACCGGTAGATGCTGTCGGAGGCGAATCCCGTCGAGTAGACCGTCCCTGTGGGTCCGACGGCGAGGCCGTTGGGCTGGTCGTAGGAGGAGCCGGGCAGATCCGCGCAGGTGCCGCCGCTGCCGTTCTGCGACAGGCACTCGGCGAATGTGAGATCGCCGACGTCGGCCCGGGCCGGGGCGACCGACGTCAGGACCGCCGCCGCGACCGCGGCGCCCAGGATCCGGTGGGCGACGCGCCTCAGCACGTCTCGACGGGCGCCTCGCTCTGCACGACCTCGAACGCGCTGCCGGGGATCTCCTTGAGCTGGTTGAGATTGCCGTCGCTCCAGCCCTTGTTCGCGGTGCCGGAGATGAACCAGTTGGAGCCGTTGTCGGCGTTGATCATCCCGTAACGCTTCAGCGCCGCGGCGATGATCGCCGCTTGCCCGGTCAGCCCGGAGGTGTCGTAGGAGGCCTTGAGCCGGAAGCGCATCCCCATCGGTGGTGCCGCCGCCGAGTCGGTGTCGCCGGCGCAGTGGGAGGCCGGGTTGATCCAGGCGTGCCGCGTCGATTCGAAGGTGACTCGGATCGCGTGGTCGATCTCGCCCTCAGCGACCTCCTCGTAGCGAACGAGGCCCGGGAAGATCGGCAGCCCGGCGGCGTCGGCGGAGGTGAAGCCCGCGGTCCGCAGGCCCGCCGAACGGAGATCCCAGATCGCTCCGGAGCCGGCTTTCCAGCTGCGCTTCTGCGGCTTGGCGGCGTAGAGCTCGTAGAGCTTGCACGCCGAGGTGTCGAAGGCGATCGTGTGGCGGTCCCCGTCGCCGTTCTTGCCGCCCTCGATCGGCGCGTTCAGCGGGATCTTGTACTTGCCGGGATCGGACTCGCCCTTGTACTGGAACTTGACCCGCAGGCTCTTGGTCTTCGCCCCCACCTTCATGTAGGGGATCCCGTACTTCTTGTTGCGGCCGAAGTCCGGGTGCAGCTCGGAGTCGCCATGGGAGTTGATGTAGGAGATGATCTGGTCGGAGTTGGGGTCGACCGGTGACTGGGAGATGTCCTGGTTCCAAGCCCGCTGATCGGGGAGCGAGGCCGCCCCCGCGGGGACCCCCTCAGCGCTCGGGAAGACCCCGCAGGCATCGTCGAACGAGCGGGCGGTCCCTGGGCCTCCCTCCCCGCTTGCGGCGGCGCCGCCACCCGCCAGGGCGAAGACGCCGACACATGCCGCCGCCACAGTCGCCGCCGTCCCCATGACCCGTCGTCCGCTTCGCGCAGCGCTCACCTCGACACCCCTCTCCTTGCTCTCATCACCGCCCAGCCTCGCACGGTGACGGCGGCTGCGCCATACCCCAAGTGGGTGGTGCCGCCACCCCTGCGCTGCGCCGGCAGCTCACCCGATCAACCGCAGCGACCCGTCGGCGGCGATCGCGTAGCCGTGGACGACGGGCTGCGGGTCACCGGCGTTGAGCCAGCGGAGGCAGAAGCCGTATGGGAACCCGCATTGCTCGAAGGCGAGCAGCCTGCCGTCGGGACGGGCGTCGGCCACGGTGCTCCGTGCGATCCGGCGACCGTCGGTGTAGGTGTCGATCGTCAGAGCGTCGCCGACGGCGGTCAGCGCGGCGCGGTAGGTGTCGCCGCCCGGCGCCTCGATCACCTGCACGGCGAGCGCCGCTCCATCGGGGGCGTCCGCGGCCCGACTGCCGCTCAGCTGCTCGAGGCGCGGCGTCGCCCCCTCGTCGACGTCGACGCGAAGCTGCAGCTCGCCCCCGACCCTGGTGGTGCTCACCCTGGCCGGGGCGTAGGGGGCGGTGCCACCGAGGCGCAGCGCAGCGGACTCGCCGTCGTCGCGCCGCAGGCCGATCGATGCACCCGGCGTCAGAGTCACCCCGACCAGGTCGCCGCGCTTGACCTCGATCTCGGTGTCGAAGGCATGGGGAGCCCGATCGTGGACCGACTCCACCCGCGAGAAAGAGCGCAGGAACATGCGGCCGTTGCGGACGCCGATCACCTGCAGCGCGATCGCGCCGGTCGCGTCGCGGATCGCCCACCGGCGGATCACGCCGTCGGCTGGCGCCCTGGCCGAGCGACCGCCGAGCGTGACCTGCGCGAGCGTGCAAGCGGGCGTGTTCGGGCCGGGTTGACGGGCGCAGCCGACGCTCCCCGGCGAAGACGCGGCAAGCTCGCTCCCAATCGCCTCGGTACCCCGCGCGACGTCGGGCGGGGGCTGGGCGGCCGGATCCTCCCCGGCGGATCCGGACCCCAGGAGCAGCGCGATCGCGACGGCCAGCGCTGAGAGCGCCGAGAGCCCGAGGAACGCGTACCGACGCCGTCCCGACAGCTCAGACGCGCTGAATCTCCGGTGCGGGCCGAGCTCAGCGCGCTCGCGCATGCCCTCGAGCGCGATGCGGTCAGCGTCGGCGGAGCCCTGCCCACCGAGCCCGAGATCGGCGAGCAGTGGTCCTCCGGTGCTGTCGATCAGGACGTTGCGCGGGTTCACCCGTCCGTGGACCAGCCCGGCGGCGTGGACTGCCGCAAGCGTCGACTCAACCTGGTCGAGGACGGCGGTCGTCTCCTCGCGCGAGAGCCGGCCCGCCTCGAGCTCCTGCTCGAACGTCCGGCCCCGCACGAACCTGCTGGCAACGAACCGGCCCTCGCCCCATGAGCCCGCCTCGTAGATCGGAACCACGCCCGGGTGATGGAAGGCGGCCGCCGCGCGCTGCTGCGCGAGAACGCTCCCCTCACCGGCGGTGTCGGAGAGATCGCCGGGGCCCAGCAGCCGCAAGGCCACCGGTCGCTCCAGCGAGATCTGGGTCGCCTCGTAGACGGCCCCCCGCGAGCCGCCACCGATCAGCGATACGACCCGGAATCCCTCGATCGTGGCTCCGGGTCGAATCGGTGCGGGCATCTCAGATGACGAGCTCGAGCTGCTTCGCGGAGACTGTGAAGAAGTGGAAGTTGAGACGACCGCTGCTCGGATTGACCCAGTAGACGTCGACCTCGCTGGTCGAGCTGCCGTCGTAGACGTAGACGTCGAGCTCGGCGGGCAGTCCCCCCGGCAGCAGGCCGGGGATGAACACGCGCTGGATCCGCCGCTTTCCGTCGAGCAGGTCGAGAGCGACGCGGTCACCGACCTCGACGAGCTCCACCTGGACCGTCGCCGCGGGCTCGGAGATCCGCACGTTGCGCCGGTCACGGACCTTGCCCTCGGGCGCGCTCTCCACCGCCCGCCCCGTCAGCGCCTCGGGCGGCTCCGTGGTCGCCCCGGCGACGAAGTCCGCACGCAGCAGCAGCTCCGACTCGAGGCCGGCGGGCACCTTGTCGTCGGGATCAGGATCACCATAGGCCCCACCCATCGTGTCCGACCAGCGCTCGATCGTGGCGCCGTCGGCGTCACGCACCCCGATGGCCGAACCACGCCCGAGCTCCACGGCGATCAGGTCGCCGCGCTCGACCGGCAGGCTGGTTGAGAAGTGGAACGACCCTGAGTTACCGGCCGACTCCCACTGCGAGCGGGCGACCCTCGTCGTGTCCGCTCCCCGCGGCCTGATCACATCGAGCGCGATCTCACCGCTGGCTCCCCGCACCGCCCAGCCGGTGATGAGCCCGTCGGCGGGAGCCACGAGCTGGGTGGCCCCGAGCTCGGTCTGCGCGAGGGCGCAGGGCTCCGAAGCGGGCTCGGCCGCCTCGCCCTCACATCCGATCTCGCGATCCGGCGCCTCCAGCGAGCTGCCGAGCGCCTGCGCATCGCTTGGGACGGCCGGCACCGGGACCGCGGCCCCCGCCTCCTCACCGTCACCCCCGCCGTCGCCATCGCCGAGGAGGGTGGCCACCCCGGCCCCGAGCAGGGCCGCGAGGAGTGCCACGATCGCGAGGATCCCGGTGAGGCGACCTCGCCCGGGAGCGCGGTCGCCGCCGGAAGCTCTTGCGGTCGCGGACGCGGGCGCGGTCGCGGGCGGCAGGGTCTCCGGCGAGACCCCGCTGGGCGGACCGAGCCGGGGCGGACCGAGGTCCGCCACCCCGGCGGCGACGAGCCGCTCGCGCACCGACGCGACGAGCCCGCGGGCGCTGGCGGGGCGCCGGCCGGGGTCCTTGGCGAGAGCCTCCTCGAAGACCTGATCGAGCGCCGCGGGCAGCTCCGGGCGACGCGCGCTGATCCGCGGCGGCGGCTCGCTCGCATGCGCGTACAACGCCGCCGCCTCCGACCCGCGGGGGAAGACGACGTCACCGGTCAGGCAATGGAACAGCGTCGCGGCGAACGCGTAGCGGTCGGAGGCCGGCCCGGGGGATTCGCCGGCGACCACCTCGGGTGCGACATAGGCGACCGTGCCCACCGTCGGGCGGGATCGCGACTCCGGGTCGGTGCCGATCCGGCTCAGCCCGAAATCCGCGAGGAAGGCGTGATCGCCGTCTCCGACGAGCACGTTCTGCGGCTTGACGTCGCGGTGCACGAGGCCGGCGCCGTTGGCGGCATCGAGAGCCTCGCCGACCTGCCCGAGCAGATCCACGGTTCGCGCAGCGTCGAGCTCGCCGACCCGCAGGAGATCGGCGAGGGTCGGGCCGTCGACGAGGCGCATCGCCAGGAACAGATCGTGATCGTCGCTCTCGCCGACCTCGTAGACGTCGAGCACATGCGGGTGCTCGATCTTCGCCTGCAGCCGCCCCTCGCGGCGGAAGCGATCGACGAACGCCGGGTCGGTGGCGAGCTCCGGCTTGAGGATCTTCAGCGCCACCCGCCGGTCGAGCGAGCGCTGCACCGCTTCGTAGACGACGCCCATCCCGCCGCTACCGAGCTGCCGCTCGATCGTGTATCCGCCGAAGCTCGATCCGCGCTCGATCACCGTCTGACCCCCACACCCGTCGCCGGCGCCGGGATCGGCGCCGGGGGCGAGGGATTATCGCTCAACCCGGCAAGCCGACCCCGCTCAACCGGGCGAGGTCCAACCGTCGTTGAGGTGAGGCAGCAGGAAGGTCACCACATCGGCATCGGTTCCCGGAACGGGATTGCCCGCGACGACATCACCGGGGTTGTCGAAGTGGGTCCCGGTGCGCTCGATCCGCTCGATCGGGAATCCCGCCGCACTGAGCGCGTCGGTCTCGCTCCGGACCGTGGCGATCGGGTAGACGTCGTCCTGCAGGTGCGCCAGGTGGACGATGTTGAACTTCGATGACGCCGCCGCGATCGCCTGGTCCTGGGTCAGCCCGATGTCCTTGAAGGGCGACGTGTTCTCGACGAGGATGCCGGCGATCTGGTTCGAGTGCTCGAACGCCGTCCGGTAGGAGAGGTCTCCGCCGGAGGAGTAACCGCCGAGGACGATGGTGCGCGGGTTCACGTTGAAGTGCGACTTCATGTCCGAGATCGCCTTCATCACCTTGTCCTGATCGCCGCTCGGATCCCAGCAGCCGCCGTCGCGGCCGCCGACGCTGACCGAGATCCAGCTCTGCGCATTGCCGCCGGGGCTGATGTTGAAGATGTCGCCGCCGCTGTCGCCGCCGCAACCGTGACTCCAGACGAACAGCGTCGTCGGGGTCTGGTGGGAGGCGTCGTAGCTGGAGGGCACGACGACCCAGTACTTGCTGGCGCTGCTGGTCAGCTCGAACGGCTCGTCGGTCGGGAAGTCGATGGGGTTGTTCGGAACCGACGAACCCGAACCGCCACCCCCGCCGCCACCGCCACCGCCACCGCCGGGGCCCTTGACCTTGCCGAGCTTCGCGCAGTCCCCCTGCACGCAGAGGACGATCGGCGACTTACCGTCGGGAAGGCCGGAGGGAACGGGGACCTTCACCTTGGCCTTCGCCGTGCCCCCGGGCGCCAGCGCCCGCACCGCGTAGCGGCCGGCGACCGGATCCCTGCCGGGGGTCTTGACCTTGAGACTGGCGCTGGTCTTGGCCGACCTCGCGCCGCCGACGTTGCGGATCGTGAAGGAGCCCTTGAGGTTGCCCTTCTTCACCTTCACCTTGCCGCCGGCGACGACGAGCTTTGCGTTGCCGCCGGCCGCGGCGGGCCCGGTCGTGACGAGCAGCATCGCGGCGCACAGAAGCAGCGCGGTCAGCGCCTTCAACGCCTTCATCGCCCACCCGCTCAGAACCTTCCCGGTCACGGTCACTTGCTCCCCTTCCCCTTGTTGCCCTTGTTGCCCTTGCTGCCCTTCGCCGCGAGATCGCGGTAGTGGTCACGGACTCCCTTGCCGAACCCGCTCGGCTTGGCGGAATAGTAGGCCGACAGCTTCGGACCCAGCAAGGCGTTGGCACAGCCCCCGTAGTCGGCTTCGGTGTTCCAGGTCCAGGCCAGGTAGGAGATCCCGTTGGAGTCCGCGAAGCGCATCAGCTTGCGGCTGTAGCCGGAGTTGCAATCGGTGTCGCCGAACCCGCCGACCAGCACCGGGAACTTGCGTGAGAGACCGGCCAGGTCCGGCTTCGAGCTCGCCAGGTTGCCGGAGTAGTCGAAGGAGTTCCAGCCGACGACCCGCTTGTCGAGCGGATCCTCAGGCGCGTACTTCTCCCACTCGTCCACCTGGCCCGCGAAGTCGATCCCCGAGATCACGATCGGCTGCGTCGCCCCGGTTGCGCGGATGGCTCCGAGCAGCTGCTTGTGGCCGGTCGCCTCGTACTGGCCGAAGATCGGCTCGCCATCGGAGCCGTCGGCGTCGACCGTGCATCCATACAGGACGCAGGCCCACTGGATCTTGTGCGGCTCGTCGTAGAGATGGAAGAGCACCGCGTGGTTGTCGCGGAACTCGGTCGCCACCGAAGTCCAGAAGTCAATCGAGTGGTCGGCGTCGGCCATCGGCGCCTCGGCGTCGCCGGGTACGGACCCGTACACCGATTCGCCGGGCCCCGCGCCCGACAGCCTGAGCACGACGTAGATCCCGTGGCGGTTGAGGCGGTTCACGTAGGCCTCGACCGCTTCCCGGTAAGGGGCGCCGCTGAAGCTCGGGTTGAGGCCGCCGTAGCCACCGAGCCAGCACGCCTCGTTGAGCGGCAGCGCGACGGCGTTGACCCGCCACTTCTTCATCGCTTCGATCGCCCGGTCGTTCACCGGACCCTGGAAGATCGCGTAGCCGTGGCCGCCCTGCCCGTCGTCGCCGGCGCACGAGTACTCCGAGCCCGAGCGGTTGACGCCGATCAGGCGCAACCGCTTGCCCTTGCCATCGACGAAGTGGTTGCCGGAGACGTCGATGCTGAGTGCGCCCGCGGAAGCGGGAAGCAGCACCACCAGTGAGCACGTGAGGCAGATGAGGCAGATGGCGACGGTCGCGAGCAGGCCTCCACACCTGACTCCGCTGACGCGCATGTGCTCCATCGCGTTCGATCCTCTCACTTCTTCTTCCCGCCCATTTCCCTTCTCGGCTCTCCCAGCATGGCCGACCGGGGCGCTTCCCGCAATGGGGAGCCGCCTGAAGACTCCCCCGCGCCGTCAGCGCTCGTCGGTGAAGAGATGCTCGCGAGTGGCGTCTTCGTCCAGCGTCAGCGAGCGGACCATCACCTCGGGATCCTCGCAGCGCATCAGGGTCTCGCCGATGAGGACCGCGTCGACGCCGATCCGGTCGAGCTCCTCGATCTGATCGCGCCCCGTGTAGCCGGACTCGGCGACGACCGTGAAGCCGGCGGGTATGTCGGTGACCAGCTCGGCGGTCGTCTCGGTGTCCACCTGGAGGTTCTTGAGGTTGCGGTTGTTGATCCCGATCACATCCGGCTCGATGCGAAGCGCGCGTTCGAGATCCTCCTCGTCGTGGACCTCGACGACACAATCGAGATCGAGCGCCGAGGCCTCCTCGAACAGCACCTGCAGGTCCTCGTCGGCGAGCGCCGCCACGATCAGCAGCGCGGCGTCGGCCCCCGCGATCACGGCCTCCCAGAGCTGGTAAGGCTCGACGATGAAGTCCTTGCGGAGGATCGGCAGGCTCGTCGCCTCGCGGGCGGCCTCGAGATCGCCGAGCGAGCCGTGGAAGTGAGGTTCGTCGGTGAGGACGGAGACCGCCGCCGCGCCGCCGCGCTCGTAGGCGCTGACGAAGCCCGCGACGTCGGCGTCGGGGCGGATGGCCCCCGCCGAAGGTGAGCCGCGCTTGAACTCGGCGATGACGCTCAGCCCGGGACGCACCAGGGCCTCCTTGAACGGGCGTGATCCGGTGCGAGTGCCCAGCTGTGAACGCAGCTCCTCACCGGAGACCTGCGAACTGCGCCTGCGCACGCCTTCCCGCGCCGCGTCGACGAGCTGATCGAGGGTGCTCATCCAGGGATCAGGCTACTGGTCGGCGCCGAGGAAAGCGATCCTCGCGGTGACTCAGACCCAGAACCTGCGGCCCGGCCCCGCGGACGGACGCGCAGATCAGCGCTGCAGCTTGGCGACGACCGCCTCGGCGGCCCCCGACGCGACCGCCATGCGCGCCGCGGTGACACCGGCGGCGAGATCGTCGGCACCGCCGCCGACGTAGATCGCGGCTCCCGCGTTGAGCAGGGCGATGTCGAGCGCCGGACCGGGCTCTCCGGCGAGCACGGACTCCGCGACGGCGGCGTTGTCGCCGGGCTCGCCCCCTGCGATCGCCTCGATCGGTGCCTCGCCGAGCCCGTAGTCGCTCGCCTCCGCGAACCACTCGGAGGTGCCGCCGTCGCGAACCTCGATCACGCGGGTGCGCCCGTGGATGGTCAGCTCGTCGAGCCCGTCCTCGCCGGAGACGACGAGCGCGTGCTCCGCCCCGAGCCCCGCGAGTGCCTCGGCGATCGTCTCCTGGTAGCGCCGGTCGGAGACGCCGAGGAGCTGGCGGGTCGCGCCGGCGGGATTGGTGAGCGGCCCGAGGAAGTTGAAGATCGTCCGCACCGCGAGCTCCTTGCGCGTCGGGACGACGTGCTTCATCGCGGCGTGGTGGGCGGGGGCGAACATGAAGCCGAAGCCGGTCTCGCGGATCGACTCCGCGACCTCCTCCGGGGTCAGCTCGATCCGGATGCCGAGCGCTTCCAGCATGTCGGCGGAGCCGGAGCGCGACGTGCTCGAGCGGTTGCCGTGCTTGGCGACCGCGCGCCCCGCCCCGGCCGCGATGAGCGCCGCGGTAGTCGAGACGTTGAAGGTCGAGGGCCCTCCCCCGGTCCCCGCCGTGTCGACGAGGTCGTGGCGCCCGGTCTCGACGGGGGTGGCGAGCGAGCGCATCGTCCGCGCGAGGCCGATCAGCTCCGGGACCGTCTCGCCCTTCGCGCGCAGCGCGATCAGGAACGCGCCGGTCTGCACGTCGCTGGCGCGTCCCTCCATGATCTCGGCGAGCACGGTCGAGGCGTGGTCGGCCGTCAGGTGCTCGCCGGAGGCGACGGCGTCGATGGCGCGGGTGAGGACGTCGTTGGGCACGGCGGAGGCTTCTATCAGTCCAGCCTCAGCCGGCGGCGGGCGGGTCCACGCCGAGGAAGTTGGAGAGCATCCGCTTGCCCTCTGGGGTCAGTACCGACTCCGGGTGGAACTGGACCCCCTCGGCGGGGAGCTCCCGGTGCCGCACCGCCATCACGAGCTCGCCGTAGGAGGCGCTGAGCTCGAGGCAGTCGGGCAGGTCCGGCGAAGCGAGCAGGGAGTGGTAGCGGCCCACGGTCAGTGGGCTGGGCAGCCCGGCGAAGATCGTCCTGCCGTCGTGGGTGATCTCAGCGTCCTTGCCGTGGACGGGCTCTCCCTGCACGACCTCGCCCCCGAAGGCCTCCACCATCGACTGATGGCCGAGGCAGACGCCGAGAGTCGGAATCCCGGCCTCGGGGAAGCTCCGCGAGGCCTCGATCGAGATGCCGGCGTCGGCCGGTGTGCAGGGTCCCGGGGAGATGACGAGCCGGTCGGGCCGCCGGGCGAGCAGCTCCTCGACGCTCGCGCGATCGTTGCGGACGACGTCGACCTCCGCCCCGAGCTCGCCCAGGTACTGGACGAGGTTGTAGGTGAAGGAGTCGTAGTTGTCGATGACGAGGACGCGCATGTCAGGCCGGATCTTCCACTCCCACTCCCTAGTTCCTAGTTCCCTGGGGCCCTAGTCCCACTCCGGGTGCTCGACGGCGACGTCGACGGCGCGGAAGATCGCCTTCGCCTTCTGCAGCGACTCCCGGTACTCGTTGGCCGGGACGGCGTCGGCGACGGTCCCCCCTCCGGCCTGCACGTGCATCTGGCCGTCCTTGACGACGACGGTGCGGATGTGGATGGCGGTGTCGAGGTCGCCGCGGAAGTCGACGTAGCCGATCGCGCCGCCATAGGAGCAGCGCTTGACCGGCTCGAGCTCGTCGATGATCTGCATCGCCCGCACCTTCGGAGCACCCGACAGGGTCCCTGCCGGGAGCGCGGAGCGCAGCACGTCGAGCGCCCCCATTCCCTCCCGCAGCTCGCCGGAGACGCGGCTGACGATGTGGAGCACGTGCGAGTAGGTCTCGACGGTCATCAGCTCGTCGACGCGGACCGTCCCGTAGCGGCACACCCGCCCGAGGTCGTTGCGGCCGAGGTCCACGAGCATCACGTGCTCGGCTCGCTCCTTCGGGTCGGCGAGCATCGCCTCGCCGTTGGCGCGGTCCTCCTCCTCGCTCTCGCCCCGCGGGTACGTCCCGGCGATCGGGCGCGTCTCCACCCGGCCGCCGGAGACCTTGACGAGCGGCTCGGGGGAGGCTCCGGCGATCTCGAAGTCTCCGAAGTCGAGGAAGTACATGTACGGGGATGGGTTGACGGCCCGCAGGCCGCGGTAGATCGAGAAGGCCTCGACCGGGCAGGGTGAGCTGAAGCGCTGCGAGGGCACGACCTGGAAGGCGTCTCCGGCGTACAGGTACTCGACGATCCGGGAGACGTTCGACTCGAACTGCTCCCGCGTCAGGTTGGAGCGCCAGTCAACCTCCACTTGCGCCTGCGCCTGCGCCTGCGCGCGATCGTCACCGGCCGCCGAGGAGGGACGCGGGATCTCGCCCCGGAGCCGCTCGCGGGTGCCCTCGATGAGCTTGCAGGCGCGCGCGTAGGCGGCATCGAAGCCATCGTCGTCTCCATCCCCTTCCCCCAGCGTCAGGGCGATGATCGAGACCTCGTGGCGGTGGTGGTCGAAGGCGACGATCAGCTCGCAGACCATCAGCGCAAGGTCCGGCAGGCCCAGCGGGTCGGGGTTCGGGTCGCCGAGCGGCTCGACGGTGCGCACGAGGTCGTATCCGAACAGCCCGACCGCGCCGCCCGCGAACGGCAGCTCCTCGCCACCGGCGAGGTCGAAGGTGGCGAGGCGCTCGGCGACGGCGCCGTAAGGATCGGGTGCGACGGTGCGCCTGGTCGGCTCGGCCGCGTCGGGTCCGGTGACCGGAGCCGCGGCGGCGTCGCCCTCCCACTCGAGCAGCTCGCCATCGACCCAACGGAGGTGAAGCCGCGGACTGAAGCCGAGGAATGAGTGGCGCCCGAGCCGGCCACCCTGCTCGGCCGATTCGAGCAGGTAGGCGGGGCTCTCCCCGCGCAGCTTCAGAAAGGCGGAGACGGGTGTCTCGGTGTCCTCGACGAAGGTGTGGACGATCGGCACGACCGTCCCCTCGCGGGCGAGCTCGCGCGCCTCCTCCAGCGACGGCGAGGGCCCGCCCGGAGCCACGGCCGGGCTCTGAGCGACCTGGGGCCCCTGGGGACCGATGCCCGCCACGGTCAACGGCGCCTTGCCAGGAGGACGTCGAAGGCCCGCGTGAGGGGCACGTCGCGCGAGAGCAGTGCGACCTCGAGGTGGTAGAGGACGTCGGCCGCCTCCTCGGCGATCCGCTCGTCGGACTCGCCCGCAACCGCGCGAGCGACCTCATCGGCCTCCTCGCGGACCTTCTCCCCGATCAGGTCGGGATCGGCGAGAAGCTGCGAGGTGTAGGAGCCCTCGGGCCGATCGGCCTTGCGGGCGGCGAGGGTCCGTTCGAGCTCGGGCAGAGCTTCGAAGCTGACGGCCCCGGGGCCCTCGTCGCCGTCGGTGGCGCCGAGTGCCCGGTGGAAGCAGGTGCGCTCGCCGGTGTGGCACGCGGGTCCCGCCGGGTCGACGAGCGCGAGGACGGCGTCGGCGTCGCAGTCGTAGCGGAGCTCGCGCACCCTCTGCACGTTGCCCGAGGTCGCACCCTTGTGCCAGAGCTCGTCCCGGGAGCGGCTCCACAGGTGCATCTCGCCCGTCTCGCGAGTGCGCTCCAGCGCCTCCGCGTTGACGTAGGCGAGCGTCAGCACCTCACCCGTCGAAGCGTCCTGGATGACGCATGGGGCGAGGCCGCGCTCGTCGAATCTGATCTGCGTGCTGATCTGCGTGCTGTCTTCGGCGTCGTCTCGGGCCACACGGCCAGTCTAGATGCGGCCGGTGCGCCCGCCCGTCCGTCCCCGCCCCGCCGAACGTCACTCACTACCCCCCAGAGGGCGCATTCAGTGACGTTCGGCGCCGGCCGCTCAGCGCTCGGTGCTCGGCGCTCAGTGCGCGAGGACGGGCTCGCCGACCGCTTCGGCGCGCCCACCCTTCGGGCGCAGCAGCAGCGCCGCGGCGACTGCACCGAGGGCGAAGATGCCCGCGGACCAGTAGAAGGCGGTCGTGTAGCCGTGGACCTCCGCGGCCGCCATCAGCTGGGGGGTCTGCGCGGATCCGGACGCGAACGCCTCGGTTGCGCTGACCGCCAGCGTCGAGAGCAGCGCCGTGCCGATCGAGCCGCCCACCTGCTGGGAGGTGTTGACCATCGCCGAGGCGACGCCGGCGTCTGCCGGGTCCACACCCAGGGTCGCGGTCGCGATCGACGGGGCGAAGATCAGCCCGAAGCCGAGTCCCATGACGATCAGCGCGGGCAGGATGTCCGTCGCGTAGCTCGAGTCGGTGCTCAACCCGGTCAGGTAGAGCATCCCGAGAGCGCCGAGGGTCATTCCGGTGGGAACCAGCGGGCGGGCGCCGACCTTGGCGAGCAGCTTCACGTTCGCCGTCGTCGAGGAGATGACGATCCCGACCACCATCGGCAGGAACGCGAGACCCGAGGTGACCGGCGACATCCCGAGGTTCTGCTGCAGGAAGTAGGTGAGGAACAGGAACACCGCGAAGATCGCGATGGCAGACATCGCGACGGCGAGGTAGGAGCCGCCGCGGTCACGATCGAGGACGACGCGGAGGGGCAGCAGGGGGTGCTCGGCGCGGCGCTCGATGGCGATGAACGCTCCGAGGAGGACGATCGCCGCCGCGAACATGCCGAGCGTCAGCGGGTCCGTCCAACTCGTCTGCTCGGCGTTGGAGAAGCCGTAGACGAGGGCGAAGAGCCCCCCGGAGGCCGTGAGCGTGCCCGGGAGGTCGGGAGCCGTGTGCGTGCCGGAGCGCTGGTTGTGGATGAGGCTCAGCGCGCCGAACACGGCAACCGCCGCGAAGATCAGGTTGACGTAGAGGCACCAGCGCCAGTCGAGGTACTCGGTGAGGACACCTCCGAGCAGCAGACCGACGGCAGCGCCGCTACCCGCGATCGCCCCGAAGACGCCGAACGCCTTACCGCGCTCATCGGGCTCCGTGAAGGTGGTCGTCAGCAGCGACAGCGCCGCCGGAGCGAGGAGCGCCCCGAAGACGCCCTGCAGGGCGCGGGCGCCGACGAGGACCTCGAAACTGGGCGCCGCACCACCGATCGCCGACGCGACGGCGAACCCGATCAGGCCCGCGACGAAGGTCCACTTGCGGCCGAACATGTCGGAGATGCGACCGCCGAGCAGCAGGAGCGAGCCGAAGGAGAGCGCGTAGGCGGTGATGATCCACTGCCGCTGGTCGTCGCCGAAGCCGAGATCCGCCTGGGCGGAGGGAAGGGCGATGTTGACGATGGTCGCGTCGAGCACGACCATCAGCTGGGCCAGGCTGAGTACGGCGAGGATCAGCCAACGGCGCTCGTGGTGGGGATTCGCTGCTGCTTGCATTCGGTTCGGGGGCTCCTTGTAAGACGGATAAGCGGAGGTTGGTTCTCAACTTAGGAAGGCCACCGTAGCAAAGAAGTGGAGAATGCTCCTCCGTTTTGTAAGCTCTGTGACCCATGTCCACGCAGACGACGCAGACGAAGCCGACGAAGCCGAAACGACAGCTCCGAGCGGATGCTGAGCGCAATCGCCAGCTCCTCCTCGATGCCGCCAAGGAGCTGTTCGCCGAGCGCGGCCTTCACGTCTCCCTCGACGACATCGCCAAGCGCGCCGGAGTCGGCGTCGGCACCGCCTACCGCCGCTTCAGCTCGCGCTCGGAGTTGATCGAGGCGCTCTTCGACGAGCGCATCGATCAGATGGTGGAGCTCGGAGAGGAGTGCCTCGCGATCGAAGATCCGTGGGACGGCCTCGTCGCGTTCATCGAACGCTCGACCGAGTTGCAGTCATCAGACCGCGGCCTCAAGGAGATCCTTCTCGGCTCCGGCGAGGGCAAGGCGAAGATCGGCGAGATCCGTGAGCGCATGCGCCCGATCGGCAGTGAGCTGATCGAGCGGGCGAAGGCTTCGGGAGATCTGCGCAGCGATTTCGCCCCCCCGGACCTGCCCATGATCCAGATCATGCTCGGTGGGATCGCCGACGCCTCGGCGACGGTCGAGCCGGATCTGTGGCGACGCTACCTCGAGCTGCTGCTGATCGGGATGCGCACGAACGGAGAATGCGAACGGCCTGCGCTCGAGTGGGAGCAGATGGTCGACGTCCTCAGCTGCTGGCGCCCGCCGCGGCGGGACTAGCTCGGGCGTCTTGGGCTGGCCGGGCGGCGCGAGCGGGGCGGGAGCTACTCGCCGGTCTCCGGGGTCAGGTAGGCGCCGGAGAGGCCGCCGTCGACGAGGAAGGTCGAGGCCGTCACGTAGGAGCTGTCGTCGCTGGCGAGGAAGAGGGCGCCCTGGGCGATCTCCCGCGCCTCGGCGAAGCGGCCCAGCGGCAGGTGGACGAGTCGGCGAGCGGCCTTCCCCGGGTCGGAGGCGAAGAGGTCCTGCAAGAGCGGCGTGTCGACCGGACCCGGGCAGAGTGCGTTGACGCGCACACCTCGGCGCGCGAACTCGACGCCGAGCTCACGCGACATCGACAGCACCGCGCCCTTCGAGGCCGTGTATGAGACCTGGGAGACCGCCGCGCCCATGACCGCGACGAACGAGGCGGTGTTGATCACGGAGCCGCCGGGCGGGTCGTTGGCGAGCAGGTGCGGGATGCCGTGCTTGCAGCAGAGGAAGACACTGGTCAGGTTGACCCGCTGGACGCGCTCGAACCACTCGAGCTCGGTGTCGAGGACCGATTGGTCGTCGGGCGGGTTGATGCCGGCGTTGTTGAAGAGGACGTCGACGCGGCCGTACTCGTCGGCGACGCGCTGGTACATCGCCTCGACCTGCTCCTCGTCGGTGACGTCGACCTCGAGCGCGAGGTCGCCGACCGCGTCAGGGCTGAGGTCGACGCCGACGACCGTGGCGCCCTCCTCACCGAACAGCCGCGCCGTCTCGGCGCCGATCCCGCTCGCCGCGCCGGTGATGACGCAGACCTTGTCCTGAAGTCGTCCGCGGCTGTCACTGCTCGAGCTCATGGTGGCGCGAGGCTATCGGTTGGACCGCGGGCAGCGAAGGTGGCCGTGGGCGAAAGCGACAGGCAGACCACCCGAGCGCCGCGTCCGGCTCCGGATGTCTCCGCGGAACCTCCCTCTGACGGGGTAGTTCGTGACGGATGTGTGACCCCCGGTCCCCGACGCCGACCTCCGACCCCCGACCCCCCGACCCCAACCGACCCCTTTACCGCGACCAGCGTGGGCCAGAAGGGATGGCGGATGCTTTGCGCGGCTGGTCGCGCCGCATGATGTCTCCGCGGAACCGCGACATCAAGTTCTGGTGTCGCGTGCGCCCGGGGCCTCGGGTCGGAGCCCTGATCGGCGGCGGAAACGCCTCCGTTGACACACTTTTCCGTCCGGCCGCAGGCGTAGTCTCGAACATATGTTCCTCATGGGCTCTTCACCTGATCACTACGGCGAAGAGCCCTCCCTGGACGGGTTGCCCACCCCTCAGGTCGAAACCGCGATCTGCGAGCTGGCAGCCCACATCAACGCAGCGACCGCTCGCTGGCTGGCGCTGATCGCCGAGTACGATCGCCGCGGAGCGCACGAGGCCTCGGGGTTCGTCTCCTGCGCCTCGTGGCTAGCTTGGCGGTGCTCGATCACGCCCCGGGCGGCGCGGGAGCAGCTTCGCGTGGCGCGGGCATTGGATGAGCTTCCGCGGATAGCTTCGGAATTCCGACGGGGCGCGCTGAGCTACTCGAAGGTCCGCGCCCTGACCCGCGCGGCGACGCCCGAGATGGAGGAGGAGCTCCTGACGCTGGCCGCAGAGGCGACGGCGGCGCAGCTGGAGCGGATCCTGAGTGGCTACAGGCGTGCGCTCGATCCCGACGCGAGTGGACCGAGCGCCTTCAAGCGGCACGTCGCAACCCGCTGGGAGGAGGACGGCACCCTTTCGATCCGCGCGAACCTGCCGGCCGAGGAGGGGGCTCTGCTCCTGAAGGCTCTCGACATCGCCAGGGAGTCGGTGTGGAGGGCGAGGCGCTCAGAGGCCGCCGAGCGAGGCGGAGAGGCGAAGGGGGTCGACGGGGCGTCGGCCGGAGGGCAACGCACGGAAGCTCCCGACAAGGCCGACGCACTGGTCGCGATGGCCGAATCCGCCGTCTCCCGAGGCCTGGGCGCGGCGACCGGCGGCGAGCGCAACCAGGTGGTCGTCCACGTCGAGCTGGACGCGCTGCGCTCCCCGGACGCTGCGCCGGCGACGATCGAGGGTGGACCAACGCTGCCCGCGGAGACGGTTCGCCGACTTGGTTGCGACGCGTCGATCGTCGCCCTGATCGAACGCGACGGCGAACCGCTCTCGGTCGGCCGTCGGACGCGCTCGGTGCCACCGTCCATCGCGCGTTGCACTGCGCAGTCGTGACGGCGGCTGTCGTTTCCCCGGATGTGACCGGGACCACTTCATCGACGCCCACCACATCGAGCACTGGGCGAGTGGCGGGGAGACGTCACTGGACAACCTCGTGCAGCTCTGCCGTCACCATCATCGCCTCGTCCACGAGGGCGGCTTCTCGATCGTGCGGACAGCGGCCGGCCTCGAGTTCCGCACGCCCCGGGGGCACCCGTTGCCGGTGATACCCCCGACCGGCGCTGGGACAGTCCGCCGTTGCGTCGAGGCGGGCGGCCTGAAGCCAGGCGAAGTGGATGACCAGACCGTGGCTCCGGGTTCGTGGGGGGAACCCGTGGACTACGACCTCGCCACCTACGTGCTCGCTGACCTCGCTGCGCGGCGCGCCTCCTGACCGAGTTCGACGCCCTGGCCCGTGTCGCCAGGTAAGGCGCGGGCGCGGCGGCGCGGCCAGCCTCGACTCAGCCGTCGGTGGCGATGTAGACGTTCTTGACGTCGGTGTAGTGGTCGAGGGCGTCGGGGCCGAGCTCCCTCCCCACCCCCGACTGCTTGAAGCCGCCGAAGGGGGTGGACACCCGCACCGAGGAGTTCGAGTTGACCGAGATGACGCCGGTCTCGAGCGCGCGGGTTGCGCGCAGGGCCTTGGCGCCGTCGCGGGTCCAGATCGACCCCGAGAGCCCGTAGATCGTGTCGTTGGCGATTCGCAGGCCCTCCTCCTCGCCGTCGAAGGGGATCACGCAGGCCACAGGGCCGAAGATCTCCTCGCGGGCCGCGCGGTCGTCGTTGCTCATCGGCGCCAGCACCGTCGGCGGGAACCAGTAGCCCGGGTTGGCCGGGCCCGAGGGGGCGTCGCCGCGAATCGCGATCGGAGCGTCATCTGGGACGAAGGAGCCGACGGTCTCCAGCTGGCCGGCCGAGATCAGCGGCCCCATCCCGGTTGCTTCGTCCAGCGGGTCGCCGACGCGAATCGCCTTGACCGAGCGCTCGAGCGCCGCCAAGAACTCGTCCATGGCCGGACGCTCGACGAGGATCCGCGAGCGCGCGCAGCAGTCCTGGCCCGCGTTGCCGAAGACCGCGGAGGGCGCTGCGGCCGCGGCGGCCTCGAGGTCGGCGTCGGCGAACACGACGTTGGCGGACTTGCCGCCGAGCTCGAGCGTCACCCGCTTGATCGTCCCGGCAGCGGCCGCGGCGATCCCGCGGCCGACCTCGGTCGAGCCGGTGAAGGCGACCTTGGCGACGTCGGGGTGCTCGACGAGGCGGCTGCCGCACACCGACCCAGGGCCGACGACGACGTTCAGGACGCCCTCGGGGATCCCCGCCTCGAGCGCGATGCGCTCGAGCTCGAGGGCGGTCAGGGGGGTCAGCTCGGCGGGCTTGAGCACGATCGTGTTACCGGCGGCGAGCGCGGGCGCGCACTTCCACGAGGTGATCACCAGCGGGAAGTTCCAGGGGACGATCAGGCCGACGACGCCGAGCGGCTCGCGGAAGGTCATGTCGACGCCGCCGGCGACCGGGATCGTCTGCCCGAGCAGGCGCTCGGGGGCGCCCGCGTAGTAGCGGTAGGTCTCAACGACCATCCCCATCTCGCCGCGGGCGTCGCCGATCGGCTTGCCGGCGTTGCGGGCCTCGAGCCTGGCGAGGTCCTCGAGGGATTCCTCGAGTCCGTCGGCGAGACGGCGCAGGAGGGCGGCGCGATCGCCCGGTGAGACGGCGCGCCAATCCGGGAAGGCGGCCTTCGCCCTGGCGACGGCGGCGTCCACCTCCTCGGCGCCCGCCCGCGGGATGTCGGCCATCACCTCGGCCTTGGACGGTTCGATCACCTGCAGCGTGCTCACACGCCCACCTCCTTCGTTGAAGTTGCGGCGGCCGCGCAGAACGCCGCCATCACCCGGCTCGAGGCCTCCTCCTCCGTGTGCCAGAGGATGCCGAGCACCCATCCCGGCGCTCCCGGCTCCCCCGGCTCCCCAGGCGCTCGGGGCATCTCGATCGACTCGACGACCCCGCCGGGATGCGCCCATCCGGTCGCGACGAGCCCCTCACCGAGCCGTCCGATGCCCTGATGGTGATGGGATCGCACGGCGATGTCGGTCTCCCCCGCGGCGGTGGCGGCGAGCGAGCCCGGCTCGAGCCGCACCCGGTGGTCGCTGAACGTCCCCGGGGTGTGCACGTGCATCTCGGCGTCGTCGAGGTGCTGCACGAGGTCGCCTCCGCGGGCGACGTTGATGATCTCGAAGCCGCGGCAGATACCGAGCACGGGCATCCCGCGGTCGAGTGCAGCTCGGCACAGCGACACCTCGAAGTCGTCGCGGGCGCGACGGGTGTTCGTCGTGCGCGGATCAGCGGCGGCGCCGTAGCTCGCCGGGTCGAGGTCGGCGCCACCGCTGAGCAGCAGCGCATCGATGCGATCGAGGATCGCCTTCGGCTCCGCGGTTCCGGTCGCGCTCGCCGGCAGCAGCAGCGGCACCCCACCCGCCTCGTCGACGCGATCGGAGTAGGTGCGCTGGGAGATGTTGACCTCGATGTCCTCCCAGACTGCCCAGCGGGCGCTCTCGAACGCCGCGGTGATGCCGACGACCGGCCTCATCGACCTTGAGGAGGACGTCGCCCGTCGGTCTCCCGGCCCGTCAAAGTCGTTCGAAGCCGCGGTACTTGTCGAAATCGGTCACCGTGGCCTCGGTGGCCTCGATCTCGATCCGGGCGCGGTTCAGGTAGTGATCGACCACCTCCTCGCCGAAGGCCTCTCGGGCGACCTCGCTGGCCGAGAAGAGATCGCGCGCCTCGTAGAGGTTCGTCGGCACGCGCGGCGCTCCCGACTCGTAGGCGTTGCCCTCGAAGGCCGGCTCGAGGGGAAGCTCGGCGTCGATGCCGTGGAGGCCGGCGGCGATCATCGCGCTCAGCGCGAGATACGGGTTGACGTCGGCGCCGGGCAGGCGGTTCTCGAGGCGCAGCGCCTCGCCGTGGCCGACGACCCGCAGCGAGCAGGTGCGGTTGTCCTCGCCCCACGCAACCGCGGTCGGGGCGAAGGATCCGGGAACGAAGCGCTTGTAGGAGTTGGCGTAAGGCGCGTACATCAGCGTCATCTCGCGAAGGCAGGCGAGCTGGCCGGCGAGGAAGCGCTCGAAGAGCTGCCGGTCCAGACCGAAAGCGTTGCGGCCCTCGTTCTCTCCCTCGGAGTGAGCTAGCGAGCAGTGGATGTGACAGGAGTTGCCCTCGCGCTCGTTGAACTTCGCCATGAACGTGATCGAGTGCTCCTCCTGCGCGGCGATCTCCTTGGCGCCGTTCTTGTAGATGGCGTGCTCATCGGCGGTCTTGAGCGCCTCGCCGTAGCGGAAGTTGATCTCGTGCTGGCCGAGGTTGCACTCTCCCTTGGAGTTCTCGACCGTGAGCCCGGCGGAGGCCATCTCGTTGCGGATCCGGCGGATCAGCGGCTCGACGCGCGCGGTCCCCAGCAGCGAGTAGTCGACGTTGTAGAGATTCGCCGGATCGAGGTCGCGGAAGCCGGAGCGCCACGCGTCCTCGTACGTCGTCTTGAAGACGATGAACTCGAGCTCCGTCCCGGCATTGGCGATCAGGCCACGCTCGGCGAGGCGAGCGAGCTGCTTGCGGAGTATCTGCCGCGGTGAGGCGACGACCTCGCGGCCGTCCTCCCACTGCAGGTCGGCGATGACCATCACCGTGCCCGGCTGCCACGGAACCGGCCGCAGCGTCGCCATGTCGGGCTTCATCTGGAAGTCCCCGTAGCCGCGCGACCACGACGCCATCTCGTAGCCCTCGACGGTCTCCATGTCGACGTCGACGGCGAGCAGGTAGTTGCATCCCTCCGCCCCGTGGTCCATCACGTCGCCGAGGAAGTGCGAGGCGGTCAGGCGCTTGCCCTGCAGGCGCCCCTCCATGTCGGCGATCGCGAGGAGCACGGTGTCGACCGTGCCCTCGGCAACCGCCCTCTTCAGCTCCTCGATGGTCACGAGGTAACCAGGCTAACCGGGCGGCCCGTCGGCCGCCCGGCGGTGGAGCCCCGCGGCCCGGTCAATGTCAATCGGCCTCCTGGCCCTCGATGACGCGTCCGGTGTCGTCGGTTGCCACCTGGCGGATCGGGCCCTCGAACTTGTGCCGAGCGCTGATCAGCCACCAGGCGCCGACGGCGAGAATCACGACCGCCACGGCGATCGGCGCGTAGTTGACGTACTTCCAGTCGAACGCGTTGGCGGGATCGTCGCCTGCCTGGGTTCCCGGGGTGCCGATCGGCGACTGCGGGAGGCTGAAGATGATCACGCAGATGATCACCCAGACGACCGCTGCCGGGTTGATCCACTTGTAGTGGCGACCGAGCGTCCACGGCCCCGGCACGAACGAGTCGCCCTTGCGCCAGCGCAGGAACGTCGGGATCACGTAGGCGATGTAGAGGCCGATCACCGTGATCGAGACGACCGCCGCGAACGCGTAGGTGAAGTTGTTCTCGTCGCCTTCGAGCGCGGGGAGCGTGACGATCAGGGCGCAGACCGCCATGAAGATCACCGAGAACGCCGGCACGCGGTGGTGGTTGAGGCGGGTCCAGATCCGATGCCCGGGAACGGCGCGATCGCGCGAGAACGCGTAACACATGCGCGAGGCGCTGGTCAGGCACGCCATGCCGCAGAACAGCTGCCCGATCGTCGCGATCAGGATTACCAGCTTGGCCGCCCAGGGATCGAGCGCGCTGTTGAAGATCGCCAGCGACGAGCCGAGCCCGAAGCCGTTGGCGGGGTCGTTGATGAAGTCGGTGTTGGTCGCCGCGAACGTGATGGCGAGCAGCACCAGCCAGCCGATGGTCCCGGCCCAGAACACGGACCGCCAGACGCCCTTCGCTGCGCCCATCGCCGCGCCCTTGGTCTCCTCGGAGACGTGGGCGGAGGCGTCGTAGCCGGTCTGCGTGTACATCGTCAGCAGGAAGCCCAGCGGGAGGATGTAGAACCAGAAGCTGCCGCCGCTGATGGCGCCGTCGAAGAAGCCGGAGTTGTTGATCCGCTCGCCGAAGACGAAGCTGACGCTCTGATGGTCGTCGGGGACGAGGATCAGCACGAGGATGATCACCGCGACGCCGGCGACGTGCCAGAACACCGAGATGTTGTTGAACATCGCGACGAGCGGCGATGAATAGATGTTGATCAGCGAGTGGATCGCGAGGAAGAGCGCGAAGAGCACGAACGTCTCGAGCAGCACGTGGTCGGCGTCGCCGAAGTTGATGAAGCCGAGATCGAGCCCGTAGAGGTTGAGCAGGGTGTAGGCGAACTGCGCCGAGGCGTAGACCACCGAGGCGACGACGCCGACGAGGCCGATCAGGTTGAACCAGCCCGTGAACCATCCCCACGTCTTGCCGCCGAGGTCGGATGCCCAGTAGTAGATGCCGCCCGCGGTCGGGTACTTGGAGACGAGCTCCGACATCGAGACGGCGACGAGCAGGATGAGGCCGCAGATGATCGGCCAGCCCCACGAGATCGCGATCGGTCCACCGTTGTTCCAGGCGATGTAGTAGGTGGTGAAGCAGCCCGCGAGGACCGAGATGATCGTGAACGAGATCGCGAAGTTGGAGAAGCTGCTCCACGCGCGATCGAGGGACTGGGTGTAGCCGAGCTTGGCGAGAGTGCTCTCGTCGTCGTCGACCTGGTTGGACGAAACCTGGTCAGCCATCTATCTCAATTTCTCCCTTGTCTCCCGTGACAGAACCGTGCGGTTTGTGACGTCTGTGACGTCTGCCGGGCGCGACCCTATTTCGCGAGCCGGACGCGGTCAAGGCGCGTCTCGACGGTTTCGACGCATCGGCCGAGGCGAACCGACTTCGTTGTCCTGCTTGGAGTGGGAGCGGACTAGTCGATTCCAAGCCGATCCAGGAGCGACTCGTCCCGTCGCCAGCGCGGCCTGACCCGGACGCGGATGTCGAGGAACACCTTCTCGCCGATCTCCGTCTCGATCTCGCGTCGGGCAGCGGAGCCGAACTCCCGGACCATCCGGCCACGCTTGCCGATCAGGATCGCCTTCTGCGATTCGGTCTCGGCCCAGACGTCCGCCCGCACCTCATACAGGCCGTCCTCACGCCGAGTGAGATCGGCGACCTCCACCTCGACGGCATGGGGGATCTCCTCCCGCGTCCGGCGGAGGATCTGCTCGCGGATCAGCTCGGCGAGATGGATCTCGCTGGTCTCGTCGCTTCGCTCCCCCGCCGGGTACATCAGCGGACCATCCGGCAGCAACTCGATCAGCCGCTCGCGCAGGGGCTCCAGCCCGATCCCCTTACGGGCGCTGATCGGAAACACCTCGTCGACGACCTCGAGCTCGCCGGCGGCGGCGAGAACCTCCACCACCTCGTGCCGTTTCAGCATGTCGATCTTGTTGACGGCGCAGATCACCGGCGTGTCGGACTTGGCCTCGAGCATGGTCGTCGCGATGAAGCGGTCACCGGCGCCGATCCCCTGCGCGCCGTTGAGCACGAACACGATCGCGTCGGAATCGGCGACCTCGCGCTCGACCCTTCTCTGCATCCGCTCGGTGAGGACGTCGCGTGGCTTCTGGACGCCCGGGAGATCGACCAGGACCATCTGCCAGGCCGGCTCGAGCGCCGGCTCGGTGGCGATCGCCCGCACCGCGCGCCGCGTCGTCTGCGGCCGATCGGAGACGATCGCGACCTTGGCGCCCACGAGCGCGTTCGCGAGCGTCGACTTGCCGACGTTGGGACGGCCGGCGAGCCCGATGAAACCGGAGCGCGTCACCGGCCTGCGCGCCCGGCCTCGGCGGCCCCGTCGAGCCGGCTCATCACGTACGCCTGCAGCGCCAGCATCTCGCCGTCGTCGGTCTCGTGGTCGTAGCCGCAGAGGTGCAGGACACCGTGCACCACCGCCTCGGTGAGGTCGGAGGTGTGCTCCGGGCAGATGACGACATCTCCGAGCTCGCGAGGGCCGGCGCTCGGCCCCGCTCCGTCGATCGGGAAGGAGAGGACGTCGGTGGGCCGGTCCCTCCCGCGATGCTCGCGGTTGAGCTCGCGGATCTGATCAGCGCCGACGAGCTCGAGCGAGAGGTGGCCGTCATCGACCCCGGCCGCGTGCAGCGCCGCCGCCACCGCCGGGTGGAGGTCGGCCGGGACGTCGTCGAGGTCGGCGCTCAATCGTCCGCGGCGTCGCGCCGCTCCCGCTGTCGCCCGGAGAAGGAGTCGTAGGCGGCGACGATCCGCTGGACGAGCTCGTGACGGACGACGTCGGCGCCACCGAAGCGGATGAACTCGACGTCGCGCACGGCGGCGAGGATCTCACCGACGACCACGAGCCCGGATCGCTGGTTCGAAGGAAGGTCGATCTGCGTGACGTCTCCGGTGACGACCATCTTGGACCCGAAACCGAGCCGCGTCAGGAACATCTTCATCTGCTCGGGTGACGTGTTCTGGGCCTCGTCGAGGATCACGAAGGCGTCATTGAGCGTGTTGTGCGTGACCAGGAAGTCATCGGTCACGTAGAGGGAATCGGCGGCCGCAACCTGGATGCACATGGTCTCCTCGACGCCGGCTGGTTCGATCTCGTGAACGAATCGCATCGGCCGACCGCCGCCGTCGCGCTCGTAGAGCCGTCGCTTCCTCTCGAGCCGGAATGGCTGCATCCCCGCAGGCAGGCGGATATCCATGACGTACGCGTCATTGCGATGGTGGACGGGCCGGCCGTTTGCGAGCCCGGGCGTTCTGCCCTCCGCTCGACGGCAACGCGTGTAGGCGACACCCCCGAGTGACCGGACGAGCCAGGTGACGTTCTCGTTCAGGTCCCTGGAGCAGGTCGTGTACTGGATTCGGCAGCTGCGGCCCCGCTGAACCACCGGGCCGCCGTCGCTGTCGAGCAGCCCCTGAAGCACCCCGAGCCTCACGTCGACCGAGTTGTGAAGGTAGTCCCACGGAATGAACTTCGTGTGCGAGCGCGCCCCAGCGAGGTCGAGTTCACGCAAAGCCTCGGAAACCGGGTGAGCAACGGCGATTCCGCGACCGCCATGGACGTGGCGGAGGTTGTAGTCACAGCTGGACCCCTTTCGCCGGAGCTCGATGTCCTGGAGCGCGTCCTCCAGCGCCTCCGCGAGCTCCGGGTCGTTGGTCGAGAACGTGGGAGTCGTGGACATCGTGATGCAACCGTCGCCAAGCAAAAGGCCAAGCGCGTAGGGGTCCAGCGGCACATCACGAGGGGTCATGTGCACCGCTTGGGTGACGGGGAGCTCGAACCGGTGCCGGTGAGCCGTCCGGAGATTGCCGATCATCTCCTGCGTCTCGACGACGCGGCCGGGCTTTCCTCTACGTCGGTCACTTGCCGTGTAGACGTGCCAGAGGTGCTCGCCACAGCAGACGGTCTCGGCGCCGTCCTGCGCCTTGAGTCGGAAGACCTCCTTCCCACCCTGGGGATAGATGCCGAGCACCGGCGTCGGCATGCCATCGGAGCCGATGACGAGGTCGCCGACCCGTAGATGCTGCATCCGGATGAACCCCTCCGGCGTCAGCACCTTGCGAGAGAGCGGCTGCGCGCGGCCACGCATGAAAGCCAGGGGGGCGACCTCGATGATCCCGCGCTCGAAGTACTCGTTGACGCGGTCGGGGTCGAGCATGTCGTAGAGCGCGTCGAAGAGCGGCCGCAGATAGGGATCGACCTTCGCCTGGAGGTCACCCGGCAGGAAGCCGAGGCGCTCGCCGGCCTCGACCGCGGGGCGCGTGAGGATGATCCGGCTCACGTCGCGACCCTCGAGTGCGGCGACGGCCATCGCCACGGCGAGGAAGGTCTTGCCGGTGCCCGCGGGACCGATGCCGAAGGTGACCGTGTGCTTGCGGATCGAGTCGACGTAGCGCTTCTGGTTGACGGTCCGCGGCGCGAACCTGGTGCCGCGGTGGCTCCAGATCGCGTCCCCGAGCATGTCGGCGGGCTCGATGCCGGAGTCGGTCGCGTCGCTCACGGAGGCGATCGTCTCAGGCTCGAGGCCGTGGCCCTTCTCGACCAGGCTCACCAGCTCCTCGACGAGGTCCTGGCCCTCGGCGACCGACTCATCGGGGCCGTCGAGGGTGATCACGTTGCCGCGCAGGTACACGTCGCAGTCGAGTCGGTCCTCGAGCCTGCGCAGCACGGAGTCCCCCGAGCCGGCCAGCTCGGCGGCGACCTCGTTGTCGATTGTCAGCTGCCTGCGAGCCATGGGTCGGAGAGTACGGGGCCTTCGGGGCCTTCGGGGCCTACGGGGCAACCTCCTCGACCTCACCGAGCGGCATCTGCAGGAAGCGGGTGCCGAGCTCGCGGAAGGCGGTGGCGTCACCTGTGCAGAGGAAGCGGTAGTCACCCTCACCGTCATTGCGCGATTCGAGCCCCGCCGACTCCAGCAGGCGCTGGGCGGTGGCGGCGATCGCGTGACCGGCGGTGACCAGGCGGACGTCGCGCCCCAGCATGCGCTGCAGCATCGGCGCGATCAACGGGTAGTGGGTGCACCCGAGGATCAGGGTGTCGACGCCCGCCTCCCGCAGCGGCTCGCAGTACCCGCGCACCGTGGTCACGACACCCTCGTCGAAGGGGAAGCCGCTCTGGATGATCGGGGCGAGATCGGGGGCGGCGACCTCGGTCACCTCCAGCGCTCGACCCTGCTCGGCGAGCGCTCGGTGATAGGCGCCGCCGCCGACCGTCGCGGGCGTGGCGAGGACGCCAACCTTGCCGCCGGCGCTGATCGCCGCGGCGATCTCGGCCTCGGGACCGACGACGGTGACGACCTCCACCCCGCGCTCGGCGGCGATCTCGCGGGCGACGTCGGCGCCCGCGGCGGTGGCCGAGTTGCAGGCGACGATCAGCAGCTTGGCGCCCCGGTCGAGCAGGAAGCGCGTGTTTCGCGCGACCAGCCCACGGAGCTCGTCACGCGACTTCGTGCCGTAGGGGAAGTTGGCGCTGTCGCCCAGATAGAGGAAGTCCTCGGCCGGGAGCGAGACCAGGCACTCGTGCAGGACGGTGAGCCCGCCCACACCCGAGTCGAACATGGCGATTGGGAGCGCTGAGCGTTCCGGGGATGGCATCGCCCCCAAGGCTTCCACAGGGCCGTGGGACCTGCGGGGCAGCGGGAGTGGGAGCGGGAGTGGGAACGAACCTAGAGGAACGGCTTGACCGTCATCACGTAGACGGTGAGGATCACGATCACCCCGGCCACGGGGCCGACCTTCCCAAGCAGCGCGCTCTTCTCCTCGAATTCCGCCGAGAGCGCCCCGTCGCCCTCCTTCAGGTCCCGCTCGGCGAGCTCGATCGCCTGCTTGGTCTGCGGGATGAAGAAGCCGTGGGAGAGCCCGAAGAGGGCGAGGATCGCGACGAAGCCCCACGAGACGAAGAACTGGCTGAACTCCCAGGGACTGCCGTCGTAGCTCGTCAGGTACATGCCGGTGAGCAGGATCAGGGTCATGCCGATCGTTCCGGCCGTCCTGTCCCAGGTGAGGATCCCGCGCCCGACCGCGGGGACCGCGGCACCGCCCTCGCGCTGCGCGGCGGTGATGAACACGCCGTAGGCGAACGTCGGACCGAACGCGAGCACGACGGAGAGGATGTGGACGAAGAGGACGACGTTGTGGAACTGGACCGTGGCGGAAGCGATCATCGGCGCAACCTAGCGCCGGAGTCGGTCGGCTCAGCCCCGCAGCAGCAAGGCGGCCCAGTCGCCCGACTCGACGACGTCGCGGGCGATCAGCCCGGCGACGCGGTAGCCGTCGCGGACCCGATCCAGCTCGGTCCGCAGGATCCCGCTGAGAACCATCGTTCGCGGCCGTTCGACCTCCCCGGAGGCGATCCGGGCCGCGAGCTCGAGCAGCAGCGGGGCGGTGATGTTCGCGACGACCGTCGGCGCCTGCGGTGGCGTCTCCTCGCGGAGGTTCAGCCGCTCGAAGTCACCGCTCACGCCGTTGCGGGCGGCGTTCTCGCGCGCCGCCTCGACCGCGGCGGCCTCGTGGTCGACGCCGGTGACCGGGCTCCAGCCGAGCCTTGCAGCGGCGATCGCGAGCACGGCCGATCCGGTTCCCCAGTCAGCGAGCGCGCCGCCCGCCTCGCCGCGGTCGCTGAGCTCGAGCAGCAGCTCGAGGCAGGCCTTCGTCGTTGCGTGTGCGCCGGTGCCGAACGCCTGCCCAGGGTCGACGACGATGTCGATCTCGGCGGCGCCGACCTCCGCCGCATCCGTCTCCCAGGAGGGCCGGACGACGATCCTGCCGCCACCGACCACCACCGGCTCGTGGAAGTCGCGCCAGCGGTCGGCCCAGTCGTCGGGGATCTCGGTCGTCTCGATCTCGACGAGCCCGTCGCCGGCGGCGGCCCGCAGATCAGGCAGCGCCGGGAGCTCGCCCGGCGGCCCGTAGATGGCGTACTCGACGTAGCCGACGCCGCGGTCCTCCTCGACCCCACCGGGCACGAGCTCCACGAGCTCGGCGAGCACGCGCTCGGCCTGATCCGGCGAGCAGCGGACGGCCAGCCGGATCACTCTGTCACCTGCTCACCTGCTCACCGCTCACCCGTTCACCCACCTACCGGAAAGCCCTGCGGACGCGCTCGAAGATGCCGCCTTCGCCGGGGACGTTGCGCGCCTCGAGCGTGCCGTCCAGGCGCTCGACGAGCTCGCGCTGCTCGTCGCTGAGCTTGACCGGGGTGACGACCTTGATCGCCACGTGAAGGTCGCCGCGCTTGGAACCGCGGCCCGAATGCAGGCTGGGAAGCCCCTCTCCCCGGAGCCGGACCGAGTCGCCGTGTTGGGTGCCGGCCTCGACCTCGACCTCACGCTCGCCGGTGAGGGTCTCCACGGGCACCGTCGCGCCGAGCATCGCAACCGTGGCCGGGACGTCGAGGACCGTGAGCAGGTCCGAGCCCTCGCGATGGAAGCGCTCGTCGTCGGCGACCTCGACCTGCACGTAGAGATCCCCCGCGGCCGCTCCGGGATCGCCCGCGTGGCCGGCACCGCTGATCCTGATCCGCTGGCCGTTCTCGATCCCGGCGGGGATGTCGACGTCGTACGTCTTGCGCTCGGCGACGCTCCCGTCGCCCCCGCAGACCTCGCACGGGGTCTCGGGGATCTTCCCCGCTCCCCTGCAGGTCGGACACGGCGCCGCGCGGACCATCTGGCCGAAGGGCGTCCGCGTCGCCTGGCGCACCTGCCCCTGCCCACCGCACGTCTCGCAGGTGTGGATCGGAGTCCCGGGCTCGGCCCCGTTGCCGTGGCAATGCTCGCAGCGGACGACCGCGCGGAACGCAACCTCCTCGGTCGTTCCCTCGAGCACGTCGGCGAGGTCGATCCCGACCCGGACGCCGATGTCGCCGCCCGGCGCGGGTCCGCCGCGACCGCCGCCGCCACCGCCACCGAAAAGGTCCTCGAAGGGGGACCCGGCGGCGCCGCCGCCGAAGATGGCGTCGAAGATGTCCTGAAAGCCGCCGGCTCCGGCCGCCTGCGAGTGGAAGCCCCCCGATCTCAGGCCCTCGTGACCGAAGGCGTCGTAGGTGCGGCGCCGCTCGGGGTCGGAGAGGACCTCGTAGGCCTCGGCGGCCGCCTTGAACTTCTCCTCCGCGTCGGGATCGTCCCTGTTGACGTCCGGATGGAGCTCGCGGGCGAGCCGGCGGAATGCCTTCTTGATCTCGGTCTCGTCGGCCCCTCGGTCGACGCCGAGGGTCTCGTAGTAGTCCTGCGGCATCCGGTCAGCCCTCGTAGACGGTGGCGAAGAAGCGAGAGAGCTCGCCGGCTGCGTCGCGAACCGAGTCGATCGCGGTCGCGTAGTCCATCCGCAGCGGCCCGACGACGCCGACTGCCCCGAGGTTGCGATAGCCGAGCCCGTAGGACGCGCTGACCATGCTCACCGAACGCAGCGCGGGCTCCGGGTTCTCCTCGCCGATGCAGAGGAACACCGAGCGCTCGCGAAGGGCCGACCGCAGCACGCTGAGGACGCTGACGCGACCCTCGAGGGCGCGGACGACCCCGTCGGGCTGCGGGATGTCGGCGGCGTGCGACTCCGACAGCAGCCGCGCGGTGCCCTCCATGTAGAGCTCCTGCGGCGAGGCCTCGGCGAGCTCCTCGACGGCGGCGCCGATCTCACCGAGGAAGCGGCGCTCGTGGTCGCCGAGCTCGGGATCGTCGAGGCGGGCGGTGATCGAGCGCGAGCCGATCGCAAGACCCGCGAGGCGCTCGTTGAGGAAGGAGGAGGCCCATTCGACGAGGCCGGAGTCGACTGGGCTGTCGAAGGTGAAGACACGCTTGGCGACGTCGCCGTTGTCGGCGATGGCGACCACCGCGACCACGCGCGGCTGCAGGCGCAGGACCTCGATCCTGTGAATCGTCGCCGTGCTCGCCGGGGGCGCCGTGACGAGCGCGAGCAGGTCGTTGGCCTGCGCGAGCGCGGCGGTCGTCTCCCGCAGCGCCTCGTCGACCTCGCGGCGAACCTGGGAGAGGCCGCTCACGCCGGGCATCTGCGGGGCGGCCTGCGCCGGGCGGACGCGAGACTCGATCAGGTCGTCGGCGTAGCGGCGGTAGCCGGCGTCCGTGGGAACCCGGCCGGCGGAGGTGTGCGGATGGGTCAGGTAGCCCTCGACCTCGAGAACCGCGAGCTCGGCGCGGACCGTCGAAGGGCCCCACTCGACATCGTCGCGATCGGAGATCGCGCGCGAGCCGACCGGCTGGCCGGTCTTGAGGTAGGCCTCGACGGCGAGATCGAGGATCAGCTCCTGGCGCTCGGTGAGCATCCAGGGGATTCTAGGTAGGGATCAGACGCGGGCCGCGGCGTAGGCACCGAAGAAGAGGGCGACGGCCAGCAGAGCCAATAGAACCATGGTCGCCACGCCGGCCGCGCGGCCACCGCGGACGGCCGCGACGCCTCCGGCGATCATCGCCGCGACGGCGGCGACGGCCGAGAGTCCGAGTAGACCCGCCATCACGGCGCGGCGCTGCGTCGAGGCGGCGAGGCAGTTGTCCCCCGGCAGCGGCTCGGTCCCCGCCTGGGCGAGGTCCTTGCACGTCGTCTCCTCGGAGATCTGCTTGGCGGCGCCGGCGACCGGGACCGCCGCGGCCCCCAGGGCCAGCGCGATCACGACGATCGCGGCGACCTTCACTTCAGTTCAGCTCGCCCAGCTCGCTCGGTTCGCTCAGATCGATCTCCGCCTCGGCGTTGCGGACGATGCCGGTGTCGCCCTGATAGGCCTCGGTGTCGATGAGCAAGTGGTCGCCGTCCCGCTCGCGGACGGTGCCGGTGACGACGATCTCCTCCTCCGGTACGCCCATGCCGCGGAACTGGACCTCGAGCCTGCGCAGGGAGCGTGGATCGCCGCCGGCCGCCTCAGTCTGCGCGCGGGCCACCTGGGCCATCGAGTAGAGGCCGTGGAGGATGTTGCGCGGCAGCCCGACCATCTGCGCGAACTCGTTGTCGATGTGGATCGGGTTGAAGTCACCGGAGGCCCCCGCGTAGCGGTGGGGCAGGTACTTGTCGGGCGTCACCCTCAGCTCGGGGATCGAGTCCCCCTGGCTGAGATCTGCTGCATCGGCCATGCCGCGTTCCTCCTAGACCCCGCGGACGATGTTCGTCCACTTCGCGCGGACGACCTCGTCGCCGTCCTGGTTGACCGAGGTGGACTCGAAGACGTAGAAGCCCTTGCCGTCCTTCTCGCTGATGTCGGCGACGCGCGCCGTGGTGGTGATCGTGTCGCCTGCGCAGACCGGCTCGCCCCAGACGAACTCCTGGCCACCGTGGACCATCGTCGCGAAGTTGATCCCGACGTCGGGGTCGAGGATGCCCGGGCCGAGGGCGCGGGCGCTGTAGACGACGGCGAACATCGGCGGTGCGACGACGTCGCGGAAACCGGCGGCCTGCGCGGCCTCGCGATCGCGGTGGACGGCCTCGGTCTGACCCACGGCATCGGCGTACTCGCGGATCTTCTCGGCCCCGACTTCGTAGGTGACCGGCGGGTACTCCTTGCCGATCGCTTCGGTCTTGACTGGCATGGCGCGGGACTCTATTCCCCGCGGGCTCCGGGAGCGCCTGGGGCGCCAGGAGCGCTAGGAGCGCTTGACCTGAGAGCCGCCGGTGATCGTCTCGGTCCCATCGTCGGCGAAGCGGATCAGCGCCTTGTTGCCGCCGTCGTAGTCGGGGCCCCAGAGCAGCAGCTCGGCCTCGCGCCTGTCGTCGGGATCGGCATCGGGCGGGCCGATCGTCACCGGCTCCGACGTCGGCTCATCGAGTCCGCGCCAGTAGCGGACGAACGGGTTGCTCTCCCATTCCTCGATGATCGTCGAGGGCTCGCAGTGGCCGGGGTGGATCCGGGTGTCGTTGGGCAGCTCCATGATCCGGTCCATGATCGACGCCTTCAGGTCGCCGAGGCCGGTGGCGGTCGGGTTGGCGGTGCCTCCCACCGTCCCCTTGAAGAGCGCGTCGGCCGTGAGCAGGTCGTCGTCGTTGATCCGCAGCGCGAGGTGGTCGGCGCAGTGGCCAGGAGTGTGGATGGCCTCGATCCTCAGGTCGCCGGTCTCGATCACGTCGTTGTGGTCGATCGTCCCGGTGACCAGCCCGTCGTCGAGCAGCTCCGCGGTCTTGGGGTGCGCGAGGACGGGAATGCCCCCGAAGCGTTCCTGCAGCTCCTTGAGCCCGTAGACGTGGTCCCAATGGTGGTGGGTGAGGAGGATGTGGGTGATCGTGGTCCCCTCCCGCTCCGCCCGCTCAGCCAGCGGCTCGGTGACGCCGTTGGAGTCGATCAGGACTCCGGTGCCGCCGATGCCGTCGACCGCGAGGTAGGCGTTGGAGAGCCACTCGGCCTGTTCAACTCGCTGAAGGATCATCAGTTGAACTCTATGACCGAGCGGATGCCGTCCTGCGCGTGCATCAGATCGAAGCCCTTGTTGACCTCGTCGAGGGTGATCCGGTGGGAGATGAACGGGTCGACGTCGATCTCGCCCTGCATGTAGAGGTCGACCAGCTTCGGCACGCCCTCGCGGCCCTTGACGCCGCCGAAGGATGAGCCGGCGACGCGACGGCCGGTGATCAGCCAGCGCGGGATCACGTCGAGGGTCTCCCCCTTGCCGGCGACCCCCGCGATCGTGCAGAGGCCCCAGGCCATGCGCGCGGTCTCGACGGCCTGCGCCATCACGTTGACGAGGCCGGTCGCCTCGAAGGTGAAGTCGTAGCCGAAGCCGCCGTCGCTCATCTCGAGCAGGCGTTCCACCGTGTTCTCGTCGGCCTTGAAGAGGTCCGTCGCGCCCTGGCCTTCGGCGAGGGCGAGGCGATCGTCGGAGAGGTCGACGCAGATGATCCGCTCGGCACCACTGAGACGGCAGCCGGCGACAGCGCCGAGGCCGACCATGCCGGCGCCGAAGACGACGCAGGTGGAGCCCTCCGTGACCTTGGCGGTGTTCATCGCCGCGCCGAGGCCCGTGGAGAGGCCGCAGGCGAACAGGCAGGCTCGGTCGAGCGGCGCCTCGGGGTCGATTTTGGCGAGAGCGATCTCCGGCATCACCGTGTACTCGGCGAACGTCGAGGTGCCCATGAAGTGGCGGATGTCCTCGCCGGATCCGGGACGACTGAGGCGAACGGTCCCGTCGGGGAGATGGCCGAGGTTCTGCTCGGCGCGGATGGCCATGCAGAGGTTGGTGCGGGGATCGACGCAGTGGACGCACTCGCCGCACTGCGGGGAGAAGAGGGTGACGACGTGATCGCCGGCCTGGACGGAGGTGACGCCGTCGCCGACCTTCTCGACGACCCCGGCGCCCTCGTGCCCGAGGACCGCGGGCGCGTAGCCGGACGGATCGGCCCCCGAGGCCGTGTACATGTCGGTGTGGCAGACGCCGCAGTTGACGATCCGGACGAGGACCTCGCCGGGCTTGGGGTCGGCGAGCTCGACCTCCTGGACCTCCAGGGGCTGGCCGAACTCCTCGAGCACGGCGGCACGCATACGCATCTTCGGGACTCCTCTCCTCGGGGGTGGCCTGAGCCTACCCCGATCCACCCAACGTCACGCTCCCGACGGCGTGACCCCGGAGCTCAGCGCTTGCGCGCTTCCTTGAGGTCCTTCTTGGTCGCGTCGAGCGAAACCATGTAGCTGCGCTTGCTGACGCGCGTGGCGAGACCGCTGCGCTCGAGCTTGCGCATCGCGGCCGGGCACTTCTTGCACCGCGGACCGGACTTGCAGCACTTCTTCTTGGTCTTGATGAGGCGTCCCGCTGCCATCCCGGCGGACTGTAGCAGCCAGTTAGGGATGCCTAACTCGCGGGCAGCGCGTCGCCCTCGCGCTCGGCGGCGCGTCGCTCGCGCCTGGCGGCCCAGAGAGCGCGCACCTTGCGCACCCCGACATAGGTCGCGAGCGCGTAGAGCCAGCCGAGGACGATGTCGAAGACGTAGTGCTCACCCGCGTAGACGAGCGCGAAGCTCATCGCGAGGACGTAGGCGAGGCAGATCGCCCGCACCCACCACTTCCCGGTCGGCCAGAAGAAGCAGAGGATCAGCGCTGGGAAGCCGACGTGGAGGGAGGGAACTGCGGCGACGACGTTCGACCAGTCGCTGCCGTGGCCCCAGATCGCGTTGGCAGCGCCGACCCCGAGATGAGCCCAGACGTTGCCGATCAGCCTCGTGGTCGAGCCGATGGCGCCCTGATCGCTCGCCATCCACGGCGGCACGGCCGGGAACAGGGCGTAGGTCGTGAAGGCGGCCATGCTGAGGGTGCAGACCATCGCCCGGAACTCGAGGAACTTCGGCCGGGCGACGCGCCACAGCACCGCCGAGATCAGGAAGACCATGAAGAAGTGGGTCATGTAGACGGCCCACACGGCGACGTCGAGCGCGTCGATGTTGAGCGGGTCCCAGAACCGCTCCTGGAGGCTGACGCTGGGGACCGAGCCGAAGAGGAAGCGGTCGAAGTCGATCTGCGGCATCACATGAGGGTCGAAGAGCGGGTGCTGGCCGACCCTCCCGCGGAGGAAGTCGTAGACGAAGAGGATCGCGAAGTAGGGCAGCCAGTCGACGATCACACCGCGCGCCCAACCCTTCAGGTCCGACAGCGAGACCATCAGCATCCCGACCATCAGCCAGGCGAAGACCGTGTCGCGGGCCAGCAGCACACCGTCGGCGCTGACGAGCGCGATCGTCGCGATCACGTAGACGACCAACCCGGCGATCGACGCCGTGTGGGCGTTCATCCAGGAACGCTCTCCGCTCGCCTCCTCCAATCCCGGCTCGGCCGGCACTCCGCCCATCAGGGCAGGATATTGGGGCGGTCGGTCCGGTGAACGGGGTGTGAACGGACGTCAGTCGCCGATCCGGGCGAAGTCGGCAGCGGTGATGCAGCCTTCGAGGGTGCGGGTCATCCCGCCGCCCGGCCTCCCCTGGATGACGCTTGCGTCCCAGCACCCCCATCCATCCACGTCGACCTCGTAGACGACGGAGCGAACGTCCGAGGCTCCGTCGGGGCGCCCGCGGAGGCGGCAGAGCCAGCCGATGTCGCCCTCGCCGCCCTCGCCGCCCTTGTCACCGCTGTCACCGCTGTCACCGCTTTCTGCTTCGAGGCAGGTTCCGCCCTCGGAGGCATCGGCGGCGGAGACGAGCGAGTGCGCGAGCGAATCCTCGGTGGGTCCGACGACGCGAGCCGGCCGGAAGACCATGAGGGCGATGGCTGCGAGCGCCAGCAGCGCCAGCACGATCCCGAAGACTCTCCCCGCGCTCACCGGGCCGAGCCTATCCGTATGCCCGGGTTCCGCGCCTCGGCGATACTGCGACCGTGGAGGAACCGGAGGAGCGGTCCGAGACGGCCGAGACGATCGAGGTCGGGGACCGGGCGATCGGAGTGCGGCGACTCGGAAGCGGACCGCCGCTCGTCGTCGTCAACGGCTACGCGGCCACCAACCTCGACTGGGACCCGGCCTTCCTGACGGCGTTGGCGCGCGAGTGTGGCTCGGACCTCATCTGCCCCGACAACCGCGGCATGGGCTTCTCCCCGCTCGGAACCGATCCCGGCGCGATCAGCGCCGATTCGATGGCGGCCGATGTCCTCGCGGTGCTCGACGCGCTCGGCGTCGACTCCGCGCCCGTTCTCGGCTGGTCGATGGGCGGCTTCGTCGCGCAGGCGCTGGCGCTCGCCGCGCCCGAGCGGGTCGAATCGCTGATCCTGCTCGCCACCGATCCGGGGGCCGGGGCGGTGCTGTGCGGCGGCGATACGTGGCGGCTGCTGACCGATCACTCCGGGACACCGCGCGAGCAGGCGAGCCGACTGATCTCGCTGCTCTTCCCGCCGGGCGTCGCCGAGCCGATCGACGCCGAGTTCGGCGAGCTCGTGGCCGCGGCCAGGGCGAAGCTCGACCCGGCCGCGCTGAGCGCGCAGGAGCGGGCGATGCGCTCCTGGCACGACGAGCGCGACCTCTCGGCGCTCGCCTCGGTCCCGACCCTCGCGGCCACCGGCACCCGCGACGTCGTCATCCCGCCGCCGAACGCGGGGCTGATCGCCGCTCGCTCACCCGATTCATGGCTCGCCCACTTCCCCGGCTGCGGCCATGCCTTCATGGCGCAGGAGCCGGAGCGCGTGGCGACCCTGATCGCGACCTTCCTCGGCCGCTGAGCACGAACACACACCAGAGGGCGGGTGCCGGGTGCGCCGATCGGCCGCCCTCAAGGAGCCCGCCCTGCGGGCGACCGTAGGCCGAGCGGTGCACCCGGCACCCGCCCGTGCTGCGACGGTCCCGCCCCGGCTAGTCGTCGAGCGTCAGGACGGCCAGGAACGCCTCCTGGGGGACCTCGACCGAGCCGACCTGCTTCATCCGCTTCTTGCCCTTCTTCTGCTTGTCGAGCAACTTGTTCTTGCGGGTGACGTCGCCGCCGTAGAGCTTCGCGGTGACGTCCTTGCGGACGGCCTTGACCGTCTCGCGGGCGAGGATCCGTGAGCCGACGGCGGCCTGAACCGGGACGTCGAACTGCTGCCGCGGGATCGTCTTGCGCAAGCGCGAGACGAGCTTCTTGCCCTGATCGAGGGCGTTGTCGCGGTGACAGATGATCGAGAGGGCGTCGACCGTGTCACCGGCGAGCAGGACGTCGAGCTTGACCAGGTCGCCCGGGCGGTTGTCGAGCGGCTCGTAGTCGAGGGAGGCGTAGCCGCTGGTCCGCGACTTGAGCTGGTCGTAGAAGTCGAGGACGATCTCGCCGAGCGGCAGGTCGTAGCGGATCTGGACGCGCTCGGAGCTGAGGAAGTGCATGTCGACATGGGTGCCGCGGCGGGACTGGCAGAGCTCCATGACCGCGCCGACGTGCTCCTTCGGGCAGATCAGCGAGGCGCGGATGTACGGCTCGGTGATCTCGTCGATCCGGGCGGGGTCGGGCAGGTCGGCGGGGCTGTGGACCTCGACCACCTCGCCGTCGGTCCTCATCACCAGGTAGGAGACGTTCGGGGTCGTCGCCATCAGGTCGAGGTCGTACTCGCGCTCGAGGCGCTCGCGGACGATGTCCATGTGCAGCAGGCCGAGGAAGCCGCAACGGAACCCGAAGCCGAGCGCGTCGGAGGTCTCCGGCTCCCAGGAGAGAGCGGCGTCGTTCAGCGCGAGCTTGGTCAGCGCGTCGCGGAGGTCGTCGTAGCGGTCGCTGTCGATCGGGAAGAGGCCGCAGAAGACGACCGGCTGGACCTCGCGATAGCCGGCGAGCGGCTCCTCCGCCGAGTTCGTCTTCGAGGTCAGCGTGTCGCCGACGCGCAGCTTCTGCACGTCCTTGAGACCGGTGATCAGGTAGCCGACCTCGCCCGCCGCCATGCCGTCGGCGGCGGTCATCTCGGGCCGGAAGAAGCCGAGGTCGTCGATGTCGGCCTGGGTGTTGTTCTGCATCGCCCGGATCGCGTCCCCCTTGGCGAAGGAGCCGTCGATCATCCGCACGTAGGCGACGACGCCGCGGTACTGGTCGAACTCGGAGTCGAAGATGAGGGCGCGCGGCGGGCCGTCGGCGACGCCGGTTGGCGCCGGGACGCGCTCGACGATCGCCTCGAGCACCTTGTCGACGCCCATGCCGGTCTTGGCGGAGATGTGGATCGCCTCGTCCGGATCGGTTCCCAGCAGGTCGGCGACCTCCTGGGCGACCCGCTCCGGCTCGGCGCCCGGGAGGTCGACCTTGTTGAGGATCGGGATCAGCTCGAGGCCCGCGTCGATGGCGGCGTAGGTGTTGGCGACGGTCTGCGCCTCGACTCCCTGCGCCGCGTCGACGACGAGCAGCGCGCCCTCGCACGCGGCGAGACTGCGCGAGACCTCGTAGGAGAAGTCGACGTGCCCGGGCGTGTCGATCAGGTGCAGGTGGAAGGTCTCGCCGTTGGGGCGCGTGTACTCCACCCGGACCGCCTGCGCCTTGATCGTGATCCCCCGCTCGCGCTCGAGGTCCATGGAGTCGAGGAGCTGCGCACGCATCTGGCGCTCATCGACGGCGCCGGTGAGCTCGAGGATGCGATCGGCCAGGGTCGACTTCCCGTGGTCGATGTGGGCGATGATCGAGAAGTTGCGGATGTGATCCATTGCGAGCTCTCGTAGCCGTACGGGGGTGTGACGGATCAGCGAGAGCGCCGTAGGGTAGATGGATGGCGGGCTCCCTTCGAACGGCGGCGTTGCTGGTGGTGAGTTGGGCGGGCCTGCTCGTCTACGCGGCGGGGTGCGGCGAAGGCGGCGGCGAGGGCACGATCGGCCTCGGCGCGGCTCCCGCCGATCCGATCGCCTACAAGGTCTTCGTCGGCTATCCGGCGGTTGCGCGCTCGATCGAGATCGACGCGGACGGGAACGCGAAGACGAGTGTCCAGCACCCCGACGAGGCGCAGCCGCAGCGGTCCGAGTTCGTGGTTCCGGAGGACCAGCTGAACGAGATCCGCTCCCACCTCGCGGCCGCCGAGCTCAGCGAGCTCCCCGACGAGGGGGTCACCGACCTCGTGTACGCGACGATCACCTACGGCGACGAGGAGGGCACGGGCGGCACGGCGGAGACGCCCGAGGAGAACGAGGACACCCCCGAGGACCTGCGGATCGCCATCGGCATGCTCACCGACCTGATGCCGCCCCTCGAGGATCCCGAGGCCGGGAACGAGAGCGCTCCCTAACGCCTCAGCACGCCGAGGAGCTGCTTTGCCTCGGGCACCCGCAGCGCGAGAACCGCGCCCAGGTAGACGGCGGCGCCGACCGTGAGCGCGACGCCGAGGGAGATGATCTGCCCGATCGTGCCGCGGCCGACGGCGCCGTCGAGCACGTCCCAGGCTCCCCATGAGACGGCTGCGAGCACCAGCGATGCGGCGGTGATGCGGACGGCGCCGTCGAGCAGACTCCCGAGCTCGATGCCGCCGAGCTGCTCGCGCAGCACGACCATCTGAGCGATGACGCTCGCGAAGGTTGCGAGGGCGGTGGCCGAGACGATCCCGGCGACGCCGAACGGCTTGTAGAGCGCCGCGGAGACACCAGCTGTCACGACGAGGTTGAGGGCTGAGATCGCCGTCGGGACCCACGGCCGCTGGAGGCTGAAGAAGGTGCGGGTCAGAAGCAGGAAGAGGCCGTTGAAGGGGAGCGAGAAGGCGAACCAGAAGAGCGCCGTGGCGACGAGGTCGGTGTCGGCGGCCGAGAAGTCGCCGCGCTGGTAGACGAGCCGGACCATCGGCTCGGAGAGGACGAAGATCGCGGCGGCGGCGGGGACGAGGACCAGCAGGATCATGCGCATCCCGTTGGCGACGGTGCTGCGCAGGTCGTCGAAGGCGCGCCGCGCCGCGAAGCGGGCGAGCGTCGGGAAGACGACCGTCGCGACGGCGACCGAGAACATCCCCTGCGGCAGCATGTAGATGCGGAACGCCTTGTCGATCGCGGCCGGCGCATCCTCCCCCTCCCCCGGCACCAGCGAGCCGAAGATGCCGTTGATCGCCAGGTTGAAGTTGATCAGGCCGAGGCTGATCGTCACCGGCAGCATCAGCAGCAGCACGCGCTTGACGAGGCCGCTGCGCCACTCGAATACGCGCCGCAGCCGGAACGGCGTGTTGCGGAGGTCGTAGGCGACCATCGCGAGCTGCAGCGCGGTGCCGACCACGACGCCGATCGCGTAGGCGTAGATCTCGTCGCCGCTCGGGAAGGCCGGAGCAAGGCCGACGAGGACGGCGATGATCGCGACGTTCCAGAAGAACGGTGCGATGGCGAAGACGCCGAAGCGGTTGTAGCTGTTGAGGACGCCGACGACGATCCCCGAGACCCCGAGCATGATCAGGATCGGGAAGAGGACGCGGGAGAGCGAGACGGTGAGGTCGAGCTCGGCCCCGGAGTAGCCGGGGGCGAACAGCGGCATCACCCAGGGGGCGAGGAGGATGAACAGGGCCGTGATCAGGCCGAGGACGAGCGTCGCGGCGAAGATCAGCGTCGAGGCGAGCCGGAAAGCCTCGATCTTGCGGCCGCGCTCGAGCTGCTCGGTGAAGACGGGGACGAAGGCTGCCTGCAGGGCGGCGTCCGCGAACAGCGAGCGGACGAGGTTCGGCACCAGGAAGGCGATCGTGAAGGCCGACATCTGGATGCCGACGCCGAAGTAGCTCGCCGCGAAGATCTCGCGGACGAGGCCGGCGACCCGGGAGAGCCCCGTCGCGATGCTGAAGAACGCCGTGGAGCGGCCGAGGCGGCGCTCGCGCTCGACCACCTCCTCCTCCATCGCGGGCGTGTCGGGGCCGCCATCAGCAGCCCCGATCGCGATCCCCGGCTCGACTCGGTCTGTCCGCTCCGTCATGGACCGCTAAAGTACGCCGCCGCTCATGGCCAACATCGCCTCACAGAAGAAGCGGATCCTGCGCTCCGAACGGGAGCACGAGGAGAACCGCCGCCTCAAGAGCGCCATCAAGACGCACTTCCGCCGGCTCGAGTCCGCGGTTGAAGCCGGCGATGGCGACTCCATCGAGACCGAGCACCGGACGCTGATCGCGCGGATCGACAAGGCCGTCCAGAAGGGCGCCCTGCACGAGCGCACCGGCGGCCGCAAGAAGAGCCGCGCCGCGCGGATCCGCGCCGGCGCCTAGCGCGAGCTCGGAGGTTCAACCGCCGCCCGCCGCTCGCCTGACGGCGAGCGTCATCGCGACCGATTCGTCGTAGTCGGAGCCGCCGCGCGTCCACCACTCGAGATCGGCGATCGCGCCGATCGCCTCCGAGAGCGCGGCCGGATCGACCCCGCCGACCGACCTGACGAGCATCTTGGAGGGGTATGGAGCCATCGGCAGAGCCGCCTCGACCTTCTGAGCCGGCGTCCCGGCGGCGAGCATCACCGCCGCCTGGTGGGCGCTGCGCAGGCGCGATGCCATCCCGTAGACGAGCGGTGTCACCGCCTCGCCCTGATCGAGCAGCGCGTCGGCGTTGGCGACCGCGGCTTCGACGTCGCGCGCAACGATCGCATCGCCCAGGGTCCAGCCGGCGCGCTCCGACGTATCGGAGGTGAGCGCCTCGACGTCTTCGACGTCGACGATGCCCCCGTCCCCCGCCCAGGTCGCGAGCCGGTCGAGCTCAGTCGCGAGCCGGGCGGTGCCGTCGCCGATCCTCGAGACGAGCGCGCGAGCGCCCTGCGGGGTGAGCTGGAAGTTCCGCTCGCGGGCGGAGTTGACGAGCCAGGAGGGAAGGTCGCGGCGGCGCGGCGCCTCGTAGGAGAGCACTTCGCCCCCGGCCTTCTCGACCGCATCGGCCAGTCCCCTGGGGGCCTTCCCGCGGGCGACGAGAACGACGGTGAGATCGGGACCCGCCGACCCCAGCGCGGCCGCGATGTCCTTGATCTGCGGTGCCTTCCAGCGCTCGACCCCGTCGGCCAGCAGATAGCGCCGGCTCGCCATCAGCGAGATCGCCGGCATCGCCCCGATCAACGCGTCCGCATCGGGCGCTCCTCCGGGGGCACCCGAGAAGTCCTCGAGCGCGCCGGCACCACCCTCGCGCTCGGCGCGCGCTCGCAGCCGGGAGAGCGCCGCCGAGAGCTTCGATTCGTCGTCGCCGGCGAGCAGGTAGGCGAGCTTCATCTCGGGAGCCATCGCAGGCGAGTCTAGGAGCCACCCCGGAGGGCGTGCCTACCCGTCGCAGTCGGGCGGCCCACGCTCGCTCCACGCCCGCATCCCCTCCGGCCCCACAGCGACGCTGACCGTGCCGCCGAGGTCGGTGCGAAGCGTGCAGACCCCATGCGCCGCGAGCGTGGCAAGCGTCTCGGAGGTGGGATGGCCGTAGTCATTGCCGGCACCGACGCCGATCAGCGCCACCCGCGGGAGGGAGCGCTCGAGCAGCGACCCCAAGCCGGCATCGTCGCTGCCGTGGTGGGCGACCTTGAGGACGTCCAACGGACCCGGGTCGAGGTGGGTGATCTCCTGCTCGGCGTCGGCGCTGAGCAGCGTGTCCCATCCCCGGAACCGGGCGAGCATCACGACCGCGTCGGCGTTGCGGTCGGGCGAGGGATCGGCGAACCGCTCGCGCGGTGGCCACAGCACGTCGAGCTCGAGCCGGCCGAAGCGCAGGGCCGATCCTGCGGCCACCCGTTCGATCGGGATCCCGGCGCCGCGGGCCATCGCCTGCAGCTCGGGGGCCGGGCGAGCGTGGACGAGCTCGCCGACGTCGAAGCGATCGAGGACGGTGGCGAGGCCGCCGGCGTGGTCGAGCTCGTCATGGGTGACCACCACCGCGCCGAGTCGCTCGACGCCGAGCTCCGCGAGCCCGTCGGCCGCTGCGGTCCCCGGCGGTCCCCCGTCGACCAGCACCGGCGCGCCGCCGGCGGTGCGCAGCAGCGTGGCGTCCCCCTGGCCGACGTCGATCTCGGTGACGACGAGCTCGCCGCGGGCCGGGCCGGACGGGACGCCGCCCCCGAGACCCAGGGACCCCGGCAGGATGGCGAGCAGCGCCATCAGTGCGACCCCGAGCGAGACCGCCCGCGCAGTCGCGAGCCCTCGGCGCCGGGCGAGGATGGCGAGCGCGGCGCCGAAACCGGCGGCGATGGAGAGGGCGGCGAGCAGCGTCGATCCGGTGCCTGGGAGCGAGAGATGGGTGACCGCCCATCCCGGCGACGCCGCCGTCTCGGCGACCCAGGCGATGTAGTCGAGCAACCTCCCCTCGACCCAACCGAGCCAGGCCAGTGGGTCGAGATGAAGCGGACCCGCCGCGATGAGCCAGGGTGGGAGCTGGGCGAGCATCGACATCGCCATGCCGATCCACATCACCGGCGCAACCGCGGGCAGGACCGCGACGTTCGCGGGAAGCGCGACCAGCGAGACGCGTTCGAACACGTGGGCGATCAGGGCCACGGTCGCAACCGTCGCCGCGATCGTCAGCGCGGCGCCTTCGGCGAGCGGCGCGGTCACGCGATCGGGGAGGCGATCCGGCAGACGGGCCGCGAGGAGGTCACGGATCGGGCGAGCCCAAAGCATGATCCCGACGACCGCGGCGAAGGAGAGCTGCCAGCCGACGTCGGCCTCCGCCCGCGGATCGATCAGCAGGGTCACGACCGCCGCGAGCAGCAACGCATAGGCGCGGTCGCCCGGTCGCCCGGCGAGCGTCGCGAGGATCGCCGCGGCGCCCATCACCCCGGCGCGCTCGATCGAGGGGGCGGCCCCCGCGATCGGCACGTAGGCGGCGATCAGGAGCAGGGTCAGCGTCAACCGCATTCGCAGCCCGGCACCGAAGAGGGCGAAGATGAGGCCGCCGAGCAGCGCGAGCAGCATCACGTTCTGACCGCTGACCGCCAACAGGTGCGAGAGACCCGCCCTCGTGAACGCCTCGCGCGTGGCGGGATCGATGTCCTCGTCCTGCCCGAGCACGAAGCCGCGCGCGAGCGCCGATTGCCCCTCGTCCATGCCGGTGGTGAGCACCTCCTCCGAGCGATTGCGAAGCGCGTCGAGCACACCCGCCACGCCACCCCTCGAGCCACCGGTCGGCTCGAGGCCGGCGGCGCGGAGCTCCGAGACCGCGCCGGCCCGCTCGACCTGGGATCGGGCGAAGCCGTCCGCGGGTGTTGCGATCTCCCCGGCGGCCCGCACCTCAGCGCCCACCGTGAGCTCGCCGACCGGCTCAGGGACGACCGCGAGGATCCGGCCCTCGCGGGTATCGAGGGGGACCCGCACTTCGCCGAAGCCGCGCTTCGGGAAACCGGAGACGAAGCCGATCAACCTGACCTCGCCGCCCTCCGGCGCGTGCAGGGCCCCACGCTCGATCGCCCCCAGGCGCAGGGCGCCGAGGCCGAGACCCGCCAGAGCGGCGAGCGCAGCGGCGCACGCGAGCCACGCGCATCCCGCTCCGGTCCCAGGGGGCGCCCGGGGATCGAGGACGGAACGAGCGGCCCAGGCGAGGGCGAGAAGGCAGCAGAGAAGGATCACCGGCCATCCGCCGGGAGCTGCCACCGACGGAGCGAGCGCCAAACCGACCGCCGCCCCGGCCAAGACGACGTGGCGCCACCAGCCGGTGGCTCGCTCCATCGGCGTCATGCACTAGGGCTGCAGGCGCTCGGAGAGCGCGTCGATCGTCGCCGGGCCGATTCCCGGAACCTCGTCGAGCTCCTCGATGGAGGCGATCCCTCCCTGCTGGTCGCGGAACTCGATGATGTCCGCGGCCGTCACCGGACCGATGCCGTCGATCGTCTCGAGATCGGCCTGATCGGCGGAGCCGAGGCTGATCGGCCCGTCCTCGGAGGCGCTTGCCGTGGTGCCCCCGGGCACGCGACCCGGTACGACGATCTGCTGTCCATCGGCGAGTCGGGCGGCCAGGTTGATCGCGTCGGGGTCGCCGGCGCCGGTCACTCCCCCCGCCTTCTCGACGGCATCCGTCACGCGCGAGCCCGCCGGCAGGCGGAAGACGCCCGGATCGGCGACCTCACCGGCGACGTGGACGACGACCTCGCCCGTGGCCGGCGCGGCGCCGGCGCCACCGACCGGCTGGGCAGCGAGCCGCACGCCCCCGCCCGCTCCACCCTGGCCCTCGGACCCCGCGCTGTTGACGGCGCGGATCCCGAGCAGCAGCAGGCAGACTCCGATGGCGGCGTAGACGGCTAGCTGGATCCGACTCATGCGACGATCGTCGCCGCGATCGAGTCACGGATCCAGACGCGAAGGTGCCGATTCCTGCGCGGAACCGTGCCTTCTCAGTCACACCTCACGTCGGTGGCGCGAACCTCAGCCGATCCGGAAACCGGTCTCGCCGCGCGGCTCCTCCTCGAAGGTCTCGACGCGGCTGACCACGGCGCGCTCCGGACCGTCCGCGCAGTAGGCGATCAGCTCCTCGACCGGCTGACGCGGCCCCTCGAGCACCACCTCGACGGAGCCATCGGGAAGGTTCGTGGCAGATCCGGCGACGCCGTGCGCATCGGCGACGCGCCGCACGGAGTCGCGATAGAAGACCCCCTGGACCCGCCCGCGGACGCTGAGTCGCCGGCGAACCGTCACGCCATCGCCCGGGCGATGGGTCTCAGTAGTCGTCTTCGTCCTCGTCGTAGCCGGCCACCGCGGCCGTCTGGCGGCCGAACGTCTCGTCCACCGATACCGCGGGGGACTGCACCGAGAGCAGCGCCAGCGGGGCCTCCTCCCGATTGGCGATCGTGTGATCGGTCGCAGGCGGGATCAGAGCGAGATCGCCAGGCTGCAACGCCTCGGTGTCGCCGGTGGTCGACAGCGTCCCGGTGCCCTGGACGACGACGTAGACCTGCTCAGCCTCCTCGTGCGAGCGCAGCTCCTGGGAGACGCCGGTGGGAACCTCGATCCAGGTCACAGTCATGTGACGGGACCCGAGCTCTCCTGCATCCATGAGGATGTGGGAGCTGAGCCGGTGAAAGTCCTTCACCGCGGCGTCGGAGAGGCGCCTGACGAGCACGTGGCGTGTTCTAGCAGACGATCATCGGTTGCGCGAGGAGATTCGGATGGCGAATTGTCCGTCGCCGCGGTCGTAGCTCGCCACGATGTACACCTCCAGCTCCTGCCCCCTGGGGATATCGGGGACGTGCAGCAGGAACTTCCGCCCCCGGTCTCCGAGCGGCTCCATCTCCAGCGGCGAGCCGTCGCCGCTGGCCCCGACGCCGCTGACGGGGTAGCCCATCCGCACGATCGCGTCGCGACCAGGGGAAAGGCGCAGCTTGGGCGCGTACAGCATCGGATCGATCGTGTCGGCACAGAGGCCGCCACCCGGCCCCTCCCAGCAGTATGAGCCCCGGGCGGCGAGCCGGTGCGGCCCGCCCGGGACCCCGATGACGGGCCGCGGCGGCGACTTCGGGACGGCCGCCGCCGCTGCCGGGAGCAGCATCGCCGAGGCGGTAATCGTGGCGACCGCGGCGGCTATCGCCGCGAGCCCTGACCTGAGGTGAGTGGACAGCGTGGCTGCCCGATCGATTCCCTGCATACCCCGTCTACGACCGGAAGCTGCGAACGTCACAGGGCTGCGTGCGCTCACCTGGAGCGGAGCGCGGCGCACCGTCATGGAGCGACTCAGCGGACGACGATGTTGACGAGCTTGCCCGGCACGACGATCTCCTTGACGACCTCGTGGCCGTCGAGGTGCGAGCGCACCTTCTCGCTCGCTCGGGCGAGCTCGAGCAGCTCCTGCTCGGGGGCGTCGGCTCCGACCTCGATCCGATCGCGAAGCTTGCCGTTGACCTGGACGACGAGGGTGACGGTGTCGGCGACCAGCAGCTCCGCGTCGGCCTCGGGCCAGGGCTGCGCCCACAGGTCGCCGCCCTCCAGTCGTGACCAGACCTCGCAGCCGAGATGCGGGGCGAAGGGGAAGATCAGCGACGCAGCGGTCGCGGTCGCGAAGTGGAGGGCGCGGGCGCCGGTCTCGTCGCCGCCGAGCTCGTCCTTGACGCGGTAGATCTCGTTGACGAGCTCCATGACCGCGGCGATCACGGTGTTGAACTGGAATCCGCGCTGGAAGTCACGGGTGGCCTTGTCGATGGCCCAGTGCGCCTTGCGCAGAAGCGTCAGGGACTCGCCGGTTGCGTCGCGCTGCCAGGAGCCGCCGGCGCTCGACCCCGCAGCTCCCGTCCCTCCCTCGGCCGCGATCTCGTCGGCGACCCGCCAAAGCCGCGAGAGGAAGCGGTGTACGCCCTCGACCCCCTCGTCGACCCAGTCACCGCCGCGGTCGGGCGGGCTCATGAAGCAGACGTAGGTGCGCGCGGAGTCGGCGCCGTAGCGGGCGACGTAGTCAGCGGGGCTGACGACGTTCCCCTTCGACTTGCTCATCTTCGCGCCGTCGCGGGTGATCATCCCCTGGGTGAAGAGGTTGGCGAAGGGCTCGCGCGCCTCGAGCAGCCCCTGATCGGAGAGCGCCTTGACGAAGAAGCGCGCGTACATGAGGTGGAGGATCGCGTGCTCGACGCCGCCGATGTACTGGTCGGCGGGCATCCAGTAGTCGGCGATGCCGCGGTCGAAGGGAGCCTCGTCGTTGTGCGCGTCGAGGTAGCGCAGGAAGTACCAGGAGGAGTCGACGAACGTGTCCATCGTGTCGGTGTCGCGCTGGGCGGGGGCGCCGCAGGACGGGCACTCGACCTCGACCCAATCGGTGGCCGCGGCGAGCGGTGATTGCCCCTTGGGGCGGTAGTCCTCGATGTCGGGAAGCTCGACCGGGAGCTGCTCGTCGGGCACGGGGACCATCCCGCACGCCCCGCAGTGGACGATCGGGATCGGGCAGCCCCAGTAGCGCTGGCGCGAGAGCAGCCAGTCGCGAAGGCGGTAGTTGACGGCGACCTCCCCCCTGCCCTCAGCCTCGAGCCGGCCGATGATCCGCGACTTCGCCTCGGCGGGCGTGAGCCCGTCGAGCTCGCCGGAGTTGACGATCTTGACGTCGTCGTCCTGGGAGACGAACGCCTCGCTCAGCTCGTCTTGGGCGACGTCGGAGCCGTCGGCCGGTGCGACCACCTGGCGGATCTCGAGGCCGAACTTGGTGGCGAACGCGAAATCGCGCTCGTCGTGGGCGGGGACGGCCATGATGGCGCCGGTGCCGTACTCCATCAGCACGTAGTCGGCGACGAAGACCGGGATGCGCTCGCCGTTGACGGGGTTGGTGACGGTGCGCTCGAGGCGGACCCCCGTCTTCTCCTTGTCGTCGGCGGCCCGGTCCTCGCTTCCCTTCCGCTTGGCCTCCGCGACGTAGGCGCGGACCTCGTCGGCGTTGGCGGTGCCGTCGATCAACCGATCCAGCTCCGGATGCTCGGGAGCCATGACGAAGAAGGTGGCGCCGAAGAGCGTGTCGGGGCGGGTCGTGAAGACGGGGAAATCGAGGTCGAGCTCCTCGCAGCGGAAGACCGCGCGGGCGCCCTCGGAGCGGCCGATCCAGTTGCGCTGCATCGTGACCACGTGCTCGGGCCAGGACTCGAGGAGATCGAAGTCGTCGAGGAGCTGGTCCGCGTAGTCGGTGATCCGGAAGTACCACTGCTCGAGGTCTCGCTGGACGACCTCGGTACCGCAGCGCTCGCAACGGCCGTCGATGACCTGCTCGTTGGCCAGGACCGTCTGATCCTTGGGGCACCAGTTGACGGGGGCGTTCTCGCGGTAGGCGAGGCCGCGCTCGAACAGCCGCAGGAAGAGCCACTGCGTCCACCGGTAGTAGGTGGGCTCGCAGGTGGCGAACTCACGGCTCCAGTCGATCGAGATGCCCCAGGAGAGGAACTGCTCCTTGAACTGGCCGATCGATGCCCAGGTGGAGTCACGGGGGTGCTCGCCGGTGTTGATGGCGTGGTTCTCGGCGGGCAGCCCGAAGGCGTCGTAGCCCATCGGGTGCACGACCTGGAAGCCGTGGCGGCGGCGGAAGTGGGCGATCGCGTCTCCGAGCGAGTAGTTCTTGAGGTGGCCGACGTGCGGCTCGCCGCTCGGGTAGGGGAGCATCTCGAGCACGTACGCCTTGGGCATGGCGTCGTCGAAGCCGTCCTCGCCGGGATTGGGGACCTCCCAGGTGCGCTCGTCAGCCCACCGCTGCTGCCAGCGCTGCTCGATGGAGCGCGGCTCGTAACGGGCGGGCTCGTCGGCGGTGGGCTCGGAGGTCTCGGCGGGATTCATCGGGCCGGGGAGTCTAGGCGGGAGGCCGGAGATCGAGGCGGCGTCAGTCCGCGCAGCACCGCTGCGCCGGCGCAGGAGCTGCGCCGGCCTGATCGGGGCTCCCACTCAATCGAGCTCTGGATCAGTGATTCCACGGATTCCCGGGGCGGAACCGCCGCGAGCTCCAGCGACCATCAAGGTCTGCGGTGATGGTGCCGATGGTGGGTCGATGGGACGCCGGACCTTGATCGTCACGCTGCTCTGCGCAGCGCTCCTCGCGACGCTCCCGGCAGCCGCGATGGCCGGCGGCAAGGTCGGTGGCAAGAGCTCCTGCGACGGCAAGGCGAAGCTGCAGCGCAAGATCGGCTGGGGACCGCTGTCGGATCGCAGGGCGGCGCGCTGCGTCGAGCGGACGCCGGAGACGCTGCGGCCGGAGAACGCCGTCCCCAACGCGACCGTGCCGACCGACGAGCAACTCGCCTACTTCCACGCCAACAGCGACATGCCCTACCAGCGCTGGGTCGACGGGCAGTACTCCCCGGCCTCGGGGTCGACCGACGACATCATCGAGTGGGCGGCGAACAAGTGGGGGCTGCCGGAGGACGTGCTGCGCGCCGTCGCGGTGCACGAGAGCTGGTGGGAGATGAGCACGCTCGGCGACAACGGCGACTCCTTCGGGATCTTCCAGGTGCGCCGTCCCTACCACTGCTGCCTGCCGTTCACCCGCGATTCGACGGCCTTCAACGCCGACTACTACGGCGGCATCATGCGCGCCTACTACGACGGCAAGATGACCTGGCTCAACAACCCCGACGTCCGTCCCGAGAACGGCCGCACCTACAGGGCAGGCGATCTCTGGGGCTCGATCGGGGCGTGGGTCTCGGGCCGCTGGTACACGGCGCAGAACGCCGAGTACGTCGACTGGGTGAAGTTCAGGCTCCAGGAGCGGACCTGGGAGACCGACCCCTGGTTCCCCACGAACCCCTGACGCACCGAGGGGCGCGTCAGCGCAGGCGGTGCTCCACGACCGGGGCCTCCGGCGGCGGGCGCCATCCCAGGTCCATCTTCAGGCCCTCGCGCCTGAGCTCGACCGCCATCATCTCGCTGAGTGGCTTGCGGCCGATGATCGGGACGTTCCAGCGACGACCGAGCCGGTAGGCCCAGGCCGCGGGGAACGGCACCGGCATCTCGACGTCGATGCGGTGCACGTGGCCGCCGTCGCCCTCGACCTCGAGGATCGTCTCGGCGGTCGGGGCGAAGATGCCCTTGGGGTCGCGGACCTCGACGATGCGGGCGTGGCGAACGTCACCGGTCACGAACGTGTGCGCGGCGGCGACCACCTGCCGGGCGCGGATGTAGAGGCGACGGGCGGCCAGGAGCGTCCCGAAGGTGAAGCCGAGGAAGAGCAGCGCCAGAGCCGGCAGCCAGAAGCGGTCGGTATCGATGAGGACGAGCGCGAGCGCGACCACGAACGCCGCGGACGTCACGAGGCTGACGGTGCGGATCAACGTCAGCCGCCGATGAGCTCGTCGACGTTCTCGGGCGGGCGGCCGAGGACCGCCCTGCCATCGGCGGCGATGACGACGGGGCGTTCGATCAGGATCGGCTCGGCGACCATGAGTTCGATCCAGGTGGCGCGGTCGTGTTCCAGGCCGGCGAGCCCGAGCTCCTTCGCCCGGGGCTCCCCCATCCGCGCCAGATCCCACGGCTCGAGGCCGAGCGCGGTCAGGGCGGCATCGAGCTCGGCCACGGTCGGCGGATCGTCGAGGTAGCGGCGCACGACGGGCTCGGCGCCCGCGTCCTCAAGCAGCTTCAGCGTCTGGCGGCTCTTCGAGCAGCGTGGGTTGTGCCAGATCGTCGTGGTCGCCTGCGCCATCGACGGGTTGTATCGCGCCGAGCGCATCGGGCGGCACGAGCCCGGCCATGGGCCTGCCGCGGCGGGTGATCAGGAAGGACTCCCCGGCCTTCGCGCGCTGGACGTAGCGAGGAGCGTGGGCGCCGAACTCCTCGGCGCCCACGACCTCCGCTTGAGAGTGGAGCTGGTCGGATTCGAACCGACGGCCTCTGCCATGCCATGGCAGCGCTCTAGCCAACTGAGCTACAGCCCCAGTGAACTCGTAGTCGGCGGCGAAGTTTACCGCCGCTCGCTGATTGTTCAGAGCGGGCGCAAGCCGAAGCACGATCTCGTTGCGGTCTGCCACCAAGTTGATCGGCAGGAGAAACGAGCGGTCGATCTCACCGCAATAGACCGCGACCGCATCGATCTCGTCGGGGCCGTACTTCGTCCGCACGTATCCCGCACCGGGCGTGAGTCGCGACGTCTGCAGGCTGACGACGATCACCTCCCCCTTGAGGCGCCCCCACTTGCACTGCGTTCGCAGCGTCTGGCCGCGGATCTCAAGGATCATGTCGCACCGACCGTGCTCGACCAGAGGCCAGTAGACGCCGCATCCCAAGCGCGCGGCTTCGTTCGCAATCGCGATCTCGGCCACCGCTCCCTTCTGGTTCGGTCCCATCCCATCCACGAACACATGTTCTCATTCGCTCCGGACGGGTAAACCGCTTCGTTACAGGGGAACGGGGGCCGCCCGAGTATCCTCCGGGAGACCCCTTCGTCCCCAGCAGGAGCGCAGATGAGCGACCAGTTCGGCACCACCCCCACCCTCGGCACGACCGATGTGCAGATCGCGCGTCAGTCGTTCCTGACGAGCGTCTTCGGCTGGATGTTCGTCGGGTTGGCGATCACCGCGGGCGTCGCCGCCTATGTGGCGGCGAGCAGCGACATGCTCGACTGGGTCAACGACCACCCCTGGGCCTGGCTCGGCCTCTTCGCCGTCCAGATCGGCCTCGTGGTCGCGATCTCCGCCGGGATCAACAAGATCTCGGGGTCCGTCGCGGTCTTCCTCTTCGCCCTCTACGCGGCAGTGACCGGGTTCGTCTTCTCGATCATCATCGAGGCCTACACGACGGTCTCGATCGTCTCCTCGTTCGCGACCGCCGGCGGCATGTTCGCGGGCATGGCGATCTACGGATACGTCACCAAGCGCGACCTCTCGAGCCTCGGCTCCATCCTCTTCATGGGCCTGATCGGCGTGATCATCGGCTCCGTCGTCAACATCTTCTGGGCGAACTCGATCCTCTACTGGTTCGTGACCTTCGCCGGCGTCCTCGTCTTCTGCGGCCTCACCGCCTACGACATGCAGAAGATCAAGCAGATGGGCGAGAGCGGGATCTCGGGCGAGGCCGCGCAGAAGGCCTCGATCCTCGGCGCCCTCGCGCTCTACCTCGACTTCATCAACCTCTTCCTCTTCATGCTGAGGATCTTCGGCTCGGCGCGCTGAGCCGCGCCTGCCGAGCGCGGCGGCGGCTGGGAGACGGCCGGGAACTACTTCCGCGGCAGCTTGAAAGTCGAGAGCGCGCCGCTCTGGGAGGCGCCCACGTACAGGTTCTTCCCGCGCAGCGCCAATGCGTAGGCACCGTCGAGCGCAGCGGCCGGAACCTTCCCGCACTTCCTCACCTTCGGCGCCACGCACGAGACCCAGTCGAGCTCGCCCTTGTCGTCGAGCTCGAGGCGGGTTAGCGAGTCGCTCCCCTCGGAGGCGACGTAGACGTCGTCTCCCTTCAGCACAACGCTCGTCGCCTGGTCGATCGAGGCCGCCTTCGGCTTCTCGCACCCACCCTCGCCGTCATCGCCGAAGCACGACTTGAACTTGACCTTGCCGCTCTTGGTGCTGCGCTTGAAGCTCGTGACGGTCCCCGCCTGCGAGGCGACGACGACGCTCTTGCCGTCGGCGCTGACCGCGACGCCGCTGGCACCCAGCAGGGACTCAACCGGGAGCTTCTCGCAGCCGTTCGCGCCGAGCCCCGCGACACAGCCCTCGTACCGCAGCGAGCCGTCATTGCGGCGCCGCAGGTGCGTCAGCGAGCCGCTCGAGAGCGACGCGACGTAGAGATCCTTCCCCTTGGGGTCGAGCGCCAGACCCGCGGCGCCCTCGAGCACCGCGCCGGGTGTGGCAGCGCAACCGAAGTTCCCGTCGTCGGCGAGACAGCCCTGCAGCGGCAGCGAGCCGTCCGGCTCGCGGCTGAGCCGGCTGACCGCGGCCACATCGAACGAAGCCGTGTAGATGTCGCTCCCTCCCGGACCCACCACCACGCCCGCGACCCCGAAGAAGGGATCCGAAGCCGGATCGAGGCATCCCGCCGAGCCGGCGTTGGCCGTGCAGGCGCCGAAGGACAGCCCGCCGGTACCGTCACGCGCGAAGCGGGTCACCGAACGCCCGAGGCCGGCCGTCACGTAAACGTCCCCCCCGCCCGGGCTCACAGCCACACCGCCCGCGCCGGCGAGCGAGCCCGCCGGCAGGGAAGCGCACCCGTTCACGCCACCGTCGGCGAAGCATTCCTGCAGGCCCAGCTTCCCCGAGCCTGCGCGCCGGAAGGAGAGCACCGAGTCGGCCGCGTAGGCCGAGGCGTAGAGGCTCCGCCCATCCGGGCTCAGGGCCAGCCCGTCGACTCCGCTCAACGATCCGAACGCCGGTGCCTTGCACGGCTTCGCCGGGCCGATGCAGGAGCTCAGCTTCGGCGGGGCCCCGGTGCCTTTCGCGAAAGCCTCACCGGGCGCAGAAACGCCGACGGCCGCGGCGAGAGCCGCGGCCGTCAGGCACACATGGATGACTACGCGTCGCCCGATCAGATCTCCTTCGTGATCGGGTTGATGTGCTTGCGGACCATGCCGCGGATGATCTTCCACGCCCACTCAGGTCGCATCTCGAGGTCACCGCGGGTCCAGATCTGATCGATCTTCGGATCGCCGGGGTTGTTCCGGGCGAAGTTGGACGCGCCCTTGATCGTCATCGTCACCTTGCCGTGCGAACGGCTCCAGCGGATGCGCTTGGCGATCTTCTTACGCAGGTGTGCCTTGCGGACGACCTTCTTCAGGTCCTTCGCCCGCTTCGCCTTGACGGTGATGACCGCGTCGGTGTAGGGGTTGTGGGAGACCCGGGCCGGGCGGTTCTTCACCTTCGGCAGCTGGTCGCTCGGGATCGCCTTGGCATCGCTGAGGACGACGTCCTCGGCTCCCTCCACCGACTTGCCCTTGTTGCTGCTCCGCAGCGGCGTCGTCGCCGTCGGGTAGAGCACGCCGTTCATGACGATCCGCTGCGGCCCCGCGGTCCAACCGCGGAAGAACACGTTGGAGCCGATCACAGCGGCGTGACCGAGCCCGAAGGGCTGGTCGACCGCGTAGGGCCGGCCGGGCAGCGTGCCCGTCGTGGTCGAGTTGCACTCGTAGCCGTAGGCCGTGAGCGGGTTCTCGTATGAGATGGCCGCCGTAGCGGTGCCCAGCGTGGTGCCGTCGAAGACGGCCGAGCCGCTCGAGTCGCGGTAGATGTAGCCACCCTCGTCGAAGCCCCACGCGAGCGGGTTCACCGTGTTGAACGCGGCGTTGTAGGCGGTGCCCGGCGTCGTCAGCGAGCCTGCCGCCGTCGGGTCCGTCTGGTGGGCGCAGTGCGGGGTGAACTGCGACGTGTTGGTCGCTGACGTGTTGAGCGTCGTGATCCCCGCGTTCCGCAGGCTGGTGGCGCCGTTGGCGTTGTAGCCGACGTAGTTGCCGCCGCCGTTGACCCACGTCTGCAGGGCGGTCGCACCGGCGCCCGCCGCGATCGTCGAGCCCGGGTTCACGAACGCCGTGTAGTTACCCGTCGTGAGCTGGCCGGCGGCGAGCTCGGTCGAGGTGATCGGGTCGAGCATCGAGACCGGGATGTTCAGCTCCTTCGCCATCGCGAAGACCATCTCGCAGTACGCGGTCGAGGTGCAGTGGACACCGTTGCTCGGGGGCGTGTTGGTGCCCGGGAACACCGGGTTCTGCGGCTCGGTGGTACCGCCCGTGTAGAGGCCGATCTTCGGCGTCGACAGCGGGTAGCGCGGGACCGGGTAGCTGCTCAGACCCGTGATCGGCGTCTGCGCCGCGTTCGAGAGCGCGTTCAGATCGATCGAGCCGGTCGTCGACCCGTCGACCAGCGCCGTGCCGGTCGGGAAGTGCTTCCCGGCGGCGTCGAACGCCTGGGCGCCTCGGTACACGGTCGCGCCCTGGCTCTGGAGCTGCGTGATCAGCCCGAGCGCCTTGCTCGAGTCGGTCGCGAAGGCCAGCACCGGGCTCGACGGGTTGGTGACCCCACCGAGCGCAGTGGCCCCGGTCAGCTCCGTCATTGCGACGCCGCTCGGGAGCTGCTCCTGCAGCTGACCGCCGCCGCCGAGGTTCCAGAGCTCAGGAACCGACCAGTTGACCACGTCGTAGAAGTACGGGTACGGGATGAAGGGGTCCTCCTCCATCATCGACAGCAACCAGTGCTTCATGGTCTGCGAAGCCGGGATCCAGTAGGAGCCCGCGCCCAGCGTCTGGTTCTTCGTGCCGATCTCGCCGAAGTCGTGCGAGCCGGTCACGTCGACGTCCTCGTCGAGCCGGTAGATCTTCACGTCGCGGCCGCGCAGCAGGTCGATCAGCCGCGCCACATCGCCCGTGTGCGCTCCTGCCTTCAGGTAGAAGCCACAGATGTCGATGTCCGGCTGCTGGGAGATCTCACCGCTCGGCGGCGTGTGCAGCGGGCTCGCCAGGGTGTTCTCCTGCAGTTCGCAGTTCTCGCCCTGCTCCTTGGCCTCCTGCCACTGAGCCACCCACTCGCGGGAGAGCTCCTCCTTCTCCTTGGAGACGACGTTGAGCGTCTCGTCCATGGCGAGGTAGTGGTCGTAGACCTGCTTGCCGTAGACCTCGCTGGTGCCCTTCTCGTAGGTCATGCCGGCCGCGCCCATGAACATGGACGGGCCCGCATCGCCGTACTCGTTGGCGAAGAGGTCGTACTGGTTGTAGTTGCGGTACTGCAGACCCTGATCGTTGAACTTGTTCTGCAGGGCCACACCGATCGTGTCCTGGATGGTGTCCAGGGCGAAGTGAGAGATCTCGTGAAGCACGGGATCCTCGTTCGGCGGGAAGAAGTAGCCGGCGCTCTGCTGGTGAGCGTCGATGAAGAACAGGCCCGGGTACTTGTTGATCTCGTCGAGCGCCTGCGTGTTGACGTCCTGCGTCTGGAACGCGAGGTCGCGGTTGGGGTCGAACGAGTAGGCCGTGGTCCGCGTGTTGTTGTCGCGACCGTCCGGGTTGCGGGCGGGGTCGACGAACACGGTCATGTTGTCGAGCCTGCGCAGGTTCGCGCAGTCGGTCCGCGCGGCCAGCTCGTAGAGCAGGCGCATGGAGGACTCGCCGCCCGCCGGCTCGTTGCCGTGCGGGGTCTCGGTGACCCATGCGAACGCCGGGGGCGCATCGCCGGAGTTGAGGACAGCGTCAGCCTCGCCCTGCGAGATCGAACCGTCACGGACGCCGCGCCAGAACGCCGCATCGTCCTCGAGGCTGGCGATGTGGTCAGGCGTGCCGACCACCGCGATCTTGAACGGCCGGCCACCGAAGGTCGTACCGATCTGCTTCGTGATCACGCTGATCCGCGGGTTGCCGACCGAAGCGTCAGCGATCGCCTGCTGGAAGGTGTAGAGGTCCGCCGACGGGTGCCGGTTGTTGGTGCCCGTCTGGAACCCGCCGAGCGAGTCGACGGCCTGGCCGTTGTTCGTGCTGAACGACGGGTTCGCTGCCGCGACCTGCTTGAAGGTCGGGATCGAGCTGTCGTAGCCGATGTTCTGCGTGCAGCCGGCCGGGTCGGGCGCGGCACCCGCGGGCTCAGGAGAGCCGGCGGACAGCGCCAGGACGAGGGCCGCGGCGATGGCGGTTGCGATTGCGAGGAGCTTCATGGCTGAACCGGGTGAGGTTGCGTTGCTGGGGGTGATCACTTGAACCTCTTGCTGTTGCTGGTCGGGAGCAGGACCGAGTTACCGCCGAAGCTGGCATCGACTGCGAACTTGTGCTTCTTGGTCTTGGGGACCTTGAAGGTGAGTGAGTAGGTGCAATCGGAGCCGAGCGGCACCTGGGTGAGCGGGAACAGCGTGTTGCCGTTCTCCTCAACCGTCAGGGTCACGGTGCCGGTCGAGCAGCCCTGATCCTTGGTGACCCGGTTGGGCGGGTAGACCTCGCCCTGGATCGTCCTGATCAGCTTCTTCTTGCCCTTCTTCTTCTTCTTCTTCTTCGACTTGCCCTTCTTGATGTCGATCGTCAGCTTGTTCGGGGTGAACCTGCCGACGGTCGTGTCGGCGCTGTCGGTCGCCGTCTGGCTTGCCGAATCGGTGAGGACGGCCTGGACCGTCTGCGATCCGACCTCGTCCCCGTTGGGGAGGATGTCGCAGGTGAACGGCGCTGCGGTGTCCGTGCAAACGGTGCGGGTGCCGAGCTTGAACTCGACCTTGCTGGCCGTCAGCGTCGGATCGACGGTGGCGGTCGCACCGACCGCTGCACCGCTGGCCGGGTCGATGGTCGCCGGCACGCCGGTGAGCTGGACGGAAGGCTGACTCGGCGGCTGCGGCGGCGGGCTGCAGCCGTTCGGGCCGACGACCGTGATCGTCTCGGTGTCGCTGGCCGTCTGGCCGATCGAATCCTCGGCGACCGCTGTCAGCGTCCGGGCCGCGCAGGCCGCATCGGCGGGGATCGTGAAGGTCCCCTCGTCCGCGGGCGGGACAGCGACCGCGACCTGATCGGCACCGTCGTAGAAGGTGATCTTGGCGATGCCGAAGTCGTCGCTGGCGTTCGCCGTCATCGTCACCGCGTCGCCGCGGTCGTAGGTCGCGCTGTCGGTCGAGAGCGAGACGGACGGCCCCGCATCGGAGACGGGGAGCGGCGCGTAGGCGACCGGGAACTGACCGGCGTTCGGGTCAGCCTGGTTGCCGTTGCGGAACGGGCAGAAGTCGACGGTGTCGGAGCCGGGGACGGCGACGTTGCTCGAGTTGAGGCAGGTCGCGTCGACCGTCGCAGTGCCGTTCACCGGGTTCTCCTGGTAGGGCGGGTTCGTCGTCGGCGAGACGACCGGACCCGCGTTCAGGGTCGCGTTGGTGCGCAGGCCCCAGTAGTTGTTCTCAGCGTTTACGGGGGTGCCGGTGTTGGCCGTCGCTCCGTCGAGACCGACGTTGAAGACGCCGTAGGCGTTGTCGTTGATGTTCGACGTGTGGATCGTCGAAGCGCCCGCGCCCTGGAGGCGAACGCCGGAGCCGAGGTTGAGGTTGGCGTTGTTGACGGCCGAGTTCTGCGTCGGCGCGCCGGTGCCGTGGACGAAGTTGGCGACGATGGTCGCGTCGCTGACGTTGATGACCGAGCCGGCCGTCACGCGGATTCCGTCCTGGCCGAAGGTCGTGCCGGTCGTGGTCGGGCTCACCGTCGAGCAGTTGCCCGGCAGGTTGAGGGCCGGCGTGGCCGCGGGACCGCCGAGCACGTACGGCGGCGGGGTCGGAGTGTTGAAGGCAGTGCACTGCGTGCGGCCGACGATGTTGGTACCGATCAGGTTCGCGGTGTTCGTCACACCCGCGACCTGCGTCAGCGGCGGGGTGTCACCGGTCGCCGAGTCGATCAGGACGCCGGTCTTGTTGTAGCGGGCGATCCGCGACTGGATGATGTTCAGCGGCGGGCGCGTGGCGGCTGGGGTGCCGGAGCCGCCGCTCACCTGGGCGACGCCGACGCCGGGGAAGGAAGACCGGTAGCCGCCGGGGAGCGACTCGGCGCTGTTGGACTCGGAGGTGACGATGTCGGTCACGCGCGAGCGCAGCAGGGTGCCGCCGGCATCGCGGTAGACGATCCCGGCCTCGACGTAGACGCCGTTGCCGTCGACCGTGACACCAGAGATGTTCACGGTCTGCGGGAGCGCCTTGGTCCCGATGATCGAGATGATGTCGCCGACGCCGTTGCGGAGCTCAAGCGCCGGAGAAGTGTTGGTGTCGGCGATCTGGCCGCTGGTCGCGGTCGTGCGCTTCGGCTGGATCGCAACGAGATCAGCACCCGCGCCTCGCAGGTTGATGCTCTTGCCGGTGATCGTCAGCGCGTTCGAACCGGGAGCGCCGTTGCCCTCGATGTAGTTGCCGGGGCAGATCGCGACGGTGTCGCCGTTGGCGGCCGCGTCGATCGCGTTCTGGATCTTCGTGTAGGCCGCACCGGGGCACTGAGCCTTGTCGTCGTCGACGGTGAGCGTCGCCGCCGATGCCGCCGATGCACCGAAAAGCGCAGCCGTGATTGCCAACAGAACCGCGAACGACGAGCGACCCATAAACCCAACCTTTGAACGAGTTGTTGCCTGAACGGCCCCCCCAAGCCGTAAACGATCGCGGCAATGTGCCAGATCCTCAGGCGGCGTGCGCCACCACTTCGAAAAAGCCCTCGTTTGCGGCTATTTACTCGCCGTCGACATCGAGCACGATCTCGTCGTCGGCCGCCGAGCGGACCTTGAACTCGAGATCGCAGCGCTCCTCGAGCTCGCGCAGGAGGTCCACCGGTTCGCTGAGCGCGACGTCGATTCGCGCCCTCCCCTCCGAGAACCGCTTGATGGAGATGTCGCCGGTCGCGCCGATCGCGTTTGCTGCGTCCTCGAAGCGGACGAGCTGGGAGAAGTCAGCGAAGGGACCAACGTCGACGCTCACGCGCCGCCGCTCAGCCCTCGCCCCGGCGCGGACCGTGTTGACCGCCTCCGTGGCCGCGGCCGCGGCGGCCGCGGTCCGGGCTCCCTCGGCGTCGAGCTCCTCCGGCTCCCAGTCGGAGGAGACCCGCTCGATCGCCTCCTCGAGAGCCGCGAGCAGACGCTCATGCCGCTCCCCCCTGATCTCGGGGTTCGCCGCGGCCTCGGTCGCCGCAGCGCTGAGCAAAGCGGCCTCACGCAGCGCGCGCAGCCGCATCCGGGTCGCCTGGCCGCGCGCAGTCGTGCGCAGCTCGTCGAGCTGGCGCCCGACTGCAGCGAGGCCCTCGGCCTGCTCGGCGGCAAGCTCGCGGGTGCGCAAGAGGTCACGCCGGAGCGCGTCGGACTCCCGGTGGCTCTGGGAGATCCCGCTGCGGAGCTCCTGCGCCTCGAAGCTGAGGCGATCGACCTCGGCCTCGCGTGCGCGCAGCTCCTCACAGCGCTTTCCGAGCTCGGACTCGAGCGCGTCGATGGCGCCCTCCACCTCGCGGGTGCGGTAGCCGAGCAGAGATCTCCTGAATCTTCCCTGGGCGATGGCGCGAAGGTAAGGGCCATCGCGGACGGAATCGGCGGCCGCAAGCGGAGATCGACCGAAGCGGCATCGGCGCGAAGGTGGCGCGCGGCCTACGCGTCGCCGACGGCGCGCGGAGCCTCGCCCTCGAGGCCGAGCTCGAGCCGCGGAGCCTCACCCCAGAGGTGCTCCAGCCGGTAGAGCTCGCGCGTCTCCGGGACGAATACATGGAGGATGCAGTCGAGGTAGTCGAGCAGGATCCAGCGCGCCTCGGGTAGACCCTCGGTCCGGCGCGGCAGGAGACCCTCCTCGCGCTTGAGCTGCAGCTGCACCTCGTCGGCGATCGCCTTCGCCTGGCGCTCGTTGCGCGCGGTGCAGATCACCAGCACATCCGTGTAGCCGACGATCTCGCCCACCTCGAGCGCGACGATGTCGCTCGCGAGCTTCGAATCGGCGAGCTCGGCGATCCGGATCGCGAGCTCCTCGGGGGTCAGCGCCGCCGCGGTCACCGGGGAACCTCCGTCGCGGCACCCGTGGAGCTCGTCGAGCTCCCGTAGAGGCCGCGCTGGGCGATCAGCCCGGCGACCGGCTCGGGTACGAGCCAGCGCACCGAACGCCCGGCCGCCACGCGATCGCGCACCAGCGAAGAGGAGATCCCGATCTGGGGCATCTCGATCGCGAGGGCGCCGCGATCGTCGCCAAGCCGTTCGACGACCTCGTCGACAGCGTCGCGCTGCGCGCCCGGCCGGTCGGCGACGGCGACCCGGGCGAGCTCGAGGACGCGCTCGGGACGGCGCCAGCCTTCGAGGCCGGCGGCGGCATCGGCGCCCATGACGAAGGTCAACTGGCTTCCAGGCCTCTCATCCGCAAGCAACTCCAGCGTACGGTAGGCGAAGGACGGCCCCTCACGCTCCACCTCGAGCGCGGAGACGGTCAGCCACGTTTCGACGGAGTCGACCCCGGCGTCCGCGGCGGCGAGCCTGGTCATCTCCAGCCGCAGCTCCTGTCCCGGCTCGGGGTCGATCCGCTTGTGCGGCGCGACGCCGGTAGGCACCAGAACGACCTCATCGAGCGCGAGCTGCTCCCGCGCCTCCCTGGCGAGCAGCAGGTGGCCGATGTGCGGCGGGTTGAAGGCGCCGCCGAGGACACCGATCGAGCTCACGCGATGGCCGCCCGCGAAGGCGTCACGCGCGGACTTGGCCGCTGCCGCGCCCGACGTACTTGGTCGAGGTGAGCTCACGTAGGCCGATCGGCCCGCGGGCGTGGAGCTTCTGGGTCGAGTTGCCGATCTCGGCTCCCATCCCGAAGACGAAACCGTCGGTGAACCGGGTTGAGGCGTTGACGTAGACGCAGGCGGCGTCGACGCGGGTGACGAAGAGATCGCCGGCTTCCGGTGAGGCGGTGACGATCGCCTCGGAGTGGCCGCTGCCGTGCTCGTTGACGTGGTCGATCGCGCTCTCGAGCGAGTCGACGACGCCGACGGCGAGCTTCAGCGCGTGGTACTCGGTGTCCCAGTCCTCGTCCCGCGCTCGGCCGACCTCGACCCCTCCGGACGCCTCGCGCGCCGCCTCGTCGCCGACGAGCTCGACGCCCGCCTCGCTGAGCTCGCCGAGCGCCTCGGGAAGGAACCGCGAAGCGATGGCGCTGTGGACCAGAAGGGTCTCAGCCGCGTTGCAGACCCCGGGGCGCTGCACCTTCGCGTTGAGGATGATGCGGCGCGCCATCTCGGGATCGGCATCCTCGTGGATATAGACGTGGCAGTTGCCCGAAGCCGCGTAGAGGATGGGCACCTCGGCAACCTGCTCCAGTGCGGCCTTCAGGCCCTCGCCCCCGCGCGGGATGATCAGGTCGACGAGGGCGCGCTGGCGGGCCAGGTCGCCGAGCTCCTCACGACCGCCCCCGGCGACGAGCTCGATGGTGCCGGCGGGCATGCCCACCTCGGCAACGGCCTCCTGGACGATCCCGCCGAGGATCGCGTTCGACGCGGCTGCGGAGCTGGAACCGCGGAGAACCGCGGCGTTGCCGCTCTTCAGGCATAGCGCGGCGGCATCGATGGTCACGTTGGGGCGCGCCTCGTAGACGATCGCGACGACGCCGATCGGGACGCGCAGGTGCTCGAGCTCGACCCCGCCCTCGATGGTGCGGCGGTCGATCACCTCGCCGACCGGATCGGGCAGGGCGATGATCGCCTCGACGCCCACCGCCATCGCCTCGATCCGCGCCTCGTCCAGCCGCAGTCGGTCGATGAGGGCGGCGTCGAGGCCCGCCGCCTCGCCGCGCTCGAGGTCCGTCGCGTTCGCATCGAGGATCTCCGCGGTGCGCTCGCGAAGCAGACGGGCGGTGATCTGAAGCGCCTCGTCCTTGACCTCCGCAGGCACGCTCGGGAGCAGCAGGGAGGCCGCCCGGGCGCGGCGGCAGATCGCGGTCACGGATTCGGTGGTCACGGCCATGGCGAGTAAGGGTAGCCGTCCGCCCCCGCACCCCCGCCGACCGGACGCGAAGCGGAGGATCGGCGGCGGGTATCCGCCGACCGGACGCGGAGCTGAGGATCGGCGGCGGGTATCCGCCGACCGGACGCGGAGCTGAGGATCGGCGGCGGGTATCTAAGTGAGCACGAAGCGGTCCCGGTGGACCGCTTCCTCGGCACCGTCGGGCATCATCCGCTTCACCTCGTCGCTGCGCTTGCCACGAAGCTGGATCAGCACCTCCGAGGAGTGCTCGGAGATCCCCTTGCCGACGACGCCGGCACCATCGACGACCTCGACCGGATCGCCCGCCGCGAAGCTGCCCTCGACCGAGACGACGCCGACCGGCAGAAGCGAAGAACCGCGCTTACGAAGAACCTCGCCGGCGCCGTCATCGACGAGGATGCGGCCGCGCGCCGGCGTCGACCACCGCAGCCAGAGCTTGAAGCTCGGCGCCCGGCCGCTGTGCGTCCTGAAGGACGTGCCGATCGCCTCCCCTCGCGCAGCGGCCAGCAGGGTTCCCGGGGCGGTGCCGTCGCAGATGCTCACCGCGATCCCGGAGTTGCTGGCCATCTGCGCGGCTACGACCTTGCTGCGCATTCCACCGGAACCGAACGCCGAGGTTCGCGAGCCGATCTCGTAGGTCTCGAGCTCGGCGGTATCGGAGACCTCGGAGACGAGGCTCGCCTCTGGGTTGTGGCGCGGGTCGGCGTCGTAAAGACCGGTCTGGTCGGTGAGCAGGACGAGCTTGCGCGCCTCGACCATGATCGCCACCTGCGCGGAGAGGAAGTCGTTGTCGCCGAAGGTGATCTCGTCGGTTGCGGTCGTGTCGTTCTCGTTGACGACCGGCACGACGTGCCAGGCGATCAGCCGCTGCAGCGTCTGGCGAGCGTTCAGGTAGTTGATGCGCTCGGACATGTCGAAGGCGGTCAGAAGCACCTGCGCGGCCCGGGCGCCACCGGCGGCGAGCCGGTCCTCGTAGGCGCGGAACAGGTTCCCCTGGCCGACCGCGGACGCGGCCTGGAGCTCATCGACGGCGGTCGGGCGCTCGGCGAGACCGAGCAGCCGGCGACCGCGGGCGATCGCGCCGGAGGTGACCATGATCACCTCCTCCCCGCCCTCGTGCAGCTCGGCGACCTGCGCGCAGACGGAATCGAGGACATCCGAACGCAGGGACCCGTCGTCGGCGGCGACGATCGAGGAGCCGAGCTTTACGACCAAGGTCATGACGGCCGCAGTGTAGGTCGGGTTCTACTTGGGCTTCACGACGCGAACGCGCTCGCAACCGCGGGTCCGGTCGTAGCGATCGACGACCGCGACATCGCGCCCACCGCCGCAGAGGACTCGGTCGCGTTCACCGCCGTCGCCGCCGGCGTGCATCACGTCGCCACCGGCACCCCCACGCATCAGGTCGTTGCCGCGACCTCCGGTGACCTTGTCCCTCCCACGCCCGCCGATCACGCAGTCGTCCCCGGGGCCGCCGGTCAGCTTGTCGTTGCCGCCCTTGCCGAGGACGCGGTCGCCACCCTGGCCGCCGCGAAGCCGATCCTTGCCGTCGGTTCCTTCAAGCCGCCGCGAGCAGGCGATGCTCGGATCCACCGGAGGCTCGCCCCCGAAGGCGGTGCAGTCCGTGGGCGATCCGTCGACGAAACGCGAGACGGGCCCGTTCAGGGAGGCGACGTAGACGCGCCCGCACACGTCCTCGCCGAAGCTCGAGGGGCCGTCGACGGTGATCCCGAGCGGCCGGTCATCGGCAGCGGCAGTCTGCGCCAGAGTCGTGGAGCGGAGCTGGCCGGCACAGTAATCGCTGTAGACGTAGCGGCCGTAGAGCTCATCGAGGCCGGCGTCACGGACGACGTAGCCGCCGGTGATCGCGCAGCCGTCGGCATGGGTGTACTCGAGCACCGGGTCGACCGCTCCCGGCAGGTCGCAGGCGATGGAGTCGTCCGGGTTCGGGTGCAGGCCCTCGCGACAGCGCCAGCCGAAGTTGGCACCACGGCCGCCGGCCGGGGCGGGAGCGAAGTCGACCTCCTCGTACTGGTTCTGGCCGACGTCGCCGATCGTGAGATCTCCGGTCGCGCGGTCGAAGGAGAAGCGGTAGGGGTTGCGCAACCCGTAGCTCCACACCTCCGAGCGACCGCCGCCGCTCGGCGCGGCGAACGGGTTGTCAGCGGGGACCGTGTACTGACCGGGAGCGCTGCCGCGCGGATCGATCCGCAGCAGCTTGCCGAGCAGCACCGAGAGGTTCTGGGAGTTGTTGGACGGGTCGTTGCCGAAGCCGCCGTCGCCCGTGCCGATGTAGAGGTAGCCGTCGGGGCCGAACTGGATCTGACCGCCGTTGTGGTTCGGCGCAGTCGGGTGCGGGATCGTGATCACCGGACGCAGCGTCGATGGGTCGGCGCTGTCTCCGGAGGCGCGCAGCTCGCTGACGCGCAACGCGCCGTTGCCCGCTTGCACGTAGAAGACGTAGAAGAGCCCCGATGTGGAGTAGTCGGGAGCGAACGCCATCGAGAGCAGGCCCTGCTCGTTGAACCCACTCTCGACGAGGTTGCTGATGTTGAGGAACTGCGAGGTCCCAGCGGGTGTCGTCAGCTCGATGCGCCCCTTGCGCTCCACCACGAACAGGCGGTCCGGGTTGGCCGGGTCGGAGGTGACGAAAACCGGCTCGTCGTAGGCGCCGACCTGATCGAGGGAGGCCGCCGACGCGCCCGATGGGAGCGCGGCGCCGCAGGCGAACGCCAGCGCAGCCGCCCCCGCAGCAACGAGTCTCCTGATCATCATCGAGGCTCCCAACCCGTCAGAGGCCGGGATGTTGCGGCGGGGATGGCGCACCGCTTGGTCTTCGGGACCCGGTGCCACATGCCGTTCACGCCTCACCCGGATCGAGGTCGAACGCCTGCTCGCCGATCCGAACCTCGTCGCCGGGCTCGAACCCGGCGTCCCTGAGCGCCTTGATGACGCCGATCTCGCGCAGTCGGCGCTCGAGGTATCCGATCGCCTCGTAGTTGCTCAGGTCGTGACGCTCGACGAGCATCTCGACGCCACGGCCCTCGACGGCGAAGACCCCGTCCTCAACCATCACAACCTCGAAGCCACCCGAGCCGCGAGGACGGTAGACGCGATGCTCGGCCTCATAGGCCGGACCTTCCGGCGCCACGCGGTCCCCCTCCCCCTCCTCGTCGGCACGAGCCACCTCCCGGAAGATCGCGGCGACGAGCTCGTCGATCCCGGCGCCGGTCGCCGAGGAGATCGAGAGTGCCTGCAGTGCATCCGTCGGCGCGGGGTGCGTCTCACGCCACATCTCCAGCTCGAGCTCCGCATCCTCGGCGGGCAGGAGATCGCGCTTTGACAAGACGACGATCTCGGGCAACTCGGCGAGGCCGTGCCCGTAGGCGGACAGCTCGGCGCGAACCGTTCGGTAGGCGGCGTCGGGATCGGCGCCGGGACCTAGCTCCAGCAGATGGACGAGAACCCGGCAGCGTTCGACGTGGGCGAGGAACTCGTGCCCGAGCCCAGCGCCGTCGGCGGCGCCCTCGATCAGCCCGGGGATGTCGGCCAGGACGAGCTGGCGCTCGCCGTCGTCGATCGTCCCGAGCACCGGCTCGAGCGTCGTGAACGGGTAGTTGGCCACCTTCGGCGCCGCGCGCGTGATCCGGGCCAGCAGCGACGACTTGCCGGCGTTGGGGAGCCCGACGAGGCCGGCATCCGCGAGCAGTCGGAGGTGCAGCTCGATCCAGCCGGAGTCCCCGTTGAGCCCGCGCTCGGCGAAGCGGGGCGCCTGCCGGGTCGAGCTGGTGAAGCGCTTGTTCCCGTGGCCGCCGAGGCCGCCACTTGCGACGATCGCCCGCTGACCGGGCTCGACGAGATCGAAGTACTCACCGTTGAGGCCCTCGACGCTCGTTCCGGGCGGCACCGAGACGACGCGGTCGGTGCCGCGGGCCCCGTGGCGGTTGGCTCCCTCGCCGTGGCCGCCCTTTCCCGCCCGGTGGTGGGAGGAGATCCGCATCGATGCAAGGTCGCGCCTGGAGGGATCGGCGAGCAGCACGACATCGCCACCGCGGCCGCCGTCGCCGCCGTCGGGCCCGCCACGTGGGACATGCGCCTCGCGGCGGAAGCTGACGACCCCGTCGCCACCGCGACCACCTTCGACGAATATGCGCGCGCGGTCGTGGAACACGGGCGGGAGGATGGTGGATGAGCGGCGTCGACGGCCGTCTCGGTGAAGGCGTGGCCGGTGCTACCCGGCGCCCGGGCGAGGCAAAGCGGCGACGCACGAGCCGTCGACGGCGCACGTGCCACAGCGTCGTCGAGGCGGCCGGGCCGGCTGCGGGAGCGCTCAACCATCGTCGCCGGGCGCGCGAACCACGTCAGAGGTGGTTTATGCGCCCCACATCTGGGCGGTGGGCAGCCAGACGAGCCCCGGCTGCAGCCAGCCGGGTGGCAGGCGGCTGAGCGCTAAGAACTCTCGTCGAGTGGTCCCACCTGGCGGTCGCGCCGCCAGGTTGAGCCACTCGGCGCTGCTACTCGGAGTCGGCGGCGACCGAGACGGTGCGGCCGCGGTGGCCGGAGCTGAACTCGACCGTGCCGGCGCGGGTGGCGAAGATCGTGTGGTCGCGGCCGAGGCCGACGCCGTCACCGGCGCGGAAGCGGGTACCCCGCTGACGGACGATGATCTCGCCGCCCTTGACCTTCTCGCCGGCGAACACCTTGACGCCGAGGTACTTCGGGTTGGAATCGCGGCCGTTGCGGCTCGAGCCGAGCCCCTTCTTGTGAGCCATTAGTCGCTCTCCTCGCTCTCGTCGGTCTGCTTGAACGAAAGGCCGGCGTCCTCGAGCGCCTTCTGGAGCGTCTCGACGGCCTTCGGGCCGACGCCCTTCAGATCGAGGAGCTCCGCTTCGGTCTTGCCGGCGACCTGCTCGAGATCTGTCAGCCCAGCCTCAACGAGCGCCTCAGTCGCAGGCTTACCGAGCCCGTCGGGCAGCCCCGCAGTGCTCGATCCCTGTCCGTCGCTCTTCGCCTTCGGCTCCTCTGCAGCGGGCTTGTCCTCGGCGGCCTTCTTGGCGGCGGGCTTGCGGCCCAGCATCGCGACGTCGGTGATCTCCAGGCGAGTGAGCTCGCTCCGGTGGCCCTTGCGCTTGCGGTAGCCCTTCTTGGCCTTGTACTTGAAGACGCGGATCTTCGGCCCGCGCTCGTGGCCGGCCACCTTCGCCTCGACCTTGACCTTCTCGAGGTCGCCGGGCGAGAGCACGGTGTTGTCGTCGTCGCGGAACATGACCGCGCGCAGCGGCACCTTCGCGCCCTCGTCCTGGGACAGGCGGTCGACGAGGAGGGACTGGCCCTTCTCGACGCGGTACTGCTTACCGCCGCTTTCGACTATCGCGTATGTGGGCATCTCGAAATCCGGTTCGTGATCAATCTTCGGTGCTGGTGCGAGAACCGCTCCCAGCGCGGGAACGGCGCCGTCCACCTCTGCGGCCGCGGCGCCGGGTGCCGGATTCTAGAGAGTCGGGCGAATCTCCATCGGCTCCGTTGTCGGAGGGCGGGCCATCGACCAGCGTCGCCTCCCCGGAGGAGCGGTCGATGGCGTCGATCCGGACCAGCTTCCGCTGCCCGACGAGCGACGCCGCGCCCCCCACGGTGATCACGAGCGCGTCGACCCTGGCGACCGCATCGCCGGGGTTGTACATGTGCGGCTCGTCGATGGTCAGCAGCACCTCGTCGCCGACCGCGAACGGCAGCGCCCGGCGCTCGATCTCGGCCCGCGGCCCCGACTCGGCCACCTCGAAGGTGTCGATCGGGAGCGCGTCGCCGCCCTCGAACAGGAACGTCCGCTTCAGCTCCTCCTCGAGTTCGAGCAGGCCGCTGTCGTGGCGCATCAGCTCGCGCGCGACCTTCGGGTTGACCCGGATCAGGTGCGCCTCGGCGTCCTTTTCGGAGTCAGCCACGTCGCGGAGCCTCCGCAGGACGTCGATCGCAACCGTCTCGGCGGAGCGGACCACGCCCTCGCCGTCGCAGGTCGGGCAGCGCTCCGTGAGGATCTCGCGAACCCCGTCGGTGACGTTCTGCCGCGTCATCTCGACAAGCCCGAGCGGCGAGACCTCGACCACGTAGGTCTTGGTCCGGTCCTCGTCGAGCGCCTTACGCAGGGTCTTAAGGACCTGGTCGCGGTTCTTGGCCCGCGCCATGTCGATGAAGTCGATGACGATGATCCCGCCGATGTCGCGGAGCCGGAGCTGGCGGACGACCTCGTCGGCCGCCTCGACGTTGACCTTCGTGATCGTGTCTTCGAGGCGCCCCTTCCCCTTGCCGGTGAAGGAGCCGGTGTTGATGTCGACCACCGTCAGCGCCTCGGCGTAGTCGATGATCAGGTAGCCGCCCGAGGGCAGGTCGACCCGCCGTGAGAGCGTCGACTCGAACGCCGCCTCGGCGCCGTAGCGCTCGAACAGGTGCTCGGAGTGCGAGTGCATCTCGACCGAGGAGACGAGCTCCGGGGCCGTTCGCTGGAAGAACGAGGTAACGCGCTGGAACTGCTTCTCGTCGTCGATCTCGGCGCCGTCGAACTCGGAGCCGAGGACATCGCGGAGCACCCGGATCGGCAGGTCCGCCTCCTGGAAGACGAGCGACGGGGCCGCGACGTCGGCGGAGCGGCGGTCGAGCACCTCGTGCAGCTTGTGCAGGTAGGCGATCTCGCGCTCGAAGTCCTCCTGGCGGGCGCCCTGCGCAGCGGTGCGGACGATGTAGCCGCCCTTCTCCTTGTTCTGCTTGTGGAGCTTCTCGAGGCTCTTGCGCATCTGAGTGCGCTCGCCGTCGGGCATCCGCCTGCTGACGCCGATCCCGGCGCCCTGCGGCATGTAGACGAGGTAGCGGCCCGCGATCGAGACCTGCATGGTCAGCCGCGCGCCCTTCGTCTTCAGCGGGTCCTTGACGACCTGCACGACGATCTCCTGGCCGCGCTTGATCAGCTCGTCGATCCGGCGGCCCTTGCCATGACCGCGCTTGGGCTGCGCCTTGCCGTCGGGCGTGACGATCTCGTCGACGTGCAGGAAGCCGTTGCGCTCGAGCCCGATGTCGACGAACGCCGCCTCCATCCCGGGCAGCACGTTGTCGACGACGCCCTTGTAGATGTTGCCGACGATCGAGCGGGAGCCGCGGCGCTCTACGTAGAGCTCGCCGACGCGCCAGCCGCTGCCGCCGCGGCCACCGCCGCGACCGCGACCGCCGCCGCTCTCGCTCTTCTCCTTGTCGTCCTTGTCGTCCTTGTCGTCCTTGGCCTGAGCGCCGCCCTTGCGGGCGGTTCCCTTCGCTTCGAGTACGGCTACGCGCGTTTCGCCGGCGTCAACCGATACGAGGATCTTCTTCTTCAAAGTGGCTCACCTCAGAGAGCATTTCTGACCCTGCCAGGGGAGGCGAGCTGCGATTGGACATAGACGCTCTGGAGGACGCCGATCGCCATGAAGGTGGTCAGCACCGACGATCCGCCGTAGGTCATCAACGGGAGCGGGATGCCCGTCACGGGCATGATCCCGAGATTCATCCCGACGTTGACGAAAACCTGGAAGAGGAGCATCGCGGCGATTCCCGCCCCGACCATGCTCCCGTACAAGTTCTTCGAGAGTGTCGTTATCCGCAGCGCCCGCCAGATCAGCAGGGCGTAGAGGGATAGGACCAGCCCGGCGCCGAGGAAACCCCACCGCTCCGCCACGACGGCGAAGATGAAATCGGTGTGGCCCTCCGGCAGGAAGCCGTGCTGGGATTGCGTGGCGTCTTCGCCGCGTCCGACTTTGCCGCCGGACCCGATCGCGATGAGCGCCTGATTGGTCTGATAGCTGGCATCGGCTGGGTCGTCACTCGGATTGAGGAACGACGTCAGCCGCTCTGCCTGATACCCGTGGAGCACCGGTTGGCCGACAGCCGGAGCGATCACGAGCACGACCATCACCGCCGCAAGGGCCATCCCGCCGAGCGCAGCGAAGTGCGTCCAGCGGACCCCTGAGGCGAAGAGGATCGTGAGCGTGATCGCGACGTAGACCAGCGCGGTGCCCAGATCGGGTTGCACGAATACGATCGCCGCGGGGAAGAGGCCGAGAGCGAGCAGCCGCGCTGTGCGCCGCCACTCGGGCTCCCGTCTCGCCCGGTCGATCACGAAGCCCGAGAGAGCGATGACGAGCAGAAGCTTGCCGAGCTCGGAGGGCTGAAAGCTGAAGAAAGGTAGGTCGATCGAGCGCCGCGAGCCGCGGGCGATGTCGCCCAGGGGGATCACGGCGACGATCATGAAGATCATCGCCGCGTAGATCCCGACCCTGAGCTCGCGGAAGCGCGAGTAGTCGAAACGGGCCAGCGCGAACATCAGCGCGATGCCGACGACCGCGTAGATGCTCTGCCTGATCGTGAAGAAGTAGGGGTCACCGGCGACGTCGCCCTGCGTGGTCGCGGCGAGGGTGATGATGCTGCAGAGGACGAGCCCAATCCCGGCCATCGCGACGACCGGGTCCATGCGCAGGAACCCGGTGCGCTCGGCGAATCCGGCGCTGCGTTCGTCGAAGGTCTGTGGCTGGGCTAGCGTTGGCATCTGGTCTGGTCGGGAAGTTCCTGCAAACGGTGGGAAACGGGAATCTAGTCGGAGTTGACGTCGCCGCCGACGCTCTCGATCTGGCCTCCGTTGACACCGAGCAGCTGGTTGAGGATCTCACGCGCGGCCGGTGCGGCGGTCTCCGCACCGAATCCGCCGTTCTCGATCGTGGTCACGACGACGTACTGGGGATCGTCGGCCGGAGCCAGGGCCGCGTACCAGGACTGGTCCGGAAGCAGGCCCTTCTCGGCCGTTCCGGTCTTGCCGGCGATGTCGACCGGGTAGCCGCCGAAGACCGGGTAGGAGGTGCCGGTCGGCTCCATCGCCGCCTCGCGCAGGCCCTCCATGATCACGTCGCGCACCTCGGGGTCGAGGGCGATGTGGCGTTGCGGCGCCGGCTCGATCTCCTGGGTCACCTGGCCCTCCGCATCCTCGGCGTGGTCGGCGAGATGCGGGCGGACGACGTCGCCGCCGTTGCCGAGCGCCGCGTAGGCGACGGCGAGCTGGAGCGGGGTCGCGCTCAGGTCGCCCTGGCCGACGGAGAGGTTGATGTTGTCGCCGACCGACCACTTGCGATCGGTCTCGCCGCAGTTCGTGTAGTCGCGCTTGGTCCCCGCGCAGGAGTCAGGGTCAGCGGCCTTGTCGTAGAGCTCGTCGCGCCACTCCGGAGTCGGAAGCAGTCCGGCGCCCTCGCCCGGCAGGTCGATGCCGGTGAGGCTCCCGAAGCCGTAGTTGGCGGCCCACTTCTGCAGGCCCTCGTCGGTGTCGCTCTCGAGCTCCGCCGCGAGCTTGTAGAAGTAGACGTCGGAGGAGACGCGCAGGGCGTCGGTCAGGTTGATCGGGCCGTTCACCACCTCGCCCGCGTTGCAGAACTTGTCCGTATCGCTGAGCTCGTAGCAGCCGGGATCGTCGACGATCTCCTCCGGGGTGATCAGGTCGTCCTCGAGCCCCGCCGTCGCGGTGATCAGCTTGAAGGTCGAGCCCGTCGGGTAGCCGGCCTGGATCGCCCGGTTGAGCAGCGGCTTCGCCTCGTCGTCGGTCAGCGCCTTGATCGCGCTGGTCGAGACCGGCGGCGTGTAGACGTTGGGGTCGTAGGTCGGGTAGGAGCCCATGCCGAGGATCGAGCCGTCGTCGACGTTCATGGCGACGAAGGCGCCGGGATTGCCCGCGCCCCAGTTCTCGATCGCCGCCTGGCCCGCCTTCTCGACCTTCTCGTCGACGGTGAGAACGAGGTTGTCGCCGGCGATCGGCTCCTCGCGGGACTGCTCGGGCCCGCTCGGGTTCCCCATCGCGTCGACCTGCACCCGGACGGCGCCGTTGCGGCCGCGGAGGATGTTGTCGTACTGGGACTCGAGCCCCGTCGCGCCGACGCGGTCACCCGGGTTGAGGTCGGCGTAGGCGGGCTCCTCGAGCTGCTCGGCGCTGACCTCGCTCACGTAGCCGAAGAGCTGGGCGCCGAGGGAGCCGTCGGGGTAGTCGCGGACGAAGACCTGCTCGGCGGTGACGCCGGGGAACTCGTCCTGGCGCTCGCGCAGGTAGAGGACCAGCTCGGGATCGACCTTCTGCTCGAGGGTCACCGGGCTGGCGGGCAGGAGCTTGGTCTGCTCGCGGATCTCCCGCTTGATCTTGTCGTAGGGCATGTCGGCGACGTCGGAGAGCCGCTTCAGGACCTTCTTGCGCTCGTCGGCGCGGTCGGGCAGCTTGTCGGGGCGGACCTGCAGGGCGAGGATCGTCCGGTTGCCGACGAGGACGTGCTTGTTGGCGTCGAGGATGCGGCCGCGCGGCGCCTGGATCGGGATCTCGCGCACCCGGTTGGCGTTCGCCTCCTTCAGGTACTCCTCGCCGGAGAGGACCTCGACGAACCAGAGCCGGAAGAAGATCGCGGCGAAGGCGAGCAGCGCGACGACGCCGAGCACGCTCACCCGGAAGGAGAACTGGGAGTGGGTCGGGGCGCGGTTGTCGTCGCCGAACATCAGAGGCCTCGCAGTTGGCCGCGGTCACCACGGATGTTTGCGAACGGGCCGGATCGGCCGATCCCGGCCCGCGCCGAGGCGGCCTTCGCGCGCGCCCGGACCGAGTCGTCGACGAGCGCCGGGCGCAGGACGCGGCGGATCAGCGGAAAGACGGGGATGGCCAGGAGCGCGCCGAGCAGCGCCTGCACGACGACCTCGCGGACGACGAGCGGGCTGACGGTGGCATCGATGCCGAGGGTGAGCTGCATCGCCCCGTATGCAAGCGCGGTCACCCCGCACAGCGCGCCGGTCAGCAGCGGCGGAACCAACGAGGAGACGATGTCGTAGCCCTCCCGCCAACGGCCCGCCGCGTAGCCGGCCGCCATCAGCGCCAGCGAGCTGACGCCGAGGGTGCCGCCGACCATGACGTCGATGAGGATCCCGGCGGCGAACCCGGAGACGGCACCGGTCACGGCGCCACCGAGCAGCCCGAGCGCGACGACCACCACGGGAACGACGTTCGCGACGGAGCCGAGCAGCGGCACGCCGGAGAAGAAGGCGACCTGCAGCAGGACGGCCGCGAAGACGATCGCGACGAGCCGCAGGAGGATGCGAGGGGTGACGATCAACCCGGGCCTCCGGTCAGCACGGTGACCTCGTTGAGGTCGTCGAAGTCGACGAACGGGGTGATCCGGACGGGGTCCTGGACGTCCTGCTCGGCGGGGACCGCCTGGTCGACCTCGCCGACCGGGATCCCCTCCGGGTAGATGGAGCGGCGGTCGCCCTGGATCTCGAAGCTTGCGGTGACGAGCTCGTCGCCCTCGTCGAACTCCCCACCGCCCTCGATCAGCGTGAACTCGAGCTTGCCGGGGGCGCCGACGACCGGCGTCACGGTGCCCACGGGGCCCTTGCCGCTGATCCGCGCGGTCACCGCGTTCGCGCTGGTGCCGTCGGTCAGCAACCCGACGTCGGCGAACCCGCCGCCGACGTTGGAGACGCGGCCGACGAGGCCCTGGGAGGTGACCACGGAGTCGTTGACCGCGACCCCGTCATCGCTCCCCTCGTCGATCCTGATCGAGCCGTACCAGGTGCTCGCCGAGTGCGCCGTGACGGTTGCGTCGACGGGCTTGTATGCGTCGAGCGCCGATTCCTGCATGAGCTTCTCGAGCTCGTCGGCGTAGCCGGCCTTCTCCGCCGCGTCCTGGGTCGCGGTCAGCTCCGCGCGCAGATCGGCGACCTGCTGCCGCAGGTCCTCGTTCTCGCCACGGGCGTCGATCGTCTCGTCGAACCAGTTGACGAGGTCGCGGGCCGGCTTCAGCGCTCTGCTCGCCCCCTCCCCGATCGGGTTGAGGACGGCCGAGACGCCGTTCTGGACGCGGTGCAGCGGGCCGCTGTCGGCCTCGCTGATCGAGATGCTGATCAGCATCAGGCAGGCGACCACGAGGAGGACGAGGACCGCGCGGCGCCTGCGTACCTGCTTCCGGTACATCGCCTAACGCCGTCGGCGGCGGCGCTGGTTGGCGTTGACGCGGTGGATCGTCTCGAACTCCTCCAGGGAGCGACCCGAACCGACGGCGACGCAGGTGAGCGGGGAGTCGGCGAGCTGCGCGGGCATCTGGCACTCCTGGCGCAGCCGCTCGTCGAAGCCCTGCAGGAGCGACCCGCCACCGGCCAGAGTGATGCCGCGGTCCATGATGTCGCCGGCGAGCTCGGGCGGAGTCCGGTCGAGCGTCTCCTTGACGGCGTCGACGATCGAGTTCACGGGGTCGGCGAGTGCATCGCGGACCTCCTCGGAGCTGAGCATCACCGTCTTCGGCAACCCCGAGACGATGTCGCGGCCGCGGATCTCGGTCTTGACCTCCTCGCGGAGGACGGTGGCCGAGCCGGCCTCGAGCTTCACCTCCTCGGCGGTCTGCTGGCCGATCATCAGCTTGTGGTGGGTCTTGCAGTGGTTGACGATCGCGTCGTCCATCTCATCCCCGCCGACGCGGATCGACTGCGAGACGACGATGCCGCCGAGCGAGATCACGGCGACCTCGCTGGTGCCGCCGCCGATGTCGACGACCATCGAGCCGGTCGGCTCGCCGACCGGGAGCCCGGCGCCGATCGCCGCCGCCATCGGCTCCTCGATGAGGTAGGCCTGGCGGGCGCCGGCGGCCAGGCAGGCCTCCTCGACGGCCCGCTTCTCGACACCGGTCACGCCGGATGGAACACAGACGACGACGCGGGGATGCGCGAAACGGTTCTGGTGCACCTTCTGGATGAAGTGCCTGAGCATCTCCTCGGTGACGTCGAAGTCGGCGATGACGCCGTCCTTGAGCGGGCGGATGGCCGAGATCGTCCCCGGCGTGCGGCCAAGCATGCGCTTGGCGTCCATGCCGACCGCGTGGACCTCTCCGCTGCGGGAGTCGATGGCGACGACGCTCGGCTCCGAGAGAACGATGCCGCGCCCGCGCACGTAGACGAGGGTGTTCGCGGTCCCCAAGTCGACGGCCATGTCGCGGCCCCCGAATCCGGTGAGTGAGGAGAACATTCCCATTACGTGGTCTGGGTGGTCTGGGTGGTCACGCGGTTCAAAGGTTCAAGTTCGGGTTGAGGGCGGTAAGTCTGATCGTTTGGTTGAGGCTGTCGAAGGTTGAGCTGCTGAGCTGCGTTCCTCGAGCTTTGCGGAGCTTGTGCGGGGACGAATTCCGCTGCCGACGCCGAATCTGAGGACACTCTCGCCCCCGTAGGCGCCCTGCCGACGCGTTCTCCGGGGCGCGTCCCGCCTCTTCGGCAGCCATCTGGGACGACATTCCGGAAGGGCGTGCGGAGCGGCCTCAGTCTAGCGAAGAGGGTTTCCGCGGGCTACTTTGTGAGCGTTTGCTGACTAGCCGCTAATTGACTCTTAGGCGATCTGCAATTGGCCCATCATCCGGACGAGCAGCGGGATCGGCAGGCCGATGACGTTGGAGAGGTCGCCGTCGATCCGCGACACCAGCGAGGAGCCGAGGCCCTGCACCGCGTAGCCGCCGGCGCGGTCCTCCCACTCCCGAGAGTCGACGTAGGCGTCGATCTCGTGCTCGGCCAGGTCGCGGAAGCGGACCACGGTGCGCTCCAGGCCGGTCTCCTCCCCTCCCGGAACGACCAGGGCGACGCCGCTGAGGACCTCGTGGGCGCGCCCCGAGAGGCGCCGCAGGCGCGCCCGGGCTCCGTCGGGATCGGCGGGCTTGCCGAGCACCTCGCCGGCGAGGGCGACGTCGGTGTCGACGCCGACGACGATCCGCTCCGCGCCGTCGCCGCCCGCGAGCTCGCGCCCGGCCCGCGCCTTGCGCAGCGCGTTGGCGACGACGAGCTCCGCCGGGTCGCCCTCGGTGAGCTCCTCGACGTCGGTTGCGACGGCCTCGAAGGGCAGGCCGAGGAGCCCCAGGAGCTCACGCCTTCGCGGCGAGGCCGATGCCAGCAGCAGCGGCCGCGCGCCCCGGGGCTCGGGCATCAGCCCGCTACAGCTCCGGGAACCAGATCCCGATCTCGCGCTCCGCCGACTCGTCGGAGTCGGAGCCGTGCACGAGGTTGAAGGTGACCTCGGTGCCGTAGTCGCCGCGGATGGAGCCGGTGGCCGCCTCGACGGGGTTGGTCGCGCCGATCAGCTGCCGCGACGCCTTGACCGCCTCGACACCCTCGAGGATCGCGGCGACCAGAGGACCGCCGGTGATGAAGGAGACGAGCTCTCCGAAGAAGGGCTTCTCCGCGTGCTCGGCGTAGTGCTCGTTGGCCGTCGCCTCGTCGGCGGTGATCAGCTTCAGGGCGGCAATCTTCAGGCCCTTGCGCTCGAACCGGGCGAGGATCTCGCCGGTGAGGTCGCGCTCGAAGGCGTCGGGCTTGATCAGGATCAGGGTGCGTGAGGTGTCGGACACGGGGGTTCTCTCTCGGTCTGGTGGATTGTTGGCGTTCGGCCCGGGGAGCTCGTCCCCGGTGCTCAGGACGTGGTCGTCGAGCGGCGCCGCGGCGGGCGCGAGGACCCGGCGTCCGCCTCGCCCTCCTCGGGCGTGGCGGCCGGCTCACGCGACTGGCGCTGACTGCGGCTCGATGAGGAAGAGGACTTAGAGGGGGCGCCTGAATCGGCGTCCTCGGACGCCGCCGAGCTCGCGGCCTTGCTCCGGCGGCGAGGCGCGACGTCGGAGGCCGAGCGGCGCTTCGACTCCGGCTCGGAGCTGGAGCGACGGGAGCTGCGGCGGCCCTCCTCGCGATCGTCGGCCGGGCGGCGGAGCTGGGTCTCGCAATAGGGGCAGATCGACCACCGAGGGTCGACGGGGCGGCTGCAGGAGACGCACGGATCCTTGAGGCGGTGCTGGCACTCCGGGCAGCGCAGCCAGGAGCGCTCGATCGGGTGCTCGCAGCGCGGGCACGACTGCGCGACGAGGTGACGCATGCGCAGCTCGGAGGCCTGCGTCTCGATCTCGCGTTCGCGGACGTCCTCGAGGAACTCCGGCGGGCGCAGGACCGTGTAGACGAGCGGGCCGAGGAACGGCACCAGGCCGAGCACCGACGCGGTCGTCACCAGAACCGGATCGGCGATCCGGCGCCGGGCGTCCGCGAAGGTCCAGTAGGCGAGCGCCAACCAGAGGACGACCAGCACGAGGATGACCAGGTTGACGGCCAGGTTGAGGCCGTCGTCGGTGATTCCGAACATGGCGAGGGGCACGAGAGCGGGTCAGTCTAGTGGTATGCGGGAACGCCGACGATGCGCCGTCCCTCCCCCTGAGCAGCGAATTTCACGGGAGCGGCAGACCCATCGCTAGAGGAAGAGGCGGCCGAAGAGGTAGCCGAGCCCGAAGAAGACGAGGATCACGATGGCCACGACCGCGGCCACCAGACCCATCATCGATAGGAGCTCCGAGCGCGCTTCACGGTCCATGCGTAACGCAGAAGGTAATGCGATCCGGCGCAGATCGCCACGCCGCCCTCGGCCTCCGCGAGCTCGAGCACCCGTGCCACCGCCGCCTCGGGATCGGCGACGACCTCGGCGGGAACCCCCTTCGCGCCCAAGAGCGCCGCGAGCTCGCCGGGCTCACGGGCCGTCGCCCCGGGCCTCCCCATCGCGGGACCCGGCTCCGCCGCCGTGCAGACGGCGCCCGTCAGGGCCGGGGCCAGGGCCGCCGTGATCGCCTCGGCGTCCTTGTCGGCGAGGATCGACAGGCAGGCGAAGACCGGCCGGCCGGCGGCGAACGCGGGAAGCGCCTCCGCGAGCGCGCGGGCCCCCTGCTCGTTGTGAGCCGCGTCCGCCAACAACGGCGGCTCGCCCCCGATCCGCTCGGCGCGTCCCGGCAACACCGTCTGCGCCAGGGCGGCGGCGACCGACTCCTGCGGCAGCGGCCCGGTGATGGTCTCCGCGAGCGCGAGCGCGACGGCGGCGTTGCGGCCGAGGTAGGGCGCGAGATCGCCGGGGAGAAGATCCTCCGGGACCGGGCGCGGCTCGACCAGCTTCGCGCTAAGCGCCGCGGCGTGCGCACGGGCTTGCGCCTCCACCTGAGACGACAGATCGCCGAGCACGAGGGTCGAGCCCGGCTGCAGCACCGCGAGCTTCTCGGCCGCGATCTCGGCCTCGGTCTCGCCGAGGAGCTCGGTGTGATCGAGGGCAACCGAGGTCAGCGCCGTCGCCCGCGACGGAATCACGTTGGTGGCATCGAGACGTCCGCCGAGCCCCGCCTCGACCACTGCGACGTCGACGGGGGCCCGGGCGAAGGCGACGAACGAGGCCGCGATCGCGGCCTCGAACTGCGTTACGCGCTCACCCTCGGCGGCACCCGCCTCGACGGCGGGAACCGCGGCCGCGACCTCGGCGACGGCGGCGGCGAACGCGTCGCCGCCGACCTCCTGGCCGTCGATCCGGATGCGCTCGCTCCACCGCCACGCGTGTGGGGAGATGCAGGCGCCGGTGCGCTTGCCGGCGGCGGACAGCAGCGCGGCGCACATGGTCGTCACCGACGACTTGCCGTTGGTGCCGACGACGTGGAGGGACTCGAAGCGGCGCTGCGGCTCACCGAGCTCGGCGCAGAGGGCGCGCATCCGCTCCAGGCCGAAGCTCCAGCCGATCGGCTCGAGCGAGGCCAGGTACTCCTGCGGGTCGAGCGGCACCGGGCTCCCCCCGCGGGACTAGGCGCCGTCGCCGAGCTCGGCGAGCTCGGCGCGGTAGCGCTCGAGCTTCTCGCGCTCGGCCGCGACCACGGCGGCGGGCGCGTTCGCGACGAACCCCTCGTTCGCGAGCTTGCCCTCCGCCCGGGCCACCTCCGAGCGCAGGTTGCCGCGAAGCTCGTCCATGCGATCGGCGACGGCCTCCGCGTCGAGGCCGTCCGACGGCAGCACCTCGAGGGCGCCGACCGAGGCGATCGCCTCCCCCCCGTCGTCATCGACCTCGATCCGGGCGAGCCTGCCGACCAGGGCGTGCGGCGCCTCGGCGCCGTCGCCAGGGCGGGCCTTGAGCGTCGCGGCCGGTGGCACGCCCGCGAGCTCGCGCCAGCGCCGCAGCGCCCGGGTCGTCTCGATCGCGGCGCCCACCTCGGCCTCGGCCTCGGCGTCGATACGGGAGTCTTCGGCGACGGGGTAGGGCGAGACGATCAGCTGCCGCTCGCGGCCGGGCAGGTAGGACCAGACCTCCTCGGTGACGAACGGCATCAGCGGATGCGCCAAGGCCAAGGTGCGCTCGAGTACATGCAGGAGATTGGCGGCCGCCGTCTCGTCGCCGTCGTAGAGGCGGGCCTTGACGATCTCCAGGTACCAGTCGCAGAGCTCGGAGTAGATGAAGCGGTAGATCTCGAGCGCGGCATGGGCGAAGTCGTAGGCGTCGAGCCGCTCACCCACCTCGGCGACCGTGCGCTCGAGGCGCGAGTTGATCCAGCGGTCCTCCGCGGTCTCAGCCGAGGCGGCCGGCTCGGCGTCGGCGGCATTGAGGAGGATCAACCGTGAGGCGTTCCAGAGCTTGTTGGCGAGGTCGCGCCCCTGCTGGACCTTGGCCTCGGAGAAGCGCACGTCCTGGGTCGAGGACATGGCCAGCAGGCCGAAGCGAAGCGCGTCGGCGCCGTGGCTGTCGATCAGCTCGAGCGGGTCGATCCCCGTGCCGAGGCTCTTCGACATCCGGCGGCCATCGGGCGCCTGGATGATCGAGTTGATGTAGACGTCGTCGAAGGGGATCTGGTCGAGGAACTCGATCCCGGACATGATCATCCGCGCGACCCAGAGGTAGATGATGTCGCGGGCAGTCACCAGCACGTCGGTCGGGTAGAAGGCGCGCAGCTCGGGCGTGTCGTCGGGCCAGCCGAGCGCGGCGAAGGGGAACAGCGCCGAGGAGAACCAGGTGTCCAGGACATCGGGATCCTGGCGCAGCTTCTCCGCCTCGGCGCCGCACTTCGGGCAGGCGGTCGGCTCCTCCTCGGCGACGATCGTCTCGCCGCAGGCGTCGCAGTACCAGACCGGGATCTGATGTCCCCACCAGAGCTGGCGGGAGACGCACCACGGCCGGATGTTCTCCATCCAGTCGAGGTAGACGCGCCCCCAGCGCTCCGGGGTGAAGTTGATCTCGCCGCTCTTGACGACGTCGATCGCCGGCTTGGCGAGGTCGTCCATCGCGCAGAACCACTGCAGGCTGATCAACGGCTCGATGCGCTCGCCGGAGCGGTGTGAGAACGGGACCGAGTGCGTGTAGTCCTCCTCGGCGGAGATCGCGCCCTTCTCGCGCAGGTCGGCGACCACCTTCTCCTGCGCCCTGGCGGCGCTGAGGCCCGCGTAGCGCTTGCCGGCACTCTCGTTCATGGTCCCGTCCTCGGCGATCACGGAGATCTCCTCGAGGCCGTGCTTGCGTCCGATCTCGAAGTCGTTTGGGTCGTGGCCGGGCGTGATCTTCAGGGCGCCGGTGCCGAACTCGGGGTCGACGTAGGGGTCGGCGATGATCGGCAGGCGACGGCCCACGAGCGGCAGCACGCAGTGCCTGCCGACGATGTCCTTGTAGCGCTCGTCGTCGGGATGGACGGCGACGGCGGTGTCGCCGAGCATCGTCTCGGGGCGCACGGTGGCAACCGTGAGCACCCGATCCGACCCCTCAACCGGGTAGTCGATCGAGAAGAGGACGTCGGTGACCTCGCGGTTTTCGACCTCGAGGTCGCTGATCGCCGAGCGCGTCCCCGGGTCCCAGTTGACCATGTAGTTGTCGCGATAGATCAGGCCCTTCTCGTAGAGCGCGACGAAGACCTTGCGCACGGCCCGCGAGTAGCCCTCGTCGAGCGTGAAGCGCTCGTTGGCGAAGTCCCCCGAGGCGCCCAGGCGCTTGAGCTGCTCGATGATCCTGCCGCCGTACTTCTCGCGCCATTCCCAGACGCGCTCGACGAAGGCCTCGCGGCCGAGATCGCGCCGGTCGATCCCCTGGCTGCGCAGCTCCTTCTCGACCATGGCCTGGGTGGCGATGCCCGCGTGGTCGGTGCCGATGATCCACTTCGCCCGCCGGCCCTGCATGCGAGCACGGCGGATCAGCAGGTCCTGGATCGTGTTGTTGAGCCCGTGGCCCATGTGCAGCGACCCGGTCACGTTCGGCAGCGGGATCGCGATCGAGTAGTTCTCCGCCGGCGTCCCCTCGGGCTCAGGCGTGAAGTAGCCGCCCTCCTCCCAGGTTCCGAATACGCGTCGCTCGACCTCGCCCGGCTCGTAGCGGGTGGTCTCCTCGAGTCGCGTGCGGCGTTCGGCGTCCATCGCAGCGATGTTATTGGCGCCGCCCAGGCGACCCCTCGCGGATGGACCTTCCACGGATATATTCGCGGCGGCGTCCGCGAGCGGTGGATGCCCCGGACGAGAGCTCACGCCGTACCCGGCCCGACGACGGCGTGAATTCGGAGGAACCAGATGCACGCTCTCGATCCACCAACCCCGCTCGACGGCCGCACCGTCGTCATCATCGGCGGCACTTCCGGGATCGGCAGGGCCGCCGCCGAACGGGCCGCCTCCCGCGACGCCGAGGTGATCGTCTGCGGACGCTCGCGGGAGCGCGCCGAAGCGGTCGCAGCGGAGATCGGGAACGGCACCCGCGGCACCGAGGCCAACCTCGCGGACGTGGAATCGCTGCGCACCCTCTTCGACGGGCTCGATCGCATCGACCACCTCGCCATCACCGCCGCCGACCTCGAGTACGAGCCCTTCGAGACCATGGACCCCGCGATCGCGGAGCGGGTCATGTCGACGAAGCTGCTGGGATCGTTCCGGGCCGTGCAGGCGGCGCTCCCGAAGATGCCCGCCGACGGCTCGGTTGTCCTCGTCTCCGGTCTCGCGGTCGACCGGCCCGGCCCGGGAACCTCGGCGGTGAGCGCGACGAACGGCGGCATCGACGCGCTGACCAGGTCACTGGCGCTCGAGGCGGCGCCGATCAGGGTCAACGCGGTCTCACCGGGAGTCACCGACACCCCCGGCTGGGACTTCATGCCGGAAGCCGAGCGCCGCGAGTTCTTCGCATCGGTCGGCGAGAGCCTGCCGGTCGGGCGCGTGGGCAGACCCGAGGACTCCGGCGATGCGATCGTCTTCCTGATGACCGCCGGCTTCATCACGGGCGAGGTCCTCCACGTCGACGGCGGTGGCCGCTTCGCCTGACCCGGCCGGCTGGGCGGGGGGCGAGCCCGGTGGCTCTGCCGCAATCGAGATGCAAGCTGCGGGAGCATCTGTCCCGTTTGTTGCATCTCGTCGGCCCGATGCGGGCTGCGGGTCGCGTCGATGCGGGTGGATGCGCCCCGCGTTCCCGATCGGGCGCCGGGAGGAGCGTGAGCAGGGCAGAGCTCACGGACACCCTGCGGCAGCCACCTCCACGTCGAAAGCGCACATCGCGCCAGCCCGTGCGGTTCGATGGTCGACCGTCTCGAACGCGGGGCCGGTGCAGAGGAAGAGCGTCCGCCCTCCGGCGCCCCCGAGGGCGACGGCGAACGTCGCGTGCTCGCCGGTGTCGACGTGGTCGGTGATCCGCCCGCCCTCGACGACGCGCGACGCGCCCCTCCCCCGGCAATCGCCGACCCACAGACCCCCCTTGCGGTCGAGCGCTATCCCATCGGGAAGTAGAGCGCCCTCCGCGTATGCGTCGTCCATGGTCTCGTAGCCGCCCTCGCCGAACCGTGCCCAAACCCGGCGTTCGCTCAGACCGCCACCGGCATCGACGGTGAACGCAGTTATCCGGGCGGCGAACGTCTCGGCCACCAGCAGGGTGCGGCCGTCGGGCGTGAGCGCCATCCCGTTGGGGTTCACCAGCTCCTCGGCCACCGCTCGAGCCGAGCCGTCCGGGTCCACGCGGATCAGGATCGTCGAGGCGATGCGGCGATCGTGCTCGTCGTCCCAACCCAGGTTGCCGACGTAGGCGCGACCCTCGGCGTCGACCAGCATGTCGTTCAGGTGCCAAGGAGCGAGGCGGCTCAGGTCCGCGACCTCGAGGAGGCCATCGCCGTCGGCGACCAGCAGCTTCCGGTCCTCCATCGAGACGACCATGAGCCGCCCCTCCCGATCCCAGCCCAGCCCGGAGGGACACGTGCCGAGCCGGTGGACGGTCTCGGGCGCGCCGCCGTCACCGGGCCAGCGCAGGACGCTGCCGCCGTAGATGTCGGAGGCGTAGAGCCCGCCGTCGTGCCAGCGGGGCGCCTCCAAGAAGAAGTGGCCCTCCGAGAGGACTCCGGCATCCCCCCTGCGCTTCACCGGCTACCCGCTCAAAGGCGGATTCGCGGATCCGCCATGGCCTGGAGCACGTCGACGATCGCGTTGATGATCACGTAGGTGGCGCCGATCACCAACGCGACCCCCGCGATCACCGGGAAGTCCGCCACCGGGATCGCCTGAGCGGCGTAGAGACCGATCCCCGGCCAGGCGAAGACGAGCTCGACGACGACGACGCCGGAGAGCATCAGCCCGCTCTGCAGACCGAGCATGGCCAGCGCCGGGCCGACGGCGTTGCGGAGCCCGTGGCGAACGGCGATCTGCCGCTCCGTCAGGCCCTTCGAACGCGCGGTGCGCGCGTAGTCGGAGTTCATCGCCGTGATCAGGCCGCTCCGCAGCGTCCTGCCAACCGCGACCGCGGGGATCAGGGCGATCGCGATCGCGGGCATGATCACGTGCTTGAGGGCATCCCAG
>JAXLSW010000014.1:0-164298 GCA_046330415.1 Solirubrobacterales bacterium | reverse complement strand
CCGGGATCGCCCGGGCTGTGGGGATCCCGCTGATCGTGACTCTCGTCGGGGCCGTCGTGCTCGCCTTCACGATCGGGATCTCCGAGAGCCCGACCGCCTACGCGCTCTTCCTCGGCGGCATCTTCACGCTCGCCGCGATCGTTCAGGAGGTGGTCCGCGGCGTCGAGGCGCGCCAGTCCCTCGGCGGTGGGGGGGTGATCTCCTCGTTGGGATCGCTGCTGACGCGCAACAGGCGCCGCTACGGCGGCTACATCGTCCACGTCGGCCTCGTCCTCGCCCTGTTCGGGATCGCCGCCTCCTCCAGCTTCCAGACCAGCGAGGACCTCCGGCTCGAACCCGGGGACAGCGCCGAGGTCGGCGACTACACGGTCACCTTCGTGCGCCCCTACGCGCAGGTGCCGCCGGCGCTCGCATCCGACCTCGACGAAGACGGGGTCGAGGCCCTCACCAACGGGGAGGACAAGATCGCCTTCGGAGCGGTCCTGGCCGTGACCCGCGACGGCGAGACGGTGACGACGCTGACTCCATCCCGCGAGTACTACTCGCCCGACAACCCCGATCCGACGGCTCCGATCCAGAGCTTCTTCCAGGGCGAGCCGACCAGCGAAGTCGGCCGCGACGAGGGCCCGACCCGGGACCTGTGGAGCTCGATGCAGCCGGACCTGAGCTCCTTCGACGACGAGATCGACGGCTTCGACGAGCGCTACGCCAAGGTCGTCGAGGGCCTCAGCGCCGAGCAGGCGGCCAACCCAGTCAACCAGCAGCAGCTCGCGGCCCTGCAGGCCGCCGAGATCGGCAATCTCGTCGAGCGCTACATGAGCGAGACGCCACCCGCCGAGATCCGCTTCAACGTCAACCCGTTCGTGATCTGGTTCTGGATCGGCGTCGCCGTCGGTGTCGGTGGTGCCCTGTTCGCGCTGTGGCCGAGCGGCGAGGGCAAGCGCCGGCGGGTCTCCGACGTCTATGGGGCTCGCCTGGCCCGCGACCTCTCGCGGATCTGACGCCGCCGCACCCGATCCCCGCCCCGATGCACTTCCAGATGCACCTCTATATACGGAGCCGTCCGCTGGAGAGGCCCGAATGGAGCTGCTGATCGCGATCGTCATCGTGTCCGTCGTCGCCGCCTGGGTGACGATGCCTTTGCGCCGCGACGAGGCAGCCCTCGAGCGCGGCCTCGAGGACCCCGTGCTGGCCGACCTCGAGGCGCGCAAGCAGGCCAAGTACCGGGAGATCCGCGACAGCGAGCTCGATCACGCCCAGGGCAAGCTCGGCGACGAGGAGTTCGCTCGCCAGGACGCCGAGCTGCGCCGGGAGGCGATCGCGATCCTCAAGGAGATCGACGCGGTGAGCGCGGAGCGGGGGGACGATGCCGCGAAGGCCGAGGAGCCCGAATCGACCCCGGACCCGGACGAGGACTAGTCAGTCCCATCCCCGGCGATCGAGATGCAAGCTGCGGGAGCATCTGTCCCGCTCGTTGCATCTCGGCGCGCGATGCGGTTGGCGGTGCCGGCTGACCGCGGTCCCGTCCTGAGCCTGGGGTGTTGTGACGACTGCGGGTTGGTTCGCGCTGGTCATCTACACTGCTCCGCCGTGGAAACGATCCTCGGCATAGCCCAGGTGATCATCTCGATCGTGATGATCTTCCTGATCCTCCTGCACTCGGGCAAGGACGCTGGCCTCTCCGGCGCGTTCGGGATCGGTGGCGGCGGCAGCTCCTTCGGCGGCGGCTCGCTGGTCGAGCGCAACCTCGACCGCTGGACGATCTTCTTTGCCGTCCTGTTCGTCGTCAACACCATCGTCCTGCTCAAGATCTAGCGGCCGCGGGCGCCTTCGCCTGTCGCTCGCCGCAGCGGTCGCGCTGCTGCTCCTTCTCGCCGGCTGCGGTGACGACGAGGGCGCCGGCCCAAGGACTGAGGGCTCCGCGCCGGAGCCCGGCGGGGAGCTCAGCATCGCTGTTGACGGGCGGATCCGGACCATCGACCCGCTGCTCGCGTCCACCCGCGCCGAGCGAATCGCCTCGCGGCAGGTGTACGAGCCGCTGGCCTCGCGCCAGAACGGGCCCTTCGGCCAGACCCGCAGGCTGCCGGGGCTCGCGCGCCGGATCAAGTCCGACGACGACTCGACGCTGTGGACCGTGTGGCTCCGCGAGGGTGTCTCGTTCGCCGACGGGGAGCCACTCGACGCGGACGCCGTCAAGGCCAACGCGGCGCGCTGGATGAGCGCTGGCGCGATCGCGGGCCTGAACTTCGTCGACTCACCGCGCCCGGGGCTCGTCAGGTTCTTCCTCGACCGCCCCGACGCGGGCTTCGGTCGCGACCTCGCTCAACCCCGACTCGGCCTCGTAGCGCCCGGGGCCCTCTCCTCCGGGGCGGCCGGGATCGCGGCGGGGGAGTGGGGGACGGGTCCCTTCGAACTGCGCGAGCGCGACGGCCTCGACGCGGTCCTCGCCCGCAACGCGGGCTGGTGGGGTGCGCCGCTCGGCCTCGGCCCGGGGGTCGATCAGATCACTCTCCACGGCTCCGGGTCCGCCGCACTACGGGCCGAGCAGCTCGAAGCGGGCCAGGTCCGCGTCGCCTACGGGCTCGATGGGGAGGGCGCCACAGAGGTCGCCGACGATCCGCTCCTGACGACGATCGCCGGCCGGGAGGGGGCCATCGGCGTCGAGCGCTCGGTGCGCGGTCTCGATGTGGCCGCCGCGAGCCAGCCGCTCGCGGACGTCTGGCTCAGCGACCTCGGCTGAGGCCCCCGCTGAGCTCCCAGGCGCGGACGCCGGGCGGCCCTTGGGCACCGCCTTTCTCGACTATTTCTAGAAAGTTGATCGGAGCGCTGGACATTGCGCCGCTGACACTGGTACATTCCCGCGCCGTTGTTCACCAAACTCATCAAGAAGGTCGAAAACAAACCCATGAGAAACACCGATTCGAATCGCTCTCGCATCGCGCGGGCGACTCTGGCCGTGGCGGCGACCGCGGCCCTCGGGCTGGGCGTTGCCGCTTGCGGCAGCAGCGACAGCTCGGGATCGAGCGACTCGACCGGGCCGCAGAGCGGCGAGGTCGCGCTCGTCGGCTACTCGACGCCGACCGACGCTTACGAGAACGTCCTGGAGCCCGGTTTCCAGGCGACCGAGGAGGGCGCGGACGTCACGTTCAAGAACTCCTTCGGCGCCTCCGGCGACCAGTCCCGCGCAGTGGAGTCCGGCCAGCCGGCCGACATCGTCCACTTCGCACTCGCCCCCGACGTCGAGCGGCTGGTTGACGCCGGTCTCGTCGACGACGACTGGGACGACGGCGAGTACAAGGGCACGTTCCAGGAGTCCGTCGTGGCCTTCACGGTCCGCGGTGGCAACCCCAAGAACATCCAGGACTGGGACGACCTGATCCGCGACGACGTCGACGTGCTGGTCCCGAACCCGTTCACGTCCGGCGGTGCCCGCTGGGACATCATGGCCGCCTACGGTCAGGCCATCGAGTCCGGCGCCACCGACGAGGAGGCTCTTGAGTTCGTCAAGAAGCTCCTCGAGAACGTGACGACGCAGGACGCGAGCGCCTCCGACGCGCTCGAGACGTTCACCGCCGGTGAGGGCGACGTGCTGATCTCCTACGAGAGTGAGGCGCTGCGTGCTCAGGACGCCGGCGAGGACGTCGACTACGTCGTCCCCGACAGCACCATCAAGATCGAGACGAAGGGCGCCGTCCTCAACGACGACACCGCCCTGAACCCGGGTGCTGCCCAGGCGTTCGAGGACTACCTGCTCTCGCCCGAGGGCCAGCAGGGGTTCGCGGACGAGGGCTTCCGCCCGGTCGATCCGGACGTCCTCAAGGAGAACGAGGACAAGTTCCCGACCCCGAAGAACCTGTTCACCATCGACGACCTCGGTGGCTGGGATCAGGTCACCGACGAGTTCTTCGGTGAGGACGACGGCAAGATCACCGTCATCGAGCAGGACCTGGGAGTCCCGACGGCCTAATGGCCGGTTCGGCTCACACCGCAACGCTCCCGAGGCAGGCCGCATTCCGGCCTCGCCTCGGGAGCGCTCTGCTCTCCCGCGGGATAGTGGTGACGTGGCTCAGCGTGATCGTGCTGATCCCGATCATCGCTTTGACGCTGAAGGCCTTCTCCACGGGCCCGGCCGAGTTCTGGGACGCAGTCAGCAGCCCGCAGGCCGTCGAGGCGTTCCGCACCACGGTGCTGCTGTCGCTGATCGTGACGGCGATCAACTGCGTGATGGGCACCGCCATCGCCTGGGTCCTCGTCCGTGACGAGTTCCCCGGCAAGGGACTCCTCAACGCAACCATCGATCTTCCCTTCGCGCTGCCGACCATCGTCGCCGGCCTGACTCTGATCGCGCTCTACGGCAACGACAGCCCGTTCGGCATCGACATCGTCCGCACGCCGGTCGCCGTCGTCATGGCGCTCCTCTTCGTCACGCTTCCCTTCGTCGTCCGCTCGGTCCAGCCGACTCTGATCGAGCTCGACAAGGACATGGAGGAGGCCGCCGCCTCGCTCGGAGCCGGCAACTGGACGATCTTCCGGCGCATCGTCATCCCGAACCTGCGGCCGGCGATCCTCTCCGGCGCCGCGCTCGCGTTCGCGCGGGCGATCGGCGAGTTCGGCTCGATCGTGCTGCTCGCGGGCAACGTCAAGATCGCCTCCGTCTACATCTTCGCCAAGATCGACAGCGGTGATCCCGAGGGCGCCGCAGCAATCTCCATCGTGCTGCTGCTGATCTCCGTCGGGATCCTGCTGCTGATGGGCCGACTCGGAAAGCGAGGGCTTCCCGTCTGATGAGCGTCCCCCGCATCAGCCAACTAGGGCTCCGCTCCGTCGTCCTGTTCTACCTGACGTTCCTGCTGCTCCTGCCGGTCGCGATGGTCTTCTATCGCGCCTTCGAGGACGGCTTCGGCGTCGCCTGGGACACGGTCAGCAGCGAGCAGGGCATCCACGCCCTGAAGCTGACGCTGACCACGGTCGCCATCGCGGTTCCGCTCAACACGATCTTCGGCGTTCTCGCCGCGCTGGTGCTGGTTCGCCAGAACTTCCGCGGCAAGGCGATCCTGAACTCGCTGATCGACATCCCGTTCGCGATCTCACCCGTCGTCATCGGCCTCTCGCTCGTGCTGCTGTACGGCCCGCGCGACACCGCGATCGGGCAGTGGTTCTTCCAGCACGGGATCCTCATCATCTTCTCGACGCCGGGCATCGTCATCGCCTGCATCTTCGTCTCACTGCCGTTCGTCGTCCGCGAGGTCGTTCCGGTCCTGCAGGAGATCGGCGACGAGCAGGAGCAGGCCGCCAAGACGCTCGGCGCCAACTGGTGGCAGACGTTCTGGCGCATCACCCTGCCGGCGATCCGTTGGGGTGTCACCTACGGCGTCGTCATCTCGACGGCCCGGGTGCTCGGCGAGTTCGGCGCGGTCAGCGTCGTCTCCGGCAAGGTGCTCGGCGAGACCGAGACCCTGCCCCTCTACGTACGCCAGCAGTTCGAGACCTTCAACGGCGCCGGCGGCTACGCCTCCGCGCTGGTGCTCGCGGTGCTCGCGCTGCTGACCCTTGTCCTCATGAACCTGATCAACCGTAGGAAGGAAGTCTGATGGGCATCGAAGTCCAAAACGTCAACAAGACCTTCGGGGACTTCAAGGCGCTGGACGACGTCTCGCTCGATGTTCCCGACGGCTCGCTGACCGCGCTGCTGGGTCCCAGCGGCAGCGGCAAGTCGACCCTGCTGCGCCTGATCGCCGGCCTCGAGGAGGCCGACTCCGGCACCGTCATCCTGAACGGCCAGGACGTCACCCACGTCTCGGTCCAGGACCGCGGCATCGGCTTCGTCTTCCAGCACTACGCGGCCTTCAAGCACATGACGGTGCGCGACAACATCGCGTTCGGGCTGACGATCCGCAAGACGCCGAAGGACCAGATCCGCTCGCGCGTCAAGGAGCTGATCCGCCTCGTCCAGCTCAACGGGATGGCGCATCGCTACCCCTCGCAGCTCTCCGGTGGCCAGCGCCAGCGCATGGCCCTGGCCCGCGCGCTCGCCGCGCAGCCGAGCCTGCTGCTGCTCGACGAGCCGTTCGGCGCGCTCGACGCAAAGGTCCGCAAGGAGCTTCGCGAGTGGTTGCGCAACCTCCACGAGGAGCTCCCGGTGACGACGATCTTCGTCACCCACGACCAGGAGGAGGCGATGGACGTCGCCCAGCAGATCGTGGTCATGAACCAGGGCAAGATCGAGCAGGTCGGCGAGCCGAAGGAGCTCTACGAGAACCCGAAGACGGAGTTCGTGATGAGCTTCGTCGGTGAGGTCAACCGCTTCGGCGACGCGCTGATCCGCCCGCACGACCTCGACCTCTCGCTGACCCCGATCGAGGGCTCGGAGGAGGCGCGCGTCGAGCGCGTCAGCCACCTCGGCTTCGAGGTCCGCGTCGAGCTCTCGCTCGCCAACGGCGACCACGCCTGGGCGCAGGTCACCCGCAAGGAGGACGAGGCGCTGCAGCTCACCGAGGGCGTCACCGTCTACGCCCGCCCGAGCCGCGCGCGCAAGTTCGAGGGGACCGAGGCCAACGGCGACGGCGGCGCCTCCGCCGAAGAGCTGCAGATCGCCTAGCGGCCAGACGGCCTGACGGCCCGATACGAGGGGCGCCGCGCCGCGGCCGCCGCCTGGATCGGTAAATGAGAATGTAGTCTCAGCTCTATGAGCGGGCACGACCATGGCCACGCCGGCCACTCCCATGGAGTCTCCGCGCAGGCGGACACCCGGATGCTGGCGCTCGCGCTCGGCATCAACCTCGCGTTCATGCTGGTGGAGGTCGTCATCGGCATCGTCGCCAACTCGCTGGCGCTGCTCACCGACGCCGCTCACATGCTCACCGATGCCGGTGCGATCGCGCTCGCGCTGGTCGCCGCCCGGCTCGCCCTGCGCAGCCCCAGCGGCTCGATGACCTTCGGCCTCAAGCGTGGTGAGATCCTCTCCGCCCAGGTCAACGGCATCACGATGCTGCTGCTCGCGGTCTGGGTGATCTACGAGGGCATCCGCCGCCTGATCGATCCCCCCGACGTCGAGGCGAGCCTCGTTCTCTGGGTCGGCTTCGCCGGCCTCGCCGCCAACCTCGGCGCCGCCTGGGCGCTCATGAAGGCCAACCGCTCCAGCCTCAACGTCGAGGGCGCCTTCCAGCACAACCTGATCGACGCCCTGGGCTCGATTGCGGCGATCGCCGCCGCCGGGGTCATCCTCCTGACGGGCTTCGAGCGCGCCGACCCGATCGCCTCGCTCATCATCGCGGCCATCATGCTCCACTCGGCCTGGGGGTTGCTCAAGGCGTCTGGCCGGATCTTCCTCGAGGCGGCGCCCGAGGGCCTCGACGTGCAGGAGATCGGCGAGGCGATGGTCGCCGTCGGCGCGGTCCGGCAGGTCCACGACCTGCACGTCTGGGAGGTCACCTCCGGGTTCCCGGCGCTCAGCGCGCACGTGCTCGTCGGCGCCGGCGACGACTGCCACGGCACCCGGATGGAGCTCGAGGGCATGCTGCACGACCGCTTCGAGATCACCCACACGACGCTGCAGGTGGAGCACGAGCCGGAGCGCCTCCTGCAGATCGAGACCTGACCCCGGGCCTACCCGGCGCTCGCGTAGGGCATCCGGGAGAAGGTCCCCCAGAAGCTCCGGCGGCCCCGAACGTGCGCGGGCACTCCCGCCCCCCGGCGGCTCCGGCGCCACCGGGGGTGAGTACTACATGGGCGGAGAGGGTGCCCCTGCTTGCAGCGTCGCCTGGGGCGTGGAATCAACCCGCTAGGGGGCGCCGGTCCAGCCGTTGGAGAAGCAGTACTTGTCGACGTCGGCGCAGGCGGGGACGCCGCTGCCCGCCAGGAAGCTCTGCTCCTGGGCGAGCCCGTCGGGGGCTGCCCGCGGGTAGCCGTGCGGGTCGCCGCCGAAGCCCCACTCGGTGCGTGGCGGCACGTTCTCGTTCGGCGGGGTTGCCGTGCCCTGTCCGCGGTTGCCCGTGAAGCTGACGGGACCACCGTCGTAGTAGACGAGCATGCTGCCGCCGGTGTAGGGGAACGAGCTCACCTGGTTGAGGCCCATGTACGGGTTGACATCCCAGTGGCGGCCCGCCTCGAGCGCCGGTGAGTACAGCGATGCCCCGACCGTCCGCGCTTCGACCTCGGCGGTGACGTTGGCGACCTGGTGGTCACCGAGCGCGGCCTGCAGCAGGACCTGGTGCGGGTTCGTGTTGGGCAGCGGGTTCGTCGTCATGTTGTGGGCGTAGCCGTTTGCCTCGCCCCGGTCCCAGAGGAGCTGGATCAGCGAAAGCATCAGCGGCCGCTCGAGCTCGTTGGGGTAGTTGGCGTAGAGCCCGATGCCGGCGATCTTGAAGTACTCGTCGGAGTCCACGCTGCGGCGCAGGAGCGTCGAGTAGTTCATGCCGGTGACGTTGAGCACGCCGCGATCGACGTCGGGGTCGAGCGCGGTCAGGGCACCGCCCATGATCGCTCCCTGGCTGACGCCCATGTACTTGAGGCGCGTGTCGTTGCCGGCGGAGGTGTCGATCACCGAGCCCGCGGGCAGCGCGCCGCCGCCGTCGGGGTCCATCGAGAACGCCGGATCGGTCGCGAGCCCGTTGGGGTGGATGAGCGCACGCCCGAGGTACATGAAGTTCACGAACCCCTGCTGCATGCGGTCGGCGATCTTGTTGAAGTTGGACATGTCCGAGAGCGCCGAGATGACCGTCGAGAGGTCCTGCTCGGCGAAGCCCTCCCAGTCCATCGCGCAGTAGATCGTGTTCGAGTTCAGCGCGAGCTGGGCCTGGCCGGTGAGCTGATCGGCGCTACCGAGGAGCCCGTGGCCGTAGGTGCCGACACCGGCGGGGTGGAGGGTTCCACCGGCCACCACCGAGTTCGGGATCTCACAGCGCCACTCGACGTCGCGGGTGTAGCTCGGATCCCAGGTGATGTCGCCGTTGGTGGCGTGGGAGAACTTGGCGCCGGTCGGGCACCCGTTCTGATCGAGGTAGCAGGGCACCTCGATCGTGCCCTCCACGCGGCGTGCGATCTGGGAGGGGATGGAGCGCTCTCCCGAGGGGATCGGATCGCCCTGGTTCAGCACCCGGGTGATGGTCCAGTCCGGCGAGGTCCCCTGGATCTTGCGATCGGCGAGGTTGGTGTCGCCGAGGCGCGCGAAGGCGTCGTCGCGGATCGTCGTCGCGCGACCGGTGACGCTGTCCTCGCTGGCGACGGTGAAGTCCCACGCCATGTAGAGGCTGTTGCGATCGACGCCGGCCTTCGACGTCAGGTCGTTGATGATCGACTCCATGTGCGGGCGCCGCGACTCGACCTCGGGCTGGTCGGTGATCTCGTTGTCGCGGTAGACGCGGAAGCCGATCGGCGCCTGGATCGGCTGGTTGTTCGCGTCGCGGAGGTTGCGCAGAGCGACGATGTAGCGCGCGCCGAAGTCGAAGTTCTTCGCCGGGCGGATGATCAGGTTGACATCGCCGGTGTTCGACGGGTTGGCGTTGATCCCGCCCGGGTCGCTGCCGGCGGGGTCGACGGTGGTCGGGTTGGAGTCGAGCTCGGCCCAGATCGGCTGGCGCTCACCCGTGTCGGCGTTGATCACCATGACGGCCTGACTGGGGTCGTCGTAGGCGTGCATGTCGTCGATCGGGACGATCCCCGAGTTCGCGAACGCGGCCGGGGTGTCGAGACCCGGGATCTTGACCACGATCAGGTTCCCGGGGCTGAAGCCGTCGGCGCGGTTCATGTCGGTCGGATCGATGTGGACCCCGCCGATGTTGGCCGGCATCGAGGCGGCGTTCAGGTTGAGGCGCTTGCCGGTCGCCGTCGAGGAGTCGTTGACGGTGAAGTAGTCGTTCGGCCACGGCTGCAGGCACACGGCGGGGTCGAGGAAGTCGCAGCGGTCGGCGTTCTCGACCGGGACCGGGGTGTAGGGCTGCTCACAGCGGGTCGGGTCGGACTTCAGCGTCGCCTTCCCGGTCGACTTCCCCTTCTTCTTCGAGCCGGGGATGCCGAATGTCGCGGTGACCTTGACCTTCTTCGAGCCGCAGGTGGCGAGGTTCTCGGCGCCGGCCTTGGTCAGCTTCAGCGTCGCCTTCCCGCCCTTGGAACCCCTGACCTTCGCGGGCTTGAAGTTCTTGCCCTTGCCGCTCTTGGCGGTGAGCTTGGTCCCAGTGACCTTGCCGCCCTTGACCTTGACCTTGACGGCGAGCTTTCCCTCGTCGAGGAGCGATGCCTGGCTCTTCGTCGTGATCTGGACCTTCATCCGAGGCTTGCCGGTCTTGCCGGTTCCGGGCTTGGCCTCAGTGGCGCCGGCCGCGACGAGCGCGACGAGCCCCGCGAGAAGGATCAGGAAAGCGAGGGGCGCGAGCCCCCTGCCGGTACGACGGGTCGCCAGGTTCAAGTTGCCTCTCCTACGAGTGTGGGTGCCTGACGCGCAGCTCCCCAGGACCGCGCGGACGGCCGTGTATATCAGAGGCCGAACGACTGCCAACCCGGTTCCCGCTTCCGCGGCCGAGTCAGAGCGGCTAACCCACGCGCGAGAGAGTCCAGCCGAGCTCGGGGATCACGAGCTGGGAGTCCGTCGCCAGGACCGTGACCGTCTGGACCTCCCCGGACGGGTACTCGAGCGCGCCGTAGTACTCGCGCGGGTCCGAGTCGAGGTTCTCGGCGCGCTCGACCTGTCGCAGGCCGTCGACGGAGTGGAGCGTGAGGCGGCTCGTGTCGCCGTCGGCGCCGGTCACCTCCACCGTCGCCGGGGAGCAGTGGGCGTTGAAATCGCTGACCCGCACCTTCCCCGACGGGGTGCTCCCCGCGTAGGCGATGTCCGCGCTCGGGCCGAGGCCGCGCTTGGAGGTGTTCCCGCGCGGGTTGTGGAGCTTCTCGCCCGGCAGCGGCCCGCCGGTGGCGTGGAACCGCCACCCGTCCTTCCGCGGCGCCGCCAGGTCGCGCTGCCAGTAGCCCGTCTCGCCGTGCTTGCGTCCCGCCACCCGGAGGCGGCCGTGGACGGCGTCGAGGCCGAACTTGCTGATCGAGATCGCCGAGGTGATCGCCCCGTGGATCTTCGGCTGCCGCTTCCACGGCTCGGCCGGGAGCTGGATCGGGGCGCCGTCCCCTGCTCCCCGCTGATCCTCGTAGGAGTAGTCGAAGAAGATCGCATCGTGGCCGGAGATGTCGAAGTCGTAGAGGCGCGTGAACATGTCGCCACGCTTGCCGATCACGAAGATGTGGGAGCCGCTGGCGGAGATGTTGACGGCGCGGAAGCGGCTCCGGTGCGGGCCGCACATCTGGTAGCTGTTGTCCCGCGGGAGCCACGGGTCCCAGAAGTCGAGGAGGCGGCCGCCGCCGCGGAGCCCCCAGATGTGGGAGACCTTGTAGTCACCGACCGGGGTCCGGTTGCCGGCGGGGTCGGTCCACGTCTCGTCCTCGGCGCGGGAGATCACCGACCACGTCCAGGCCTTCGTGTCGCCGGGGATCGCGAACCCGGAGCCCGTCCACACGGGCGGCCCCCAGCGCGAGCTCCAGTTCCACAGCGCCGGGTCCTTCAGCGCGTTGTCCATTGCGTAGACCTGTCGGGTGCGGTCGAGGCCGATCATCTCGTCGTCGTCCGCGGAGATCGCCGTCAGGTTCCCGGCCAGGCAGGAGGGGAGGGGGACGAGGCGCCACGGCTCGCGATCGCCGCGACGGCGGGCGTAGAGATCACCGTCGAGCAGCGCGAACTCGTAGAGCCGGTTGAAGCTGGCGGTGCTCCCGCGCAGGTCCACCCGCTTCGGCAGGCCGCGACGGCGTGCGGGCCATTCGGCCGGCAGCGGGGAGGCGGTGGCGGCGCGGACCGTGTCCTGCTGGTTGACGGTGCCACCGGGGTTGAGCGCGGCTGTGCAGCTCGGGTTGCCGGCGCCTCGGGCGGATGCCAGGACCGCCCGGGTGCGCGAGCAGCACCAGGGCGGCGAGCGCGAGGATCAACGGGCCCACGAGCAGCGCGCGCGGGATCGGGTGGGGTCGCGAGTGGGGCGAGCGAGGCATTCGTCGCCTCATTCTCCCGTTCCGGCAGGATTGAGGCCATGACCACCGCGCTTCGCTCCACGCTCCTGTCCCGTCGCGACCTCCAGTTCCTCCTGCACGAATGGCTCGGGGTCGAGGATCTGCCCGAGTACGGGGAGGTGCTCGAACTCGCCGAGCGGATCGCGACCGACCAGTTCGCCACCCACAATCGCGAGGCCGACGAGAACGAGCCGCACGTGGGCGAAGACGGCACCGTGCAGCTCGTCGACGGCGTCGCCGAGGCGCTCGCCGTCTTCCACGAATCGGGGATGGGAGGCGCCGGGATGCCGGAGGAGGTCGGGGGAATGGGCCTTCCCAGCACCGTCTCGATGGCCGCGTTCGCCTACTTCCAGGCGGCCAACGTCGGCACCGCGGCCTACCCGATGCTGACCACCGCCGCCGCGAACCTCCTGCTGCAGCACGGCTCCCAGGAGCAGATCGAGAAGTGGGCGGCGCCGATGGTCGAGGGCCGTTTCTCGGGGACGATGTGCCTGTCGGAGACGCAGGCCGGCTCCTCGCTCAGCGACATCACGACCCGCGCGGAGCCGCAGGACGACGGGACCTACCGCGTCACCGGCTCGAAGATGTGGATCTCCGGCGGCGAGCACGAGCTCGCCGAGAACATCGTCCACCTGGTGCTGACGAAGATCCCGGGCGGGCCCGCGGGCGTCAAGGGGATCAGCCTGATGCTCGTTCCCCGCTACCTCGACGGCGAGCCCAACGGCGTCGTTCTCGCCGGCCTCAACCACAAGATGGGATACCGCGGGACCGTCAACACGGTGCTCTCCTTCGAGGGCGCCACCGGCTACCTCGTCGGCGAGCCCCACCGGGGCCTCGCCTACATGTTCGCGATGATGAACGAGGCCCGGGTCGGGGTCGGCCTCGGCGCCACCGCCCTCGGCTACACCGGCTACCTGAAGTCCCTGCAGTACGCGCGTGAGCGGCCGCAGGGACGGCCGATCCAGTCGAAGGACCCGGCGGAGCCGCAGGTGCCGATCGTCGAGCACGCCGACGTCAAGCGCATGCTGCTCGCCCAGAAGAGCTACGTCGAGGGCGCGCTGGCGCTGATCCTCTACTGCTCCAAGCTCGTCGACGACGGCGACGAGGCACTGCTCGACATGCTCACCCCGATCGCCAAGGCCTGGCCGGCGCAGTGGTGCCTGGAGGCGAACTCGCTGGCGATCCAGATCCACGGCGGCTACGGCTACGCCCGCGAGTACGAGGTCGAGCAGCACTACCGTGACAACCGGCTGAATCCGATCCACGAGGGGACCAACGGCATCCAGGGCCTCGACCTGCTCGGCCGCAAGGTGACCCAGAACGGCGGCGCCGGCCTCGGCCGGCTGGCCGAGGCGATCGGCGGCGCGGTAGCGCGGGCTCAGGCGGATGGGGCAGGTGGAGAGGCTGCCGAGTACGCGGCCGAGCTCGATGCCGCGCTGCAGCGGCTCCTGCAGACGACGGGCGCGCTCTGGGCGGAGGGCGCCGAGGGCGTCGAAGCGACACTGGCGAACGCGACCATCTACCTCGAGGCAGCGGGCCACGTCGTGATCGCGTGGATGTGGCTCGAGCAGCTGCTCGCCGCCGCGGCGGGTGAGGGTGACTTCTACGACGGCAAGCGCGCCGCCGCCCGCTACTTCTTCCGCTACGAGCTCCCGCGCACGAGCCCGCAGTTCGACCTGCTGGCGACGCGGGACCGCACGACGCTGGAGATGCAGGACGCCTGGTTCTGAGGCCCCGGCGGCCGTCGCCCTCCCGCCTCAGCGCTCGAACGCGCCCGCGTCAGGATCGCGCCCCCGCTTGATCCCGCGCTGATCGCGCTTCGTCGCGGTCCTGTCGATCGCCAGGCCGACCGCCGGCGATCCCCTGCCGATGGCGCGGGTCGGCGTCGGACCGCCGTTGTCGCGGAGCCTCCCCAGCAGGGGATCGACGCCGGTGAGGTCGGTGCCGAGCGGCAAGCAGGTGCCGGGGTCCTCGATCAGGTTCCCGCCCTTGGAGTTGACGCGCCCGGCGCAGTCGTCGCCGGCCGCCGCATCCGTCGACTCGTTGCCGGCGACGATGCTGTTCAGCACCTGCGCCCGGTAGTAGGGGCTCGCGAAGATGCCGCCGCCGGTCTCGGCCGTGTTGGCGGCGATCGTCGACTCGTTGACGGTCACCTCGCCGGAGATGCCGCCGCCGCTCGAACCGGATCCGACCGCGGAGTTGCCGGAGATCGTCGAGTTGCTGACGGCCACGTCGGACTCGTAGACGGAGTAGATGCCGCCGCCGCTGGCCGCCAGGGTCTCGCGCGGCTCGGCGACGTTCCCGGAGACGGTGGACTCCGACAGCCGAAGGCCCGAGTAGCCGCCGACGAAGATGCCGCTGCTGCCCTCGTTGTCGCTGATGACGGACTCGTCGATGCTGCCGTCGGTCCTGTACAGGGCCACGCCGGAACTGAACCCCGAGACCGTCGTGCCGCTCATCCGCAGCTTCGCGTCGTCGTAGCCGTAGCCGGCGTAGACGCCGATCTCGTCGACGGTCCCCTCGCCGGTCAGGTAGGAGTCGCGGACGTCGAGGTCTGCGTAGTCGGAGGCGATCGCGACCCGCTCCAGGTACATGTCCTCGACGGCGGGGCGCTTCTTCGCGGAGCGCTTGAACTCGATGTCGACGCCGTGCTTGGGGCCGACCAGGCGCAGTCGTCCGTTGCTTCCGTAGTTCCGCCCCTCGATCGCGATCGCGCGCTCGATCTCGACGTCCCGCCGGACCCTGATCTTCCCGCGCAGTTGCCTCGAGAAGACGATCGTGTCGTAGTCGGGCTCGCGGTTGGCGCGCTCGATCGCCGCCGCGAACGAGCCCTTCCCCTTGCCGGAGGTGTTGGTCACGTGGATCTTCGCCGCCTCGGCGTGGCCCGCCGAGGTCGCGGTGATCGTCAGTGCTGCCAGCGCTGCCAGTGGTGCCCCAATCGCGGCGCTGCGGCGGCGATCGGTCCCTATCGGTGTCCCTTTCATGTCCCCGAAGGTACGGGTCAGCGGGGGCGGGGTGGAGCACCCCAGGTGTTCCTCACTCACACCCCGGGGCGGGGTCGCGTTCAGCTCAGGTGCGCACGCGGCGCGACTTCTCCTGAAGCTTGCGGCTCGCCTCCAGCGAGTCCCAGCCGGGAAGGTCGGTCGTCAGCCGCGAGGGGTCGCCGAACACGGCTCCCGCGGCGAGCTCGGCGCGCAGGTCGCGGCCGAGGGCTTGCGCGGCGCACTCGAAGCCTCCCTGCATCGCGGCGACGATGCCGTGGCCGCTGCGAGAGGAGACGCCGCCGAGGATCAAGCCGTCGACCTCGGTCCGGTGGGCGGGGCGGAGCGGGCCGAACTGGTCGGTGGCGAGCTCGATCCCGTAGCAGGAGCCATCGGAGGAGAGCGTGTAGCGCGTCTGGGTCATCGGCGTGGAGGCCTCCTTCCAGACGATGTGCTCGCGCAGCGGCCCGAGCTGCTTCTCGGCGCGGTCGATCAGCTTCTCGGTGAGCTCGTCCTTGATCCGGTTGTAGGAGTCCTGCTTGCTGTACTTCCCGCCGGTGCTCTCGTCCGCGATTCCCCAGGCCTCCGGATCGGACGTGGCCCAGGTCATCAGCTCGACCGTCGAGCAGCCCTCGGGGGCGTGCCCGGCGCCGCCGGGGTCCTTGGCGCTCGCGGAGGAGATGTAGACGGGCGGGTCCTCGTCGAGGCGGCCCTCGGCCACGGGCCCGTAGTAGGCCTCCTGGTCGTAGCGGCTGTGCAGCCAGTAGTTGGTGGCGGGCATGCGCTCGGAGATGTCGAAGTCGAGGCCCAGGTAGACGGTGACGAGCGGCGTCGCCATCCGGTAGCCCTCGACGCGCTCGCGGGTCTCGGCGGAGACCGCCTCGGGGGCGAGCAGCTCGCCGAAGAGGTGCTTGATGTCGCCGGTGGCGATCAGCGCCTCGCAGTCGATCTCCTCGCCGCCGGCGAGCGTGACCCCGACGACGCAGTGGCGGCCGCCCTCGTCCTCGCCCGGGACTGTGCGGATCCGCTCGACGGCCGCCCTCGTCCGGACCCTGCCGCCGTTGGCGTGGATCACCTCGACGAGGTTGCCGACGAGCTCCTGGCCGCCGCCCTCCACGTAGAAGGCGCCGTCGCGCATGTAGTGGTCGATCAGCCCGGCGTGGAGCAGGACGGGGGTGCGGGAGGGGGGCGTCGCGTAGTCGCCCGCCTGGGCGGTCAGCACCGCCCGGGCACGCTCGCTGAGGTAGTGCTCGTCGTAGAGGTCGGTGAGCGAGCGCATGCCCCAGGAGACCACCGTCGGCGCCAGCCGCATGTACTCCTCGAGGTCGGTGCCGGGCCCGGGGACGCCGACCTTCCGCAGCTCCTCCATCGCGCTGCGCATGACGCCGACGACGGCGCGGATCCCCTCCTCGTCGAAGGGGAAGGTCTCGACCAGGCGCTCCGTGTAGGCGTCCCAGCCGACCGGGACCTTGAACTCGAGGTCGGGGAACACCAGGGTGTCGAAGCCGTCGCGGTCGAGCTCGGCGAACCCGATCCTCTCGCCGAGGCCGATGCCCTTGAGCAGGCGCGCCATCTCGCCGGTCCTGACGCCGCCGATGTAGTGGAAGCCGACGTCGAACCACCACTTCTTCTTGCGCCGGAACGTCTGCGCGCAGCCGCCGGCGACGTCGTGCTGCTCGAGCACGAGGACGGACCTGCCGTTGGTCGCCAGGTACGCGCCCGCGGTCAGCCCGGCGAGGCCGGACCCGATCACGACAACGTCGGGCCGCTCCGGCATGGGAGGGACCGACTTGACCCAGTGGGCGGCGGGATCGGAAGCGTCGGAGCGGGCTGTATAGTCAACGGCATGAGTAGTCATGTAGTTGACTATAACCAGATCCGGGCGGGACGGGTGGCGCGATGGCTCTGAGAGAGGCTGTGATGGTCGCGCTCTCGAACTCGGAGTCGACCGGCTACGAGCTCTCGAAGCGCTTCGACAACTCGGTCGCCAACTTCTGGCCCGCCTCCCGGCAGCAGATCTACCGCGAGCTGGACCGCCTCGAGGAGGAGGGGCTCGCCACCGCCCGCCTGGTCCGCCAGGAGCGCCGGCCCGACAAGCGCATCTTCAGCCTGACCACCAGCGGCCACGAGGCGGTCGACGAGTTCATCCGCGCCGAGACGGCCCCGACGGTGATCCGCGACGACCTCCTCGTCAAGGTCGCCGGCCTCGACGAGTCGAACCGCGCCGACGTCGCCGAGGCCGTCCGCCGCCGCCTCGAATGGCACGAGGAGAAGCTCGGCTCCTACCGGGAGCTGCAGTCCGCCGCCCTCGGCGCGATGAGCGAGCGGGAGTACCTGTCCGGCGGAGCCGAACGCCCCGGCTTCGGTCCCTACCTGACGCTGCTGCGCGGGATTGAGTTCGAGGAGGGCACGGTGCGCTGGGCGCGCGAGGTGCTTCAGTTGATCGAGCGGTAGGCCGGGACCGCGGCCGTTGGGGAGCAGCTAGGCGGCGGGCATGGCCACCGCGCTGAAGCCGCCGTCCACCCGGATGATCTGACCGCTGATCGCCCGGGCCTCGTCGGAGAGGAGGAAGCAGACGGCATCGGCGACGGGCGAGGGATCGCGCGTGTCCCAGCCGAGTGGCGCCCCCTGATCCCAGGAGTCGGCGAGGTTCGAGAACCCGTCGATGCCGCTCGCCGCGGCCGTCTCGAGGGGCCCTGCGGAGATCAGGTTCGACCTGATCCCGAGCGGACCGAGATCCCGGCAGAGGTATCGGTTGACCGATTCCAGTGCGGCCTTGGCGACGCCCATCCAGTCGTAGGCCGGCCAGGCGAGTGACGCGTCGAAGTCGAGGCCGACGACCGATCCGCCTTCCTCCATCAGCGGGAGCAGACCGGCGACGAGTGCCTTCAGCGAGAACGCGCTGGTCCTGAACGCGATCTCGGCGCTCCCTGCCGGCGCACCGAGGAAGTCGCCTCCGAGGGCGTCGGCCGGAGCGAACGCCACCGCGTGAAGCACGCCGTCGACGCCGCCCCAACGCTCCGCGAGGTCCTCGCGCAGGGACTCGAGGTGACCCTCCTCGTTGACGTCGAGCTCGACCACCGGCGGCGGCCCCTCGAGCCTGGCCGCTGCGCGCTCGGTGAGTCGCCTGCCGCGACCGAAGCCGGTCAGGACGACCTCGGCGCCCTGGGACTGGGCTCGCTCGGCGACCGCGTAGGCGATCGAGCGCCTCGTGATCACGCCGGTGATCAGCAGGCGTTTGCCGGCGAGCGATGGCGGCGCGGCAGCGGCGACGTCCGTCATCAGATGAGCACCGTGCTGCGCCCGTCGGGGCCGCGGGTGACGGGTCCGAGGTCGTCGGAATCGCCGGTGACGAGATCGCGGCGCCACAGCACCTCGATCACGGCCCGGGCGCTCAACCGCCCCTCCTCGTCGAGGATCCGGCATCCGCAGTCGACCAGGCCCGCGCGCGCGTCGAGTGGTCGGATCTCGCCGATCGCGCAGGAGACCGTGATCGACTCGCCGACCCCGACGGGGCGCTTGAAGACGACGTCGCGCAGCCGGCGCAGGGCGATCACGCGCTCGGGGTCCAGGGGCAGCGCTCCGACGGCCTGGGAGAGAACCAGGAGGCCGTGGGCGATCGGACGGCCGAAGGGTCCCGTGGCGGCCCAGCCGGGGTCGAGGTGCGCCGGGTGATGGTCGCCCGTGAGGGCGGCGAACGCCTCGACATCGCGCGCGGCCACCTCGATCGGAGCGCTCGTGAACGAAGCGCCCGCAACCAGGTCGTCGAATGCGAGCCCGAAGGGGCTGTGTCGGGTGTCGGGATCAGAGTCGTTGTTCATCCTGGGTTCTCCTCATCGATCAGAGGTTGGATCAGCGGCGCGATGGTGCCGGCCATCAGAAGCTGGCCGAGGGCCGATGGGTGGAGGCCGTCGGCGGCGAAGTTGGCTGCATCGCCGACGCCGGGATGACCCTCCAGGTCGGCGCAGGCGATGCGGTGGCGCCCGGCCAGGAGCCTGATCGCCGCGTTGAGCTCCCGCAGGCCGGCGGCGATCCGCTCCCGCGACCGCGGCCCGAGGTTGCGGGGCCCGTGAGCGGGATAGGTGCAGGTGAGCATCGAGGCCGCCGGAAGGGCGGATCGGAGCGAGAACCAGAGGCCGTCGAGCGAGCTCGCGACGACCTCGACCCGGGGGCGGACGCTGCCGATGACATCGTTGGCGCCGCAGATCAGGCTGACGATCTGGGGATCAGCTGCGATCGCCGCCTCGAGCTGGCGGTCGGTGACGGCACTGCACGTCGCGCCGGGCTCCGCGAGGCAGACGAGATCCAGTTCCAGGTCGGAGCTGGAGAGGGAGCGGGCCGTGATGGACGCCCAGGTGAGCTCCCCCTTGCGCGAGCCGGCCGTCAGGCTGTCTCCGAGGGCTGCCCAGGTGAGGACGCGTGATCGCGTCGCGCCGCCGGCCACGAGGGTCGAGGACGCGCTCATCGGGTTCTCCGCCGCGTTCCGAGCGCGGCGAGCGCGGCGATCAGGCGGTCCCGCGTCCTCGCCGGCTCGATCAGCTCGTCGATCGTGCCCGCTGCCGCGGCCACGGCGGCGCCGGTGTGCTCAGCGGCGTAGGCGGCCGCGAGCCGGTCGCGCTCGGCTCCTGGGTCGGCCGCCGCCGCGATCACCTGCCCGTGGGTGATGCCGACGGCCTGAGCGGAGGCCATGATCCCGATCTCGGCGCCGGGCCAGGCGAGAACGAGGTCGGCGCCCAGCGCCTTCGAGTTCATCGTGATGAACGCCCCGCCGAAGCCCTTGCGGATGACGATGGTGATCCTCGGCACGCTTGCCTTCGCGAACGCCCGGACGAGCTTGGCGCCATGGCGGATCACGCCCCGTCCTTCCTCGCGGCTGCCGGGTACGAACCCGGGCGTGTCCTCGAGGACGAGCAGTGGCAGTCCGAAGCGGTCGCAGAGCTCGATGAACCAGGCCCCCTTCTCGGCGCTGCCGGAGTCGAGCACACCGCCGCGGTGGCGCGGCTGGTTGGCGACGATCCCGACCGGGCGCCCGTCGAGGCGGGCGAGCGCGACGACGAGGTTGCGAGCCCAGCCGCCGGCGAGCTCGAGCAGCGAGCCCTCATCCACGATCGCTCCGGCGACTTCGCGGATGTCGTAGACGCGACGCGGCGAGTCCGGGACCGGGCCGGCCGGATCCGCGCCCGAAGAGGGCCCCGGCGGGTAGGCGGGCGGCTCGAGGTCGCTGTTGGAGGGGAGGTAGGAGAGGAACCGGCGCACCTGCTCGGCCGCGGCGCGCTCGTCCTCGGCCACGAGCTGGGCCACCCCGTTGGCCGCCTGCACGGAGGCACCGCCGAGGGCGTCCCGCCCGATCTCCTCCCCGAGCACCTCGGCGACGACCTTGGGGCCGGTCAGGAACATGCTCGCCTCCGAGCACATCACCACGAGGTCGGTCAGCGCCGGCGAGTAGCAGCCTCCCCCGGCCGAGGTGCCGTAGATGACCGACACCTGGGGGATCCAGCCGCTGCTGCGGACGTGCTCGGAGAAGATCGCGCCGTAGCCGTCGAGGGCGGCGGCGCCGTCGTCGAGCCGTGCGCCGCCGGAATGGATCAGACCCACGGTGGGGACGCCCGATTGACGGGCCGACTGAAGGACGCGGACTATGGAGCGCGCGTGCTGCTCGCCCAGCGAGCCGCCCAGGAAGGACGGATCCTGTGCGTAGACGAAGACCGGCCGTCCCTGGATCTCGGCGCTGCCGGCGAGGACGCCATCGCCGGGCTGGGTCCGGCGCGAGCGGGCGCTATGCACCCCTGTGCGAACGGGATGGAAGGAGCCCGTATCGCAGACGGCCTCGATGCGCCGCAGCGCGATCTCCGGCTGGGCGGGGGCGAGGGGCTGAGCGGCGAGGGCGGATCCGCTCACGCCGCGCCCTCGATGCAGAGCACGGCGTTGTGGCCGCCGAAGCCGAACGAGTTCGAGATTGCGCGCAGGGGCTCGCCGTTGCGCCGGAGCTCGCGGGGCTCGAGCGGCACGTAGTCGAGGCCCAGCTCGGGATCGGGCTCCTCGAGCGAGAGCGTCGGCGGCGCAAGCCCTACGTCCAGCGCCAGGACGGTCGCCACAGCTTCGACGGCACCGGCCGCGCCGAGCAGGTGGCCGATCGCCGACTTGGCCGAGGAGATCGGCACCCGCGTCGCATGCTCGCCCAGGGCGCGCCGCAGGGCGAGCGTCTCGGACGCGTCGTTGAGCTGCGTGGAGGTTCCGTGCGCGTTGACGTAGTCGACGCGCTCCGGCTCCCAGCCGGCGCTCTCGAGGGCGAGGCGCATGGCTCGCGCCGAGCCGTCCCCCTCGGGATCGGGGGCCGTCAGGTGGTGCGCGTCGGCGGTCGCCGCGTAGCCGCTGATCCAGCCGACGATCGGGGCGCCGCGGTCGCGCGCGAGCCGCTCGCTCTCAAGCGTCAGCATCCCGGCCCCCTCGCCCATCACGAAGCCGTCGCGGTTGCGGTCGAACGGCCTCGATATGCCGGCCTTCGAGGTGGCACCCATGCTCTCGAAGCAGCCCCCCGCGAGCGGGGTCATACCGGCCTCCGAGCCACCGACGAGGCACGCGTCCAGCACGCCGCCCGCGACCAGGCGCGCGCCGCTGCCGATCGCGTGTGCGCCGGCCGCGCAGGCCGAGCAGGTGCCGTAGCACTCGCCGCGGAGCCCGAGCCTGATCGCGAGCACCCCGCTCGCCGCGTTGGCCATCATCAGCGGCACCCCGAGCGGCGAGAGCGCGGTCGGGCCGCGATCGCGGAGGACGTCGTGCTGCTGCTCGATCGTGCCGAGGCCGCCGATCCCGGTCCCGACGATCGACCCGATCCGCTCGGACGGGCAGGGGAGCTCGTCGCTCCAGCCGGCCGCCTCGGTGGCCTCGTCGGCGGCGACCATCGCGAGCTGGGTGAAGCGATCGGCGCGCCGTCGCTCCTTGCGGCCGAGCATCTCGCCCGGCTCGAATTCGTCGCAGGAGGCGATCCCGTCGACGATCCCGAGCTCGCCGGCGCACCAGCGCTCGAGCAGCGTCCGCGCGCCGATCCCGAGCGGGGTGACCGACCCGACTCCGGTTATCGCCACCCGGCCGTTCACGACAGCCGCGCGTGCAAAATCTCGACGGCGTCGCCGACGGTCTTCATCTGCTCCATGTCGGCTTCGCGGAGCTCGACGCCGTACTCGTCCTCCATGATCTGCGCGAGCTCGACGAGGTCGAGCGAATCGACGTCGAGCTGGTTCCAGGTCGCGCTCGCGTCGATGTCGTCGCGCTCGGCTCCGAACTCGACCAGCGCATCGGTGATTCGCCGCTCGAGCTCCTCGCGGGTTGCTTTCGTCTGTGGCATCCGGTTCATCTCCTTCGTCTCATTCGTTTCATTCGTCTTCTTCGGCTTCTCTCAGGCGGTCATCCCGCCGTCGACTGTCAGGGTCGTTCCGTTCACGTAGGACGCCTCGTCGGAGGCGAGGAAGCTGATGCAGGCCGCGACCTCGGCCGGTGTGCCGGCTCGCCGGGCCGGGATCCGCTCGGCGAGCTCGGCCGCGACGCCATGCTCGGTGAGCCGGGTGTCGATCAGCCCGGGCGCGACGGCGTTGACGGTGATGCCTCGCCTCGCCACCTCGGCGGCGACCGTGCGGGTCATCCCCTCGAGCCCCGCCTTGGCGGCGGCGTAGTTCGCCTGGCCGGGGTTGGCGCGGCGCCCGACCACCGACCCGACGTTGACGATGCGGCCCCACCGGGCCCGCATCATCGGCCCGAGCGCCCGTCGCGTCATCCGGAAGGCCCCCGAGAGGTTGGTGTCGAGCACGCGGGTCCAGCTCTCGTCCTCCATCCGCGGAGCGAGCCCGTCGGCGGTGATGCCGGCGTTATTGACCAGGACAGCGACCGGCCCGAGCAGCCGCTCCGCCTCGGCGAACGTCGGCGCCGGAGAGTCCGGGTCGGCGACGTCGGCGACGATCACCTCGGCCCGTCCCCCTGAGCTCTGGATGGCGGCGGCCACCTCGCCAGCCTCGGCGGCCGAGGAGCGGCAGACGAGCGCCACAGCCCAGCCACGGTCGGCGAGCGCGGCTGCCGTCGCGGCGCCGATCCCGCGGGAGGCACCCGTGACCAGCGCGCAGCCTCGTTCCTCGATCGCCGCGCTCACGAGATCTCGCCGTCCCAGCGGATCAGCCCGCCGCCCCAGACGAGACCGGCTCCGAACGTGGCCAGCAGCACGCGGTCACCGGAAGCCAGCATGCCGCTGCGGTGCGCCTCGGCGAGCGCCAGGGGAAGCGTCGCGGCGGAGGTGTTGCCGAGGCGTTCGATGCAGTCGACAACGCGCTCCCGGGGCAGTCCGAGGCGCTCGCCGACGGCGCGGGTGATGCGCGCGTTCGCCTGGTGGAACACGTACAGGTCCACGTCCTGCGGATCGAGGTCCTGCTCGTCGAGCACCTCACGTGTGATCGCGCTCAGCTCGTCGACCGCGGCCCGGAAGGTGTCCTGACCGCGCATCCTGATCAGCCGTTCACGGTGGTCGGCGACGATGCAGTCGGCGCGGCGGGCGTCGGAGCGAAGCAGGAGGCGCTCGATCTCGCCGCCGCCACCGGTGCCGACCACGGCGGCTCCCGCACCGTCGCCGAAGAGCCCCGAGGTCTTGCGGTCGTCGTGGTCGGTGACCCGCGAGAGCAGGTCGGCGCCGACCACGAGTGCGAGGTCGGTACGACCGCTCTCGACCTGCGACGCCGCAAGGGAGAGGCCACTCAGGAACCCGGTGCACGCCGCGCCGAGGTCGCACGCGAAGGCTCCGTCGGCGCCAATCTCGCCGGCGACGAGCGGCGCCGCGTTCGGGAGCAGATCGTCCTGCGTGAGCGACGCGACGAGGACCAGCCCGACCTCGCCGGCTTCCACCCCGGCAGCCGCGAGCGCTTCCCGCGCTGCCGCGCTTGCGAGGCCCGTGAGCGATTCACCGGCTTCGGCGAAGCGGCGCTCGCTCACGCCGGTCCGCTGGTGGATCCAGGAGGCGTCGATCCCATGTCTGAGGGCGATCTCCTCGCTGGCTACCCGGCGACGCGGCAGCGCTGTCCCGATCCCGAGGATCGATGCGGTTCGCAGCGAAGGCATGTGAGCCGCCGCGGTCCCCGGGGCGGCGAGGGACGCCTCACGCATGGGATCGCTCCGGCTCCGGCGCCCGCTCGGCGACGATGCTTCCGCCCGTGCTGCGCCTGACGATGTTGCTCAGCGCCCGGCCCGGCCCGACCTCGACGCAGCGCTCGATTCCCCGCCGCTCCAGGGCAGCCACGACGTCGATCCAGCGGACCGGCTCGACGATGGCGGCGGCGAGCTCCGCCCTGACGTCCTCGAAGGGCTCGCCCGTGCGCCCGCTGATCACGGGGACCGAGGGGGTACCGACCTCGATCTCCTCCAGCACCTCGCGGAACCCCTCGGCCGCCGACCTCATCTCGGGCGAGTGGAAGGCGCCCGAGACGGGCAGGCGCTTGGCCCGGACGCGCCGCTCGCGAAGCTCGGCCTCCATCCCCTCGACGCCGTCGCCGGGGCCGGAGAGGACGGTCTGCTCGGGCGAGTTGAGGTTGGCGATCGTCAGGCCGAACCGCTCAGACAGCTCCGCGAGCTCACCGGCCGCGGCGCCGACCGCGAGCATCGCGCCGCCCCCGTTCGCGGTCGCTGCCGCGGCCATCAGCCGTCCGCGCGCGGCTACCGCGGCGAGTCCGTCGGCGTCGCTGAAGGCGCCGGCGCACGCGAGCGCCGCGACCTCGCCGAGCGAATGGCCGGCGTGGAGGACCGCCCGCGGCGGCGTTCCCGTGAACGCGGCGAGCGACGCGCAGTAGATAGCGGGCTGATCCCACTCGGTTCCCTCGCCGAGGTGCTCGAACGGATCAGATCCGAGGATCAGCTCGGCGCGCTCGAGCAGATCCGGCCTCAGGGTCGCGGTCGCCTCGCGCCACTCGGCGGCGGGGGCTCCCTGCCCGGGGAAGAGGAACGCGGTGCGCATCTGCCGCGTTGTTACTCCGCGACGGCGCGACGTTCCAGCGATCCGCGGCTATACCCCCCGTTCCGGGGGACTGCGGCAGAAAGCCGGGGGACTCAGGTGCCGAGGCCGAGCTGCTCGGCTCGGCGGGCGGCCTCGGAGCGGTTGCGCACGTCGAGCTTGCGGTAGAGCGCGCTCGTGTAGTCCTTGACGGTGTGGGGGGAGAGGTGGAGGCGGCCGGCGATCTCGGCGTTCGTGGCGCCCTCGCCGATCAGGCTGAGCACCTGGCGCTCACGGGCGCTCAGCGGTGCGGGACCCTCCGCGGACGGTTCGAACACGGTCATCCCCCGGGCCACCATCCGCAGCGCCATGGTGACGTCCGCCGCGCGCCAGTCCTTCGAGACGAAACCGCTTGCGCCGGCGGCCTCCGCCGCGGCCGGGGAGATCCGCCCGGCGCCTGAGATCAGCAGAACCCGGGTGGCGGGGGAGACCCGCCTGATCTCCTCGCAGAGCTCGGCCCCGGATTCGCCGCCGAGGAAGAGGTCGACGAGGGCGATGTCGACCGGCTTCGCCCGGACGACCGCGAGCGCATCGGCGGCGTTCGCTGCGCTGTCGCAGGAGGTGACCCAGGACTGCTTGGAGAGGAGGACCTTGAACCCCCAGTGGACGACGTCGTGGTCGTCCACGATGAGGACGCTGAGATCGTCCGCCGTCTCATCCACGCTCCGCACCCCCAAGCGGTGCGACCAGACGCACCCGCCAGCCGCCCTCGCCAGTCGGCCCGAACTCGAGGATCCCGCCCGACTTGAGGGCGTCGAGGGCGGCGAGCTGCAGGCCGATGCCTTGACGCCCGCGCGGCGCATCGCCGTCGGTCGTGCGGTCGTTGCGGACCTCGAGCACGAACGCGCCGCCGTCGTCGTGAGCCGCGATCTCGACCAGGTTCGGGCGGGCGTGCCGCTGGGCGTTGTGGAGCGCCTCGGCGAGGATCGACTGCGCCAGCGCCTGCGAGGCCGGAGGCGGTTCGAAGCCGATCGCGACGGAGAACTCGACGTCGGGGTAGTGGGAGCTGAGGCGGGCCACCTCATCGACGAGGGTCGCGCTCGGGGCCGAACCCAGTGCCCCCGAGCCCTGCATCGCGGTCCTCAGGTCCTCTAGCGCCGAGCGCAGCTCCTCGGCGGTGCGCTCCTGCTCGGCAACTGTGAGCTGCCTGCCCGAGCCCAGTCCGAGCGAGATCCCGAACAGCCGCTGGATCACGCGGTCGTGCACCTCGCGGGCCAGGGCCACGCGCTCCGCCAGCATCTTCGCCCGCTCGTGCTGGGCGAATGCGAGGCGGGTGCTCGCCGCGAGGGCGGCCGTCTTCCCGAGCGCCCACATCAGGTCCTTGTGAGGTTGCGCCAGCTCGAAGGAGCCGCCCCCCTTGTCGCAGAGCATCACCCCGAGCCGGCGCTCGCCGGCCGCGATCGGCACGCACGCGATCGTCTCGACGCCGGGGATCTGCCGGTGCCTCTGGTGGATGGCGCCGGCGAGGTCGGAGGTGACCACCACCGCGTCGGACGCCAGCGCCCGCGCCGCGATCGGGGTCTCGTCGATCGTCCCGTGCAGCTGCTCGACGATCTCCTCGGGGATGCCGTGGCTGCCCGCCGGCAGAACCCGCTTCTCGCGCTCGTCGTAGAGCAGGAGCGCGCACCGCGTCATCTCAGTCAGCTCGCAGATGCCCCGGCAGATCCGATCGAAGAACGCGCGGGGGGAGCCGGCCGCGGCTTCGTCCAGCGCGCCGAGCAGCTCCAGGAGGACGCCGCGGATCGGCCCGTAGGCGTCGGCGACCGGCGCGGCACCGGCATCGCCCAGACTGGTCGCGGTCTCGGTCGGGATACCTCAGCTACCCGAGCGGAACCCGCGGTTACGCGGGACCCCCCGTTCGGGGGGTGCGTCGAATGCGGCGCCGGGATGCTGAATCCCCAGGCCTGCGGCGGGAGGGCCACGTGACTCGACGAGCGGAATCAGCTCAGCGACGCCGGCCCTCGCAGCACCGAATCGCCCGAGTGGCTCGGATCGCCGTCGTCGGGTTCGAGGGAGATGTCGACGAAGCGGAACCGCTCGGAGTCGAGGGGCAGCTCGACGGTGACGTCCGCCTTCCCATCCGCCCCGACGGAGAACGACCCGAGAGGCAGCAGCTCACGTTGGCCCTGGCTGATCAACCACACCTCGTAGTAGTCGCTCTGGCCACTCGGCGCCAGTCCGCTTACGGTCAGCGTCGCCGAACGCTCGCCCTGTCGCGATTGGAGCTCTCCGCGGGCCGCTGCGGGACCCTCATCGATCGGAGAGAGGGCCACGGTCGACCCGGGGTCGACGCTCTGCGTCGCGTTGCTTGCCACGAGGACGATCACCACGGCCGCGACCGCGGCCGCGCCGGCGAGGGCGGCGAGCGCGAGCTTCGGCCGCAGCCATGTCCGCGACGACCCGCCGGTCGGATTACCGGGTGGGATCTCCTCGACGGGCAGGGTCAGCGCGGGCGTCTCGACGACGGTGTGGTCGAGGTCCGCCGACTCCTGCAACTGGACGGTGATCCTCCGCAGGGACTCGACCTCCTCGCGGAGCGTCTCGTCGGCCGCGAGTTCGCGCTCGAAGCGCCGGCGGTCCTCGGCCGAGAGCTCTCCGGAGAGGTAGTCGGCAATCTCGAGATCGCGATTCGGTTCCATCATCGTTCGCCCATCAGCTCGCGGAGCCGTCGCAGACCGCTGACCATCCGAGTCTTCACAGTGCCGAGTGGCATCCCCGTTCGGTCTGCGATCTCCGACTGCGAGAGCTCTGAGTAGAAGCGGAGCCTGATGACCTCCGCCTCGTCTCGCGGAATCCGCCGCAACATACCCACAAGCAGCCAGCGATCGCTCAGCTGCGAGACCTGCTCGAAGACCTGATCGGCTCCCTCCGCGTCGCCGAGGCTGCCGATCGGCTCCGGGACCTTCTTGCGCAACTGGTCGATGGCGCGGCTGCGGGCGATCGTCATCACCCAGGCGAGCAGGCGGCCGCGTTCCGGGTCGAAGGTGGGCGCGCGCTGCCACACCTCGAGGAAGGTCTGCTGGAGGACGTCCTCCGCGTTGGGGCGGTCCTTGAGCACTCCGAGAAGGAAACTGAGGACGACCGACCCGTCTCGTTCGTAGAGCGTCGCGAGGGCCCTTGGGTCGCGCTTGGCCAGGGCCAAGCCCAGCTCGATGTCATCGGATTCGCGGACCCGCTCGCCCATGCGTGTCCGAAGGATGCTGGAAGTCGAGCGGATCGTGTCGATTGCGGCCTTCACGGTCCTCACTGCTACGAGCGAGCCGGCCGATCGGTTTCACCCGGCGGGGTCCCCGGACAAGAACTCAACCGCCCGAGCGAGGAGTCCGTAGAGCAGTCGATGTCCAGATCAACCGATCCAAGGAGGATCCGAATGCAAGACCGAACACGCCGCGGCGGCGGGAGCTTGGTGCTTCTGGCCTCGCTGCTGGCTCTCTTCCTGCTCGCGGCACCGGCGGCCAACGCCGCGAAGCTGGGCGGCAAGACCGTCCTCGCCCCCAACACCGACACGCTGGACGCGCTCTCGGCGGCCGGCGTCAGCGTCGCTCCGACCGGCGACGCCAAGCTCGGCAAGAACGGGCTCGTCTTCCCGATCACCAACGGGAAGGTCGACCTCGACAAGGGCAAGGCCAAGATCAACCATTCAGGTGGGCTCGAGTTCGCGAGTCATGGCACGGCGCTGACGCTCGAGAACTTCACGATCAAGGTCGGTGCCAAGAACGTCCTCAAGGCCGAGGTCGCAGGGGCTGACGGGGCGAAGGTGCGCCTCGCCAACCTGAACCTCAAGAAGGCCAAGATCAAGGAGAAGGGCAACCGCGTCGTCATCTCGAACGTGGGCGTCTCGCTGGCGAGGACCGCGGCGAAGGCTCTGTCTCAGACGTTCGGGCTGCCGAACCTCGCGGGCGCCGATCTCGGCGTCGCGAAGGTCAAGGCTCAGCCCTGACGCAGGTTCAGCCGGGGACGAGGCGTCAGCGCCTCGTCCCCCGGCGTCCTCGCCCGGGGCCGTGCTTCTCGAGAGCAGCTGGAAGGACACCGGCTTCGCCGTCACCCCAGTGTCTTGCTTCGGGGTCGACTCCCCGTCGCCGGGGTGACCCCCACAGCCGGAAGAGGCCAAGGCAGCCAGCAGCAATGACCAAGCCCCCATGCGCACCCCATGAGCGTAGCCACATGCAGCGCTACCTCTCCTGGCGATCCCCTGGAGACTCAGGCAACAACGAGGGTTCCGCTGCTCGTCCGTTGCGGGCACCTCGCCGAAGTCACCGAACGTACGTCGTTGGGCGCTATAGACCCCCATTCCGTACGTTCGATCCGTTCGTCCCGGGATTCCCGCTTCCCACGCGAAGGCGCACGACCCCTTCTCTGTGAGACGAACGAGCTGCAGTCCCGCGAAAAATTGGTACCAAGAGTGGTGCCAATAGAAGGGAAGGCGACGTTTGAAGTTCCTGCTCAGGGCAGCCCGATCGAGCGCATTGCGCTTGACCATGGGCTCCAGAGAGTGCGGCTGAGAGGAGTCGAACCTCCACGGGCTTATTCAGCCCACAAGGCCCTCAACCTTGCGCGTCTACCAGTTCCGCCACAGCCGCGAGGGCCGCGTGATTGTAGGGGGCGGGGCGAGTCGGGGGCGTCGTGAGAGCGGTCGGGCTTGAATCCGTCCGCCGACCCCTCTACGGTACGAACATGTGTTCCCAGAAGACCCGCGAACCAGACCCTAGGAGGCTGTGTCCGTCATGGACCTGAACCTGACCAAGCGCCAGAGCGAGATCTTCGAGTTCATCAAGGCTCAGATCGACAAGACGGGTTATCCGCCGACGGTGCGTGAGATCGGGCAGGGCCTCGGGCTGCACTCGCCTTCGACCGTCCATGCGCATCTCGCCAAGCTCGAGCGCTCCGGCGTTCTGCGCCGCGACCCCTCGAAGCCGCGGGCGATCGAGATCCTCGTCGAGCGAACCAAGCGCGTGATGCGCCCGGCGGTGCCGCTGGTCGGCCAGGTCGCCGCGGGTACGCCGATCCTCGCCGAGGAGAACATCGAGGATCAGCTCGAGATCCCGGCCATGATCGGTGCCGACGACGGCGACTACGCGCTGGCGGTCCGCGGCGACTCGATGCGAGACGCGGGCATCTTGGGCGGCGACTACGTCGTCGTCCACCCGGTCGAGGACGCCGACGACGGGCAGATCGTGGTCGCGATGATCGAGGGCGAGGCGACCGTCAAGCGCCTCTACCACGAGACCGAAGGCGTCCGGCTGCAGCCGGAGAACGACGCTTACGAGCCGATCATCTCCAAGGAGGCCGAGGTTCTCGGCCGGGTGATCGGCGTGTTCAGAAGGGTGTGATCGAGATGAGGACCAGCACCAGACGAGAGCGGACCCGCTCCCATGGGGACCGCAGGATCAGGATCGGCCGCCCGAGTCGTCGCGGCGAGATCCCCGCGCGTGCTGCGCGCCGCGGCTTCGACGTCAGGGCCACCGCGGGCGGGCGCACCCTCGAGGACGCCGTCCTCGAGGCGCTCGACGGGCTCAGGACCGTCGGTAGGGCGACGTGCCCCGTCTGCCATCAGGAGCAGATGACGGCCGCCGGCTGCTCCTCCTGTGGTTCGAGCCTGAACTGAGAGACTCGCGGGCCTGGCTCCGGCCGGGCTCGCTGGCGCGAGGGGAGGCGAGGCTTGCTCAGCCCTGCTCGGCGTTCATCTCCGCCACCCACGCGCCCTTGATCTGGCGCCATTCCTCGTCGGTCATCCCGCGCTTCCAGTAGGGGGAGCAGGAGAGATCCTCGGGGGCCATCGCGCGGTCGGCGAGGAGGTGTCGGCGAACCGCTCGGGTCTCCTCGGCCTCGCCATGGACGAAGGGTTGGGCGCGACCGGAGGGGGCGTCGATGTCGCGGACGGCGTCGGCGAGCGCGTCGACCCCGTCGGCGCCGTCTTCGCGATGCAGCCAGCGCAGGTCCAGGTCGCCGGTCGAGCTGAGCTCGATCTCGTCCGCGGGGCCGTCGACGACGACGCGCACGGCCACGGGCACGCCCGCCGGAACCGCCTCCAGCGAGGCGCCGATGGCGGGCAGCGCCGATTCGTCGCCGATCATCAGATGCCAGTCGGCTTCGGGGTCGGGCCGGTAGGAGCCCGCGGGGCCGGTGAAGACGAGCGCGTCACCGGGCTTCGCCTCCGACGCCCAGCGGCCGCCGGAGCCGGTGACGTCGTGAACCGAGAACTCGAGCCACAGCGTCCGCGTCTCCGGGATCCAGCGCCGGACCGTGTAGCGGCGGCGGAACGGACGCTGCTCGCGCGGCAGCTCCTTCAGCTCGTCGAGGTCGAACGGGGGCTCGTATGGGGCGTCGAGCGGAGGGATCGCGACGTTCACATAGGCGTCGGTGGCGCCGTTGGGCTCGAAGCCCTCGAGGCCGTCGCCCTCGAGGGCGATGCGGACGTAGGTCGGCCCGAGCCGAGTCACCTCTGAGACCAGTCCGTACATGAGCCGAGCATTGTGCCGAAGTGGATTCGTCCGCTTCCTCGCCTCTATGATCGGAACCGCGAGCCACGCGATCGCGGGGAGGTAGCTCCTCGAGGAAAGTCCGGACACCGAAGGGCGAGGTGGTGGGTAACGCCCACCCGGGGAAACCCGCGGGAAAGTGCCACAGAAACACACAGCCGATGGCGTCGTCCTCGGACGGCGCACAGGCAACGGTGAAATGGTGCGGTAAGAGCGCACCGGCGTCGCGGTGACGCGGCGGCCGGGTAAACCCCACCTGGTGCAAGGCCAAGCAGGACCGACGACCCGGCCCGGCGAGGTCCAGGTAGGCCGCAGGACCACGGAGAACGTGGTCCCCACGGGGCTCAGGCCCCGCGGAGATGGATGATCGCGCCAGACAGGATCCGGCTTACAGGCTCGCTAAAGGAAAGGCCCCGAGAGATCGGGGCCTTTCCCATTTTCTGAAGCTTGGAGTGCTGGATGCCGCTCAGGCTGCCTCAGGGAGGAGTCCCGCGTCGATCTGATCCTCCGGCAGGCCCGCGGCGTTGGCGACGAGGCTCTGGAACTCGCAGAGCGCGACCTCGCCGAGCGCCTCGAGCAGCTGCTCGTCGCTCCAGTCGGCCTCGCGGGCCTCCTCGAGCAGGTGGACCGGGGGGTGGCCCTCCGTCTTGATGGAGCCCTCGAGGAAGGCGAGCAGGGCCGCCTCCTTCGGGTCGTTGGAGGAGAAGCTCCGGTTGCGGGAGATCTCGTCGAGCCCGAAGCCCGAAAGCCGCGCCGAGCGGGCGTGCTGGGCGAGGCTGTAGCGGTCGCCGCGATGCTCGGAGACGGCGAGGCCGATCCGGATCTCGGTGGTCGGGGGCAGCGCACCCGAGTGCAGCTCCGAGCGCAGCCGCGCGAAGGCGCGCAGGGAGGCGGGGGAGCCCGCGAGCACGCCGACCAGCTTGGAAACCGAGCCGCCGGCTGAGGAGATGCTCTTGAGGAGTCGCTCGCTGCCGCCGGGCGCGGTGAGCTCGTCGTGGATGTCGAAGCGGGAGTAATCGGTCTTGACGGTCATGTCTTGTCTCCAGGTGGTGGGTCTTGCGGGGGAGGAGGGGGCTCTGATCCTGTCTCGGTGTCTTAAGCGGGCTTGAAGGAGGCTTTACTTCACTTTTAGCTTGTAACTTACGTTGAGTAAGTTATACCCCGGCTCGGATGGAGGCGCAACCCGCCGGATAGGCTGCGTGGCCACTACTACGCACGGAGGACCGCACTGGATGAGCGAAGAGCAGGAAAAGACGGCGGCTGGCGTCAGCACCGCTGAGGACGTGATCGCGGCGGTCGCGGAGCAGGGCACCCGCTTCGTCCGCCTCTGGTTCACCGATGTCCTCGGGCAGCTCAAGAGCTTCTCGATCAACGCGGCCGAGCTGGAGGACGCCTTCGAGGGCGGTATGGGCTTCGACGGCTCCTCGATCACGGGCTTCAACCCGATCGAGGAGTCGGACATGATCGCGATGCCCGATCCCTCGTCGTTCGCGGTGCTTCCCTGGCGCCCTGGCGAGGACGGCACGGCGCGGATGTTCTGCGACATCCAGGTGCCCGGCGGCGACCCCTACGAGGGCGATCCGCGCTGGATCCTGCGGCGCGCGCTCGAGCGCGCGGAGTCGATGGGCTTCGACACCTTCAACGTCGGCCCCGAGCTCGAGTTCTACTACTTCAAGGACGCCAAGCCCGAGGGTGGGGTACCCGAGGTCCTCGACGACGGCGGCTACTTCGATCTGACCACGCTCGACGCCGGCGTCGACGTGCGCCGAGAGACGACGCTCGCCCTCGAACAGCTCGGCGTCCACGTCGAGTACGCCCATCACGAGGTCGGCCCCTCCCAGCACGAGGTCGACATGCGCTACAAGGACGCGCTCGCGATGGCCGACGACTGCATGACCTACCGGATCACGGTCAAGGAGTACGCGATGCGCCACGGCTGGCATGCCACCTTCATGCCGAAGCCGCTCAACGGCGAGAACGGCTCGGGGATGCACGTCCACCAGTCGCTGATGCGCGATGGCAGGAACGCCTTCTACGACGCCGACGACCAGTACTTCCTCTCCGGGACCGCGAAGGCCTTCATCGCCGGCCAGCTCAAGCACGCGCGCGAGATCGCGCCGCTGTTCGCGCAGTGGACGAACTCCTACAAGCGGCTCGTCCCGGGCTATGAGGCGCCTGTCTACCTCGCCTGGTCGCGCCGCAACCGCTCAGCTCTCATCCGGGTGCCGCTCTACCACCCCGGCAAGGAGATGGCCACCCGCGCCGAGCTCCGCTGCCCGGATCCGGCCTGCAACCCCTACCTGTGCTTCGCGGGGATGCTCCACGCCGGGCTCGAGGGGATCGAGAAGGGCTACGAGCTGCCCGAGCCGATGGAGCAGAACCTCTACCACCTCGCCCCCGAGGAGCGGCACCGCCGCGGGATCGAGCAGCTCCCCGAGAACCTCGGTGAGGCGATCGAGCTTGCGGCCGAATCGGAGCTGATGCTGCGCACCCTCGGCGAGCACACGTTCAACCGCTTCATCGAGATCAAGCGGGCCGAGTGGGAGGACTACCGCCTCCAGGTGACCCCCTGGGAGATCGAGCAGTTCCTGCCGGTCCTCTGACAGCCCGCCGGGGGACGGTTGACCCGCCAGGGGCGAGACGGATATAACGCGCCGATGAACCGTGTGCTTGGTGTCCTCGCAGCGGCCGTCGCGTTGGTCGCTCTCGGCGCATCTCCGGCCGTCGCGGCGACCGGAGATCTCACCTTCGCGGGTTGCGTGGCGAACGATTCGACGCAGGGCTGCACCGACATCCCGAACTCGCCCTTGGGTGGTGCCGAGGTGGTCGTCAGCCCTGATGGCCGGTCCGTGTACGCGAGCGGGGTCGACGCGCTCAACAACGGGATCATCTCCGAGTTCAGCCGGGCGGCGGATGGGTCGCTGGCCTACCTCGGTTGCATCGGCGACAACTCCAGCCAAGGCTGCACCGACGTACCGGGGGCGCCGCTCCGCGGTCTCTCCCAGATCACCCTGAGCCCCGATGGACGCTCGCTCTACGCGGCATCCTCGATCGCCGACTCTCTAGCTCATTTCACCCGCGGCGACGATGGTCGACTCACCTTCGACCAGTGCCTGGCGAGTAACGCGGTCGACGGCTGCACGGACGTGGCCGGACTCAACACGCCGATGACCAACGCTTCTCTGGTCGCGGTCAGCCCGGACGGAGGCTCCGTTTACGTTCGTGCCGGCCCCCCGAGTGGTGGCGACCTCGTCCGGTTCTCGGCCGACGCCGGGGGGGACCCCTCCTACGTCGGCTGCATCGCCGACGTCGCCGGCAATTCGTGCACGGCATCCGGTGGCGGCAGGTTGAACGGGGGTGGAGGCCTCGTCGCCACCGCCGACTCGATCTATACGGCCGGTTCCGACACGGACACGATCGATCGCTTCGACCGCAGCACCTTCGGCTTCGGTCAATGCATCTCGGGCGCCGCGTTCCCCGGGTGCAGCACGCTGCCGGCGAGCCCCGGCTTGATGAGGGCAGCGGCGGTCAGCCCCGATGGAAGCTCGCTCTACATCGTCGGCACCGATATTTCCCTGGGGGTCATCACGCAGCTCTCGATCGGCCCTGGGGGAGCCCTGAGCTACGTCGGCTGTCAGGCCGACTCGCAGGCGGGGTGCCTCGACCTGCCGAACTCCCCGCTGGGTCGCCCGTTCGACGTCGCCGTCAGCCCCGACGGCGACTCGGTCTACACGGCCGGCGCCGATCTCGACGGCGTCGCGACCTTCAGGCGCGCCGGGGATGGCTCACTCGCCTATGCGAGCTGCCTCGCCAACAGCGTCACGCAGGGTTGCGGCGCGGTTCCCGGGGGGCCACTCGATGGCGCTGACGCGGTCACCGTCAGCCCCGACGGTCGCAACGTCTACCTCCTCTCGAGCGGCTCGAAGTCGCTTGCCGTCTTCAGCCGCGAGACCCCGTCGGCTCCGCTTACCCTCGACCTTGCCGCCAAGAGCAAGCAGAAGGTGGGCAAGCTCGCGGTCAAGGCGACCTGCTCGGTCGCCTGTGACATCGAGGTGCGGGCGAAGGGCAAGGCCGGAAAGAAGTTCAAGTCCAAGCTCGCCGATGGCGCGCTCCAGGCGGGCGTGGCGACGAAGCTCAAGCTCAAGCTCAAGGGCAAGGTCCTGCGCAAGGTCGACGACCGCAAAGGGAAGGTCACCTTCGTCGCCACCGCGACCACGCCCGCGGGCGCGAGCGCCGAGGACTCTGCGAAGGCGAAGCTGAAGCCTTAGCCGGGGTCTGGCGTCCGGCGTCCCTAGCGCTCGCGCAACCGCTTGATCGCCTGCTCGGCGGCGACCTTGGCGTTCAGCGCCCCGGTCATGCCGCGCTCGGCGAGGGAGCCCTGCGGCGGCAGCGCGCCGAGCTGGCGCGCCATCTCAGCGCCGTTGAGGAAACCGTGGTTGGCGACGATCAGGCCATCCTCGACGATCGTCACGTCGCAGCCCTCGAGCTCGACGCGGGCGCCGTTGGGGGCGAGGCCCTCGAACCTGCCGGTGCCGTCGAAGGTGGCGCGGACGACGTAACGGGTCGCCGCCGTGTCCTTCCGCGCGGTGATCGAGAGGATCTCGAAGCTGAAGTCGGGGGCGGCCTGGAACAGCGAGCCGAACCAGGCCCGGAACTCGGGGCCGGGGACCGGGAACTCGACCATCCCCGGGATCCGGTCGATGCTGCCGGGCTTCCAGAGCGCCTCGGCGGCGTCGAGGTCGTGCTCGCCGAGCGCGGTGAAGTAGGCGCGGGCGATGGTCGCCGGCCCCTTGCGCGGCTTGGCCTTGGGCTTGGCGGCTGTGTCGGCGGTCGCGTCTGCGCTCATCGAGGTTCAGCATATTCCCGTGCGGCCACCGCCGCGGGTCCGTCCTGCCCGTCCAGGATCGTCCACCGCTCATGACCTTCCACTCAACATCGGCCGCGGCCGTGCCGAAGGAGTAGGCGTGTCGCTGCCGGTCTATGAGGGCCGCTTCGGGACCGCGCAGGCCGAGCGGCTGCTCTGGCGGGCCGGTTTCGGACCGCGTCCCGGTGAAGCTCAGAAGCTCGCCCGCAAGGGCGTGAAGCGGGCTGTCCTCTCGCTCACCCGCCCGAAGGGGAAGGCGAAGCTGCGCGGGCCCGAGCCGCACGACGACGACGGCCTGCCGCTCGCGCCCGCCGACGCCTGGGGTCATGACCTGCTCTGGTGGCTCGACCGCATGGTCCGCAGCGACCAGCCGCTCGTCGAGCGGATGACCCTGAGCTGGCACGACTGGTTCGCCACCGCCGACGTCGGCCAGGCCCAGCTCAACATCGATCAGAGCGAGCTCTTCCGCAGGCGTGCGCTCGGCTCCTTCGCCGACCTGCTCGCCGATGTCACGGTCGATCCGGCGATGCTGATCTGGCTCTCCGGCAACGAGAACACCGCCGAGGGCCCGAACGAGAACTACGCCCGCGAGATGATGGAGCTGTTCACGTTGGGAGCCGATGGCGGCTACACCGAGACCGACGTGCGGGAGCAGGCGCGAGCGCTGACCGGCTGGACCAACGACTGGGACGAGGACCTCGGCTCCGTCAACTTCCACTTCGATCCTGAGCTCCACGACAACGGCGTCAAGCGGATCTTCGGCAAGAGCGGCAACTACAACTGGCGCGACTCGTGCAACCTCTGCCTCGAGCACCCCGCGCACGCCGGCTACTTCGTGACCAAGCTCTGGTCCTACTTCGTTCCGAAGCCACCGTCGAAGAAGACGCTGAGGGAACTCAAGAAGCTCTACCGGAAGCGCAAGTACGCGATCCGCCCCGTCGTCGAGGCGATCCTCCTGCATCCCGAGTTCCACACCGGGCCGCGGATGGTGAAGCCCCCGATCGTGCAGATCGCCGGGATGCTGCGCGGTCGCAAGAGCGGCATCACCACCGACGCCTGGACCTGGATCGCCGACGACGCCGGCCAGCGGCTCTTCCGCCCGCCGAACGTCTCAGGCTGGGACGAGACCCGCTGGCTCGACACCGCCCGCCTCGGCGGCCGCTGGAGCGCCGCCGGGCAATCGACGGACCTCGACGCGGCGGAGGAGGATGGCTACGACGTCAAGGAGACCCCGAAGGAGGCGCTCGAGGCGGCGCTCAGGTTCTGGGGCAAACCGACGCTGTCGGACCGCACCCGCAAGGAGCTCCTGCAGTTCTCCTCGCGCGTCGAGAACGTCGCCACCGAGGAGTGGCAGCAGGAGAGCTACCGGGCGCTGCGCCAGAACGCGCTCCGCATCCTGATCGCATCGAGCCCCGACTACATGACCGCCTGAGGTGATTGAGGTGAGCGCTGAGCGATGACACCACCGAGACCACACCGCTGCTGCGGCGAGCACACCCGGGCCGAGATGATGCGCAGAGGCGTCGCCGAGGCCGGCCGCGGCCTTCCCAGCATCGAGCGGGGGATGCCGGCGCCCGCCGGAACCGGGCTCTCGCGCCGTTCCTTCCTGCTGCGGACCGGCGGGCTCGCTCTCAGTGTCTACGGCGCGAGCCTGCTGGGCCCGAGGGCCTTCAGCGAGGGCATCGCGAAGGCGGCCGGGGTCGCCGACTCGAAGGTGCTCGTCTCGGTCTTCCTCGACGGCGGGATCGACGCGCTGTCGTTGCTCTCCCCGGTCGAGGATCCGACCTACCGGCGGCTGCGGCCGAAGCTCGCGATGGACCCCGCCGCCGGGCCCGCGTGGACGGAGGATTCGCGGCTGCATTGGCACCCGTCGGCGGCGCCTCTTCACCAGCTTCACCAGGAGGGCAAGGTCACGGTCTTCCCGGCGATCGGCTACACCGACGCCGACCAGTCGCACTTCACCTCGCGCCACTACTGGGAGGTCGGCGAGCTGAGCACGAAGACGAACACGGGTTGGCTCGGGCGCATGCTCGACATCGTCGGCACCCCCGACAACCCGCTGCAGGGGGTGTCGCTCGACGGCACGCTCTCGCCGAGCCTGGCGACCGCCAAGGTGCCGGTGGCCGCGACCTGGGGAGCTCGATACGACCTCTGGGCGCCGGGGGTCTGGGGCGACGTCGAGGACCTGATGTTCGACTCCTTCGGCCGCATCGGCGCCGCCGCGCAGCGCGGCAAGGACCAGCAGATGAAGGAGGCGGGCAAGGTCGTCGGGCAGTCGAACACGCTGCGCACCCAGCTCTCGGCCTTCGGCGACGAGATCCAGAGCCCGGTCGCCTACCCCGACGACGACCACTTCAGCGAGAGCCTCGCGGGGCTGGCGGCGATGCTCTCGGCGGGCCTTCCGATCACGGTGGCCTCCGTGGACGCATCCGGCAGCTTCGACACCCACGACGAGCAGAAGGAGGACCTCGCCGAGGACCTGAAGTCGACCTGCGACGGCCTCTTCGCCTTCCAGCGGGACCTCGAGGCGCGCGGTCTCGACAACCGCGTCGTGACGTTGGTCTGGTCGGAGTTCGGCCGCCGCCCGGAGGAGAACGACTCCGCCGGGACCGACCACGGCGCCGGTGGCAACGCCTTCCTGATCGGAACGCCGGCGCGTGGGCAGATGATCGGGGAGTGGCCCGGGCTCGACACCCTCGACGAGGACGACAACCTGCGTTCGACCTCAGACTTCCGCGCCCTCTACTGCAGTCTCATCGAGCAATGGTTCGGCGTCGACGCCGGTGCCGTCATCCCGAATGCCGGAAGCTTCCAGCGCGCCACGCTGATCGGATGAGCGGGCGGGCGCTCAGGTCGATCGCGGCGGCGCTCTCGGTGCTGGTGGTGCTTCCGCTTGCGGCGGTGCCCGCGAGCGCCGGCAAGAAGGGGGACGAGCTGCCCGACCGCGTTCTCGTCACCGCCCGCGAGTACCACCTGACGCTCTCGAAGAAGAAGCTGCAGGCCGGTGACGCCATCGTCCAGCTCTACGACTACGGCGAGGATCCCCACGATCTCGTCCTGCAGCGCGTCGGTGGCACCCGCGCGTTCAGCGTCGGCGAGGTGCTGCCTGGGGAGACCGGCGAGCTGCGGCTCCGGCTCAAGCGACGCTCGACCTATCGCCTCTGGTGCTCGCTCGCCGACCACGCCGCGCTGGGAATGACCGCGACGCTGAGGACGTCTCGCCGCTAGAGCGTCCAGTTCCCAAGGGGCGGCGCCGGGCGCCGGTTTCGCGGCGCCGGATGCCGTCGCCGGTTCGGCCATGTCCACTCCACGTGGGATGCCCCAGTACGCAATCGCGTACTCAATCAGCCCACGTGGGGGTTCCGGCGCCGATCTCGGCACCGCGCGCGCCGTGCCCGAGGTTCGCGTGGCGCCTTTTCCACCGCATGCGTGGATTTCGCGCCAAGCGTCGGTCCGGTGGGCGACTCCGCTTCGGACGCGGGGCGCGTCGACCACGCTGTACGTGGCCTCTGCGCCCCGCGCCTCACGATGGGCACCGAAGGGAGGTTGGGCCGGGGGTCTCGATGACCGCCGGCCGCGCGCGGGTGGCCGACCCTCGCTCGCTGCCCTGGCTGCATGGGCGGGTGGCGCCTCGACCGGATGATGCGCAGGAGGGCGCGCAGAGCGCCGGGTGCCCCGCTCATTCGCAATAACTTGTCCCAGGGACCTGCGATTGCGAATGTGTCGCGCGAGTCGCGCGCCAATCAGGGTCAGTCGCCGCTGGAGGAGCGGGACGAGCCCTGGTGCCACACCGCGTCGAACGTCGCTGGATGCGCCCTCTAGGGGGTACTCAGTGACGTTCGGTGGTTCCGGGCGCTCAGGCGTCGATGAGCGCGCGCAGCTCCTCGGCACTCCCTACCGGCGCCATGCAGGCGAAGCGCTCGCATACGTAGGCGGCGGGGCCGCCGTCGAGCGCCGGGCGGTCGGCGAGGAGCGGTGGGGAGGAGGCGCCCTCGGTGCCTCCAGCGAGCACCGAGCGGGGGCGGTAACGGGAGCGGTAGGCGGCGGCCAGATCGCGCGTGGAGCCGGGATCGCCCGCGGGCGCGAGCAGCGCCACCTCGACTGCCGGTGAGACGAGGCGGTCGGCCGCCGCAAGCAGGTGCGCGAACGCCTGGGGGTGGCGGGAGGCGGTGGGAGCGAGCAGCTTGACCACGCCCGCCGCCCAGCGCTCGTAGCGGGCCTCGCCGCTCAACGCGGCGAGGCGCAGCAGTCCGTTCGCCGCCGATGAGTTGCCGCTCGGCGCCGGATGGTCCTCGAGGTCCTTGCGCCGCGCGATCAGCTCCTCGTGATCGTCGGAGGTGGTGAAGAAGCCGCCGTTGTCGGGATCGCCGAAGCGCGCGATCATCGCGTCGGCAATCTCGCATGCGGCCTCGTACCAGCGCTCCTCGAAGGTCGCCTCATAGGCGTCGAGCAGCGCCTCGAGCAGGTAGGCGTGGTCCTCGAGGTAGCCGTTGAGGCGGGCCCGTCCGCGGTTGTAGGTGCGCAGGAGCCGACCGTCGTCGTCGCGCATCGTCTCGAGCAGGAAGGTCAGGCAGGAGGTTGCCGCCTCGAGGTAGCGCGGCTCCCCGAAAGCGGCGCCCGCCTCCGCGAGGGAGCCCGCCATCAGGGCGTTCCACGCGGTCAGCCGTTTGTCGTCGAGCCCGGGGCGAACGCGCTGCGCCCGGGCGGCGAGAAGCGCCTCCCGGGCGGTGGAGAGGCCCTCAGGCTCGACGCCGCCGAGCCCGCCCGGGAGATGCAGGACGCTGCGGCCCTCGAGGTGCCCGGCCGGGGTGACGCCGTAGTGCTTGCGCACATCGGGGCCGAGCTCGGCGACGCCGGCGGCGTCGAGAGCCTCATCGACCTCGTGCATCGTCCATGTGTAGAAGCGTCCCTCCTCACCCTCGGAGTCGGCGTCGAGGGCCGAGTAGAAGCCGCCCTCGGGGCCGCGCATCTCCGCCAGCGCCCAGTCGAGGATCCCGGTCGCGACCTCGCGGTAGCGCTCCTCGCCGAGCTCCTTCCACGCCCGCAGGTAGGTGCGCGCGAGCAGGGCGTTGTCGTAGAGCATCTTCTCGAAGTGGGGGACGAGCCAACGCGAGTCGACCGCGTAGCGGGCGAAGCCGCCGCCGAGCTGGTCGTGGATGCCGCCGGCCGCCATGGCGTCGAGCGTGAGCCGCGCGGCGTCGTGCTCGCGTTCCCCTCCCTGCGCCAGAAGCAGGTCGAGTGCGCTCGCGGGCGGGAACTTCGGGGCGCCGCCGATGCCGCCGTTCACCGGGTCGAAGCGGTCGAGCAGCGCCGTCGCCGCCTCGGCCACGATCCCCGCGTCGACCTCCTCCACCGCCGCCGCGATGCGTCCGACGGACCCGAGCTGGGAGCGGGTGCCGGCCGACGCGGCATCGATCTCCTCACGCTGGGAGATCCACGCCTCGGCAACCGCCTCCAGGACCATCCGGAAGCTCGGCATCCCCTGTCGCGGCTCCGGCGGGAAGTAGGTGCCGCAGTGGAAGGGGACCCCGCCGGGGTCGCAGAAGGCGGTGAGCGGCCAGCCCCCATGTCCGGTCATCCCCTGCACGGCCTCCATGTAGATGGCGTCGACGTCGGGACGCTCCTCGCGGTCGACCTTGACCGGCACGAAGTGCTCGTTCATGTAGGCGGCGGTCTCCGCATCCTCGAACGACTCGCGCTCCATCACGTGGCACCAGTGACAGGCCGAGTAGCCGATCGAGACGAGCAGCGGCACGTCGCGATCGCTCGCGAGCTGGCGGGCCTCCTCGCCCCAGGGGAGCCAGTCGACCGGGTTGTCCTGGTGCTGGAGGAGGTAGGGGGACGTCTCGTCGGCGAGGCGGTTGGCCATTACCCGAGGCTACCCGCGCGGGGCGGCCCCTAGCCGCAAGAGGTGTCGTCGGCCGCCGATGGCGCGGTGACGCGCTCCCAGATCCCGCCGAGCCGCTTCAGGTCGTTCTCGTCGAGGAAACGGAGGAAGTGCTCGCGGACGCCGCGAAGGTGGGTCGGGCGCGCCTCGTCGAGGAGCTTGCGGCCGGCGGGGGTGAGGCGGCCGTAGGTGCCGCGGCGGTCTGACGGGCAGGAATGGCGCTCGACGACCTCGCGGGCGACGAGGCGGTCGATCATCCGGGTCAGGCCGCTGCGGCTGAGCAGGAGGCGATCGGCGAGCTCTCCCATTCGCAGGGAGCCGTCCGGCGCGTCGGCGAGGTGCAGGAGCACCTCGTAGGAGCCGAGCGGGATGCCGTGCTCGCGCTCGAGCTCCTCATCCAGCGTCGCCACGAGCTGGGAGTGGGCCTTGAGCAGCCCGCGCCAAGCTGCGAGCTCCTGCGTGCTGAGGCGGGTGGCGGATGCAGCGATTTCGGGCATGTAGGGGATGTTATCCAGTGATTGTTGCGTTGGCAACTACTTGCGTCGGGTTGTGTTCGGCGATATAGTTGCACATGCAATTACTTTCAGCGAGAAACGGAGAGGGAAGATGAAGCTCGAAGGCGTCCATCACGTCACCGCCATCACCGCCGACGCGCAGGAGAACATCGATTTCTACGCGGGCGTGCTCGGCCTGCGGCTGGTCAAGAAGACGGTCAACCAGGACGACCCGACCGTCTACCACCTCTTCTTCGCCGACGAGGAGGGCAGCGCCGGGGCCGACCTCACGTTCTTCGAGTTCCCGGGTGCGCCGCGCGGGCGTGCCGGCGACGGCATGGTCCACGAGATCGCCTGGCGCGTGGCCTCTCCCGAGGCGATCGACTTCTGGGCGGAGCGCCTGGCGGCTCGCGATGTCGAGACCCATCGCGGGGAGAACGCGCTCGTCTTCCAGGACCCCGAGGGCCTGCAGCACGTGCTGCGCGTCTCCTCCGTCGACGACCCGGCACTCAGCGCCGTGCATCCGGAGATCCCGCGCGAGCTGGCGCTGCAGGGTTTCGACGGCGTTCGCGCCTTCTCGTCGAGCCCCGAGCGCAGCGAGGGTCTCCTGCGCGAGCTCGGCTTCGAGCCCGGCAGCGATCGCTTCACCGAGCACTCCTGGGAGGCTCGCGGTGGGCAGCGCGGGGGCACCATCGCCTACGACGAGCCGCCCGAGGGGCGCGGCCTGCAGGGCGCCGGCACCGTCCATCACGTCGCCTGGGCCTCGACTCCCGCCGACCACGAGGCGTGGCGCGAGCGCATCGCCGCGGGCGGTGGGCATCCGACCCCGGTGATCGACCGCTTCTATTTCCGCTCGATCTACTTCCGGGAGCCGAGCGGGGTCCTGTTCGAGATCGCGACGCTCGGTCCGGGCTTCACGGTCGACGAGCCGCTGGAGTCGCTCGGTGAGAAGCTCTCGCTGCCGCCCGACTACGAGCACCTGCGTCCGCAGGTGGAGGCGAACCTGAAGCCGGTCCACAGCCCACGCCAGGTGGCCGCGTGAGCGCCGAGGTGGGTCAGCGCCGCTTCGGCGGCTACGAGCTCGGCTGGCGCGGGGTCGATCTGCGGCTGCGTGAGCCGGCGGGCGAGCCGCAGGGGGCGCTCGTGCTCAACCACGGCCGCGGCGCCGACGAGAACGACCTGCACGGTGTCCTCGATGCGATCGATCCCGAGCGCAGGCTGCTCGGGGTCACCACCGGCGGGCCGTTCACGGGCGTCCCGCCGGGCGGGCGCCACTGGTACGTCGTCGAGCGGGTCGGCTTCCCCCATCCCGAGACCTTCGGACCGAGCTACGAGGCGCTGAGCGAGCGCCTCGATGGGCTGCTGGCCGAGCGCGGGATCGAGTGGTCGCGGACGCTGATCGGTGGCTTCTCCCAGGGGACGGTGATGTCTTACGCGATGGCGCTCGGCGCCGGGCGGCCGGTTCCGGCCGGGCTGATCGCGATGAGTGGGTTCATCCCCGAGGTCGAGGGCTGGGAGCCTGACCTCGCCGCGCGCACCGGCCTGCCCGTCTACATCCACCATGGCGCCGCCGACCCCGTGATCGGCGTCGAGTTCGCGCGCGACGCGCGGAGTCGGCTCACGAGCGCCGGCCTCAGCCCGGTCTACCGGGAGACGCCGGCCGGGCACTGGCTGCCGCCGGAGATCGTCCCCGAGCTGCGCGAGTTCGCGGCTTCGGCGCTCAGCGGCGCTCCCCAGCCGAGCTGAGGCGGGCGGAACGCACGGCCGCCACGGCGATCGCGGCGGCCGTGCTTCCGGTGCCCGATCCGGGCTACTTCACGTAGTAGGCGCCGGCGAACTTGCAGACGCCGATGCCGTCCTGCGGCAGGTTGACCGCGGCCACGGCGTCGTTGCCGAGGATCTCGGAGCCGTCGGGGGCGATGGCCGAGCCGTCGCTCTCCTGATCGATGGTCGGAGTCCCCGTCCCGCTGCTCGCCTGCTGGTACTCCCGGTTCGCCGCCGGTGTGGCTACGTCGAGGTCGGTCTCGGAGCCATCACCGTCGAATGCGGCGTTGTCCACCGACGTCGCGATCAGGACCCGGGCGAAGTCGTTGCCCGCTTCGTTGATCGCGCAGCTCGCCGTCAGGGTGAAAGCGCCGCGCTGGAAGAGCTGCTTCGTCTGCCCGTTCGTCAGCGTGAAGGGCTGGACGTTGATCACCTCGACGCCGCCGACCCGAGCCGAGTCGCCGGCGGTGTCGGCGCTCGCCGCACTCGGCACCTGCCCGAGGCTCTCCTCCTTGAGCTGCTTGCCGGTGACGGTGTCGTTCTTCAGATCCTTGCCCTTCACCGAGCCGTTCTTGATCTGCTTGCTGGTCACATTCGCCTTCGAGACGGCGTATGCGCCGCCGCCGAGCGCCACGAACAGCGCCAGGCACGCGATGACGAGCGACGCCGACGGGCGTCGCGCGGTGGACTTCCTCATTGGGCCTCCCCTGATTGGCTGATGACGCGGCCGCTGCCGACCGCCTTGACCCGTCTGCCGGGTCAGGAATCGAGGGTAGCGCGAAAGGGCCGCGCCCTACGACGTTCGTCTAGGCGCGCTCGGGCACCCAGCCGGCCGGGTACGCGCCCGCGGGGATGACGACGCCGTCGAGGTAGTCGGGGAACCAGCGCGCGCCGAGCTCCCCGGCCGGACGGTCGGCGAGCAGATGCTGCAGGTCGCCGATCGAGCCGAACACGCGGAGGGTGGCCCCGATCTGCAGGTCGGCGGCGTTCGGCGCCTCGCCACCGATCACGCCCTCGGTGATCAGAGAATCGATGTAGTCGAGCTTGGCCGGAAGGCTTTCGAGCCCCTCGGCGATACGCACCGCGGTGAGCCCGTGGTAGCGCCAGGCGGCGCGCAGGAAGCGGATCGCGAAGTCGGTCCCAGCGGGGTCCAGGGGCGGGCCGCCGGCCACGACGCTGAGCTGCTCGGGGCGGAAATGCAGCACTCCCCAGGGCAGGTCGCGGCCGAGCTGCTGCAGCTCCTCGTCCCCCCAACGCTCCGCTTCGCGGATCTCCTCGGCGCGGTCAGCGGGGAAGAGCGGCGGGTCGGGAGCGATCTCCTCGAGCTTGGCCAGGATCGGCCGCGAGCCGTGCACCGGCTCACCGTCGACCACGAGGCCCGGCACAGTGCCGTTCCCCTCTCCGTAGATCGCCTCCATCGCCTCGGTGTGCGGGGCTGAGGTGCCGGTCATGTCGACGAGCTCGTAGTCGAGGCCCTTCAGCCGCAGCGCCGCCTCGACGGTCCGGGAGGGGTGGGAGGGGGGCAGGTGGTGCAGCGTCAGCTCAGGTGCGGGGCTCATGCGGCGGACTCTACGTCCGCGGGCCCCGCACCGTCCGTCGCGTCGGTCTACTCGTCGGCCGCCACCTCATCGAACGTCGCTGAGTGTGCCCTATAGGGGGTACTCAGTGACGCTCGGTGGACTGAGAGCTTCGGGATGTCGGTCGAGCTCTCGCAGCTGTCGACCGGACCGTCGCTGCCGCTTCCCCCGTCGCAGCGGTCGAAGCCCAGGCCCGCGTCGAACAGATCGTTGCCGTCGTCGCCGAGCAGCTTGTCGTCACCGTCGCTCCCGTAGAGGGCGTCGCGGCCGCTGCCACCGTGCAGCTCGTCGTCGCCGGGCCCGCCGACGACCCGGGGCGGGTTGTCGAAGCCACTGAGGGCCTGGCCCTTGCTGAAGTCGTCGCCGGCGCCGCCGTAGATGACGTCGTCGCCACTGCTGCCGAGGATCAGATCCTCGCCGGAGCCTGCGCAGACGAGGTCGGCGCCACCGCCACCGTCGAACTTGTCGTCGCCGCCCGAGAGGTTGACGACGTCGGCTCGATTGGTGCCGTAGACGACGTCCTTGCCGGGTCCGATCGGCTTTCCGCGATTGCCTTCGGTGATGGTCACCGGTTTGCCCTGGCAGGTGGCGCGCCCGCGTTCGGCTGAGTGAGCGAGCGCGGGGAAGAGGAGGACGAGGACCGGGATCAATGCAATGAGCTTCTTCATGAGCAAGAGGTTCGTCGCTTCCATGCCGGGTTACCAGCCAACCAAGGTGTGGGACGCGGACACCCCAACCATGGCGTCCGTTCCCGATGCGAACATGCGTTCGTGCGGTGGGACTCGCAAAGCACCGAGGCGGAGGCCGAGCGGAGACTCCCGGGGCTGGCCCGGGGAGGAGCCATCCGCACCTTCGACGCCCCCGAGGCGATGGGTATCGAGTTCCTCGAGGTCGAGGCGCGCTCGGCGATCAACCGCGTGCCTGGGGAGAGCCTGCCGTTCAGCCACACGGTCAATCCGTACAGAGGATGCACTCACGCATGCACTTTCTGCTTCGCCCGGCCCACCCACCGCTACCTCGGTCTCGACGCGCGCGAGGACTTCGAGCGGAAGATCGTCGTCAAGGTCAACGTTCCCGAGCGGCTGCGGGTCGAGTTGGCGAGGCCGTCGTGGACGGGGGAGACCATCGCGCTCGGCACGAACACCGATCCCTACCAGTGGGTGGAAAGCCGCTATCGCCTCACCCGCGCCGTCTGGGAGGTGATGATCGAGGCGCGCAACCCCGCCTCGGTCCTGACGAAGTCACCGTTGCTGACCCGCGACATCGACCTGATGAAGGAGCTGCATGAGGTCGCGGGGTTCCAGGCCAGCCTCTCGATTCCGACGCTCGACGAGGATGCCTGGCGAGCGACGGAGCCACACACACCGCATCCCCGCAAGCGCATCGAGGCGATCGCCGAGCTCAGCGCCGCCGGGATCCCCGTCGGCGTCCTCGTGGCGCCGCTGGTACCCGGCATCAACGACTCCCCCGAGCAGGTGGAGGAGATCGTCCGCCTCTGCGCCGCGGCGGGCGCCGACAGCATCGGAGGCCTCGGGCTTCACCTCAAGGGCGAGGTGAAGGAGATCTTCTTCGACTGGCTGCGGGCGCATCGGCCCGATCTGATCGATCTCTACGAGGACCTGTACCGGCGTGGAGCGTTCCTGCCCAAGCCCGAGCGTGAGCGGATGGGCCGCCTGATCGCGCGCGCTCGCGGCAAGGCCGGGGTGGGGGACACCGGCTGGCGCGAGGGCATCCGCCGCAACCGCGAGCGGGCGCGGGTCGAGCGGCCGGTGAACGGCGGTGCCGGAAGCGAGCCGCTGCAGCGGCAAAGCCGCCTGTTCTGAGCCGCCGGTCAGTCCCCGACTGCGCTCAGCGCACTCCCGAGGAGCTTCGCGGCGAAGACGAGGCAGAGGACGGCCACGATGGTGTGGTTCTCGCTCACCATCCACGACTTGATCGATTCCAGGAACGCGGCGCCGCGTTCGCGGGTCAGCACCGAGACGGCGAGCGGCAGGCCCGGCGCGAGGGTCCCGAGGATCAGGAACGCGGCGATCCCAGCGGCCTGCGCGCCGGGGCTGACGCCGAGCTCCGCGACGGCGATCGCGGCGCCGATCGTCAGGATCAGGTTCTTCGGCTTGACGGCGGCGAGGACCACCGCCATCACCGCTGCGCGGCGGGGTGTCAGGCCGTCGACCTTCTTCATCCACGCGGGAAGCTCATCGTTCGGCTCATCCCGACCACGCTCACGCCACTGGGTGATGGCGACGTACACCAGGAGCAGGCCGAGTGCGGTCTGGACGGCGATCACCCAGTCCGCCGGTCCGTCGCTGCGGCCGGCGTCGGCCCCGTCGGCGAGGAGCAGGGTGAGCGTCGCGACGGTGGCCAGGCTCGCGAGCCAGCTCGCGACGAAAACTGTTGCACCGACCCTCCCGCCGGGCTTGACGACCATCAGGACGACCGCGATGGTGGCGGCCGGGCTGAGGGCGACGCCGAGGCCGAAGGCCACGACCTCCCCGATGGCGCGGCCGGCCACGGTTCAGAGGCTCCGGTTGTCGGCTTGGTTCGTCACGTTGTCGAGAAACGTACTGCCGACCGACCTCAGATCGGTTCGATCACCGGCTCGCTGCTCCGTGGCGGCGCGACGTGGCCGAGGCGGTGGCCGAGGCGGACCGCGAGGAGCATCGAGACGACCGCGAAGCCCGCGGCGACGTAGAAGGAGAGCGCGTAGCCGCCGAGCGCGGCGGCGACGCCGGCGATCGGGGCGCCGAGGCCGACGCCGATGTCGAAGCAGGCTGTGAAGGTGCCCATCGCGACGCCGCGACGGTCGTCGTCGACCCGGTTGATGACGAGCAGGGCGAGGCTGGGGAAGATCGTCGAGAAGGCGGCGCCCATCGCCACGGCGCCCGCCAATGCGACGACCGGCGAGGTGGCGAGCCCGACCGCGACGAGCCCGGCCGCTTCGATCGCGGCGGCGCCGGCGGCGCAGCGGGCGGCACCGAGCCGGTCGGGGAGGTTCCCGGCGAGCAGGCGTGCGGCGACGACCGAGGCCGCGAACGCGGTGAAGACCTCGGCGCCGTGGCCGATGCCGCGCTCGTCGAGGTGGAGGACGACGAAACCGGCCAGCGCCGCGTAGCCGAACGTCGCCAGCGCAAGCGATGCGCCGGGCGCGAACGACTCGCGGGCCCAGAGTGAGCCGCGGACGCCGCCCGTCTCGCGGAGTGCCTGCACCGGCCGCGGCAGGCGCGAGGCGATCAGCGCCGCGATCAAGGGGGTGGAGATCGCGACCGCCCAGACGAGATCGAAGCTCCCCGCGCGCAGCAGCAGCTCACCGATGGGAGCGCCGAAGGACAGCCCGCTCCAGATGGCGAGGCCGTAGAGGCCGATGATGCGACCGCGACGTTCGACCGGGGCGATGTCGACGATCCATGCCGCTCCCGCGGTGTAGACCATCCCCTCGCCGGCGCCGAGGAGAAGCCGCGCGACGACGAGCCCGGGGACGCCAGCGGGGACGAAGTAGAGGGCGCTCGCGACCGCCATCAGCAGCGCTCCGAAGACGACGACGGGCCGCCGCCCGCGGCTGTCGGCGAACGACCCGGCCAGCGGCCTGCAGGCGAGCCCGGTGATGGCGAAGGCGCCGGTGACGATCCCCACGGCGAGGTCGCCGGCGCCGATGGGTCCCTGCACATAGCGGGGCATGATCGGCAGCGTCGAGCCGACGCTGAGCATCGTCAGGAAGGTCACCGAGAAGAGCGCGGCGAACGCGAGCCGCGGTGGAAGCTGCCCCCCGCGGCCGGATGCGGGCCCGCTCACGCGGGTGAGCCGCGCAGCTCGGCGCGGCGGATCTTGCCGCTGGCGGTCTTCGGCAGCGAGTCGGCGAACTCGATGATCCGCGGGTACTTGTAGGGCGCCGTCTCGCTGCGGACGTGCTCCTGCAGCTCGCTGACCAGCTCGTCGCTGGGCTCGCGGTCGCGGAGAACGACCACCGCCTTGACGACCGCTCCACGCTCGGGATCGGGAGCGGCGACGGCCGCCGCCTCGGCGACCGCGGGGTGTGAGACGAGCGCCGACTCCACCTCGAAGGGGCCGATCCGGTAGCCGGAGGAGACGATGACGTCGTCGGCGCGGCCCTCGAACCAGAGGAAGCCGTCCTCGTCCTCGGAGACGAGATCACCCGTCCGCCACCATTCCTCCGCGAACGGCTCGGACCCGATGTAGTGGCTGAAGAAGGTCGGACAGCTCGCACGGCGCACCTGCAGCTCGCCGTCGGCGATCCGCAGGTCGATCCCGGGCAGCGGCTTGCCCATGGAGCCCGGCCGCACGCGCTCCTCGCCGACGACCGAGCCGGTCAGCGCTCCCGTCTCCGTCTGCCCGTAGCCGTCGTGGATCTCGAGCCCGGTCCCCTCGCGGAACGCTCGGATCACCTCCGGGTTCAGGGCCTCGCCCGCGGAGACCAGCCGCCGCAGGCCGGGGATCGGACGCAGCTCCGTGCGCTTGGCGAGCATCCGGTACTCGGTCGGTGCCTGGCAGAGGACGTTGACCCCCTCGCGCTCGCAGATCTCCAGCCGCTCAGAGGGATGGAAGCGCCCGGCGTGGATCAGCGCCGTCGCTCCGCAGAGCCACGGGGCGATGAAGGCGTTGCGGGCGGACTTCGACCAACCCGAGGCGGCCGTGCACCACGCGAGCTCGCCGTCACGAGCCCCGAACCAGTGCTGGGCCTGCAGGCGCTGGCCGGCGAGGTAGGACTGCGAGTGGACCGCCGCTCGCGCCTCGCCCGTCGTCCCCGAGGTGAAGACGATCAGCGCCGGATCACCCGGATCGAGGTCGGCGACGTCTGCGGGTGGCTCCTGCGGACGCTCCTCGTCAAGTACCGCCGCGACCTCCTCGAGGTCCATGGTGGGCACGCCGGCGGGCAGCGCGGCGAGCAGCTCGGCCTCCCCGATCGCGAGCTTCGGCTCGGCGATCCGCACCCGCAGCTCCAGGTCCTTGCCGCGGAGCTGCGTGTTGCAGGGGAGCGCCACCGCCCCGATCCGGAAGCAGGCCAGCATCGAGAGCACCCACTCGGGCCGGTTGCCGACCAGGGTCATGACGACGTCGCCGCGCCGTACGCCGCGGGCCGCCATCGCGCCCGCAAGCCCAGCGCTGCGGGCCACGAGCTCGCCGAAGCCCCAGACGCGCCGCTCTCCGCGCTCGTCGATGGCGACGAGCGCGGGCCGGGCGGCCGGGAATGCCTCGAGTACGTCCTCGGTGAAGTTCACGTCGCAGCTCTCATGAGCCGCGAACGGTAGTTCAGCCGGCTACCGCCTCGTCCTTCCGCAGCACCGAGTGGCGGCGGCCGTAGGTGAAGTAGATGACGAGTCCGATGGCGAGCCAGATCCCGAAGCGGACCCAGGTGACACCGTCGAGGTACTTCATGAGGAAGATGCAGAGCGCGGCGCCGATCAGCGGCACAACCGGGACGAACGGCACCTTGTAGGGCCGCTCGAGGTCGGGCCTCGTCCGTCGCAGGACGATGACGCCGATGTTGACGAGGACGAAGGCGAAGAGCGTGCCGATGTTGACCAGCTTCGCGATCTCGGCGAGCGGCACGAAGGCCGCGATCGTCGCGGCCACGAGGCCGGTGGCGATCGTGATCGCCGCGGGTGTCTGGGTCCGCTCCCAGACCCGCGCGAAGAAGTCCGGCAGCAGGCCGTCGCGGCACATCGAGAAGAAGATCCGCGTCTGCCCGTAGAGGATGGTCAGGGTCACGCTCGTGATCGCCACCAGGGCCCCGAAAGAGAGGATGTCGGCGGCCCAGGGGCCGGTGTTGGCGCCCGCCTCGATCGCCGTCGACAGCGGCGCGGTGTCGCCGGCGAGCTCCTTGTAGGGGAGCAGGCCGCTGGTCACGATCGCGACGGCGACGTAGATCAGCGTGCAGACCCCGAGCGACGTCAGGATCCCTCGCGGCAGCGTCTTGCCGGGCTCCTTGACCTCCTCGCTCGCCGTCGAGATCGCGTCGAAGCCGATGTAGGCGAAGAAGATCAGCGACGCCGCATCGACGACCCCGCTGAAGCCGTGCGGCGCGAACGGCTGGAAGTTGGAGCTGTCGAAGCTGAAGGCGCCGACGACGATGAAGAAGGCGAGGATGCCGAGCTTCACGAACACCATGATCGTGTTCGTCCGCGCGCTCTCGCGGATCCCGGCGACGAGGACCGCGGTCACCGCCAGGATCAGGAACACGGCCGGAGCGTTGAACTGCCCGCCCGCCTCACCGGGCGGGTTGGCGATCGCCTTCGGCAGCTCGATCGAGAAGAGCGAGCTCAGCAGGTCGTTCAGATAGCCGCCCCAGCCGACGGCGATAGCGGCGATCGAGACCCCGTACTCGAGGATCAGATCCCAGCCGATGATGAAGGCGATCAGCTCTCCCATCGTCGCGTAGGCGTAGGTGTAGGCGCTGCCCGAGACGGGGATGGCGGCCGCCATCTCCGCGTAGGAGAGAGCGGAGAACATGCAGGTGACGCCGGCGAGGACGAACGAGAGGACGATCGCCGGGCCGGAGTCGCCGATCGCCTCGCCGATGATCACGAAGATCCCGGTGCCGATCACGGCTCCGATGCCGAGCGCGGTCAGATCCAGCGTCCCGATCGCCTTCTTCAGCTCGGATTCGTCGGCGTCCTTCTGGCACTGGTCGATCGACTTGGCCGCGAACGGCCCCGGATGCTCCGCCGTTGATGCCACGGTTGTCCCTCCTCTGTTGCCCTGTTGCCCAGAGGAGGGATTCCCGGCGCCGATCACGCCAAACACGAGCGGCGACGGCGGTTCAGCCGCAGGCGGACACGCCCGCTCCTACTTCTTCTCCTTGACCTTCCACTTGTGGACGACCTTCGCGCCGACGTTGCCGGCCTCGTCGATCGCCCGGACCGCGAAGGTGTGCTTGCCGGGCTTGTACTTCCTCTCGTACGGGGAGCTGCAGCGCTTGAAGTCCTTGCCCTTGTCCCTGCTGCACTCGAAGCTGACGCCGCGATCGCCGGAGCTGAACTTGAACTTGGCCCTCTTCTTCTTGCCGTCCTTGGTCTTCTCCGTCTTCTTCGGCTTCTTCGAGAACTTCACGGTGGGCGCGGTCGCATCGACCTCGAAGGATCTCGACGCGGGCGTCGCGTCGACGTTGCCGGCGGCATCGGTGGCCCGCACCTCGAAGGTGTGAGCGCCGTCGGCGAGAGAGGTCGGCGTGTGCGGGGAGGCGCACGCGGCGAACTGGCCGCCGTCGACGCGGCACTCGAAGCTGCTCGCGTCCGCGGCGGAGAAGCCGAACTCGGGGCTCGAGTCGGCGGTCAGGCCGCTGGGACCGGAGTTGATCGCCGTGTCGGGCGCCACCGTGTCGACGGTGAAGTTGACGACCACGGGCGTCGGGTCGGGCGTACCGGCGAGGTTCAGCGCCCGCACCCGGAACGTGTGGGCGCCGTCGGCGAGCGCCGCGGTCGTGTGCGTGCCCGACCCGGAGCACAGCGCGAACGAAGCGGTGTCGACCCGGCACTGGAAGACGACCGGCGTCTCGTCGGAGTTGAAGGTGAAGGTAGGGGTGGTGTCGTTGCCGATCGCCGCCGGGCCGGAGGCGAGGATCGTCTCCGCCGAGTTGTCGCGCTCGGCGGCGACGATCGAGCTGTCGATGTCGGTGCCGCCAACCAGCTCGAGGCCGTCCGCGGTCACGGCCAGCGAGCGGATCTCGCCGAGGCCGGATCCGGTGCCGCCGGCCGCAGTGCCGGGGTCAGCCGCGGAGCAGGCGCCCGTCCCACTCGGCCCCGCCGCCGTGTCGCCGCTGACGCAGCCGCTCCAGGCGGGGTCGCCGTCGCTGGACGCAAGCTCGAATGTGGCGATCGCGCTGTCGGTGTAGGCCGCCGCGTAGAGCTGCAGTCCGTCCGGGCTGACCACCACGGACTGGACGCCGGAGAGCCCGGCCGCAGCACCGGTCGTCGACGCCTCCGGGATGTGGTCGCAGGTGGTGGCATCGGTGTCGCCGCTGATGCACGACTCGAAGCTGAGCTCGCTTCCCGGCCCGCGGGAGAAATGGACGATCGCGTCGTCCTCCTGCGAGCCGGTGTAGACGTTCTCGCCGGCTGGGTCGAGCGCGACGGTCTGTGTCCGGTTGAGGCCGGAGGTCAGCCCGTTCGCCGTCGCTCCCGGCATCGCCGTCGAGCAGGCGCCGGAGCCGGACGGGCCCGCTCCAGTTGAGCCGGTGACGCAGTCGAAGTTGGAGAGCCCGCCGGCCGGCCCGCGGTCGAACCAGGCGACGGCGTGGTCGGAATGGGAGCCGAAGTAGAGGCTGTCTCCGTCGGAGCTCACCACCGGCCCATAGGGGTTGTCGATGCCGCTGTTGACGCCATTGGCGGTGATCACGGGGAGGTCCGAGCAGGCTCCGGACCCGGTCGATCCGCTGGCGGTCTCGCCGGTTCGGCAGCTGTCCCACGTCAACGCGCCGGTGGACGGGTTGCGATTGAAACGGGCGATGGCGTCGTCGTTGGAACCGGTCACGTAGACGCTGGCACCTGTCCCGGGGCTGATGGCGATCCCGCTGGGCAGGTCGAAGCCGGTGTTGCTCCCACCTCCGGCTGTCGTGGGCAGCGCGGAGCAGGCGCCGCCACTGCCCGTTGTGGCGGAGGTCGATGCCGCGTAGCAGCTGACGAACGTGAGGGTCCCAGTCGTCGTGTTGCGGCTGAAATGAGCGACCGCGTCGTCGCTCTGCGACACCGTGTAGACGTCCTCGCCGTCCGGGCTGACGGTGGCGTCGACCACCGAGTTCATGCCGGAGTTGAAGCCCACGGGGGTGGTCACCGCCAAAGGCGTGCACGCGGTGTTCGCGTTGGTGTCTCCCGTGAAACATTCGCCGAAGGTGATCGTGCCCGTGTTGGTGTTGCGGTTGAGGTGGACGATCGCATCGGAGCCCTGCGACGTCGCGTAGACGTCCTCACCGTCAGGACTGAGATCGACGGACTGGATGTGCTGCAGCCCGCTGTTGAGCCCTCCGGCCGAGGAGAACGCGGACTGCACGCAGCGCGCCGCCGTGCTGGTGTCACCGCTCAGGCAGCGGATGTGGTCGAGATCGCCGGTGTCCGCCGCGGCGTCACCGGACAGCGACAGCACCGAGACGAAGGCTCCCGCAACCACTCCCAGACCGTGCCTCCACCCGAACACGTGACGACCATAGCCGGAATCCCTGCGCGTCGCGAAGATTCCAGCCGCGGCCGGTTGCGCCGAGGCTCACCTTCCGTCCCCGACCTCCACGGAACCGCTGTCCGGATCCCCATCGCGGGGTTTCCCGCGTTGATCGTCCTCGAGGTCGGTCGGGAGGGAGTGCCCGATGGCGGGCGAGCCTCCGAGCGGCAGGTGGGTGCGGGTCGGGCCGCCGTTGCGAGCGAGCGGGCCGAGCCCCGGATCGGCGGTCGAGAGGTCGCTCTCGAGGGAGATCCCGCAGCCGGCGGCACCGAAGACGTTGCCGCCCTTCGAGGCGGGCGCTCCGCTGCCCCCGCTGCCGTCGCAGTCGGCCCCGCTCGTCGCGTGGTTGCCGGCGACGATCGAGTTCTTGACGCTCACCCCGTTCGTCCCGCAGCAGTCGGGCGCGCTGAAGATCCCGCCGCCTCGCTCGGCGCTGTTGTCGGTGACGGTCGAGGAGACGACCTGGACGCTGCCGAAGATCCCGCCTCCAGCCGATCCCGGCCCCTCCGCGGAGTTGCCCGAGACGGTCGAGTTCGTGACGCTCGCCCCGGCCTGGTAGTAGGCGTCGATGCCGCCGCCCGTGGCGGGCCGTCTGCCCTGCGCCTCGGCGCTGTTGCCGGAGATCGTCGACTTCGTGATCTCGACGCCCGAGTAGTACTCGGCGAGGACGCCGCCGCCCGGCGAGTTGCCTGAGATCGTCGAGTTCTTGACGCGCGCGAAGGTCTTGAAGGTGGTCAGGCCGAAGCCGCTCCGCGTGAGCGTCGAACGTTCGACGTCGGTGTCCCCGTAGTTCGACTCGACGGCGATGCCACTCCCGTCGAAACGTTGGATCGTGGTGCCCGCGACGCGCACCTCCGTGTTGCCGTAATCACCGTCGATCGCGATGCCGTCTGCGTCGACGCCATGGCCGGAGAGGACCGAATCGACGACCTGCATCTCCGTTGCGCTGCCGCCGGAGACGACAAGCGACACGCGATCGAGCCGCAGGTCCTCGAGCCTCAGCGCGATCTCGGCGTTCGGCCGCTTCGGGTAGGCGGGCTCGAAGTTGAGCGTTCCACCCTTTCGCGGGCCCTTCAACGTGGGCGCTCTCCGACCGCCCGAGATCCGCAGGGAGCCTGTGATGTTCGTGTTCCTCCCGAGCGGGATCGATCCCCGCAGGCCACTGCGGAACTCGATCCGGTCGGCACCGCGATGCCGGTTGGCCATCCGGACGGTCTCGGCCAAGGATCCGGGACCTCCGGATCGGCCGTTGGCGACCGTGAAGGTCTTGGCGGCAGCGACCTCCGCATGGCCACCCGCGGCGATCAGCGGTGCGATCGCCACCAATGTGCCCAGCGCCTTGCCGGCGGTCAGCTTTCGCAGTCCTGCGCGCTTGCGACGGTCCATGAGCCCGAGGCTAGGGACTCCGCCCCCGGCAGGTGCAGGACCCAGGTGGGAGGCGCCCACACCTCGATCTGGAGCCGGGCTACTCCTCGTAGAGCTTGACGATGCGGACGCCACCCTCGGCGCCCGCGGCCTTGGCCGCGTCCACGCAGAGGTTGCAGAGCACGCACTCGTCGAGGTTCTCGCGCACGATCGTCACGCCGCTCTCGCCCGCGGCGAAGATGTCGACCGGGCAGACCTCGGCCAGCTTCTTGGCGAGCTCGACGTCGCCGGCGACCGAGTCGGACACCTCGACGTCGATGAAGATCCCGTGCAGCGGCTCGCTCATGACTGCCCCAGCGCTTCCTTGACCTTGTCGGGGATGTGGTCGATCCGCTCGACCACCGGGATGCCGGAGGCTTCCAGGCGCGCGATCTTCTCGGTCGCGGAGTCCTCCTTGCCCTCGACGATCGTGCCGGCGTGGCCGAAGCTCATGCCCTGCATCTCCTCGTCGTCCATGAAGCGACCGGCCATGAAGGCGACGATCGGCATCGTCGAGCCGGCCTCCTCGCGCCACTCGACCAGCTCGGCCTCCATGCGCCCGCCGGGCTCGGTGTAGATCACGATGGCCTCGGTTTGGGGGTCCTCCTCGAAGAGGGGCATCAGGTCGGCGTAGGTGGAGCCGATGATCGCGTCGCCGCCGATCGAGACGGCGGTGGAGACGCCCAGGCCGGCGGCGGTGAGCGTCGAGCTGATCTCCGTGGTCATGCCGCCGGAGCGGGACATGACGCCGACCGAGCCGGGGACGTAGGCCTTGGCGGCGTCCTTCGCGGGGCCGCCGATGCCGCCCATCTTGGCGACGCCGGGAGCGATCAGGCCGAGGCAGTTGGGGCCGATGATGCGGGCGCCGTGCTCGTCGGCGAGCTCGACCATCTCGGCGACGTCGCGGCGCGGGATGCGCTCGGTGACGACGACGATCAGCTTGATGCCGTTGAGGATCGCCTCGCAGACGGCGTCCTTGGTGAAGGCGGGGGGGACCGTTGCGACGGCGCCGTCGATCGGCTTGCCGTGGTGGGAGACGGCCTGCTCGACGGTGTCGAAGACGGGGACGCCGTGGACCTCGCGGCCCTTGCGGCCTGGGGTGACGCCGCCGACGATCTTCGAGCCGAAGTCGAGGCACTCGCGGGTCAGGTTCACGGCCTCGCGGCCCGTGATGCCCTGGACGATGAAGGTGAAGTCCTCGTTCAGCAGGATGCTCACAGCTACGCAGCGCTCCCCTGGATCTTGGCGACGGCCGTTCCCGCCGCGTCCCACATGGAGACCGAGCGGTCGGCGTACTCGACGCCGTACTTGTCGAGGATCTTGTAGCCCTCGTCCTCCCAGGCGCCTGGGATGCGGAAGATCGCGATGGTCTCGCCCGGATCCTTGCCAAGCTCGAGGCAGGCCTTGATGACGCCGCGGGCGACGATGTCGACCCGGGTGTTGGAGACGATCGACATCATCACGGCGATCTTCTCGACGCCTTCCTTCTGCAGGATCTCCTTGGCGAGGCCGCAGGACTTCGAGACGGAGGGGTTGCCGCCGATCTCGGCGTAGTTGGCGGGCTTGCCGCCCTGGTTGCGGACCGCGTCCGTGAGCGTGAGCGAGCCGCCTCCGGCGCCGATCACGAGGCCGATGTTGCCGGTGAAGCCGTGGTCCTTGCCCTGGATGACGCCGCGGTGGTCGGCGGAGTCGATGGCCTTGACGTTGCGCTCGAAGGCGCTCGGCTCGTACATCTCACGTGGCTCGGAGAGGTCGACGCCGATGTCGGTGAGCACCTTCTTGTGGCGCCCGACGGCCTCCTCCTCCATCTCGATGTGCGCGTCGAGCGCGACGAAAGAGCCGTCGGAGAGCTTGGCGAGCGGGTTGATCTCGGCGAGCGTCAGGTCGTAGTCGCGCTGCATCCGCGCCAGTGAGGCGAGGACGCGCGAGGCCCGGCCGAGGTCGGAGCCGGTCATGCCGCAGCGGGCGACGGTCTCCTTGGCCTGGAAGTCGTAGATGGGGTGGAGGTTGGAGAGGTGGCCGCGGCCGACGTGGTCGGGATGCTCCTCGGCGACCTGCTCGATGTCGATCCCGCCCATGTCGCTGAAGAGCATCATCGGCCGGCGGTTGCGGAGGTCCCAGAGAACCGCCGCGTAGTACTCGTGCTCGACCTCGGCCTTGGGGTCGACGAGGACGCCGACCGGCATGTGGCCGCTGATCTCGAGCTCGAGGATCTCGAGGGCGTGCGCCGCCGCCTCCTCGGGCGAGTCGGCGAACTTGACGCCACCGGCCTTCATGCGGCCACCGACGAGCACCTGCGACTTGATCACGGTCGGACCGTTGATCTTCTCGGCGGCCTCGCGGGCCTCCTCGGCGCTGGTGCAGAAGCCGTACTGCGTGACCGGGATGCCGGCGCGCTCGACCAAGCGGCGTGATTCGTACTCGTAGAAGCGCATGGATGAAGGCCTGAGCCGGGCGGCGGGTGGTGCCGCGAGGCCGGGGCGCCGCGGAACCCTACAGGGCGGCGGCGTCTGGACGCCGGGACCTCGCCGCCTGCAGCCGTTGAGGCAGTCTCGTCCGGCTCGGCGCGGTCGAACTGCAGCTTTTCGCTGATGCGGCCGATACCGTCGGGACAGGGGACGCAAGCTACGGATCGGAAGTCGAGTTGAGGAAGCGAACCGCAATCGGGACGATCACCGCGCTGGCCGCTCTGGTGGCAGTGGCCGCGCTGGTGCTGCCCGCAGCGACGATGGGTGACCGGGGTGGCCACGCCGCCAAGCGCGGTGGGCTCGGCGCGCTCATCGCCCACGACTCGGCGCGCGACAACCCGGCCGCGGCGGTCGCCCAGGTGACCCTGCAGCGCGGCGAGATCGGCAAGCTCTCCTACCGGATCACCACGGTCCCGAATCGGACCAAGGTCGACTGGGGGATCACCGTCCGCTGCATGAAGGGCTCGCTGATCGACTACTGGCCCGGCCCCGGCGACTTCAAGACGGGGACGGAGCCCGGCGGCTTCGGCGGCTCCTACCCGAACCCGCTCCCCCTGGCCGATCCCGACTTCTGCACCTTCGCCGTCGCCGGTCAGACGTTCGCGCACGAGGCCGGCAAGCGGGTCACGGTCAAGATCTACAACAAGTAGCTCCTGCGCGATCCCAAGAGGCCGTTCCGGTCTCTGAACTGAAGAGGGCCTGAACGATGAGCACGGCCCGGTCAGGCAGCGCCCGAAGGCGTTCAGTCAAGGCTCCAAGCGACCCTAGTCAACTAACAGGCGTCGTTGCGTTGCCGCGAGTGCGAGCGACGCCACTCCAACTCGATGATCGCCTCATCGACACCCTCGGAAGCGGAGCGGCCGATCGTGAGCTCGGTCGCGAGCATCAACGCTGCCCAGGCCGATGTTGTGCCCTATCCGGCTAAGAACTCGACCTTAGCCCCGTCAACGCTCTGACAACTAACCGCGGGATCGGAGCCCGGTTCGTCGTCTGAGCTCGTGTCCTCCTGACAACTCCAAACCGCACCATCTACGTCGAACTGCCCATATCCGCCGCTATCCGAAACCCTTGTGCGAAGCACGCTTGTGGCGACGGCTTCCGCTTCGCGGCAGTCCGCATCAGACGCTGTCAACTCAGACACACGCGGTAAGCGCGTTGAGCACGAACTCTCAGAATCAGCGGACGAGTCGCTGTTGCCGCAGCCGCTCCCGAAAACCAGGACAGAAAGGCAGACGGCTCCAGCGCGAACAACCATTGAATGAAACAGCGAGGACTCTGAGCATCTCAAGATGGGCTAGGGATTGCAGCCCAAGACAGCGGTCTTCGAGTCGTTTTGGGAAACCGGGTTGGTGTTGCCTCGAACTATCCCTGACCCGCCGCTGATCCAATAGCGGTTCTGAGCGTTGCTGCAACTCTCTGTCGGCTGCACCTGGATGGACCCCGGACCGTCGCGAACGTTAGAGCGGCAGTCGTCAAGATGGACGTTGCCTTGGCTGTTGATGTGCGAAAGGCAGCCTGTGATCGACTGAGCCGTGACGGTTCCGCTGCAGTCGTTCCGGGTCTTGCCATGCGCATTGCCGCTGTCCTTGAAAGGAAAAAAGACAGTTAGGACACACGTGAAATCAAGCCGTCGCGCTGCAACCCTTGCCTCTTCCTGTTGCTCCTCGGTGACTTCTGCGGCAAGAGCCGGGTCAGGGTTATTGGGATCGAATCCAGGCGCATCAATAAGTGCCTGGGCCATTTCGATTGTCTCGTCCTCAGCCGCATAAGTTGACTGGAGCTCAATCGGGCTCAAGCCCGGATCGATGACTTCTTGGTCGGAGTGGCCCGCAACGATGTCGCCATCTCCGCTCTTCGCATCCGCGACCGCAATAGAGCCGAGCGCGATAGCAACAAGTACGCAAACGAGACCACCTAGCCGAATAGATCTGCTCATTGTCCCTCCGCAAGTAGGCGTGGCTGCCAGCGACTCTAGCCCTTCACGCAACTTCACGAGCCACTCTATTGGCAGAAACTACTCGCTTAGCTCAGCGAAAGCAATCCTCAAAGATTCAGGCATCCCCCTTGGAGAAGCAGTCCAGGCGGATCCCAGCGCAGCAGGTCGATCTCGGTGTAGTAAGTCTCCTCGCGCGGCGTCTTCCCGAGAACCTGGCCGCGGCCTCGACGAACGCCCTGGTCCTCGGAAACCAGGGCGATGAACAACCCAAGGAGGTGCCTCAGCTGCGAGCCGCGTGAAGAGCCGACGAGGGGCTGCGCCACTTGCGGCGACCGGCTAATCGGTTGGCGGGAATCAAGGACCACATATTGATTGTCCTAGCACTGATCTGTGAATGCAGGGCAAAGCTCGAGCTACGTCCGCGATGGCCGCCGGAGTGCCTCTCGGCTCCGCCTGAGCCCCGCGGTCTCCTGGAGCCCCACGTGCTGCGGCTGGAAGCCTGAGGGGACGAGCTTGGCCCCAGCGACCTTGGCCAGGACGGCCCGCAGGATCGAGATGAAGAGCACCGTTTCGATCTCGGTGACGGTTCTCTGACGCCCGTGACGTAGTGCCGGCTTAATCACCTTCTCCCCGGAGTGATCACGAACGAGCTCGCGAATCGCGCCCTGGTCGGCGCCGGCTAGCTCCTCGCAATAGCAACTGGACGGACCTCGCACCAAACCGTTCGCAGACGGGAGCGGCGCACTTGCCGACGCGCTCCGTGCTCGCCACGGTGCCGTTCCGTGGCCGCGTGCGGCACAATGAGGGTCCCTACGCCCGCACCGGTCGGCGTTTTTCGCCAGTCCCCGAGGGCAGATTCATAGGCACCCACGCGATCCCACCAAGGAGATGAGCGACCCCCCGATGAGCGACGCCACGGCTACTGAGCCCACGAACACCGACGCGACCGACAACCAGTCCCTGATCACCTGGGTGGACGAGATCGCGGAGTTGACGAAGCCCGCCTCGATCCATTGGTGCGACGGATCCGCCGAGGAGTACGAGCGGCTCTGCCAGGAGCTCGTCGACGCCGGGACGTTCCGCAAGCTCTCCGACGCCAAGCGTCCCAACTCCTACCTCGCCTGGTCCGATCCCAGCGACGTCGCCCGCGTCGAGGACCGGACCTTCATCTGCACCGAGGACGAGGCCGGCGCCGGGCCGACCAACAACTGGCGCGCCCCCGCCGAGATGAAGGAGACGCTGGGCCAGCTCTTCGACGGATGCATGGCCGGTCGCACCATGTACGTGGTCCCGTTCTCGATGGGCCCGCTCGGCTCCGACAAGTCCCACATCGGCGTCCAGCTCACCGACTCCCCCTACGTCGTCGTCTCGATGCGGATCATGACCCGGATGGGCCAGGGCGCGCTCGAAGTGCTCGGCGCCGACGGCGAGTTCGTCCCCTGCGTGCACTCGGTCGGCGACCCGCTCGCCGAGGGCGAGGAGGACTCCACCTGGCCGACCAACGCCGAGACGAAGTACATCTGCCACTTCCCGGAGACCCGCGAGATCTGGTCGTTCGGCTCCGGATACGGCGGCAACGCCCTGCTTGGCAAGAAGTGCTTCGCGTTGCGCATCGCCTCCGCCATGGCCCGCGACGAGGGCTGGATGGCCGAGCACATGCTGATCCTCAAGCTCACCTCGCCCGAGGGTGAGGTCAAGTACGTCACGGGCGCGTTCCCTTCGGCGTGCGGCAAGACCAACTTGGCGATGCTGATCCCCTCGCTCGAGGGCTGGACTGTCGAGACCGTCGGCGACGACATCGCCTGGATGAAGTTCGGCGACGACGGCCGTCTCTACGCGATCAACCCGGAGGCCGGGTTCTTCGGCGTCGCCCCCGGCACCGGGGCGGATACGAACCCGAACGCGATCGCCGCGATCGAGAAGAACACGATCTTCACCAACACGGCGCTGACCGACGACGGCGACGTCTGGTGGGAGGGCATGACAAAGGAGCCGCCCGCGCACGCGATCGACTGGCACGGCAACGACTGGACGCCGGACTCCGACGAGCCCGCCGCCCATCCCAACTCCCGCTTCACGGTCGCCGCGGATCAGTCGCCGTCGATCGCCGACGAGTGGGAGGACCCCGTCGGCGTCCCGATCGACGCGTTCTTGTTCGGCGGCCGCCGCGCGACCGTCGTCCCGCTCGTTCGCGAGTCCTTCGACTGGGAGCACGGCGTGTTCATGGGCGCGACGATGTCCTCGGAGATGACCGCCGCCGCCTTCGGCACGGTGGGCCAGCTGCGCTTCGACCCGTTCGCGATGCTGCCGTTCTGCGGCTACGACATGGCCGAGTACTTCCAGCACTGGCTCGACATCGGGGCCAAGGGTGATCCGGACAAGCTCCCGAAGATCTTCTACGTCAACTGGTTCCGCAAGGACGAGGACGGGAAGTTCATCTGGCCCGGTTTCGGCGAGAACAGCCGCGTCCTCGAGTGGGTCTTCCGTCGCTGCAACGGCGAGTCGGCCACCGAGGAGACCGCGATCGGGCTCGTCCCGGCCGCCGGTGAGCTCGATGTCGATGGCCTCGACCTCTCCGCCGACGAGCTCACCGAGCTGACCGCGGTCGACGAGGAGAAGCTGAAGGCCGAGCTGCCGCAGGTCGAGGAGCACCTGGCGCGCTTCGGCGATCGCCTCCCGGCGCCGGTGCGCGATCACCTCGAGCTGCTGAAGAGCAAGCTGAGCTAGCGCCCGCGCCGCAGGGCTGGCAGCCGGCTGAACCGCCCCGCGGCCAGCGCGGGGCGCAGAAACCACGCAGAGCGTGGTCTGCGCGCTCCGGGCAGCAGCGGGGCGGTTCAGGCCAACAGGTTGGCCTCAGGCACCCCGCTGGATCTTCGACGCGGCTAGTTCGCCGCGAACGACCAAGCGTTGATCAGCTCGATGTTGCTCAGGTCCTCGCCGATCACGAAGCCGACGGCTCGATGCTCGGGCGCCGACCAGACGACCTGCCCGGTGTCCTCGGTCGTGTCGTAGCAGGCGATCTTGCCCTTGGTGACCGTCCCGTCGGGATTGGTCCAGGTGCTCTGCGTGTTCCACTTCTCCTTGCAGGGGCCGCCCTGAGGGACGCCGCCGTCGCGCTCCTTGAAGACCTGCAGCGCCGTCTTGTTGTCGGGGAACTGCTCGACGATCACGGTCGAGCCGTTGCGGCCGGTGCAGGTGAGGCCGGCGGTCGCCCCTTCCTCCCAGTACTTCTGCTCCTCGTCGACGCAGCTGGAGCGCACCTTCGGCTTCACGGCCAGCGCCAGCGAGTCGGTGTCGTCCGCGGGCGGGATGTCGGTTGTGTCGGTGAGCCCCGTGGTGTCCGTCAGATCGGTCGTGTCGGTGAGATCGGTCGTGTCGGTGGCGACCGTGTCGGTCCCGGCGCTGGTGTCGGTCGTGCCGCCGCCGTTGTCGCCGCCACCGAGGGTGATCGCGGCGGCGACGCCGCCGAGCACGACCACCGCGGCGGCCACGCCGGCGAGGATCTTGCCCCGGTTGCCGCCCTTCTCGCCGCCGCCCGCGCCGAGCGGCTGCGCCGGCTGACGCGGGGCGGGGCTCGGGGGAGGGGGAGGGGCCGGGGGCGGCGGTTCGTTCCCACCGCCCGAACCGGATCCTGAGTCCCTCGTCGAGAGCCTGGTCGCGTTCGGATCGTCGGCGCCGACGACGGTCGCGTCGGCGCCCGAGGGGGGAGGCGGAGGCGTGTCGCCGCCGCTCGAGGCGGCGGCGGCTCCGGCCGCGGCCGCGCCGGCCGCCGCGGCGCCCGGCAGCGGGGGAATCGGCGCATCGGCAGCTGCGAGCGGTGCCTTCGTGATGCCCGATGCCTTCGCCGCCTCGGTGTCGAGCCGCGCCGCTCCCATCGCGATCACGGCCTTCGGATCGTCGAGGTGCTCGGGCGAGACGCCGAGGCGTTCCTGGATCAACCGCCCGACGAGCGGGATCCGCGAGGAGCCGCCGGCGAGGTAGATCGCCTTCATGTCCTCCGTCTTCAGGCCCGCGGCGAGGATCGTCCGCTCGAGCTCGGCAACGGTCCCGCGCAGGGTCGGCGAGATCAGCCCCTCGAAGTCGGAGACGGTCGCGCTGAGCTCCTGATCGACCGGGGGGCCGAGGTAGAACTCGTACTCCGGGTTGCGGGAGAGCCCCTCCTTGGCGCGCCGCGCCTGGCGCAGCAGCTCGCGGTTGGCCTGCGCCCAGGTGCGATCCTGACGCTCGTCCGCGGTCCGTAGCTTGTCCCAGGTCTCGCCGCCGAGCTGATCGCCCAGGTGGCGGTAGAGCAGGTCGTCGAAGTCCTCACCACCGAGCTCCTCGTCGCCGCCGGTTCGGCCGACGACCTCGAAGGTCTTCCCGGTCCGCTTCAGGACCGCCGTATCCAGGGTGCCGCCGCCGAGGTCGTAGACGGCGACATGCTCGCCGTCCTGCAGGCGCTCGGAGGCGAAGTGGACCGCTGCCGCGACCGGCTCGGGGACGAAGACGGGGTCGGGGAGCCCGGCGAGCTTGGCGGCCTGGGCGAGCTTGTCGAGCCGCGACTTCTGCCAGCGCGCCGGGTGGGTCAGCCGGATCTCGCCAGGGGCCTCGCCGCCGGAGAGGCTGATGGCCTCGTTGTAGACCTCGCGGAGGATCGCGGCGATGATCTCGACGGGCCGGAGCTGCTTGTCGCCGAGCTGGATGAACTCCTCGCCGAGCCGAGCCTTCGGGGTGCGCTCCAGGCACCAGGGAGCGAGCGTCGAGAGCTCCTCGGCCTCGTTGCCGAGAACGAGCCGGCCGGTCTGCCCGGTCCCCTCGCGCCAGTAGACCATCGAGGGCATCCGCGGCCCGTTCTGGAGCTGGATCATCTCGACCCTGTCGCCGACCCTGCGGGCCGCCGCGGTTGAGGTCGTTCCGACGTCGATTGCCAGGATCCAGCCGCTCATGCACACCTTTCGTCGGACCGGTCGGCCCTTCGCGAGAACGCGGCGAATCTATCAGCCATACACGCGCCGGATTCAGGTTTCCGGCCGCGGCCGGGGTCAGTAGGCGCCGAGCAGCGCCGGCGCCACCTGCTTCTTCCGGCTCATGACGCCGGGCAGGCTGATCACCCCGTCTTCGGCCCGGCTCTTGAAGGCTCGCTCGAGCGCGTTCACGTCGCCGCAGGCGATCAGCTCGGTGCCGCGAGCGAGGATGTCGGTGACCATCAGCGCGGCGATCGCGTAGTCGTTGCGCTCGCGTACGTCCTCGATCGCGTCGAGCAGCTCCTGGCGCCGTTCGAGGACCGGCATGCCGACGACCTCGATCTGGGCGATCGAGATCGACTCACCCGACGGGAGCTGGTACTCCTTGGCGTCGCGGGTGACGATCTCCCCGGCGGGGATGGCGGAGACGTCGGAGGTCTCCTCGAACATCTCGCGGCCGAACTTCTGCGCGTCGGCGCCGAGCAGCGATTCCAGGTAGGTGATGACGGCGCGATCGCGCTCGGTCGTGGTCGGCGAGTTGAGCAGGACCGTGTCGGAGAGAACGGCCGCGAGAAGCATCCCCGCGCTCTCGCGCGTCGGCTCGAACCCGTTGGCCCGGAAGCGCTCGGTGACCAGCGTCGCCGTCGAGCCGACCGGGTCGAAGGTCGCCGTGACCGGGACCCTGGTCTCGATCGAGCCGATGTGGTGGTGGTCGAGGATCTCGACGATCTCCGCCTGCTCGACGCCGGTCACGCTCTGGGCGCTCTCGGCGTGGTCGACGAGGATCACCCGCCGCGGCTGCGGCGAGACGAGGTCGGAGCGGGTGATGAGGCCGACCGGGCGGCCGTCGGCGTCGACCGCGACGGCGGCCCGGTAGTGGACGTCCTTGACCTGCTCGGCGACGTCGGCGACGAGCTCGTTGCGGCGGACCGTGAGCGGATCGCGGTCGATCATCGCCTCGCACGGCGCCGCGAGCGAGATCATGCGGCTGGTCAGGTAGGAGTCGAGTGGGCTGGTGACGACGCAGACGCCCCGTTCGCGGGCCAGCTCGCGGATCTCGTCGCCGGCGGGCATGCCGTTGCTCGTCACGATCAGCGATGCGCCGAGCTCGATCGACTGGCGCTGGGCGTCGACGCGGTTGCCGACGACGACCGCGTCGCCGGAGGAGATCTTGCTGTCGCTGCGGGCCGCATCGATGGAATGCACCCAGACGCGTCCGGCCACCTTGGCGTCCCCGCCCTCGATCTGCTCGCCCCCGAGAACCTGGACGATCGCCGAGACGCTGGTCGGCGACTCACGCAGGGTGTGCGACTTGCGGGCCTCGCGGATGTAGCGACGGGCCAGCGCGCGCTCGGTGACGACCCCGATCAGGATCCCGTCGTCGTCGACGACGGGCACGAGGTCGAGGTCCTCCGCGGCCATCGTCCGGCCGACCTCGCGCAGCGGCTGGTGGTGGCCGGCGACGGGGAAGTCCTCCCGCATCACGTCGCGGACGCGCAGCATCACGTGCTCCATCAACTCCGGTGCGCGGGCTCCGGATCGCTGCAGGGCCCAGCCGGTCTGGGCGTTGACGTTCCCGAGCCTCACCGGCACGTAGTCGCCGTCGGGATCCTGGCGCCCCTTCAGCTCCGCGTAGGCGATCGCCGACGCGATGGAATCCGTGTCCGGGTTGCGGTGGCCGGTGACGTAGATGCGCCGGGCCCGCTTCGCGCTCTCAGATCGGTCGCTCACGGCGCACATGATCCTCGAAAGCGAACTCCGGCCGGGTCGCGCTCGCCTCTACCGGTTCGCGGCTGCCGTTTCTACTGGAACGGGAGGTCGAAGCGGAACCGGCCGCTGCGGCTGATCCCGTCGATCGTCGCCGTGTCGCCGGTCTTCGCGTCCTCGACCGCCTTGCAGTAGTCGTCGCGCGTCCGCATCTGCTGCCCGTCGATGGCGGTGACGATCGCCTGCTGCGTGCCGAAGCCCTTGTCGGCCGCCGGGGTCCCGTCGACCGCGTTGTTGACGACGAGGCCGTTCCCGTTCGCGTTGAAGTCGAAGCCGAGGTAGCCGATCGAGTCGCCCTGGCCCAGGGTCTCGGCGTCCTCCTTGAAGAGGTCGACCCCGATTGCGAAGCCCTGCCCCTGGGTCTCCAGCGTCGTCAACGTGTTGATCCCCACGAGGTTGCCGGCCGCGTCGACCATCGGGCCCCCGGAGTTGCCGTGGTTGATCGCGGCGTCGGTCTGGATCAGGTTCTGGTAGGGCCCGATGTTGGGATCCTGAGCCCGCACCTGGGAGCGATTCTCGAGCGACTCCATGACCACCGAGATCGTTCCGGTCGTCGACTGGAAGGGGGTGGACGAGAAGTTGGTGAACTCGTTGCCGGGGAAGCCGAGGATGTTGACGACGTCGCCCTGGGCGAGGTCGGCCTGCGAGCCCAGCGGGAAGTCGGGGACGTCCTCGATGTCCTCGACCTGCAGGATCGCGAGGTCGGAGCAGGGGGCGACCGCGTAGAGCGTCGCCGGGCGGATCGAGTCACCGACCATCACCCGGTAGGTGAGCATGCCGACCGATCCCTGATCGCCCACCACATGGGCGTTGGTGACGATCAGGCCGTTGTCGGAGTCGTAGACCCATCCGGTCCCGGCGCCGGAGTTGACCCCGTCGAGCTTGGTCAGCACGCGCACGGTCGACGGCTTCGCGTTCTGGATCACCTCGCGGGCGGTCGGCAGGGACGGCTCCTCGTCGTCGGAGGAGAAGACGCCCGTGACGGCCGCGATGACCGCCGCCACAGCGACCAGCACGGCGAGGCCGGCAAGGATCGTGGCGCGCCGGACCGAGCGCTCGAGCTTGATCCGCTGGATGACGCTGTTCTCGCCGGAGACGGCGCGGCGGATCGCCGAGCGCTGTGGCGGGGGAGGGGGCGGCGGCGGAGCGGCTGCCGCCGGCTGTGCGGGGTCGATGGCGGTCGACGCCTCGACCTGCATCCGCGTCTCACCGATCTCGAGCGTGTCACCGGGCTTCAGCTGCGTTGGCTGCTCGATCCGGCGTCCGTTCAGGCGCGTGCCGTTGCTCGAGCCGAGGTCGCCGACCTCGATCCCGCCGCCGGCCTCGATCAGGTACGCGTGGCGACGCGAGACCTCGGGGTCGTTCAGGACGAGGTTGCAGGCGTCGTCGCGGCCGATCACGAAGCGGTGCTCGGAGCCGACCTCGATCTTCTTGCCGGACTGCGGGCCGGACAGGAGGCGGAGCTGGGTCATCGGTGTCGTCTACCTCCGGTGGCGGGGCTGGGGGTCGTTCGCGGCGCGGGTATGCGCAGGGTGCTCACTCGTGGATCATCCCGTCCCATGCGTTGAACGTCTTCGCGTGCAGGTTCGCGCTGCTGCGCAGGACGCCCATCGCCATCCGGTCGGAATCGGTCCAGAAGATCACGTCGCTCGTGCTGTCGGCGCTGCTGGTGCACGCGATCTCACCGACGGTCGTGTTCGGGTCCGAGTTGAAGACCCAATCGGTCCGCCGGTTCCACTTCGTGTCGCAGAACCCGCCCTTCTTGAGCCCACCCGCCTGGCTCTCGAAGGCTGCCTCGAGGTCGCCGATCGTCTCGTACTGGAGCAGCATCGAGGTGAATCCCGCGGGGGCGCCGCAGTCGAGGCCCGCGGTCGCGTTCCCGATCAGGCTGGCCTCGTCGGCCGGCGTGCAGTCGCGGTACTCGGGATCGATCATCTTCACCGTCTCGCTGGTGTCCACGGCCGGCTCGGCCGTCGTGTCACCACCGGTCGTGTCGCCGCCCCCACCTCCGCCTCCGAGTGTGACGGCCGCGGCCACGCCGCCGAGCACCACCACGGCGGCGGCGATCCCCGCGAGGATCTTGTTGCGGTTCCCGCCTCCCTTCGATCCGCCGGTCCCGCCGGTCGCCGGGCTCTGAGCCGCGGCGGGATGTGCGGGCTCGGGAGCCGAACGCGGCGGGGGAGGTGGCGGTGGGGGAGGGACGGCGCCGGAGCCACCCGAGCCGCCGGGGTGCCCCGAAGCGATCCGCGTCGCGTTCGGGTCGGCGCCGGGAAGGGGCGGGATCGGAGAATCGGCCTGAGACAGCGGCGAGTCGTGGATCCCCGACTCCTGCGCGTCGCTGCGACCGAGCCGGGCGGCGCCGAGGGAGATCACCGCCTTCGGGTCGTCGAGGTGCTCAGGGGCGACGCCGAGGCGCTCCTGGATGAGGCGTCCGACGAGCGGGATCCGCGACGAGCCGCCGGCCAGGTAGACGGCGTTGAGGTCGGCCACCTGCAGGTCGGCGGCGAGGATCGTCCGCTCGAGCTCGGAGATCGTGCCCCGGACAGTCGGCGTGATCAGCCCCTCGAACTCGCTGACGGTCGCGCTCAGCTCCTGGTCGACCGGGGGCGGCATGTAGAAGGCGTACTCGGGGTTGCGGGAGAGGCCCTCCTTGGCCCGGCGGGCCTGCCGCAGCAGCTCACGGTTGGCCTGCGCCCAGATCCGGTCCTGGCGCTCGTCGGCGCTGCGGAGCTGCTCGCGCTTGTCGCCCGGGAGCTGCTCGGCGAGCTGGCGGTACAGCAGGTCGTCGAAGTCCTCGCCGCCGAGCTCCTCGTTGCCGCCGGTGCGGCCGACGACCTCGAAGGTCTCGCCGGTTCGCTTCAGCACCGCCGTGTCGAGGGTGCCGCCGCCGAGGTCGTAGACGGCCACGTGCTCGCCGTCCTTGAGGCGCTCGGAGGCGAAGTGGACCGCCGCCGCGACCGGCTCGGGGACGAAGACCGGGTCGGTGATGCCGGCGAGCTTCGCCGCGCGTGCGAGCTCGTCGAGCAGGGTCTTGCGCCAGCGGGCCGGATGGGTGAGCCGAACCTCCGCCGGCGGCTCGCCGCCGCTCAGGCTGAGGGCCTCGTCGTAGACCTCACGGAGGATCGCGGCGACGATCTCCACGGGCCGCAGCTGCTTGTCGCCGAGCAGGATGAAGTCCTCGCCGAGCCGCGCCTTCGGCGTTCGCTCCAGACACCAGGGCGCGAGGGTCGAGAGCTCCTCGGCCTCGTTGCCGAGAACGAGCCGGCCGGTGGCGCCGGTGCCCTCGCGCCAGAACACCATCGACGGCATGCGGGGCCCGCTCTGAAGCTGGATGACCTCCACGCGGTGGCCGACGCTCCGGGCGGCCGCTGTCGACGTCGTGCCGAAGTCGATCGCGAGGATCCATCCGCTCATGTCGTGCCCCTGGGGAGAGGGGGATGCGGCGGCACGCAGAGTGCGCTTTTCGTCGACGCCCGTTCCCCGTTCACCGGCGCGGACGCTACCACCTTCCCGCATGGTTATTCTGGCGCCCGTGGGGTGGAACATCGTCGTCAGAACGGCAGGGGCGGAGGATCGTGAGATCGCCGTCAGCGGCGAGCTCGTGGTCGGCCGCGCGACCGACGGACCGGGTCACATCCCGACCGACCGGAAGATCTCGCGGGAGCACGCGCGTTTCAGCATCGCCGCCGACGGAGGGCTCGAGGTCGTCGATCTCGGCTCCGCCAACGGCACACGAGTCAACGGTGAGGATCTGCCCCCGCAGGCGCCACGCCGCCTGGACGCCGGTGACACGGTCGAGGTCGGCGACACGAACCTGAGCGTGGGCGGCTCTCCGGCCACGGGCGGTGCGCCCGTGCGCTCCGGCCCGACGGAGGCGATCTCGCCGATCGCCGCGGCCGCATCCGCCGCCGGTCCCATCGAGCAGGTCGGCTCGCCCTCGTCGATCCGCCCCGCCCCGCGAGCGGCCGGAGGGATGACCGCCGACGTCATCCGCGACGGCGTCCGCGTCCCGATCCCGGCGGCGGGGATGGCGATCGGCCGCGACCCCGGCAACGACCTCGTGATCGAGAACCCATCGGCCTCCCGGCGCCACGCGGTGATCGTCGGCGAGGGCGGCCGCCACTACATCTCCGATCTCGGGGGCGGTAACGGCACGCTGCTCAACGGTGAGGTCCTCCGCAACGCCTCGCGGTGGCTGAACAGCGGCGATTCGATCGAGATCGGCCACGAGCAGCTGCGCTACATCACCGGCGAGCAGACGATGTTCGGCTCCGCTCCCCAGCAGGAGAAGCGCGCCGCCCAGGTGGTGAACCTCGAGGGCTCGACGCTGACGATGGGCCGCGACCCGAGCAACGACCTCGTCCTCGACGATCCCAACGTCTCGCGCTTCCACGCGGAGGTGCGGCGGACCTCCGACGGGGGCGCCGAGCTCCGCGACCTCGGCTCGCGCAACGGCACCCGCCTCGATCGCGAGTTCATCCGCCAGCGCGCGGTGATCAGGGCCGGCTCGGAGATCGGCATCGGCCCATTCCGGCTCGTCTACGACGGCACCAACTTCGTCCGCCGCGACGACCGCGGCGCCCTGCGCCTGCGCGGCGAGGGGATCACGATCGCGGTGAAGGACAAGGTCATCCTCAATGGCGCCACGATCGCGGTCGAGCCGGGGGAGTTCGTCGTCATCATCGGCGAGAGCGGCTCCGGCAAGACGACGATGCTGAAGGCGCTCGCCGGCGTGACGACGCCGACGGCCGGTCGCGTCCTCGTCAGCGGCGAGCCGGTCCTGACCCGCCTCACCGACATCGGCTACGTCCCCCAGGACGAGATCGTCCACCGCGGGCTCACGGTGACCGAGGGGCTGCGCTACTCGGCGGCGCTGCGGCTGCCGCGGGACTCCAGCGAGGCCGACATCGACGGCGCCGTGCAGCGCGTGCTCACCGAGCTCGGGCTCGAACGTCACGCCGACACGCTCGTCGGCTCGCTCTCGGGTGGGCAGCGCAAGCGCGTCGGCGTCGGTACCGAGCTCCTCAACCGGCCCAGCCTCCTCTTCCTCGACGAGCCGACGACCGGCCTCGACCCGGGCCTCGAGACGCAGCTGATGCAGCTCTTCCGCGACCTCGCCGAGGAGGGCACGCGCGCGGTCATCGCGGTCACTCACGCGACCAAGAACCTCCACCTCGCCGACAAGGTCTGCGTCATGGGCGTCGGCGGCGAGCTCTCGTTCTTCGGCTCACCGGAGGAGGCCAAGAGGTTCTTCGGCGTCGACGACTTCGACGGCATCTACACCGCCCTCGAGAACCGGCCCGCCCCCGAGTGGCGAGCCCAGTTCGAGGCCACCGAGCCCGAGTTCCTCGCCACGGTCGAGCAGTCCGCCGGCACCGCGGCAGCGAAGCCGCCGCCGCGGCCGCAGCCGAACGTCGGGAGGCAGACCTGGCTCCTCGCCCAGCGCTACACGAAGCTCCTCCTCCGCGATCGCCGCAACCTGATGATCCTGCTCGGGCAGGCGCCGCTGATCGCGCTCGGCATCGCCCTGCTCTTCCAGAAGGGCGTCCTCGACTTCGACGCGAATCCGACGAACGTCGGCCTGATGCTGTTCCTCGTCGTCACGACGATGATCTGGCTCGGCTCCATCGACGGCTCACGCGAGGTGATCAAGGAGCGCCCGTTGATGGAGCGAGAACGCGCGGTGGGCGTGAAGGTGAGCGCCTACCTGAGCTCGAAGGCGATCGTCCTCTTCGGCCTCGTCGCGCTCCAGGCGCTGCTGCTCGTCGTCGTCACCTTCGGGCTGCGCCCGCTCCCGGATTTCCCGCAGGAGTACGTGAAGGTCTTCGCGATCTGCTGCATGACCGGCTTCATCTCGGTCGGCATGGGCCTTCTGATCTCATCGCTCGTCTCCAGCGAGGACCAGGCCGCCAGCTTCATCCCCCTCGCCTTGATCCCGCAGCTCCTGTTCGGCGGCGCGATCGTCGCGGTCGCCGACATGGGCAAGGTCATCGCGACCTTCTCCAACGTCATCTACTCGCGGTGGGCGTTCGCCGACATCGGCTCGGCCGTCGACATGCGAGAGCGAATCGAGGCGCTGCCGCCCGATGCGCGCGCGGGTGTTCGCTACGACCCCGACTTCTTCGATCTCACGATCCTGCCCGCGCTGGGGATCCTCGCCGCGTTCCTGATCGCGGTGCTCGGCATCACCTACGTCGCTCTGCGCTCCTATCGGCGACAGGGCTAGTTCCCGGCCTCCCGGCGTTCTAGCCTTCCGCCCATGCTTCGTCGAGGAATCGGTGTCGGCTCCTCAATAGCCGGTCGCACGCTGGAGGCCGAGATCGGCCGCGGCGGCATGGGCATCGTCTACAAGGCGCGCAACGAGCGCCTCGACCGGACCGAGGCCGTCAAGGTCATCACCGACGACCTGGCCCGGGACAAGAGCTTCCGCGAGCGGTTCCTGCGCGAGGCGATGATCTCCGTCGCCGTCGAGCACCCCCACGTGATCCCGGTCTACGACGCCGACGAGGGCTCGGGCGGCCACCTCTTCATCGCCATGCGCTACGTCGAGGACGGCAACAACATGGCGCGGATGATCAGCCAACGCCACCAGCTCGACCCGCGGCTCGCGGCGAACCTGATCTCGGCCGTCGCCTCGGCTCTCGACGCCGCGCACGCCCGCGACCTCGTCCACCGCGACGTCAAGCCGACCAACGTCCTGATCGTCGGCGATCGCGCCCCGCACGCCTACCTGACGGACTTCGGCCTCTCCAAGCGGCTCTCCTCGCACACCGGCCTGAGCGGCACCGGCTCGATCATCGGCACCGTCGACTACATGTCGCCGGAGCAGGCGCAGGGGCTGGAGGTGGACCTCCGCACCGACGTCTACGCCCTCGGCGTCGCCCTCTTCGAGGCGCTGACGGGGACGGTTCCCTATCCCTACGAGACCAGCGCCTCGCGCCTGCTCGCGAAGATCCAGGAGCCGCCGCCGATGGTGACGCAGGTGGCGAGCGGGATCCCCTCCGAGTTCGACGCCGTGATCGCGAAGGCCCTCGCCCGCGACCCCAATGAGCGCTACGCGTCGGCCGGCGAGCTCGGCCGCGCCGCTCAGGCCGCAGCCGGCCGGCCGTCGGAGATCTCGACGAAGAAGGACATCGGGATCGGCTCGGTCGTCGCCGACTGCCTCATCGAATCGGTCGCCGGCGAGGGCGGGATGGCGATCGTCTACAAGGCCGTGCAGCAGAACCTCGGCCGGACGGTTGCGCTCAAGGTGATGTCCGAGGGGCTCGCCGACCAGAGCGAGTTCCGGATCCGCTTCGAGCGCGAGTGGAAGGTGGCCGCGGCGCTCGATCACCCGAGCGTGGTGCCGATCCTCTGGGCGGGGGAGGCCCACGGTCGCCTCTTCATCGTCATGCGCTACGTCGAGGGCGAGACGCTACGCGAGCGGCTTGCACACAGCGGCAGGCTCGAGCCCGACGTCGCCGTCGAGGTGCTCGAGCAGGTCTGCGCGGCCGTCGGCGCCGCCCACGACCGTGGTCTCGTCCATCGCGACATCAAGCCGGGCAACGTCCTCATCGAGGAGGCCACGGGGCGCGTCTTCCTGACCGACTTCGGGCTCGCCAAGCCCGTCGACGACGACATCACCGACCCCGGCAGCAAGGTGATGGGAACCGTCCGCTACATGGCGCCCGAGCGCCACCACGGTGACGGCGCCGACGAGGTCCTCGGCGACATCTACGCGCTCGGCTGCGTGCTCTGGGACATGGTCGGCGGCATCGACCGGCCGCGGCTCGACACCATCCCCGGGTTGCCGCCGGCGATGGCGCAGGTGGTCGCCAGGGCGGTCGCCCCCGACCCAGGGCAGCGCTTCAGCTCCGCCGGCGAGCTCGCCGCCGCCGCCCGCGCCGCGCTCGACGGCCCGGCGCCCCCGCCACCACCGCCCGGGACAACCTCCGCCGACCCCCAGCCCTCCTCGGTCATCAAGGCGCAGCGCCGCGCGCCCTTCGAGCCGGCGCCGCTGTCGAGCGGCCTCACCGAGCGCATCGATTCGCTCTGCAAGTCGGTGCTCGCGATGGACCTCGTCCAGGGTGACGCCCGCGCGCAGCTCGAGGAGGTCCGGACGCGGCTGATGGCGCCGCTCGATCTCGCGGTCGTCGGCCGCCCCGACAGCGGCCGCACCCAGCTCATCAACGCCATGATCGGACGCCGCCTGACGCCATCGGGGCGTGGCTACGGCGACGTCGCTCCGCAGATCTCATTCGTCTACGGGATCCCCGAGAAGGTGATCGCGACCGGCGTCGACGGCACGCTCAGCGAGCGCTCCCTCAGCCCGGACGGGACCCTCCCGCCGGAAGTGCTCGACCCGCAGGCACCCCTTGCCTCGCTGCAGGTCCAGCTTCCCGTCGACTCCCTGCGCACCGTCTCGCTCAGCATCGGCGCCTCGGCGACCGACGTCCCTGAGGGCGCCGACGCCTTCCTGCTGGCCGTCGCCGCCGACGCGATCACCGACGTCCCCGCTCTGCTCGGCGAGCTCTCGCAGGGAGCAAGCGGCCGCGGCATCTCCGCGATCAACGCCGGGATCGTCGTCACGAAGGCGGATCTCGCGGGCACCGCCGTGATGGAAGCGGGTCTCGACGCGACCGTCGAGCGCGCGCTGCAGCCGCTGATCGCCGACGCCGACAGGGTCAACGCCCAGCTCGCCGAGATCGCCGGGACGGACATCTCGGTGGCCGAGGACGTGGCGCTGATCGCCGAGATCGCCCGCAGCTCGGGAGGCACGCGCGGCGACCTGCTCGCCTCCGCGGAGACGTTCCGCGAGGGGGCGACGCCGCTCTCCGGCGACGAGTCCGACCGGCTGCTCGGTCGCTACGGGCTCGAGGGTCTGCGCGCGGCATTCGAGCTCGCCGACTCGGGCCAGCTCACGGGTGTGGCCCTGCGCCGCCGGCTCCGCGAGGTCTCGGGGATGTCGGCGCTGGAGCTGAAGATCGACGGCTTCCACCGCCGCAGCGACGCGCTCAAGGCGGGGCGCGCGCTCGAGCGGCTCGACGAGCTCTCCTACCGCTGGCCCGAGCTGGAGATCCTCCGCGACCACGTCGAGGCGGTGCAGCTCGAGCCCGGCATGCACCTGATCGACCTGATGGAGGCCTACACGCGCTGCGTTCTGGAGGGCGTCGATGTCCCCGGGCCGCTGCTCGAGCGCCTCGAGCGGCTCATCGTGGGGCGCACGGAGGCGGAGCGCTTCGGTATCGCGCCGGGGGCCGGGCAGGAGGAGATCCGCGCCGCGCAGCTCGAAGGCTTCCGTGCCTGGAAGGTGTTCGAGCAGTCGAGCAGCGCCTCTCCCGCGGCCCGCCGGGTGGCGCGCCGCGTCACCCGCTCCTACGAGCACTACGCCCGCGAGGGCGAGTCGGCGACGCGCTAACGATCCGGCATCGGGCGCGGCCCCGCTCATGGCATGAGTTCTGCGCCGCGGTTCCGGCCTGTACCCAGCGTGCCCTCCTCCGCCGGACCTGTCATCCGGAAGCGGAGAAGAAGTCCACTCCCGGGTGACAGGTCCGGGCAGGGCCCCAGATCGGGCTGCCCGGTGCAGCGCCCCGCGCCGACCGGAGGGCCTAGATGGTTGATTCCACGGATTCCCGCCGCGGAACCACCGCGGACTCCAGCCTCCACCAGGGGTGACTCAGACCAGCATGCTGGTCTCTGTCACCCCTGCTCCGCTGGCGATGGGCTGACGAGGGCTCCGCTGCCGCAAGCGTCGCCCGAGCGCGTGGAACAGGGGGACCACATGGGTTGATTCGCGCTAGGGCACGTAGGCGGCCAGCGCCGCTCTGATCCCCGCCGGGATCTCGGTCTTGTCGGTGGTGTCCCGGCGGACGAAGACGTGACGCAGCTCGCCCTCGGTGGTGATCTCGTCGCCGCGGACGATGGTGAACGCGGTGATGGTCGAGGTAGTCCCGAGACGGGAGATCACGGCACGAAGCTCGAAGACGTCGTCGAAGCGGAGCGGCGCCCGGTAGCGGACCGATGCCTCAGCGACGACGAGGTCGAGGCCCGCATCGGCCATGACGGCGTCGTAGTTGCCCAGCGCCTCGCGCCAGAGCTCGGTCAGCGCGACGTCGAAGTACTCGAGGTAGCGCGAGTTGAAGACGACGCCCTGCGGGTCGCACTCGGCGAAGCGGACCCGCAGGGAGTGGGAGAGGACGGCGCCGCTCACGCTTCGGGGCCGCCCGCGACGGGCTCAGAGCCCGTACGCCTCCTTGAGCTCGGGGTCGTTCGCGGCGAGGGCCTCGGCGAGGTCGACCATGACCTTGCACTGCTTCCAGGTCGCGTCGTCCTGCATCTTGCCGTCGATCATGTGGACGCCGCGGCCGTCGGGGATCGCCTCGATCACCTTCTGGGCGAACTTGACCTCCTCCGGGTCGGGCGAGAACACCTTCTTGGCGATCTCGATCTGGACCGGGTGCAGCGACCAGGTGCCGACGCAGCCGAGCAGGAACGCCGCGCGGAACTGCGCTTCGCAGCCCTTGACGTCCTTGATGTCGCCGTAGGGCCCGTAGAACGGGAGGATCCCCGCCGAGGTGCAGGCGTCGACCATGCGGGCGATCGAGTAGTGCCACGGGTCCTGCTGAGCGGTCGCGCGCGGGGCGTCGGGATCGTCCGGGTCGGGGTCGTTGATGACCAGGTAGCCCGGGTGGCCGCCGCCGACGCGGGTCGTCTTCATGCGGCGAGAGGCGGCGAGGTCGGCGGGGCCGAAGCTCATGCCCTGCATGCGCGGACTCGCGTTGGCGATCTCCTCGACGTTGGTGACGCCGAGCGCGGTCTCGAGCAGCGCGTGGACGAGGATCGGGCGCTTGATCTCCGCCTTCGCCTCGAGCTGGGCGAGGAGGCGGTCGATGTAGTGGATGTCCCAGGGACCCTCGACCTTCGGGACCATGATCACGTCGAGCTTGTCGCCGATCTCGGTGACGAGGGTGGTCAGGTCGTCGAGGACCCAGGGGCTCTCGAGCGAGTTGATCCGGGTCCAGAGCTGGGTGCTTCCGAAGTCGACCTCGTTGGCGACCTTGACGAGGCCCTCGCGCGCGGCGACCTTGTTGTCGACCGAGACGGCGTCCTCGAGGTTGCCGAGCAGGATGTCGGCCTGCTTGGCCATGTCCGGGACCTTGGCCGCCATCTTCTCGTTGGAGGCGTCGAAGAAGTGGATCATCCGCGAGGGCCGGAAGGGCACCTCGGTGGTCGGCTCGGGCGCTCCGATGGCGAGCGGCTTGAAGAAGTCACGGGGGTTTCGCAAGTTGAGATCTCCTGGTGGTTTGTGCGCCGCAACCGTAGCGGCCGGGCGCCGCCCGCGAATACGATGCCGCAATGCGCATTCCCAGATACCTCGTCGCCTCGGCCCTCGCCTTCGTCGCGTTCCTCGTCGTACCGGAGATCGCCTCGGCGACGGCGATCCACGTCAGCTCCTTCACCGATCCCGGGGCGGGATGCACGCTGCGCAACGCGATCACCGCGGCCAACACCACCTCCGCGGCCGGGGCCTGCCCGGCCGGACAGGCCGCGCCGACGGTCGACACGATCGACTTCACGGGGACCGGGGTGATCAGCCTGGGGAGTTCGCTGCCTGCGATCACCGGGCCGGTGACGATCACCGGGCCCGGAGTGGCGCAGCTGACGGTCAGCGGCGTCACCAGCTACCAGCCCTTCAAGATCAACTCGGGTGCGGTCGTGACGCTCTCGGGGATGACCATCGCCAACGGCCTCTGCGGCTCCACCTGCGGAAGCCAGGGCGGGGCGATCAACTCGAACGGGACCCTGACCCTCGACGACGTCGTTCTCACCGGCAACGTCGCCTCCGACACGACCGCCGCGGCCAACAGCTTCGCCGAGGGCGGCGCGATCGAGAACAACAGCGGCGGCACGCTCACGGTGATCGACAGCGAGATCCGCACCAGCACGGTCACCGCGAGCAACGGCACGTCCCAGAACGCCGCTTCCGGTGGCGCGATCATGAACCGCGGGACGGCGACGATCATCAGGAGCGAGATCTCCTCGAACGTTGCGAACGCGAGCGCGACATCACCCGCGACTTCCAACGTCAACGGCGGCGCGATCGAAAGCGACGGCCACCTGACCATCCAGGCGAGCCTGATCAACAACAACCAGGTCACGTCGGGGGGATCGGGCAGCTCGTCCCTGAGCGGTGGCGGGATCGCCCAGTTCAACGATCCGGCGACGTCGCTCACGATCGACAACTCGACGATCGCCGCCAACTCGACGCAGGTGGGGGGCACCGGGGGTGGGATCTACTCCATCGGAAACGTCGGGACGATCACGAACTCGACCATCTACGGGAACTCCTCGCCGACGGGTGCCAACCTCTACATGAGCACCCAGCTCAGGCTCTCGAACACCATCGTCAGCAACCCGACGGCCGGGCCGAACTGCAGCGGGGCCGCGGTCATCTCCGAGGGCTTCAACCTCGAGAGCGCGAGCTCGTGCGGTTTGAACCAGTCGACGGACAAGTCGAACACGCCCTCGAACCTCGGTGCCCTCACCGACAACGGCGGGCCGACCCGCACGCGAGCGCCGCTGGCCGGAAGCGCGGTCATCGACGCCGGCAAGGCGGCGGCCGGCGTTACGACCGATCAGCGCGGCCTGATCCGGCCCAGCGACATCGCAACGGTCGCTGACGTCGTGGGCGGCGACGGCAGCGACATCGGCGCGGTCGAGGTCCAGGACACGGTCGCCCCCGACACGACGATCACGTCGGGACCGGCTGAGGGCTCCACGGTCGGACCGAAGCCCGAGTTCGGATTCTCCTCCAGCGAGGGCCGCTCTCACTTCGAGTGCGCGGTGGACGGCGCCGCGTTCGCCGCCTGCTCGACCCCCGATGCGCTTTCCGCGCTCGGCGATGGCGCCCACACCTTCCAGGTGCGCGCGATCGACGGCACCGGCAACGCCGATGCAACCCCCGCGAGTCGCTCCTTCACGGTCGACGCGACGGCGCCGACGACGAAGCTCGGCAAGGTCAAGAAGAAGACGAGCAAGCGCAAGCTCAAGGTCAAGTTCAGCTCGGAGGCCGGCGCGACGTTCGAGTGCCGGGTCGACTCGAAGCCGTTCAAGGCGTGCACGTCCCCCTACAAGACGAAGAAGCTCAAGCCCGGCAAGCACACCATCGAGGTGCGCGCCGGCGACGCTTACGGCAACGTCGAGGCGAAGCCGGCGAAGGCCAAGTTCAAGGTGCTCCGGCAGGGATGAGGCGCCTCTCGGCGCTTGCGCTGCTCGTCATCGTCGTCTACGCAATCGGCGGCTGCGGTAGCTCCGATGACGTGACCAGCGACAGCGCCACCGCTGCGGCCAGCGCACAGACCACCACCACCTCCACCTCCGGCTCAGACTCAGACGACGACGGCGACGGCGGCGGCGGGGGTCAGGAGAGCTCCGGCGGCCAGGATCAGGGGGATCAGGACGAGGGCGGCGATAGCGGCGGCGGGCAGGGTGAGGACGACGCCGATGGTCAGGGCTCCGGCGCCGGGAGCGCCTCCGGGGATGAGTTCGCCTCGCAGCTCCGCACCATCGTCGGCGAGGCATTCGTCGAGCTGCGGTCGCTCGTCGCTCCGGCGACGGCGATGACCGACCCGGACGCATACGCGGACCAGCTCGAGGACGGGGCCGGCGATATCGACGACACCATCGATCAGCTCCAGGCGCTCGACCCGCCGGCCGACGCCGAGGAGGGCACGGAGGGGGTGATCGCCGCGTTCACCGCCCTGCGTGGGTGGGTCGCGGCGGGAGCCGAGGACTACGCGAGCGGCGATCGCAAGCGGATAGCGGACGGGCTCGCCGGGCTGCAGGAGGGTGCCGCGCAGTTCAGGGCCGAGATGGGCAAGGCCATCGCATCACTCCGCCGGGCGGGCTACGGGTTGCCCGGCTCCTGAGGGGCCGTCCATGGTGCGTCCGGGGCGCTCAGACGCCCCGCCGCCGGTATCCTCCGCGGTGTCGCCGGCGACCCTTGGCGGGGCCCGCAAGCGCCCCCGACGCCGCGACTTCACTGACCTTTCGCAAACCAGCCCGCCCAGGAGCTCCTCACCCATGGCCGTAGCCACCCAGTCCTACGAAGAGAAGACCGACATCCAGAAGGACATCACCGAGATGGTCCGGCAGTTCGTGGACGAGCAGATCATCCCGAACGCCGAGCACTACGACCACGAGGACGAGTTCCCGGAGCCGATCGTCGAGCAGATGAAGGAGCTCGGCCTCTTCGGCGTCACGATTCCCGAGGAGTACGGCGGGATGGGTCTCGATCTGACGACCTACACGATGATCGTCGAGGAGCTCTCCCGCGGCTGGATCTCGATCTCGGGCGTCGTCAACACTCACTTCATCGGCTCCTACCTGCTGATGAAGTTCGGCACCGACGAGCAGAAGGACTACTTCCTGCCGAAGATGGCGACCGGCGAGATCCGCGCCGCCTTCTCGCTCTCCGAGCCGGAGGTCGGCTCCGACGTTCAGGGCATCAAGGGCAGCGCCAAGCAGGACGACGACGGCAACTGGATCATCGACGGCCAGAAGATGTGGGTCACCAATGGCCTGCGCTCCGGCGTCGTCTTCGTGCTCATGAAGACCGACAAGAACGCCGACCCGCCCCACACCGGCATGACCTGCTTCATCACCGAGAAGGTCCCGGGCGAGCACAAGAACACGGGCAAGTACGAGGGTCTGGAGGTCCCGCCCCAGATCAAGAAGATGGGCTACAAGGGCGTCGAGTCCACCGAGCTCGTCTACAACGGCTACAAGTGCCCGCCGGACCGCATCCTCGGCGGCGAGGAGGCCGGGCTCGGCAAGGGCTTCGCGCAGATGATGGACGCGCTCGAGGTCGGTCGGGTCAACGTCGCCGCCCGCGGCGTCGGCATCGCCCAGCGCGCCCTCGAGCTGGCCCTCCGCTACTCGCAGGAGCGCAAGACGTTCGGCAAGCCGATCGCCCAGCATCAGGCCATCCAGTTCAAGCTCGCCGACATGGCGACGAAGATCGAGGCGGCCCGTCTGGTCACGCTCAAGGCGGCCCGGATGAAGGACGCCGGCCAGCGCTCCGACCTCGAGGCCGGGATGGCGAAGCTGCTCGCGTCGGAGACCGGCAAGGAGTGCGTCGAGCAGTCCTTCCGCATCCATGGCGGCTACGGCTACTCGAAGGAGTACGAGATCGAGCGCCTCTACCGGGACGCGCCGCTACTCCTGATCGGCGAGGGCACGTCGGAGATCCAGCGCATGGTCATCGGCAAGAAGCTCCTGCAGAGGAACAAGATCTAGGACCGAGGGAGGCTCGCGATGTCGTCGATCACCCACGACCTGATCGAGATCGCCTATAAGCGGTTCATCGAGGAGCTGCCGCAGCTCGAGAAGCTGAAGCTGGTCGCGAGGCTGGAGCTGCGCGGCCGCGGGGACGTGCAGATCTACAGGGTCAGCGCCCCCGGCCCCGAGATCACCAAGGGCGAGCCCGACGACGCGCGGATCGAGATCTCGGTTCCGCGGGCCGACTTCAACGACCTCGCCGACGCCGGCCTCGAGCACTGGCACACCGCCTACGACCACGGGGTCGTCAAGGTGGGCGGCGACCCCGCCGTGATCCGCCTGCTCGGCGGCGTCATCGCCAAGCACGAGGCGCGCGGCAAGTTCAAGCGAGTGCGCTGATGCCGGTCGTCAGCCTCGGCCCTGCGGGCCGGGCCCTGGCCCTCGGGCTGGCGGTCGCCCTGCCCGCGTCCGCGCTCCTCGCCGGCTGCGGGGACAGCGAGCAGCAGCGCTACGGCGACGAGCTCACCGCGGTTGCCGAGCCGCTCAACGCGGCGTTGATCGACCTGGGCAACGCGATCGGCGTCGCCACCTCCCGCGGTCAGATCGAGGCGGCTCTGGATCGCTCCGAGGGGGCTCTCGAGAGCGCCGCGGCGGATCTCGGAGAGCTCGATCCCCCCGAGGACGCCGCCGCCGCGCAGGCGGATCTGATCGCGGCGGTCGAGGATTTCGAGGGCGAGGTGAAGACGTTGCAGCGCTCGGTCCGCAACGATGGCGACCGCGAGTTCCAGCGGGCGTTGCAGGAGTTCACCTCCGACGCGCAGGCCTTCGCGGTCGAGCTCGGCGACATCCGCAGCCGCCTCGGGGACGCCGGCGTCACGATCGGCGACACGACCGACACCGCGGGCTAGGTGCGGCGCCCGGCCGCCCTGGATCCTGACCCGGGCCCAACCTGAACTGACCTGAAACACAACGCAACGAAGCAAGCAAGAGGAGCAGATGAGCGACAACGACAACCACGTACTGACCACCGACCAGCGCGAGCGCGAGGAGTCCGGTGCCCACCCCTACGGCCGCTACCTCGAGGAGTTCGAGGTCGGCGCCGTCTACAAGCACTGGCCCGCGAAGACGGTCACCGAATCGGATGACCATCTCTTCTGCCTGATCACGATGAACCACCACCCGCTGCACCTCAACGACGTGTACGCCGGCGAGTCCCAGCAGGGTCAGAACGTGGTCGTCGGTCCACTGGTCTACTCGCTGGCGCTCGGGATGTCCGTCAGCGACGTCTCCGGCAAGGCGATCGCGAACCTGGCCACCGAGGAGCTCAGCCACCCCAACCCGGTGTTCCACGGCGACACGCTGTTCTGCGAGTCCGAGGTCCTCGACGTCCGCCCGTCGAAGTCGAAGCTCGACCGCGGCATCGTCAAGGTCCACACGCGCGTCTACAAGCAGGACAACACGCTCGTCGCCGAGTTCAAGCGCACGGTGCTGATCCCGCGCAAGAACCCGGGCGAGGAGTCCTAGACCCCAGGGATCGCTCGACGTGGCCGATCCCTACGCGACCAGGGCGCCCGACCTGAGCGCCCGGCCGACCGGGCCCCCTCCATGGGAGGCCGCGGTCGGCGCGCGCGGGGGCGAGGTGATCGGCGCCTCGGAGCCACCCCCGGATCCGCGGTTTCGGGTCGTCGCGTGCCGCGGGATCGGCACCCTCGCGCCGTTCGCGCGGGTGGACGCGCCACTCGCGGTCCTGCTCTGGCTGGAGCACTGCGGCGGTCCCCGAACGGCCGCGGCGGCCGCCGACCTGCTCGCTCGCCTGCGCTCATCGAAGGGCCCGGTTTTCGCCATCAAGCAGGGCTGCGTCGGCGGCCCCTCCGACCGCCCTGGTTGCTTCGAGGTCGGCGACGACCTCGTCCTCTCGGTGCTCGACGCCGCTTTGGCCGACGAGGTGACCTGGGAGACGGACCCGGACTTCGGCTACGAGGTCCCGGCGGTGGTTCCCGGGATCGAGGGCGAGGCCGCGCGCGCCCTGCTGCCGCGGCTTCTCTACGGTGACCACGATCGCGTCTACGAGCACGCCGGCCTCGCCGCCGCGAAGAAGCGGGAGCGATTCGAGATCGCCGAGTCGATCCCCGGGCTCGATCCCGCGGTCAGGGCCGCGGCCGGCTGGCCGCCGGTCGCCACCTCCGACCGCTGGCGCGACTGAGCGGTACAGTGGGGGCGGTGAGGCGATCAAGTCGGCTCGCCGCCACCGGCGCCGACGTCTGGGCTCGCGCCGTGACGTTCGACGGGGTCAACGACGAGTTCGCGCCGCTGCTGCGGATGACGCGCCCAAGCGGCCTCCCGGCCACGGCCACGATCGCCGACATCGAGCCCGGCGAACCCGTGGGCAGGAGCTGGTTGCTCCTCGGCGGCGTGCTGCCCGTCGACTGGGACGATCTCCGCATCGTCGAGGTCGAGCCGCCGCACCGCTTCCTTGAGCGTTCGTCGATGGCCAGCATGCGGAGCTGGCAGCACGAGCGCCGGATCGAGCCGAGCGGGGAGGGGGAGTGCCTGCTGACGGATTCGTTGGAGTTCGAGCTGCGCCGCCCGCTCCGCTGGATCCCCGGCGCCGGGCGGCTCGCGGAGCGGATCGTCGGCTGGGTCTTCGACCACCGCCACGCGCGCCTGAGGCTGGCTCACGGCGCCGGCACGCCGAACGTACGTCAAGGGTCGCCATAGCGCCCAACCTCGTACGTTCGACGGGAGCGGGAGGCTGAGATACTGGCCCGCATGAGCGACAAGAGCGACACGAGCGACACCGAGATCCCCGAGCTGCTCGACGAGCTGCTTCGCGTCCCCGCCCCGTCCGGATATGAGACCCCCGCCGCCGAGGTGTGGCGCAAGGCCGCCGCCGAGTTCGGCGACGTCGAGTCCGACGTGCTCGGATCCTCGATCGTCAAGGTGGGCACCGACGACGACCGCCCCACGGTCGCGATCGTCGGCCACATCGACGAGATCGGCCTGTTCGTCAGCCACATAGACGACGACGGCTTCCTCTGGTTCGGGCCGATCGGCGGCTGGGATCCGCAGAACCTCGTCGGCCAGCGGGTGATCGTGCGCGGCTCCGGCGGCGGGCAGGAGTCGGTGGTCCCCGGTGTGATCGGCAAGAAGCCCATCCACCTGCTCGAGCCCGACGACCGCAAGAAGCCGGCCGAGATCAAGCACATGCACATCGACATCGGCGCCAAGGACCGCGAGGACGCCGAGAAGCGCGTCTGCGTCGGCGATCCCGCGGTGCTCGACGCCGAGCCGCTGCCACTACCCAACAACCGCGTGGCCTCGCGCTCGATGGACAACCGGCTCGGCTCCTTCATCGCGCTCGAGGTCGCCAAGCGGATCGCGGCGGGAGACGCCGTCGACGTCGGTGTGGTCGGCTGCGCCGTCTCCCAGGAGGAGATCGGGCTGTTCGGCTCCCAGACGACCGGCTTCTCGCTCAGCCCGGACGTGGCCATCGCCGTCGACGTGACCCACGCCACCGATGCGCCGGGCATCGACAAGAAGGAGAACGGCGACCACGCCCTCGGCTCAGGTGCCGTGATCGCCCGCGGCTCGACGCTCGGCCCTCGCGTCTACGAGCTGCTGCGGGCTGCGGCCGAGGCCGAGGGGATCGATCACACCTTCGAGGCTTCGGGCCGCTACACCGGCACCGACGCCGACTCGCTGCAGATCTCCCGCGGCGGCATCGCCACCGGGCTCGTCTCCATCCCCCTCCGCTACATGCACTCGACGGTCGAGGTCTGCCAGCTCGACGACGTCGAGGCTTGCATCGAGCTGATCGTCGCGACGATCCGCCGCATGGACGGCACCGAGGACTTCAGGCGCTGAAGCCCTCTGATGAGCCCTCTGATGAGCCCTCTAGTGGGCTTCGTCGGCGGCGTGCGCCGGCGGGCGTGATTCCTCGGCCAGCGAGGTGATCTCGAGCGGGCCGCGGGCGGCGTCTTCGAGCACCTCGCTCGCCTCGTTCGCGCTGCGCGCGTAGAGCTCGACGAGCAGGTGGATGACGATCCGCTCCTCGTCGTGCTTGTGGAAGCGGACGTGGGTGAAGAACTCACGCGTGCCTGCGTCGCCGAAGGCGCCGTAGGTGAGGCAGTCAGCGGCCTCGGGTCCCGAGCAGACCTCGACGAGATCCTGATCGACGCTGACGGTGCAGGAGGCGACCCAGGGCGTCCCCGCCACGAGCCGCTCCCAGCGGTCGCCGAAGGGGACGACGCGGCCGTTCTCGTCGACCGAGAGGTGGGGTTGGTCGTGCATGCAGTCGAGGCACTGGACCACCGACTCCTGCACCTCATCGATGCGCTCGGCGGGCTCGCCGGTCTCGGGGTCGATGCGCAGGATCGCGTCGTAGTGGACCTGCGCCTCCAGGCGCTGGGACCAGCAGCGGTAGCAGCGCAACCAGGCGCTGCGATCGGTGTCGAGCTCTTCGTTCATCGGTTCCCTCCGTCCCAATTGTGGCGATTCGGGGAAGCGGGCGCGGGAGGAACCCTGCGGATGTCAGCGACGTTGCGGCGGCTCGGCACTTCCGGTGCCCTCCGGGAGCTCGCCACGCAGCAGCGAGTAGCTGACGACATCGCGGCGGCGCCCCTTCATCGGGAAGAGCGAGCGCAGGATGCCCTCGCGCGTGAACCCGGCGCGTTCGATCAGGGCGATGGACTGAGCGTTGCCGGGCTCGATCCCGGCCTGGATGCGGTGCACGTCGAGCTCGGCGAAGATCCAGTCGCAGAAGAGGCGGAGGGCGCGGGTCATCGCACCCCGGCCCCGCGCCCAGGGCGCCAGCCAGTAGCCGAGCTCGAGCCTCCCCTCCTCGGCGTCGTAGTCGAAGAAGCCGATCGTGCCGAGCAGCGAGTCGTCGGCGACGTCGGCGATGATCAGCGACAGACCGCGTCCGGAGTCCGTCTCGCGGTCGACGCGCCTGGCGAACTCCTCGGCGGAGCCCATGTCGTAGTCGTCGGGAGCGCGGGTGTAGGCCTTGATCGCGGGGTCCTGGCAGGCTTCGACGATCGCCGGGAGGTCCGAGTCGGCGCGTAGACGCAGGCGGAACACGCCATCGTCGATCCCGCCGATCGGGAAGGCGACCGGCTCCGGCGCCGGGCTCAACCGAAGCGGCGCCGCGCCAGAAACAGCGTCAGCCCCATCGGCCCCGCCCACCAGGTGAGCAGGAGCGACAGCCGCGCCGGGCGACCCTCCTCCAGCGACGTCTCCCAGATCCAGCGGCCGACGAAGAGGTCGAAGGCGATGTAGTGGGTCCAGGCGGCGAGCATCGAGCTCGGGTTCTGCAAGAGCTTCTGGACGTTCTCGAGCTTGCCGAAGTCGGGTGGCTCGGGGTTCTCGACGGCGCCGAGAGCGAGCGCCCCCGAATACGTGAGGCCGAGCCCCATGTAGAGCGGCGTGAGCCGGTCGGCCATCCAGCGCGTGACCTCGCTGCGGGGGAACAGGATCATCGCCAGCCAGACCGGCGCGGAGCTGAAGTTGACGATCGTCCAGGCGAGCTGGTGGCGGGAGCCGGTCTCGCGCTTCTGACGCATGCGGCTCATTCTGCCCCTCAGCAGGCGTCGGCGACGTCAGCCTTGGCGTCCTTCACCTTGGCCTTCGCCTTCTTGACCTTCGCCTTGGCCTTCTTGATCTTCGCGGCGTTCTTGGACTTCTTCGCCTTCTTCAGCGCCGCCTTCGCCTTGTCGAGCTTCTTCTGGTCTTTCTCGAGGGCGGCGCGGGCCTTCTTGCACGCTGCGTGGTCACCCGGAGGCGGCACCGCGACGGTGAAGCCGCGCGAGGCACTGCCGACGTTCCCGCCGACGTCGGTCCCCTGGACGTCGAAGGCGTAGGAGCCGTTCGCCAGGGCACTCGATGGCGTGTGACTCGCCGCTCCCGAGCAGGCGCCGAAGGCGGGCGGGGTCGATCCCGTCGCGTAGAGGCGGCACTTGAAGGTGCTCGGGGAGTCGTCGGAACTGAAGCCGAAGGTCGGTGAGCCGGTGGTGATCGTGGAGCCTGCGGCGGGACCGGAGTCGATCGTCACGGTCGGCGCGATCGTGTCGGCGAACTTCCAGAGCTCGAAGCCCGTCGCGGTCTGGAACGCGGAGAAGTACACGGTCGAGCCGGCCCCGACGACGGGGTTGTTCGCCGCCGGAGGAAGGCTGTCGCCCGCTCCCGGCTCGATGTCCTCGACGGGGATCGTGCCGGGGCCGGTGCCGTCACTGCGCCAGCGCTCGGATCCGTTAACGGGGTCGTCGGCTCCGAAGTACAGCGTGCCTCCGACGTTGATCAGGTCGGTCGGGAAGCTGTTCGCCGGCCCCGGGTTGATGTCCTTGACCTGCGTCGTGCCGGGCCCCGTCCCGTCGCTGCGCCAGATCTCTTGACCGTCGGCGCCGTAGGCGGAGAACAGGAGCGTGCCGCCCAGGTTCGTCAGATCCTGCGGGAAGCTCGAACCCGGGTCGGGACCGATGTTCTTGACCAGGTCGACGCCGCCGCCATCGCCCTTGTACAGCTCGAGACCGCTCGTGCCGTCGTTCGCCCGGAAGTAGACCGTGTCGCCGATCGCGGCGAAGTCCCCCGGGTTCGAGCTTCCCCCGGGGTTGAGGTTCTCGACCATGCTCGCCGACGTCCCGGCCGCGTTGGCCTTCCAGAGCTCGCGGCCGTTTGTACCGTCGGTAGCGCTGAAGTAGGCCACCCCGTTGACGCCGGTGATCTCCGTCGGGCTACCGCTGCCGGACGGGTTGATGTTCTGGACCAGCGTCACCGTCGAGCCATCGCTCTTGTAGAGCTCCCTGTCGAAGGAGTCCTCAGCGCTGAAGAACAGCGTGTTGCCGACCTTCGTGAGCTCCTGCGGACTGGACCCTCCCGGCTGCGAGGAGATGTCCCCGACCTGAACCGTGCCCGCCGACGATCCGTCCGACTTCCAGAGCTCGCGACCGATGACGCCGCTGTCGGGGGTGGCCGCGAAGAACAGGGTGCCGTTGAAGTTCGTGAGGAAGGTCGGCGTGCTGGCGGCGCCGGGCGTCTCGGTGTTGATGTCCTTGACCATCACCGTTCCGGCAGCAGTGCCGTCACTTTTCCATAGCTCCGCCCCGTTCGTGCCGTCGTTGGCCTGGAAGAAGAGGGTGCCCCCGACCGCCGTCAGGTCGCTCGGGTTGCTGCTCGCGTTCGGCGCCGGGTTGATGTCCTTGGTGATGTGAGTTCCCGCGGCGGTCCCGTCGCTCACGTAGAGCTCGAGGCCGTCGCCGGCACTCGCGGTGAAGAAGACCTTGTCTCCGGCGGCGGTCAGCTTCCCGGGACCGTCCAGGTAGCTGCTCGGCGCAGCTCCGGGGTTCAGATCGGCGACCTGCAGCGCGTCGTTCGGCGGCCCGGCGGATGCGACGCCGGCGAAGCACGCGAACGCGGCGAGGAAGGCGAGGAGCCCGGCGGCTCCCACGATGTGAGACAAGTGAAAGCGGTTTCCCGTACCCATTCGCGCACCGTATCCGAGACGCGGCCGCCACGGGCAGCTTCGGGGCGCACTCGCCGGGTAATAGGTCCGCGTCGTGATCTGCGAGGTTGGATCCGGCCCGGTCGCCCGTAGAATCCGCCCCCATGGACGATGCGGACGCGGTGGGCTGGCACGCTGACCCCCTGCCGAGAGGGAGGCACCGGCTTCCCGCCGACGTCGTCAGGGCCTCGCAGCGCGAAAGACTGCTGCGGGCAATGCTCACCCTGGTGGCGGAGAAGGGCTACCAAGCCACCAGCGTGCCCGAGGTGGTCACGCGGGCTCGGGTGTCGAGATCCTCCTTCTACCGGGAGTTCGACAGCAAGCTCGACTGCTTCCTGGTCCTCTGCGATGAGCGATCTCGGGGCATGATCGACGAGGTTCTCGAAGCAGCCGGAGATTTCGGGGATCGGCCGTGGCAGGAGGTGCTCGCCGGCGGGATGGACGCCTACCTGCGCTGGTGGCGGGATCGTCCTGAGTTCGCTCGGGCCTTCCTGGTTGAGCTGCCCACCGCGGCCGAGGGGCTCGAGCATCGCATCGACCTGCTCCGTCCCTTCGAGGATCTGTTCGCGGGGTTGGCTCGCTACAGGAGGTCGAAGGACCGGACGGCTACCCCGCTGCCCCGTCTCGCGCCGAAGTTGGCCGTCCGTGGAACCACCGAGTTGATCGCCGAGGAGGTCAGGCGGGGGCGGGTTGGGACATTGCCCGACTTGACCTCCGACCTGGTTGACGCGATCAGCGTCGCGTTGGGCGGGTCACCCGTGCCTTCGCCCCGGTGAACCCGGCTGCGCTTGCGCTGACCCTTCGCCCCGCGCCCCCCTTCATCCTGACGATGCCCTTCTGATCGGTCGTGGCCTTCCTGCCGCCGATCCGAACGATGGCCTGCCGCACCGGCCTCCAGGTCGGGTCGGCGGTGACCTTCCCGGTGACCAGCACACGAGCGGGCTCGCCCTCGCGGGGTGAAGATGCTTTGACCCGGAGTCGGGGTCTCGCAAGCGGCTCGCAGGTGGGTGACGGGAGCGTCGAGACGGTGCGCTTGTCGAGGCGCTGGCTGACCGTGCCGGAAACCTGAGCGCCGGAGCCGTTCTCGCCCCTCGCAAAGACCAGATCCGCGTTCAGATGTCCCGAATGCTCACCGCTCAGGGTCAGCGCGGCGTCCCACGTGATCCCGCTCAGGATCGAATCCTGGTCGGTCGACTCGGTGCCGTTGAGGAACGAGTCCCCGTCATCGGAGTAGTCCGTGTACTGGACGCTCCAGCTGCCTCCGAACGCGCTGCCCTGCATGCTGATGGTGGCCGACCCCGACTTCTTCCCGCGCACCGTGAACGTGCCCGAGTTGGCCAGGAAGCCGTTGTAGGCGCTCCTGTCCGGTGCCCACCCCGGCGTCGGCGTGGCGTTGTTGGTGCTCTTGCTCTTCGCCTTGCGGGCCGGGAGGTCCGCGATCACCATCCTCGCCCCCGGCTGCTCCGGCGTTCCGTCGTCGTTGCCGCGGGCCTGCCACATCAGCAGCTTGGTCCCGTCCGGGCTCCACTGCCCGAGGGTGCGGTTGTCCCACCCCGTGCCCGGGCGGGGATCCACCGGCTGGCCGAAGTAGGTGCCGCGTTCGCCACCCGAGTTCATCAGCCACGGCTCCAGCAGGCATTTCCGGTTCACCTCATTCAGCTCGTAGCGCCCCACCCAGGAGAACAGCGCGAAGTCGATGAAGGGGGGCCTCGGCATCAGGGCGAAGATCGGCATGCGGTTGAACCCGCGAGAGCTGAACTGCAGATACGCGCCGTCGTCCGGAGAGGTGGAGACGTCCTCCTCCCAGTCGATGCCCTTGGTGATGCGCGTCCGTTCGCCGGTTCGGAGGTCGACCCGCCAGGTGTCGAAGTTGTCCGCGTCGTAGGTGCTGGAGTAGAGGACCGACTTGCCATCCGCGCTGAAGTTCTTCAACTCGAAGTAGGGAGACTGCGCGCGCCAGGCCGCCGAGTCGGTCCCCAGGGGCCCGGAGGGATTGAGGATCTTCACGCTCTCGAGGTCGTATCGGTCCCCGTTCTTCGTCAGGCGTCCGATCGACATCGCCGTTCCGTTCTGGGTGAACTCCGTCCAGCCGAACCAACGGCCGTCGGGCGACATGCGCCCCTCGCGGTTCTGGGTGCCCTGTTCGATCCCGCCCCCGGGCATGATGATCGGGGCGAGCGTCCGGGCTTGGCAGTCGACGAGGCTCGGCGTGCATTCCACGATCCCGTAGGTGAAGTTCTGAGTCGCGCTCCCTCCGCCGCCGGGCCTCAACCCGAGCCGCACCATCAGCCGCTTGCCATCAGGGAGGGACGCCGGCTTGCCGAAAGCTGCGCCCGCGGGTGCGCCGGGGACCACGCTGGTATCGAGGCCGCAGGTGACGCATCTCGGATGCGAGCCGTCGAGACGGGTCACGGCCAGCTGCGGAGTGCTGAGGTCGGGTGAGGAGACGGTGGCGACGATGTGCTTCCCGTCGGGCAGCCAGTCCGGTTCGGACTCGCCCGAGTACCCGGCGGGAACTTCGAGATGGTGGACGGCGATCGGTTCGAGCGACGCGGTCTTCGCGCTCGCGGTTGAGGCTGCGGAGAAGAACGTCATGAGAAGCAGAACGCCCACCGCTCCCGCGGACGGAACTGAACCGATGCGCTTCAAGTGCCCCTCCTCAAGGGTCTGCTCAGGGATGGAACATCCCGTCGGGCGCGACAATAGCGTACGTACACGTACTTTTGATCCGAAGCAAGATGGGTACATCCGGAACGATGCCGCGCCTGATCGACACCAAGCACCAGGGCCTCGACCGGGTGATCGGCGCCTGGGAGCGGGACGGGATGCTGATCGACCCAGGCCCCGCCGCGACGATCGACACCGTGCTCGCTGCCCTCGAGGCTCCACCGGAGGCGGTGCTGTTGACCCACATCCACCTCGACCACGCCGGGGCGACCGGGACGCTCGTGCGGCGGTTCCCGGATCTGCGGGTCTACGCGCACGAGATCGGGGCCCCGCACCTGATCGACCCCGAGCGCCTGTTGCGAAGTGCCTCGCGCCTCTACGGGGACGACATGGACCGCCTCTGGGGCGAGGTCCTGCCGGTGCCGGAGGAGAACGTGACGACGCTCGCCGGGGGCGAGACCATCGCCGGGCTCGAGGTGCTCTACACACCCGGCCACGCCTCCCACCACGTCGCCTACTTCGACGAGTCGACCGGCGAGGCTTTCGTGGGCGACGTCGGAGGCGTGCTCATACCGCCGACCTCCGAGGTGTGGATCCCGACGCCGCCCCCGGACATCGACGTGCAGCTCTGGGAGGCGTCAATCGCGGCGATCCGCGAGCGCGCTCCTGAGCGGCTCGCGCTCACCCACTTCGGCGCGGTCGAGGATCCACAGGCGCATCTCGACGCGGCCTCTGCCGAGTTGGCGCGGCTCGCGGAGGCGGCCCGCCCCGGCGACAGCGAGCGGTTCCTGGCCACGTTCGGGGAGCGAATCGGCCGACTCCCCGGCGCCGAGGCGGAGCGGGTCCGCTCGGCGATGCCTCCCGAGCAGGTCTGGCTCGGGCTCGAGCGCTACTGGCGCAAGCGGGCGGCTTGACCGAGCGCTAGGTTGAACCGCGTGGACCCCGTCTCAACCGAGATCCAGGGCACCAACGGCCGCCTGTACGTCGGCACCTGGCCGAATCCCGACGCCACCTTCCTGGTGCTGCTCGTCCACGGATATGGCGAGCACATCGGCCGCTATCAGCATGTCGCCGAGCGGCTCGTCGCCGAGGGGGCGGTCGTTGTCGGCCTCGACCATCACGGCCACGGGCGCTCCGAGGGGGAGCGGGCTCTGATCGAGCGCGGGGAGGATCTGACCGACGACCTGAGGCTGGTCGCGGAGTGGGCGCAGGCTGAGCACCCCGGTCTTCCGGTGGTCATGATCGGTCACTCGATGGGCGGGCTGATCGCCACCCGCTACGCGCAGGAGCACGGTGGCGAGCTCTCGGCGCTGGTCCTCTCCGGCCCGGTGATCGGCGGCAATCCCGCGTTGGAAGCGCTGCTCGAGTTCGATCCGATCCCCGACGTGCCGATCGACCCGGCGGGCCTCTCCCGCGACCCCGCGGTCGGCGAGGCCTACGCCTCTGATCCCCTCGTGTACCACGGCCCGTTCCTGCGCCAGACACTCGAGGCCCTCGTCGCGGGTGCCGCGGCCGCGGCTGAGGCCGGGCCGCTCTCCGACTCGCTGCCGACGCTCTGGATCCACGGCACCGAGGACCCGCTGGCGCCGCTGCGGGCGACCGAGGACGCCTTCGCGCTGATCGCGGGGGAGGACTTCCGCCAGCGGATCTACGAGGGCGCCGCGCACGAGGTGTTCAACGAGATCAATCGTGAGGAGGTCCTCGACGACGTCTGCGAGTTCATCGCCGCGGCGTTGGGGGACTGAGCCACCGGAATCGGGGGATGGGAAAACCGCGACTCCGGCCCGGTCGGCGTGTTCTGGGTGGCTGCGGGCGACATCGCTTCGGATCTCTCGGCGCGACCGCCCGGCAAGCTACGCTGCCCCCCGCATCAACCCACGACCAGCCCTCATGAAGCGTTTTCCGATCATCGTCCTCGCGTCGCTCGCGGCCCTCGCCGCGGCGTTCGCCGCCGTCGCGTTCGGCGCCGGCATCACCGTCTACAAGAGCGGCTTCGACTCCAAGGGTCAGTACGAGGCGCTGAAGAAGCTGCAGGGCCCCGCGAAGCAGTGCAAGCGCGACTGGCGGGACGAATCCGCCTTCGGCGTCACCACCAAGGGTGGCCCGGTCGCCTGCGCGGTCTCGACCCCCGTCTCCGGTGACAGCGCCCAGCCCAACCAGACCGTCCGGGTCGTCGCCAAGGTCAACAAGGACACCGATGACAAGGTCCGGGAGACGATGTACGTCGGGGCTGTCGTCCGCGCCAGCCGCAAGGAGAACTACGAGCTGCGCGTCTATCCCAAGGCGCGCCGCTTCGAGCTCCTGAAGAGCGGTGAGGTGCTCGAGGACGGGCGCGAGAAGGCGATCGAGGGGCTTGCGACCAAGAACCGCATCGAGCTCACGGCCCAGGGCTCGACGATCACCGCGAAGGTGAACGGCGACGAGCTCGCGAGCCTCAGGGACAAGGACGCCGATCAGGTCGAGGGCCGCCAGACGGGCCTCAGCTACGGCAACGCCGGCCGGTCCAAGAAGGGCCTCGGCAAGGCGCTGTTCGACAAGCTCAAGGTGCAGATCCCGAACAAGTGAGGCTCGGCGCCCGCCCGCGCGGCGGACGCCTGTCTATGTACGCTGCCGACGGGAGTCGAGCGAGCGATGTCCACGACGACAGTCGAGTTGCCGAAGACGTCCGGTCCCGGTTCGGGTCTCGGCGGGAATTGGCTTGTGATCGTCCGCAACGACGACCACAACACCTTCGAGCACGTCGCCCGCTCCCTGGCGCGGACGATCCCCGGGGTCGACTACGACCGCGGCATGGGCCTCGCCAACGAGATCCACAACCGCGGCCTCGCGATCGTCTGGAGCGGCCACCGGGAGGCCGCCGAGCACTACTGGGAGCAGCTGGCCACGGCCGGTCTGACCATGGCGCCGCTGGAGGAGCACTGAGGCGCTGAGGCGCTGATGCGAAACGCCCCGGCCGAGCTGGATCAGCTCGGGCCGAGGCGTCTCGTGTCCCTCACGGGGAGGAGGTCAGAGCTGCAGCAGACGGCTGCCGCCGCCGGGGGGTGAGCCGGCGAGCGCTCCGCGTGCCCGCGGGAGGGACGGGATCCGAATCCGGCGGCGGCGCTTGCGGCGGGCAGGGCCGCGAAGCTGGCCGGCGCGGAGCTGGAGGAGCTCCACAGCGGCCGCCGACGCGCGGAACGGATCGGCGACGATGCTCCCATCGTCAAGTGAGAGGGCGGCGACGAGCAGGCCGCCGAGCTCCGCGCCGAGCAACCTGCCGGCGGGGATGGCCCTGCTGTCGAGCTGCGCGAGCCGCCGCAGCGATGCGGCGTCGGCGGGGCCGAGGACCCTGAGGGAGATCTCCCCGCCGCTCGTTGCGCGGCGCTGCGCCTCGGTGGAGGCGCTCGCGTTCGGGGTGCTCGCCGGGGTCCGCTCTGTGGTCTCTGTCTGCATGTAGAACACGTCTGCCTCCTTCGCTCGGGTAGGTGGGGTCTGTGCATTCAGGGTGCCGCGTTCCGGTGATTAGCGCAATATGAATCCAAGAACGATCTGATAAGGTTGACTTATGCTTGATCTGAAGCGGTTGCGGGTTCTCAGGGAGGTGGCCGAATGCGGTTCGTTCTCGGCCGCCGCCGACGAGCTGCACGTCTCCCAGTCGGCGGTGAGCCAGCAGATCTCCGCGCTCGAGGCGGAGGTTGGTGTGCCGCTGCTGCTGCGCCTCCGCGGCGGGCCGCAGCTGACGGACGCCGGCACCCTGCTGGTCTCCCACGCCGACGCGGCGATCTGCCGCCTCGAGGAGGCCGAGCGCCAGCTCGCCGAGCTCGCGGGGCTCGGGGCCGGGGAGCTGCGGATGGCGTCCTTCTCGAGCGCGAGCGCGACGCTGGTCACCCACGCGGTGCGCCGCTTCCGCGATCTCCACCCGTCCATCCGCCTCGGCCTCACCGAGGCCGATCCGGAGGACTCGCTGCCCGCCCTGAAGCGCGGCGCGGCCGATCTCGTTCTCGCCTACGACTTCGAGCTCGATCAGATCGGCGGCGACCGCGACCTCGTCCTGACCCATCTCCTCGACGAGGAGATGCACGTCGCGTTGCCGCCCGAGCATCGGCTCGCCGGCGAGCGGGAGATCAGGCTCGAGCAGCTCGCGGGGGAGACCTGGCTGTGCGGCGCGAGCGAGAGCTCCTGCCGCAGGCTCACCGTGCTGAGCTGCGAGCGTGCCGGGTTCACCCCCGACGTCGCCTACGAGAGCAACGACTACACGGTCATGCAGGCGCTGGTCGCCGCCGGGGTCGGTGTGACGCTGATCCCCGATCTGGCGCTCATGCACCGCAACCCCGAGGTCGCGATCGTCGACATCGAGCCGTTCGCGCCGGTGCGACGGGTGTGGGCGGTGACGCTCGAGGCGGGTTCGCGGAGCAGCTCGACCGAAGCGATGATCGACGTCCTCGAGGGCGTCAGCGCCACGATCCTCCAGCGGCCCGGCGCCGCGGTCGCCGCCTAGCGACCACGACGCCCGGGTTCCGCCGGGCCCTGGGCCTCAGCTCAGGAGCTTGGCCTTCGCGTTGGCGAACTCCTCGTCGCTCAGCTTGCCCTTGTCGTGGAGCTCGGCGAGCTTCGAGATCTCGTCGACGTCGGAGGAGCCACCCGCCGTCTCGCGGATGTAGGAGTCGAACTGCTGCTGCGCCTCCTTCTGAGCGGCGAGCGAGCGCTCGCGCATCCCGCTGCCGCGCGCGATCAGGTAGATCAGGCCGGTCAGGAACGGAAGGAAGACGAGGAACAGGACCCAGATCGCCTTGACCCAGCCCGACATCTCGTGGTCGCGGAAGAGGTCGCCGATGATCGTGAACAGGACCATGATCCAGGCCACGAAGACGAAGATCCAAAGGACCGTGAGCAGTCCTTGGCCGAAGGTGTAGTCGGCGAGCAGCATCAGATGAAGTTCCTCTCTTTGGTTTCTTGCTTCGGTTAGTACCCCTGAGGGAACGCTACTCGTTCAGCCGCGCGTGTTGGACTCCATGCGGCCCGGTTCAACCCCCGCCGGCGTCCAGCCGGGGCCGTGGTAGAGGACGCCGAGCTTGTCGCGCCAGCGCGGGGTCCGCTTGATGTCGTGCCACATCGCCACGTACTCGTGGAAGGCGGCGCGGACGACGTTGTAGGTGTGGATGTTCTTCGTCAGCCCGTAGTGGACGCGCTCGCTCTCGCCCTCGTAGGTCCCGAACATGCGGTCCCAGATGACGAGGATGCCCCCGTAGTTGCGGTCGAGGTAGATCTTGTTGGAGCCGTGGTGGACGCGGTGGTGGGAGGGGGTGTTGAAGACGTACTCGATCGGGCGCGGCAGCTTCCCGATCCGCTCGGTGTGGATCCCGAACTGGTAGATCAGCGACCACGACTGGGCCAGCAGCACCATCCACGGCTCGAACCCGACCGCGGGGAGCCAGAGCCAGAACGGCAGGTAGGTCATCGGCACCCAGGTCTGCCGCAGCGCCGTTGAGAGGTTGTAGTGGGTGCTCGAGTGGTGGACGACGTGGCTGGCCCAGAAGAACCGGCTCTCGTGGCTGACCCGGTGGAACCAGTAGTAGGAGAAGTCGTCGGCGAAGAAGAGCAGGACCCAGGTCCACCAGTCGGAGGGGTCGAGGCGCAGCGGCGTCAGCTCGTAGATGGCGACGTAGAGCGTCAGCACCACGAGCTTCCACCCGAAGTTGATGACGACGTTCCCGATCCCGAGCAGCAGGCTGGTGCGGGTGTCGCGGGCGTCGTATCCGATCAGCCCGCCGTCGTCGTCTCCGAGGTACTTGAAGGCGAGCGCCTCGAGGATCAGCAGCAGGATGAAGTACGGGAACGCGTAGTAGAGAACCTCGGTCACGCCCCGGAGAGTAGATCAATTGGCCGCAAGTGGTTGGACCGGTTGGCGACGATCACATGCGATACACATGCAACAATGCGCTGCGCATGTCCAAGATGATCCAGATCCGCAACGTCCCCGACGATCTGCACCGGACGTTGAAAGCGCGCGCCGCCCGCCAGGGGATGACCCTCTCGGACATGCTGCTGCGAGAGATCGCGGCGGTGGCCGAGAAACCGACGCTCGCGGAATGGGTCGAGCAGGTCAGGTCCGACCCACCGATCGATCTCGGCGGAATGACCCCGGCTGAGCTCGTCCGGGCCAACCGGCCGGATCCGTGATCGTCCTGGATGCGAGCGCCGCGGTCGACTTCCTCATCGCCTTCAGCCCCGCAGCCGGTCCTCTCGACGTTCGTGTCGGCTCCGTTCCCGAGGTCCACGTGCCCGAGTTGTTCGAGCTCGAGGTATTGAGCGCGCTGCGAGGTCTCGAGCGGGGAGCGCGAGTTGAACCGTCGCGATTGGCAGCCGCGCTGTGGAGGTTCGATGGGCTCCGGGCTGTCACCTGGCCCCACGCGGAGTTACGCAGCCGCATCTGGGCGCAACGCCACCGGCTGTCGATCTACGACGCCAGCTACGCCGCGCTCGCGCACCAGCTGGATCTTCCGCTGGTGACGACGGACGCCAGGTTGGCGGCCGGGGTCGAGGCGGGGACGGCAGTCGAGCTCTACGAGTAGCGGCGTTCGCGCGCTACTCGGCCTCGGCGGCCAGCAGCACGTGCCAGCCCGGCAGCACCGGCTTGTTGAAGAGGTCGAGCGAGTCCTGGCGGGCGCGCGAGACCTCGTCGGAGGACCAGAAGCGCTCGAAGTCGGCGCGGTTCTCCCAGTAGGTGGTCTGCACGAAGTGCAGGTGGTCGTCCTCGGCCCGGGTCAGCGAGTAGGACGTGGCGCCGAACGAGGGCGCCCGCCGCAGCGCCGGCATCCAGATCGCGTACCAGCGATCCGCCCGGAACGGGTTGATGTGCCAGTCGATGACGTTGACCTCGGACATCAGGAGCCCATCCTATTGCGACAGCGGCGGGAGAGGTTCGGCGCCTAGGCGCCGACCTCCGCCCAGATCGCGCCCTCGCCCTCCGCGGTCTTGCCCTGGTCGTTGTCGGTGGCGCCGACGCGGACCGTGATCTTCCCGCTGTGGCGGTTCTCGTGCATCATCTGATGCGCCTCCGGGACGCCCTCGAAGCCCATCGCCTCCGACAGCACCGGGCGGACCTTGCCCTCGGCCATCAGCTGGTTGGCGCGCATGCACTCGTAGGCGTTGGCGAAGTGAGATCCGATGATCTCCTTCTGCTTCATCCACAGGTACCGGACGTCGAAGTCGAGCGTGTAGCCCGAGGTGGCGCCGCAGATCACGACCTTGCCGAACGGCTTCACCGTGAAGACCGAGGTCGGGAACGTCGCCTGGCCGACGTGCTCGAAGACGATGTCGGGAGCGTCGCCGAGGATCCCCTTGACCTTCTTGGCGAAGGCGCGCGACTCGCCGAAGCGGGCCTTCTCCTCCTCGGGGGTCTCGTTGCCGGTCCGCATCATGCCCTTGAACTCGTTGCGGTCGATGTAGTCGACGGCTCCCAGCTCCTTGACCAGCTCGCCCTTCTCGGGGGAGGAGACGACGCCGACGCAGTTGGCGCCCGCGGCCTTGCAGAGCTGCACGGCGAAGACGCCGAGGCCGCCGGCCGCGCCCCAGATGAGGACGTTGTGGCCGGCCTGGATCTGCGCCCGGTTCATCAGCATCCGGTAGGCGGTGAAGTAGGTCAGGCCGTAGGCGGAGCAGTCGACCCACGAGAGGTTCTGCGGCTTCGGCAGCAGCTGCTGCGCCTGGACCTTCGTGAACTGCGCGAAGGAACCCCAGGTCGTCTCGTAGCCCCAGATCTTCTGGGAGGGGGCCGCCATCGGGTCGAGGCCGTGGACCTCGACGTCCTCGTAGGAGGCCTGGTTGCAGTGGATGACGACCTCGTCGCCGGGCTTCCAGTTGGTGACGCCCGGTCCGACCTTCCAGACGATCCCGGAGGCGTCGGAGCCACCGATGTGGTGGCCGTACTCGGGGTGGTCGCCGTAGCCGAAGACGGAGACCGGCTTGCCGAACGAGGCCCAGACGTTGTTGAAGTTGACGCCGGCGGCCATCACCCGGACGATCACCTCGAAGGCCGCGGGCTCCGGAACGTCGACCTCCTCGACCTGGAAGGCGTCCTTCGGCTCGCCCTCACGTTCCTTGCGGATGACCCAGGCGGCCATCTTCTCGGGGAGCTCTCCCGGCTCCACGTCAAGCTTCGATACGTCGGCGATGTCTACGGCCACGGTTCTCCTTCGTCCCGCCGCCCCTCGGCCGGCGGGCTCGTTTTCAGGTTCCTGCGGAAAGCGGCGCGGATCGTAGCGAGGACGGGCATGTTCAGCGCGCTTTCGAGCTGAACGGCGGGCTCAGAAGCCGTACAGCGCCCCGAACTTGGCGCGCAGGTGCCGCAGCAGCGGCTCCGCTTCGACGGGGCCTCCGAGCACCTGACGCGCAAGCTCCGCCGGGAGCAGCGTCCCGGCGTGGCGGTGAAGCCGCTCCACGAGCCACTCCCGCAGCGGCCAGAGCCCGTCGAGGGGCGTCTCAGCGGTGAGCGCCGGGTCCTCGCGGGCGGCGATCTCCCAGAGCTGCGCCGCGATCAGGTTGCCCAGCGAGTAGGTCGGGAAGTAGCCGAACGAGCCCGCGGCCCAGTGCACGTCCTGCAGGATCCCCTCGACGTCGCCGGCGACCTCGATCCCGAGGTAGGACCGCGTCAGCTCCTTCCATGCTTCGGGCAGATCGGCCGGCTCGATCTCGCCTTCGAACAGGGACAGCTCGAGCTCGAAGCGCAGCGCGATGTGGAGGTTGTAGGTGACCTCGTCGGCCTCGACGCGGATCGGGGATGGGCCGGCTCGGTTGGCCGCGCGGTGCAGGTCCTCGGGGCCGATCTCGTCGAAGCGGCCCGGCAGCTCCTCGCGGAGGATCGGCAAGAGCGATGCGAGGAAGGGTCGGGAGCGGCCGACCCAGTTCTCCCAGAGGCGGCTCTGGGACTCGTGGAAGCCGAGCGAGGGAGGGCGGCCCAGCGGTCCGCGGCGCAGCTCGGCGGGGATGCCCGATTCGTAGATCCCGTGGCCGGCCTCGTGGATCGAGGAGAAGATCGCGTAGGAGATGTCGTCGGGCTCGTAGCGCGTCGTCAGCCGCACGTCACCGTGGGCGGCCGAGAGCGCGAAGGGGTGGCCGGTGGGGTCGATCCGCCAGGTGCCCTCCGCCAGGGGGAGCCCTGCGACCACGCGCTTGACCACGCGCTCCTGGGCTTCGGGGGCGAAGGTTCCCTGCAGCGGCGCATCATCGACGTCGGCATCGGAGGCGGCGATGGCCGCCACGATGGGCACGAGCCCCGCCCGCAGCTCGGCGAGCAGCGGTCGCACCTGGGCGACGCGCGCGCCGGGCTCGAAGTCGTCCAAGAGCGCGTCGTAGGGGTGCTCGACGTCATCGAAGCACTCGATGTAGCGGCGGCGGAGCTCGATGTTGCGCGCGAGCGCCGGTAGGAACGGCGTCGCGTCTCCGAGTTCCCGCGCCTCCCGCCAGGCGCGCTCGCCGTCGGAGGCCGCGCGGGCCATCTCCGCCCGCAGCTCGGCGGGGACGAGGCGGGCCTTGGCGGCGTCGCGGGCGGTTATCCGCACCGTCGCGGCGACGATCGGGTCCGCGAGCTCGGCGGCCTCGAGTCGTTCCAGCAGCGCGGCGAGCTCGTCGGATGCCTGGATCCGGTGGCGGATGCGGACGAGAGTCGCCAGCTGCTCGGCTCGCCCCGCCTGCCCGGCGGGCGGCATCTGAGTGCGCTCGTCCCAGAAGAGCAGCGCCCGGGCGCGGCCGAGGTCGCTGATCTCGGCGTTGAGCTCACGCAGGCGCTCGAGGTCTTCGCGGGCGGGTTCCAAGTTGCGCGTCAGGATTGCATCCGGGGTCGCGACTACCTTCGTGAGCCGCCATGGAAGCCTCCCGATCGCATCTCGACCAGCTGCCCTTCGAGGAACGCGCCTCCGTGCGCGCGATCGACGACAGGATCGTCATCGAGTCGCTGACGATCACCGACGAGCGCGCCGCCAAGGTCGTCCGCGAGCGCCACGAGGCCGGTGTCCCCGCGCCCGAGACCGTCGCCAAGGCCGTCGAGATCGGCGCTCGCGTGATCGACTCGGAGTCGACCGCGACGAACGTCGACTACGTCAAGCACGAGTTCGGCGAGCAGATGGGCAAGCTCAGCGGCGAGCTCGAGCGGCAGCTCGAGGTCGGCAGCAAGGAGATCGCCGACAGGATCGCCGCGAACTTCGACGACGGCCGCACCGATTCGGTGCAGGGTCAGATCAAGGCGATGATGCAGGGCATGGCTCAGTCCCAGAAGGACGAGCTGATGAAGATGCTGACGTCGCAGGACGCGAGCAACCCGCTCGTCGCGATGCAGCTGCGTGAGCAGGAAGCGCGTCGCGATGCCGAGGAGCGCCATGCCAAGCAGATGTCAGAGCTCAAGCAGGCGAGCGACAACCTGGCCAGCGCGCTGGTCGAGAGCCATCGCAAGGAGTCTCACCGCAACCAGGGTGAGATCGCTGAGCTGAAGAAGCAGATCGCGGTGCTGCTCGAGCGTCACGCCGGCGATGCCGCCGTCGCCGAGGCCGAGGATGCCGGCACCCGCAAGGGCTTCACGTTCGAGGAACGCGTCCACGGCGTCCTCGAGGACATCGCCGACGGCTTCGGCGACGTCGCCAGGCACACCGGCAACGAGCGCGGCGCCGGGGGTTCCAAGAAGGGCGACACCGTCGTCGAGATCGGGGCCAGCAGCGGGCCCTGCCTGGCGAAGGTCGTCTTCGAGGACAAGGACCGCAAGCTGTCCAAGAACGAGGCCTGGGCCGAGCTCGATGCGGCGATGGCCGAGCGCGAGGCGGGCTACGGGGTCCTGGTCGTTGCGGGGGAGGAGAACGTTCCCTCCGGCCGCGAGGAGCTGCACGAGTACCAGGGCAACAAGCTGATCATCGCCGTCGATCCCGAGGCGCCCGACGGGCTCGCGCTGAAGCTCGTCTACCGATACGTGCGGCTGCGGCTGCTGGCTGCTCGCAACTCAGCCCTCGAGGTCGACGCGGGCGGCGTGCTCGACGCCGCCGAGTCGGCGACCGCCGCACTGAAGCGTGCTCAGGCCGTCCGTCTCTCCCTCACCAACATCGACAAGAGCTCGAAGAAGGCTCGCGAGGGACTCGAGGACATGGTTGCGGCCGTCGAGGCGGACCTCACCCGCATCGAGAGCCTCGTGGCGGACGCCGTGGAGGCCGAGACGGACGAGGTCTCGGCTGATACGAACGACGTCTGAGGCGGCCGACCCTCAGTCGCGGCGCGTGAGCATCCCGGGCTCGAGCTGCGACGGGGAAGTGCAGCCCGAGAGCGCCATCGTCAGGTCCAGCTCGGCGAGCAGGTGGCGAAGCACCTTCTCGACGCCCTCGGCTCCCTCGAGCGCCAAACCCCACAGATAGGGGCGGCCGAGCAGCACGGCGTCGGCGCCCAGAGCAAGCGCCTTGACGGCGTCGGCGCCCGAGCGGATGCCGCTGTCGAAGAGGATCGCGAGCTCGTCGCCAACCGCGTCAGCGACGGCGGGGAGCGCGTCGATCGCCGCGATCGCGCCGTCGACCTGACGCCCCCCGTGGTTGGAGACAGCGATTCCGTCGATCCCGCGCTCGCGCGCCTCACGTGCGTCGTCGGCATGAAGGACGCCCTTGAGGATGATCGGCAGGGAGGTCTCGGCCCGCAGCCAGTCGAGGTCGTTCCAGGTGAGCGCGGGGTTTCCGAACACGCCGACGAAGCGACCGACCGCGGCCCCGACGTCCTCCTCCGGTGGCGCGTCGAGCGAGTCTCTGAACACCGGGTCGGCGAAGAAGTTGGCGAGGCCCTCCCCGTCCAGGAACGGCAGGTACGCGTTCTGCAGGTCGCGCGGCTTCCAGCCCGGGAACGCGTTGTCGACCGTGACCACCACCGCGCCGTAGCCGGCCGCCTCGGCGCGCCGCAGGAAGCTCTCGGCGAGCTCGGGCTCGTTGGGCCAGTAGAGCTGGAACATCCTCGGCGTGTCCCCGAGCTCGGTGGCGATCTCCTCCATCGTGTGGGCGGCGACGGTCCCCGCGCACATCGGGACGCCGACGGCCGCAGCGCCTCGCGCCGTCGCGAGCTCGCCGTCCGTGTGGACGATGTTCTGGACGCCGATCGGCGCCAGACCCACCGGCGCGACCAGGTCGAGCCCGAGCAGCGTGGTCGAGAGGTTGCGGGAGGAGACGTCGCGCAGCATCCGGGGGACGAGCCGGAGGCGCCCGAAGGCCGCAGCGTTCTCGCGCTCGGTGTCCTCGGTCCCCGCGGAGCCGAACACGTAGCCGGCCGCGCGCTCGTCCATCGACTCGGCCGCCCGCCGTGCGAGCTCGTCCCAGGAGATCGGCAGCGAGGGCCGCTGGCCGGCGGCGCCCATCGCGTAGATGAGCCGGTAGAAGTCGCCGAACTGCGGGGCGGGTTGCTCGCCTGGGCCGGTCAGGGCAGCAGCAGGTCGTTCTGGGCACTCGGGCGCAGCGGCCCGACGGTCAGCTTCCCGCTCGAGATCGAGCTGACGTCGGGCGTCAGCTCGTAGGCCCCCTGCTTGAGTTCGAGCTGGAGCGTCCCGACGCCGCCGGCGGCGATCGGGTTGGTGGCGCCGGCGCGCTTGCCGGTCTCGTCCACGAACTCGACCTCGACGTCGTCGGTGGACTGGTTGGAGAAGGTGATGGTCGCCAGACCGGCGCCGACGTTGGCGGGCGCGATGATGACCCGGTGATCGTCGATCTTCGCGCTCAGCTCGATCCCGGCCGGTGGCCGCGGATCGTTGGGGTGATCCTCAGCCCCGCATCCTGTCGCGACGATGCCGGCAAGCAACGCTGCGCCCGCTAGGAAGCTCCTCCTCATCCTGCGGAGAATCTATCCGAACGCACGGCGCCCGGCACGACACCCGTCAGCCGAGCCACACCGAACGGCGCTCGGAGAGCATCTCGTCGACCGCTCCCTGGATGCGCGCACGGATCTCCTCGGCGATTCCCTGCACGGCTCCGGCGTCCTCGATCGTGTCGTCGGGAAGGGCCGGGAGATCGAGCGGCTCGAGGAACCGGATCCTGAACTTGGCGGGCATGTACATGAGCCCGGCGGCGAGCCCGAAGTGAGGGAATGCGTGGTTCAGAGGCGCGTACAGGAGCCCCGTCGCGCGTTGCAGCGAACGCATGTGGGCGAAGATCGGCATCGCCTCCTCGCCGCCCATCACCGCGACCGGGACGATCGGGACGCGCGCCCTCAGCGCCGTGCGGACGAAGCCACCGCGCCCGAAACGGCGCAGCCGGTACCGCTGCCAGAGGACCTTGCCGCTGCCCTTCGCCCCCTCCGGGAAGACCAGCGCGAGCCGGCCCTCGTCGCCGAGGAGGCGCTGGGCGTTGGCGGGGTGGGCGGGGACGACGCCGATCTTCGCAGCCAGCATCGAGACCCCGGGATAGCCCTTGAACCAGTGCTCGCCGAGCATGTACAGGGGGCGCGGAGCCGGATGCTCGTTGCGGATCGCCTGCATGATCATCGGCCCATCCGGGGGCAGGGCGCCGGAGTGGTTGCCCACGAGCAGCGCGCCCCCGGAGGAGGGGACGTTCTCGATCCCCTCGGGCTCGACCCGGAACCAGTAGCGGTAGTAGAAGTTGAGCAGCGGGTCGGTCAGCTCGACCATGCGCTCGGAGCGCCCCCAGTCGTCGAGCTCCCGGCCCTCCTCGGTTTCGGCCAGCAGGGCCCGCAGGTCGGGCCCGGGATCCGCCGGCGCCCTGAGCGCCGCCGGCGGGTTCGCGGCGAGGTGATCGCCCGTCGGGTCGAAGTGGGAGGGAATGCCGTCGGGCTCGGGGGCGTGGAGGGACTCGTCCTCATCGGCGCCGACGACCGGACCGCCGAGCAGCGGCGAGGACGTCCCGAGCGGCTTGCCCCCGAGACCGACCGTACGGGCCGCCCGCCGCTCGCCGCTCACCCCTCGCTCTCCGCGATCTCCTCGACCGTCGCGGTCAGCGTTCCGCCATCCGGGCCCGCCACCTCGACCTCATCGCCGGGCTCGGCTTCGCGCCGCAGGATCGCCAGGGCGAGAGGGCCACGGGCGGGGGAGAGGACCGCGGTCCCGACGTTGCCGAGCTCACGGCCCTCGAGGCTCACAGCCGCGCCCTCCGGGAGCTCGGCGGTGGAGGTGAGCAGCCGGAGGTGGCGATTGGGCTTGCCCTTGTAGTGCAGGCGCGCGACCGTCTCCTGCCCGATGTAGCAGCCCTTCGTGAAGCTGACGGCACGCTCGTTGATCCCCGCCTCCTGCGGCATCGTCCGGTCGGGCTCGATCTCGTGGCCGAGCCGGGGCCGGCCGCTCTCGACGCGCCCGATCTCCGCCGCTCGCGCCTCGATGGGCTCCGCGCCCGCCGCGAGCAGCGCCGCCTCAACGGTCTGCGCGGAGGCGGCCGGGACGAGCAGATCGGCGCCGGCGTCCGTGGCGACGGCCCGGCAGTCGACACCGTCGATCCGGACCTCCCGATGCGTGTGCTCGGGGCCAAGCGGGGCGCCGATGATGCCCTCCGATCGCGGGCCGATCAGCGACAGCAGTCGCTCGTCGGAGCCGGCTGCGGCCACCTCGGCGTCGCGCCCGATCTTGTACATCGAGAGGTGGGCCAGGACCGCATCACCGGCCTCGGGCTCGGTGTCGATCAGGTAGGAGTCGGGGGCGAGCCGCAGCACGCGCATGTCGGCGCGGATGTGCCCCTTGCGATCGAGCAGAGCCGCGTAGCAGCCGGTTCCCGGTTCGAGCGCCTCGACATCGTTGGTGATCTGGCCCTGAAGGAACTCGCCCGCCTCGCTTCCGGTGACGGCGATCCGGGCCCGGTCGGAGCGGTCGAGCAGCCCTGCCTCCTCACGGGTCGCCCGGTACTGGGCGTCGATCTCGACTTCCTGCGGCATCGGAGGATTGTAGGTCGCCGTGCCCCTCGGCCCGAGCCCGCCGAATGGGCCTGATGAGACCGTTGAGACGCCCGCGGTGACGCCAGGAGAGAGGCCAGGAGTCGCCTGAAAGTTTGATGTGTCAAACTTTCGATTGTGGGAGCTCCAAACACGGCGAGGGCCGCCGCCGCCGACAATCCGACGGGAGCCCATGGGCGCGTGGCCCGCGGCCGCGCTTCGGAGGCGATCGAGGACTACGCGAAGGCGATCTACGCGCTGTCGAGCCGCGCCGAGGGACCGATCGGGACCAGCTCGCTGGCGGAGCGGCTCGGCGTCTCGCCGGGAACCGTCACGGCGATGCTGAAGCGGATGGATTCGCTCGGGCTCCTGCGCTACGAGCCCTACCGCGGCGTCGAGCTGACCGAAGCCGGTGAGCGCATGGCGCTCGAGGTGATCCGCCATCACCGCATCATCGAGTCCTACCTCGCGGAGGCGCTGGGAATGCCCTGGGATCGCGTCCACGACGAGGCCGAGGTTCTCGAGCACTACATCTCCGAGGAGCTCGAGCAGCGAATGGCGGCGGCGCTCGGAGATCCGAGCCACGATCCCCATGGCGACCCGATCCCCAGCCCCGAGCTGGAGCTCGAGGAGGAGCACACGCGCCCCCTCGCCGCGCTCGAGCCCGGTGAGCGCGGGATGTTCGTGCGCGTCTCCGACTCCGACCCCGAGATGCTCCGCTACCTCGGTGAGCGCGGGATCGCCCCCGGCGAGCGTCTCGAGCTCGTCTCACGGGAACCCTTCGACGGTCCACTCTCGGTCCGCTTCGACGGCGGCACCTTCACCCTCGGTGGTGGGCTCGCCCGGGCGATGCGGGTGGCGACGCTCCCGGAGGGAAGCGCTTGATGGAAGGGCGGGACGCGGTCGCCACGCGGGGCGACCGGCAGGACGGCGGGGTCGAGGTGGCGACGGAGCACGCGGTGGAGCGCGACGAGATCTTCATGCCCGGCGAGTCCCGGGTCGCCGAAGCGGCGCGGGCCTCGCTCGACGGACACCGCGGCCGCGGCATCTCGCGTCTCTGGCCTTTCCTCGGGCCGGCCTTCGTCGCCTCGGTCGCCTACATCGACCCGGGGAACTTCGCGACCAACATCGCCGGTGGCGCGCAGTTCGGCTACGCCCTGCTGTGGGTGGTGCTCGCGGCCAACCTGATCGGGATGCTGGTGCAGACGCAGTCCGCGAAGCTCGGGATCGCCACCGGCAAGAACCTCCCGGAGCTGTGCCGGGAGGAGTTCCCGCGCAAGACCTCGCTCGGGCTCTGGGTGCAGGGCGAGTTGGTCGCGATGGCGACCGACGTCGCCGAGGTGATCGGCGCCGCGCTCGGCCTCTACCTGCTGTTCGGCATCCCTCTGTTCTGGGCGGGGATCATCGCCGGGGCGGGTTCCTTCGCGATCCTCACCCTGCAGCAGCGCGGCTTTCGCAAGCTCGAGGCGGTGATCGCCGGCTTCGTCGGCATCGTCATCGCCTCGTTCGCGTTCGAGGTGACGCAGTCGAACCCCGATCCGAAGGCGATCGCCGAGGGCTTCATCCCCGGATTCGACGGCACCGAGAGCATCCTGCTCGCCACCGGGATCCTCGGCGCGACCGTGATGCCGCACGTCGTCTACCTGCACTCGGCGCTGACCTCGCAGCGCATCGTCGGCCGCAACGACCGCGAGCGGCGCCGGATCCTCAACTTCGAGAAGGTCGACGTGGTGATCGCGATGAGCATCGCGGGCCTCGTGAACATGTCGATGGTCATCGTCGCGGCGGGGCTGTTCAACGCCGGTGGGCTGACCGACATCGACTCCATCGAGGGCGCCTACGACGGGCTCGCGCAGACAGTCTCCGACAACGCGGCGACGGTCTTCGGGGTCGCCCTCCTCGCCTCCGGGCTGGCCTCGACCTCGGTCGGGACGATGGCGGGTCAGGTGATCATGCAGGGGTTCATCGACCGCCGGATCCCGCTCAACCTGCGCCGGGCGATCACCCTGGCCCCGGCGCTGGTGATCCTCGCGATCGGACTCGACCCGACCAGGGCCCTCGTCATCTCCCAGGTCGTGCTCTCGTTCGGCATCCCGTTCGCGCTCGTTCCGCTGCTGCTGATCGCGCGGAAGAAGCGGGTGATGGGAGCGCTCGTGAACCCGACGTGGCTGACCGCCCTCGCCGGCACCCTGGCTGTCGCGATCATCGGCCTCAACGCATTCCTGCTCTACGAGCTGTTCCTGGGCTGAGCCAGCGCCGCGCGTACCGCCGCGGCGACGAGCTGAGGCTGGAAGTGGACCTCTTCCCAGGTGAAGCGGATCACCGTGTAGCCGCGTGCCTCCAGCCACTCCTGCTTGGTGGCATCGCTGTGCTTCTGCGCCGCGGAGGTGTGGGCTCCCTTCCCGTCGAGCTCGACGATCAGCCTTGCTCTCCCGCCACAGCATGTCCGGCACGTATCGCCCCATCCGTACGTTCGGGTCGGGGACCGGCAGCTCGTATGCCTCACACAGCAGCACGAAGTCCCGCTCGAAATCGTTGACGCAGTGGGCGAGCTGGGGGAGATGGGCGTCCATGGCGGCGCGCAGGGCCTTCGATCCCTTCGGCCCCTCCGCGCATGACGCCTGCAGCGACGGCAGAGAGAGGAGGTCCTCGTAGTCGGCGCGCGCGAGCACGTTCCTCAGTGCGTTGTGGTCGAGTTCCTCGGACGCGACGAGCAGCGCCCGCGCGAGGTCGACGACCGGAAGCCCCCGATGCTCGTGCCTGACGATCGCCTGGGGATGGCGTACGACCAGGCCCGGCCGCGGGCGGCTGCGCCCCGGCGCGTCGATGTGGATCGCGGCCGGGCGGAACGGGAGCAGGTCCTCCCACCAGAGGCCCGTCAGCCCCGTGAGCGCCGAGCCCGTGCCGGTGAAGAGGAGCGCCGCGATGTGCTCTCCCTTCTCGTCGAGCGTCGGACGCCCCCAGGAGTAGACGCCGGGGAGCTGGATGTGCAGCCTGCCCGCGGCGATCCAGCCGCGGATCTGGCCCGGCGGGACGCCGAGCTCGAGCAGCTGCCACCGCGCGATCACCCACGACTGGCTCTCGGCGAGGCGGCGAGCCAGTTGCATTGCCATTAAGTGTTCGTGGGGAGCACCGAATGGCAGCGCGGGTGGCATGCCGGGGATCGTGGAGTCGACGCCGTCACCGATCCAGACGCGGATGTGACAATCCACGGACCGAACCGCAACGGATCGCAGGCGTCACGGACCACCGCGCCCGAAACGCCCGATAGGCTCATCGCATGCCGCTCGGTGAGGCCTTCCAGGAGATCGTCGACTCGCTTCCGCGCGACTGGACCGACATGCAGATGGACCTGCGGCTCGCCGACGAGGACCGCTACGTGGACGCGTCGATCCCGATGACGCAGATCAACGCCCAGCCCTACTCGGAGGCGGAGTGGCACTGGCGGATCAACGTCGCCAACGGCTTCGGCCACGGCGCCGCCCCGGAGACCGTCGCCTGGGTGCTGAGCATGCTCGACGCGCAGGGGATCGACGGCGAGCTGGTCGTCCGCGACCTCAACGAGGGCCGGGCCGAGGTCGTGCAGATGTGGGGCCGCCCCGAGAGCGTCCGGCAGGAGTACCGCCGGCGCCGCTCGATCTAGGGCGCCTGCTCCCGCTTCGCCGTGGCACGCGTCGTTGCCCTCGTCACCGACCTGATGCTCGCGAGCAGGGTCGAGGGCGCGCTGCGGGCCGCCGGTCACGAGGTAGAGGTCCGCGGCGCCCTCACCGAGGGCGACGCCGAGGCCGACCTGATCGTCGCCGACCTCGAGGCGACACCGGACCCGGCGACGCTCGTCGCCATCGGGCCGCCGACCCTCGGCTTCTACTCGCACGTGGACGTTGAGACCCGGCGCCGCGCCGAGGAGGCGGGCTTCGACCTCGTCGTGCCGCGTTCGCGGATGGCGCGCGAGCTCCCCGAGCTCGCGGAGCGCCTGCTCAACCCGTCCCGTTAGCCAGCCCGAAGTCGAAGGCTGAATCGACGTCGGGGCGCTCGGCGACGATCCCGTAGTCGACGGCGTAGTCCGCCCAGCGCTCGATCTCGCGGCGGTTCAGCTCCAGGGCCGGCTCGAAGGCTCCGCCGAGAGCCTCGAGCTGGGCGACCAGGGTGTCCTCCCGGAGCCCCGGGACCGCGTCGAGCTCGTCGGCAAGCGCCGCTTGCGGGTCGTCGATGGCGCTCTGGTAGCCGGCCCGCAGGTCGTCGACGACCGAGGCGATCAGCTCGCGGTCGGCGTCGAGCCGCTCGCGGGTCGTCACCAGGACCAGCTCGGGGAACGCGGGTGCGCCGAAATCGTCGACCCGGAACTCTCGGGTCGGCACGCCCGCCTCCCGCAGCGCCACGCCCTCGACGTTCCAGAAGGCCGTCGCCGCGTCGACCCGGCCCGCGGAGAGCGCTGAGATCGCGTCGAAGCCGATGGTGACGGTGTCGGGCGGATCGCCGTGATCGCCTCCCGCGGAGTCGAGAACCGCCGCCAGCACGGCGTCGTCGGAGGGGAGCCCGGTGACGCCGACCGTCGCGCCGCGCAGGTCCGCCGGGGAGCGGATCGCAGCCTCCTCAGCGGCGATCACCGCGGCGAGCGGCCGTTGCACCAGCGCCCCGACCGCGACCAGGTCGGCCCCGCGTTCGCGAGCGATCGCGAGGTCCTGGATGGCCATGACGGCGAGGTCGGCGCGCCCCGCCTGCAGCAGCTTCGGTGCGTCGGTGCTGGCGCCCGGGATGCGGACGTCGAGCGCAGCGCCGTCGGCGAGCGCGGCGTAGATCCCGGCGTGGACCGCGTTCGGCTGGAAGTCGAGAACCAGCGTCGGGCGCGCGCCGTCCGACGGCGCGTCCGGTTCAGCGCCGCTCCCGCCGCAGGCCCCGAGGGCCATCGTCAACAGGAGGGCCGCCAGCGACGCGGCAATCCGATTCATCTGCTCGCGCCAGCCTATTGGCCTCCCGGGGAAGGGGTTTGACTAGACTGCCCACGCTCTTCCGCCCGCTGTGCGGAGATTTTCTACAGGAGGTTTGAATCAGTGCAGGATCGAGGACTTGCTGCCTACATCGCCGAGCTCGTCGGAACGCTGTTTCTGACGTTCATGATCGGGATGGTCGTCAGCCTCTACGTCGCGGTCGGGGGTAGCCCCCAGTTCGGCTCCGACTTCGTGGCCGTAGCGCTCGTGCAGGGTCTGACCCTCTTCGCGCTGATCCAGATCCTGGGCGGCGTCTCCGGCGCTCACCTGAACCCGGCGGTCACGACCGCTGCGGCGATCATGAAGCGGATCGACCCGATCGACGCTGTCGTCTACATCCTGGCCCAGCTCTCCGGCGGTGTTCTCGGCGCCCTGCTGGTCAAGGGTCTGATCGAGGACGAGGGCCGGGCCGCCAACTACGGCGCTCCGTCCGTGTCGGACATGCTCAGCGGGAACTTCGCCGGCATGATCGGCGAGGCCATCGGCGCCTTCCTGATCGTCTCCGCGGTCGTCGCGGTCGCGCTCAACTCGAAGGCCTGGCGCGAGTGGGCTCCGCTCACCATCGGCCTGGTCTTCACCTCCGCGGTGCTGGTGTTCGGCCCGCTGACCGGCGCCAGCTTCAACCCGGCCCGTTGGTTCGGCCCGGCGCTGGTCTCCGGCGAGTGGGGCGGCGTCTGGCCGTACGTGGTCGGGCCGCTGCTCGGTGCCGTCCTGGCGGTGGGGTTCTACAAGCTGGTCCTCGCTCCGGGCGAGCCCGAGGACGAGCCGGAGAAAGCCCCCGGGTCCTGATCCGAAGCTCGATCTGAGTTGCCGAGCGGGGCGTCCTTGGGGGCGCCCCGCTCTCGTTCGGGGAGGCACATCGCTAGCTTGGGGCGCCGATGTCCCCCGCGCGCGCACCGACTCCGACGAGCACCGTGACGCCGATGCGGCGCGTCACCTACTCGCGGAACCTGACTCTGTCGCTGTCGCGGACGTGCCGCTGCTACTGCAAGTACTGCGCCTTCGCCACCCACCAGGCGCACATCCACGACCCCGACGCGGTCCGCGCCCGCCTCGACGAGGCCGCACGCCGCAACGTCAAGGAGCTGCTGGTCCTGACCGGCGAGTCGCCGGAGGTCAACCCCATCGTCGCCGAGCGCCTGCGCGGATGGGGCCACGAGGACTTCACCTCCTACGTCGAATGGGCGTGTGAGGAGGCGCTGCTGCGGGGAATGCTCCCGCACACGAACATCGGCGTCGCGCCCCGCGAGCACCTCGCCCGGTTGCGCGGGGTGACTGCGTCGCAGGGTCTGATGCTCGAGTCGGTCAGCGAACGGCTGATGGAGACGGTCCACGCCGGCTCTCCGACCAAGCATCCGGCGGTGCGGCTGGAGACGATCGAGGCGGCGGGCGATCTGCGCATCCCGTTTACCAGCGGCATCCTCGTCGGCATCGGTGAGAGCGAGGAGGAGCGGATCGACTCGTTGGAGGCGCTGGCGGCCGTGCATGAGAAGTACGGGCACATCCAGGAGGTGATCCTCCAGAACTTCGTCCCGCACCCGCGCTACTACGGAGCCGAGGTCGCCGACATCGCCGAGGAGGCGAGCGAGCGGCGCTGGAGCGGCGAGGAGAGCGAGGCCGCCGGAGGGCCGGAGTTCCCGGCTTGGGCCTCGCCGGTCTCGCTCGAGGACATGAAGCGGCTCGTCGCCGAGGCTCGGCGGCTGCTGCCCGGCGTCGGTATCCAGGTGCCGCCCAACCTCTCCGACTGGTGGATCGACCTGGTCGAAGCGGGGGCGACGGATCTCGGCGGCCTCTCCGCCAACGGCGACCACATCTCGCCCGAACATCCCTTCCCGAGCCCCACCAGGTGCGAAAGCAACTGCGCCCACGCGGCTACGCGCTCACCGAGCGGCTCTGCGTCTACCCCCAGTACATGAACGAGGAGTGGATGAACAGGGGCGTTCTCGGCGTGGTCGAGCAGCGGTTCCCGACGTTCCTGCCGCGCTCGCGTCCGGGTCGCCAGAGCAACGGGTCCGCCCCTCACGTCAACGGCTCGCCCGACCTCACCGCGCGCGCGGTCGAACGGGGCGGCGCGGGGAGGAGCTCAGCCCCGAGGAGCTCACCGCGCTGTTCGCCGAGCGACGTCCGGAGGCGATCGAGGACATGCGGCAGGCGGCCGACGAGCTCCGCGCCGAGATCGCGGGCGACGTGGCGACGTTCGTCGTCAACCGCAACATCAACTTCACCAACGTCTGCACCGTCGGCTGCGCGTTCTGCGGCTTCGGGCAGACGCGGCGCTCTCCCGACGCCTACGAGATCGACCCGGCGGAGTTCGCCGAGCGCGTCCGCGAGGCGGTCGGCTTCGGGGCGACGGAGATCTGCATGCAGGGCGGGATCCACCCCGAATACGAGCTCTCCGACTACGGCGAGTGGCTCCAGCGGGCCAAGGCCGCCGCGCCCGAGATCCACCTCCACGCCTACTCGCCGATGGAGGTCCACTTCATGTGCGAGCGCTCTGGGAGGGATCCCGACTACGTCTTCGCCTACCTGCGCGAACGCGGGCTCGGCTCGACTCCGGGGACCGCGGCGGAGGTCCTCGAGGACGGCGTCCGCCAGCGCATCTCCCCGAACAAGCTCCCGGCCGGGCGCTGGGTGGAGATCATCGAGGCCTCCCACCGCGCCGGGCTGCGCTCGACCTCGACGGTGATGTTCGGCCACATCGAGCGCCCGCGGGAACTCGCCGAGCACATGCGGGTCGTACGGGCGCTGCAGGAACGCACCGGCGGCATCACCGAGTTCGTGCCCCTCTCGTTCATCCCGTACCACACGATGCTGGGCCGGACTCATGGCATCGAGGAGATCTCCGACGAGGAGAACCTCAAGCACACCGCCGTCTTCCGGCTCGCCTTGGGAAGGACGATCCCGAATCTGCAGGCGAGCTGGGTGAAGATGGGTCTCGACGCCGCCACCGAGGCGCTGCGTTGGGGGGTCAACGATCTCGGCGGCACGCTGATGGAGGAGAGCATCTCGCGGATGGCCGGTTCACAGCACGGCAGCCGCCTCGAGCCGGAGGACCTGATCGCGGCGGCTCGGCGCGCCGGCCGCACGCCGGCGCAGCGCACCACCCTCTACGAGGTCCTCGAGACCTACTGAGATCCGGCGAGTTGGGCCGCCTCGGCCTCCGCCCGCTCCGCCGCGACGATCCGCGGATCGCGGCGCCGAGCCAGAAGCGCCGCGCTGCCGGTCCAGACGAGCAGCCCCGCGACCCCGGCAAAGGTGCCGGCGATCGAGCCCGCCCGCAGCGCGGCGGCGTCGCTGAGGAGCGGCCCGAGCCAGAGCAGCAGCGAGAGCCCACAGAGGGTCCACAGCGCCGGCACCCAGGACGGTGCCCCCTGCCCATGGGCGTCCGCGGAGGCGCAGAGGGCGGCCACCGTCAACGCCGCACCGGCGCCTCCCATGACGGCCCCGGCCAGGTCGAGCAGCGTCCGGCTGGTGCCCGGGTCGGCGTTCTCGGCTCCGACGGCGAGGCCGCCGATCACCGCGGCTGCGAACGCGATGGCCGCCGCACCGATCGCCCCGCACATCAGTGTCGCCGCCGCCGCCGGCCTGCGAGGTCCGATGGCCTCGCCGATCCGCAACGAGGCGAGGAACGGAACGAGGAGCAGCGCCCCGAGCAGCAGACATACGGCGCCGACCCGGACCGTGTCCCGCTCGTCCAGGAAGTAGGAGTAGACGTCGAGATCGGAGGCTCCGGTCGAGGGCAGGTCGCGCAGCAGCGCGGTTCCGAGGGCGATGAGAAGCGCGCCCGCGACTCCGGCGAGCGCGCCAGGTGGTGCGATTCTGCGGCGCATGGGCGGCGCGATGCTATTCAGGCTCGCGGCGCCGGAGCGATTAGGTTCGCGGCTGTGGAGGAATAGAGCCGGGTATGCGAGCGATGGTCCTCGAGGAGCCGGGTGGTCCACTGCGGGAGGCCGAGCTTCCGGACCCCGAGGCGAAGGTCGGTGAGGTCGTGGTCGAGGTCGAGGCGTGTGGCGTCTGCCGCACCGACCTGCACGTGATCGACGGCGAGCTTCCCGACCCCGTGCTGCCGCTCGTCCTCGGCCACCAGGCGGTCGGCCATGTCGTCTCGGTCGGTGCAGCCGCCAGCCTCGAGGTCGGCCAGCGCGTCGGCATACCCTGGCTCGCCTGGACGTGCGGTGAGTGCGATCGCTGCCGCGAGGGCCGCGAGAACCTCTGCCCGCGGGCGCTGTTCCACGGCTACTCGCGCAACGGCGGCTACGCGGAGCTGATCGCGGTCGACTCGCGCTACGCGCTGCCCCTCGAGCCGGGTCCCCCGGCTGCGGAGCTCGCCCCGCTCCTCTGCGCGGGTCTGATCGGCTACCGGGCCCTCCGCATGTGCGCCGACGCCGAGCGCATCGGCCTCTTCGGCTTCGGCTCCTCCGCGCATCTGATCTGCCGCCTCCTCGTCATGCAGGAGCGTGAGCCCTACGCGTTCACGCGCGACGGAGATGAGGTGACGGCCGCCTTCGCCCGCTCGCTCGGCGCCGTCTGGGCCGGAGGGACGAGCGAGCGCCCACCCGAGCCCCTCGACGCCGCGATCATCTTCGCCCCGGCGGGCGATCTGGTACCGACCGCCCTGCGGTTGATCCGCCCGGGCGGCACCCTGGTCTGCGCGGGGATCCACATGAGCGACATCCCATCGTTCCCCTACGACATCCTCTGGGAGGAGCGATCGATCCGCTCGGTCGCGAACCTGACCCGCCGCGACGGCCTCGAGTTCCTGCCGATGGCGGCACGGCGCGGCCTCACCCCGACGGTCACCACCTACTCGCTCGCTGATGCCCCTCGCGCCCTCGATGACCTCCGGGCGGGCCGCGTGGAGGGCTCGGCCGTTCTCGTGATCTGAGCGCGCCCGCCGACTCCGGCGCGGCCGGCTCAGCGGAAGAGGTCGTCCGCCTCGGCCCGCCGCAGCGCCGCAGCGCCGGGCCCGTCGGCGGCGATGACGCGCTCGCCGAGCCCGCGGACGATCACGACGGGAATCCCCGCCGCCTTGTCGCGGGCGAGGTCGGAGGCGGCCGCGACCTCGTCGGCGATCGCGATCTCGGTCGCGGCGAGCTCGCGGCCGTCGCGGTCGCGTCGCCCGCGCCAGTCGTCGCTGGGGTCGATGCCGGCGCAGCCGATCGCGACCTCGCTCTGGCCGACCCGCCAGGGCCGCCCGAAGCTGTCGGTGACGACGACGGCGACGCGCCGGCCCGAGGCAGCCTCGATCCCGGCGCGGAGCTCACGTGCGGAGCGGTCGGGGTCTGCGGGGAGGAGCAGCACCTCACCCTCGGCACCCGCGCCCGCGCCCGTGTTCGAGGAGTCGATGCCGGCGTTGGCGCAGATCAGCCCGCTCGTCGTCTCGACGATCAGAACCCGCTCGTCGCGGACGATCGCCCGCGACTCGGCGAGGATCAGCTCGACGAGCGCCGGGTCCTTGTCGAGCCGCGCCGCCAGCTCCCGCGCTCTCTCTCCGGCCTCGACGTCGGCGAGTCGCCGACGTCGTCCCTCCGCCTTCGAGACGACCTTCTGGGCGATGGCGACGGGGTCCCCGTGGGCTAGGGCGGCGCGGCCGGCAATCAGCGCCGCCAGGTCGTCGCCTGCCGCGACCTCGGGCAGCCCCTCCACGGCGATCAGCTCGACCGCCCTCACCGCCGGAGTCCGAGCTCTTCGAGGGCGCGCGCCGTGGCCGGGGCGCGGTGCGGGTTCTCGGCGGCCACGCGGGTGAGGTCGATGAGGTCGTCCGGCGTGTCGAGGTCGAGGCCGAGCGAAGGGATCTCGACCAACCTGCCCACGACGCCGGCGGCGCGGGCGAGTTCGAGGTGGCGTTCGCGGCTGCCCGGGCCGAAGGACGGGGTCATCGCATCGGGCGGCGCCAGCAGCAGGCCGTTGGTGCCGCTTCCGTGGCGGTCCGGGATGACCGAGGCTGTGCCGGGCGCGACCTCCGCGAGCGCGGCGTCGAGCTCGCGCGGATCCAGGAGCGGGCAGTCGCCGGGCAGGAGCGCCGCGCACTCCGCGCCCGCAGCGAGCGCCGCGCCGACGCCCAATAGCGCCGCCTCCGAGTGGCCGTCGTCATCACGGTCGTCGATCAGCTCGACGTCCGCCTCGCTCGCAACGGACGCCGCCCGGGGCTCACCGCTGACGACGATCACCCGCTCGATCCGCTCGGCCCGCGAGAGACCCGCGAGGACGTCGGTCAGCATCGCCTCCGCGAGGTCGGCGCGAGCGGCGGGGGAGAGCGTCTGCGAGAGCCGGCTCTTGGCCGCTCCGAAGCGCTTGATCGGGAGGACGGCAGTCGTCCGCATGGACGCGCGCTCAGACGCCGGCCGACGTCGCGTAGTCGAGCACCGCGCGGGCGACGCGGACGCGTGCGTCGGCGTCCGCCATCAGCGTCGGCTGCCGGGTCGTCCGGACCCCGGCCGGGTCGGGGGCGGGGTCATCGGCGTCGATCACGATCGCGTCGATGACGCCGGCGTAGACGTCGGCGACGCCGCGCACCGAGTCCTCGTGCCCGGCGGCGCGGATGAACTTCCCCGTCGGGCCCTTGATGACCTCGCCGCCGACGTAGGGGCTGACGGCGACGACGGGCGCTCGCGCGGCGGCGAGCAGGTCCCGCATCCCCGGCACCGCGAGGATCGGCCCGATCGAGATCATCGGGTTGGAGGGACCGATGACGATCGCCTCGGCCGCCTCCAGCGCCGCCTCGATCTCGGGGGTGGGCCGCGCCTTCTCGACGCCGGCGAGTGCGACCTCCTCGATCGGCGGCTCCGCGCCGTCGTGGACGAGGAACTCCTGGAACTCACGCCAACCGTCGGGGGTGCGGACCCGCGTGCGAACGGGCTCATCGCACATCGGCAGCACCGTCGCCTCGACCCCCAGAGCCCGGGCGATGTCGCCCTGGATGACGGTGAGGCGGTCGCCCGCGTCGAGACGGCGGCGGCGTTCCAGGCAGGTCGCGAGGTCGAGGTCGGAGAGGCCGAACCAGCTGGGCGCCCCGAGTTCCTTCATGCGCTCGAAGACCTTGAAGGAGTCGCCCGCGATCCCCCATCCGCGCTCGGCGTCGATCTGCCCGGCGAGCCAGTAGGTGCAGAGGTCGGGGTCGGGGGAGACGTGGACGCCGAGCGCCTCGACGTCGTCGCCGGTGTTGGCGATCACCGTCAGCCGCGAGCCGACGACCTCCTGCATCCCGGCGGCGAGCTTCGCCCCGCCGGTGCCGCCCGCGAGGACGACGACGCCGCTCACGCCCAGGGATCGACGTCGGGGAGCCCGGTGAGCTTGAGTCCTGCGTGCGCCTTGTAGCGAACGTTGATCGAGATCAGGAGGGGGGTGAGCTGCTCGGCGATCCTCGCGGTCTCCAGCGGCCCGGCGTTCACCGCGCGCAGCCCCTCGATCCGCTCGATCAGCCGCGCGACGGGCGCCTTGTCCTTCTTCTTGTCGCCGCAGACCAGCACATCCTCGTCGAGCGTGGCGCCGAGGTCGGCGAGGGTCGGCGCACCGACGGTGTGCAGGGCCGAGACGACCGTTACCCCGTCGGGGACCATCTCCTGGGCCTGCTGGGCGGCCGAGCCCTGCCAGACGCCGAGCGAGCGGGTCGCCTTGCCGCTGACGGCGGCGGCGAGAGGCACGGTGCAGTCGACGAGGATCTGGCCCTGGGTGAGGGCGCCGCGAAGGTTGTTGAGCGTTTCCGACTGGGCGCGAAACGGGACGGTGAGGAAGACGATCGGTCCCTTCGCGGCGGCCTCCTCGTTGCCGAGGCCATCGACGGAGTCGCTGCCCGTCGCCTCGCGCACCTTCGCCGCGGCCTCGGCGGCGCGGCCGGGGTCGCGGGAGCCGATCACGACATCGAGCCCGACCCGCGCCCAGCGCACGGCGAGCCCGTAGCCGAGCGCTCCGGTGCCGCCGATGATTGGGATCGGCGTCGCGCCTGATTCGCTGCTCGGGTCCGAGTTCACGGGGCGGCGAGTCTATTGGGGCAGTTATCGGGGTGATGTCGGGGAGGGCGCGTCGCCCGGGGGGCGGCGACGGTGCTGCGGCTAGAGTCAGTGGCTGATGGCCGGACCCGCTGACTCCCTCGACCTCCCCAAGCCCGAGCGCAACCCGGACGGCCCGGCGCCGCTCGAGCCGGGCGCCGAGCGCAGCGACGAGTTCACGGTCGAGGGCCCGCTGCTGACGGATGTCGGCGGAACGCTCGGCTTCTCCGTCCTCTCGACCCCGGGGATGATCGGGATGATGGAGCGGACGTCCGCGGTCCTCGCCTACGCCCTGCTTCCCGAGGGCAGCGCCACCGTCGGCTTCGAGGTCTGCATCAAGCACGTCTCGGGCGCCGTGGAGGGATCCGTCTGCACCGCCAGCGCGAAGCTGACCGACGTCCAGGACGGCCGCAAGCTGTTCTTCGATGTCGAGGTGAAGGAGGGGGAGCGGACGATCGGCGTCGGCACCCACCAGCGTCGCGTCGTCCAGGTCCCCGGCGGCGGGGACGGCGATCAGGCTGGCTGAGGTCGTGGCGGACTACCCGAGCGAGGTGAAGATCCGCGAGGTCGGGCCCCGCGACGGTTTCCAGAACGAGCCAGAGGTGATCCCGACCGAGGAGAAGGTCCGGCTGATCGGCATGCTCGCCGACGCCGGCCTGAAGCGGATCGAGGTGACCTCCTTCGTCCGAGCCGACGTCATCCCGCAGCTCGCCGACGGCGCCGCGGTCCTCGAGACGCTCGAGCGCCGAGAGGGCGTCTCCTGCTCGGTCCTGATCCCGAACGAACGCGGTCTCGACAACGCGCTGCGGCACCGCGATCGCTTCGATGAGATCAGCGTCTTCCTCTCAGCTTCGGAGACCCACAACCGCAAGAACGTGAACCGCTCCGTCGCCGAGTCGCTGGAGGGGCTGATGGGGGTCATCGCGCGCGCCCGGCGAGAGGGGCTGCGCTGCGAGGGCGTGATCGCGACCAGCTTCGGCTGTCCCTACGAGGGCGCTGTCGCGCGGGACCGCGTTCTCGAGATCGCCGAGCGGCTGCGCGAGGACGGCTGCACGGAGATCGGCTTCGGCGACACGACCGGGATGGCGAACCCGCGACAGGTCGCCGACTTCTACGCCCACGCCCGCGACCGGCTGGACGGGGCCGAGCTCACCGCCCACTTCCACAACACACGCGGGCAGGGGTTGGCGAACGCTCTGGCGGCGCTCGGGGAGGGGGTCACCTCCTTCGAGTCGAGCTTCGGCGAGCTGGGTGGCTGTCCGGTCCCACCCGGGTCGACGGGGAACGTCTCGAGCGAGGATCTGGTTTCGATGTTCCACGAGATGGGGATCGACACCGGTATCGACCTCGAATCGCTTCTCGCCGCGTCCCGCTCGGTCCAGGACGTCCTCGGACGGCCGCTCGGGGCGCGCCTGCTCACGGCGGGGCCGATCGACTGGGGCGGTCAGGCCTAGGTGGCGGTCTATGCCGCGTTCCTGCGGGGGATGAACGTCGGCGGGCGGCGGATCACAAACGCCGATCTCACCGAGGCGTTCGAGGGGATCGGCGGGTTCGACTCGGTCAGCACCTTCCGCGCGAGCGGCAACGTCATCTTCGAGACGGGCAGGCGCGCAGAGGGCGTGCTCGTCGCCGAGATCGAGGAGGGCCTCGAGGAGTCGCTCGGCTACGAGGTCCCGACCTATCTGCGCACCGCGGCGGAGCTGCGGGCGATCGCCGACTTCCAGCCCTTCGACGAAGGTGCCGTGGCGGCCTCCGACGGCAAGCTGCAGGTCTCGGTCCTCGCGAAGCGGCCCACCGACAAGCAGCGCGAGGAGATCCTGGCGATGGCCACCGATGCCGACCCGCTCGTCTCGGTCGAGCGCGAGATCTACTGGCTGCCGAGCGGTGGCCTGCTCGAGTCGGAGCTCGACCTCGACGCGATCGACGCGATCACCGGCCCCTCCACCCGGCGGACGATGGGGACCATGGAGGGCATGGCCGCGAAGCTGCCGGGCTGAGCAGCTTCCAATAGGCTCGCCGCATGCTTCACGATCGCTTCGTCGACGCCGTCCACTCCCTCGACAAGCAGGCCATGAAGGACGCCATGGCCGAGGACATCACCTTCTGGAGCCCGGTCTCCTTCAAGCCGTACCAGGGCAAGGAGCTGGTCGGCACGATCATCACCGAGGGTCCTTTCGTCATCTTCAGCGACTTCGAGTACGTGCATCGCGTCGAGGACGCCGAGCAGCGCGTCGCGACGCTGATCTTCCGCGCCGAGGCCAACGGCAGGAAGGTCGAGGGCATCGACATCCTCCACTTCGATGACGACGGCCTCATCGACGAGCTCACCGTCATGCTGCGCCCGCTCAGCGGCGTGCAGGCGATGGCCGAGGCGATGGGCCAGCGGTTCAAGGAGCTCGGCCTGGCCTGAGGCGCCGCGGGGGCTGCGCCGGCGGCGAGGTTCTCCCGCCCGCCCGGCCTCGCCGCCCGGCCGCCACGCTCGCCCTTCCCGCCCGGCTCACACGCCCGCCCTCACCGCCCGGCCGCACCCGCTCGACCTCCGTTTCCGGACGAACTTCATCCGTTTTCGGAAGTCCACCTCCGAACCTCCCCGCTCGACCTCCGTTTCCGGTCGAATGTCATCCGTTTCCGGAGGTCGACCTCGAAGGAGGCTGGCGAGGGGAGCGGCGGCGGTGCGCCTCAGCGTCGCTCGCGGCGCGACAGCCTTCCGCGTCACGCGGCGGCTTGTGTCTCTGCCGGCGCATCCAGCACGATCTCCCGCGCCCGGATCTCGGCGAGCGCCCGGAGCCGACGGGCGCAGCCGAGCGGGTCGGACTTGACCTTGCGCCTCACGAAGCGGTGGCAGACGCGTCCGGTCAGAGCGAGGAGCTGGTCGCGCTCGCGGTCGATCTCGGCACGCTCCCAGTCCCCGTGGAATCGCTGCGAGTCGGCCTCGACGACCATGCGCAGGTGCGGCCAGTAGAAGTCGACGCGGATCGGCTCGTCCAGCTCCGGGACCGCGACGGGGTACTCGGTCAGTGGACGCTCCAGCCCCGCCGGCCGCCTGAGCGGCAGGAAGAGGAGCTCGAGGTCGCTCTGGCTGAGGACCGGTTCCAGCTCCAGGAGCGCTTCCAGCTTCGGCATCCCCGGCCGCCCGCGCCGCTCGGCCACGAGCTCGGCGAGCCGCCCGCGTTTCACGTACCCGAGGGATTCCGCGGCCACCAGCGCCCGCTCGAGCTCCATCTCATCCAGTGAGGGAGCGAGCTGCACGAGCACTAGGTCGGCGGAAGCGCACGGCACCCCGTCGACCCGGCGGACGTCACGCGGGTCGATGCGGTCGACGGGGTGGACGATGATCCCGCCGCGGGAGCGCGGATGGGTCCGCTCGGTGATGACGTCGATCATCCGCAGCGGCCCTTCGCGGAACCGCTGGTGGATGCCGGAGGCCTCATGGCTGACCAGCGTCCCCGTCCCGTAGGTCATCGTCGCCGCGAGCAGGCGCTGCGCCTGCGAGTGGGGCGGAGGGTGCAGCGCGAAGACGTTCATCTGCATGCGATGAAGGGCGTGGCCGGCGACGCGGAAACGGGCGCCGCGCGAACCCAGGCCGCTTTCGGCCAGTTGCACCGCGTCGACGAGGTGCAACTGCTCGGCGGCTGTGGCCTCGATTCGCCGGTCGACCTCCGTTTTCGGTCGAGTCTTGTCCGTTTTCGGGGGCCCACCGGGCACGGATCCAACGCTGCCATCGCTCGGCGCACGTGTGGGACACGCACCGTGCCGATTCAGCGCCGATTCCCTGGCGGAACCGTCAAGAAGCCCGAGAGAAGGCCCTCCCCGCTAGGGTCCGCCGCCGCACCAGGACCCGAGAACCGAGAGCGAAAGGCTTCAAGAGAGAGATGGCGATCAGCAAGGTTGGAATCGTTGGCGGCGGCCTGATGGGCCATGGCATCGCGCAGATCAGCGCCCAGGCCGGGTGGGACGTGGTTCTGCGCGAGGTCGACGACGAGAAGCTCGCCAAGGGCATCGGGATGATCGACAAGCAGCTCGGCCGCGCGGTCGAGAAGGGCAAGCTCGAGCAGGCCGACGCCGACGCGATCCGCGGCCGCATCAACGGGACGACCGACTACGGCGAGCTCGCCGACTGCGACCTCGTCGTCGAGGCGATGACCGAGGACCTCGACGGGAAGCTCGAGATGTGGGCCGAGGTCGACGCCATCGTCAAGCCCGAGGCCGTCTTCGCCACGAACACCTCGTCGCTGCCGGTGATCGACCAGGCCGCCTCGACCTCCCGGCCGGACAAGTTCCTGGGCCTGCACCTCTTCAACCCTGCGCAGGTGATGCCGCTGTTGGAGGTGGTGCAGACGGTGACCACCTCCGAGGAGGCGCTCGCCCTCGGAAACGAGTTCGGATCCCAGCTCGGGAAGACCGTCGTCGCCGCCAAGGACAAGGCGGGCTTCATCGTCAACCGCCTGCTCGTTCCCTACATGCTGGACGCGATCCGCGCCTACGAGGAGGGCTTCGGCTCGATCGACGAGATCGACGTTGCGATGAAGGGAGGCGCCGCGCACCCGATGGGGCCGCTGACGCTCGCCGATTTCGTCGGGCTCGACACGCTGAACTCGATCGCGCAGGTGATGTTCGCCGAGTACGCCGAGCGCCGTTTCGCCGCGCCGCCGACGCTGCGCAAGATGGTCGCTGCCGGCTGGTACGGCAAGAAGTCGGGTAAGGGCTTCTACGACTACTCGGGCGAGAAGCCGGTCCCGACGGACCTCGGTCTGTAGGCCGGCGGGGACGCGAGGGCGCGGGGGCGCAACAATGCCCCCAGCAACTGCATGGCTGATGACTTCATCGACAGGCTGAGGACGGCGAGCTTCCCGACCGCGCGCAGGGGTGGGTATGACCCCGAGGCGGTCGACGGCTACCTGCGCGAGCTCGCCGACTGGCTCGAGACCGGCGGCACCGACCAGACTCGCGCCGAGCTGATCAAGCGCGAGATGGAGCGCGTCGGTGAGCGCACCGGCGGCATCCTCTCCTCCGCGCAGGAGAGCGCCGAGTCGCTGCTCTCCGAGGCGAAGGCCGAGGCCAAGGAGACGAGGGAGGGCGCCGACCGGGACGCGGCCGCGGCGCGCAGCTCCGCCGACGAGTACGCGACCGAGACACGCCGCGCCGCCGACGAGCACGTCCGCATCTCCGCCGAGGCGGCCGCCCGTGAGGCGTCCGAGCTGCGCACCAAGGCGGAGGCCGAGGCGCAGGAGAAGATCGGCAAGGCCGACGCGCGCCTGCGCGAGGCCGAGGAGCAGGCGAAGGCCCGCACCGCCGCGGTCGAGCAGGAGATCGCGGCTCTGGTCAAGGCGCGCGAGGGGATCGTCGAGAACCTCGAGTCGCTGACGACCGGGATCCGCGGCGTCGTCGAGGGTCCCGGCGGCGAGGATCTCGAGCTCCCGGATGGTCTCGCTAAGGCGCTCGACGCCGCCGAGGAGGAGACGGGCGAGCACCGCTCCGACGATGACGAGGAGGTGGTCGAGAGCGACGCGGAGGACTCCGCCGACGACGCCGACGAGCCCGAGACGACCGAGCAGCCCGCCGCCCGCAAGCCCGCGGCCGCCAACGATCCCGAAGCCGTCCAGGAGCATCCGCTGCCGCAGCCGCCACCTCCGCCGCCCGAGGGTTCCGACGACACGACGGTCGGGCTCCCCGATGACGACGATGACGAGCCCGCCGAGCCCGCCGGTCCGCCGCCGCCCGTCGTCGGCAACGAGGACGAGACGCAGATGATGGTCGAGGAGTTCGACACCGAGGAGCGCGAACGCGCCCGCGAGCGCGAGCTCGAGCGCCGGCGTCGCGGAAGCTCCGGTGACGATCCGGCAACCGACGACCCCGACGACATGAGCGACTCACTGCTGTGAGCGAGACCGGCGAGACCTCCGGCACCTCTGAGGCCTCGGGTCTCGAACGCGCCACCGCGGCCGGGCTCGCCGGCGGTCCCGAGCGTCACCACGAGAAGGTCGCCGCACAGGGCAAGCTGCAGGTCCGCGAGCGCGTCTCCCGTCTACTCGATCCCGATAGCTTCTCGGAGGAGGGCCTGCTCGCCAACTGGGACGGCGACGGCCTGGGCGCCGACGGCGTCGTCACCGGCCTCGGGACCGTCGGCGGCCGCCGCGTCGCCGTCATGGCCAACGACCCGACCGTGAAGGCGGGCTCCTGGGGGGCGAAGACGGTCGAGAAGATCATCCGCATCCAGGAGCGGGCGCTGAAGCTCGAGTGCCCGATGATCTACCTCGTCGACTCCGCCGGAGCGCGGATCACAGACCAGGTGAAGATGTTCCCGGGCCGCCGCGGCGCCGGCCGCATCTTCCACAACGAGGTCCGGATGTCAGGCCGCGTCCCGCAGGTCTGCGTCCTCTTCGGCCCCTCGGCCGCCGGCGGGGCATACATCCCCGCCTTCTGCGACGTCGTGATCATGCGGGACGGCAACGCCTCGATGTACCTCGGCTCTCCGCGGATGGCGCAGATGGTGATCGGGGAGGAGGCGACGCTCGAGGAGACCGGCGGCGCCCGCATGCATACCGGCGTCTCGGGCTGCGGTCACTTCCTCGTCAAGACCGACGAGGAGGGGATCGACCTCGCCCGCGACTACCTCGCCTACATGCCGACCAACTTCCGCGAGGAGCCGCCGACCGCCGCGCCCGGCGACCCCGACCCCGGCAAGCAGCCCGCGCAGGTCGTCCCCGGCGACGAGAAGACGCCCTTCGACATCCGTGACCTGATCGAGGGCGTCTGCGACGCGGGCACCTTCCTCGAGGTGCACTCGCGCTGGGCCAAGGAGCTGGTCGTCGGCTATGCCCGGCTCGAGGGTCGCGCCATCGCGATCGTCGCCAACCAGCCGAAGCAGAAGGGCGGCGTGCTGTTCGTCGACTCCGCCGACAAGGCGGCCCGCTTCATCTCCACCGCCAACGCCTTCAACATCCCTCTGCTCTTCCTCGCCGACGTGCCCGGCTTCATGATCGGCAGGGCGGTGGAGCGCCAGGGGATCATCCGCCACGGCGCGAAGATGATCTCCGCCATGAGCTCGGCGACGGTGCCGAAGATCTGCGTCGTCGTCCGCAAGGCGTACGGCGCCGGCCTCTACGCGATGGCGGGCCCCGCCTTCGAGCCCGACGCCTGCATCGCCCTGCCCGGCGCCCAGGTCGCCGTGATGGGGCCGGAGGCGGCAATCAACGCCGTCTACTTCAACCAGATCGAGGCGATCGAGGACCCCGAGGAGCGGGCCGAGTTCGTACGCGCCAAGCGCGAGGAGTACGCCGCCGACATCGACATCCTTCACCTCGCCTCCGAGCTCGTCGTCGACGCGGTGATCGAGCCCGGCGACCTTCGGGCCGAGCTCGTCCGCCGCTACGCCGAAGCCGAGGGCAAGGACAGGGCCTTCACCGAGCGGCACAACCCGATCACCCCGGTCTGAGGCCGCGAGCCGCGTCGCGCGGCGCCGGCACGGAAGGTCTACGAGGAGCCGGTTGAGCGGCCGACGTCTCGGTCCAGCAGCCGCACCGCGTCGGCGGCCAGTGAGGCGACGGCGGCGACGGCGTCGGGATCCACCGCGTCGGGTGTGTCGGCGGGCGTGTGGTGGTGCTCGGGGAGCGCCCGGATCGACTCCCGGCAGGTGAGCGGCAGCGCCCGGTAGCCGTTGGCGCGGGCGACGAAAGCGGCGCTCGTGCGGCCGTCGCGCATCGGCTTCTCCCGCGGCGCCGCGACTCCGTCATCACCGCTGTCGCCGCCGTCAGCCTCCGCCAGAGCCGCCACCAGGCCGCCGAGCCCGCGGTCCATCGGCAGGGAGACCGCGGGGCCCTGGGAGACCACGAAGCGCGGCTCGCCACTGCCGACCGACTCGAAGGAGATGAACCAGGTCTCCTCCTTCGCAAGCTCCTTGCGGTGCGCGCGGATGAACGCCCGCATCCCCTGCTCGGTGGTCTCGCCGGCGCCGGCGATCACGGCCTCGACGCGCAGGTTCTCGGGCGGGTTCGCGTCGATCCGCCGCAGCGCGTCGAGGACGGCGGCAACTCCCGACGCGTTCGCGTTCGCGCCCGGGGAGCCGGGGGAGAGGGCGATCTCGCCGAGCAGGAAGCAGGCGATGATCAGGACCAGGGTCTGGGGAAGCTGCAGCGCCGCGAGCCAGCCGGGGTCGAGGCCCGCGAGCCGGACCCCGAGCGGCGGCAGCAGCAGCGCGATGGACCAGAACCAGATCCGGGTCCCGGAGGAGACGACGGGAAAGCGTCGGCCGAGGCGGTTGGCGATGCGGGCGCCGGTCCGGGCGTAGATCAGCCCGGTGCGGGGAGCGTCCGCGTTGGCGCAGAGCAGGACCGTCGGGCCGGATGGCTCCGCCGGGAGGGTGTGGACGTTCTGGGAGGCGCGACGGAAGGGGATGCGGCGGATCAGGTAGAGGCGGGCCGAGAGGTCGAGGTAGGCGGAGGTCGCGGCGAGGAGAACGCAGAGGAACCCGGCCAGCGGCTGGGCCTGGGCGATCACGCTGCCGACGACCGCGAGCAGACAGGTGAGCAGGTGCACCAACGCCCACTGGGGCTGCACGTAGGTCGGCTCGACCATCGCCCGGCGCCCGCTCGCCCGCAGTCGCTCGGCGACGTGGTTGCACGCGCGACGCTCCGCGTCGGTGCCGGGCAGGCGCCCATCGAAGCCGCACAGCTCCTCGACGTCCTCGCGGATTCGCCCCTCGCTCACCCCCGGAGCATTACGGAGCGGACGGAGGGAGGCCGCAGCGCCCGAGGCCTACTTTGCACACGGACGAGTGTAAAATGTCCGCATGAAGCGCAGCGAAGCCCTCGCACCGCTCTCACGGGAGCACCACCAGGCGCTGTTCATGGCGATGAAGCTCAAGCGGGCGGAGAGTCTCGAGCCCCGCGACGACGCAATCGCCTTCTTCGCGGCCGAGCGATCCCACTTCGCCGCCGAGGAGGACATCCTCCTTCCGGGTTGGCTGGCGAAGGCGCCCGCCGGCGGCGAGGCGATGGCCCGCCGGGTGGTCGACGAGCATCGGGCGCTGACCGTCTCCGCCCAGCGGCTCCACGACGATGCCGTCACCGCCGCCGATCTCCGCGAGCTGGGCACGATCCTCGAGCGCCACGTCAGGTACGAGGAGCGCGAGCTGTTCCCGGCGATCGAGCGCGACCTCTCCGATGAAGACTTGAGGGCCTTGGGGGAGGCGCTCAGGCCCGGGGGTTCGTAGCGCTCCGCGAATCAGCCGGGCGCCGGGTCCGGCTGATCGCGGAGGCTGCGAAGCGTCAGGAAGCAGGCGACGGCGACGAGCGCCATGAGCGCGAAGCCGAGCGCGTATCCGCCGGTTGCGCCCTTGACGATCCCCATCACCAGCGGCGGGAAGAACCCGCCGAGCCCACCGGCCGCGCCGACGACTCCGGTCACTGATCCGACGCGGTCGGGGAACCACTGCGGCACGAGCTTGAACACGGCGCCGGTCCCGAGGCCGAGGAACACAGCCATCGACAGGCAGGCGATGGTCAACGGCACCATCGAGCTGTAGGCGGCGGCGAGGACGAGCGCCATCGCTCCGGTCCCGATGAAGCAGACGGTGAGCACGCGCGTCGCGCCGATCCGGTCGGAGAGCCAGCCGCCGAGCGGGCGTCCGATGACGGCGAGCAGCGCGAACCCCGCGGCGCGAGCACCGGCGTCGGCCTTCGTCAGGTCGAACTCCGCGGTCAGCAGCTTCGGCAGGTAGAGGAACATCGCCACGAAACCGCCGAACGCCAGGAAGTAGAAGAGGGTCAGAGCCCACGCCCGGCGGCTGCCGCGGAACACGTTGAGCGACGCGAACATGCCGGGCCGGGGACCCCCGTCGGCCGGGGAGGCGGCGTTCCGCGCGGCCAGCCAGAACACCACAGCCATCGCTGCGACGAGGCCGGCGGCGACCCAGAACGGCGCGGCGAGCCCCCAGTGGTCGGCGATCCTCGGTGCGGTCAACCCGGCCAGCACCGTGCCGACCATGCCGGCTCCGTAGACGCCGAGCGCGAACCCTCGCCGCTCGGGCGGGTACCAGCCGTTGACGAAGGGCACGCCGACCGCGAAGGATGCTCCCGCGAAGCCGAGCAGGAAGCCGAAGGCGAGCATCGTCCCCAGCGAGTCGTGCCAGATCGCCAGCGCGACCAGCGGGATCGGGGTGTAGGCAAGGAGCAGGCTGAAGATGCGGCGGCCGCCGTAGCGGTCCGTCAGCCATCCCAGCGGGATCCGCATGAGCGAGCCCAGCAGTACCGGGATGGCGACCATCGCCGAGGTCTGGAAGTCGCTCAGGCCGAGGTGCTCCTGTAGGTCCGGCGAGAGCGGCCCGAGCAGGCTCCACGCGTAGAAGGAGATCGTGAATGCTGCGGTGGCAAGCGCGAGCTGGGCGCCGGCCGAACCGTGTCGATCCGGAGTGTTCATCTTGGTCTCCCGGGTGCGGGCGCGAAGCGCCTGCGGTAGAGGATGTAGGGACGTCCGAGGTACTGGAGGGGGATGCTCAGCGCGTGGACGAGGCGGCTGAACGGGAACAGGGCCCAGAAGGCCCAGGCGACGATGGCGTGCACCTGGTAGACGGTGTTGGCGCCCTCGATCGCCTCGACGTCGGGCTGGAAGGTGAGCAGCGAGCGCCACCATTCCGAGACCGAGTCGCGGTAGTCGTAGGGGTTCGTGGTCAGCAGGTTGTGGGCGAAGGTCATCAAGCAACCGAGCCCGATCAGGACCACGAGGAGGAAGTAGACGGCGATGTCGATGCGGGAGGTGGTCCGGCGCACCCGCGGATCGGTCGCGCGGCGGTAGACGAGCCCGACGAACCCGACGACGCAGACCGCGCCCGCGACGGCTCCCGCGATCGCCGAGAACCACCGGTAGGTGCTCTCCGACATCCCGATCGCCTCGGTGAAGGACTTCGGGACCATCAGCCCGATCACGTGCCCGCCGATCGCGGCGAGCGCCCCGTAGTGGAACGCGGGCCCGGCCCAGCCGAGGATCTTGCTCTCGAAGATCTGCGTCGAGTGGCTCGTCCAGCCGAACTTGTCGGTCCGGTACCGCCACCAGAGGCCGACGACGAACGTCGTCATCGCCACGTAGGGGACGATGATCCAGAGGAAGATCTCACCCGCGCTCATGCGCGTGCCCCCGTCGGCATCGCCTCCGGCGGCCCGTACGGCTCGAGGCCGACGGCCTCCTCCGGCGGTCCCTCACGGGCCAGCCTCTCCACCTCCGAGCGATCCCGCGTGGTGAGCTCGGGCAGGCAGGCGGCGACCGCGTCGAGCACGTGGGCGTACGGGCTCTCGAGGTCGTGCAGCGAGAGCCGCAGGAGCTCGATGGCCGGTCGGTGCTCGGCTAGCAGCGCCTCCCCTCGGCCGGGCTCGGCGACGGCCGCGAAGGCGAGCATCACCGTCAGGTGATCGGGCAGCTCGGCGGAGTACATCGGGAGCCCGGCGGCGCGGTACAGCTTCTTCAGCCGCAGCATCGCCATCCCACGCTCGCGCGTGTCCCCGTGGGCGTAGTAGGTGAGGTCGAGGCTGGCGCGGCGGCGCAGGTCGAAGGTGTCGACGTAGTGCGCCGCGAGGTCTGTGGGCGAGTTGTGGCGCGATGCGATGAAGCGCTCGAGCGGGGGCTTGGCGGGGCCGTCGGGAAGGCTCGCGACCTCCCTCGCCAGCTCCCCGGAGGCCGCGGCCACCTCAGCGCCGGGGTAGCGCAGCAGGTAGCTGAGCAGCGCCCATGGCGGGCTCTGCTCGACTGCGCCCGGGGTGTGGGCTGCGCGGGCCGTGTGCGACTTGTGCGCCCGGTGCGCCTGGCGGAGCCTCATGAGCCGCGCCCTCCCTTCGTCAGCAGGTCTACGAGGTGGAACCGCTCACCGTCGACGGGCACCCGGGGGGAGGAGGTGTCGGGCCGCGAGTCGACCGCGCCGCAGTTTCCGGGGCCGTCCTCGAAGTCGAGCCCGCAACCGCCCTGCTCCTGCATCAGCCGCTGACCGAGCTCGGCGTGGGCCTGCGGGATCACGTAGCGATCCCCGTAATCGGCGATCGCCAGCAGCCGGTACATGCGCTCGAGCTCGGGGCCGCTGAGGCCGACCCGCCCGGGGACCGCCTCGTCGGTCTCGCCGAGCACCTCGCGCTTGCGCATGTAGGAGCGCATCGCGGCGAGCCGGCGCAGGACGGACCTGATCTCGTCCACGTCGCCGGCGGTGAGCAGGTTCGCGAGGTACTCGAGCGGGATCCGCAGGTTGTCGATGGCGCCGAAGACGTCGTCGGGGTCGGCCTCGTAGCCGTCGGTCTCCAGCGTCGCCGCGACCGGCGAGAGCGGCGGCACGTACCAGACCATCGGCAGCGTCCGGAACTCGGGGTGCAGTGGCAGGGCCACGCCCCATCGCATCGCCAGGTCGTAGACGGGCGAGCGCCGCGCGGCCTCGATCCAGTCCTCGGGGATGCCGGCCTCGCGCGCCGCCTCGCGCACCGCGGGCTCCTCCGGGTCGAGGAAGACGTCGCGCTGAGCGGCCAGCAGGTCGCGCTCGTCGGGCACCGAGGCCGCCTCCTGCACCCGGTCGGCGTCGTAGAGAACCAGGCCCAGGTAGCGGATCCGGCCGACACAGGTCTCCGAGCAGATCGTCGGCTGACCGGCCTCGATCCGCGGGTAGCAGAGGGTGCACTTTTCGGCCTTGCCGGTGTTGTGGTTGAAGTAGACCTTCTTGTAGGGGCAGCCGGAGACGCAGTAGCGCCAGCCTCGGCACTTGTCCTGATCGACCAGGACGATCCCGTCCTCCTCGCGCTTGTACATCGCCCCGGAGGGGCAGCTCGCGACGCAGGAGGGGTTCAGGCAGTGCTCGCAGATCCGCGGCAGGAAGAACATGAACGCCTGCTCGTAGGTCATCCGCACCTCCTCCTCGATCCCCTCCAGGTGCGGATCCTTCGGCGCCGATTCGAGGCCGCCGGCGAGCCCCTCGTCCCAGTTGGGCCCCCACTCGACCTCCATCGGCTTGCCGGTGAGCTGGGAGTGGGGGCGGGCCACCGGGTCGCGCTTGCCGAGCGGGGCCTCGACCAGCGTCTCGTAGTCGTAGGTGAAGGGCTCGTAGTAGTCGTCGATGGTCGGCAGGTCGGGGTTGGAGAAGATCGTCAGGAGCTTCTTCAGCTGACCCCCGGCCCGCAGCCGCAGCCGCCCGCGGCGATCGAGCTCCCAGCCGCCCTTCCACCGCTCCTGATCAGACCAGCGGCGCGGGAACCCCTGGCCGGGGGCGGTCTCGACGTTGTTGAACCAGACGTACTCGGTGCCGGGGCGGTTCGTCCACACCTGCTTGCAGGTGACCGAGCAGGTGTGGCAGCCGATGCACTTGTCGAGGTTCATCACCATCGAGACCTGCGCCTTGACTCGCATCAGTACTCGACCTCCTGGCTGCGCTTGCGGATGATCGTGACCGAGTCGCGGTTCGATCCGGTGGGCCCGTAGTAGTTGGGCCCCCAGGCGAGCTGGCCATAGCCGCCGACCATGTGGGTCGGCTTCATCGCGATCGTCGTCAGGGCGTTCTCGGTGCCTCCGCGGCGGCCGTCGATCTCCGAGAGCGGCGTCCCGATCTGGCGGTCCTTCGAGTGGTACATCATGCAGACGCCCTTGGGGACCCGGTGTGAGACGACCGCCCTGGTGACGAGGATCCCGTTGCGGTTGTGCGCCTCGACCCAGTCGTTGTCGCGGACGTCGATCGTCTCCGCGTCGTCGGGGCTGAGCCACAGCCCCGAGCCGCCCCGGAACAGGGTCAGCATGTGCAGGTTGTCCTGGTACTCGGAGTGGATCGACCACTTCGAGTGCGGCGTCAGGTAGCGCAGCGTCACCTCGGGGGCGCCGTTGCCGTCGACGGGCTTGCCTCCGGCCATCATCAGCCGGTGGTCGACCGGCGGCCGGTAGGCGGGCAGCCCTTCACCGAGCTCGCGAATCCAGGCGTGGTCGAGGTAGAGGTGCATCCGGCCCGAGAGGGTGTGCCAGGGTTTGTCGCGCTCGACGTTGATCGTGAACGCCGCGTACGCCCGCCCCTCTTCGTCGATCCCCGACCACTCGGGGGAGGTGATGACCCGGCGTGGCTGCACCTGCGTGTCGGCGAAGGTGATCCGCGTCTCCTCGGCGGCTTCGGCGAGGTCGGCGAGCGGGACACCGCAGCGCTCCTCGAGTGAGCGGAAGCCCGCCGTCGCGATGCGGCCGTTGCTGACGCCGGAGAGGGCGAGGATCGCCTCCGCCGCCTGCTCGGGCCGGGCGATCGTCGGCCGCCCCTTCGCCGCCCCCTCGGTGACGACCCCGTTGCGCTCGGCGAGCTGCTCGACCTCGGGGCCGGGGATCCAGGAGGCGCTCTTGACGGCCGAGCCGAGCCGCTCGGTCAGCGGGCCGAGCGCGGCCCACTCGTCGGCGACCGCTCCGTAGTTGCGCTCGACGACGGTCAGGTTCGGCATCGTCGCCCCCGGGGTCGGCTCGCACTCGCCGGCGCGCCAGTCCGTCGCTCGCCCGGCCGGCTGCGCGATCTCGCCGGGGGTGTCATGCAGCAGCGGCGTCGTGACGATGTCGCGGCGCACCCCCAGACGCTCGCCCGCGAGATCGGAGAAGGCACGCGCGATCGTGCCGAACGTGTCCCAGTCGGTGCGTGCCTCCCACGGGGGAGGGACCGCCTGGTTGAAGGAGTGGACGAACGGGTGCATGTCCGTCATCGACAGGTCGAACTTCTCGTACCAGGTGGCGGCGGGCAGGACGACGTCGGAGTAGAGGCCCGTCGTCGTCATCCGGAAGTCGACGTTGACGAGCAGGTCGAGCTTGCCCTCGGGCATCTCCTCGCGCCAGCGGACCTCGGTGGGACGCTCCCCCTCCGGCAGCGGCTCGGCAAGCGGGCCGTCGGGCCCGGCTCCGAGCAGGTGGCGCAGGAAGTACTCCTGCCCCTTGCCGGAGGATCCGAGCAGGTTCGAGCGCCAGACGAAGAACACGCGGGGGAAGTTCTCGGGGGCGCTGGGATCGTCGACGGCGAACTGCAGGCGCCCCGACTTCAGCTCCTCGACCACGTGCTCGGCCGGGTCAGTCCCGGCCGCATCGGCCTCGGCGACGAGATCGAGAGGGCTGCGGTTGAACTGCGGGTAGGAGGGCATCCAGCCCATCCGCACCGCCTTGGCGTGGGCGTCGATGGCGGTCATCCCGTCGAAGATCCCCTCGCCGAGCGGGGAGGCGAAGGCCTCGGGCCGGAGCCGGTCGTAGCGCCACTGCTCGCTGTGGGTGTAGTACCAGGAGGTCCCCTGCGCCTGGCGGGGCGGGCGCCGCCAGTCGAGCGCGAAGGCGAGCGTCTGCCAGCCGGCGAAGGTGCGGATCTTCTCCTGCCCGACGTAGTGGGCCCAGCCGCCGCCGTTCTTGCCGACGCAGCCGCACATGAGCAGCAGGGCGATGAAGGAGCGGTAGGTCTCGTCGGAGTGGAACCAGTGGTTGGTGCCCGCTCCCATGCAGATCATCGAGCGGCCGCCCGTCAGCTCGGCGTTACGGGCGAACTCGCGGGCGACCTTCACCGCCTGCGCCCGGTCGACCCCGGTGATCGCCTCCTGCCAGGCGGGCGTGTAGGGGGTCTCGGCGTCGTCGTATCCCTCTGGCCACTCGCCGGGGAGGCCGTCGCGCGCGACGCCGTAGGTGGCGAGCATCAGGTCGAGGACCGTGGTCACCGTGCGCCCCGCGACCTCGACGGTGGGGACGCCACGCCGCATCTCGCCGCCGCCGGGTCCGTCGCCGACATCGAAGCGGGGGAGGGCCACCTCGACGTTCCGTCCGACCCGGCCGAGGAGGGTCAGGACCGGGTCGATGCCGTCGAGCCGCAGGTTCCACCGGCCCTTGCCCTCCTCGCCGTGGCGGAAGCCGACCGATCCGTTGGGGATCGCCGGCTCGCCGGTGGCGGCGTCGAGGAGGACCGGCTTCCAGTCGGCGTTCTCGCCGGCCTCTCCGAGGTCGGCGGCGGTCAGGAACCGCCCGGGCACGCTGACGCCGTCGCGTTCCTCGAGCTCGACCAGCAGCGGCAGGTCGGTGAAGCGCTTGCCGTAGTCGCGGAAGCCTTCGACCTCCCGGTCGACCCAGAACTCGCGCAGCATCACGTGGCCCATCGCCATCGCCAGGGCGCCGTCGGTTCCCGGTTGCGCGGGCAGCCACTGGTCGGCGAACTTGACGTGGTCGGAGTAGTCGGGCGAGACGACCACGACCTTCTGGCCCCGGTAGCGCGCCTCGGTCATGAAGTGGGCGTCGGGCGTGCGCGTGATCGGCAGGTTCGTTCCCCAGACGATCAGGTAGGCCGCGTCCCACCAGTCGGCGGACTCGGGCACGTCCGTCTGATCGCCGAAGACCTGAGGGGAGGCGGGCGGGAGGTCCGCGTACCAGTCGTAGAAGGTCGTCGTGTGTCCGCCGATCAGCGAGAGGAACCGCGAGCCGGCGCAGAAGGAAACCGGGGACATGGCCGGGATCGGGGTGAAGCCGCCGACGCGGTCGGGGCCGTGCTGGTCGATCGTGTGGACGGTGGCAGCGGCGATCAGCTCGCTGGCCTCCTCCCATCCGCAGCGCACGAAGCCGCCGCGCCCGCGCTCGGACCGGTAGTCGCCTTCGGCGGCGACCGCGGCGAAGGCGGCAACCGGATCACCGGTGCGGGCCTTCTCCTCGCGCCAGCGCTCGAGCAAGCCGCCGCGGACGTAGGGGTGCTTGAGCCGCGCGGGCGAGTACGTGTACCAGGAGAAGGAGGCGCCGCGAGGGCATCCGCGCGGCTCGTGGTTGGGCCGTCCGGGGTCGGTCTGCGGGTAGTCGACCGCCTGCGACTCCCAGGTGATCAGGCCGTCCTTGACGTAGACGTTCCAGGAGCAGGAGCCGGTGCAGTTGACGCCGTGGGTGGAGCGGACGATCTTGTCGTGGCGCCAGCGGTCGCGGTAGGCCGACTCCCAGTCGCGTCCCTTGGCGATCAGCAGGCTCCAACCGTCGGCGTTGGATTCCCCCCGGCGAAAGAACTCGTGGGCGGCCGCGAGGCGGGCCCCGGCGCTGTCAGCCGCTCCGGCTATCGCTGCACCCTCCTGGCCGGGAAACGCTCCCGGCTCACGGCGGCATCTCGATGCACACGTAACATTGCCGTGGACGTTATCCCACTACGGTGTGAGAAGTGATCGACGCGCAGGAACTACCCGGAGATCAGCGGTCTGACCCGCTGTCCCAGCCGACTCGCGCGCGGCTCTTCGCGGTGCTTTCCCGGCTGGGTCGTCCGGCGACGACGCCCGAGCTCGCGGAGTACCTGGGGCTACATCCCAACGGGGTCCGGCGCCAGCTCGGGGTGCTGCGGGAGGCGGGCCTCGTCGTCCAGCGGCAGGTCAGGAGATCGCGAGGGAGACCGCACAACGAGTGGGCCATCGCGCCGGGTGCCAATCCCGGCGGCGAGCGGCCGACGGGGTATCAGGCGCTCGCCGGCTGGCTCGCGGGCGCGGTCCCGGTGAGCAAGGAGCGGCTGCGCGAGGTGGAATCAGCCGGTCGCGAGATCGGCAGGGAGCTCGCGCCGGACGAAGGCGGCATGCCGGAGCGCGCGATCGAGGACGTGCTGTCGGCGCTGGGCTTTCAGCCCGAGCTCACGGAGCCGGCCGACGGCCGGCTCGCCTGCCGGCTCGGCAACTGCCCGTACCGGGATTCGGCGAGTGAGAACCGCGAGGTCGTCTGCACTATCCACCGCGGCGTGATGCTCGGCATCCTCGATCGGGTTAGTCCCGACGCCGCCCTGACGAAGTTCGTCCCCCACGATCCCGAGACCGCCGGCTGCGAGATCGAGATCGAGGGCTTGACGGCCGAGGCGTAGTCGACGCCCCCGGCAGGACTTGAACCTGCGGCCCTCCGCTTAGAAGGCGGATGCTCTATCCATCTGAGCTACGGGGGCTGGTGCGGGAACGGTACGCGCTGAGGCTGCCAGAAGGCCGAACCAGCCTTCTCATGCTGCGGCATGTCGGTTCACGGTGCGTACCGCATGGCAATTTGCGCAGACGAGTTCGCATTTCTCGATCTCTAGAAGAACTCGACTTCGGCTCCCGTTGCGAACGAGGTCCCCGAGGGGCGCGGATTTCTCGAACCCAGGAAGGTGATCCCAGTGCATTGCTGCCGGGTGATAGACCCCGTTGCAGTCGGCGCAAGGTGTGCCTTCCTTCAGGCTGGTGTACCAGCTACGAAACTCGTCTTGCCGCCGCTTGTTGTGAGCGGACCGCCGCACCTTGTTCGCCTGGTAGTGCTCGGCCGCTGCTATTGACTTGCACGCCTTGCACCAGTGCTGGGTACCACTCCCCCGTCTATGAAAATCCTTGACGGGCTTCGTTTCTCGACAACAGCCGCATCGCTTGTGATCCGCTGGTTCCATAGGCAAACGCATGTTCCCATTTCTATCGGACACGCCCGCGAGCGTTTGCGGGGCCGATACGGTCGCGCCATCGGCAACGGCAATGGGCACACCAGCGCGCCGTCCGTGGAGGGCGCTGTGGCGGCGACGGTCGCGGTTGCCCGTGACCTGGGCCTCGAGGTCGAGCGGCCGCGGATCATCTCGGCCGGCGCGAACGTCGTCGTCGCGCTCGACCCGGCGTCGGTGATCGCGCGGGCGTGCGGCGAGCTCGGGCCGCTGCGGCCCAACCGCGGCGGCGACCACATGACGCGCGAGCTCGCCCTGGCGGCTTGGATCGCCGAGCGGGGAGGACCCATCGTGCCGCCGTCGGCGCGCATCGATCCCGGCCCGCACCTACGCGACGGCTACTGGCTCGGGTTCTGGGAGCCCGCCGACGGTCCCTCCGAGGTGGACGCCAACGGAGCCGCCCCAGCCCTGCGCGAGCTGCACGAGGTGATCGCGGACTACGACGCGGAGCTGCCGGTGATGTCGCAGGTGATCGACGACGTGCCGCCGATGCTCGCGGCGGCCGTTGCGGCCGGGGGGCTCAGCGCCGAGGCGGGGGCGATGGTCGCCGAGCGCCTCGGGCGCCTGACGCCTTCGTTGCTCGACCCGCCGCTGCCCGCACAGCCGATCCACGGCGACGCCCAGCCCCACAACCTGATGCAGCATGGCGGCCGCCTCTGCTGGATCGACTTCGAGGAGTGCTGCATCGGGCCCGTCGAGTGGGACCTCGTCTGCCTCTACCGCGGCTGGCAGGACGTGCCGGTCGGCGACCTCTCCGCCTACGGCGCTTCGGTGGCGGTCGACGACGACGCCCTGATGCCCCTGATCGAGGGCCGCATGCTCCAGGGCGCCGCCTACCTCGGCTTGCTCGCAGCCACCGATCCGAGCCGACGCCCCCACCGTGACGAGCTTCTGGCGCGCCTCGAGCGCATGCCCGAGCTCTGAGCTCTTGGTCGTCACCGGGACGCGTCACCCGCGGGCCGAGCGATTCCCGGCTCTCGGGTGACAGGTCCGCGGCGCCTCGGCCGCGCCCCCCTCGACCGCCCGCTCCCCGCCCGCTAGATTTCCACCCCTCGCGGTGGGCGTAGCTCAGCTGGTAGAGCTCCTGGTTGTGGTCCAGGCGGTCGCGGGTTCGATCCCCGTCGCTCACCCCTCGCGTCCCCGATGATCCGTTGTCCCCCGCGCCTCGTTGGCTGGGTCGAAATGAAGCGCAGGAGCATGCTTCCCAGCGCGGTCACGGTCACGGTCGCACTGTCGGGTGCCGTTCTTTGTGCGGGCAGCAGCACGGCGGTCGGCCTCGGATCGCGCTCCGCCGCCGACGAGAAGGCGCCGGGGCTTGAGCGCCGGCCGCCCGGACACGACCCTCTAGGATCGGTCACGCCTTGACCGGGCTCCCCGAAACCGCCGCGAACCTGATCCGCTCGGGTGCGCTCGGCCACCTGGTGACCATCGGGGAGTCGGGTGCGCCGCAGGTCACCTGCGTTTGGGTCGGCGTCGACGGGGACGATCTCCTCACCGCCCATCTGAACCCTTCTCAGCGCAAGCTCGAGAACGTGCGCCGGGACGGGCGGGTGGCGCTCACCTTCGAGGGTTCCGAGGTGCGGCCGCCCGGCCTCAAGGAGTACCTGGTGGTGCACGGAAGGGCAACGATCGAGGAGGGAGGCGCGCCGGAGTTGCTCGCCGACCTTGCCCGGGTCTACCTTGGCCCGGAGGTGCGGTTCCCGCCGATGGACGATCCGCCTGCGGGCGTGCGGATGCGGATCGCGGTCGAGCGGATCGGCGGGATCGGTCCCTGGGCGGACTGAGTCGCGCGCTCAGAATCCGCGCCGCTCGCGCTGCAGGTTCTCCTCGCGGACGATTTCGCTCTCCCACTCGGGGTCGCCTGAGCCGAGGCGCCAGCGCAGGCTGATCACGACGATCGCCGCGACTACCACGACGGCGAGGATCGTGAACGCGACCGTGTCCCGCGGGTCGAAGACGCCGAGGACGAGGCCGTAGACGTAGAAGCCGAGGTAGGCGAGGCCGGCGAGAAGCACGATGATGCGGACGGTCCGCCACGGGTGTCGCTCGTCTCCCGGGGTCATGTCTCGATCCGCTCGAGCTGCGCGACGGCCGCGCCGATCCCATCCATCAGGACGTCGATGTCGTGGGTCGAATCGAAATCGCCGTTGGCGGTGATGAAGAGGCGGCCGTCGTAGGAGAAGATCGCGATCCCGAGGGTGTGCTCCGCGGCGAGGGGAACGACCGGCCAGACCGAGAGCATCTTCGTGCCGAACGAGTAGAGGGGCTGCTGCGGTCCGGGCACGTTGGTGATCGTCAGGTTGAACAGCCTCGTCGCATACAGCGAGCGGGCGATCATGCCGTGCAGGATCGGCGGCGCGTGGCCGGCGAAGTCGATGACCGCGCTGGAGCCGAGACCCTGGTCCCCGGACTTCAGCGATTCGGCGTCCTGCATCTGATGCCGGTAGCGCTGCCAGGCATCGGGCTCGGCGACGGCGATCGGCACGAACAGCGAGGTGATCCTGTTGCCGATCGCGAGCTGATCGCCCGCCGAGCGGAGGTTGACCGGGACCATCGCGCGGAGCCCGCGCTCGGGCGGCTCCTCGCCGCGGGCCAGCAGCAGATCGCGCAGACCGCTTGCGATGACGGCCAAGATCACGTCGTTCACCGTGCCCCCCAGGCGCTGCTTGATGTCTCGCACGCTCTGCAGCGGCACCTCGACCGTCTCCAGCCGGCGCTTGCCTCCGATCGGCGTGTTCAGGCTGGTCTGCGGCGCGGCGATCAGCTCGCTGCGGATCAGCATCTCGACCATCGCCCGCGACCGGCGTGCCGTCTCGCGCGCCTGGCTCGGGTGGGTCGCCATGGCGGCGCCCGAGCGACCCGCCCCGAGCAGGGCCGATGCCGTCCGCAGCGGCAGTTTCAGGATGGAGGAGCCCGGAACCCGGTCGAGGATGCCGCCGGTTCGCGAGGCCTCGGGGTCGTCGGCGGCCTCCCGCAAAGGCTCCTCCTCGGTCGCGGGCCGGGGCGCGGGATGAGGCTCGGCATCGAGCATGACGAGGGCCGCGTCCACCGAGCCGACGCCGTCGATCATGCAGTGATGGGTCTTCGAGGCCAGCGCCCAGCGGCCACCCTCGAGCCCGGAGATGACGACGAGCTCCCAAAGGGGCCGCGAGCGGTCGAGCCGGTTGGAGTAGTAGTCGCCGGCCCACTCCCGCAGCTCGTCGTCGCCACCGCGCCCGGGCAGGCGCACCCGGCGCACGTGCGCGGCGAGGTCGAACGCGGGGTCGGCCTCCCAGGTGGGCCAGTGGAGGCCGCCCGTGGTGGCGGTGGAGAGCCGTTGGCGGTAACGCTGCATCGCGGTGAGCCGCTCGCCGAGAAGGTGGCCGACCTCCTCGGCGCTCGGCGCGCCACGCTTCCCCGGGCGGGGCTCGAACGTCATCCCTCCGCCGCTGGGCATGTGGACGGCCGGGTCGAGCTGCTCGAGCTCGAGGAAGGTCGCGTCGAGCGAGGTCAACTCCTCCGGCGCGCCGGAGGAAATGGTTCCGGTTTGCGCTGCCATCGCGGAGTTCATCGTCCTCCGCGGATCGCCCGTTCGCCTCAGCCCTGACTACCTACCTCCGGCCGGGTGAGCGGCCGTCGGTGTCGGCCGCCGCTTGCGGAGCGGCACCTCCGGGAGTACGGTCAGAGACGACTTCCAACGGCTACCCCTGAGGAGAGGTGTCATGGCTGAATCGTTGAAGGGCGCGTGCCTGTGCGGCGGCGTCGAGTACGAGGTGACGGACCCGCAGGCGCTCGGCTACTGCCACTGCACGCGGTGTCAGCGCTGGACGGGCGAGAGCCTCGCCGGCGTGGTCGTCGCCGCCGACAACTTCCAGTTCACCAGCGGCGAGGACCAGGTATCGACCTACGAGAGCGAGTTCGCGCCGCGGAACTTCTGCAGCAACTGCGGATCGGCGCTCTACGACGACCTCGGCGACAACTACTTCGTTGCGGCCGGGCTGATGCGCGAGCTCGACCTGGATCCGAGCTTCCACCTGCAGGTGGCCTTCAAGGCGCCTTGGCACACGATCGGCGACGACGTCCCTCAGTTCGACGAGAACCCGCCGGACTGAGGCGATGATCGGCCGCCCTCCGCGTCCCGAGCGCCGCTCGGGGCCGATGGCGTGCGCGACCTGCCTATGGATTATGTGATATTCCATAACCCGCGATGGCCGATACCCGCGAGCGGATGATCACCTCGACCGCGCTCCTGGTCAGGGAGCGGGGGGCGCGGGCGACGAGCATCGACGACGTCCTCGCCCACAGCGGCGCGCCGCGCGGCTCGGTCTACCACCACTTCCCGGGCGGGCGGGACCAGCTTCTGCGCGAGGCGACCGACTACGCGGCGGGCTTCGTCGCCGCTGGGATCGAGGGGGCGAGTGGCTCCGTCGAGTTGCTCGACGCGCTCATCGGCTCCTATCGCGAGCAGCTTCTCGCCACCGACTTCCGCGCCGGCTGCCCGGTGGTTGCGGTCGCGGTGGAGGCCGACTCCGGTCTGCGGGGACCCGCCGCGTCGGCCTTTGCCCATTGGTCGGAGCTGATCGCCGCGAAGTGCGCCGGCGACGGGATCGAGTCGAGCAGGGCCGAGGAGCTCGCGACCTTCGTGATCGCCGCCTTCGAGGGGGCGATCGTGCTCGCCCGGGCCCGGCGCGACGCCGAGCCCCTGGACGTCGTCCACCGCCGGCTGCGCGAGGCGCTGCTGGCCGAGATCCCCGGAGGGTCCGCATGACCGACACCACCGAGACCATCGACACCACCGAGACCACCGAGACCACCGAAGCGATCGCCGCCGTCGCCGCGGCCCCCGACGCGCCCGAGTGGCAGCCGACCGCCTGCATCCTCTGCGAGTGCAACTGCGGGATCGAGGTCCAGCTCGAGGGCCGCACGCTCACCCGGATCCGCGGCGACAAGGCGCACCCGGCTTCGGAGGGCTACACGTGCAACAAGGCGATGCGGCTCGATCACTACCAGAACGGCACCCACCGGCTGACCTCGCCGCTGCGCCGTCGCAGCGACGGCACCTACGAGGAGATCTCCTGGGACGACGCGATCAGCGAGATCGCGACGGGCTTCCAGCGGATCGCCGGCGAGCACGGCGGCGAGTCGATCTTCTACTACGGCGGCGGCGGCCAGGGCAACCACCTCGGCGGGGCCTACAGCGGCGCCTTCCTGAAGGCCCTCGGCTCCCGCTATCGCTCCAGCGCGCTCGCCCAGGAGAAGACCGGGGAGGCGTGGGTCGACTCCCAGATCTACGGCGGCCACACCCGCGGTGAGTTCGAGCACGCCGAGGTCTCGGTGTTCGTCGGAAAGAACCCGTGGATGTCGCAGAGCTTCCCGCGCGCCCGCGTCGTCCTGCGCGAGATCGCCAAGGATCCGGAGCGGTCGATGATCGTCATCGATCCCGTCGCCACCGACACCGCGAAGCTCGCCGACTTCCACCTACGAGTGCGCCCCGGCGCCGACGCCTGGTGCCTCGCCGCGCTCGCGGCCACGCTCGTGCAGGAGGACCTGGCCGACCGCGACTTCCTCGCCGATCACGTCAACGGCGCCGAGCCGGTCCTGGCCGCGCTCGCGACGGTCCCGATCGCCGACTACGCCGAGCGTTGCGGCGTCGCCGAGGAGCTGATCCGCGCCGCGGCACGCCGCATCGCCACCGCCGACAGCGTCGCCGTCTTCGAGGACCTCGGCGTCCAGCAGGGCCCCGACAGCACGCTCTGCTCCTACCTGAACAAGATGCTGTGGATCCTCACCGGCAGCTTCGCCAAGCCGGGCGGGCAGCACATGCATTCGTGGATGGCGCCGCTGATGAGGCCCGGCCGCCCCGGTCGCACACCGGTCACGGGCGCGCCGGTGATCGGTGGCCTGACCCCGTGCAACGTCATCCCCGACGAGATCCTCAGCGATCACCCCGACCGCTTCCGGGCGATGATCGTCGAGAGCTCGAACCCCGCCCATTCGCTGGCCGACTCCGAGCGCATGCGCGAGGCGTTCGAGGCTCTGGAGCTGCTCGTGGTCGTCGACGTCGCGATGACGGAGACGGCTCGACTCGCCGACTACGTGCTCCCGGCCGCGACGCAGTTCGAGAAGGCGGAGGCGACGTTCTTCAACCTCGAGTTCCCGCGCAACACGTTCCACCTCCGCCACCCGCTGCTCGAGCCGCTGGAGGGGACGCTTCCCGAGCCCGAGATCTGGGCGCGGCTGGTGCGGGCGCTGGGCCTCGTCGACGACGCGGTGATCGAGCGGCTGCGGGCTGCCGCGGGGGAGGGCCGTGGGGCATACGCGCAGGCGCTCGGCGAGGCGACGGGCTCCGACCCGTCACTGATCAGGGTGCTGCCGTTCCTTCTCTACGAGACGCTCGGGCCGACGCTTCCCGACGGCCTCGCGGGTGCGGCCGCGCTCTGGGGGCTCTGCCAGCGGGTCGCGATGACGTATCCGCATGCGATGAGGCGCGCCGGCCACGACGACGGCGACGCGCTCTTCGACGCGATCCTCGCCGGCCGCTCGGGCGTCACCTTCACCCTCGACGAGTACGAGGACGACTGGAGCTACGTCACCCACCCGGACGGCCGCTTCGCGCTCGAGATCCCGGAGCTGCTGGAGGATCTGCGCGGGCTCGAGGACCGCTCGCCGGGCTATACGGACGAGAGCTTCCCGGTCGTGCTCTCAGCCGGGGAGCGCCGCGCCTACACGGCAAACGACATCATCCGCGACCCGAGCTGGCGCAAGCGGGACACCGACGGAGCGCTTCGCGTCAGCGACGCCGACGCGGAGCTCTACGGCCTCACCGACGGCGGCAGAGCGCTGATCACCACCGCCCGTGGCAGCGCCGAGGCCACGGTCGAGGTGAGTGAGCTGATGCAACCCGGTCACGTCTCGCTGCCCAACGGCTTCGGCGTCGATCACAGCTCCGACGACGGCGAGACCGTGATCCCGGGGGTCGCCCCGAACACGCTCACCTCCTCAGGTTGGCGCGATCCTTACGCGGGCACACCCTGGCACAAGCATGTTCCGGCTCGGATCGAGCCGCTCGCCGTGCGCTGAAAGGAAGCATCCCGATGAGCGACCACACCGTCCTGCGCGCCGCCGACGCCTTCTGGCGAGAGTCGAACCAGATGAAGGTGCTCAACACCGATCTCGGCAAGCAGCTCGTGCTGAGCGAGCTCGGCGCCCGCCTCTGGCGCCTGCGGCCGGGGGAGGCATCGACGCTGCACCGGCACTTCGAGCAGGAGGAGCTCTACGTGCTGCTCGAGGGCACGGGGCGGATGCGGATCGGCGAGGAGGAGCCCCTGACGCTCGCGCCCCTCGACGCGGTGCGGGTGGCGCCGCTGGTCGGGCGTCAGCTCTTCAACGACACCGATGCCGACGCCCTGTGGCTGGTCGCCGGCGCGCCACCCGAGCTCGCGAACACGCTCGAGATGACGGACGAGCAGCTCGAGCATCTCTATCCGCGCGGCCCGAAGGCGCTTCCGCCCGAGCTCAGCCGCTGACCCGCGCGCGGCAGCCGGTTCAGCGTGCCGAGATCTGCGGTTCGTGCCGGACCGGGAAGTTGACCGAGCGGGCGATGAAGCAGAGCGCGTGGGCGCGCTCGTGCTGGGCCGCCGCCGCCGCGATCATGTCGGCGCTGAGCACGGTCACCCGGGGTCGCAGCACGACCTCGCGGAACTCGCCGCCACCGTCGGCTCCCAGGGTCATGATCCCGCTCGCTTCGTCCTCGTAGCCGACGACGACCGCGCCCGCATCGGCGCACAGATGCAGGTACATGAGCAGATGGCAGGAGCTGAGCGCTGCGACGAGGAGCTCCTCGGGGTTCCAGTGTTCGGCATCGCCGCGGAACATGGGATCGGCGGATCCGGCGATGTCGGGCTTGCCCGCAGCGGAGATGACGTGCTCGCGCCCGTAGCTCCGGTAGTCCGCGGTGCCCTCGCCACGATCGCCGCTCCAGCGCAGCGAGGTCTCGTAGGTGTGCTCAGTCATCGCCGGCGCCGCCATCGCCGGTGCCAGCCCGCTCGCAGAGTCCGGCCACGAACTCCTCGGTAACGCCGGGGCCGGCCTCGCGCTCGATCTCGCACGTTTCGATCGGGGCCCGCCGGGGCCAGCTCGCGCTGTCGTCGAGCAGCGCCCACACGTCGGCCGCGGGCGCATCCGCGACGGCTCTCACATCGATCTCGTGCATCGCTCCACCTTAGGCGGCGGCGCCCGGAGCGAGGTCCGCTGCGGCCTTCAGCAGGTCTCGCTCCACCGCCCGCAGGGTCCGGTCCGCGGTCCCCGCTGTCAGCAGGCACGGCGCCCCTCGCGCGAGCACCGCCCCGCGGCTGCGCGGTGAGCGCCATGGCGGGTAGCCGGTGCTCGCGGCGTTGCCCCGGTAGTGGAGGCTCGTGAACAGGAGCAGGACGATCGCGGCGGCGCGGACCGATGGCTTCGCATCGAGCGCGAGCCCCTCGTACATGCGCCGGTAGGCGGGCGTACGGCTGAGCGCGAGGCCGATCAGCTCGCGTCGTACCTCGCGCACCGTCGCCACCGCCTCGGGGCTCCGCGGCTCGGCACCGAGGAACGGCAGCAGCGCGGGGTGGTAGCCGACGCCACGCTCGAGGTCGGCCTCGATGTCGCGGGTGACGTTGGCGAGCTGGACCATCTCGCTGACGAGCATCGCGTCCTCGCGGTTGGCCTCGGTGAACTCGGGGTCGCTCACCAGCTCCAGGAGGAAGACCGTCGGCAGGCCGATCACCGCGCGGCAGTAGCGGGTGAGTTGCGCCGCGTCGACGAGGACGCCACCCTGCTCGGCGAACGTCCGCGTCGCCCAGACCATCCCGGCAGCCATGTCGCCGACCAGGGCGGCGATCAGCTCCCGGTCGGCCGGGTCGAGATCTGCGTAGACCTCGTCGACGAGCGCGCAGCGTTCGACCAGTAGCAGGTGGACGCGGTCGCGATCGGTGCCGGCGGCGTCGGCGGTCAGCGGCGGCGGTGGTGGGGGAGGGACGTCGGCGAAACGAGCGCCGAAGGCCGTCAGCTCCGCGATCCTGGCAGCCGGGTCGGCGAGCAGGTCCTCGTAGGTGTCGAGCATCCGGCAGTAGAGGTAGGCGACCGACGCCGCCCGGGCCTGTCGGCGGGGCAGCATCACGATGCTCGCCGCGAAGCTGCGGGCGGCGTGGGGGAGCATCCGTTGCACGAACCGCTCGGGGTCGCGCTCGGCCCCGAGCGAGTCGAGGTCCGGCCGGGAGCGGTCGACGGTCAGTCCGCGTAGGAGCAGGACCAAAGCCAGATCGCTGCTCGAGCCGAGGGCGCGCAAACCGGAACGGAGCCTAGATCGTCCTTCCCCCAAGACGCGGCAACGGCCGCAAGCTCAGAAGCCACCTGGGCGCACCCGCCGGGACAGACCACTCCGCCGGGACCTGTCACCCGCGAACAGAGAAGAAGTCCACTCCCGGGTGACAGGTCCGGGCCGGGGCCCAAAACGGGCTGCCCGTGTGGGGCGCAGCGAGACTTCTTGGACGCGGGGCGCACTGACCACGTCAGACGTGGCTGGTGCGCCACATGTTGGCTGCAGCCACCGCTCTCGCGTGACGGATGCACACCCGCCGCCCCCTGTGCGACTACTCTTGGCTGACCAGCCAGTTTTCGAGGAGAGAGGGCCATGGCGACCGAAGAGCAGACCGCTGCCGAGCGACCGGACCTGACCGACGTTCCGCTGGAGGGCCTGCGGGTCTCCGATGACGAGTACTGGCAGGACGGCCCGCCGCAGGAGATCTTCGAGCGGATGCGCTCGCAGTGTCCCGTCCACTGGAGCCCCGGGATCTCCCAGTACCCCGACGAGGACGGCTTCTGGTCGGTGACCAAGGCCGACGACGTCCACGAGGTGAGCCGTGACTGGCGCACCTACTCCTCCGCCTACGGCATCACCGCCCTCACGCACGCTGTGATGCCTCTCGAGCTCGTGCAGGCGATGTTCATCGGCATGGACCCGCCCAAGCACGACCGGCTCAAGGCTCTCTTCCAGCGCGGGTTCACCCCCAAGCGCATCGCCGAGCACGAGACCGCGATCCGGGCGATTGCCAACGACGTCCTCGACCGCCTCGGCGACCGCGACTCGTGCGAGCTGGTCAACGAGGTGGCGCAGCCGTTCGTCTCGAGGGTGATCGGCAGCTTCATGGGCCTTCCCGAGGGCGAGGACGAGGACTGGGCGCGGCTGATGAACTCGATCCTGGCCGCGAACGATCCCGACATCAACCCCGGCGGGATCGAGGCCGTGGCCGAGCGCGACGTGCCCGAGATGTTCGAGCGCTGCACCAAGTTGATCGCCGAGCGCCGCGAGAACCCGACGGACGATCTGACCAGCGTCCTCGTGCACGCCGAGATCGACGGCGAGAGCCTCGAGGAGCACGAGATCGTCATGGGCTTCTTCCTGCTCATGGCGGCCGGCAACGACAGCACCAAGGCCACCTTCTGCAGCGCGATGCGCGCGCTGATGGAGGATCCCGAGCAGAAGCAGATGCTGCTCGACGATCCGGCGCTGATCCCCCAGGCGGTCGAGGAGTCGCTGCGGATGTTCCCGGCCTTCGCCCACTTCCGGCGTACGGCCATGACCGACACCGAGCTCGGGGGCCAGCCGATCGCCCAGGGCGACAAGGTCGTGCTCTGGTACGTCTCCTCCAACCGCGACGAGGACCGCTACGACGATCCGCACACGTTCGACCTGCGTCGCAATCCCGAGCACCAGGCGTTCGGCGCGGGGGGCAGGCACTTCTGCCTCGGCACCGCGCTGGCCCGCCTCGAGCTGCGGGTGATGATCGAGGAGACGCTCGCCCGCTACCCGGGCATCGAGCTGAACGGGCGGCCGCGCTACGCGGCGACCCAGTTCGTCAACCAGCTCAAGGACCTGCCGGTCAGGCTGGCCTGAGAATTCAAGGCGGCGCCCCGGCTCAGTTCGCGCTCGGGCCCGGGGCGCGGTTCAGGTACGTCTGGGCCCGCTCGGCGACGTTGGCGACGAGATCGCCGAGGGCGATGTTGGCGTCGACTAGGTGCAGTCCCCAGCCCGGCGTCGGGGAGGCGTTGAGCTGCCGGGCGCCGTCGAGCGGCGAGATCAGCAGCACGTTTGCCTCGTTCTGACGCACGCAGCGGCCGCTGTAGTGGTCCTGCGGCACCAGCCAGGGGGTCGCAGCCGTCGGCTGCGGACCTCCGTAGAGGATCTGCAGGCCGAGGCCGATCGTCCCCGGGAACGGTGTCGTGCGAACGAGGGAGTCGAGCTCACCGTCGGTGGCGCCGTAGACGGAGGGCTTCGTGCAGACGACCTTCAGGTCCTCGGGATCCTTGTTTCCGGTGTCGACGAGGGCGCCGCTCGAAGTGCCGAAGATGGCGTCCGGAGGGGGCGTCTCACCGAACGTCGAGAAGGCGATCACGCAGCCGACCTCGTCCTCGCGCTTGCAGGCCGGGATGCGCTTGAAGCTGCCCCCGGTGCGCTCCCCCTTCTCGACCGTGACGTTGCCGCCCAGCAGAAGGGCGGTGATCAGCTTCTTGCGCTGCGAGGCCTTCTTCTCGATCTCGTCGTGGAGCAGCCGCGTGAGCATCCCGGTGCCCTGGGAGTGGCCGATGAGGACGACGCCGCGGCCGTCGTTGTACCTCTTCAGGTACTCGCGCCAGGCCTCGAGGACGTCGCCGTAGGCGAGGTCGACGGCGCTCTGATCGAGGCCCTCGGTGTTGATGCCCTTCAGCGTCACCTGGCGATAGACGGGCGCGTAGACGTTGCAATTCTCCGAGTAGCGAGATGCCTGGTACTCGGCGATCGCTGTCTGCTGCGGATCGATGTCCTTGTTGGCGTTGTCGGTCTGCTGCTCGCTGACCGTCGGGTACACGTAGAAGCAGTCGAACTTCGCCTTCCTGGCGTTCTTCGCGGTCTCGACCCGGGTCGCGCCGTCGCTGGCGGTGACGGTGGTCTCGAGGCTCTCGTAGCAGGGGTTCGGCTCGGCCCCGGGCTTGCAGAGCCACTTCGTCTCCGCGCTCGCGCCACCGGCGAAGAGGAGGCATGCGAGGGCGGCGGCGAGCAGCGCGGCGCCCAATGCTCCGAATCCGGTTGCGGTGCTGGTTCTCACGGCGGCGACGGTACCAGCGCCGCCCGGCGGAGGCGACGGTTCGGGGTGGCCCGTGGAGGAGATCCCCGCACCCGCCCCTCGCTACCCTGCGCCGACTTGACCCGCAACCGTTACCTCTACGCGCTGGTCTTCTGCGTCGGGACCGGCTCGCTCGGCGCTGAGATCGCGGTGGCCCGCCTCATGGCGCCGTTCTTCGGCGCCTCGACGATCGTCTGGGCGAACACGATCGGGGTCGTTCTCGTCGCCCTCTCGATCGGCTATTGGTATGGCGGTCGGCTCGCCGACCGCAATCCGAGCATCGAGGGCCTCGCGAAGATGGTCCTGCTCGCCGCCGTGCTCCTGGCGGTGATCCCGTTCGTCGCTCAGCCCTTCCTCGACATCTCCGTCGACGCGCTCGACTCGATCTCGGCAGGCGCCTTCGTCGGGTCCTTGCTCGCCGTGCTCGCTCTGGTCGCGGTCCCGGTGATGCTGCTCGGGGCCGCCTCGCCGTATGCGCTGCGCCTCAGCGTTCCCGACATCGAGCACGCGGGCCGCGTCTCCGGGCGCCTCTACGCGATCTCGACCGCCGGCTCGCTGGCCGGGACCATGACCTCCTCGCTGCTGCTGATCCCTTTCCTCGGCACCCAGCGGACCTTCCTCGTCTTCGCTCTCGTGATCGCGGTGGCGGCGGCTGTGGGGCTCGACCGCCGCTTCGCGCCGGTCCCGCTGCTGATCGCCCTCACCCTCGCCATCCCGGTCGGGATCGTCAAGGGCTCCGAGGACGGCCGCGTCATCTACGAGGCCGAGACCGAGACCCAGTACGCGCAGGTGGTCGAGGAGCCCGACGGCGATCGCATCCTCCAGCTCAACGAGGGCCAGGCGATCCACTCGATGATTAAGCCGGGGAGCTACCTGACGGGTCGTTACTGGGACGGGCTGATCGTGCTCCCGTTCGCCGCGCTCACCGAGGCTCCCGAACGCGTCGCGATTCTCGGCAACGCCGCCGGGACGGCGGCCCGGATGTACGGCCACTTCTTCCCCGAGGCGCGCGTCGACGGCGTCGAGATCGACGGGGAGCTGACCGAGATCGGGCGCCGGTTCTTCGACCTCAGCGGTCCCGACCTGCACACCTACACCGCCGATGCGCGGCCGTGGCTGCGGCAGTCCGACGGCGACTACGACGTGATCGTCGTCGACGCCTACCGCCAGCCCTACATCCCGTTCTACCTGGCCACCCAGGAGTTCTTCGAGCTCGTCCGCGACCGCCTGGCGCCGGGCGGGGTGGTCATCGTCAACGTCGGCCATCCCGAGGACAACGACGACCTCGAGCGCTCGCTCGGCAGGACGATGGCCGAGGTGTTCCCGACCGTGATGCGCGACCCCGTCGAGGACTCCAACACGCTGCTGCTCGGCAGCGAGGCCCCGGCTTCCCGAGAGCAGCTCCTCGCATCGGTCGCGTTCATCCCCAACGAGCTGCAGAACCTCGCGGTCGCCTCGTCGCAGCGGCTCGGCCCGCGGCTCGAGGGCGGGGATCTCTGGACCGACGACCACGCGCCGGTGGAGTGGCTGATCGACCGCTCGATCATCGGCTACGCGAGCGGCGAGGGCTGAAGTACGAGGAGCGCCGGGGGCAGGAGCGAGGAGGCCGAGACCGAACCTGATCGGCGGAGATGCGTCCATGATCGTCGACTGCGCGCATTACGTCGGGGGAGTCCGCCGCCACGAGGGGCCGCTCGGCATCGAGGAGGCGGCGAGCTGCGCCCGCGAGCGCGCGGGTTTCGTCTGGCTCGGCCTCCACGACCCCGATCCCGGCGAGCTCGACGAGGTCGGCCGCGCGTTCGGGCTCCACGAGCTGGCCATCGAGGACGCCCGCGAGTCCCACCAGCGGCCGAAGATCGAGGACTACGACGGCTCCTTCTTCGTCGTCATGAAGACCGCTCGCTACGACGACGAGCGCGAGGAGGTCGAGTTCGGCGAGATCAACCTGTTCCTCGGCCCCGATTTCCTGATCGCGGTCCGGCACGGGATCGGTAGCGGCCTGGCGACGGCGCGGCGACAGTTCGAGGCGCGCCCCGACCTCGTCCGGATCGGCCCGGCTGCGGCTGCGTGGTCGATCGTGGACAGGGTCGTCGACGACTACGAGCCGGTCGCCGCCGGCCTCGAGAACGACATCACCGAGGTCGAGGATCAGGTCTTCGCGGAGGCGATCGGCCACGACACCACCACCCAGCGCATCTACTTCCTCAAGCGCGAGGTGATCGAGTTCCACCGCGCTGTACAGCCGCTGATCGCCCCGCTGGAGTCGCTGGTCGCCGGGACGATCATCGAGCTCGACGACGCGATCGTGCGCTTCTACCGCGACGTCGCCGACCACGCGACCAGGGTGGACGACCAGCTCAACGACCAGCGGGATCTGCTCGAAGGGGTCCTGCAGGCGAACCTCTCGCTGATCGGGCTGCGCCAGAACGAGGTCGTGCGCTCGATCTCGGCGTGGGCGGCGATCATCGCGGTGCCGACGTTCATCGCCAGCGTCTACGGGATGAACTTCGACGACATGCCGGAGCTCGGCTGGGGGATCGGCTACCCGGCCGTGCTGGTGGTGATGGTGATCGCCGTGCTCCTGATCCACCGCTACTTCAAGCGGATCGAGTGGCTCTGAGCGGCGCCCCGGCCGGGGTGCTCAGCGCATCCGGTCGCTGAGCGCCGTCGCCAGCGCCGCGGCGAAGTCGGCCACGAACGCGAACCCGCGTCCCAGTGGACCGTTGACCGCGCCGGCCAGTAGCTGGTCGATGCGCCTCGCCGCCACCTTCAGGCGCCCGCAGCAGGCGTCTGCACCAGGTCGCGCTCGGCGACGACCCCCCAGCGCTCGCCGGCCGCGACGAGCTCGGGGCTGAGCGGCCAACGATCGGGCTTGATCTCGCCCTCGTGCTCGGGGCTCGCGCCCTTCAGCGCCATCGAGCCGAAGTTGTCGCCGATCTCGCGGATGCGCCCGACCTCCTCGGCGCTGAGCTCGACGGCCGGCAGCGCCGCGAGCTCCGCCCGCTTGTCCTCGACCGGGCGGGCTGCGGCTCCCGGCTCCTGGATCAGGGTGGGGACGACGCACTCGACGGGGCCGTGGGAGAGGTTCCAGGCGCACGCCAGCTGCATCGTCGTCAGCCCGTGGGCGGCGGCGATCGGCTCGATCCGGGCGAGCCGCTCGCGGCCCGCCGAGACCCAGCCCGCGGGGCGGAAGCGGCGATGGTCCCCCTGGCCGAAAGACTCGTCAGCGGGGACGTCCCCCCAGAAGAGCCCGCCGTAGTCGACGACGCGGGTGATCACCTCGACCTGGGCGTCGGCGGCGGCGGCGAGGACCAGCTCGCCGGGCCACGGCTCGAACGGGTTGAGGATCAGCATCGCCCAGTCGATCCGCTCACCGAAGCGCTCGAAGCAGTCGAGGATGTCGAGGGTGAAGCCGTTGGCGGGACCGGGTGCGACGCCGATCGCCTCGGCGATGCCCTGCTCCCGCAGCCCGGCCATCGCGTCCCAGACGACCTCCGAGGAGTAGCCGGTGCGGTCGGGGTTGTGGAGCAGCAGCAGGTCGAAGCGATCGGTCCCGAGGCGCTCGAGGCTTCGCTCGGCCGCCATCCGCAGGTAGTCGGCGTAGTCGTCGGGTCCGCGCAGGGAGGGATCGGTGAAGCGGGGGAAGCCGCGGGGTCCGTCGCGCTCGCCGACGTAGAAGTCGTGGCCGACGGCGCCGACGAGGCAGAAGTCGTCGCGTCTGACTCCGTCGATCGCGCGGCCGAGCATCGTGTCGGCTTCGCCCTGACCGTAGGTGTCGGCGCTGAGCACGGTGTCGATCCCGTCGCCGGGCCGGAGCAGCGCGAGCAGGCGCTCGTCGTCGATCCGCTCGCCGAAGCCGAGGTAGCGGCCACCGCTCCAGGTACCGATTGCGACGCGTCCCGGTCTCACGACATGAACCGTAAACGCTTCGGGCTCTAAGGTTCCGCGCCCGATGAACGCCAGCGCAGAAGTCACAGCAGAGGTAACCGAGCTCCCCGACTCGCGGGTCAAGATCTCCGCGTCTGTCCCGCCGGAGGAGGTGGACCGCGCTCTCGAGCGCGCCGCCAAGCAGTACGCGCGCGAGATGCGCTTCCCCGGGTTCCGCAAGGGGAAGGTGCCGCCGCAGCTCGTCCTGCAGCGGCTCGGCCGCGAGGCGGTGATGGAGGAGGCGCTCCGCGAGGGGCTGCCCGCCTGGTATGAGCGCGCGATCTTCGCCTCGAAGATCTCGCCCGTCGGCGACCCGGAGCTCGACATGCCCGAAGCTCCCGCCGAGGGCGAGCCGCTCGAGTTCAGCATCGAGATCGGAGTGCGTCCGGCCGCCGAGCTCGGCGACTACAAGGGCCTCGAGGTCGGCAAGCCCGAGCCCGACGTGCCGAGCGAGCAGATCGATGCGGAGGTCGAGCGCATCCGCGAGAGCCTCGCGGGGCTCAACCCCGTCGAGCGCGCCGCGGCCGAGGGTGACTACGTGCTGATCGACTACGCCGGCGAGATCGACGGCGAGGCGTTCGAGGGAGGCACCTCGAGTGACTACCTGCTCGAGCTCGGCAGCGGCCAGCTCATCGACGGCTTCGAGGAAGCGCTGACCGGCGCCGAGGCGGGCGAGGAGCGGAAGGCCGAGGTGACCTTCCCCGAGGAGTACCACGCTGAGCATCTGGCGGGCAAGGACGCGGTCTTCAACGTCACCATCAAGGAGGTGCGCGAGAAGACGCTGCCGGAGCTCGACGACGACTTCGCCGCCGACAACTCCGACTTCGACACGCTCGAGGAACTTCGCGCCGATATCGAGCACCGGCTCGAGCACGCCGCCGAGCATCGCGCCGAGCACGCGTTCCGTGACGCCGCGCTCGACGCTGCGATCGAGAACGCGACGGTCGAGGTTCCCGACGACATCGTCAAGGCCCGGGCGACCGAGGTCTGGGAGCGGGTCGAGCGGCAGCTGCAGGCGCAGGGTATGAACCCCGAGATGTACCTGCAGATCCAAGGGAAGACCCGCGAGGAGATGATCGAGGAGGCGGGCGACGAGGCCGCCAAGGGCCTGCGGCGCGAGGCGGTTCTCGCCGCGATCGCCGACGCCGAGCAGATCGAGGTCAGCGAGGAGGAGCTGCTCGAGGCCCTGCAGCCGCCGGCCGGTCAGAAGGGCAAGCCCGAGAAGCTCCTGAAGCGGCTCCGCGCCGATGGCCGCGACGCGATGCTCGTCGAGGAGCTCCGCATCAACAAGGCCGCCGACCTGGTGGTCGACTCCGCTGAGCCGATCGCGATGGACCGCGCCGAGGCGCGGGAGAAGCTGTGGACGCCGGAGGGTGCGGGTGCGGGTGAGGGCGAGAGCGGCTCAGGCTCGGGCACGAGCGAGCTCTGGACCCCCGGCGACGACTGATCGGCGCCGGCGCCGCACGATCAGCTGCCGAGATGCAAGCGACGGGACGATTTGTCCCGCTTCCTGCATCTCGATGATGGCGGCCGGGTCGCCCAGCGTCGCGGCTAGGCGCTCGTCGTGAACTTCTGCTTCGGGACCTTGCAGGTGCCGTCGCCCTGATCGAACTCGTTGGTCTTCACGTTCCCGGCCGTTGAGCGACCGTCGTCGGAGACGCTGCCGCTGATCCTGAGGATGCCGCCTTCGCCGTCGCTGAGCCGCACCTTGAAGTCGCCGTCCTCCTGGACGGAGACGGGGGAGAGGGCGGTGAGCTGGATGCGGATCGTCTCCTTGCCGCAGCGAGCGACGACGTTCTTGGCCCGGAAGCCCGCGACCTTGACCGGATCGCCGCCCTTGACCTGCACGCGCAGCTTCACCGTGGCCGCCTTGTCGCCGACGACGAAGCCGTTCTGCTTGATGTTCTTGGCGGTTGCGGTGGCCGGGACGGTCAACGCGATCACGGCGACTGCAAGGGCCGCCGGCGCTGCGAGCTTTCTCATCGTCGTCTCCTTGGGTCGGGGCGGACGTGCCTTAGAAACGGTTCGGAGGCCGGAAAGTATCGGTGGTGGGGCCGGACGGGGTGCGGGCGCGGGTTGCCGCCGGGGGTGATCAGTACACTGCCGCGCCCATGAGTCCGATGGTTCCGATGGTGGTCGAGCAGACCTCGCGCGGCGAGCGCGCGTTCGACATCTACTCGCGCCTGCTCAACGAGCGGATCATCTTCCTGGGGACGCCGGTGACCGAGGACATCGCGAACCTGATCGTCGCCCAGCTCATCCACCTCGAGTCCGAGGATCCGGACAAGGACATCTCGATGTACATCAACTCGCCGGGCGGGTCGGTGTACGCGGGCCTCGCGATCTACGACACGATGCAGTACATCAAGCCCGACGTGCAGACCATCTGCGTCGGGATCGCGATGTCGATGGGCGCGCTGCTGCTCAGCGGCGGGGCGCCCGGCAAGCGGATGGCGACCCCGAACTCGAAGATCCTCATCCACCAGGTCTCCGCCGGCTACCAGGGCCAGGCGACCGACATCGAGATCCACGCCAAGGAGATCATCGACATGCGGCGCCGCCTCGACGAGATCATCGCCAAGCACACCGGCCAGGACATCGAGCGCGTCAAGCAGGACACGGAACGCGATTACTTCATGAGCGCTGAGGAAGCGGTGGACTACAACATCGTCGACCGAGTCATCGATTCTCGCTAGCTGGGCGGCGCCAGCTCGGCGTCATCGCCCCGCTTGTGGCCTGGCGGCCACGGCGCGGGACTCTTCCTTGATCTGGCGGCGCCCAGCGTCGCGAGAATTGTTGCTAAGCGAGAGTCGCCAGCTCTTCGTCATCGGTCGGCTCACGGCCTGACGGCCGCTTCGCCTCTCTCTTCCTCGATCTGACGGCTCTCGCCGTCGCGAGAATTCTCGCTAGGCGAGTTCGCTAGGCGAGAGTCGCCAGCTCTTCGTCATCGGTCGGCTCACGGCCTGACGGCCGCCTCGCCTCTCTCTTCCTCGATCTGACGGCTCTCGCCGTCGCGAGTTCGCTGGGCGAGAACGCGCCCATCGGCCTGGCGGCCATGGCGCGGGACTTGGCCTTGATCTCAGCGCCGGAGCGGACATGCGCCTCACGGGCCAGGTTGCGACCCTGCGCCGACGCGCAGCAGAAGGGACGCGGCCGGCCGGGCGGCCGCCGCGTCCCAACCCCCAGCACCTGAGCGCCTAGCTGACCTTGAACTCGCTCGGCGCGACCTTGCAGGCGCCGAGGCCGTCGATCGTGATCTGCGGCGCGCGTACGAGCCCGATCAGGCGGCCGCCGTTGTTGAACGCGCCCTCGATCTTGACCTTGTCGCCGCCGGAGCCGCTGAAGGTGCGGGCGAAGGCGCCGTCTTCGAAGGGCACGCGGCCGCTCAGCTTGATGCTGATCCTCTGCGCGGCGCCGTCGCAGGTGGCGTTGATCTTCTTGAAGCGAAACCGCTTCGCCACCTTCGCGTCGAAGTTCTTGTCGTAAGCGACGGTGAGCCGGACGATCGACTCGTCGTCGCCCCGGACGTGCCCTGACAGGCGCGCCTCCGATGTGGGCCTGACCGCGGTCGCGGTCCCTGCCGCCGCCAGCGCCACCAGCACGGTTGCAATCAGCACTCCTCGTCCACGAGTCATTCGTATCTCCTAGGTCGAAATGAACGGTCCGCCATCCCCGGCGAGAACGACGAGTCTAGTGCGGAATCGCCCGGACGAATGCAGGTTCTCGCCCGCCGTGCAGTCGCTCTCGCGACGTCCCGATCGCGTGACCAGGGTCGATCCTCGTCCTGCAAGGCCGCGACCCCTTGCAGGGACCGCGCGATCGGCCGAGTAAGAGGTGCCGTCGCGCCTTGAGGGGTTCCGTACCCTTGATCGGCGCGGATCGATCATCCGTCACCCGGCTTGAAGAATTGAGGGCCCGATCCCTTGGCACGTCCAACCGACTCCAACGAGCAGCTTCTCTGCAGCTTCTGCGGGAAGTCCCAGCGTCAGGTCAAGAAGCTGATCGCCGGTCCCGGCGTCTACATCTGCGACGAGTGCATCGACCTCTGCAACGAGATCATCGACGAGGAGCTCACGACCGCTCCCAGCTTCGAGCTCGATTCCCTTCCCAAGCCGCAGGAGATCAACGCGATCCTGAACGAGTACGTGGTCGGCCAGGAGGGCGCCAAGCGGGCGCTGGCGGTTGCCGTCTACAACCATTACAAGCGGGTCCAGATGGCCGGCGAGGAGGGTGCGGCCGACGCGGCTGAGCTGCAGAAGTCGAACATCCTCATGCTCGGCCCGACCGGCTGCGGCAAGACGCTGCTCGCTCAGACGATGGCCCGCATCCTCAACGTCCCCTTCGCGATCGCCGACGCCACGGCGTTGACCGAGGCCGGCTACGTCGGCGAGGACGTCGAGAACATCCTCCTGAAGCTGATCCAGGCCGCCGACTACGACGTCAAGAAGGCGGAGACGGGGATCATCTACATCGACGAGATCGACAAGATCACGCGCAAGGCCGACAACCCGTCGATCACGCGTGACGTCTCCGGCGAGGGCGTCCAGCAGGCGCTGCTGAAGATCCTCGAGGGCACGACCGCTTCGGTTCCGCCGCAGGGCGGGCGCAAGCACCCCCACCAGGAGTTCCTCACCGTCGACACCTCCAACATCCTGTTCATCTGCGGCGGCTCCTTCGCCGGCCTCGACAAGGTGATCGAGAAGCGCGTCTCCAGCGGCGGCATCGGCTTCGGCTCGAGCATCTCCTCCAAGGAGGACCGCGACATCGGCGAGTGGTTCGGCCAGGTGCTCCCCGAGGACCTGATGGAGTTCGGCCTGATCCCGGAGTTCATCGGCCGCCTGCCGGTGCTGGCGTCGATCGACCAGCTCCGCCGCGAGGACCTGATCACGATCCTCACCGAGCCCCGCAACGCGCTCACCAAGCAATTCCAGCGCCTCTTCGACTTCGACGACATCGAGCTCGTCTTCGCGCCCGACTCGCTCGAGGCGATCGCCGACAAGGCGATCGAGCGCGAGACCGGCGCCCGCGGGCTGCGGTCGATCATCGAGGACACCCTCCAGGACGTCCAGTTCGAGCTGCCGAGCCGCCGCGACGTGAAGAAGTGCGTGGTCACGCGCGAGACCATCGAGAAGGGCCTGAGCCCGACCCTGGTCACGCAGGCTGTGGCCCCCGAGCAGCCCACCGGGCAGCTCGAGGACACGGCCTAGCCGCCGGCACTTCCCGCCGAACGTCGCTGCGCCCTGCGCTGAGCTCTACAGGGACGCCAGGATCGACTTGTACTCGAGGAACTCGGAGAGGCCCTCGGGTCCCTGCTCGCGCCCGATCCCCGACTGCTTCCAGCCTCCGACGGGGATCGTCAGGTTGCCCGTCGCCCAGTCGTTGATCCAGATGGTGCCCGCCTCGAGGCGGTCGGCCACCCGAAGCCCCTGCTCGAGGTTCCCGGTCTGGATGCCCGCGGCGAGACCGAAGTCGCTGCTGTTGGCGACCTCGATCGCCTCCTCGAGGTCATCGAACCTGAGGACGACCACCACCGGCCCGAACAGCTCGCTCGTCGCGAGCTCGCTGTCGCGAGCGGCGCCGACGACCACGGCGGGGCGGACGAACCCGCCCTCGCCGCCCCCGCCGACGACCTCGGCGCCCGCCTCGACCCCGCGGCGGACGAAGTCGCGGACCCGGTCGGCGGCCTCCGGCGTGATCAGCGGGCCGATCGCCGAGCCGGGCTCGAACGGATCCCCACCCGGCGCCGCCGCGGCCTCCCGCTCCAGGCCTTCGACGAGCTCGTCGTAGACGCCGGCGGACGCGAGCAGGCGCGATCCCGCCTCGCAGTACTGCCCGGCGTTCATGGTGTAGGCGAAGTGGCTGCGACCGATCGATGCCTCGACGTCGGCGTCCGCGCAGACGATGTTGGCCGACTTGCCACCGAGCTCCATCGTCACCCGCTTGATCGTCTGGGCGGCGGAGGCGGCGACCTGCCGGCCGATGGCCGTCGAGCCGGTGAAGACGATCTTGGCGACGTCGGGGTGGGCGACGAGCGCTGCGCCGGCGTGCTCGCCACCCCCGGTGACGACGTTGTAGGCGCCTGCGGGAAGGTCGCTCTCGAGCGTCAGGTTCGCGAACGCGAGGGCCGACAGCGAGGCCTTCTCCGACGGCTTGTGGATCACCGTGCAGCCCGCCGCCAGCGCGGCTGCGACCTTCACGGAGGAGAGGCCGAGCGGGAAGTTGAAAGGCGTGATGATCCCGACCGCGCCGACCGGCGCCCGGCGCACGAGCGCGATCCCGCTGTCGAGATGCCGCGTCGAGCCCTCCATCTGCACCGCGAGCGAGGCGAAGTAGTCGAAGCAGGCCGCCGCGTAGTCGACGTCCCCCTCGGCGTCGGCCAACGGTTTGCCGACATCGGCGCTCTCGAGCAGCGCCAGCTCCTCGGCGTTGGCCTCGATCAGGGCGCTGATCTGGCGCAGGACCCGGGCGCGCTCGAACGGCCCGGTCGCAGCCCACCGGCCGGCGCTTTGCGGCGATCGCGCCGCCGCCACCGCGCGATCGATGTCGACCGCGTCGCCCTCCGCCAACCGGTGCACCTCGGCGCCGGTCGCGGGCTCGACCGCCGCGCGGGTGCCCCCAGCCGCCGACTCCACCCACTCACCACCGATCAGGAGCTTTCCCGCCGGCAGCCCGTCGGAGAGGATCTCCCGCAGCCGGGATCGGCGCTCCTGGGCCCTCGCGGCGGCCATCTCAGCCCTCATCCCTCGTCGCGTCGGCGGCCGGCCCGAGCGTCGTTGGGATGTCGGCGGCCGGCACCTCGTCACGCCACCCGATCGAGGGCTTGAAGTCGAGCACCTCGCGGACCCGGTCGTTGGCGATCAGCGACCCGTACTCGCCGAGATCGCGCTTGAACGGGACGCCCGGGTAGAAACGGTCCACGAGGACGGACGTCGGCACGTTGGAGCGGATGTCGTCTGCGACCGCGTAGAACGTCTCGTGCGTGATGGCGGGATGCTCGCACGCGAGGCGGTAGATCCTCGCGATGTCGCGCAGGTGGATGTAGACCCAGAGCGACTGGTAGTGGAGCTCCGGGTTGAGGATCGACTCGATCGCCTCCTCGCCGAGGCTCGTCCCCCAGCAGTAGCAGGGGCGCACGCACACGGTGCTCAGCGCCCCGCGGCGCGTGAAGGCGCGGCAGGCCTCCTCGGCGGCCACCTTGCTGACCCCGTAGGAGTCCTGCGGCTGCAGTCGGTGGCCCTCGTCGATCGGGAAGTAGTCGGGCTTGAAGTCGACCTCGCGATAGGGGAACCCGAGCACGGCCTCAGACGACGCGAAGACGAACCGCTCCGCTCCCACGCGCGACGCGGCCTCCAGGCAGTTGACGGTGCCCTGGGCGTTGATCCGGAACGTCACGTCGAACGGCTCGATGTTCGCCTCCGGGATCGCCGCCAGGTGGATGACCGCGTCGCAGCCCCCGAATGCCTCGGCCAGCTCGTCGATGTTGCCGATGTCTGCCGGGCGGTACTCGACCCGCTCGTCCGTGGGAGCCACGAGGTCGACGGCGACGACGTCGTGGCCGTTCTCGACCAGATCGGCGCCCACGAACGCTCCGACGCGCCCGGAGGCCCCGGTGAGTGCGATCTTCATCTCTCTCCTCTCGCCTGATGTTGGTGGTCATGGAAGCTCATCCGCTCGCGATCGCCAGCACCCCCGCCAGCGCCGCCACCGCCCCGACCACCTGATGCGACGCCAGCCGCTCCGAGGTGACGAAGTAGGCGAGCAGGACGGTGACGACCGGGTAGACGGCCGAGACGACCGAGACGAGGCTGAGCTCGCCGATCGCGGTGGCGGCGGTGAACGAGCCGGTCGCGGCGACGTCGACGATCCCGATCAGGAGGATCGGCGACAGGATCTCCCGCTCCGGGGCCGCGTTCCGGCGTGACGCCAGCAGGAAGCCCAAGGCGAGGGTGCCGATGGTTGCGCGCTGGACGAGCATGACGGTCAGGACCCCCGCTGAGCTCGCCGCCGCCAAGCCCGTCGCGTTGAGGCCGCCGCCGAGAGCCGCGAGCAGAGCCAGGCCCACCCCGGCCGCCACCCGGCTGCGATCGATCCCGTCCGCATCGGGCTCCCGTGAGCAGAGCAGGATCCCGATCGCCGCGGCGACGAGGCCGATCACCTGCAGCGTGCTCGGATCGTCGCCTGATGCGAGCCCGACGACGACCGGAATCGACAGACCGGTGGCCGCGACCGGAGCGGCGATCGAGATGGTTCCGACCACCATGGCCTGGTAGAGCGCCCCGAGGCCGACCGTCAGGGCGACGCCGGCGCCGGCCGCGTACAGCAGGTCCGCGCCCTCCGGAGACCCGAGCCCGAAGAAAATCGCCGCCGCCAGCACACAGACGAGCCCGATCCACTGCGTCGTCCAGAGAACCACCAACGCTGAGCCGGCTCGGCTCGCCATCGCGGCTACGAAGTCTGAGACCCCCCAACCCAGCGCCGCCCCGAGTGCGAGGACGACGCTCGTCAACTGCGGCCGGGTGAATCAGCGTCGCGCCTGCCATTCACCGAGCGGCCATCGCCGGCAACCGACTCGAGAGCGCGCTCGAGCAGGCTGACCACGTATCTGGATTCGGCCGCCGTCACGCCGGGTTCGCGTCCTGAGCGGACGGCGTCGACGAAGTCGAGCGCGGTCGCTCTGATCGACTCCGGCTTCCAGCCCTCGAGGTCGTAGGCGATCGCCTCGACGGCGCTTCCACGCGGATCCTCGGCGCCCCGGTAGAGGACCATCGGAGGGTCGAGGACCTGGTCGATGACGATCGTGCC
>JAXLSW010000013.1:0-169140 GCA_046330415.1 Solirubrobacterales bacterium | reverse complement strand
ATTGCGACAGCCCAACGGGCCGAACGCGGCATGTTAGCAACAGATCAGCGATCGGCCAAGCCCGGCTCGGCCGGGAGTCAGTCGGGACCACCCTGCTCGAGGTCGTAGCGGCGACGGTGGTCGAGGACCGCGCGCGATCCGCGCCTGACCAGGATACGGGCCATCGTCCCCGGCGCCACCCCATAGAGATCGGCCGCCTCCTCCAGCTCGCTGTACTGGGCGGAGCTGAGCCGCACGCACACCTGCCGGCTGAAGGTGCGGGGCCGGCGATCCTGGTCCTCCTTCGTCTCGGGTCGATCACGATCGTCGGCGAAGAGGTCGACGTCCTCGATCCAACCCGAGGCGGGTTCGAGCTTGCTGTCGGGCTGGTCGTCGTGTCGCCGAGGCGTCATCGCCGCTCCCGCGCCGGGATCCCGGCCGACCGCGCCGGCTCCAGCTGCCTCCGGCCCGTGGGCCGAGGGCAAGGGCTGTCCATTTCCGCGTCCATGCCGCGGCTATCACCGAGATATCGGGTGATAGCCGGTGCAATCGCCTGGCTATCGACAGCTACTCCGGTGATAGCCGCGGCATGTATCGGCGAGAGGGACCCCCATACATCGCGGGCGCGGCAGGTCCGCCAGGTCCGGCCGTCCGGGAGGTCGACTTGCGAGATGTTCGACGGCACGAGGCGCACAAGGAACATCTTGCGCGAAGTCGTCGAACGAAACACGCCCCCGCCGCAACAATTATGCGACGAGGGCGTGAATTGTCAGCGCCTTTCGCGCCTACTGCGGGACCGAGCAGACGATCCGCTTGATCCGCTGCGCCTCCTTGACCTTGGCGCGCTTCGAGCGAAGCTTGGACTTGAGCTGGCGAACCTTGCGGTCCTTGCCCTTGTCCTTCGCCTTCTCGATGCGCTCAGCGACGTGCTTCTTGCTGCGCTTGAACTGCGCCACCTGCTGCAGCGAGTCCTTGCAGCGCCGCGCGAAGATCTCGTAGCTGTCGGTCGTGGTGCCCGCGGGCGTGATCTGGATCCGGAACGGCACGTTGGCGGCGCCGTTCTCCGCGGAGGCGTGGCCGACGGTGACGAAGTACTTGCCCGGGACGAGCGTCGTCTTCACCGTCCCCTTCCCCTGCGGGGAGATGCGCCGGGCGGTGTCCGCCAGAAGCAGCGGATCCTTCCCCTTGCGCGCCTGGTAGATGCCGGTGCCGATCGTGCGGCCCCCGGTTGCGTTCTTCTTGGCCGTGGCGTTCGTGACCGTGATCGTGACCGCTGCCGTGTCCGGCACGTAGAGGAACTGGACGTCCGTGTCGTCGGCTGTCTCCAGCGACGACTTGAACACCTGCCCCGCCGTCAGCGGACCTGTTGCGGTCGCGAAGTCGTTGTTGGGCTCAGCCGCGTTCGCGACTTGAGCCAGGACGAATGTGGCGCCCACCGCACTCAGCAAGCTGAATGCGCCGAGCAGAACCCTGCGAATGTTTCCCATGCTCATAGCAACACGGTCCATACCCCCGTGTTGCGAGGCTTACTCCAGATGCCAGGGGGTGAGGATCCGGGGGCCGTCGACGCCGACGGCGATGGTGAACTCGAAGTGGGCGGCGAGGGAGCCGTCCTCGGAGTAGACGGACCAGCCGTCTTCATCCATGCGGATCCCGTCGGAGCCGACGTTGACCATCGGCTCGATCGCGAAGGTCATCCCTTCCTCGAGCAGCGGCCCGCGGCCCGGCTCCCCGTGGTTGGGGATCTGCGGGTCCTCGTGCATGCGCTGGCCGATCCCATGGCCGACGAGGCTGCGGATCACAGCGAGGCCGTCCTGCTCGATTCGACGCTGGATCGCGGCCGAGATGTCGCCGAGGTGGTTGCCGACCTTGGCCTCCGCGATCCCGGTGAACAGCGACGCCTTCGTGGTCTCCATCAGCTGCGTGGCCTCCTCGCTCACCGGCCCGACCGGCAACGTGAAGGCGGCGTCGGCAACCCAGCCGTCGTAGACGACGCCGACGTCGAGCGAGATCAGGTCCCCGCGCTGGAGCTCGTAGGGCCCAGGGATCCCGTGCACCACCATCGAGTTCGGCGACGCGCAGATCGACCCCGGGAAACCGCGGTAGCCCTTGAAGGCCGGGGTCGCGCCCTGGGAGCGGATGAACTTCTCCGCCGCCTCGTCGAGCTCGAGCGTGGTCACTCCGGGACGCACCTTGCTGCGCAGCATCTTCAGGCAGCGGGTGAGGATGTCCCCCGCCTTCGCCATCTGCTCGACCTGCTCGGGGGTCTTCGGGACGATCACCGCGGGCTAGAGCTCTTCCTCGAGCCGCAGCGTCGCGAGCAGGGCGCGGATGCGGTTGCCGACCTCGTCGGGATCGAGCTCGCCGTCGACGCGCTTGAGCACGCCCCGCTCCTCGTAGAAGTCGACGAGCGGGCTCGTCTTCTCGTGGTAGGTGTCGAGCCGGTGGCGGATCACGTCGGGCTTGTCGTCGTCGCGGACGATCAGCCGCGCGCCGCAGACATCGCAGACGTCCTCGTTCTTGGGCGGGTCGAAGTCGACGTGGAAGATGTGGCCGTTCTTCGCGCAGGTGCGGCGCCCGCCGAGCCGGCGGACCACCTCGTCGTCGCTGACGTCAATCAGCAGAGCGGCGGTGATCGAGCGGTCCGAGCTTGTCCATCTCCTCGCCAAGCGCCCCGGCCTGCCCGACGGTGCGCGGGAAGCCGTCGAGGATGAAGCCGTCGGCGGCCTCCTCCCCCGACCCGCTCGGCGATGACGCCGATGATGACCCCGTCGGGCACCAGGTCCCCGCGGTCCATGTACTCCTTGGCGATCTGCCCGAGCTCGGTCTCGTCGCGGACGGCCGCGCGGAGGATGTCGCCCGTCGCGTAGTAGGGCAGGCGGAAGTCCTCCTGGAGGCGCTCGCCTTGCGTGCCCTTCCCGGACCCGGAGGTCCGAGCAGAATGAGGTTCAGCTCCGACATGGGAGCGAGAGGGTACCCGTTCAACCGGGAATTCGGGGTTGGGTTCTGCTGCTCGGCGCCGGCGCCGGCTACCTGAGATCCACGAGGGACCCGTAGTGGTGGACGGCAGTTCCACCGAAGCCCGGCTGGCCGATGAAGGTCGTTGAGACCTCCGCGAGGGCGGCGATGAGCGCGTCCCGGCCCTCCTGGAAGAAGGTGACCTGGGGTGGCGAGACGTCGGCGGTCTCGACCCCGATCGTCGCCGACTTGCCAAGTCGCCCGGCGATGGCGACCTCGCGCTTGGCGACGTCGGCCACCGCTCCCGCGCTGTCGCGGTAGGCCATGATCGTGACCGCGTCGGTGGCGGCGATGGCGCGCTCGGCCAGGAGCGACTACCGGCGCGGATGCCGTCGAACCAGAAGGGGATGCCAGTTGCGAAGGGCAGCGACCCGGCCCGTCGCCGAGCCGATCGCAGCGCGGCCACAAGCGAGCGGCTGACACGCCCTTGGTCGCGATCCCAGGCGCGCAGGTCGAGGGCTCGACGTCGACGTGATCCCGCCAGGCGCTCCCCCGGCGGTGCCGAGCGCTGATAGCGGCGGGCCGAGCGGACGAAGCGGAGCATGTCGCGGCGCTGGGTGGTCGCCCAGCGCTTCTCTCCTCCCAGCGCTTCGACCGCGATGCCGCGCGCCGTGAGAGCGGTGGTCGCGCGCCTCACCCTGCGGTCGAAGCCGCCCTGCGCGTACAGGTAGACCCGATCGAAGCCGCTGTCGGCCACGAAGCCGCTCAACTCGGCGGGGTCGTCCCAGGACCAGACCCAGAGCGCGTCGGCCCCGAGCGGCTCGGTCGGCTCGTTGGGCCTGGTGAGCCTGCGGGCCCGGTGGGCCTGGCGGTCTTCAGCGGCGGCACCGGCCGGCGCTGCCAAGGCGACGAGCGCGACCAGCGCCGCGACCGCCCGTCCTAGCCGTCCTACTTCAGGAACCCCTCGTAGTTGCGCATCATCAGCTGCGCCTCGAGCTGCTTGACGGTGTCCAAGGCGACGCCGACGACGATCAGGATCGAGGTGCCTCCGAAGAAGAAGTTGGCCGAGGTCTGCGAGATCAGGATCGCTCGGCAGCGCGGCCACGAAGCCCAGGTAGATGGCGCGGCGAAGGTCAGGCGCGACAGGATCCGGTCCAGGTACTCCGCCGTCGGGCGGCCGGGGCGCACCCCGGGGATGAATCCGCCGTACTTCTTCAGGTTGTCGGCCTGATCGACCGGGTTGAAGGTGACGGCCGTGTAGAAGTAGGTGAAGATGACGATGAAGAAGACCTCGCCGATCACGTAGGCCCAGCGGTTCGGGGCGAAGAACGCGGCGAAGTCCAAGGCAGCCGGCTGTATTCAGCAGCTGCCCGACTGTCGGCGGGAAAGCCATGATCGAGGCGGCGAAGATGACCGGAATGACGCCCGCCATGTTGACGCGCAACGGCAGGTAGCTCGAGCCGCCCGTCGTCATCTTCCGGCCGACCACCCGCTTGGCGTACTGGACCGGGATCCGCCGCTGGCCCTCCTGGACGAAGACGATGCCGACGATCACCGCGAGAGCGATGAAGGGCATCATCACGACGAAGACCTGATCCGGGTTCGTCCACCAGGCGGAGATGCCCGCGGGCAGCCCGGAGACGATCGAGGCGAAGATCATCAGCGAGATGCCGTTGCCGATGCCGCGCTGGGTGATCAGCTGCCAAACCACATCAGCAGCACGCAGCCCGCGGTCAGCGAAATCACGATCAGCATCAGCTTCGCGAACGTGAGCTCGCCGACGACGTCGGCCGCTCGATCCGAAGGACTCGAAGAGGAAGACGTAGCCGATCGACTGCGCGAACGCGAGGCCGACGGTCAGGTAGCGCGTGTACTGCGTGATCTTTTGCTGGCCGACCTCGCCCTCCTTCTGGAGCTTCTCCAGCGAGGGCAGCACGACCGTCAGCAACTGCAGGATGATCGAGGCCGTGATGTAGGGCATGATCCCGAGCGCGAACAGCGACAGCCGCGAGAGCGAGCCGCCGCTGAACAGGTTCAGGAAGCCGAGGATGTTGCCGCTGCCGAACTGGTTCTGCAGGTCGTCGATCTGGGAGACCTCGACGCCCGGCGCGGGGATGTAGGCGCCGAGCCGGTACAGCGCCAGCATCGCCGCGGTGAAGGCGAGCTTGCGCCGGATCTCGGGGATCGCAAACGCGTTTCCGAGGATCTTGAGCATGGACTAGGAGTCGATCGTCTCGACCGAGCCGCCGGCTCCCTCGATCTTCTCGCGCGCGGTGGCGCTGAAGGCATGAGCCTTCACGGTGAGCTTCTTGGTGAGCTCGCCGTTGCCGAGGATCTTGACCGGGTGCTTGCGAGTTGCGAGGCCAGCCGCGCGGAGCGTCTCCGGGGTCACCTCGGAGCCGTCGTCGAAACGCTCCTCCAGCGTCGCCAGGTTGACGGGCTGGGTGTGCGTCCGGAACTTCTCGAACGGCATCGACATCTTCTTGTTCGGGCCGCGCAGCTTCCGCATCCGCATGTGGATCGGGTTCTGGCCGCCCTCACGGGCGACGTTGCGCTTGGCCCCGGCGCGGGCGCCCTGGCCCTTGTGGCCGCGCCCAGCGGTCTTGCCGTTGCCGGAGCCATGCCCGCGGCCGACGCGCTTGCGGTCCTTGCGGGTGCCCGGCTTCGGGCTCAGGTTGTTCAGCCCGATCTCCTCGGGATCCAGGCGCGCCATCAGGAGTCCTTCCCGGAGCCGGACGAGGCAGGCTCGACAGTGACGAGATGCTCGACCTTGCGGAGCAGGCCCTGAAGGTGCTCGTTGTCGGTGCGGGTCGACGACTTGCCGATCCGGCCGAGCTTCAGGGTGCGAAGGGTGTCGCGCTGCTGGGGGCTCGCGCCGTTGGCGGAGCGCACTTGCTTGAGGAGGACCTCGCCCATCAGGAACCTTCCTCCTCGGTGGAGTCGCCCGAGTCGGCGGGCGCCTCGGCCTCAGCGGGCGCCTCGGCCTCAGCGGTCTCGGCGGCCTCAGCGGCCTCAGCGGTCTCGGCGGCCTCAGCGGCCTCAGCGGCCTCAGCGGCCGGAGCCTCCTCGGCGACGGGCGTCTCGGCGACGACCGCGACGGGGTCGGGCGCGTCGCTCTCCTCGGAGTCACCCTCGGCCTTCTCGGCGTCCTTGGGGATCCCGAGCACCTCGCGGATGGTCAGCCGCGCAGCTCGGCGACCTCCTCCGGCCGCCGCAGGCGGATCAGCCCGTCCATCGTCGCCTTGACGAGGTTGATCGGGTTCTGCGTGCCGATGCTCTTGGTCAGCACGTCGCGCACCCCACCGAGCTCGAGCACGGCGCGGACGCCGCCGCCGGCGATCACCCCGGTACCGGGGCTCGCCGGGCGCAGAACGACGTGACCGGCGCCGAAGCGGCCGATGATGCGGTGGGTGATCGTCTGGCCGTATTTCGGCACCCGGATCAAGTTCTTGCGGGCGTCCTCGACGCCCTTCTGGATCGCCAGCGGGACCTCGCGGGCCTTGCCGTAGCCGATCCCGACCACGCCCTCTTCGTCGCCGACGGCAACCAGGGCGGTGAACGAGAAGCGACGGCCGCCCTTGACCACCTTGGCGACGCGGTTGATCTCGATCACGCGCTCCTGCAGGTCGAGCCCCTGCGGGCTGACTCTCTCTACGTCGGTGGTGCTCATCTGCGCTTGCTCAGTGCTCTCTCGTCGGAAGTGGGTTGATCAGAATTGCAGGCCGCCCTCGCGGGCGCCCCCGGCCAGGTCGGCGACGCGCCCGTGGAAGCGGTAGCCCCCGCGGTCGAAGACGCAGGTCTCGACGCCGGCCGCCTTGCCGCGCTCAGCGAGCAACTCGCCGATCTTCTTGGCGCGCTCGGAGCCCTCCAGCTTCTTGACGTCGCCCTCGCCCCAGCTCGCCTGCGCGAGCGTGTGGCCCTTGTCGTCGTCGATGAGCTGGGCGTAGAGCCCGCGGTTGGAGCGGAACACCGCCAGCCGCGGGCGCTCGGCGCTGCCACGGACCTTCGCCCGCACGCGCCGCCTGCGGCGGGCCCTTCTCTGCTGCTGTGTCTGGACTGCCATCGAAGTTCTTTCCTCTCAGCGCTAGGCGCGCTTGCCCACCTTGCGGCGGATCTGCTCGTCCGCGTAGCGGACGCCCTTGCCCTTGTAGGGCTCCGGCGGACGGTGGCGGCGGATCTGCGCCGCGATCTCGCCGACGAGCTGCTTGTCGATTCCCTTGACCACGATCTCCGTCGGCTGCGGGACCTCGAACTCGATCCCATCGGGAGCCTGGACGCTGACCGGGTGGGAGAACCCGAGCGAGAGCTCGAGCGACTTGCCGGCCGGCTTGGCGCGGTAGCCGACGCCGGTGATCTGCAAGCGCTTCTCGTAGCCGTTGGTGACGCCCTCGACCATGTTGGCGATCAGCGAACGGGTGAGGCCATGGAGGGCGCGGTGCGGGCCGCGATCGGTGGGCCGCGAGACCGTGAGCACGCCGTCGTCGATCTCGACCGCCATGTCGGGATCGATGCGCTGCTGGAGCTCACCCTTGGGGCCGTTCACGGTCACGCGACCGGGGCCGACGTCGACGGTGACGCCCGCGGGGATCTCGATTGGCTTGTTACCGATTCGGCTCATGGAAATTCACCAGACGTAGGCGACGACCTCGCCGCCAACGCCCTTCTGCTTTGCCTCGTGGCCGGTCATCACGCCAGAGGACGTGGAGATGATGGCAGTACCCATGCCGCCCTGCACCCGCGGCACCTCGTCGCCGCCGACGTAGCGGCGCCGGCCGGGTCGCGAGATGCGGCGCATGCCGCTGATCACGGGGTCGCGATCGTCGGTGTACTTGAGCTGGATGCGGATCGACTCGCCGACCGCGGTCGGCTCGACCTCGTACCCCTTCAGGTACCCCTGCTCGACCAGGATCCGGGTCATCTCCTTCTTCAAGCGCGAAGAGGGAACCTCGACCTCGGAATGGTCGGCGCTCAGCGCGTTGCGGACGCGCGTCAGGTAATCGGCTACTGGATCGCCCTGCATCGCTCTACCAGCTCGACTTGGTCATGCCGGGGACGTATCCCTTGTGCGCCTGCTCGCGGAGGCAGATCCGGCACAGGCCGAACTTGCGGTAGACCGCGCGTGAGCGACCGCACTTGCGGCAGCGGTTGTAGTTGCGGGTCGAGAACTTCGACCCCTTCGCCTGCTTGACGCGCTGTGACGTCTTGGCCATTACTCCTCTTCGCCTCCGTCGTCGGATGAAGTCTCGTCGTCCTCGTCGTCCCGCTGCGGCTTCTCGTAAGCCTCCGGGTTCTCCTCCTTGAGCTGCTCGAGGGCGGTCGCCTCGGCCTCGGCGCGTGCGCGCGCCTCCTCCTTGCGCTGCTCCTCCTCCTCGCTCGCGATCTCCTCGGGGGACTTGCCACCTGGGCGCCCCTCCTGAGCAAACGGGAACCCGAGCGCGAGCAGGAGCTCGAAGCCCTCCTCGTCGGTCACCGCCGAAGTCGTGAAGGCGATGTCGAGGCCACGGGTCTGGTTGATCGAGTCGTAGTCGATCTCGGGGAAGATGAGCTGCTCGCGGACGCCCAGCGAGTAGTTGCCGCGGCCGTCGAAGGCCCGCGGGTTGAGCCCGCGGAAGTCGCGGATCCGCGGGATCGCGATCGAGACGAGGCGGTCGACGAACTCCCACATGCGGGCGCCGCGCAGGGTCGCCGAGACGCCGACGGGCATGCCCTCGCGAAGCTTGAACGCGGCGATGGACTTGCGGGCGCGGCGCACGCTCGGGTGCTGGCCCGTGATCGTCTCGATCTCCGTGGTGGCGTCCTCGATCGAGCCCGACTCGCCGGTGCCCATGTTCACGGTCACCTTGAGCAGGCGCGGCACCGCCATCGGCGTCGTGTAGCCGAACTTCTCCGTCAGCGCCGGGACGATCTCCTCGACGTACTTGTCGCGCAGCCGCGGCGGCGGCGCCGGTGCGGTCTCGGTGGGTGTGGTTGCAGCTTCCATAGTTGGTTCAGTCGGTCCTAGGTCTTCTCGGTCAGTCGATCGGCTTGTCGGTTCGCTTCGAGTAGCGGACCCGCTCCCCGTCGTCGGCGACCCGGACACCGACGCGAGTCGGCTTGTTGTCGGTCGGGTCGAGCAGGACGACGTTGGAGACGTCGATCGGGCCTTCCTTCTCGATGATGCCACCTTGCTCGTTCATGGAGCGGGGACGCTGGTGGCGCTTGACGATGTTGAGGTTCTCGACGAACACCTTGCGGCGCTTCGGATCGGTCCGCACGACCTTGCCGGTCTTGCCCTTGTCCTTGCCCGAGGTGATCATCACCTGGTCGTCGGTACGGATGCGCATCGACTTGGCCATGCCTAGATCACCTCCGGCGCGAGCGAGACGATCCGCATGAACGCGCGATCGCGGAGCTCGCGGGCGACGGGGCCGAAGATGCGGGTGCCGCGCGGGTTGTTCTGCGCGTCGATCAGGACCGCCGCGTTCTCGTCGAAGGAGATGTAGGTGCCGTCGGGACGGCCGATCTGCTTGCGGGTGCGGACGACGACCGCCTGCACGACCTCGCCCTTGCGGACGCCGCCGCGCGGGGTCGCGGACTTGACCGTCGCGGTGATCACGTCGCCGACGCTGGCGTAGCGACGGTGATGGCCACCCTTGACGCGGATGCAGAGGATCTCGCGCGCGCCCGAGTTGTCGGCGACCTTGAGCCTTGACTCCTGCTGGATCATCGGGCGGCCCTACTTCGCCTTCTCGAGGATCTCGGTCAGGCGCCAGTGCTTGGTCTTCGACATCGGGCGGCACTCGATGAGCCTCACGGTGTCGCCCGCGCCGGCCTCGTTGCCCTCGTCGTGCGCGTGGTACATCTTCGAAGTCCGGATGACCTTCTCGTAGGTCGGGTGCCGGCGGGCGCTCTCCACGCGGACCGTGATGGTCTTGTCCATCTTGTCCGAGACGACGATGCCCTGGCGGACCTTCGGGTTGCCGGGGACGCGCTCAGCGGGAGGCGTACCCTCGCCCTTCTCGACGGCGTCGGCGCGCACCTTGCCGCGGCCCTGGCGGTAGCGGCGGCGCTCGGCGGCCTTGCGCTTGCGCTCGGCGGCGCGCTCCTCGATTCGCTCCTCGACGGAGCGCTCGGGCTTCGCCTCACCGGTGTGGGTGGAGCGCTTCTGCTTGCGGACCTCCTTGGCGGAGAGCTGGACGACCGGCTCCGCGTCCTCGACCGGCGCAGGTGCGGGAGCCTCCTCGGCGGCGGGTGCCTCGGCGGGCGCCTCCTCGGCAGGGGCCTCCGCGGCCTCCTCCTGCGGAGCCTCCTCGGCGGCAGGGGCCTCCGCGGCCTCCTCGGCGGGAGCCTCAGCCTCAGTCTGCTCTTCGTTCTCAGTCTGCTCTTCGTCAGCCATCTCTACTTCAGTTCCTTCTCGAGGTCGATTCCCCGCTGCTTGGCGATCGTCAGCATCCGGGCGACGTCGCGCCGGCTGGCGCCCAGGCGAGCCGTGTTCTCGAGCTCGCCGGTGGCGTTGCGCAGGCGCAGGTTGAACGCCTCCGTCCGCGCCTCCTTGAGCGCCTCGACGAGCTCGTGGTCGCCGAGCTGGTGTGCCTCGGAGCCCTTCACGACTGCCCCTTGGTGACGAACTTCGTCTTCAGCGGAAGCTTGGTGCCGGCGAGCTCCATGGCCTCGCGCGCCAGGTCCTCGGGCACGCCGGAGAGCTCGAACATGATACGCCCGGGCTTGACCACGGCGACCCAACCCTCGGGGTTGCCCTTGCCCTTGCCCATGCGGGTCTCGGCCGGCTTCTTGGTGTACGGCTTGTCGGGGAAGATCGTGATCCAGACCTTGCCGCCACGCTTGATCTTGCGGGTCATCGCAACACGCGCGGCCTCGATCTGACGGCTCGTGATCCAGCCCCGGTCCATCGCCTTGAGGCCGTACTCGCCGAAGTTGACGTTCGTCCCGCCCTTCGAGTTGCCGCGCATGCGGCCGCGGAACTGCTTGCGGTGCTTGACGCGCTTGGGGGCCAGCATCAGGAATCGCTCCTCGAGCCGGAGCTGGGGGCGCCGCGGCCGGGGGCACCGCCGCCCTGGCGGTTGCTGCCACGGCGCCGTCCGCGCCCACCGAGGTCCTCCTCGACGGCGCTGCCGTAGCCCTCGGGCATGATCTCGCCCTTGTTGATCCAGCACTTGACGCCGATGCGGCCGGTCGTGGTGCGGGCCTCGACGAAGCCGTAGTCGATGTCGGCACGCAGAGTGTGCAGCGGCACGCGGCCGTCGGAGTAGCCCTCGGTGCGGGCCATCTCGGAGCCGCCGAGACGCCCGGAGACCTGGACCTTCACGCCCTTCGCGCCGGAGCGCATCGCCGACGTCAGCGCGCGCTTCATCGCGCGCCGGAAGGCGACGCGGTTCTCGAGCTGCTCGGCGATCGACTGGGCGACCAGCGTCGCGTCGAGCTCGGGGCGCTTGATCTCGCGGATGTTCACGCGGACCGGCTTGCCGGTGATCTTGTGGAGCTCTCGCCGGAGCGCGTCGACCTCGGAGCCGGACTTGCCGATCACGATGCCGGGGCGCGCGGTGTGGATGTCGACGGTGACCTCGCCGCGCTGCTTGCGGATCTCGATGTCGGAGAGGCCGGCGTGCGCAAGCTTGTTCTCGATGTGATTGCGGATCAGGACGTCCTCGACCAGCGCGTCGGAGAAGTTGCGCTCGTCGAACCAGTTCGACTTCCAGTCGTGGATGTAGCCGACCCGGAAGCCGGTGGGGTTGATCTTCTGTCCCATTGCTAAGTCAGTCCTTGGTTCCTAGGTTCAATCGAGGTCGGGAATCGGGGTGAGGGCCAGGTTGATGTGGCAGGAGCGCTTGTCGATCCGCGTCGCCCGGCCCTTGGCGCGAGGGCGGAAGCGGCGCATCGTCGGACCCTCGTCGACGGAGACGCGCGAGACGCGCATGTCCTCGGGGTCGAGGTCCTCGTTGTTCTCGGCGTTGGCGCCGGCCGAACGGAGCAGCTTCAGCATCGGCACCGAGGCGCCGCGCGGGGAGAACGAGAGCAGCGCCTCGGCCTCCTCGTAGCTCTTGCCGCGGATCTGATCGGCGACGACGCGCGCCTTGCGAGCGGAGATCCGCACGTACTTGGCGCTGGCGTTGACCACGACGAGGTCCTCGCTCTTGTCGCGCGTCGGCGCGGCCATCAGCGCTCGTCCTTCTTGGAGCCGGAGTGAGCGCGGAAGGTGCGGGTCGGGGCGAACTCGCCGAGCTTGTGCCCGACCATCGACTCGGAGACGAAGACGGGGACGTGCTTGCGGCCGTCGTGGACCGCGATCGTGTGGCCGACCATCTCGGGGAAGACGGTGGAGCGCCGCGACCAGGTCTTGACCATCTGCTTGGTGCCGGACTCGTTCATCGCCTCGATACGCGCCATCAGACGCTCCTCGACGAACGGACCCTTCTTGCTCGAGCGGCTCACTGCGCGCTACCTGCCCTTCTTCTTCCCGCGCCTGCGTCCGCGGACGATCATCGAGTTCGACTGCTTGTTCTTCTTCCGCGTCCGGTAGCCGAGGGTCGGCTTGCCCCATGGGGTCTTCGGGTGGCCACCCGGGCCCTTGTGGGCCTCGCCACCGCCGTGCGGGTGGTCGACCGGGTTCATCGCGATGCCGCGGCTCTGCGGGCGCTTGCCCTTGTGGCGGCTGCGGCCGGCCTTGCCGACGACGACGTTCTGGTGCTCGGCGTTGGAGATCGTGCCGACGGTCGCGCGGCACTCAGCCTGGACCATGCGCATCTCCGAGGAAGGAAGCCTGAGGGTGACCATGCCGCCATCCTTGGCGACCACCTGGATCGCGGTGCCGGCGGAGCGGCCCATGCGCCCGCCCTGGCCGGGCTTGAGCTCGACGTTGTGGACGACGGTGCCGGTCGGGATCTGGCTGAGCTCGAGCGCGTTGCCGGGACGGATGTCGGAGCCCGGGCCGGACTGGAGGACGTCGCCGACGGTCACGCCCTGTGGGGCGAGGATGTAGGACTTGGCGCCGTCGGCGTAGTGCAGCAGCGCGATGTAGCTGGTCCGGTTCGGGTCGTACTCGATGGTCGCGACCTTCGCGGGCACGCCGTCCTTGAGCCGCTTGAAGTCGATCTGGCGGTACTTGCGCTTGGCGCCGCCGCCGCGATGGCGCGACGTGACGCGCCCGTAGGAGTTGCGCCCTCCGGTGCGGTTCTTGCCCTTGCTGAGCTTCTTGTTGGGCTTCTGCGCCGTGACCTCGGAGCGGTCCTGATAGGTCGCGAAACGACGCCCGGGGCTGGTCGGCTTGGACTTACGGATGGCCATCAGGAATCAGTCGCTCCTTCGAAGAGCTCGATCTCGTTGCCCGGCGCGAGCTCGACGATCGCCTTCTTCCAGGCGCGCGTCTTGCCGCGGTGAAGGCCGCGGCGCTTGGGCTTGCTGCGCACGCGGGAGGTGCGAACGCTGACGACCTCGACGTTGAAGATCTCCTCGACCGCGTGCGAGATCTGCGTCTTGTGAGCGCGATCGTTGACGCGGAACGTGTACTTGCCCTCAGACATCAGGGCGTAGCTCTTCTCCGAGACGACAGGCTCGACGATGATCTGGCGCGCGTCCATCAGGAGGCCTCCTCCCCGCCGCGGGTGACTGCGGCGGCGCGGGCGGCGAGCACCTCGAGGGCGTCCTCGGAGGCGACCAGCGAGCGGTGACCGACGATCTCGGCGACCCCTACTCCCTCGGCGCTGACGACTGAGACGCGCGGCAGGTTGCGGTAGCTCTTGGCGGCGGCGATCTCCTCGCCGCTGACGACGACCAGCGTCGGCGCCGCCGCTCCCCACTTGGCGAGGCCCTCGGCGGCCTGCTTGGTGGCGGGCTCGGTGAAGGTGCCGGAGGGGAGCACTGCTACGGAGCCCCGCTCGGCGTGGACGCTGAGGGCCGCTCGCAGCGCCTTGCGACGCGCCTTGCGGTTGACCTTGACGGTGTAGGAGCGCGGCTTCGTCGCGAAGGCGTTGCCGCCGCCGCGGCGGTGCGGGACGCTGAGGGCGCCGACGCGAGCGCGGCCGGTGCCCTTCTGGCGCCAGGCCTTGGCCCCGGTCATGGCGACCTCGCCGCGGGTGAGGCTCGAATGCGTGCCGGCGCGGCGGGCGTTCAGCTCCGCGCGCGCGGTCTCGTGCACGAGGGTCTCGTTGAAGGGCTCGGCGAAGACGGCCTCGGGGAGGTCGCTCTTCTTCTGGGCGCCGATCGTCGCTGCCTTGGGACTAGCCATCGGTGCGCACCTCCACGGTGCCGTTCTTCGGGCCCGGGATCGAGCCGCGGAGCATCAGCAGGTTCTTGTCCGCGTCGATGCGGAAGACCTCGAGGCCGCGCTGGGTGATGCGCTTGCCGCCCATGCGGCCCGGCATCTTCATGCCCTTGAAGACGCGAGCGGGGTCGGCGCTGGCGCCGATCGAGCCCGGGGCGCGGACGTTGTGGGAGCCGTGGCTGACGGGGCCGCGGCCGAAGTTGTGGCGCTTGACGGTGCCCTGGAAGCCCTTGCCGATGGCGACGGCGGAGACCTTGACCTTGTCGCCGACCTCGAAGGTGTCGACCGTGACCTCGCCGCCGAGCTCGAACTCGCCGAGCTTGCCGTCGTCGTCGCGGAACTCGCGCAGGTGCTTGAGCGCCGGGGACTCGGTCTTCGCCAGGTGGCCGAGCTGGGCCTTCGTCAGCTTCCGCTCCTTGACCTCGCCGAAGCCGAGCTGCACGGCCACGTAGCCGTCCTCGTCCTTCGTGCGCACCGCGGTGACCCGGTTCGGGGTCGCCTCGATGACGGTCACGGGCACGGACTCGCCCTCTTCGGTGAAGAGCTGGGTCATGCCGATCTTCTTGCCGAGGATCGCGGCCATGGCGCTAGAGGCGGATCTCCACGTCGACGCCGGCGGGCAGGTTCTCGATCCGCTGCAGCTCGTCGATCGTCTTCGGGGTCGGGTCCTTGATGTCGATCAGCCGCTTGTGGGTGCGGATCTCGAAGTGCTCGCGCGAGTCCTTGTCCTTGAACGGCGAGCGGATGACGCAGTAGACGTTCTTCGACGTCGGCAGCGGCACCGGCCCCGAGACGGTGGCACCCGTGCGCGTCGCCGTCTCGACGATCTCGGTGGCCGCGCGATCGATGGCGTCGTGGTCGTACGCCTTCAGGCGGATCCTGATCTTGCTGGCGGTGATTGCTGACAACTTGGGTGTTTCTCTCGTCTCGGGTGTCCTGGGCGTGGAAGGGGCGCCGGCTGTGCGGCGCCCCTCGCCCTACGTATCTCTTCTAGTCGCTACTCGATGATCTCGGTGACGACGCCGGAGCCGACCGTGCGGCCGCCCTCGCGGATGGCGAAGCGGAGACCCTGGTCCATGGCGATCGGCTGGATCAGCTCGATCGACATCTCGCTGGTGTCGCCGGGCATCATCATCTCGCGGTCCTCCGGGAGGTTGGCGACGCCGGTCACGTCCGTGGTCCGGAAGTAGAACTGCGGACGGTAGCCCGAGAAGAACGGCGTCTTACGGCCACCCTCCTTGGTCGTCAGGCAGTACACCTCGGCCTTGAACTTGGTGTGCGGGGTGATCGACCCGGGCTTGCAGAGCACCTGACCGCGCTCGATCTCCTCGCGCTTGGTGCCGCGCAGCAGCGCGCCGATGTTGTCGCCGGCCTGACCCTCGTCGAGGATCTTGCGGAACATCTCGACGCCCGTGATCGTGGTCGTCTCGATCTGCGGGTGGATGCCGACGATCTCGACCTCGTCGCCGGTGTTGACGACGCCCTGCTCGATACGACCGGTCGCGACGGTGCCGCGGCCGGTGATCGAGAAGATGTCCTCGATCGGCATCAGGAACGGCTTGTCGAGGTCGCGCTCGGGCTCGGGGATGTAGTCGTCGAGCGTCTGGGCGAGCTCGAGGATCGCGTTGACGGACTCCTCGTCACCCTCCAGCGCCTTCAGCGCGGAACCGCGGATGATCGGGGTGTCGTCACCCGGGAAGCCGTAGTCGCTGAGCAGCTCCTTGACCTCCTCCTCGACGAGCTCGACGAGCTCCTCGTCGTCGACCATGTCGACCTTGTTGAGGAACACGACGACGTACGGCACGTTGACCTGACGGGCGAGCAGGATGTGCTCGCGGGTCTGCGGGGCCGGACCGTCGGCGGCGGACACGACCAGGATCGCGCCGTCCATCTGGGCGGCACCCGTGATCATGTTCTTGACGTAGTCCTCGTGGCCCGGGCAGTCGACGTGGGCGTAGTGGCGCTTGTCGGTCTCGTACTCGACGTGCGAGGTCGCGATCGTGATGCCGCGCTCGCGCTCCTCGGGAGCGTTGTCGATCTCCTCGAAGCTCTTGGCCTCGCCACCGGACTTCTCGGCGAGCACCTTCGTGATCGCGGCGGTCAGCGTGGTCTTGCCGTGGTCAACGTGACCAATCGTGCCGACGTTGACGTGCGGCTTGTCGCGCTCGAACTTCTCCTTGGACATGTCGCTCTCTCGTGTTCCTTTCGGGGGGCCTCACCGGCCCGTCGTTTACGTCTTGTTGCTCTTCTAAGTTCTGCTTGGCGCCGTATGGGCCGACCTGTTTCAGGGCAACCGATTCAGCGTAGCGAGATCGGTCAGCTTGCGGCACCCACGGGTTCGCCCGCCTTGTGCTCGACGATCTCCTCGGCGATGTTCGGCGGCACTTCCTCGTAGCGCGCGAACTGCATCGTGTAGGACGCGCGCCCCTGGGTCGCCGACCGCAGGTCGCCGACGTAGCCGAACATCTCGCTGAGCGGGACCGTGCCGGTCACGACCAGCGCGTTGCCTCGCGGCTCCTGGCCGGCGAGCTTGCCGCGGCGCCGTGAGATGTCGCCGATCACGTCACCGAGGAACTCCTCGGGCGTGACCACCTCGACGTCCATCACGGGCTCGAGCAGCACCGGCTTGGCGCGCTTCGCGGCCTCCTGGATCGCCATCGAGCCGGCGATCTTGAACGCCATCTCGGAGGAGTCGACGTCGTGGTAGGAGCCGTCGATCAGCTCCACCTTGACGTCGACCATCGGGTAGCCGGCCTTGATGCCGGAGGCGAGCGCCTCGACCATGCCCTTCTCGACGGAGGGGATGTACTCGGTCGGGATCGCGCCGCCCTTGATCTTGGACTCGAAGGCCCAGCCCTCGCCCGGGTTCGGGGCGATGTTGATGACGACGTCGCCGTACTGGCCGGAACCGCCGGTCTGACGGACGAACTTGCCCTGGACCTTGTTGGCCTCCTGGCGGATCGTCTCGCGGTAGGCCACCTGCGGCTTGCCAACGGCGGCCTCGACGTTGAACTCGCGCATCATCCGGTCGACGAGGACCTCGAGGTGAAGCTCGCCCATGCCGTTGATGACGGTCTGGCCGGTCTCCTCGTCGGTCTCGACGCGGAAGGTCGGGTCCTCCTCGGCGAGGCGCTGGAGCGCCGTCGCCAGCTTCTCCTGGTCGGCCTTCGTCTTCGGCTCGATCGCGACGGCGATCACCGGCTCGGGGAAGGTGATCTCCTCGAGGACGATCGGCTTGTCGGGAGCGCAGAGCGTGTCACCGGTCGAGGTCTGCTTGAGGCCGACGCCGGCGAGGATGTCGCCCGCGTAGCACTGGTCGATCTCCTCGCGGGAGTTCGCGTGCATCAGCAGCAGACGGCCGATGCGCTCGGTCTTGCCGGTGGTGGCGTTGAGCACGCGGCCGCCGGCCTCGAGCTTGCCCGAGTAGACGCGGAAGTAGGTGAGCTTGCCGACGTAGGGGTCGGACATGACCTTGAAGGCGAGCGCGGCGAACGGGCCGTCGTCGTCGGCCGGGCGCGTCGACGGGTTGCCCTCCTCCTGGCCCTTGACCGGCTCGACGCCGGTGACGGGCTTGACCTCGAGCGGCGAGGGGAGCAGGCCGATGATCGCGTCCAGCAGCGGCTGCACGCCCTTGTTCTTGAAGGCGGACCCGCAGAGGACGGGGGTCATCTGCAGGGCGAGGGTGGCCTTGTGCAGAGCCTGCTGGATGCGCTCGGGGGCGATCTCGGCGTCCTCGAGGTACATCTCCATGAGCTCGTCGTCGACATCGGCGCAGGCCTCGATCATGTGGCCGCGCGCCTCGGCGGCGGCATCCTCGAGCTCGGCGGGGATGTCCTCGACGTCGAACTCGGTGCCGAGATCGTCCTTCCAGATCAGGGCCTTGTTCCGGACGAGGTCGATGACGCCGCGAAGGTTGTCCTCGGAGCCGATCGGAAGCTGAATCGGGATCGGGTTGGCGCCAAGGCGCTCGCGGATCGTGCGGACCGACATCTCGAAGTCGGCGCCGATCCGGTCCATCTTGTTGATGAAGGCGATGCGCGGGACCTCGTACTTGTCGGCCTGGCGCCAGACGGTCTCCGACTGCGGCTCGACGCCGGCGACGGAGTCGAAGACGGCGATGGCGCCGTCGAGGACGCGCAGCGAGCGCTCGACCTCGACCGTGAAGTCGACGTGACCCGGCGTGTCGATGATGTTGATGCGGTGGTCGTTCCACTCGCACGCGGTCGCGGCGGAGGTGATCGTGATGCCGCGCTCCTGCTCCTGCTCCATCCAGTCCATGACGGCGGCGCCCTCGTGGACCTCACCGATCTTGTGGGTGCGGCCGGTGTAGTAGAGGATGCGCTCGGTCGTCGTCGTCTTGCCCGCGTCGATGTGGGCCATGATCCCGATGTTCCGGGTCTTCTCGAGGGGGAAGTTGCGTGGCATTTGTCTCAGCGGTTCCTGGGTTGACTGCGGCGTTCGGGAGTGGGTTCAGCGCATAGAAAAGGCCCTTGCGGGCCCGACGAACTTCGTGATGTCGCGTCAGCGTGCCCGGGGGCTGTCTATGTAAGCCCGATCTCCATCGTTTGGAGCGCGCCCGGCATGCCCAGAGGGCCTCGCGAGCGACGCGGGATGTTAGCAGGGGTTCACGGGCGGTCAAACCCGCCCACGGACTGCCCGGCTCAGCCCTTGTGAATGACCCGGACCTTAACCGTCACGGCCTCGCCGGTGTTGCCACCCAACATCGGCTGGCGTTCATCTCGGCCTGAGCCGTGCGAGGATGCGCGCGATGGGCCAGGGACACTCCATCGAGGTCGTTCGCGGGGGGCTTGAGCCTGCCGTCGGCGACGAGCTGGTCGCGTTCTGGTCGGGGCAGGGAGCGCTCAGCGAGGCGGCGGCGCGCCAGCGGCTCGCGGAGGTCGTCTGCGTTCTGCGCGACGAGTCCGGCGCGGTGGCCGGAGCGAACTCGGCCTACGCCGACCGCGTCGAGGTCGTCGGCGGGCGCCGCTTCTGGATCTACCGCAGCTTCATCCGTCCCGATCTTCAGGCCGTTGCCGGGCCGGCGATGACCGATGCCGCCTTCGCGGCGCTGGAGGAGGAGTTCGCCGCCACCGGCGAGGGGCCGATCGGGCTTTGCGTTCCGGTTCCACCCGAGCGCGCGGCGGCGCGGCCCGAGGTCGTCTGGGAGGGCGGCCCCGGATTCCACTACGCCGGGCATGCCGCCGATGGGGACGAGATCCGGATCGCCTACTTCGACGGGGCCGTGATCGGTCCCGGCGTCGCCGAGCAGGGCGAGGAGAACCCTCAGCTCGGACCGGGGCTCCGGATCGACGTCTTCGCCGCCCAGGACGAGGTCAGCGAGCAGGACGTCATCGACCTGTGGACGCGCGAGGGCGTGATCCCTCCGGCCGAGGCGCAGCGCCGCATCCTCGAGGTGCTGCTCGTCGGCGTCCATGACGAGGACGGCGTCGTCGGCGTCTCGACCGCCTACCTGCAGCGCAACGCACAGCTCGACATGCACCTCTGGTACTACCGCGCCTTCGTCGCGCCTTCGCACCGGATGAGCAGCATGGCCGTGCTGCTGGCGCTGCAGGGCCGGGACCTGCTCAAGCAGCGTTACGTGGATGGGAGCGACGTGCGCGGCGCCGGGGTCGTCTACGAGGTCGAGAACGACGGGCTGAAGCGCTACTTCAACCACGCGCTGTGGCTTCCGACCGAGTTCACGTTCATCGGCGAGAACGAGAGGGGCGATCACGTTCGGGTCCATTACTTCCCCGGTGCCGAGGCACCGCGGGGGCGCGGCGGCTGATCGCCGCGCGGCCGGGCCGGGCGCGACCCCCGGCAGGGCTTAGAGTGTGATGACGGCACCCACGGGGGGTGCGGGCGGAGACATGGGAATGACGGTTTTCTTGATCGCAGCCGAGCCGCTTCGGGCGGCGGGCACGCTGCGCCGGAAGCGGCGGGCATGAGCCGGCGCAAGCGCCGCGACGAGGATCGCGAGAGCGAGGAGCTCGCCCGCAAGCGGCGCGAGCGGGCGCGGCGGGCACGCGGCGGCCTGGCGGCCAAGGCGGCGGGCGAGGATGCGGAGGAGGAGGCCGGCGACGATGGCCCCGCGGCATCAGGCGAAGAGCCCGAGGGCGGCGATACGAAGGCCGCCGGGCGCTCGAAGGGCGACCGTGATCGCGCGGCGCAGCGCAAGAAGCTGACCGCATCGGCGGAGAAGCCGGCGGGCGCCGGGGCGGCGAAGAAGGACGCGAGTGACGAGGAGCGCCCGCGGAGCCGGACGAAGCGGAGCGAGGAACGGCGGACTTCGAAGCCCAGCGAGGCGAAACGGAGCGAGGACTCGAAGAAGCCCGCCGCGGCGGAGCGGAAGGGCGACTCGAAGAAGCCCGTCGCCGCGAAGCGGGACGCGTCCAAGCCGGCGCGCAAGCGTGACTCCTCGAAGCCCTCGCGCAAGCGGGGCGAGCACGGCGGCGCGAAGCGGGCCGGGAAGCGAGCCAAGCGCCTCGGGGCGGGTGCGGGGACCGCGCTCAAGCGCGGCGCTGTCGAAACCAGGGCTCGCGCGACGAAGGCGGCCCCGAAGGTCGCCTCCGGCCTGCTCGGGGTTCTCGCCACGGGCTTCGCCCTCCTGTTCACCGCGCTCGGCTTCGTTCTCAGCGGGCTGATCGCCGTCTACCGCTTCCTCGAGGGACCGGTCGGAGCGGCGCTCCGTGCGACTCGCCGCGCCATCGACGCCGTCTCACGCCAGGTCACCCCGGTCCGGGTCCTGGCGCTCGTCGTCGCCGGTGCGGCGATCCTGCTCGCGCTCTCCCAGTTCGCCGTCTACCGCAGCGTCTCGATCGGCAACGACGCCTATGCCGAGGGGATCCAGACCGTCGCCCCCGCTCCCATCGCCGAGACCGCCGACACCGGAAGCGCCCACTCCTACCTGATGGTGCCGCTCGCCGCCGTCGCGCTCGTCCTTCTCGGGGCCGCGTTGACGGGGCGCTGGCGGCTCTGCAGGCTGATCGCGTTGGCGGGACTCATCGCGATCGCCGTCGGGTTGATTCACGATCGGCCCACCGGGCTCGACCCGGGGCAGGAAGCCGTCGCCTACGTCGGCGTCGAGGCGACGCTGCTGGGCGGCTTCTACGCGCAGCTCTTCTCGGGGCTGCTGCTGACGCTGTCATCCCTGCTCCTCGGGCGTGAACTGCGCCTCGCGGGAGCCTCCCGCCCCGCCCGAGCCTCCCGCGGCTCGCGCGCCGGGCGCCGCCTCCTCCGTCGCGACCCGCGGGTCGAGGGAGCCAGGGCTTGACCCGCCTGCTCCGCGCGGAGCTGCTGCTTCCGGTGGTGATCGTCTCCGCGGCGGCGATGGTGGCCATCTCGGAGTTCATGACGACGTTCGAGTTCACGTCGGGCGGCGAGCCCCAGGTGATCTCGACCGCCGCCGATCGGCACAGCTTCGCCCTGCTGATCCTGGCGGTGCTGACGGTCGTGGCGATGGTCTACGCGATCGTCACCGGGCTGCGCGCGGCCGCGTTCGCGACCGCCATCCTCGGCTGCGCGGCGCTCCTGCTCTTCGTCGTCCTCGACCTTCCCGACGCCGGCAAGGCGGGGCCGCTCGACGAGGATCAGACGCTCTACTTCGCCGACGCCAGGGCGGATCCGAGCATGGGCTTCTGGCTGGAGGCGGTGGGGACGGTGATCCTCGGGCTCGCCACGGTCGGTTTCGCGACCCAGAGCAGCTCGCAGCTACGCGCTCCGGCGGAGTTCCTCGCCTCCCGCCGCAGGCGGCGAGACGATGAGGAGGAGGAGCCGGAGTCGGAGCCGGAGAGCGACGAGGCGGGCGACTCCGGCGACTCCGGCGACGAGTCCGCCGCCGCGACGGAGGCGGACGACGACGGGCCTGATCGGGAGGAGACGGTCGCCCGAGGCCGTCGCAGGGGGCGGGCTACTTCAGCCTCAGCTTCAACGACTTCGTCGCCGAGTTCCCGCTCTCGTCGGTGAACTCGACCGTCACCGTCACCTTCGCCCTCTCATGGGCCGCTCGGACATCGATCACGTGCTCCTCAACAGTCGGGCTGCCCGGCGATCGGCGTGGACGGTGCGACGCAAACCGAAGCGAAGTACCGCCGACGCCAGGCGAGTCGGGCCCGCCAGGCGACCATGGGATCCGAAGGTGCTTCGAAGCTCCCGCCCCTTCCAGTCGGGAACCTGAGTACGAAATGCCGCACTCAACCACCCCGCTGGCCTCAGCGGCCGGCATTCCCCGCCTTCCCCGGTGACGCTTCCGTCACGAACCGCCCCGTTCGGGGGCGGTTCCGCTCAGTGTCACCCTCCGCCCGTTCGGGCGGTGATGTCCGACCCGGCGAATAGGTCCCGGGCTGATGAGGGGCTGACTCCCGGTTCCGCTGTCGGCCTCGGCCTGACCTCGTTCCGTTGTGTCGCCCCTCATCGCCCGAGGATCGCCGGAGTGACTTGATAGGAGCGTGGCACCGCCCCGACTGAGTTCATCCTCCAGCCTGGGCTCCGCAGCGATGGGCTGACGAGGGGAGCATGGGCGCGCGACCGCCGTTGCGGAGCCAGGGCCGAGCCACCGGCGGGCTTCCGTCCTCCCTTCGGTGCCCTTCGCCCAGCCATGGAGCCTGGTGCTTCGGAGCCTCCGCCCCTTCAGTGGGCAGCATGAGACCGACATACCGGCCTCAGGCACCCCGCTGGACCCGGGGGCCGGGAGCCGGGAGGTTCCGCGGAACCGCCCCCATGAGATACCGGAAAGACGTCGCGCGGTTCCGCTGAACCGCGCTATGCGTCCGCTCGCCGGATTACCAGCGGTAGTGGGCGAAGGCCTTGTTGGCCTGCGCCATGCGGTAGATGTCGTCCTTGCGCTTGTAGGCGCCGCCCTGCTGGGAGCTGGCGTCCATGATCTCGCGCGCGAGGCGCTCCGACATCGACTTCTCGCCGCGGTTGCGGGCGAACTGGACGAGCCAGCGGACCGCCAGGGTGCGGGCGCGGCGCTGCGGTACCTCGACGGGCACCTGGTAGGTGGCGCCGCCGACGCGGCGGGACTTCACCTCGAGGACCGGGGTGAGCTCGCGGATGGCGTCGTCGAGGACGTCGGTCGGGGTCTTGCCGGTCCGCTCACCGACGACGGCGAGGGCGTCGTAGACGATCCGCTCGGCCGTCGACTTCTTGCCGTCGAGCATCACCTTGTTGATGACCTGCTGGACGAGACGGTTGCGGTAGCGCGAATCGGGCGCGACGACGCGGGTTGTGGCGCGGTTACGACGCATGCGAAGAGCTAGGAGGCCTTGACGCCGTACTGGGAGCGGGACTGCTTGCGCTCGGAGACTCCGGAGGCGTCGAGCGTTCCCCGCACGACCTTGTAGCGGACACCGGGGAGGTCCTTGACGCGACCGCCGCGGACGAGCACCACTGAGTGCTCCTGGAGGTTGTGGCCCTCACCCGGGATGTAGGAGGTGACCTCCATCCCGTTCGTCAGCCGGACACGGGCGACCTTGCGAAGCGCGGAGTTCGGCTTCTTGGGCGTCGCGGTGTAAACGCGCGTGCAGACGCCGCGCCGCTGGGGCGCCGCGATGCGGGCCTTGCGACCCTGCCCGGACTTCAGACCGGGGGTCGCGACCTTCTTGCGCGGGGTCTTTCGACCCTTCCTGACTAGCTGACTGGTGGTCGGCACGGCGCGGGATAGTAGCGGTCAAGCTAAGCCGGTGGCAAACCGACCTCGGACGGCCACCGACCGGCCGCCGCGACGGCACATGTATCTAGGCTTGCGCCCGTGTCGCATCCCGATTCAACCAAGCCCGTTCTCGCCGTTGACGTCGACGGCGTCATCAGCCTCTTCGGCTTCGAGGGGCCGGCCGAGAACGCTCCTTGCAAGTTCCAGCTGATCGACGGCATGGCGCACTGCATCGCGCTCGAGACCGGGGCGCGGCTGCAGCGGCTGCTCCCCCACTACGAGCTGGTCTGGGCCACGGGCTGGGAGGACCGGGCCAACGAGTACCTGCTGCTGCTGCTCGGGCTGCCGACGCTCCCGGTGCTGCATTTCGGCGGCGCCGCGAGGTTCGGCAGCGCCCACTGGAAGCTCGGTCCGATCGGGGAGTACGCGGAGGGACGGCGCCTCGCCTGGATCGACGACTCGCTCGACGCAAGCTGCCACGAGTGGGCGGCCACCCGGGCCGACCCGACCCTGCTCGTGCAGACCGACGCCGCCGTCGGTCTCACCGACGTCCACGTCGACGCGCTCATCGACTGGGCCGAGGGTCGCGTTTGACGGCCCTCTAGACTGAGGTCGGTACATGGACGTCGGCCTCGAGATGTTCATCTTCATGGGCCTGATCCTGAAGATCCCGGTGCTCGCCGCGGCGTGGCTGATCTGGCATGCCGTCAAGGCTGAGCCCGACCCCGTGGAGGCGGCCGAGGACGAGGACGGCAGCAGCCGCGACCACTTCCGGCGCCAGCCGCGCCGCCCCCCGAACCCGCGTCGCGGCCCGCACTCTCCCGGCGCTGTTCCGATCCCCTGCCCCGACGACGAGGGCAAGACGCGGGTGACGACTCCGGCCGCTCCCCCGCTGCGCCTCGGCGACCGGCAGGCTTAGCCGCCTCCGGACCGGCCTGAGCAGGGGTACCTCTCCGCCGTATGAGCGAGCAGACGCCTGACGAGGAGCTTCCCCAGGCGCCGCCCAACCGCTTCGCGAAGCCGCTTTTCGTCGTCGCGCCGCCGAGCTCCGGCTCTCGGGTTCTGGCCGAGGGCCTCGCCGGCTCCCCCTCCGTCTGGACCGCCGAGGGACCCGAGGGCGGGCCGGTCATCGACGCGATGCCGGCCCTCTCCCCCGCCGCGCTCGGCTGGGACAGCAACCGCCTGACGGCCACCGACGCGCTCGGGCAGGAGCCCGGCTCAAGGCTTCGCTCGCTGATCTCAGCGGGGCTGCGCAACGCCGCCGGCGAACCTCCACCCGAGGACGCGACCGACCTGCGGCTGCTCGACGCCACCCCGGCCAACGCGCTGCGGATCCCGTTCCTGCTCGGGGTCTTCCCGCAGGCGATGTTCGTCTACGTGTACCGGGACCCGCGCGAGAGCCTCGCCGGGATGCTCGAGGGTTGGCAGTCGGGACGCCACGTCACCTACCCCGACCTCCCGGACTGGGATGGTCCGCCGTGGTCCTACCCGCTGACCCCGGAGTGGCGGGCGCTGAGCGGCAGGGCGCTCCCGGAGATCTGCGTCTCGCAATGGGTGATGACGATGCGCATCCTGCTCGGTGACCTCGAGAAGGTTCCCCCGGACCGCTGGTGCGTGGTCGACTTCGCCGCCCTCCGCAACGACCCCAAGGGGGAGCTGCGGCGGCTCTGCGAGTTCACCGGCCTCGAGTGGAGCGATGCGATGGGCGACACGATCGGCCGCGGCGCTCCCGAGACCTGGCGGCGGCGGGAGGCCGAGGTCGGGCAGGTGATCTCCGGGACCGACGAGCTCGCGGCGCGGGCGCGGGAGCTGATCGCCGAGCCCCCGGCGGCGAAGGCCAAGGAGAAGGGCCCGATCGACCCGAACTCGCCGACGGAGTCGCCGCTGCGGAGCGTCAACAGCTCCAACCTCGTCGACATCCTCGATCAGCTCGGGAGCTCGCTGCTGGTCAGCACCTACCAGACCGGGAAGCTGGTGGCGATCCGCAAGGACGGCGCCGGGGTCAACACCCACTTCCGGCAGTTCGAGAGCCCGATGGGGATCGACGTCCGCGGCGGGAGGATGGCCGTCGGCACGCGCTCGCAGGTCTGGGAGTACCACAACGTCCCAAGCCTGCTCGACAAGCTGCAGCCGCCCGGCAAGCACGACGCCTGCTTCGTGCCGCGACGGACCCACTACACCGGGGACATCCGCATCCACGAGATCGCCTACGCCGCCGACGACCTGTGGATCGTCAACACACGGTTCTCGTGCCTGTGCACGCTCGACGCCGACCACAGCTTCGTCCCGCGCTGGCGACCGCCCTTCATCACCAAGTACGCCGCCGAGGACCGCTGCCACCTGAACGGGCTCGCGGTGGTCGACGACCAGGTGAAGTTCGTGTCGATGCTGGGGACGAGCGACGAGGCTGCCGGCTGGCGCGAGAACAAGGCGCGCGGCGGGCAGATCATGGACGTGCCGTCGTCGGAGCCGGTGATCACGGGCCTCTCCATGCCGCACTCACCGCGCTGGTACCGCGACAGGCTCTGGGTGCTGGAGTCGGGCGAGGGCTCGATCGGCGTCTGCGACCTCGACACCGGGAAGGTCGAGACGGTCGCCCAGCTCCCGGGCTTCACGCGCGGGCTCTCGTTCCTCGGGCCGCTGGCGTTCATCGGGTTGTCGGAGGTGCGTGAGTCGTCGACCTTCGGCGGGCTGCCGCTCACCGGCCGGCTCGAGGAGCGGCAGTGTGGCGTCTGGGTGGTCAACATCGAGACCGGCCAGACGATCGCCTTCCTGCGGTTCGAGGACCTCGTGCAGGAGATCTTCGCCGTCCACGCGCTGCCCGGCGTGCGCTTCCCCGAGATCGCCGAGCACGGAAGCGACGCGATCAACCTGACGTTCGTCCTGCCGGACGAGGCGCTGGCCGACAGCGCGTAGGGCGCGGAGACGGCCGAGCTCACCGGCGCGCTGGCCGCTCCCGGCGGCTTACCTTCCCTCGCTGCCCTGGCCCACGGGCGGGGGCGCTTCGACCACGTCAGGCGTGGTTTGTGCGCCCGCGTCGGTTGGTGAGCGCTTCCGGTGCCAGCGCGGGGCGCGGAAACCACGTAGAGCGTGGTTTGTGCGCCCCGCATCCATGGATAGGCAGCGAAGGGGAGTGACACCCCGCGCGTACTCCCGAGATTCTTCGCACCTTTGCTCTCGATTTGTTGCATTCCGCTTCCCACCTGTGACCTGAAGAGGCTCAAGCTGAAGAGATGATCCTTCCGCGATGGCAACAAGCGGCTCGGGTAGCGGCTCCTCAGTTCGGCGTGATCACGTTCACGCAGTTGATCGACATCGGGTTCACTCCGCGGGCGATCGAGATGGCAGTCGCCAACGGGCACCTGCTCAGGCTCCACACCGGAGTGTTCGCGCTCGGACACATGCCACGAGATCCTCGGGCCCACCGGTACGCAGCCACGGTCGCAATCGGGCCGGAGTCCTCCATTTCGGTGCGCAGCGGGGCCGCCCAGTTTCGGGTCCTGAAGGCGCGCCCAGGCCCCATCCACGTCTCAGTTCCAAGCCATTCGGGAAGGAGGCAGCGCAAGGGTGTGGTCGTTCACCGAACCAAGTTGGCCCCCGATGAGCGCACCGTCACCGAGGGGGTTCCGTGCACGACTATGAGCAGGGTTCTTCTCGATCTCGCCTCCGCTTGCCCCGGCGACCTCGAGCGCGCCATCAAGAAGGCCGGCGACCGCGAGTTGTTGAAAGTGAGCGAGTGCCTCACGTTGATGGAGCGCTACCCGGGAAAGCCAGGGTCGCCCCTTCTTCGCGGTCTGCTGATCGGTGAGGAGCCGATTCCGGAGTTCACCCGGAGCGGCCTCGAGCGGCGGATGTACCGGCTGTGCCGGGACGCGGACCTCCCGCTTCCGGACATGACCGTGGACGTCCATGGTCTCTCCGACCTGCACGAGTGCGACAGCGCCTGGCCGCGACATCGGCTCATCATCGAATGCGACAGCAAGTTGCATGACAACCCGATCTCCTCGGTGGCCGATGCGAAGAAGGACCAGGACCTGACCCTCGCCGGCTGGCGAGTGCATCGGCTCCGGTGGGCGCAGATCGTGCTGGAGCCGGAACTCTGCGCGCGGACGATCCGCCACCTCCTGGACGAGCAGGCTCGCCTCCAGCGCCTCGCCGCCTGACGCGGGGCGCCTCGACCACGTCAGACGTGGTTTGTGCGCCCCGCGTCGGCTGATGAGCGTTCCCGCTGCCAGCGCGGAGCGCGGTAACCACGTAGAGCGTGGTTTGTGCGCCCCGCGTCCATGAGATAGGCAGCGAAGGGGAACTGGACCGGGGTTTGCCGGCGCGCCGGCCCCCGGTAGGCGGCTGACCCTCCCTCGTCGCCCTGGCCCACGGGCGGGGGGCGCCTCGACCACGTCAGACGTGGTTTGTGCGCCCCGCGTCGGTTGGTGAGCGCTTCCGGTGCCAGCGCGGGGCGCGGAAACCACGTAGAGCGTGGTTTGTGCGCCCGCGGCGGCTGGTGGACGCTGTCACGGCGGGCCCAGCTCCCCGCGGCGGCAGCCGCCTACTTCTTCGGCTCCAGCTCGGCCTCTAGGTCCTTCTGGTACTCGTTGCCGGCGGCGTCGGCGAGCTTGCCCTTCAGCTTCGCGGTGACCTTACGGCCGTTGGCGAGTGCCTTGAGGATGCGCTTGGTCGCCTTGTTCTTCTTCGGCTTGACCGTGATCGTGACGCGCTGGCCGCTGGCGACCGGGACCTTCGCCGTCTTCATCACGGCGTTGCCCTTGCCGACGAAGATCTTGCCCCAGACCTGGCCGGTCACGTCCTCGCCGGCTCCGGCGACGACCTTCACCTTCACCTTCTTCTTGCCCTGCTCCTGCGGGCTCGCGATCTCGAGGTACGGATCGGTGACGGAGTTGTCGGGAGGCGCCGGGATCCCGAGCTCGGCGGCTCCGATGTCGGTGCCGTCGGAGCCGTGGGAGTTCGGCACGCCGGGGTAGTCGATGGTGCGCGCCTCGCCGCGCTGATCCTTCGTCAGGCCGTTGGCGAGGCCGGCGTTGACGAGCGGGCTCGCCGCATCGGGCAGCATCGTCTGCGTCGGGCCGCCGTTGTTGGCGAGCGGGCCGAGCTTCGGATCGGCGCCGATGATGTTGGATCCGGCCGGATCCGCGGTGTAGGTGACGCCGCTGACGTCGCCGGCAAGCACGTTCCCGAGCGTCAGATCGCCGGTTGCATCAGGGCTGACGCCGAAGTCGTTACCGCCGGTGGTCGAGCTGTTGGCGCTCACCACCGAGCTCGACACGTCAAGTGCCGATGTGGGGTGGCTGTAGGTGGAGACGGCGTAGCCGCGCCAGATCCCACCACCGCCGTCGGCAGCCGTGTTGCCCGTGACCGTCGAGTTGTCGAGCTCGAACTGGGCGTTGTAGTCGTCGTTGAAATGGATCCCGCCGCCATACTCGGCCTCGTTGCCGGTGACCGTGGAGTTCACGACGTTCGCGGTGTCGTAGAAGTTCTCCCCGAAGGAGACCCCGCCACCGCCCCGGGCACCGGAGTTGCCACTCACCGTCGAGTTGCTCACCGTGGTCGCGCCGCTGTAGGTGTCCTCGAACCAGATGCCGCCGCCGTCCCGCTGGCTGGTGGTGCTGGTGCTCGTGATCTCGTTGTTGGTGATGGTCGAGGTGTCGATCGACACCTGGTGATAGCTGTCGTAGAGAGCGATGCCACCGCCGCTGTAGGACGACTCGTTGCCGGTGACGGTGGTCCCGGTGATCGTGATCGGACCGGGACCGGCGTTTCTGGAGCCGTCGGCACCGAAGCCGCCGCCGGTGTACCCGGCTTCGTTGCCCGAGAAGCGGGAGTCGGTGACGATGAGGTCGTTGCCCTCCAGCCAGGCGCCGCCGCCGCTGCTCTTGGCGTAACTGCTGCTGACGACGACGTCATCGAGCGTCAGCGAACCCTTCGCGTAGATCGCGCCGCCGTTGCCGTAGGTGGTGTGCCCGTTCGTCAACGTCAACCCGGACACCGACAGATCGGTGGTGTACCCGGTCGCCACCCTGAGGATCGAGGTGGAGTCGCCGCCGTCGAGCGTCACCACCGACGGACCCGGCCCGTCGATCGTCAGATCGTCGTTGGCGTGCATCTCGGAGGCGACGTTGATGGTGCCGCTGAGCCCGCTCTGGAACGTGATGGTGTCGGCGCCGGCGGCGGCGTTGGAATCGTCGATCGCCTGGCGCAGGGAGCCCGCGCCGGTGTCGTTCAGGTTCGTCACCTGGAAGGTCGCCGCCTCGGCGCTGCTCGCCCCGATCGCCCCGGCGCCGAGTACCACGCCCGCCACCGCCGCTGCGCGCCGCGCGCGCCGCTCGTTGGTCCTCGCCGAACGAGCATGCGCCCGCCTCATCTGCCTCTGGGACATCCTGCCTCCATCGTCATCGGGGTCGATCCAACGCCACCGGCCCCCTCCGGAACGCAGCACCCTATCGGGCCCTCAACGCGAAGGGGCCACCTCGCGGTGGCCCCATCGGACAGTCGTATGAGAGGCCTGAGAGCCTGAGAGGCCTGGGGCCTACTCCTCGTCCTCGACCTCGGCCGGCTCGCCCTCGGGCTCGCCCGCGCCGTTGTCGGCATCGGCGTCGCCGTTGCCCGCGGACGTGTCGATCTCGCTCGCGAGCTCCTCGAGCTCGTCGGCGAAGCTCGAGCCGAAGCCCTCGACGTCGGCGCCCTGCGGCTGCTCCAGCTCACCCGTGAGGCCGAGCTCGGCGGCCAGCGCGTCGTCGTCGAGCTGGTCGTCGGGCCGCTGCGGCGGCTCGACCGGCTCGATCTCGATCGTCCGGTAGTGCCGCAGCCCGGTGGCCGCCGGGATCAGCTTGCCGATGATGACGTTCTCCTTGAGGCCGACCAGACGGTCGCGCTGGCCCTCGAGAGCCGCATCGGTGAGCACCTTCGTGGTCTCCTGGAAGGAGGCCGCCGAGAGGAACGACTCCGTCGCGAGCGACGCCTTGGTGATCCCGAGGATCACCTCCTCGCCCTTGGCCGCGGTGCCACCGTCCGCCTTGACCTTCTTGTTGATGCCCTGCAGCTTGAGACGGTCCTCGAGCTGGCCGGGAAGGAGATCGGTCGAGCCCTTGGTCTCGATCTGCACCTTGCGCAGCATCTGCCGCACGATCAGCTCGATGTGCTTGTCGTTGATGTCGACGCCCTGCGCCTTGTAGACGCGCTGGACCTCACCCACCAAGTACAGCTCCGTGGCCGTCCGGCCGCGGACCGCGAGCAACTCCTTCGGATCGAGCGAGCCCTCGTTGAGCTGGTCGCCCCGCTCCACCTTGTCGCCGTGCTTGACGTTGAGCACGGTGCGAGGCGGGAAGGAGTAGGCGTGCTCCTCACCCTCGGAGTCGGTGATCACGACCTTGTCGCCCTTGTCGGACTGCTCGAGCTGGACCTTGCCGCTCTCGAGGGCCAGCTGAGCCAGCCCCTTCGGCTTGCGCGCCTCGAACAACTCGACGACGCGCGGGAGACCCTGCGTGATGTCGAGGCCGGCGACGCCACCCGTGTGGAACGTACGCATGGTCAGCTGCGTGCCCGGCTCGCCGATCGACTGCGCGGCGACGATGCCGACCGCGTCTCCGATCTCGACGTCCTCACCGGTCGCCATCGAGCGGCCGTAGCACGCCTGGCAGATCCCGGAGGGGAGCTCACACTTCAGTGACGAGCGCACGGGGACCTTCATGTCGTCGTCGCCCTCGTAGGCCTCGACGATCTCGGCCAGCTCCACCTTGTCGATCTCCTGGTTGCGCTTGAGCAGCTCGCGACCGCGCTTGGTCTCGAACTTCTTCGCGGCGCGACGCCCGATCAGGTTGCTGTTCGGCTCACCGTCGCGGTAGACCGGCATCTCGACGAAGTCCTTCGTCTTGCAGTCGTCGATGTTGACGATCACGTCCTGGGCGACGTCGACGAGACGACGCGTCAGGTAGCCGGAGTCGGCGGTGCGGAGGGCGGTGTCGGCCAGACCCTTGCGAGCGCCGTGAGTCGAGATGAAGTACTCGAGCACGTCGAGCCCCTCCATGAAGTTCGACTTGATCGGCCGCTCGATGATCTCGCCCTTCGGGTTGGCCATGAGGCCTCGCATCCCGGCGAGCTGGCGGATCTGCTTGAACGAACCACGAGCGCCCGAGTTGGCCATCATGAAGATGGGGTTGAGCTCGTCGAGGTTGTTCTCCATCGCCTCGGCCACCTCGTCGGTCGCGCGGTTCCACAGGTTCGTGACCTGGTCCTTGCGCTCCTCGGCGGTGATCCACCCCTCCTCGTACTGGGAGACGATGTTCGACGCCTCGCCCTCGTAACGGTCGAGGATCTCCTCCTTGTCGGGGGGCGAGATGACGTCGTTCTTGGAGACGGTGATCCCCGCCTGGGTGGCGAAGTGGAAACCGAGCTCCTTGAACGCGTCGAGGACCAGCGACACCGCGGCGGCGCCGTATGCCTCCACGAGCTGAGCGACCATCACGTTGACGTCGCGCTTCTTCAGCGAGTGGTTGATGAACTCGAACTTCTCGGCGTCGTACTCATCCTCGAGCGCCTCGGCGAGCGCACGCTCGATCCGGTCGTTGAAGATGATCCGGCCGACCGTGGTCAGGAAGTGCTCGTGGCCGACCCGCCGGTACTCGGCGGGGTCGTGGAGCTTGACCAGGTCGTTCTCGAAGGCCAGCTCAGCCTCTTGGGCGGAGCGGAACGAACGCGGACGGGGACCGTCCTTCTTCTCGTCCCAACTGCCCGACTTGAGCTTCTCGTCGCGATCGACGAGCTCCTCGGACGTCGGCCCGTAGGTGATGTAGTAGATCCCGAGGACCATGTCCTGCGTCGGCGTCGCCAGGGGCGAGCCGTGCGCGGGGCTGAGGATGTTGTTCGCGGACAGCATCAGAATCCGCGCCTCCGCCTGCGCCTCGGCGCTGAGCGGGACGTGGACGGCCATCTGGTCGCCGTCGAAGTCGGCGTTGAACGCCGAGCAGACGAGCGGGTGGACCTGGATCGCCTTGCCCTCGACGAGCTGCGGCTCGAAGGCCTGGATGCCGAGGCGGTGCAGCGTCGGCGCGCGGTTCAGCAGCACCGGGTGCTCCTCGATGACCTCCTCGAGGACGTCCCAGACCTCCGGGATCATCGAGTCGACCATCTTCTTGGCGGCCTTGATGTTCTGCACGGCCTTGCGCTCGACGAGCCGGCTCATGATGAACGGCTTGAACAGCTCCAGGGCCATCAGCTTCGGCAGGCCGCACTGGTGCAGGTGCAGCGACGGGCCGGACACGATCACCGAACGGCCCGAGTAGTCGACGCGCTTGCCGAGCAGGTTCTGGCGGAAGCGCCCCTGCTTGCCCTTGAGCATGTCGGAGAGGGACTTCAGCGCCCGGTTGCCGGGACCCGTCACCGGGCGGCCGCGGCGACCGTTGTCGAACAGGGCGTCGACGGCCTCCTGCAGCATCCGCTTCTCGTTGTTGACGATGATCTCGGGGGCGCCGAGGTCGAGCAGCCGCTTCAGGCGGTTGTTGCGGTTGATGACGCGCCGGTAGAGGTCGTTGAGATCCGACGTCGCGAAACGCCCACCGTCGAGCTGCACCATCGGGCGCAGCTCCGGCGGGATGATCGGAACGACGTCGAGGACCATCCACTCCGGCTTGTTCTGGGAGTTCTTGAACGCCGAGGCGACCTTGAGACGCTTCACCGCGCGGGCCTGCTTCTGGCCCTTCGAGGTGTTGATGGTCTGCTCGAGCTCCTCGCACTCGGCCTCGAGGTCGATCTGGCTCAGCAGGTCGCGGATCCACTCCGCGCCCATGCCGCCACGGAAGTACTCGCCCCAGCCGAACTGAGAGCCGAAGCGGTCCTTGAGCTCGCGGAACATCGCCTCGTCGGCGATCACGTCCTTGACCTTCATCTCCTGGAAGGTCTTCCAGACGTCCTCCATCCGCTCGATGGCGTCGTCGATGTAGGCCTCGGTGTCGGCGATCTCGGCGTTGAGCTCCTTGCGGGTCTCGCGCTCGAGCTTCGTCCGGTCCTCCTTGTTCAGCTTCTTGACCGAACCGATGCCCTCGGCCCAGAGCTCGTCCTCCTCGTTGAACTTGGCCGGCTTGTCACCGCTGCCGACGTACTCGAGGCGGCGCTCGAGCGACTCGCCGAGCTCCTGCACCCGCTGCTCACGCTCGGCCTTGTAGGAGTCGAGGACCTTGTTGACCTCCTTCTCCAGCTTGCCGAGGTCCTTGGCGCGGGCCTCCTCGTCGATGTGGGTGATGATCGAGGCGGCGAAGTAGAGGACCTTCTCGAGCTCCTTCGGAGCCATGTCGATCAGGTAGCCGATCCGCGAGGGAACGCCCTTGAAGAACCAGATGTGGGAGACCGGAGCGGCCAGGTCGATGTGCGCCATGCGCTCACGGCGGACCTTCGACCGGTCACCTCGACGCCGCAGCGCTCGCAGACGATGCCCTTGTAGCGGACGCGCTTGTACTTGCCGCAGTAGCACTCCCAGTCCTTGGTGGGACCGAAGATGCGCTCGCAGAAGAGGCCGTCCTTCTCGGGCTTCAGCGTCCGGTAGTTGATGGTCTCCGGCTTGGTCACCTCGCCGGAGCTCCAGCTCCGGATCTTCTTGGGAGAGGTGAGGCCGATCTCGATTGCGTCGAAGTTGTTGATGTCCACTTTGGCTCCTAGCCGTCCTTCGTAAGTCCGTGTCCCGTGCGTGTGCGGGCGGCGGCTTCACCACCGCCCGCCGCATGCCTCACGTCTTCGCTTCCGCCTCCGCGTCGGCGGTCGCTCCGTTCTCGCTGCTCTCCTGCTCGATCTGCTCGTCGGCGGCGCCGTCGTTGGCGCGGACGCCCGAGAGGTCGATGCCGAGCTCCTCCGCGGCGCGGAGCAGCTCGTCCTCCTCCTCCTCGAGCCCGACCTTGCCCTCCTCGGTGACGAGGTTGGCGTCGAGCGACAGGGCCTGCATCTCCTTGAGCAGGACCTTGAACGACTCCGGAACCGACGGCTCCGGGATGTTCTCGCCCTTGACGATCGCCTCGTAGGCCTTGACGCGCCCGACCGTGTCGTCGGACTTGACCGTGAGCATCTCCTGCAGCGTGTAGGCGGCGCCATACGCCTCCAGCGCCCACACCTCCATCTCGCCGAAGCGCTGACCACCGAACTGCGCCTTGCCGCCCAGCGGCTGCTGGGTGACGAGCGAGTAGGGGCCGGTGCTCCGCGCGTGGATCTTGTCGTCCACGAGGTGGAGGAGCTTCAGGATGTACATGTAGCCGACGGTGACGTCGCCCTCGAAGGGCTCACCGGTGCGACCAGAGAAGAGCCGCGCGCGGCCGGCCGACTGGGCGCCCTCGGGGGCGCTCTCGTCAAGACCGAGGTCGATGTGGCGCTCGTCAAACGTGCGCTTCTGCCACTCGACGAGGGCCTTGTCGACGTCCTCGACCGAGGCGCCGTCGAAGACCGGGGTCGCGATGTTCACGCGGCCATTCTTGATCTTCTGGACCTGGTCCCAGGACTCGGTGCCGTCGTCGTACCAGCCCATTCCGGCGACCCACCCGAGGTGCGTCTCCAGGATCTGGCCGATGTTCATACGGCTCGGGACGCCCAGCGGGTTGAGGATGACGTCGACGGGGGTGCCGTCGGCCAGGTGAGGCATGTCCTCCTCGGGCACGATCTTGGAGATCACGCCCTTGTTGCCGTGGCGGCCGGCGAGCTTGTCGCCCTCCGCGATCTTGCGCTTCTTGGCGACGAAGACGCGGACCATGTCGTTGACGCCGGGGCTGAGGTCGTCGCCGTCGTCACGGTTGAACGTGACCACGTCGATGACGACGCCGCCGGAGCCGTGCGGGACCTTCAGCGAGGTGTCGCGGACCTCACGCGCCTTCTCCTTGAAGATCGCGCGGATCAGCTTCTCCTCGGCGGTCAGCTCGGTCTCGCCCTTCGGCGTGACCTTGCCGACGAGCAGGTCGCCAGCGTCGACTTCGGCACCGACGCGAACCACGCCGCGCTCGTCCAGGTTCCGCAGGGACTCCTCCGAGCGGTTCGGGATGTCGCGGGTGATCTCCTCGTCGCCGAGCTTGGTCGTGCGGGCGTCGATCTCGTACTCCTCGATGTGGATCGAGGTGAGCTCGTCGTCTTTGACCAGGCGCTGCGAGAGGATGATCGCGTCCTCGAAGTTGTAGCCCTCCCAGGACATGAAGGCGACCAGGCAGTTCTTGCCCAGCGCGATCTCGCCCGAGGACGTCGAGGAGCCGTCGGCGAGGACGTCTCCCTCCGCCACCTCGTCGCCGACCCTGACGATCGGACGCTGGTGGATCATCGTCCCCTGGTTGGAGCGCTGGAACTTGTTCAGCTTGTACGTGTCCTTCTGGCTGCCGCGGGTGACGACGATGCGCTCGGCGTCGACCTCGGCCACCGTCCCCGCGTTCTCGGCGACGACCACGTCGCCGGAGTCGATCGCCGTGCGGCGCTCCATCCCGGTTCCGATCAGCGGCGGCTCCGGCTTCAGAAGCGGAACGGCCTGACGCATCATGTTCGAGCCCATCAGGGCGCGGTTGGCGTCGTCGTGCTCGAGGAAGGGGATCAGGGACGTCGCGACCGACCAGATCTGCGTCGGGGAGACGTCCTTGTAGTGGACCTCCTCGGGGCGGACCGCGCGGACCTCGCCCTCGTCGCGAACGCGGCAGAGGATGATGTCGCCGACGAGCTTGCCCGTCTTCGGATCGACCTCGGCGTTCGCCTGGGCGATGATCTTCTCCTCCTCCTGGGTGGCGTCCAGGTGGACGATCTCGTCGGTCACGACGCCGTCCTTCACCACCAGGTACGGGGTCGTGACGAAGCCGTAGTCGGAGATCTCCGCGTAGGAGGCGAGCGAGCCGATCAGGCCGATGTTCGGGCCCTCCGGGGTCTCGATCGGGCACATCCGGCCGTAGTGGGTCGGGTGCACGTCGCGGACCTCGATCGGAGCGCGCTCGCGGGTCAGACCACCCGCGCCGAGCGCCGAGAGGCGGCGGCGGTGGGTGAGGCCCGACAGCGAGTTCGTCTGGTCCATGAACTGCGAGAGCTGCGAGGAGCCGAAGAACTCCTTCATGGCGGCCACGACCGGGCGGATGTTGATGATCGTCTGCGGCGTGATCGCGTCGGCGTCCTCGGTGGTGAGGCGCTCGCGGACGACGCGCTCCATCCGGTACAGGCCGATGCGGAAGGCCTCCTGGATGAGCTCGCCGACGGTGCGCAGGCGGCGGTTGCCGAAGTGCTCGTACTCGTCGAGGTGCTCGGCGATCGGCTCACGGCCGTAGGACAGGGCCTCGGCGGCGTAGTCCTTGATCGGCTTCTCCTCGTCGATCTCCTCCGGGACGCCGAGCATCTTCGGCAGCGAGACGAGCTCCTTGATCAGGGCGACGATGTCGTCCTTGGTCAGGGTGCGGGTCTCGAGGTCGATGTCGAGGTCGAGGCGGGCGTTCAGCTTGTAGCGGCCGACCGTGGTCAGGTCGTAGCGCTTGGGATCGAAGAAGAGCTGCTCCATCAGCGCCGTGGCAGCGTCGATCGAGGGCGGCTCGCCCGGGCGCTGCTTCTTGAACAGCTCGATGAGCGCGCCCTCCTCCGTCCTCGTCGCCTCGGTGTCGGCGTCGATCGTGTGACGGATGTAGACGGAGTTGTCGAACAGCTCGAGGATCTCCTCGTCGGTGACGAAGCCCATCGCGCGCAGCAGGACCGTGACCGGGAGCTTGCGCTTGCGATCGATCCGGGCGAAGACCTTGCCCTTCTTGTCGATCTCGAGCTCGAGCCAGGAGCCACGGGCCGGCATCAGGTTGGCGATGAAGACCTGCTTCTCCGGATCCTTCGGAGCCATCACGTAGGCGCCGGGGGAGCGGACGAGCTGCGTGACCACGACGCGCTCGGTGCCGTTGATGATGAACGTGCCGCGGTCGGTCATCCACGGGAAGTCGCCCATGAAGACGGTCTGCTCGCGGATCTCGCCGGTCTCGCGGTTCTGGAACGCGACCTCGACGTTCAGCGGGCGCGAGTAGGTGACGTCCTTCTCGCGGCACTCGGCGATCGTGTGCTGGGGATCGTCGAACTTGAAGTCGCCGAAGACGATGCCCAAGTTCCCCGTGTAATCGGTGATCGGGGAGACATCGTCGATCGTGACGCGCAGCATCCCCTCCTTCGTGTCCGTGAGGCGCTCGAAGGACTTGCGCTGGATATCGATCAGGTTGGGGACGTCAAGAGGCGTCTGGAGGCGGGAGAATGAGCGGCGGGCAGCAGCGTGGGAAGGTGCCAAGGTCGAGCGAGCTCCTCGGGAGATTCGGGGGTGGTCGAAACGCACGCGGCTCTGGCCGAGCGAACACCGGGGGTTCCGATGTGAGCCGACGCGCGACCGCTGAATATAGCAACGCACGAAGGCGTGCTTCAAGGTCACCGGACGGATTTCCCGTTTCCGGCTTACTCAAGCCAAAAAATATGTCCAGAAGCGGCTTGGGCGTGGTTGTCGACTGGCGCGGATCGCGTGACGGTCCGTGCGCTGCGAGGCCGAGAGGGTAGCGGTCGGGGTGGCGGAGGGCAAGCGGGGGGCGTCGCCGCCTCCAACGACAACGGCCCCGCCCAGCGCCGCAGCGCCGGACGGGGCCGTGCCCTCAGCTTGAGCTGTCGAGCTACTTGAGCTCGACGGAGCCGCCGGCCTCCTCGATCTCGGCCTTGAGCTTGTCGGCCTCCTCGCGCTCGATGCCCTCCTTGACGGGGCCGGGAGCGCCGTCGACGACGGCCTTCGCCTCCTTGAGGCCCAGGCCGGTGGCCGCGCGGACCGCCTTGATGACCTGGATCTTCTTCTCGCCGGCGTCGGTGAGGATGACGTCGACGGTGCCGGACTCCTCCTCGGCGGCGCCGCCGTCACCGGCGGCCGCGGCGGCGGGAGCGGCGGCGGCAACCGCGGTCGCGGAGACGCCGAACTCCTCCTCGAGAGCCTTGATGCGCTCGGAGAGCTCGAGCACGGAGATGCTCTTGAGCTCCTCGATCCACTTGTCGGTGGTGAGAGTGTCAGCCATTTCGTTCAGTCCTCCTTGTCGTCCGCAGCGTCGGCGTCTTCGCCGTCGGCGGGGGTCTCTTCAGCTTCAGCTGCAGGTTCAGATTCGGTTTCAGGTTGCTCGTCCTCGGTGGCCTCGGCCTCAGGCTCGGGCTCGGGCTCGGGCTCGGCGGGAGCGTCGCCCCCGACGAGACCCTGCTCGGCGACCTGGCCGAGCTGCAGGGTGAGGCCCTGGATGAGCTGGTTGAGGGTCCGCACGACGCCGGTCAGCGGGCTCGCGGCGAGGCCGACGAGCTGACCGCGGAGCACGTCCACGCCGGGCAGGCGCGCGATCGCGGCGAACTGCTCGGGGCTGAGCGCCGAGCCGTCCATGAGCCCACCCTTGTAGGTGGGCACGCCGTGCTCCTTGACGAAGTCGGAGATCGCCTTCGCCGCCACGACCGCGTCACCGCGGACGTAGGTCAGCGCCGTCGGCCCGACGAGATGCTCGTCGAGCTCGGACGCACCGGCGTCCTCGGTGGCGCGCTTGGCGAGGCGGTTCTTGACGACGTTGAACGACGCGTCGGCGTCGTTCAGCTTGGTCCGCAGCTCAGCGGCCTGCGGCACCGAGATGCCGCGGTAGTCGACCGCGAAGACGGCGGTGGAGCGATCGAGCTCCTCGCCGATCTCGGCGACCGCTGCGGCCTTCTCTTCTCTGTCCATCGGAAGTCCTGTCGTCGGGTTCGAATTCGGGTGTCTTGAAACTCCCCCGAAATCAGAAGAGCCCGCACGCGGGCGGGCTCGGACAGGCTTGCTGCCGGCTCCACCTGCGCTGGCCGCACCCTTGGACTGACGTCACCGGGCGGTTATGGGGCTATCGCCCCGCCTGCGGTCTTCGGCTTCGGGACCGGGCAGTGTAGGGAATCAGCTCAGCAGGAGTCGGAGACGGCGCCGTTGGCGGCCGAGATCTCCTGCTTGGCCTTCTTGACCGCCTTCTTCGCCTTCTTCTTGGCGCCCTTGCTCTTCGCCTTCTTGAGCTTCGCCTTCGCCTTCTTCAGCGCGTTCTGGGCGCTCGTCAGCTGCGCCCTGGCGGCGTCGCAGGCGCCTGGGTCGGGCGGCTTCGGTGGCTCGAAGGGGCCAGTCGGATCGTCCGCCACCTGGACCGTGAAGGTGCGGCTCGCGGCGGAGGGATCGGTGTTGCCCGCAGCATCCGTCGCGCGCACCGAGAAGGTGTGGGAGCCGTTCGCCAGCCCGCTCATCGCGTAGGGGGAGGTGCAGCCGGAGTAGGCCCCGCCGTCGAGCTGGCACTCGAAGCCCCCGCCGCTCTCGGTCGAGTGGAACGTGAAGGAGCCTGAGCTCGTCGTGATCGTCCCGTCGGGCCCGGAGTCGATGACCGTGTCGGGAGCCGTGCTGTCGATCGCCACGGTGAACGTGCGGCTCGCCGGGGTCGCGTCGACGTTCCCGTTCGGGTCGGTCGCGCGGACTGAGAAGTTGTGGGAGCCGTTGGCGAGCCCGCTCAGCGCCCGCGGCGAGCTGCACGACTGGAACGTCCCGGCGTCGAGCTTGCACTCGAAGCTCGAGCCCGCCTCGTTGGAGCTGAATGCGAACGAGGTCGAGCCGGTCGTGATCGTCGCGCCCTCGGCGGGGCCGGTGCTGATCGTCGTCTCGGGCGGCGTGTGGTCGCTCGTGTCGACGGTGAACGTCCGCGACGCCGGCGTCGCGTCGGTGTTCCCGGCCCCGTCGGTCGCGCGGACCGCGAAGGAGTGCGAGCCGTTGCTGAGGCTGCTCAGCGTGTGGGGCGAGGAGCAGGACGCGTAGGCCCCGGAGTCGACGCTGCACTGGAAGCTCGACCCGCTCTCGCTGGATGTGAAGGTGAACTGCGCGCTCGCGGTCGTGATCGTCTCGCCCTGGTTCGGTCCGCCGGTGATGGTCGTGTTCGGGGCCGCGGTGTCGACGCTGAAGGTGCGCGTCGCGGTCGCTGCGTTGCCGGCGGCATCGGTCGCCCGCGCCGTGAAGGTGTAGGAGCCGTCGCTCAGGTTGGTGGCGGGCGTGTGGGAGCCGGGCGCAGAGCAGGCACCGAAGGAGGCGGCCCCCGCGGAGATCGAGCAGTCGACCGTGGCGCCCGCCTCACCGTTGAAGGTGAACGTCGGCTTCGGGTTGGTGGTGGCCCCGCTCGGCCCGCCGGTGACGCTGATCGCCGGCGCGGTGGTGTCGACGCTGAAGGTCCGCGTCGCGACGGTGGAGTTGCCGACCGCGTCGGTGGCCCGGACCCGCAGGGTGTAGCTGCCCTCCGCCAAGGCGGTGGCGGGCTGGTGGGTCGAGGCGCTCGTGCACGGGCCGTAGGAGGCGGTGCCCGAGTCGATCGAGCACTGCGCCGCGGAGCCGGCCTGGGCGGCGAAGGTGAAGGTCGGCCGGGTCTCGTTGGTGGCGCCGGTCGGCCCGCCGGTGACGCTCACCGTCGGCGGCGTCGTGTCGACGCTGAACGCGCGCGTCTCGACGTCCTCGCCGGCCGCGTTGGAGACGCGAACCCTGAAGGTGTAGGAGCCGTCGCTCAGGTTCGACGCGGGGGTGTGCGCGAGCGCGTTGGAGCAGGGCCCGTAGTTCGCCGTGCCCGTGTCGATCGAGCACTCGACCGCGCCGCCGCCCGTTCGTGAGAACGCGAAGGTCGGCGTCGCGTCGGCGGTGGGGCCGACCGGGCCGGAGTCGATCGCCACCGTGGGCGCCTGCGTCGCGATCAACGATGCGTTGATCCCGGAGTGGTCGCTGGAGGCGGTGACGCTCACCGAGGTGGCCGCCGCGAACGTGGCGGCGTCGTTGAAGAACTCCTCGGAGAGCTGGTCGCCCGAGCAGTAGCCGTCGAAGTAGACCTTGTAGCTGCCCGGCTGGAGCCCGGCGAGCGTGTAGTGGCCGGAGGCGCTCGTCGCTGTCGCCATGATCGGGTAGATCGCGTCGGCGGAGCTGAAGGCGGAGACGCAGACGTCGGCCGCCGGGGAGATGCCCTCCATTGTCACGTCGCCCGAGATCGAGCCCGCGTTGGCAAGCTGCGCGTTGATGTTCTCGGTCTGCAGGCCCTGCTCGACCTCGACCAGGTCGGCGGCCGCGAAGGTCGGCTTGTCGTTGTAGAACTCCGCCGCCAGCAGGCCGCCGTCGCAGTCGCGGAAGACGACCTTGTAGTTGCCCGGGGTGAGGTGCGTGATCAGGTAGTCGCCGTTCTCGTCGGTGCCGGCCATCTGCAGCTCGTCGCCGTTGACGCTGAGCGCCGAGACGCAGATGCCCGGAGCGGGGGCGCCACCCGGCTTGGTCACGGTGCCGGTGATCGCGCCGGCGGAAGCGAGCAGCGCGTTCTTGCCGCTCGCCTCCTGGCCCGACTGGACGGTGATCGCATCGGCGCTCTCCAGCGTCGCGCGGTTGTTCCAGTACTCGTCGACGTAGCCGCCGCTCGCGCAGTCGACGAAGTGCAGCCGGTAGGAGCCCGGGGAGAGGCCGTTGATCGAGTAGGCGCCGCTGCTGTCGGTCGTCGAGCTCGAGACCTCGTTGTCGCCGGAGTCGAAGGCGACGACGCAGACCCCCTCGAGCTCCTCGGCGGCGGGGCCGGTGACCACGCCCGAGATCGAGCCGTTCTCGCTCAGGTTGGCGTTGATCCCGGTCAGGTCCTGCTCGCGGGCGACGGTGACGGGATCGGCGCCCGCCAGATCCGGCGAATCGTCGTAGTACTCGCCGGCGAAGAGGCCGCCCATGCAGTCGCTGAACCGGATCACGTAATCGCCCGACGGCAGCCCGCCGATCGTGTAGCTGCCGTTGGAGATGGTCTGGGCGCCGGTCTCGAACTCACCGGCCGTCGCCTTGGCGGAGACGCAGATGCCCTCGAGCGCGTTGTTGGCGCCGTCGCGGACGGTGCCGCTGATCGAGGCGCCGTCGCCGAGCTGCGCGCTGACGTCGTTGCGGCTCTGCCCCGCGGCGAGCGTCACGAGATCGGCCGTCGCGAACGTGCCCCTGTCGTTGAAGTACTCGTCCTGGAGGTCGGAGCTGCTGTTGCATCCCGGCTCGAAGAGCACCTTGTAGGGGGCGGCGGAGAGGTTGGTGACGCTGTAGTGGCCCGCCGGATCGGTGGTGGTCGAGGCGACCTCGCGCTCGGGGTGCTGGGGATCGAAGATGGAAACGCAGGCACCGCCGACGGCGTCCCCACCCGGGCGGGTCAGGTTGCCGGCGATGGAGGAACCCGGCTCGAGCGAGGCGTCGATCCCCGTCCGCGCCTGCCCGGGGGCGAGCACGATCGTCGCGGCCGCATCGACATCGGCGGCGTTCTGCCAGAACTCCCGCGCGTAGGGGCCGCCCGGCGTGCAGCCGTCGAAGCGCACCCGGTAGCTCGCCGGCGGCAGCTCCACCGACCAGCGGCCGTCGGATCCGGTCTGCTCGGTGGTCACGGTCGTATCGGTCGCCGGATCGATCACCGAGATGCAGTGGTCGGCGACCGGCTGAGAGGACTCGTTGAGGACGCGGCCCGCCAGCGAACCGGCGACCTGGAGCTTCAGCGTGTAGCCGCCCGGAGCCTCACCGAGGCTGACGTTCTCGACGGCGACGAAGTAGTTCTGGCCCGCCTGCGCGTGGACGATGGCGCTGGTGCCGTTGAGGCAGCCGGAGGTGGTGCCGAGCCGCGCGCCGGGCGAGCTCGCCGGCCCGTGGGCGTAGACGGAGACGGCCGCGTAGCTGGCGCTCCCGCACGTCCCGACGGCGACGGTGGTGTCGACGGCGGGGCTCCAGCGGTACCAGACGGTGTGGCCGCCGCCGAGCGCGAACCCGGTGTGGTCGGGCTCTCCGGCCTCGCGGGTGGCCTCGGCGAGGTTGCCCGACTCGTTGGCGGGAAGGGCCGCCGCGAGGACGGTCGCGTTGGCGAAGTCGTCGTTGGCGGGAGGCGCGGCCTGCGCTGAGGCGGCGCCGAGGAGAAGGACCAGCGAAAGGGAAACGGCCGCAACAAACGCGAGGAGCGCGGCCTTCGCCGCGCCCCCGGGTCCCGAGATGTGCCGCCGCTCACCCATCCTTGGTGGCGAAGTAGTCCTCGCCCCAGCTGTCGCACTCGAACGGTCCGCCGATCTGCGACGTGCCGTCGGGGGCGAAGTAGCCGCCGACCTCCACGTACAGCTCGGCCTCGCCGTCCTCGATGGTGCCGTCGACGTAGAGCTCGTTGTCGTCGTCGGGCATGTAGTCGATCTCGAAGTAGCCGTCGGAGTCGACCTCGCCGGACAGGCCGCTGACCTTGGCGACGAGATCGTCGTCCTCCCCGTCGCCGTCGTAGTCGTCCCAGCACTCGGTGTCGGTCTGGAAGCTCATGTTGCGGATCTGCAGTCCACCGGCGGCGCGGTCGTAGGCGACCGTGAAGTCGATGGGCAGGCCGCCGTCGTCACCCTCGCCCGAGTAGTGACCGGCCAGGGACTTGACCGCCTCGGAGCTGTCGGCGTCTAGCTCGGCGGTGAAGGAGCGCTTCGCCTTGCAGCCATCGTCGTCCTTGCCGGGATCCTGGGAGTAGCGGACGGTCCCGTTGAGCGCGTCGGTGGCATCGGGGGAGATGCGGACGACCGTGGACTTCGAGCCCTTGTCCTTACGCCCCTTGAGCGCGCCGTTGGGCGCCGCGTCGAGCTCGAGCGTGCCCCTCACGTTGCCGCAGGACGCCTTCAGCGAGAAGTCGATCGCGCCATCGCCGAAGTCGTCGACGGAGACGACGGCCTTGATCCCCTGGCCCTTCCCGTCGTAGTCGCCCGGGATGAGCTCGACGCTCTTGGCGTGGGCGACCGGCGCGACGATCAGGCCGGTGGTGAACAGGGCGACGAGTGCTTGGTGGATTCCCCTCATGGTGAGGTGCATCGACCACCCAAGCCACCCCTTTACGCGCCCACCTCAGGGCTGGACGGTTTCTGGACGGAGCTGCAAGCCAGGCGTCCCAGCGCCTGGGGTGGCGGGCTGTGTGTGTAGGCTCTACACACGATGGCTAAGGAGCGACTGCAGCTGCTGATCGAGCCGCGCCAGCGGGTGATGCTCGACCGCGAGTCGCTACGAACCGGCCGGCCGATCGGCGAGCTGATCCGGGAGGCGATCGACGCCCGCTACGACGGCGATCGCGAGCGCCGACGGGCGGCGGTCGAGGAGATGCGAAAGCGTCGAGTGAAGATCAACCTCTCACCGGAGGAGCTCGAGCGGATCATCCAGTCGGAGCACGACTGGGATCCGGAGCTCGACTCAAAGTGACCTAGTGAGCTTCTTCGTCGACGCCAACGTCATCGTCTACGCAGTGGCCGAGGACGATTCCCGCCAGCCCGGATCCATCGAGATCATGGATGCGATCAGCGACGCCCGGGCCGTCGGCGTAGCGAACTCCGCCGTGATCGAGGAGGTCTGGCACCTCGAGATGTCCGGCCGGGTGCCGGGCCTGGACGGTCAGGCGCGGGGAGCTCACACCATCCTGCGGCCGCTGCTCCCCATCGACGACGAGGTGCTCGACATCGCCTTCGGCCTCGAGCTACCCGCCGACACCCGGCTCGGCGCCAACGACCGCCTCCACGCCGCCACCTGCATCCGCTACGGGATCACCGACATCGTCACCGCCGACCGTGCCTTCGACGACGTGGAGCAGCTTCACCGCATCGACCCGATCGACCAGGGAGCGCTGGCGGACCTCTGGTGAGGGGTGGGCGGCTGGTCAGCGTCCCCGGCCGCACACCCTCAACGCCGAGATGCGACCAGCGGGAGAGATCCTCCCGTTCGTTGCATCTCGATGCGGATTGGCGCCCGGGCGCCCGGGCGCGGACGTCGTGCGGGCGCGATTGGCCGCGCCCGCTTCGCTCGCCGCCTACGCCGTCGCGGGCTCGGCGACCGCCTCGGCGGCGGGAGCCCCGGCGTCCGCCGAATCGCCCCCGTCCTCGGCCACCTCGCCGCTGCCGAGGATCTCGGCCTCGCGGGTGCGGCTCGCGTCGACGCGAATGCCGGGGCCCATCGTCGTCGTCAGCGTGATCGAGATGATGTAGCGGCCCTTGGCGGCGGCGGGCTTGGCGCGGACGATCTCGTCGATCACCGCGGCGTAGTTCTCGAGCAGCGCCCGCTCGTCGAAGGAGGCCTTGCCGATCGCGAGGTGGACGACCGCCTGGCGGTCGGTCCGGTACTCGATCTTGCCCGACTTCGTCTCCGAGACCGCCTTGGCGACGTCGTCGGTGACGGTCCCGACCTTCGGGTTCGGCATCTTCCCCTGCGGGCCGAGGATGCGGCCGAGGCGGCCGACCTTCGGCATCTGGTCGGGGGTCGCGATCACCAGGTCGAAGTCGGTCCAGCCGGCCTCGATTCGCTCGGCGAGCTCGTCGGAGCCGACGAACTCGGCCCCGGCCTCGGTCGCCTCACGTGCCTTGTCGCCCTCGGCGAAGACGGCGACGGTGACGTCGCGGCCGGCGCCGTTGGGCAGCGCCAGGGTGCCGCGCAGCTGCTCGTCGGCGTGGCGGACGTTGACGCCGAGGCGGATGTGGACCTCGACGGTCTCGTCGAAGCGTGCCCGCGCCGTCTTCTTCAGCAACGCGACCGCCTCGGCCGGCTCGTAATGGTGGTTGCGATCGACCCGCTCGAGCGCGTCGCGGTAGCCCTTGCCTCGCTTGCCCGCCATCAGAGCTCTCCCTCCACGTCGACGCCCATCGAGCGCGCGGTCCCGGCGATGATCTTCGCGGCGGCGTCGAGGTCGTTGGCGTTCAGGTCCGGCATCTTGATCTCGGCGATCTCGCGGACCTGGGCGGCGCTGATCTTGCCGACCTTGTTGATGTGCGGCTCGCCCGAGCCCTTCTCGATCCCGGCCTTCTCCTTGATCAGCACCGCGGCCGGCGGCGTCTTCGTGATGAAGGTGAACGAGCGGTCCTCGAAGACGGTGATCTCGACCGGGATGATCGTGCCCGCGTCCTGCTGGGTCTGCGCGTTGAACGCCTTGCAGAAGTCCATGATGTTGACGCCGTGCTGGCCCAGCGCGGGACCGACCGGCGGCGCCGGGTTGGCGGCTCCAGCGGGAATCTGGAGCTTGATCAGGGTGAGGACCTTCTTGGCCATGCTTCGCGGAGCCTCCTAGACCTTCTTGACCTGGTCGTAGCCGACTTCGACCGGGGTCTCGCGCCCGAAGATCGAGACGAGGACCTTGAGCTTGGCGGCGTCGTCGTTGATCTCGGCGATCTCGCCGGTGAAGTCCGAGAGCGGGCCGCTGATCACCTTGACCGACTCGCCGATCTCGAACTGTGCGCGCGGCTTCGGCTTCGCCGCGGGCTCGCCGGGGGTCCCGGCGCCTGCGCCGGCGCCGACCGGCAGCGGTGCCTCGACCTGCAGCAGGTTGTCGACCTCGCTCTGCGAAAGCGGCAGCGGCTTGTTGCGCGAGCCGACGAAGCCGGTGACGCCGGGGGTGTTCTTGACCAGCCCCCAGGCGTCGTCGGTCATCTCCATCTGGACCAGCACGTAGCCGGGCATCGTCCGCTTGTCGGTCGTCACCTTCTTGCCGTCCTTGACCTCCTGCACCTCCTCGGTCGGGACGACTACCTGGCGCACCTTGCGGGCCTGGCTCATCGTCTCGACGCGGTGCTCGAGGTTCTTCTTGACCTTGTTCTCGTGACCCGAGTAGGTGTTGATCACGTACCAGCGGAACATTCTTGGGAAGGCTTTCTCTCTTGTTTCTGTTGGATCAGGTGATGAAGACGTCGACGAGCTTCGAGAAGACGGCGTCGAGGGCCCCGAGGTAGGCGGCGGCGACGGCGACGAACAGAACGGTCACCGCGGAGGCCTGCACGAGCGTATCGCGGTCGGGCCACTGGACCTTCTGCAGCTCCTTGATCACCGACGAGAAGAACGACATGACGGCGCCGCGCTCCTTCGTCTGCGCGGGCGCCTTGGTGGCGCGGCGCTCGACCTGCGCCTTGGCGCGCTCGGCCTGCTCGCGCTCTGCCCGCTTGCGCTCGCGGCGCGTGACCTTCGCCTCGGCGGCCGCGGCGTCTTCGGCGGCTCCCGCGGGCGCCGGCTCGTCGCTCAGCCGCGACGCCGCCTCGGCGCCCTTCTCGATCGCGATCTCGGCCTCGAGGACGTCCGCGGACTCCGGCACCTGGGTGTCGTGCTGAGCCTCGACGTCGGACTCGATCGCGCCCGCGCCGGCTGCCTCCTGCTGCTGCTTGCGCCGCTTCGCCGCCTCGGCTTTGCGCTGTGCCCTCGACTTCGCCATCGCTCAGTCCCTCAGCGGGTCTCCTTGTGGGCGGTGTGCTGCTTGCACCAGCGGCAGTACTTGCGCATCTCGATCCGGTCGGGCGTGTTGCGCCGCGACTTGTTGGTCTGGTAGTTGCGTCGCTTGCACTCCTCGCAGGCGAGGGTCACGGCGATGCGTACGTCTCCACGGGCCATCTATCTATCCAGGCAGGCGTTGAAAGTTCGGTTCTCGGTTGCGTCTTGCGACTCCCTCGCGCCGCTTGGACCAAGCCTCACGGCCTCCCAACCGGGGGCCCTGATGCCGGGATCGCTCCCCTGGTCCCGGGTGCGAGGTGGATGGAGAATAGCGGGCGGGCGGTGCCTCCCGCGGTGGCCCGCGACTATTGCCGCCGGAGGTGTTCCCTACCTTGGAACAACTCCCAGCAAGCGAAACCGAACGAGGAGCATTGAGATGACGAAGCGATTGCCGCTGATCCTGGCAACCTTGATCGCATGCCTGGCGGTCGGCGCCGTCACCGCCGCGGCCAAGGACAAGACGATCGGCTCGACGATCACGGTCAAGTACAAGGGCGCCAACCCCAACGACCCCTACGGCACCTCGTACTTCTCCGGCAAGGTCGGCCCGAAGGCCTGCGCCGATGACCGCGTGGTCAAGATCAAGGGCGTCGGCAAGACCGAGACCGAGGACAACGGCAAGTTCAAGCTGACCCTGAACCGCCCCGCCGCGCCGGGCAAGTACAAGGTCTCGGCCGCCTCGAGCAAGGACGACGGCGTCACCTGCAAGAAGGTGAAGGCGACGCTGAAGCTGAAGTAGGGCACGTCGGGCTCCGGCGCAGCCGCCCTCAGGGTGCCGCGAGGCCGGCGAAGCGCCGGTCGAACGGGTCGATCCGCTCGATCGCCCCGACATCGTCGAAGCCGCGATCGGCCGTCAGGATCGCCGCGAAACCGTGCTCGAGGCAGGTGGCGACGTGGATCCGGTCGTTGGCGCCGAGATCCTCCGGAGCCTCGATCCCGAGCGCCCGGGTGAAGATCGCCGCGGTGATCGGCAGCGGCGGCGCGAACAGGCTCAGGGCGCGGGCGGTCTGCCCGGAGAGGTTCTCGATCCGGCCGCTGAGTTCGAGGTGCCAGACCTCCTCGAGCACCGCCGTCGAGGTGACGCCGTCGAGCTCGCCCTCGGCGACGGCGGCGAGGATCGTGCGGCAACGCTCACCGAGCTCGTCGCCGGCGACGGCGTAAACGAGCACGTTGGCGTCGACGAGGAAGACGTCAGACACCGCGGCCCGGCAGCTCCCGCTCCTCAGCGAGGATCGCGTCGATCTCCGCCTGGGACGGCGACCGACCCGCGGCGACGCGGCCCATCTCGGCGACGGCCTCGCGGCGGCGGCGGCGGTCGCTGCCGCCGAGCCGCTCGTCAATCGCCTCCCTGACCAGCGCCCCGACCGAGACGCCGAGCCGCTTCGCCTCGGCGTCGAGGCCGCGGCGCTGCTCGCGGTCGACCATGATCTGCAGGCGCTCCTTGAGCATGTGTAAAGCTTACACAACCCAAGGGGTTGAAGATGGGCTGGCGAAGGAGGCTGCGCTCAGACGGCGGGGTTCGGAGTGCGCCCCGCGGCGCTGTCCGCTACCTCTTCGCCCGCTTTACCCTGAGCGCTACCTTGCCGTTCTGCCGGCCGCCGTCCGCGCTGGTCACCGCAACGGCGAGCTTGTAGCGGCCCTTCGCCTTCTTCGTCGTCTTCACCTTGATCGTGAACTGCGCGTCGGCGCCGGCGGCGACGTCGCCGACCGTGACGCACTTCGCCTTCAGCGCCTTGCGGAGCTTCTTGGGGATCTCGACGCAAGCGCGGGCTGCGGTCAGCGGCTGATCGCCGCCGTTGCTGATCGAGCCCTTGACCCTGGCCGTCTTGCCGGCCTTGACCTTGCCCTTCGGCCCCTTCAGCTTGCCGAGCTGGCCGATCGGGCCGATCGGCGTCGTCGTGCAGCGCGGCGTACCGGTCGCGTCAGGCACGTGGTTGGCGCACAGGAACGCCGTCAGCTTGCTCGGCTCGAGCGGCATGTATCCCTGCACGCCGGCATCGACCATCCGCTGGAACAGCGCGTCGGTGTCGTCGGTGCCGTCCGCGCCCCAGACGTGGATCGCGTAGTCGTCGTTGTTGCGCTCGACGACGCTCTTGATCACCTCGGGCGCGTTGATCACGACGCCGCCGCCGAGGTCGTACTTGTCGGGCGGCTGGATCGCCTGGACCTCGGGGCCGAACGGGATCGACGGGTTGTTGAGGGTGTAGCCCTGGGTCGCCGCGAGGCTGCCCGACAGCGAGTCGTGCTGGGGCAGCGCCGCGTGGAAGGCCTCGATCTCGGCCTGGCGGAACGAGGCGACCATCACGTTCTCGTTGTCGCCGCCGGGCTGCGCGGCGAGGATCGCGGCAAGCTCCTGGGCCGCCGCGATGCCCTTCGCCTCGAACGGGGCGCCCGGAGCCTTGATCTCGACGACGTACTTGGTGTCGGCGGGGAGCGCGGCGAGCACCTCCTTGAAGGTCGGGATCCTAAAGTCGTTTGCGCTGTAGCCCGACGGCGGCGCCGGCGAGCCGGTGGCGACGCCGCGGAACGGGTGCGGGTCGGCCTCGTTGTGGCCGTACTGCCCCTTGCCGGGCGAGAACCAGTAGGCGTCATCGAGGGCCTTCAGCTCGGCGACCGTGTAGTCCCAGACCTTGTCCGAGGCCCCGGGAGCGTTGAACGGCGGCGGCGCGCTCGGGGTGCCGAAGTTGGTCGTCCCGTACAGGGTCGCGTCGTGGCCGACGACGAGCTCGCCGTCAGCGCTGATGTAGGTGTCCATCTCGACGACGTCGGCGCCGCGGTCGCGGAGCGCCGTCTTGAACGCGTAGAGGGTGTTGCCGGGCACCTCCTCCTCACCACCCTGGTGGGCGATGTTGAGGAACTGGTTGGCCGGCGTCGTCCACGGGTTCGCGGCGAGGCCCGCGGCGGGAGCGGCGAGGGCACCGAGTGCAACGGCGGCGAAGGCGATGGTCAGGGCGCGGAGGCGCGCGGGACGGGCGGTCATGTTTCTCCCAAGGTCGTGCTTCGGGCCCCACCGGCCCCTGCCGGGACGAAGGATAGGGCCGGGCGGGGAGGTCGGCGGCAGTCGGCGGCGCTGTGTGGGCGATCTCACGGCGCCCGCCGGCCGAGCGATCGGCCGCCGGGAGCCTTCGCACCGATCCGGTGCAATTCGCCCCCCGCGCCCGCCGACGCGGGTTAGGCTGCTCCCGCAATCGACCGAGCGGAGGAGCCGTGAGCCACCCCAACGACGAGCTGATCGAGCGCTTTTACGCCGCCTTCGCGGAGCGGCGCGGCGACCCGATGGCGGCGTGCTACGCGCCCGACGCCCACTTCAGCGATCCCGTCTTCCCCGACCTCAACGGCGCCGAGCCGGGACAGATGTGGCGGATGCTGACCGGCGCCGCCGACGACCTACGGATCGAGCTGGTCGAGCACGAGGCCGGCGAGGAGACCGGCTCGGCCCGCTGGCAGGCGCACTACACCTTCGCCGAGACCGGGCGACCGGTCTTCAACGACATCCGCGCGAGCTTTCGCTTCGCCGACGGCCTGATCGTCGAGCACCGCGACGAGTTCGACTTCTACAGGTGGTCGCGGCAGGCGCTCGGCCTGCCCGGGCTGCTGCTCGGCTGGACGCCGATCATCCGCAGCGCGGTCCGCAAGAAGGCGGGCGCGCGGCTCGAACGGTTCATCGCGCGGGACGCGCCGGCGGCCGGATGAGGCCGAACGCCGGTTCGGCGCCTCAGCCCCGCCCCTGCCGGCACCACTCGTCAAGGACCAGCAGCGTCCAGATCTGGGCGGAGCGGTCGGCCTTGCCGGCGCGGTGCTCGGCAACGATCCGCTGCGCCCGCTCCGGCCTGATCAGGCCTCCACAGGCGTCGGCCCCCGCCAGGCGCTCGCGAGCCATTTCCCCCAGCGGCCCCCGGAACCAGCTCGCCAGCGGCACGCCGAAACCGCGCTTCGGCGCATCCAGCGTCGCGTCGGGGATGGTGCCGCGATACGCCTGCCGGAGGATCCACTTCTTACTCAGGCCGCGCAGCTTGAGGCGATCCGGAAGGCCCGCGGCGAACTCCATCAGGTGATGGTCGAGCAGCGGCGATCGGGCCTCCAGCGAGTGCGCCATCGTCGCGATATCCATCTTGACGAGCAGATCCCCGGGCAGATAGGTCTCGACGTCCGTCTGGAGGATCCGGCTCAGCTCGCCGTGGCCGGTCGCCGAGTTCCATGGCGCCCGCAACGGCGACTCGTTCACCTCCGGCGTCGGCTCCGCCAAGAGCGCCCGGCGCTCGTCGGGGCTGAAGACGCTCAGGTAGGAGTGGTAGCGGTCGACGCCATCGAGCCCGATGCCCCCGAGCAGCCGGCCCGCGTACTCGCGGGCTGACCGCGCGTCGCGGCCACCCAGCGTCCGATCGGCGACCCGCGCGATCGCCCGACGCGGCCGCGACGGCACGCGATCGAGCCAGGCGGTCCGAGCGCCGACCAGGTGCCGCCGGTAGCCGGCGAAGCTCTCGTCGCCGCCATCCCCGTTGAGCGCGACGGTCACGTGCGAGCGAGCCAGTTCAGCGAGGTAGAAGCTCGGGATCGCTGAGGAGTCGGCGAACGGCTCGCCGAAGTGATGGACGAGCCGCGGCAGGATCTCGCCCGCGTCGGGGGTGACCTGGAGATCGGTGTGATCGGTGCCGAACCGCTCCGCGATCGTTCGCGCGGCCCGGCGCTCGTCGTAGCCCTCGTCGCTGAAGCCGATCGTGAAGGTCCGGACCGGGCCGGAGACCAGCTCGGCCATCTGCGCGACCACGATCGCGGAGTCGATGCCGCCGGAGAGGAACGCCCCGAGCGGAACGTCGGCGATCAGGCGCCGGCGGACCGCCTCCCGAACCTCGTCGCGGAGCCGCTCGACCAGCTCCCCGGTGGGCGCCTCCGGCCGCTCCGAGTAGTCGAGCCGCCACCAGCGCTCGATCTTGATGCGACCGTCCTGCCAGACGATCCGCCGCCCCGGCTCGAGCTTGCGGACATCGCGATAGATCGACCGGGGCGCGTTGACGTAGCCGAGCGCGAGGTACTGGTCGAGCGACGCACGGTCGAGCTCGGGGGAGATCGAGGGATCGCGCATCAGCGCGCCGAGCTCCGAGGCGAATGTCAGCGTTCCATCGGGGGCGAGGTGATAGTGGAGGGGCTTCTTGCCGACGCGGTCGCGCGCGATCAAGAGGCGACGCGCGTCGGCATCCCACAGCGCGAAGCAGAACATCCCGTCGAGCCGCTCGACGAGCCGGTCGCCCAGCTCCTCGTAGAGGTGGACGATGACCTCGGTGTCGGATCCGGTCGCGAAACGATGGCCGCGGGCGCGCAGCTCCTCGCGGAGGGCCCGGAAGTTGTAGATCTCGCCGTTGAGGACGACGACGACCGAGCGATCCTCGTTGTAGACGGGCTGGTCGCCACGCTCGAGATCGATCACCGCGAGGCGCTGGATCCCGAGGCCGATCTCGTCGGCGACGTGCAGCCCCCGCGAATCCGGCCCGCGATGGACCTGCGCGGCGCAGATCGCCGCCACCCGCTCGGAGCTGACCGGCCCGGCGACCGAGGCGCACCCCGCTACTCCGCACATGGCCTGAACTTCCCGAGCAGCGGCTACAGCTCCTTCAGCATCGAGGCGAACTCGGGCGCCCAGCGCGAGTAGGAGAAGTGATCCTCGACGTAGGCGCGAGCCGTCGCCCCGATCTGCCGCCGCGCCTCGCGGTCGGCGGCGAGCTCGACGATCGCCCGCTCCCAATCCTGCACCGACCGCGCCAGCAGCCCCCGCTCGCTGCCGATCATCTCCGTGCCGACGCCGACCGGGCTCGCGATCGCCGGCACGCCCGCGGCGAAGTACTGGAGCAGCTTGTATCCGCACTTGCCACGGGCCCAGGCGGTATCGGGCATCGGCATGACGCCGATGTCAAATCCGGCAAGGTCGGCGGCCTCGCGGTCGAGGGCCCACTGACGCCCCTCCAGCCACGGGAAGGAGCCGACGGAGCCCGCGCCGACCAGCCGCAGCCTGACCCTGTGCCCCGCGGCATGCAGGTTCGCGACCGCCTCCATAACCGGCCCGATGTAGGCGGCGGTCGTCTGCGATCCGATCCATCCGATCGTGATCACCTCACGCTCATCGTGGTGAGCGAGCTCGTACCGGGCCGGCTCGACGCACGAGGGCAGCAGCTCGACCCGGCGCGCGCCCGCCGCGCGCGCCTGTCCGGCCAGGTACGCGTTTCCAGCGGTCACGAGCCGTGCCCTCCTGACGTAGGCCCGCCACCGCCTTGCCTCCTGCTTGAGCATCGAGGCCCCGCGGTTCTGGTCGCTGATCGAGCCGAGGAAGAGCGCGTCGTCGAAGTCGTAGGCGTCCAGACGGGCGGGTGGGTCGAGACCCGGTAGACGAGCGGGAAACAGGAGTCGCTGGATCAGGCTCAAACCCGCGTTGTCCTTGTCGCGGCGGAGACGGCGCGCGGCGGCGGCGAGGGATGCGAGCTTCTCGCGCCTCGATACGTCCGAATGTAGAGTTTGGTATTCAAACTCGCTAAGTGTCGGTCTATAGTGTAACTCGATGCCGGCGTGGCTCAGGGGACCGGCCATCGCCGCCATCCGCACGCGGGAACTCGCCGCTGTAGCCGTGTACGCGCTTCGGGCCTGCACTTGCATCACGGGCGGCACAGGCTAGCCGTCGCGTGGCCGAGGCCGACCGATCCTGCCCGCTACGATCGGACCCGGATGGTCGGCCCCGGATTCCCCGGTCCTGGGTTCGACGAGGGTAATTCACTCGGCCGCTGTCCCGTCTGCGATTCGGGAGCCCGGCGACCAAGCTGGTGTCAGGGCGGCGGCGGTACGGCCGTACTCTTGAGCATGGACCTGACCGCTCCGGAGACCCCGCGGTGCGCCGCGGCCTGATCGCGACCGCCGCCGTGGCGCTGCTGGCGCTCTGCTTGGCGCCCCCGGCGGGCGCCAAGCACCCGCTGCGAATGGGGATCTTCGACGGCCTCTTCCGCTCCAGCGATGACGTCGAGCGCCAGCGCTGGCTCGATCAGACCGAGGCCGAAGGGAGCGAGCTGGCCCTCACCGCGATCACCTGGTCGAGCACCGCGCCGACCCACCCCGGCCCCAACTTCGACCCCCGCGATCCCGCCGATCCGGCGTACTCGTGGGGCACCGTCGACGACTTTGTGATCGACGCATCGGCGCGCGGACTCGAGCCGGTTCTGTCGGTGCACTGGGCCCCAGCCTGGGCCGAGGGAGCGGGACGGCCGGACGACGTGAACGCGGGGACCTGGAAGCCAGACCCCGATGACCTCCGCGACTTCGCCGAGGCCGTCGCCACCCGCTACTCGGGGAGCTTCGTGCCGCCCGGAGCCTCCGAGCCCCTGCCGCGGGTTCGCTACTACCAGGCATGGGCGGAGCCAAACCTGAACTCGCACCTGACGCCGCAGTGGGACGGCAAGCGGGCCGCGAGCCCGGCGATCTACAGGGGGTTGCTGAACAGCTTCTACGCTGGGGTCAAGGCCGTCGACGGGAGCAACCAGGTGATCACGGGTGGAACGGGGCCGTACGGCGACGATCCCGGCGGCGAGCGGATGCGGCCGCTGCGCTTCTGGCGCGACACGCTCTGCATCAGCCGCGAGAGCGACTGCGCGGAGAAGCCGCACTTCGACATCCTCGCCCACGACACGATCAGCACCTCCGGCCCGCCGCAGCAGTCGGCGATCAACCGCGACGACGTCACGACGCCGGATCTGCCGGCGCTGCAGCGGCTGCTCAGGAAGGCCGAGCGGGCGGGCACGGTCGCGCCCGGCGGCCGTCATCCGCTCTGGGTGACGGAGTTCTGGTGGACAAGCTCACCCCCGTCGAGCTTCGGCTACCGGCCGGCGATCCAGGCCCGCTACATAGCCGAGTCCCTCTACCTGTTCTGGAAGGCGGGGGCCGAGGCCGCGATCTATCTGCGAATCCGCGACGGCGAGCCGAACGCCGAACTGCCCGGGATCGGGCTCTACTACCTGAACGGCAAGCCGAAGCCTTCGGCGCTCGCCTACCGGTTCCCGTTCGTCGCCGACAGCAGCGGCAAGGGCAAGCGGCTGCGGGTCTGGGGCAAGGCACCGGTCGCCGGCAAGGTCACGATCGAGCGCAAGAGCGGTCGGGGCTGGAGGCGGATCGGCACGCTGCGGGCGGGCCGCAACCGCATCTTCGCCGGCAAGGTGCGCCAGCTCGGACGGGCGAAGCTGCGGGCCCGGGCCGGCGGTGAGGCGAGCTTCGTCTGGAAGCTGCGCTGAGCCCGCCGCCGCGGGCCTCCACCGCACCGCGCCGCGGGCTGGTCGCCGCGGAACCGGCGCTCGCCTGATCTGGAAGAGTCAGGCGGCTCCTGCACCGGCCGCCTCGCCAGAAGGGCCGATCGGACGGCGCGGACCATGCAGGGCGCGCCGATGGGTCGATCACGCCAACTCAAGCGACTTCGTTGCAGCTGGTGCCGCAGCGGACTGCGGGCCGGCAGACGGTCATCCGCCGACCGATCGGGGTTCGGGATGAGCTGGGTCCAGCGGCAACTGCCAGCCGGTATCGGCTCGCTCGTGCTGGTCTTCCTCGCCTCGCGCGGGCTCGGTTTCATCCGCGAGCTCGGTCTGGCGTTCTACTTCGGGACCAGCGCCGAGGCCGACCGCTTCGCGGCCGCGTTCATCGTCGCCGGCGTGGCGACGCTGTTCGTCGGCGAGACGTTCTACGCGTCCTCCGTGCGGGTTCTCGGGGGCCTCGACGAGGATCGGCGCGACGCGGCCGCGGAGGCGCTAACGGCGAGCGCCGCCAAGGTCGGCGCGCTGGTCGCCCTCGGCTTCGCGATCGTCGCATCCGCGATCGCGATCCTGATCGTCCAGCCCGAGGCAGACCCCGGACAGGTCGCCGCGATCACGGTCGCGCTCGCTCCCTCGGTTGGCGTTACGACGCTGATCGCGGTCTGCAACGCGCGGCTCACGCTCGAGCGGCGGGTCGCCTTCCAGATCGGGGTGCAGTCGCTTTGGTCGCTCGGCGCGATCGCCGGGCTCGCCGTCATCGCGCTGGCCGGCGAGCAGATCGGCACGGTCCCGATCGCGCTGGGCTGGTCGCTGGGCAACATCGCATCGGCGTTAGTGCTCCGCGTCGCGACCAAGCGCGGTCTGCGGACGCGGGCGGGCGGGCTCGCAGCTCCGATCAAGACGGTCCTCGGGATCGGCATCCCGATCGCCGCCGCCTACTCGTTCACGGTCGTGCAGGAGCTGACCGATCGCGCCGTCGCCTTTCGGCTCGGGACCGGAAATCTGGCGGCGCTGAGCTACGCCAACCGGTTCGTGCTGCTGCCGATCGGCATCGTCATCGGCGCGCTTGGCCCGCTCGTCCTGGCGACGTTCTCGCTGAGCCGGCGCGATGCCGAGTCGCTGCGGGATTCGGTCGTGGAGCTGCGGCGAATGGTCAACGCGATCGTCATCCTCGGCCTGCTCTTCGCCGTTGCCGGGCCGGCGATGGTGGAGCTCACCTTCCAGCGGGGCGCGTTCGACCAGCACTCCACCGACCTCGTCCGCTCGGCGCTGGCCGGGTTCGCCGTCGGCGTGCCGGGGATCGGGTTCTCGCTGCTGCTGTTCCGGGTGATGCAGGCGATCGCGCCGCTGCGAACGATGCTGATCGTCGCCGCCTTCGCCGCCTCGCTCAACCTCGCGCTGAGCATCCCGCTCGCGATCCGGTACGGGCTCGTCGGGGTGTCGCTGGGAACCAGCCTGGTCGGATACGCCACCTGCGTAGTCCAGATCCGCTCGCTCCGGTTTCTCGGCCCCGACTGGGTGCGGGAGGTCAGCCGGATGTTCGGCGCTGGAATATGCTCCGCGGGCGCGGTCATCGCGATCCTGCTGTTGTTCGCTGGGTGATGGTCGGGAACGGATCAGGACGATGGATGAACCGCGTCTGAGCAGGAGGGCGGCCGAGTTCGCCGACCTCTACGAGCGGCACCTCGGCGACGTCTACGGCTACCTGGCCCATCGCTGTTCGGCGCGCGAGACCGCCGAGGACCTCACCCAGCTCACCTTCGAGCGGGCGCTGCGCGGCTGGCAGCGGTTCGACCCGACGCGGGGCTCGACCAGGACCTGGCTGCTGGCGATCGCCAGAAACGCGCTGATCGACGAGGTGCGCAGGCCGATCAGGGAGACCCCGCATGACCCGGGACGCGCCGAGGATTTGGCGGCCGGGACGGCGCCCGGCCCGGAGACGCTGGTGATCGGGCTCGACCCTCGCCTCGCCGGGGCATTGGGGCGGCTCCAGCAGGCCGAGCGCGAGGTTCTGGCGCTGCGTTACGGCGGTGGCATGAGCGCCCGCGAGACCGCCGATCTGCTCGGGATCAGCGAGGCGAACGCGCACCAGATCAACTCGCGGGCGCTGCGCAAGCTGCGCGCCGAGCTGACCGACCCGTAGCCCGCCGCGGCTCAGCGGATCGCGACGACGGCGGCGGCGAAGACGATCGTCCCGACGGCGATCGCGGCGGCGATGAGGATGCGCAGCCGCGCCGGCCGCGGGCCGACGAGGTCGGTGCTGCCGGCGATGATGAGGGCGCGGAGGCGGCGGCGAAACCCGCCCTGCGGCCGCGGGGTACCCGCGACGAGGCGTGCCTCAACCTCCGCGGGCGATTCGAGATCGGCGCTCATTCGAAGATCGGCGATCTCGGGTTCAGGGTCCGCGCCCGCCGGTAGGCCGCCACGGCTGCGGCCGGGTGCCCGGCCTCGGCGTTGATCCGCGAGAGGATCAGCCAGTTGCGCCAGTTCTCAGGCTCGTTTTCGGTCGCCTGGCGCGCCGGGCCGAGCGCCGCGGAGAACTCGCCGAGGCCCTCGAGGATCAGCGCCTCCTGCAGCTCCGGGGCGGCCGCGAACGGCTCCAGCCGAGCCGCCTCCCGGGCCTTCTCGAGCGCCTCGCCGCTGTCGCCACGGCCCGCCGCCGCCTTGCTGGCCGCGAGCGCCGAGGCCGCTGCGAAGGGAACGTAGATGGCGACCATCGCCGCGAGCCCGAGGGCGGCGAGCGCCCAGCGCGGGCCACGCCGGGCGTCAGCCGCGCCGGCGGCCGCCGCCGGTGGATCCCCGGCGGCCACCGCCAGCGCCGCGAGCACGGCGAAGACGATCGTCAGGGTCGCGAACTCCCAGGTCCAGTCGACGGTGACGGAGGCGCAGAAGACGAGCGCCCCGCCGACCGCGGCCGCGCGCAGGCTGCGATCGCGATCGCGCCCGCACCTGATCGCGCCGGCGGCGCCACCGACGACGACCGTGATCAGTAGAGCCGCCAGCAGCGCGGCCCCGACGAGCCCCAGCTCAGCGAGCGTCTGGAATGCGAGCGAGTGAGCGTCGCGGACGAACTGCGTCTCGGAACCATCCCGCGCCCACCAGTACTCGAACGTGCCCGCGCCGATCCCGGTCAGCGGGTCGGACTCGAACGCCCGGACCGCCGAGGACCAGTACTGGTAGCGGTTCTGCCCCGAGAGATCGGTGATCTGGCTCGCGCGGTTGGTGTCCTCGACCGTGGTCTTGCCCTTGAAGGTCTGCCAGCCGTCGGCGACCCGGTCCGGCAGCGACCAGGCCGCGGCAGCGACGAGCGCCGCCGCGATCACGGCGACCAGCGCGGGCCACCTCGCCCGCCTCCAGAGCGCGCTGGTGCGGCTCAACCGCGCGTGCCGGGCGGCAAGCGCGATCGCCACCTGGTAGGCGGCGACGGCGATCGCGACGGTGATCGTCAACGCGAGCATCTCGTGCCCCTGGCGGGTCGCGGCGGCGCCACCCGAGGCGAGCTCGAAGGCACCGCGATCGTGCGAGGCGACGATCAGCAGCGCGCCGCCGGCGAACCCGACCAGCACGGTTGCCAGGCGGGCGGCGCGCTGGTCGCTGAGGAGTACGTAGGCGAGGGCGCCGAGAGCGCAGAGCGGCAGGGCCTGCGCCGAGCCGGTCAGCCAGGCGACGAGCACGGCCGCCGGGATCGCCGCCGCCGCCAGCGCCGCCGCCGCCAGCGTCCGCGCCCCCGTCTGATGCAGGAGCAACGGCACCGTGATCGCCGCGGCGGCGCCGAGCGCGCTCGGGTAGTTGAACGGGAACGAGAGCGTCGCCTCGAAGCCCGGAAAGACCTCGGCGGCCTCCTGGGGGGGTGCCAGTCCCGGGAAGAAGCGGGTTCCGAGCGCGAGCAGGATGATTCCGGTGCAGGCGAGGCCGATCCCCGTTCCGAGCCGGCGCGCCTGTCCGGCCCGGCACAGCAACGTCGCGAGGACGAAGGCGCCGAGCGCCGTGATCGCCAGCCCGGCCTCGACGAGCGAGCGCTCGGGGCTGGAGCTCCACAGCGCTGACAGCAGCGTCCAGGTTGCCAGCCCGCCGAGCGAGGCCGCGGCGATCCAGCCGGTGCGACCGAACGGGCGGCCGGTGATGCCGACTCCGAGCGCCACGCCGAGGACCGCGAGCCACCAGACCAGGAGCCCGATCCGGCTTCGCCCGATCAACGCGTAGCCACCGTCGTCGAGCGCCAGCGGCACCGCGATCAGGACCGGCCCGACCAGCGCGAGCGCGGCGAGCAGGGCGGCGCCCAGGCCGGGTCGCGGAAGAGCGCCGCTGGCTCTGGCCCGTCGCTCGTAGAGGGCGGTGCTCGCTTCCACCAGAACTGAATACGGCCGGCGGCGCCGGCATCCGACAGGTTTTCGTCAGCGCCGGACGCGGATCCGCTGTCAAGGATCGCGCGCCGCGCACGTAACCCCAGGTGTGATCCGCGCCGCCAGCACAGCGATCGGCTGCCTGCTCGCACTCCTCGCGCTCGCGCTCGCCGCCCCGGCGCTCGCCGCCTGCCCGGACGACGTGCCCGACAACTCCGAGATCGATCAGTACCTGGAGTCGATCCCAAGCGCCTGCGGGGAGCAGCAGCCCGGGACCACGGGCGGCGGCGGCAGCGAGGACGGATCGGCGCCGGCGGTCGGCGACTCCGGGCCGGGGGGATCGGTCGGGGCGGGCAGCGGTATCGCCTCGGACCTGTCCCCGGCGGTGCGGGCCGAGTTGAGCCGGCGCGGGGCCGACGGCGCCGCCGTCGCCGGTCTGGTGCCGATGGCCGGGCTGGACGGCGCCCGCCAGCGCGATCCGGCGCCGGGCGTGGACGCCGACGACGGCTCGCTGATCGCGGCGCTCGTCAGCGGCGTCAGCGGCTCCGATGGCGGCCTCGGGCCGGCCGGCATCCTGATCGCCGCGGGCGCGCTGCTCGGCCTCGGCTTCGCCGGCTGGCGCCTGATCCGCCGCTGAAGTCGTCAGGGCTCGTCGATCCAACCTCGCGCCCGCAGGTCCGCGAGCAGCTCCTCGGCCGCGTCGATCGCGCCCGCCTCGTCGACGTCATAGCTGCCGCGGAGCTCGGCGGCGAGCTCAGCGAGCGTGCAGCCGCGCTCGAGCAGCGGCCACAGCAGCGCCATCGAGCCGTTGCCGCGGACGTACTCGTCCCGAGCCGCGTCGAGGATCATCAACTCGCCGTCGACGACGCGGTGGACGAGACGGCCACGGACCAGCGTGAGGCGGTCGCTCATTCGCGCCCGATCAGCCTGCGCCCGCCGCGGACCAGCGGCCGCAGGCAATAGATCGCGACGAGCTGAGCGCCGTGGATAACCGGGCCGGCGATCCGACCCCAACGGTGGGTCGCCAGGCGCGTGCGAACCGCTCGCGCCCGGCGCAGCAGCGAGGCGTTGTCGGGCGGCGATCCGAGGCCGCCGTGCGGGTCACGGTAGTGACGGACGACCGCATCGACGAAGCCGACCCGCCCGGCGGCGGCGAGCGCAACCGCGAGCTCATAGTCGTCGCCCTCGTGCGTGTCCCCGTAGCCGCCGCAGGCGCGCGCGACCGCCACCCGGTACATCGCGCATCCCTGCACCGGAAAGAGCAGCCAGCTCGCGTTGATGATTGCGAACAGCCGCGGGGCCCGCGCCAGCAGCGGCGCGAGCGACGCGGCAGCCGGTGCCGGCGGCCATCTCCTCGACGACCCGCCCGACCACGGCGACCAGCCCCGGGTCGGCGCGAAGCGGTAGCGCCAGCCCCTCCAGCGCGCCCGGCTCGAGGGTGTCGTCGGCGTCGAGGACCAGCGCGAACTCGGTCTCGACCTCGGCCAACCCGATGTTCCGCGCCCGCCCGACGCTGACCCGATCCTCGAGCCGGACGACGTGCGTCGACTCGGTCCCGGGCAGCGGGACGTCGCCGGCGTTGTCGATGACGACGATCGGTGCTTCGGGCGCTTGCCGGCGGACCGACTCGATCGCCTCGCCGAGCAGGTTGCTGTAGCGCTCGCCCCAGACCGGAATCACGATCGTGTAGTCAGGCCGCACAGGTCTCCTGCTCGTGCAGGGTAGCGTTTGGTCGATCGACGCATTCCGATCGACCGGGCGCGAGGTGGCGATGCATGCGCTGATCTTGGACGCGGCCACCGTCGAGGTGGTGACCGCGCTGCGCGCCGAGCGGATCGAGCCGCTGCTGCTCAAGGGGCTCGCGAACCACGTCTGGCTGTGGCCCGAGCAGGAAAGCGTCCTCTCCGGCGATGTCGATCTGCTGATCGAACCGGAACGGTTCGCGGATGCCGGCCGCGTGCTCGCCGGGCTCGGCTTCGAGGTCGAGCTCGACGATTCGGACCTGGTCGGCCAGAACCCGCACGGTCACCACTGGATGCGGCGCGGCGTCTGCATCGATCTGCACCGCGCGATCTTCGCTGCCGAGCGCGGCGAGCGCGCCTGCTGGAGCGCGCTATGGCGCGATCACGAGACGCTGCGGATCGCCGGCGTCCCGATCGCGGTCCCCGCCGTCCCCGCGCGCGCCCTTCAGGTCGCCGTGCACGCGATCCAGCACCCCGGATCCCTCGATGAGCACACCCGCGCCGCGCTCGAGCGCGCCATCGCGATCAGCGACGCCGAGACCTGGGCGGCGGCGGCGGCGATCGCCGCGGAGATCGGTGCCACGGCCGCCTTCGATGCCGGGCTGCGGACGGTTCCCTCCGGCGTCGTCGTCGCCGATCGGTTGAACCTGAGCTACGAGCCGACCGCCGCGGTGCGCCGGTCCCGGCTCGGGCTGCCGGCGGGGATGCATGGCGTCGATCAGCTGGTCGAGGCACGGGGAGCGCGACGGCGACTGGCACTGGTCGCCCACAAGCTGCTGCCGAGCCGGCGGCTGATCCGCGCCTGGTCGCCGCTGGCGCGGCGCGGCACCATCGGGCTGATCCTGGCCTACCTGTGGCGACCCTTCTGGGTTCTGGGGAAGCTGCCGGGCGCCGTCCTCGCCCGCCGCCGCGCATCGCGCTGAGGGCAGCTCGGGGCTGCCGACGGCGAGGCTCTACGCCGCCGCGGCGGCGTCCATGTCGGCGACCAGAGCGTGCGCGAGGCGCGCGCCCGGATCGTCCTCACCGACGTGCTCACGAGCGGTCGCCGCGGCCAGCAGGCCGATCCGCTCGAGCTCGGCGCGCTGGCTCCAGGCGCGCTCCATCGCCACCGCGAACGCCTCGACGGTCGGCGCCCCGGCGATGAACCCGTCGCGACCGTCGGTAACGAGCTCGCGCGCGCCGCCGACATCGGTGACGACCCCGGGCCGGCCGCAAAGCATCGCCTCGACCAGCACCAGCGGAAGCCCCTCCGAGCGGGACGGAAGCGCGAGCAGGTGGTTGCGCCGCCAGACGCCGCCGACGTCGCCGGTGTGGCCGCGAAAGTGGACGTTGCCGAGGCCGAGGCGCTCGGCCATGTCGATCAACGTCTGGCGGTTAACCCCCTTCCCGTAGATCTCGAGCTCGACGGAGCGGCTCCTCCAGGGCTCTTCCGCGAGGACCCGCAGGAGGATGTCCTGGCCCTTCTCGCGGGGGAACAGCCGCCCCACGCAGGCGATCCGCAGACCGCCGTCATCGCCGGGCCACGGCAGCGGGCCGTCGCTGCCGACGAGAAACGGGTTCGGCCAGACCAGCGCCGCACCGAGATCGAGCCCGAGCTGATCCTCGGTCAAGCGCCGGTTGTGATCGGAGACGAAGATCACCTGGCGGGCCCGCCGATACGCCTCGGCGATCGGGATTCGCGAGTCGTCGTCGGGCCAGTCGAAGTCGCTCGCCTTCTGGGCGATCAGTGCGTACTCGATGCCACGCCGCGCGCACAGTCGCCCGAGGTGGGTGCCCTCGACGTTGCCGCCTTGCGAGATCACCACGCGGTCGGGCCTTCGCATCCGCAACCATCCCGCCGCGGTGTAGACCTGGCGCCGGCTGAAGTCGCCGGGGCGACCCTTGGGGAGCACCACGCGGCCGGCGTTCCAGGAGTCCTGCCCGCCGAAGCCGTCGAGCTCATGGGCGCTCCCACCCGCTTCGAGGAGCTCCCTGATCCGCGGGTGCTTGCGATCCAGCTTGCGCTTCAGCACCGTCACCTCGTGCTCGTCCCTGAGCAGCGCGATCGCGGCCGCCCACCAGAGCTCCTCGCTGCCTCCCCAGGGCTCGGGGCAGGTGCTCATGAAGAGAAAGCGCAGCGGCCCGGCGCGTCGTTTCCGTCCCACCGACATGGCGGCCGAGGATAGCCGTCCGATCCCGGAGGAGCGATAGGCTCGATCGATGGAACTGGTGCGGGGTGATGCGCGATTCACCACCAACTCACGCCGGGTGATCCACGAGGAGGTCGACGGCGAGGTGATCGTCATCCAGCTCGAGGACGGCAACTACTACAGCCTCACCGGGATCGGTGCCGAGGCCTGGCCACTGCTCGTCGCCGGCAGATCCCCGGCGGAGGCAGCGGCGGCGCTCACCTCCGACAGCGAGTCGGCGGCGCAGCAGCTCCGCGAGCTGGCCAGCGAGCTGGTCGCCGAGCACCTGCTCGAGCCGCTCCCCGCGGGTGACGAGCCGGCTGCGGCCGCGCCGGCATCGTCCGATCCTCCGAAGCCGGCCTTTCAGCCGCCGCGGCTCGAGAAGTTCTCAGACATGCAGGACTACCTGCTGATCGACCCGATCCATGAAGTCGACGAGCCGGGCTGGCCCGCCAAGCGCGACGCCTGAGCGGGCCCCGAGCAGCACGTTCTTCGGGGGCCTCGAGCAGCGCTTCGACGCGGCCTGGGATCCGCTCGTTGGGCGCCGGCGCGCCGTCGCGATCGGCGGCCTGACGGTGACGCTGCGCTTCTCGGGGCCCGAGCTCGAGTCGCAGCTGATGCGGTGCCTCGCCCACATCGAGGTCGATGTCCCCGAGCGTGGCGACGCCTCGATCGACTGCCTGGCCGAGTCGGCCGGCGAGCTGCCCTGGCAGGACGATGCTGTCGCCGGCGACGGCGAGGCCAGGGCGTTGGTCGGTGGCCGCGCCTGGATGACGCACGACCCGCGCTCGGGCAGGCTCGAGGCGGTCGATCCCGCCCGTCAGCGCGCGGTCGCGTTCTACCCTGACCCGACCGCGCTGGCGCCGCACGAGCTCGCGACGCCGCTGCGCGCATCGCTGCTGCGGCTGCTCGACCGCCCCGGCCTGCGCTTCCTGCACGCGGGCGCCGTCGCCGGGACCCGCGGAGCGGCGCTGCTGGTCGGCTCGAGCGGATCCGGGAAGTCGACGCTGGCGCTGGCCTGCCTGCGCTCCGGCCTCGGCTATCTCGGCGACGACTACGTCGCGCTCGCGGCGGACGAAGCCGCATCGACGGTCTGCTCGGTGCACGCTTCCGCGAAGCTCGACCCCAGCTCGCTCGAGCTCCTCGGCGACCTCGCCGCATCGATGCTCGCCGGTACGCCGAACCCGAAGCTCGGGCTCTGCCTGCTGCCGCGATCCGCGCAGCGGCTGACCCGCCGCGCACGGCTCGCCGAGATCATCGTGCCGCGGATCGGCGCCGAGTCGACCCGGCTGCGACCGATGTCACCGGCTCGGGCGCTGCTCGCGATGGCCCCAAGCACGATGATCCAGCACCCCGGCCGCGACCGCGGCGCGCTGGCCGAGATGCGCGAGCTGGTCATCGCGACCCGCTGCTGGGATCTCGCCATCGACGCTGATCCGGCGACGGCCGCCGCCGCGGTCGGAGAGCTGCTCGGTTGACCGCCGGGCTCACCAGCGTCGTCGTCGCCGCCCACCAGGCCGACCGATTCATCGCCGAGGCGATCGACAGCGTCCTACGCGACCCCGCCTTCGGCCGGGGGCTCGAGCTGTGCGTCGTCGATGATGGATCAACCGATCGCACGGCCGAGATCGTCTCCGGCTATGGCGCGGCGGTCCGGCTGATCCGCCAACCGAACGGCGGCGCGGCGGCGGCGCGCAACGCGGGGGTCGCCGCCGGCGACGGCGAGTTCATCGCCTTCCTCGACGCCGACGACCGCTGGGTCATTGGGCGCGCCGGAGCGCAGATCGAGGCGCTCGCAGCGGCCGGACCCGACGCCGGCGTCTGCTTCGGCCACGAGGTCCGCTTCGGTCGGGCCACCGGGCCGCCGCGCCCGGCTCGCACCTCCAACACGGCGCTGATCCGCCGCGTCGCCTGGGCGCGGGTCGGCCCGCTCGCGAGCAACTGGCGAGCCGGCGAGTTCCTCGACTGGCTCGCGCGCGCCCGCGACGCGGGCGTCGGTGAGCTGCTGATTCCCGCGATCGCTGTCGAGCGCCGCGTTCACGCGGCGAATCTGACCAGCAGCGACCCGGATGCCCTGCGTGACTACGCGCGCATCCTCAAGCGCTCGCTCGATCGCCGTCGCGGGGGCAGCGGGGCTTGAGCGGGCCGCTGCCCGAGCTGCGAGCGGCGGAGTTGGACCTCCTCGCGGCGGTCGATCGATCGCGCCGGCGCGATGAGTCGATCGCGGCCTGGCGACGCTGGGCCGCGAGCATCGACATCGACCGCGTCGATGCGGGGACGTTCGAGCTGCTGCCGAGGCTGCACCGCCGCCTCGAGGAGCTCGGCGCGACCGCCGCTGCCGGTAGCCGGATCCCCGGCGTGTACCGGTTCGCGTGGTCGCGCAATCAGCTGCTGCTCGCCGCGGCGGCCGACGCCGGGCGCGAGCTGGATGCCGCGGGCATCCGCACCGCCGCGATCGCCGGAACCTGGATCGGATTCGACCGCGCCGGGGACGCCGGCATCCGCCCGCTGCGCGAGGCGACCCTCGCGATCGACCCCGCGACGGCTCGAGAGGCGATCGCGACGCTGTTGGGTCGCGGCTGGACGACCCCCTCGCCGGGGGCGGAGCGGCGCCTTTGCAGGGGCGACTCGATCGCGATGAGGAGCCCGGCCGAGGCGGCCAGCGAGGTACGGCTCTGCTACCGGCTGCCGGTGCAGATCCTCGGTATCCGGCGGCTGCTCGCGCGCTCCCGTCCCGCCGCCGCGGATGACGAACGCGGCGTCGCGGTCCCCGCCCCCGACGACCTGCTCGCCGAGCTCTGCATCGAGGGGATCGTCGGCAGGCCACACCGCCGACTCGGCTGGATTGCGGACGCCGGCGAGCTGCTCGCAGGGGGTCGCATCGACTGGGCGCAGCTACTTTGCACCGCGCGCGATCGGTGCATCGCGGGCCATCTGAGCGTGGCGCTCGACCAGCTCGAGCGGCTCGGGGCAGGGCGGGTTCCCGCCGTCACGGTCGGGGCGCTCGAAGCGACCGAATCTCCCCGTTTTGAGCGGGCCGCGCTGTGGGGGCGGGCGCGCCGGGCGCGGGCGCCGCGGGCGCTGGCGTTCGGCTACGACCAGCACCGGCGCCACCAGGCGCTGGGATCGGAGGATCCGATCGCGCGGCCGGGACCATTTGACTCCCTGCGGCAGCGCCACGGCGCCGCCGATCCGCCGCGGTAGCCTCGCCTACCCCACCTCGAGCCTCCGCTCGATCCGTCGCAGGATCCGCAGCGCCCGGGCGCGCAGCCGTCCGGTGGCGGTCGCGGTGTGATCGGCTGCGGTGGGCTCGGCCGCCGCAGTGACGTTCCGGGCCGGCGGTGGCGGACGGGTGACGACGGTGGCGGGCGGCTGATCCCCGGCAGCGGCTCGCGGGCGAGCGGCGACGATCGCCCGCCTGCTCCCCCAGCCCGGCAGGTAGGGCGGGTAGTTGACGATCTCGATCCGCTCGAAGTGTCGACCCGCCAGCGCCGTCAGGTGCTCGATGTGCGGTGCGATGAGATCGCTGTGACGCCGGCCGATCGACTCGTCGTGCCACTCCCAGACAGTCGCCTTGATCAGCAGCTCGCCGCCGAACACCCAGGTCTCCTCGTTGCGGTAGGGGACCTCCATCCCACCGCTCAGATCGGCGATGTCGCAGACCGGCAGGAACAAGCAGCCGTCCGGAGCGGTCCAGGCGGCCAGGTTGGTGATCAGCTGCTCGACCTGATCGAGCGAGTCGACGTAGGAGTAGGCAGCCCACATGCACGAGACCAGGGTCCAGCTCGACCGCCAGCGCGGCCACGGGTCGAGGAAGGTGCCCTCGGTCAGCTCGACGCCCGGATTGCGGCTTGCGGCGAGCTCGAGCATCGCCGGCGAGAGATCGAGGCCCGCGCGCTGCACGTCGGGAAACCGCGACAGGTAGAAGCCGGTGCCGCAGCCGACGTCGAGCCAGCGCGGCGCGCTCGCGCGCCGGAGCAGCTCGGCGATCAGCTCGAGCTCGAAATCGGTCCCGTCGCGAGCCCATCCATCGGCGAGCAGGAAGCGCTCGTCGTAGGCGCGCGCGTGGTCGCGATCGTAGAGCCGGCGGAGCGATTCGGCTCTCACGACGACGCACCCGAGTGATCCCGAGGATCGTCGACCAACAGCGCCACCCTCATCCGGTTTCATCGTACCCAACCTGCCCGGGACCGCTCAGCCCCCGGCACGCTTGCGGTCGATGCGAGCCTTCAACGCCAGGGCCGCACCGCGGGCGAGCGCGCCGCCGTCGTAGGTCAGGTTGTCCCCGTGCAGGCGCCGGATCAGGACGACGTGGTCGAGCGGCTCGATCCGCAGCCCGTTGTCGCGGGCGCGCAGCAGCCAATCGGCGTCGTCGGAGAACTCCATCTCGGTACTGAACGAGCCGTTCACGGCGAACGCGGACCGTCGCGCCATCATCGTCGGCGGCGGGTAGATCGGCGCCCGGTTGGGAGCCGTCTCGCCCGGCGCCGGGAGCCGCTCGGCGCGCGCCCACTGCGGGGGCTCGACGCCGTCCTCGACGCGGACCTCCTGCAGGCCCAAGACGACGTCAACCGCGGGGTGCTCGACGAGGTATCGAACCTGAACCTCGAGCCGGTCGCGCGGCCAGAGATCGTCGTGATCGATCCAGGCGATCAGCTCGCCGCGGGCGAGCCGCAGCCCGCTGTTGCGCGCCGCGGCCGGCCCGCCGTTGGCCCGCCTCAGGCTCCGCACCCGGTCGCCGAAGCCCGCGATGACCGTGGCGGTGGCATCGGTCGAGCCATCGTCGACGACGACGATCTCCCGCTTCTCCCAGCTCTGGGCGAGCACGCTCTCGATCGCCTCGGCCACGAACCGCGCGCCGTTGAAGACCGGCAGCAGCACGGAGACGAGGGGATCTTCGGAGCTCGTGTTGGAACCGCAAGCGGCGATGGCGTCAAGCGTAGCCCCGCGAACGTAGGGTTGGCCACATGCGGGAGAGCCTCGAGCGGACGTTCCGCGCCCGGGAGTGGTGGTCGCACAAGCTCGCTGCGATCCTCGGCCTCGGCTACGGGACGGTGCTGTTCGCCGGCGGCGAGTTGCTCGCCGCGCTGCCGGCACTCGCGCTCGGCACCGCTGCCCTGATCCCCGGCGCCGCATTCGTCAGCGTCCTCAACGACTACACCGATCTCGAGCTCGATCGCGCCGCCGGCAAGCCGAATCGGCTCGCGGGCCGGCCGCGCGGCTTCGGGCGACGGGCGCTCGCGGTGACGCTGGCGCTCGGCGCGGCGGCGGCGGTTGCGGTCGGCGTCGTCAGCGGCTGGGCGCTCGCCTTCTATTTGCCGGCCTGGCTCGCCTTCACCGCCTACTCGGTGCCGCCGTTGCGCCTCAAGGAGCGCGGCTGGCTCGGCGCCGCCGCTGACGCGGCGGGCGCGCACCTGTTCCCCCAGCTCGTCGTCGTCATCTTCGCGTTCGCGGGCGCGGATGCCGCGATCGACTGGGGCTGGGTCGGGCTCGTCGGCGCCTGGGCGTTCGCCTACGGGCTGCGCGGCGCGATCTGGCATCAGAGCTCCGATGCGGTTGCCGACCGGGCGTCGGGAGCCGCGACGCTCGTCGCCGCGCGCCCGCGGGCGGCGCTGATCGCATCCCGGTGGGTCGTCTTCCCACTCGAACTCGCGACGCTGGCGGTCATCCTCGTCCTGATCGGCTCGACCCTCGCATTCGTCGCGCTGGCCCTCTACCTCGCGCTCGAGCTGGCCCGAGTACGGCTCTGGCAGGTCGAGATCGTGATCGGCGGCGAGGCGGGGCGCTACCGGATCCTGATGCACGAGTACTACGCGATCGCGCTGCCGCTCGCCCTGCTCGCGGCCGCGACGAGCGCCGATCCGATCAACGCGGTGGCCCTGGCGCTCCACCTGGTCCTGTTCTGGTCGGCGATCTGCCGCGCCGGCCTCGATGCGACGCGCGCCGTCGCGCAACTCGCGAAGGGGCCGATCGCCTACGCCCGCCGCAAGGTCCCGACGCGGCTTAAGCACGCGCTGCGGATGCTCGGGCGGCGGCTGCGACGCTGAGCGCGCCCACGGCGGCGGTCAACCCCACTCGACGTCGACCGCAGTCAACTGCCTCATCTCGATCATCGCGTTGTTGACCACGGTCGCCGCCGACTCGACCCGGAACGGCGTCGGGTTGTCCAACCAACCCTTCAGCCCAAGCGGTTGATTCGTCGCCGCCTCACCGATGACGACGCGGGCCTCATAGGCGCCGCCGATCAGCGGCAGGCGCGGAATCGTCGCCACCATCGTTCCCTCGGCATCGAGGGTGCGCGGTCGCATGTCGTAGTCGCCGGTGATGCAGATCCAGTGATCGCCCGTCCAGAAACTGAACCCCCACACCGCCAGGTAGGGCTGGGGGCTGCGGTAGTCAACCTCGATCCGCGCCGGCATGCCGCTGCGGAGGCGGTCGCCCGCCGGGTTGACGATCCGGACGTCGGTGATCTCGACCGGAGTCGGCGGCGAGTCGCTCGAAGTCGGGTGTATTCGCGCCAGCTCGGCCTGGTGGGTGAGATAAGCGGCCACGGTGTCGACCACCGGCCCGGCATGGGTGACCCTGCCCTCCTCAAGGAGCAGTCCGCGCTGGCAGACCGCCTGCGTCTGGGGAATGTTGTGGGAGACGAACACCAGGGCGCCGCCACCCTCGAGGTAGCTCAAGATGCGCGTCACGCACTTGCGCTGAAACCCGACATCGCCGACCGCGAGGACCTCATCGACGAGCAGCACGTCGGTGTCGAGATGGGCGGCGACCGAGAAGGCCAGCCGCGAGATCATCCCCGAGCTGTAGTAGCGGACCGGGGTGTCGATCGACTCCTCGAGCTCGGCGAACTCGATGATCTCGTCGGTCAGGTGACGGAGCCGACTCGACTGGATCCCCAGCAGCGAGGCGTTGACGGCGATGTTCTCGCGGCCGGTGAGGACCGGGTCGAAGCCGGTTCCGAGCTCGATCAGGCCGGCCACCGTGCCGCCGATCCGCACGCTGCCGGCATCGGGCTTGATCAGGCCGTAGAGGATCTTCAGCAGGGTGCTCTTGCCGGCGCCGTTGGTGCCCAGGACGGCGAGCGATTCCCCCGGCAGCAGGCGCAGCGAGACGTCCTCGAGCGCCGCGAACTCGCCCTTGCGCACGACCAGCTGCCGCGGCGGCGGACGCCACGGCGCGAACTCCGAGGCGATGTCGTAGACGCCGTAGCGCAGCGACCGGCGCAGATCACGGCAGTAGCGCTTGCCGAGGCCCTCGACCTCGATGACGGGCTCCGCGGGCACGGCTACAAGCGGGCGACGAGGTGCGGGGTCGAGACGCGATAGGCGAGCCAGGCCAGCCCGAGGCCGCAGGCCGCCAGGCTCGTGACCACCGCCATCGCGGTCGGCATCACGTCGCCGCTGCCGACCAGCCAGCTACGCGTCGTCACCAGCAGCGGCGTGACCGGGTTGAGGTGGACGATCCAGGTCGCGGCGCCTCCCGCCGACGGCGTCACGTAGACCACCGGCGTGAGGAAGAACCAGAAGCCGACGAGGATCGTCAGCGCCTGCCCGATGTCCTGGTAGAGGAGGCCGATCGGCGCCAGCGCCAGCCCGATCGCCATCCCGAGGAGCAGCAGCGCGAAGGTCCCGGGAACGACCAGCAGCATGCTCGGCTCGGCGCCGATCCCGTAGGCGATCAGCAGCACGATGATCAGCAGGCCCCTGATCAGCGCCGCCAGCAGGGCGTCGAGCATCCCGGCGATGATCCAGGTCTCGTGCGGCACGCGGGTCTTGGCGAGGACCTCGCGAGCGCCGTTGAGCTTGCGCAGCGGTGCGTTCAACCCATCGACGAAGATCTGCCAGAGCATCGTCCCCGACGCGACGTAGACCGGATACGGCGTGCCGGTGCTCTCGATGCCGAGGACGCCGCTGTCGTCGAGGAAGACCCAGACGATCGTCGTCGCGACGAGCGGCACGACCAGCCAGACGTAGCGAAGGATCGACTGCCGGTAGGTCGCCTGCTGCCCGCGCACGAACAGGGTCCACGCGACCGGCAGGACCACCCGCATGTCCTCGCGCATCCGCCGGATCGCCCGGCTCGGGCGGTGCAGGGCCGGTTCGGCGGAGTGGATCAGGCCGCTCTCCACGCCGCCGAAGGATAGGCGCGAGCATCGGCTCGCGCCGACGGCATCGGCCGCGGCCGTGCAATACGATGCCGCGATGCGGGCGACCCTGCGCGACAGTTCCTCGGAGCAGCGGCTGCTTGAGGACGGCTACGTGGTCGTCGACCTGCTCGACGGGGAGGCGCTCGCGTCGCTGACGGAGCTCTGGGACGAGGTCGGCGCCGGGCTGACGGGCTTCCACTCGACCATCCACAGCGACTCGGTCGCCCACAAACGGCGCGTCGACGAGCGGTTGCGATCGATCCTGACGCCGCGGGTCGAGGGCAACTTCGATCGCCATCGTTGCGTGATCGCGAACTTCGTCGCCAAGGCGCCGGGGGACGGCAGCGAGATGCCGGAGCACCTCGACTGGACGATGGTCGCCGACCCCGACCTCATCTCGGTCGGCGTCTGGGCGCCGTTGGTCGACACCGATCGCGCCAACGGGGGGCTGAGCGTGATCCGCGGCAGCCACCGCGACCTGCTGGCGATCAGCGGAACGCCGCACTTCCCGAGCTTCGACGAGATGCGCTCGATCTCACACCGCTTCGCCGACGAGGACCGGATCGAGCTCGATCTGCGGGCCGGGCAGGCGGTGATCTACGACCACCGGGTCGTGCACTTCTCCCCCGCCAATCACTCCGACAGCGAACGGGTTGCGGTCAACGTCGCCGTCGTGCCGCGCGAGGCGCGCCTGTTCCACCACCATCTTCACCCGAGCGGAAGCGTCGAGCGCTTTCAGGTCGACGACAGCTTCTACGTCACCCACGACATCCACGAGGTTCCCGACAGCGGCCTCAGCCAGGGGTTGATCGCCCGGGAGTTCGCCTGCCTGCGACCCGAGCCGGTGGCGACGGCCGCGGCGCCGCGCGCGACCTTCAAGGATCCCGAGCTGCAGGCCGCCTTCGCGCGCGACGGTTACGTGCGGATCCCGCTCATCTCCGCCGAGCAGGTCGCCGAGCTTCGCGCCACCTGGGAGGAGATCTCAAGCCGCCACGGCTCCGGCTTCCACGCGACGATGTACAGCGACGATCCCGCCTTCAAGGCGGCGATCGACGGGCCGGTCCGCGCCATCCTCGGTCCGGCCCTGGAGCGCTGGCTCGACGACCACACCGCCTTCGTCGGCAACTTCGTGGTCAAGGACCCGGGGCCGGCGAGCGAGGTCGGCCCCCATCAGGATTGGACGTTCGTCGACGAGTCGAGGTACACGACGGCGATCGCCTGGTGCCCGCTCATCGACACCGACGACGGCAACGGCACCCTGCGCGTCGTGCCCGGCAGCCACCGCTGGATCGAGAACCCGCGCGGCGCGCCGATCGACGCCTTCCCGTTCCCCTACGAGGGCTTGCGCGAGCAGTTGCGCGAGCGTGACTCGGTGCCGATCGCGGTCCGTGCCGGCGAGGCGATCATCTCCGACCACCGGCTCGTCCACAGCTCGCTGCCGAACATGAGCGACGAGGTGCGGATGGTGGCGGGCTGCGGCGTGGCGCCGTCGGAGGCCCCGCTCCGTCACCTGTTCTTCGTCGCCGACGGCGTCGCCGACGTCTACGCCGCCGACGACCCCCAGTTCTTCAACGAGCTGGTCCCGGGGCGGCGGCCGGAGGCCGAGCCGATCGAGCGGATCGAGTTCGAGTCGGTCGCCGTCACCGCCGAGCAGCTCGACCGCTGGCTCGGTCGCCGCTGGCCCGCCACGGAGCCCGCGCCGGAGGTCAACGCCGAGCCGGCCGCCCCCGCCGCCGAGCTGAACGGGTACGGCGGCCAGGCCCACCGCCCCGCCCACGAGCCGACGTTCCGGCGCCGGGCCTGGAACCTGCTGTCGTGGGATCAGCGCAACCGCATCCACACGGCCTGGCGACGGCTCCCCGATCCGGTCCGTCGCACCCTTGACATCCGCCGCGGCGCTCCGACCCCGTAGGGACGTCGCGCGACGGGCGCCTCAGCCCTTGCTGCCGGGCTCGACCTGGCGCAGGTGGATGTCGTCGACCCAGGCGCTGCCGGTGAGCTTCTCGACGCCGCTGTCGAACGCGTAGACGTCGATCTGCTCGATCGGCTTGCGGGCGACGACGAGGGCCGTCAGCTCGACCCACTTGCCCTCGGTGTCCTTCGGGATGCCGGTGGTGAGCCCGGCCGGGCCGGCGACGTAGAAGTCCGATGAGTTGTCCGGGTAGAGGACCCTGACCTCGACCGGAACCTCACGCGAGAGGTCCTTGGACATCGCCTGAACCGAGAGGAAGTACTGCGTGCCCTCGTCGGTGTTGGGAACGGTCGCGATAGTCTGGGTGGCGACGGCCGCCTCGTTCGGGGCCTTCTCGGCATCGGCGTCGATCTTCAACGACTCGTCGCCCTCAAATGCCTCCTCGTCGGTCGAGTCGATCGAGATGTCCTTCGGCGTCGAGATCGTCCAGCCCTCGGTGCCGACGGTGAAGCCACCGTTGCCGACCAGGTTCGAGACCAGCGCGGACTGGTCAACCATCGTGTCGGCGGTCACCGTCTTCGCCGCCGACGTCTCATCACCATCGCCCCCGCACGCGCTCAGGCCGAGCGTCGCGAGAAGCGCGACGGCGGCGGCTGTAGCGCCGCGGATCACCGCACGTCCTCCTGTCGCCTCCGCGAGAAGGCCCCGACCACCCAGATCACGGCGACAGCATAAAGCATCGATCCGATCACGTGGGTGGCGGTGAAGTTGAAGACGTTGAAGCCGGTGATCAGCGCCGGCGCGAGCAGGGAGTAGAGCGCGATCGAGGCGGGGCCGCGAGATACGGCACGACCCCAGAGGGCCCCGCTGAGGATCCCGAGCGCGATGAAGACGGGCCAGGTGAGCAGCCAGCCGAAGTCAAGAGCGGGCACATCGAGGCTGGTGTAGGTGTTCCAGCGCAGCGGGCGGGCGGTGAACGGCCGGACCCGATCGATCGGCTCGACGCCGAAGCCGAGCGATTTCAGCACCGCGCAGGCCTCGGGGAGGGTCGCGCACCCCCAGCTTCCGCCGACCGGCTCGATGTAGCTGAACTGCACATCGGCGGCAGCGATCGGCGCCGAGATGTACTCGTAGGGGAGCGCCATCCAGTCGGGCAGGTCGTCGTCGCCGTTGAAGGCGCTGGGCACACGAATGAGATCGGTGTTGTTGACGAATGTCTTGTTCGCGAGCGCACCGCCGGCGACGAAGATGCCGAGCGCGCCCGCCGCGGCGATCAGGGCGCCGATCGCAACGCGCCGCCGCGAGAGCCGGATACCGGATGACATCGAGAAGGCGACGAGCGCGATCACCGCGGCGGCGATCAGGGTCGAGCGCCCGGTCGCGAGGTAGATCATCGCGACCGATGCCGTGGCGAGCGCCAGCCAGAGCCGCCGGCGGGCGGCCGTCGGCGCCCACCCGGCGACGGCCGCGGCGATCGCCGCGCTGCCGAGCGCCGCGTAGACGAACTTGATCGTGAGGGCGAAGTCGCCCGCACCGATCGCCTGACGCACGGCGTAATCCGCCGATATGACATCGGCCCATCCGAACCGGATGACCGCCTGGGCCACGAACGCCAGGCACCAGGTCAGGGCGAGCCCGAATGCGACGGCCGCGGACCGCTCGAGGTCAAGCTCGCCCCCCCAGCTCGCAAGCCGCAACCGCGGCGGTCCGAGGACGAGCCCGCGGCGCCGCGCGTAGTCGGTTCCGGCGACGAATCCGGCCACCGACAGGAAGATCAGCAAGGCAGAGCTGAACCGGATCTGCTGGTAGGGGAGCAGGTGTAGCGCGAACGCGAACGCCGCGATCGCCCACGGGACCGCCCAGAGCTGCGCGGGATGGAACGCCGGAAACCGCCGCAGCGAGGCTGCCGCCGTTGCGATCAGCGCCGCCGCGAGCAGCCACTGCGTCATCTCGCGACGTCCTCGTCCGCTCCCATCGCCGCCGTTCGGTCGCCGAGCAGCTCCTCATACAGCGCGCTGATATCGCCGATCAGCCGCTCGACCGAGTAGCGGGAGAGGGCGTGATCGCGACCCGCCTGCCCCATCCTCCGCCGCATCGCCGGGTCAGCGGCGAGCTTGCCGAGCGCGGCCGCGAAGGCCGCGCGGTCGCCGGCCGCGACGAGGGTGCCGCTGATGCCGTCGCGGACCACCTCCCCGACCCCACCGACGTCGGTGCTGATCGCCGGGAGCCCGCCTGCCGCCGCCTCGATCAGCGAGACCGGGGTTCCCTCGTTGTCGGAGGACAGGGCCGCGATGTCGGCGGCGGCAGCCAGATCGGGCAGATCGCGCCTGTACCCGAGCCAGGTGACCGACCCGCTGATCCCGAGCTCGGTCGCGAGCGCGGTCAGCGACGCCCGCAGCTCGCCGTCGCCGACCACCGCGAGCCGCAGCGGCGAACCCGCCGAACGGGCCCGGGCGACGGCTTGGAGCAGAACGTCGAGCCGCTTGATCGGGACGAGCCGCCCGACGAAGCTGACCAGGACATCGTCCTCAGCGACGCCGAGCTCGCTGCGCAGCTTGGCCCGGATGCGCTCCGGTCGTTCGCCGAAGCCGGTGAGATCAAGCCCGAGCGGGATCACCGAGAACCGCTCGGGCGGGGCGATTCGGAGCCGCACCAGATCGTCAACCGTGGCTGCCGAGACCCCGATCAACCGGTCGGTGCGCTTCGCCAGCGACCGCTCGAGCGCGCGATAGGTCCCCTGCTTGAGCGGACCGAAGTAGCCCTCGAGAACGTGCCCGTGGTAGGTATGGACCAGGACCGGACGGACGCCGTGCCGTCGGCTCGCCGCGATCGCAGCCCGGCGACCGAGGAATCCCGCCTTGGCGGTGTGGGTGTGGACGATGTCGGGCTCGAAGGCGCGGATCAGCCGCACCAGCTCACGCAGCGCGACCGCGTCGGCGAGCGGGCTGATCCGCGGCGAGAGCGCATCGAGCCGCTGCTCGCGAACGCCCTCGGCGTCGACGAGATCGGCGAGCGAGCCCTCCCCGGCGGCGAGGCGACCGTGAACCAGCAGCGTCTCGTAGCGCCGTGGATCGACTCGCCGGCCGGACAGCAGGCAGGCCTGGTGTGCGGGTCCGCCCATGTTCAACCGCGCGATCACGCGAAGGACCTTGACGGGGGCGGTGGAGGCTGCGCGCACCTGTGCCCCGTCAGGTCGACGGCTCGGCCGTCGCCAGCGCGGACTCGAGCATCAACACGAGCGCCGTCGCGCCGACCAGATAGGCGAGGGCAACCATGACGAGAACGGTCCGGCTCGCGCCGTAGAGCAAGGCCGCGGTCAAGGTCGAGACGGCTTGCAGGGCCGCGAGGACGGCCGCGACGCGGCGCGGCGAGCCGAACCAGCGCAGCAGGCGGTGCGAGAGGTGATCGCGACCGCCGCTGAGCACCGGCGCGCCCCGCCGCAGTCGCGAGACCGTCACCAGGGTCGTATCGAACACGAACACCCCGACGAGCGGGATCGCGGCCGCGATCGCGACCCATCCGAAGTCGGGCGACGGCACCGACATAGTGCAGGCCGCGAGCACGAATCCGATCGGGGCGCTGCCGCCGTCGCCGAGGAAGATCCGCGACGGCGACGCGAGGTTGCTGGGCAGAAAGCCCGCGCAGGCGCCCGCCATCGCCAGCGCGATCGCGCCGATCAACGGGCGGCCCTCCGACGCCGCGACGATCCCGATCCCGGCCGCCGCCACGACCGCCGGCGCGGCGGCGGCGCCGTCCTGGTTGTCCATCAGGTTGGCGGCGTTGGGGAGCCCGACCACCCAGAGCACCGTCAGGCCGCACTCGAGCAGGTCACCGCCGACCAGGTCCCAACCGAGGTCGGTCGCCCACAGCAGCGCGGCGGCGCCGACCTGGACAGCCAGCCGCGGCGAGATCGGCAGGCCGCGACGGTCGTCGATGGTCCCGACTGCCCAGAGGGCGACGGCGCCGGCGAGGATCGGCCAGTAGCGACCGAGCCCGGCGCCGAACGCGACCGCGGACAGGGCCCAGGCCGCCATCACCGCCGATCCGCCGAGGTACGGCGTCGAGCGACCATGCTGCTTGTAATCACGCGGGTGGTCGAGGAAGTCCGTCCGCAGCGCCAGCCGCCGGGCCAGGGGGGTCGCGATCACGCTGAGCAGAAGCGCCAGCCCGAAGGCCAGCGCCAAGCGGACCGGATCGTCCATCAGGCTTCGAGCGGTTCGCCCCCGCGAGCGGGCAGCAATCGTTCGAAGCCGCTGGGCACCGCGGTCATATCGGCGACGACGTCATCGACGATCTCGGTGATCGTTCGGCTCGGCTGCCAGCCGGTCGCCCGCTGCAGCGCGTCCGTGTCGGGCCGGCGGCGGCCAAGCTCCTCGAAGCCCTCGCCGAAGACCGCATCGAAGGGGATGAGATTGACCCCTGAGCGCGAGCCGGACCGCTCGATGATCATCCTTGCAAGCTCGAGAATCGTCACCTCGTTGTCGCGGTTGCCGATGTTGAAGGGGCGGCCGCAGACCGAGTCGGGAGCGACCGCCAGCCTCAGCAGCGCATCGACCGCGTCGGCGACGTGGGTGAAGCAGCGCAGCTGCCGGCCGTCGCCATAGACGGTGAGGTCGTCGCCGGCGAGCGCCTGGCCGGTGAGGCGCGGAACGACCATGCCGTGGACGCCGGTCTGCCGCGGCCCCACCGTGTTGAAGAAGCGCACCACGATCGCCTCGGCGGCGCCGGCCCGGTGATAGCCGTAGGCCATCATCTCGCCGACCATCTTGGCCGCCGCGTATCCCCAGCGAGCGGTCTGTGGCGATCCGACGATCAGGTCGGAGCCCTCGTCGAGCGGATCGGGGGAATCCACCTTGCCATAGATCTCCGAGGTCGAGGCGAAGATCAGTCGCGCACCGAGATCCGCGCAGGCCTCGGTCACGACGTCGGCGCTGCGAATGTTCCTGAGCAGCGTCTCGAGCGGATTGCCGATGACCAGTTGGACGCCGACCGCGGATGCGAGGTGAACGACGACGTCGGCGTCGGCGACGAGGGCACGGACGAGGTCGCGCTCGACCGCCGAAGCCTCGGTGAAATCGATCTCGCCGGCGCTCAGATGGTGGCCGATGTTCTCGCGACGGCCGGTGGAGAGGTCATCGAGGACGGCAACCCGCGCGCCCGCCGCCACGAGCGCGTCAACAAGGTGCGAACCGATGAAACCGGCGCCCCCGGTTATCAGGAACCTTCGCTGGTCGATCTCTCTCATCCCGCAACCCACTGCTCCCCTGAAAGCGTTGAGCGGATCTCTCGGCGACGACGCTCAGGCAGCCTGCACATCATACCCCACGACACTTGGCGTGCCCAAGTCACGCAGCGCCAGTTGTGATTCACTGCCGGGGTGACGTCGCGGGCACTGGTGACCGGTGGCGGGGGGTTTATCGGCTCGCACCTCGTCGATCGGCTGCTCGATGAGGGCTACGAGGTGCGCGTCCTCGACAACTTCTCGACCGGCCGCCGCGAGAACCTCGCACATGCCCGGGCCAAGGTCGATCTCGTCGAGGGGGACATCCAGAGCTACGAGCGCTGCAGCACCGCGGTTCGCGGCTGCGAGCTGGTCTTCCATCAGGCGGCCCTACCCAGCGTTCCCCGTTCGATCGCCGATCCGCTCACCTCGAGCGCGGTCAACGTCACCGGCACCCTGAACGTGCTCCTAGCCGCGCGCGATGCGGGCGTTCGGCGGGTCATAGCGGCATCGTCGTCGTCGGTCTACGGCGCCAACCCGGCGCTGCCGAAGCGCGAGGAGATGGCGGCGCTGCCGATCAGCCCCTACGCCGTCGCCAAGCAGGCCGCCGAGTCGTACTGCCGCGCCTTCACCGCCGTCTACGGCCTCGAGACCGTGGCCCTGCGCTACTTCAACGTCTTCGGCCCGCGCCAGGACCCGGAGTCCGAGTATTCGGCCGTCATCCCCAGGTTCATCAGCTGCGCGCTGTCGGGGCGCCGCCCGACGATCTTCGGCGACGGCGAGCAGTCGCGTGACTTCACGTTCATCGACAACGTCATCGAGGCCAACATCCTCGCCTCGCGCACCGCGGCCACCGAGGTACTCGGCTCACACGTCAACGTCGCGTGCGGAGCGGGCGTCTCGCTGAACCGGATGCTCGCCGAGCTCGAGCAACTGACCGGTGAGCCGCTGCAAGCGCATTACGCGGACCCGCGGCCGGGCGACGTGAAGCACTCGGTGGCGTCGATCGAATTGGCGCGCCGGACGCTTGGCTTCGAGCCCGCCGTCGAGTTCAACGCCGGGCTGCGGGCGACCCTGAACTCGCATCGCGAAGTGCTCGCCGCCGACGGCTGACGCTTTGCGATGGTGCACGCCAACGGCACCTTCAGCGCGGCTTGACCCGCCAGGCAGGGGCACGGCACAACGCGGCGATCGGTTCAGCCTTCGCCGCGGAGCTCCCGCAAGCGGGCCAGATCGACGAGATCCTGGTCGCGGGCAGCCGCCTCCTTCATCGCGATCAGATGCTCGTAGCCGCAGAAGCGCACGGTCTGGCCGAACACCTGATCCTCGATCGCGTCCGCGCGCAAGGACGCGTGGTCGAGATCGGGCTCGACGTGCTGAAGGATGCCGAGCCGGCCAAATCGGGTGCGGAGAACCCAGCTGCCGCCGCCGAGCAGGCCGTCGAGGTCCGGGCGCACGACCTCGTCGGGCCCGAACTCCTCGAGGGCGAGGATCTCGTAGTCGAGGTCATCGAGCAGGGTCGCAAGCCGCTCCAGGTTGGCGCGCTCGGGGCTGGGGACGATGTCGATGCCCTTGGTTGCGCGCGGGAAGCCGTGGGCGCCGACCGCCAGCCCGCCGATGACGATGAAGTCGATCTCGCTCGCGACCAGTGCCGCAAGCAGCGACCGGCCGTCGAGCTCGGGCGCGGTCAACGGCCGCGGCCGCGGCGGGCCGCGAGCCTGGTCAGCTCGCGGCTCGACTCGAGCTGGATTTCGACCCGCTGGCCGGGAGTCGTCCGGGCGAAGTCCTGACGATCGGCGATCCTCCGCGCCCGCTCGTGGCGCGTCCAATCGGTGGTTTGCGAGCGCTCAGCCATGTGCGTAGAACGGTAGCGCCGCAAGCGGTTGCAGCACCCGGTGCAACCGGATCGCCACGGCGGGGGGCGCGGCCGCTCAGCGCAGCTTCACCCGGAGGCCCGCCGCGCCCTCGTTGCCGGCGGCGTCGGTGGCGGTGACGGCGATCCGGGCCTTCAGCTTGGAGCCGGTGGCGAGGGCGCGCTTGAGCTTGGCGGCGCCGCGGCGGCTCGGCGCCAGCCGGAGCTTCAGCGGCGCCCCCGGCTCGAGGTTCGCCCGGACCGGCTTGAGCGCGACCCTCGTGCGGCCCACCTTGAGCTTGCCGGCGACGGTTGCCGCGACCGGCTCGCCGGCGCTGACGGCCAGCTTGACGCGGACCCGGCCGCGCTTGATCCGCTGCTTGCGTTTGCCGCTGACGGCGAGGTCAAGGACGCCGCGATCGACGCTGAACTCGCGCGCCGCCGGGGTCGGGTCGGCGTTGCCGGCCTGGTCGGTGGCGCGGACCGCGAAGCGGTGGGGGCCGTCAGCGAGATCCTCGTAGCTCGCGCCGCCGCAGGGCGCGAACGGGGCACCGTCGAGGCTGCATGCGAACGACGAGCCGGGCTCGCTCGAGGTGAACGTGAACGACGCCCCGCTCGAGCGCACCGGGCCCTCCGGCCCGGAGGTGATCTGGGTGTCGGGGGGCGACGTGTCGATCAGGAAGGTGCGGCGCTCGGGACTGGCGTCGGGGTTGCCGGCCGGATCGACGGCGCGCACCTCGAAGCTGTGCTGGCCGGCCGGCAACGCGGCGAGATCGTGCGGCGAGGTACAGGCGCTGAACGGGCCGGCATCGACGCTGCACTCGAAGCTCGCGCCGCCCTCGTCGGAGCTGAACGCAAACCGCGGCGTGACGTCGTTGCCGGGCGATGCGGGCTCGGCGCTGATCGTCGTCTCGGGGGCGACCGTGTCGATGTTGAAGCTCGCCTGCTCGGGACTCGGGTCGGAGTTGCCCGCCGCGTCGATCGCGCGCACCTCGAAGCTGTGGGAGCCGTCGACGAGCTCGGCCGTGGTGTGGGGGGAGGAGCAGGGGGCGAACGGCGCGGAGTCGATCCGGCACTCGAAGCTGGCGTCGTTGTCGGATGGCGAGCTGAAGCTGAAGGTCGGGGTGCTGTCGTTGGTGTCGGCGGGGACCGTGCCGTCGATCGCGGTCGAGGGCGGCGTCGTATCGACGGTGAAGGCGCGCGTCGCCGGAGTCTGGTCGGCGTTGCCGACCGCATCGACGGCGCGGACCGCGAAGCTGTGCGGGCCCTCGCCGAGGCTCGCGCTGGTGTGCGGCGAGCTGCACGGGCTCCAGCCGTCGCCGTCGAGCCGGCACTCGAACGAGGCGGCGCCGGGGCCGCTGAAGGCGAAGCTCGGGGTCGTGTCGCTGACCCGGCCGCTCGGGCCGGAGTCGATCGACGTCTCGGGCGCCGTCGTGTCGATCGCGAAGCTGACCTCGGCCGGAGTCGGGTCGGTGTTGGCGGCGGCGTCGGTGGCCCGGACCCGGAAGCTGTGGGCGCCGTCGGGCAGCGTCGGAGCGGTGTAGGACTGATCGCAGGGCACCCAGGGACCGGCGTCGATCTGGCACTCGAAGGTGGTGGCGACGTCGTCGGAGGAGAAGGTCCAGACCGGGGTGTCGTCGGCGACCGTCTCGTTCGGGGTCGAGGCGCCGGGGCCGGAGTCGATCGACGTCTCCGGCGCGGTTGCATCGGTCGTGAAGTCGAGCCCGGCCGGGGTCGGGTCGGCGTTGCCGGCGGCGTCGGTGGCGCGGACCTCGAACGTGCGTGCGCCGTCGGCGAGGTCATTGCTGGGCTGATGCGGCGAGGAGCAGCTCGTCCAGCCGCCGCCGTCGAAGCGGCACTCGAAGGTCGAGCTCGGCTCGCTCGCGGAGAACTCGAAGCTCGGCCGCAGCTCGTTTGTCGGCGAGGGCGGGCCGAAGTCGATCGTCGTCTCGGGCGCCGTCGTGTCGACGGTGAAGGTCGCCGACGGCGGATCGGGGTCGGGGTTGTTGTTGCTGTCGGTGCCGCGGACGGTGAAGGTGTGGGGGCCGTCGTCGAGGTGGGCGAGGGTGTGCGGCGAGCTGCAGGGCGAGTAGGCGCCGCCGTCGATCTTGCACTCGAAGGTCGAGAGCGGGTCGCTGGAGTCGAACTCGAAGGTCGGCGTGTCGTCGCCGGTGGTGCCGGTCGGCCCGGCGGTGATCGCGGTCGTGGCCGGTGGCGGGGTGACGGTGAACGCGCGCGTGGCCGGGCTCGGATCGAGGTTGCCGGACGGGTCGGTGGCGCGGACGTAGAACGTGTGCGGGCCGATGCCGAGCGGCGCCGTCGTGTGCGGCGATGCGCAGGGCGAGTAGGCGCCGCCGTCGATCCGGCACTCGAACGAGGAGCCGGGCTCGCTCGCAGAGAAGGTGAAGCTCGGCGTCGTCAACGGGGTCGGACCGCTCGGGCCGGAGTCGATCGCGGTCTCGGGCGGGCTCTGGTCGCCCTGCCAGGTCGGGGCTGAGTCGGCGGCCGGGTTGGCGGCGAGCCGCGCCTGCGGGGCCCCGGCGGCAGTCGCGGTGTAGATCTCGGCGTCGCCGTCGCGCGTCGAGGTGAAGGTCAGCCGCTGGCCGTCGGGCGAGTAGGCGGGATCGCGATCGTCGGCGCCGTTCGTGGTGCGCTGGACGAGCGCGCCGCCGCCGCTCGGGGTGCCGCGGCCGATCGTGAAGATCTCGTAGTCGCCGTCGCGGTTCGACTCGAAGGCGATCGAGTTGCCGTCGGTGGACCACGCGGGGTCGCCGTCGGCGGCGGCGTTGGCGGTCAGGTTGACCTGGCCCTGGCCGTCGGAGTTCATCCGGAAGACGTCGGCGGAGCGCTCGAACGCGATCTCGGAGCCGTCGGGCGACCAATCCGGGGCCGAGTCGGCGGCAGCGTTGTTGGTCAGCCTGCTCGGCGAGCCGCCGGCCGCGGTCATCTTGTAGATCTCGGCGTTGCCGTCGCGGCTCGAGCGGAACGCGATCATCTCGCCGTTCGGAGCCCAGTCGGGCTCGCGGTCCTCGGCGGCGTTGCTGGTCAACTGGGTGACGCCGCTGCCGTTGCTGTTCGCGACGTAGATCTCGTAGTCGCCGTCGCGGTTGGAGGCGAAGGCGAGCTTGGTGCCGTCCGGCGAGTAGGCGGGATCGACGTCGGCGGCGCCGTTATTGGTCAGATCGACGGGGAAGGCGCCGTTGCCGTTGACCGCGTAGATCTCGGCGTTGCCGTCGCGGTCGCTCGTGAAGGCGATCCGGGCGTTGGGGCCGATCGACTGGCCGATCTTGCGCTGCGCGAGCAGCGTCGCCGCCGCCATCCCACCGTAGGCGGCGTAGCCGCTGGTGGTCGGATGGAACGAGCCGACGGTGTCGCCGAGATCGACGCCGTTGATCCAGTTCGCGGACTCGCAGGCGCCGTGGCCGAGCCAGGCGGTGCGGGCGTCGACGTAGGCGAAGCCGGGCCCGGCCGCCTGTACGCGCGAGCGGATCACGTCGCTGAGCACATCGGCGATCACGTTCGCGCGGTTGACCTCGCTGGCGCTGAAGACGAGGCTGCAGCTCTGATTCGGGCGGAAGATGCGCGGGTAGCCGAGCACGGTGACGACCGCGTTCGGAGCCGCGGTGCGGACCGCAGCGTAGGTCGAGTCGAGGATCCCCGGCAGGTCGTTGAGGATGAAGTCCTCGGCATCGTCGAGGGCGCCGTCGCAGTCGCCGAACGGGTTAGCGCAGGCGGTCAGCGCGCTGGTGAAGCCGGCGTCGTTGCCACCGATCGTGAACGTCACGTAGTCGGTGTTGGGGCCGAGCAGCGTCACCTGCGGCGGGAAGCCGTTCTGGGAGTTGGTCGTGAAGTCCTCGGTCTGGGCGCCGCTGCAGGCCGGGTGCGCGAACGTGCCCGGGATCTGCGGATCGATCAGCGGCCCGTAGGCGAGGTTGCTGCGGTAGCAGGTCGACTCGTAGTAGTTGCCGGTGCCGTTGCCGGACGAGTAGGAGTCGCCCATCGCGACGTAGTCCTGGTTCGGCGACTGGTTCTGGGCGCTCGCCTCAGCGGCCCCGGCGAGGCACAGGCACGCGGCCGCCACCGCGGCGATCAGCGCCCGCCGTCGCACCCGGGGCTACCCCTTCTTCTTCGTGTACTTCAGCTTCAGCTTCGCGGTCGAGTCGCCGGCCGTCGCGACCACCTTCAGCTTGCCCTTCTTGGCGAGCTTCTTGCGCGCCTTCTTGGTCAGCTTGACGGTGACCGTGCCGCTCTCGCCGGCGGCGAGCTGGTAGTTGCCGCTGCCGACCGTCTTGCCCTTGACCGTCAGCGTCAGCTTGCCGGCGCAGGCACCGCCGCCGGCCGCGCAGCTCGCCGGGACCGCCACGGCGCCGCTCTTCGGCACCTTGACCTTGCCCTTCTTCAGCTGCAGGGCGCCGCCTGGGCCGGCGCCGACGTCGGCGTTGTCGGTCGCGGCGTCGTTGGCCGCGTTGGCGTCATCCTCGGTCGCGACGGTCGCGGTCAGCTGGGCGCTGCCGCCGACCAGCGGCTTGGCGAGCAGGTCGAAGCCGGCGCTGGCTCCCGCGGCGATCGCGCCGGGGTGCTCGCAGACGGCCTCGTTGCCGGACTGCGTGCAGGTCCAGCCGGAGCCGCTGGCGCTGACGTAGTCGAACGTATCGGGCAGCGTCACCCGCATCACCGTGGTGCCGACCGTGGCGGCCGATCCCGCGTTGGTGGCGGCGACCGCGAAGCTGCCCTGCTGGCCGATCGCGAGCGCGCCGCTGTGGCTGATCGTGGCCTGGGCGTCGATCTTGGTCGTCACCGTCGAGTCGCTGGCCGAGTCGTTGGCCGACTCGGGGTCACCGGCGGTCGCCACCGACGCCGAGGTGATCAGCAGCAGCGCGCCCTTGCTGATGTTGACGTCGAGGTCGAGGTCGGTGCGGGCACCGGCAGCGATCGGGGTCGCGTGCGTGCAGGTCGTGCCGCTGCAGCTCCAGCCGCTGCCGTTGCCCCCCGCGACCGTGCCGCTGATCACCGAAAGGCTGACCGTGCTCGCGCCGGTTGTCGGGCCGCTGCCGACGTTGCGGATCGACAGCGCGTAGGTGCCATGGCCGCCGTTGCGGAAGCTGCCGACCTTGCTCATCGACAGCGCCAGGTCGGGGACGACGCCAGAGACGTTGGCGGTCGCGCCGTCGCTGTCATTGCTTGCGTCGGAGTCGCCGCGGGTTGCGACCGCGGCCGTGTTGGTGATCGAGTTCGGCGCCGCGGCGCTGACCCGGACGTCGAGCGCGATCGGCGCGGCGGCGTCGTTGCCGTCGATCGGATCGGCGTGGTCGCAGCTCAGCGTGCCACCGGCGAAGTCGCAGCTCCAGCCGGTGCCGGACGCGGCGACGTAGCTGAGGCCGGCCGGCAGCGTGTCGGTCACGTGTGCGGGCCGGTCGCTGGCGAGGTTGCCGTTGTTGTTGACCTGCAGCTCGTAGGTCGAGATGTCGCCGCGAGCCAGATCGCCGCCGCCGCTCAGCGTCTTCGTCATCTCCAGATCGACACGGCCGACGCCGGAGGTGTCGCCGTCGGAGTCGTTGGCGGCGTTCTGGTCGCCGGCGACCGCGACCGTCGCGGTGTTGGTGATCTGCGCCGGGGCGCCGTCGGCGACGTCGACCCAGCTCGAGGTCGCGCGGAGGCGCCGCGTAGCCGAGGCGATCCCGGCCGGGTGCCTCGCAGCTGACGTTCTGGCCGCTCGCCGAGCAGTCCCACTGGTCGCCGCTGATCGCGTCGGTGAGGTCGGCCTTGCTCGGGGTCGGTCACCGTCGCGACCGCGCCGGTCGGCGCGTATGACGTTGTCGACCGCGATCACGTAGGTCTCGCTGCGACGCCGGCGCGGAGCTGGCCGCTATGAGTCTTCGCGATCGCCAGATCCGCGGTCTTCACCGTGGTCGGGTCGGAGGAGGAGTCGTTGGCGGGGTTGCGGTCGTTGGCGTTGTCGACCGTCGCCGTGTTGGTGACGCCGGGGAAGGCGGCGGCGCCGACGTCAACGAGCACCTGGATCGTCGAGGCGGGCCCGCCGCCGGCGATCGGGTTCGTCCGCGTGCAGGTCACGGTCTGGCCGCCGTTGTTGCAGCTCCAGTTCGGGCCGCTGGCGGAGACGAAGCTGAGCCCCGTCGGAAGAACGTCGGTCACGGTGTTCGTGCCGGTGGTCGGCAGCGGGCCGACGTTCTTGACCTTGAGGTCGTAGGCGCGCTGGGTGCCGACCACGAAATCGCCGGAGTGCGACTTGACGATCTGCAGATCGGCGGCGACCAGCGCCGCCGTGTCGGAGTCGGAGTCGTTGGCGGCATTGATGTCATCGGCGCCGGCGACGGTCGCCGTGTTGGTGACGTCGGGCGAGTTGGTGTTCGCGACCGCGACCGTCAGCGTGATGTTCGGGGCGGCCGCGTTGGCGCCGATCGTGGCGGCGCGGGTGCAGGTCACGTCCTGGCCGCTGGCGTTGCAGCTCCAGCCCGAGCCGCTCGCGCTCACGTATGAGAGCTCGGCCGGAAGCGTGTCGGTGACCGTGGTCGTGCCGGCGGTCGGCGCGGTGCCGTCGTTACGGACCGCGAGCGTGAAGCTGCCGTTGCCGCCGACCGGGAAGGTTCCCGAGTGCGACTTGTCGATCGCCAGGTCGGTTGCGGTGACCGCGGTCGGATCGGCGTCGGTGTCGTTGACCGGGTTCGGATCGGCGTCCTGGCCGGTGCCCGAGGTTGCGACGGTGGCGCTGTTCGAGACCAGCGGGATCGCCGCCTGGGTGACGCCGGTGGTGATCGTGATCGTCGGCAGCGACTCGTCGGGCTGCATCACGGTCGGGTTCGTGCAGGTCACGTCCTGGCCGCTGACGTTGCAGTTCCAGCCGCCGCCGCTCGCCGACTGCACCGGCAGCTCAGCCGGGACGGTGTCCGTGACCGTCGTCGTGCCGGCGGTCGGCAGCGCGCCGTCGTTTGTGACGTCGAGCTCGTAGACGCCGGGGGTGCCGACCCGGAAGTCACCGTCATGGCTCTTGTCGATCGCCAGGTCGGGGGCGGCGACCACCACCGTCAGGTCGCTGGAGCTGTCGTCCGTGGGGTCGGTGTCGCCGGGCGTGCTGATCGTCGCAGTGTTGGTCTGCGTCCCCACCGCCTGACCGTCGACGGCGACGGTCAGCGTGATCGTCTCGTCGTAGCCGACCGGCAGCGGGTTCGGGTTCGTGCACGAGAAGCTGTTGCCCGAGCCGTTGCAGTTCCAGCCCGCGGGGGCGCTCGAGCTGAAGTAGTTCATCCCGATCGGCAGCGTGTCGCTGACCGTGGTCGTGCCGGTCGTCGCCAGCGAGCCGTCGTTGGTGACGCGCAGCTCGTAGTCCTCGTTGCGGTTGACCCGGAAGCTGCCCGTGTGCGACTTGTCGACCGCGACGTCGATCGCCTTGACGTCGGTCGGGTCGCTGTCAGTGTTGTCGCTGGTCGCGGTCTCGTCCGGCGTCGCGACGCCGGCGGTGTTGGTCACCGCGGGCCGCGCCGAATCGCCGACGTTGACGGTCAGGGTGATCGACGGCGCTGAGCCGCCGGCGGGGATCGCCGCGGTCCGGGTGCAGGTGACCAGCGGCGGGGCGGCGCCGCAGGTCCAACCCGCGCCGCTCGCCGACTGGTAGCTGAGCCCGGAGGGCAGCGTGTCGGTGACGGTCGTCGTCCCGGTCGTCGCGCCGTTGCCATTGTTATCGACGTCGATCGTGTAGGTGCCGGTGTTGCCGGTCTGGAAATCACCGGTATGCGACTTGTCGATCGCGAGGTCGGGTCGCCCGGTCACGGTGACCGTCCGCGTTGTCGTGTCGGTGTCGCCGTCGCTGTCGTAGATCGTCAGCCGGGTCGTGTAGTTGCCGGGGGTCGAGTAGGTGTGGCTGGTCGAGTTCGTGTTGGTGACCTGATCGACGGTGCCGTTGTTGTCCCAGTCCCAGCGGTAGCCGCAGTTCGGCGTGCTCGGCAGCGCCGGGGTGCAGGTCTTGACCCCGGCCGGAACCGACGAGGCGGCGGCGCTGAAGTTGCTGTTCAGGGGCGTGAAGCCGCTGTTCGGGGTGATCGTGTAGGAGGCGTTGACGCCCTTCTGCAGGAACGGGTTCGTGACCAGGTTGAACACCGCCGAGTTGTTGCCGGCGGCCGAGGGCAGCCCGAGCGCGCCGTCGACGGTGCTGGCGCCTTGGCCGCAGCTGTTCGAGGCGGGCACGCTGTAGCTGTTGTTGACGACCGTCGCGGTGCCGTTGCTGGTGTTGTAGGGGGTGCCGGAGATCGGCGTGTTCGGCCCCGGCGGCGCGGTCGTGCCGGTGATCAGCGCGTTGAGGTCGATCGGGCTGCCGGACGAGCCGATCGCGCAGCCCCCGCCGGTCGGCACGCCGTCGATCTTGATGTAGACGCGCAGCCGCAGCGACCCGGCGCCGGTCATCGGGTTGACGGTGCCGGTGATCGGGTGGGTCGGGATGATCGAGACCGGGTAGCCCTGGACCGCGAAGCTCGGGAAGTGCTGACCGGAGACGGGGATGTTGACGTTGCCGGCGGCATCGATCGTGCCGGCGAACGTGATCGGGTCCGCGTCGGTGAAGTTGAAGGTCTGCGTCTTGATCTGGATCGTCCCCGAGGTGACGGTGGCGCCGAAGGCGCCCGGGTTGCCGACCTTTGCCGCCTCAGCGCGCGGGGCGATCAGCGCGCACAGCGCCAGCGCCGCCAGCGCGACGAGGATCGAGAGGGAGCGGAGGCCGCGCCGGTTCACAAACAGTTCCATCAGCTCAGCCCTTGCCCTTCTTCTTCTTCTTTGCGGACAGCTTGATCTTGGTCGCCGCCTTGGTCGTGCCCGCCGGCGAGCTCACCGTGAGCGTGATCTTGATCGTTCCCTTCTTCTTCTTCTTGATCGCCCGGTAGAACTTCCCCTTCAGGGTCAGCATCACCGGCGCGGTGCTGTTGGCGGCGATCGAGCCCGAGACGGTCGGCGTCAGCGTCGCCTTCTTCTTGCCGGCCTTGAGCTGCGCGACCGCGGAGTCGAGCGAGCAGGGGCCGAAGCCGCAGCTGATCGTCGCCACCTGGATCCCCTTCTTCAGCTTCAGCTTGCCGCCGACGACGTCGATCCGCGGCGGCAGCTTGCTCGGCGGCGCGGCCGCCTCCTCGACCGTGAACGTCCGCGTCGCGGGCGTCGGGTCGGTGGCGCCGCCGGAGCTCTTGCTGCGGACGCTGAAGGTGTGCTCGCCGAGGCTCAGGCCGGAGTAGGACTGCGGCGAGCTGCAGGCGCTGAACGCGGCGCCGTCGAGCGAGCACTCGAAGGTCGCACCCGATGCCGACGAGGTGAACTCGAAGCTGGCGTTGCGGTCGAGCACCCTCCCGCTCGGTCCCGCGGTGATCTGGGTCTGCGGGTTGCCGCCGCCGCCGACCGTCCAGGTCCGGGTGGCCGGGCTCGGGTCGGTGTTGCCGGCCGGGTCGGTCGCGACGACCGTGAACGTGTGGCTGCCGTCGCCGAGGCCGGTGTAGGTCTTCGGCGAAGTGCAGGCGGTGATGTTGCCGTCGAGCGTGCAGGTGAACGATGAGCCGGACTCGGTGCTCGAGAAGCCGAGGGTCGCGTTGGACGAGGCGACGGTGCCGGAGGGGCCGGAGTCGATCGACGTGTCGGGCGCCGCCGTATCGACCGTGAAGCTGCGGCTCGCGGCGTTGCCGAGGTTGCCGACGCCGTCGGTCGCGCGCACCTCGAGGGTGTGGGCGCCGTCGCCGAGCGGGCTCGACGCCGTCAGCGGCGAGCTGCACGAAGCGAACGAGTCGGAGTCGAACCGGCACTCGAAGGTCGTACCGGCCTCGTCGGCGTCGAACTCGAAGGTCGGCGTCGGGTTCTTGGTGACGCCGTTGGGGCCGGAGTCGAAGGAGACCGACGGCGCGGTCGTATCGACCGTCCAACTGCGCGTCGCCGGGGTCGGGTCGACGTTGCTGTCGGCGTCGATCGCGCGGACCCGCAGCGTGTGCGGGCCGTCGGCGAGGCCGGTCAGGCTGTGCGGCGAGGTGCAGGCCGCGAACGACCCGCCGTCGAGACGGCACTCGAAAGTCGCCGCGTTGTCATCGGAGGAGAAGGTCAGGGTCGCGTCGTCGTCGGCGACCGTGCCGGTCGGGCCGCTGTCGATCGTCGTCTCCGGCCCCTCGGTCGAGACCGTGAACGACCGCGTCGGCGGCGCTGGATCAGCGTTGCCGGCCGGATCGACGGCCCGGACCGAGAACGTGTGGGCGCCGTCGTCGAGGTCGGCGAAGCTCTGCGGCGAGACGCACTCCTCCCAGTCGCCGGCGTCGAGCTTGCACTCGAAGACGGCGCTGCCGTCAGCCGAGCTGAACGTGAACGAGGCCGCGTCTGTGGTGATCGTCCCGCTCGGGCCGGAATCGATCGTCGTGCCCGGGGGGCTGGTGTCGACGGTGAACGAGCGCGACGCCGGGGTCGGATCGACGTTGTTCGCCTGGTCGATCGCGCGCACCTCGAATGTGTGCGAGCCGTCGGGCAGGCTCGCCGCCGTGAACGGCGAGGTGCATGGGGCGAACGGGTCGCTGTCGACCCGGCACTCGAAGCTGGAGCCCGGCTCGTCGGCATCGAACGCGAAGGTCGGGGTGGCGTCGGGGGTCGGACCGGAGGGGCCGCTCGTGATCCCCGTCTGCGGCGCGATCGTGTCAACCGTGAAGGTGCGCGACTCAGGCGTCGGGTCGATGTTGCCGCCCGGATCGACCGCGCGCACGTAGAAGGTGTGCGAGCCGTCGCTCAGCGAGGCGGTCACGAACGGGCTCGAGCAGCTCGAGTAGGAGCCGCCGTCGACCCGGCACTGGAAGGTCGCGGTGTTGTCGGCGGAGCTGAACTGGAACTCCGGCGTGGCGTCGTTGGTGAACCCGCTCGGCCCCGAGTCAATCTGGGTGTCGGGCGGCGTCGTGTCGATCGTGAAGCTGCGGCTGTCGGGCGTCGGGTCGGGGTTGCCGGCCGGATCGACCGCGCGGACCTGGACCGTGTGTGGCCCGTCGGGCAGCGTCGGCGTCGTGTAAGGGGAGGTGCAGGGGTTGAACGGTCCCGCGTCGATCTTGCACTCGAACGTCGCCGTGTTGTCCGGCGATGAGAACGTGAACTGCGGCGCCGAGGTGCTGATCGGACCGCTCGGGCCCGTGTTGATCGTCGTGTCCGGCGGGTTCGTGTCGACCGTGAAGCTGCGGCTGGCCGGAGTCGGATCGTCGTTGCCCGCCGGGTCGGTCGCGGCGACCTCGAAGGTGTGCGGGCCGTCGGGCAGGCTCGACGTCGTCAGCGGCGAGCTGCAGGAGGTGAACGGGGCGCCGTCGACGCTGCACTTGAAGGTCGAGCCGGGCTCGTTCGCGGAGAACGAGAAGGACGCGGTCGGATCGTTGGTCGGGCCGTTGGGGCCGGAGTCGATCGTCGTGTCCGGGTTGGTCAGGTCAACGGTGAAGTTGCGGCTGGCCGGGGTCGGGTCGGGGTTGCCGGAGACGACCGCGCGGACCTCGAAGGTGTGCGCGCTCTCGCTCAGGCCGGTGTAGGACTGCGGCGAGGTGCAGGTGCTGAACGGGGCGCCGTCGAGCGAACACTCGAAGGTCGCGCCGACCTCGGGCGAGCTGAACGTGAAGTTCGCGTTCGCGGAGTTGTGCGGTCCATTCGGGCCGGAGTCGATCTTGGTCGTGTTCTTGACCTGGATCGTGATCGTCGCGGTGTCGATGCCGTTGTAGCCGTCGTTGACCTCGACCTCGAAGGAGTCGGCGCCCTCGTAACCGGAGTCGGCGCTGTAGGTGCGGCTGCCGCCCGAGCCCGACAGCGAGCCGTGGTCGGGCTGGTCGATGATGCTGTAGGAGAGCGTGTCGGAGTTGGCGTCGGTGCCGCCGAAGCTGACGAGTTCGTCGTCGCCCTCCTCGACGGTGATCGACTGGCCGTTGACGACCGGCGGCGAGTTGACCGTGTAGGTCGCGGTGCCGACCGCCGTCTTCGAGCTGTTGTCGGCGAGGCTGATCGCGCCGTTGTCGCGGGCGCGGGCGCGGATCGTGTAGGTGCCCGGGGTCATCCCGGTCGTGTTGATCGTGCGCTGCAGCTGGCCGGCGCTGAGGTCGGTGTTCCAGGCCGAGGAGATCTCCCCCTCCTCGTAGACGTTGTTGCCGTCCTTGTCCCACTCGACGGCCTCGACGTGGCCGAGGTCCGCGGAGTCGGGGGTGTCGGCGACGCTGGCGGTCGTCGTGAAGCTGGCGTCGGTGGCCGGGCGCGCGGGCACGCCGGAGAGCGAGATCGTCGGGCTCGAGGGGCTGTTGACGTCGACGGCGCCGATGTACCACCAACCGCCGACGTCGACGAAGTTCATCGTGTCGCAGGCGAGCTCGGCCTCGACCACCCAGCGGCCGCGTCCGGGCCAGCCGGTGATGTTCAGCGTCTGGGTGCTGTTGTCGCCGCCGGGCGTATCGACCGTGGTGACCGGGGTCGTCGCGCCGCCGCCGAGCGGTCGCAGCCGCCAGCGGTAGCCGTCGAAGTAGTCGCAGCCGCCGGTGCTGTCGTAGTCGTCGCCCTTGAACTGGAACTGGACGTCGTCGCCGGTGCCGCCGAGATCGACCGAGGTCTTGTTCTGGGTCTGGCCGTAGAGGTACGGATAGTTCTCGGCGTCGAGAAGCGTGTAGCAGTTGTAGGTGTTCTGCACCCGATGCACGGTGGCCGTGACCGTCTGCGTGTTGCCGCTGCTGGTGTGCGCGTAGATGCCGTAGGTGTCGTTGCGCCGCTGCGTGGCGGGGGCCGAGAACGGGCAGCTGTCCCCGCCGGTCTCCGGCGTCGTCGTCACCGTGACCCGGGTGTAGGCGTTGCCGCCGGCGATCGTCGTCTGCTGTCGGGTGCCGACGACGTTGATCGTGTCGAAGTTGTTGTTCGACCAGTTGTCGTCGACCGAGACCGTGTCGACGGCCTCGCCGCGGTCGTGGCGGACGACGACCGTGAACCTGAACACGTTGGCGCTGCCGTCCATGCCGATCGCCTGCGACTCGACCCAGCGGCCCTGGTTGGCACCGTTGACGATCGTCGGCGCGGCGGCGCTCGAGACGGCGGGGATCAGGGCGCTGATGATCAGGGCCGCGAGTGCGGTGATCGTGAGGCGGAGTCCGAGGGACCCCCGGCCGTTGCTGCTCAAGTTGTGGTTCTCCCGTTGTTCCCGGACGAGCGCGAAACCCGCCCCCGATATCCAAACCGATCCATTTGCGGAACCTCTTCAGTCGACCACCGGTGATATCCGAACCGGCCAACGAGGGCCCCGCCGTCAATAAAGCGCGAGGGTACCCAACCGACGCGCGCGACGCAAGGCGGAAGTAAAGCACACCAGCGCGACCGGCAGCAGTACGACCACCGAGGCGACCAGACCGGCGAGCCGCGCGGCGTCGACGTCGCCGCCGCGCAGCGCCGCGCGCAGCACCTCCAGCGTCCAGGTGAACGGGATCGCCGCGGCGATCGTCTCGACCGCGGCGGGGAGCACCTCGATCGGGAAGTAGACGCCGCTGAGCAGCGCGATCGCGCTGACGATCAGCGCCAACAGGGCGGTCGTCCGTTTGAACAGGACGGTGAGCGCGGCGACGACGATGCCGAGCGAGGCGAACAGCGCCAGCGCCGCGGCCATGGTGAGCAGCGCGATCGCGATTCCCTGCGGGGAGGTGTCGAGCCGGAGGCCGAAGATCACCACCGCGGCGAGCAGGATCACGAGGCCGTCGATCGTCGCCCGGGCGACCTCGTAGACGGCGCTGGCGAGGATGATCGGCGCCGGCCTAGCCGGCGTCGTCATCAGAGCCTCGAAGGTGCCGGTCGTCTGCTCCTCGCGGAGCCGGCGCGAGAACGAGATCAGGCTCGTCTGGATCACCGTGAAGGTCGCGAGGCCGATCGCGACGTAGCCGAAGTAGCCGGCGCTGATTCCCTGCTGGTCCTCGAAGGCGGCGTCGTCGACGACGTCGCCGAGGTAGTAGAAGAGCGCCAGCGTCAGCAGCAGCGAGACGGCGCGCAGCACGAAGGCGGCGCGGTAGGAGAGGTCGATCGCGAGGTCGCGGCGGACGAAGGCGGCGAGGATCGTCAGTCCGCTCATGGCGACGGCATCTCGGCGGTGCCGACGGCGGCGACGAAGGCGCGCACGAGGGCGTCGGCATCGAGGCCGGCCGCGGGCAGATCGGCGGCGATGGCGGTCGCGGGCGAGCCCGGTTGCGGTGGCCCGGAACGAGCGGGCGGCCACCGGGTCGGCGGCGGCGTCGGCGCCGCAGATCTCAGCGCTGCCGCCGTCGGTGAGCAGCGTCGTGCAGAGGATCCGCAGCAGCGTGCTCTTGCCGACGCCGTTCGGACCGAGCAGGGCGACGATCTCACCGGCGCCGACCTCGAGATCGACGCCGGCCAGCGCGGTGACGGCGCCGAAGCTGCGGCGCAGGCCGCGGCAGCGGATCGGGAGCTGCTCCATCGGTCCCGCCGCTCAGCCGTGATCGGGGGCGGGGCGGATGCCCGGACTCGGTCCGGCGTCACCGATGCCACGTTCGCTGCCGGTCAACCCGAGCTCGGCAAGCTGGGAGACCAGCGCCGCCACGTCCGCCTCGGCCCGCTCGGCGCTGATGCCGAACTCCGCGACCAGACGCGCGGCGAGCTCGCCCCGGGTGGCGCCGCGCTCGAGCAGCGGCCACAGCGCCGTGACCGAGCGGTTGCCGCCGATGTAGCGCTGCGTGCGCGTGTCGAGGATCACCGTCTCGCCCTCGACCTCACGGGAGAGGACGTTGTCGGTGTCGATCCGGATCGGCTCCTGCCCGTCGGACATCGTGCGGTGCCCGCGGGTCGGCCGGGCTGCGGCGCAGGCTACCGGCGGCCAGCGGTGGCGGGGCGGACGCTGGGCGGCTTTTCCACCGATCACGTGGTCAAGTCGCCCCGCGTTCGCGGGATCGGCCCGTCAGCCCGGAGCCGCCGGGCGGCGGAGGATCTCGGTGAACTCATCGCCGGGGCGCGGGTCCTCCCCTTCGAGCCAAGTGTGGGCGTGGAAGCCGTCGCCAGTGGCGGTGACGCCGATGACGAGGTCGAGCGGGCGACCGTGGGCCGCGTGCCAGGCCTGGAGCACGACCGCCCCCTCGAGGCAGCTCGCGCGGCGGGCGCGGAGCGTCGCCCGGACCGCGCGGACGGCTTCGGGCGGCAGCGGCGGTGGCGGCGGCACCGACGCCTCGGCACCCTCGTCATCGAGCCGCTTGCGCAGCCGGGAGTGGGCGCTTAGGGCCCAGCCCGCCGCCCGCAGGTCGGCGGGCTGGGGGATGCGGGAGCCGATGCCGCTCACGACGGCAGGATTGCAGGAAGCCGCGGGTCGGGCCCGCCGAGACGATCGGCGCGCGCGTCGCCTCAGATAGGCTGGCGGCCGTTGCCAGCCGCGCCGCGCCGGGGCGGCCGCGCGGCAGCCCCGGCGGTACGGTGGCGGTAGGTGACGACGCCGATCACAATCGCCCAGAGCAACGTCGCAGCGAGCAGGGTCCAGAACAGCGCGCCGAGGCCGCCGCTGGCAGAGGCGTCGCTTGACAGGCGCGGCTGCGAGGATCTGGCGACGGCCTCATCGTCAGCGCGGGCCTGCACGCCCTCCGCGGCGAGCTGAGTGACAATTCGCTGGTCGCGGTTGCCAGCGGGGGCACCACCGCTCTCGGTGACGTCGCTGGGACTGACCGCGCCGCCGCTGCCGCTGCTACTGCCGTGCCGTGATCCCGTCCCCTCGGACGGTGCGGGCGTCCCGCTTGATCCAAAGTTATAATGGCCGCCGCCGTTCGGCGTCGCAGGCGCGTACTGATCACCAGCCGGATCCTGGGCACCGGCGGGCGGGCAGCGCCGGGGCAATCAGGGCGACAACGACGAGAATGCCGAGCCGGCTCCGAAGGCTGTTGTCGAAATTGATCAAGTCAAGCGCGGCGGGGTCGCTCGCGGAGCCCATGAAAATCGGCTGCGATTGCCTCACAGTCGAAACAGAACTGTTCGCTGAAATCGCCCGCCCATACGCCCCGATGCCGAACCCTAGCACCACAGTCCCAACAGCGCCAGCCGAGGCTGTGACGATCCGCCTGAGCACACTCACGCCGTCGCCACGGGGACGACGGCCCGGCAGCGCCGACGTCGCCTGCTGGCTGATCCCGTTCGCGCTCGTCATATATCTGGGGATGAAACGCGGCGGCTACGAGGAGCCGGTGCGCGGCCAGGTCGGGATGATCGTCTGGTTCGTCGTCGCGATGGGGCTCTTCGCCTATGCGTTGCCGAGGCAGCGGATCACCCGCTGGGGCTGGATCGGGCTCGGCGTCCTCGCCGTGTTCGCGGGCTGGACGGCGCTCGGGGTGAGCTGGTCGTCGAGCTCGGGGCGCAGCGTCACCGAGGCCGCCCGGGTGCTGACCTACGTCGGCGTGCTGCTGCTGGCGCTGCTGATCGGCGGCCGTGACCGCATGCGGGCGACGATCGGGGCGATCGCCGCCGGCTGCGCGGTGATCGCGCTGATCGCGCTGCTCTCACGGCTGCACCCGCAATGGTTCCCCGCCGACGAGCTCGCCCGGCAACTGGTCGGCGTGCAGAGTCGGCTGCGCTACCCCGTCCAGTACTGGAACGCGCTCGCCGGCCTCACCGCGCTCGGGCTGCCGCTGATCATCTGGGCGACGGTCTCGGCCCGGGCGGTCGCCCTGCGGGCGCTGGCGGCGGCGGTCGTGCCGGCGATGGCGCTGACGATCTACTTCACCTACTCACGGACCGGAGCGCTGGCGGCGCTCGTCGCGATCATCGCCTTCGTCGCGCTCTCGGAGCGGCGGCTGGCGCTGCTGCCGCCGCTGCTCGGCCTCGGCCTGATCAGCTCGCTGGTGATCTGGCAGGCGAGCGGACGCACCGCGCTGGTCGACAACCTCGGCGACGCCACCGCCCACTCCCAGGGCACGGCGATGATCGCGATCGTCCTCGGCGCCGGGCTGCTCGCCGCCGGACTGATCTGGGCGTTGACAGCCGGCGAGCGCAACGGCCGGCTGCCGCGGCTGCCAGCGGTACCGAAGCGGCGGGCGGCGATCATCGCCGCGGCCGTCGCCGCGGTCGCCGTGATCGGCTTTCTCGCCATCGGCGGCATCGGCCAAACCGGCGAGCAGTTCGACAACTTCAAGCGGGCCGAGGGCGTCGCCGACAACTCCGCCCGGCTGACCAGCATCGGCGGCAACGGCCGCTGGCAGTACTGGTCGGCGGCGGTCGAAGCCGCGCAGACCGATTGGCTGAAGGGGATCGGCCCGGGCACCTACCAGTTCTGGTGGAACGAGCACCGCGACTACCTCGGGATCATCCGCGACGCGCACTCGCTGTTCATCGAGACGCTCGGCGAGCTGGGCATCGTCGGCCTGCTCCTGATCGGCGGCTTCTGCGCGCTCATCCTCGTCCTCGGATCAGTGCGGGCTTTGCGATCGGCGGGCGAGCGGCGGGGCGAGCTCGCGGCGCTGACCGCGGCGGCGCTCGTCTTCGTCCTCGCCGCCGGGGTCGATTGGCTGTGGGAGCTGGCGGTGCTCCCGGTCGCGTTCCTGTTCGTCGCCGCGGCGATCCTCAACCCGCCGCGCGAGGAGGAGGCCGGCGCCCCGATCGGACGGCGCTCGGAGGCGGCGCTGCGGATCGGCGGCGGCCTGCTCGCGCTCGGCGCCGCGGCGCTGCTCTACTTCCCGACCTTCGGCGCGACCGAGCTCGCCGAGAGCCAGGACGACTTCCGCGCCGGCGACCTCGTGGGAGCGCTCGCCCACGCCGAGAACGCCGAGGACCTGCAGCCCTACTCGGCGGCGCCGCAGATGCAGGCGGCGTTCGTGCACGAGCGCGCCGGCGAGCTCTCCCGGGCCGCGACCGACGCCCGCGCGGCCGCCGAGCGCGAGCCCGACAACTGGGAGATCTTCTACCTGCTGAGCAGGATCCAGGCGCAGCGCGGCAGGAGGGCTCGGCGCTGATCGCGTTCCGCCGAGCCCACCAGCTCAACCCCCTCTCCCCCGACCTGACGCTGGCCCCCTAGGAAACGGGCGCGGCGGGCTCGGGTTCGACCACGGGCTCGGGCATGCCGCTGCTCAGCGAGCGGGCAGCGGCGAGCGTGGCCAGCGTCGAGATGTAGAACGACTCGACCGGCGGTGGATCGGCGCGGCCGGCGAGGACGGCGGCGATCAGCTCGTACTGCTCGCTCCAGCCCTTGGCGGCGGTGCGGCCGCCGAGCCTGGTTCGCTTGGCGCCGCGCCAGATCGATCCCGAGCGGAAGTCGTCGATCACCGCGTAGGCGCCCGGGGAGCTGGTCGCGAAGCGCTCCTTGCCGGGGCCGGTCGGGGAGTCGGCGGCGTAGGCGACGGTGCCGACGCTGCCGTCGGCGAAGTCGAGCTGCAGCGAGAAGTTGTCGGTCGCCTGCAGCGGCAGCGACGGGTCGGAGCGGAAGCCGCGGGCGCTGACGCGGAGCGGGTCGGCGCCGGCCTGGTCGCAGAGGAAGTCGATGAAGTGGCAGCCCTCGCCGAGGAGGCGGCCGCCGCCGACGGCGGGGTCGTTGGTCCAGTGGTCGGCGGCGAGGCGTCCGGCGTTGACCCGGAAATCCATCAGCCGCGGGCCGGACGGCGCGCGCAGCGCGCCGCCAGCGGCGAGTGGCGGCGGTTGAAGCCGACGATCAGCGGCGCACCGCCGGACGCCTGCGCGTCGCGGACGGCGGCGAGGCCGGCGGCGTCGAGCGCCAGCGGCTTCTCGACGTAGACGGCGATCCCGGCGCGCAGGGCGCGGGCGGCGAGCTCGGAATGGAGTCGTGGCGGGTGGCGATCGCGATCAGATCGAGCCCGCCGCCGTCGATCAGCTCACCGGGGTCGGAGTGGGCGGCGGCGAACGAGAAGCGGCGGCGCAGGTCCTCGGCGGAGAGGCCGCCGGCGGAGGCGACCGCGCCCGGCTTCAGCCCGGCGGCGATCAGGCCTGGGACGATCGTCGCCGAGGCGAACTTGCCGGCGCCGATCAGGCCGAAGCGCGGCGCGGCCGTCCCGGGAGCGCGCCAGGCGCCGCGATCACGCCGAACGTCCCGCAGCGGGTCACCCGCGGCCCCTTCCGGGACGTTCGGCGAAGCGGCGGGGGCGGGCGATGACCCCTCGTACTCGAGGACGATCCCGATCGGGCGGCCGCCCTCCGGGTCGTCGGAGGTGAGCAGCTCGAACGCCTGCTCGGCGCGGTCGAACGGGAACCGGTGGGTGACGAGCGGGCGCGGGTCGATCCTGCCGGCGGCGACGAGCTCGAGGAACGACTCGATGTTGCGGCCCTCGGTCCAGCGCACATAGCCCTTCGGGTAGTCGTGGCCGTGCAGCTCGTAGGCGGGGTCGTAGCGGCCGGGGCCATAGGAGCGCGACAGCCGCAGGTCGAGTTCGCGGTCGTAGTAGGGGCCGCGGGGAAGGTCGAGGCCGACGTCGCCGACGATCACCACCGGCGCCCGGTCGGCGGCGAGCGTCGCCGCGAGCCGGACCGGATCATCGGAGCCGGGCGCCGAGGCGCAGATCAGGACCGCGTCGGCCCAGCCCGCCCAGGCCGCATCGCCGTCGATGTCATCGCGCAGCGCGACCTCGGCGCCGGCGGCGGCGGCGAGGTCGAGCAGCCGCTTGGAGAGATCGACGCCGAGCACTCGGCAGCCGGCGGCGAGCGCGACCTGCGCGGCGAGTTGGCCGACGAGGCCGAGCCCGACCACCGCGACCCGCGACCCGACCTGCAGATCGGCGCGACGGAAGCCGTGCATCGCGATCGCGCCGAGCGTCGCGAAGCAGGCGTCGTCGAAGGAGACGCCGTCGGGGATCGGCGCGCAGAGCAGGCCCGGCACGACGTCGATCTCGGCGTGGTTGGCGGCGCCGGCACCCGCGATCGCAACCCGGTCGCCGGGGCTGATGCCGCTGACCCCGGCACCGACCTCGACCGCAACTCCCGCGGCGCTGTAGCCGAGCGGGCCGAGCTCGTCGAGGCGTTGGCGGACGAGCTCGAGGGTCGAGCGCACGCCCTCCCTGCGGGCCCGGTCGATCACCTGACGTGCCTGATCGGGACGGGCTCGCGCCTTCGCGACGAGGCCCTTGCGGGCGACGTCGAGGGTCGCCCGCTCGGTTCCCGAGCTGACCAGCGAGGCGGCGACGCGAACGCTGACCATCCCCGGCGCCGGCACCGGGTCGGGGACGTCGACGAGCTCGAGCCGGCCGTCGCGAAGGCGGCGGGCGATCTGCCTCATCGCTCCTCCGACGGGCGCCTGACGATCAGGTGGAAGGTAGTCGGCCGGCGGGCGAGGTCGTAGAGCCAGCGGGTGACCCGGTAGCGGGGGATCGCGTAGCGGCGATGTTCAACGATCTCGAGCCCGTCGGCGCGCAGCGCCGCGACGATCGCCTCGTCGCTGACGCCGGCCATCGCGTGCAATTCGGCCCGCTCGCCGTAGTTGACGTGGTCGGCGTCGTGATGGCGGTCGCGGCGGCGGCCTATCGCGGCGAGCAGGTGGCGGGGATGGGCGGCGAGCGAGAGCAAGTAGTCGAAGCGGCGCAGCAGCAGCGTCCAGCGGTCGCCGGCCGGGACCGGGTCGAAGGCGGAGACGAGGACGCCGCCGGGGGCGAGTCGCGAGCCGGCGAGCCGGGCGACGGCGACGTAGTCGTCGAGGTGGTGCAGGGCGGAGGAGAAGACGATCAGATCCCAGTGGCGCGGGTCGTCGGCGATTAGCGGCTCGATCTCGCCCTCCAGGGTCTCGGTCACGATCCCGAGTCGCTCGGCCTTCGCCCGCCACTGCGCCAGCATCTCCGGCGAGACGTCGGCGACGGTCGTCGTGATGCCGCGGCGGGCGAGCAACTCGGAGACGTTGCCGGTGCCGCCGCAGGCGTCGAGCACCAGCGGCTGCTCGGAGCCGCAGGCGGCCAGCGCCCGCGTGAGGATCCCGTCGAGCAGGTCGCGGACCTGCGGCTTGGCGATGCAGTGCTCGGTCTGGTCGTAGATCGCCGCGTGATCGGCATAGAGCAGCCGATTGGCCTCCGGCGCGGTCAGCTCGCTCACCGGCGGCCACCCCGCTGATCCCAGATCAGGCTGCGGCGTCCGCCGACCCTCGCGCGCAGCTTCGCGTCGCCTCTCACATGCAGCATCTTGGTGAAGACCCGGCCCGCCTGCACTCGGGCGGTGGTCAGCCGGCGGAATCCGCCGCCGCCGCGCTTGATCTCGATCGTCAGCCGGCCCGACTTCGGCGGCCGGCCCCAGGCGAGCAGCCGGCGCCCGCCCCTGCGGTCGGTGACGAACGGGAAGGCGACGGCGGTGGCGGTCGGCTTGCGCTTGCCACCGTAGGTGTAGATGCCGGTCTGGTAGGTGTCGAGCGTGTACTCGTGCGGCTTGTGCTTGGTGTCGCGGATCTGCAGGAAGGTGACGTTGGCGGCGCCCTGGCGCCAGAGCAGATAGAGCGCCTGCTGGGTCCAGCGCGCGTGGGTCGCGTAGGACACCCCCTCGCTGGTGTCGGGCGGGTTGGTCTGCCACCAGATCTCGTTCGCCCACAGGGCGTGGCGCCCCGGCGTGCCGGTCGTGCCGAGCCGCTCGGCCGCGCGCAGCGCCTCCCGCAACTTGCCGAAGTCGGCGATCTCGATGTCGTCGGCGCGCTCGGCGTGCGCGGTCGGCGGGTCGGCGCGGTTGATCGGGTGATGGGCGAGCACGTCGAACTTCGCCCGCTGCCCGGCCGCGCAGCGGGTTCGCTTCAGCCTGCGGCTCAGGCAGAGCAGCTCGCGGTAGAAGGCGAGCGGCCCGGTCTTGGTCGCCCGCGAGGACGGCGGATCGCCGTAGGGGGCGGTGCCACCGGTCACCACCTGCATCCTCGGATCGACCGCCTTGACCTCGTCGTAGGCGGCGTTGAGCATCCGCACGTAGATCGACGCGGAGACGTTCTTGCGGCCGCGGTACTGAGGATTGATGTAGGTGCCGAGGTTGGGCTCGTTCCAGGCCTCGAGGTAGTTGATCCGCGGCAGCGTCACCGGTTCGGAGTAGGGACCTCCGGCGACGACGTAGGAGCCCGAGTAACGCTCGGCGACGGCGTGGATGAAGTCGCCGTAGGCGCGCGCGTCGGGCCGCCAGCTACCCGGCGGCGCCCGCTCGAACGACGGCGGCCGCCCCGGCCCCTCGGCCCAGTGCGGCGCGTTGGTGACGGTCAGCTCGATCGCGAAGCCGTGCTCGGCGGCGCTGACGATCTGGCGGTCGTACTCCGACCAGTCGTAGGCGGGGTCGGCGGGGTCGCGCGGGTCGGACGGCTTGTTGAAGCCGACGACCGCCCAGTACATGTTGACCCTGATGATGTCGGCGCCGACCGCCGCGGTGCGATCGAGCCACAGGTCGCGCTCATGCGACCCGTACAGCGAGTCGGAGAAGCCGATCTCGAGCGGGCGCGCCGCCGTCGCCCCGGCCGGCGCCGCCAGCGTCACAGCGGCGGCGATCGCGACGGCGAGCCGTCGCGCTGCCTTGGCGGGCTTCGGCACGGCCTACTTGTAGGTCCAGACGAGGCTCTGCTCGCCGCCGACGGACGCCCGCAGCTTGACCTTGCCCTTCGCCTTCGGCAGCCTGATCGACTTGTTGAAGACGGCGCCGGACTTGACGTCGAATGAACCGACCTTGCGGTAGCCGCCACCCTTCGCCTTCGCCTTGACGGTCAGCCTGCCCGCCGCCGGGGCCTCGCCCCAGGCCTTCGCCTTCTTGCCCTTGCCGGTGACGACGAACGGGAAGGCGACCGCGTCGGCGCTCGGCTTGCGCTTGCCGGCGTAGGTGAACACGCCCGACTGGTAACTGGCAAGCGTGAACTCGCCCGGCGTGTACTTGGAGTCCTGTAGCTGCAGCAGCGTCACGTTATCGGCGCCGGCCTTCCAGAGCATCTGGAAGGTCTGCTGGTACCAGCGGGCCTGTGTCTTGTAGGAGACGCCCTCGGCCTTGTCCGGCGGGTTGGTCTGCCACCAGATCTCGTTCGCCCAGACGTCGTGCTTGCCGCCGGTCGCCGGCGTGCCCTGGCGCTCGGCGGCGCGCAGCACATCGACCAGCGAGCCGAAGTCGGCGACCTCGACGTCGCCCTTGTTGGCGGCCTTCGCCTTCGGCGGGTCGGTGCGGTTGATCGGGTGGTGGGCGATCACGTCGAACTTCGGCGCCTCGCCGTTCGGGCACGAGGACTTCTTGTTCTTCGTGTTCAGGCAGAGCAACTCCTGGTAGAAGCGGATCGGCTGGGTCCGGTTCGGGCCGCCGGGGGGATCGCCGTAGGGGGCGGTGCCGCCGACGACCACCTGCGCGTCGGGGCTGACCGCCTTGACCGAGTCGTAGAAGCCGTTCAGCATCTTCCCGTAGATGTCGGTGGCCATGTTCTTGTTGCCATCCCACTGCGGGGTGATGTAGGTGCTCAGGTTGGGCTCGTTCCAGGCCTCGAAGTACTTGACCGCCGGCAGCGGCTCGAGCTCGCCGGCCGGGGTGAAGCTGCCCGAGTATCGGGTCGCAACGGCGCGGGCGAAATCGGCGAAGGCCTGCGCGTTCGGCTTCCAGGACCCGGCCGGGTAGCGGTCGAGGTCGGAGGGCCGGTTCGGGCCCTCGGCCCAGGCCGGCGCGTTGGTGACGGTCAGGTCGATGTCGAAGCCGTCGGCGGCGGCGCCCCGGATCGCGTTGTCGTACAGCGACCAGTCGTAGTTGGGATCGTCGGGGTCGGTTGGGTTGGTCGGCTGGTTGAAGCCGACGACGGCCCAGTACATGTTGACCCTGATGATGTCGGCGTGCAGGTCGGTGGCCCGCTCGAACGCCTGCTGGCTCTCGTTGCCGGCCTGCTCGAAGCGGGCGTCGGAGAAGCCGATGTCGAGCGGCCGGGCGGCCTCAGCGCGAGGCGCGAAGGCGACGGCGAGTAGGGCCAGCAGGCCAGCGCAGAGGGCGGCCTTCAGGCAGGCGTTCGGGTGCGTTTCGGGCGTGGTCAAGAGGAAGCTCCTTGCCTCGAGGTGATTGGGCGACACGCAGATCCCGGTGCGGCCGCGCTCGTTGGGCTCGGGGAAGGTAACAAGCGCGACGCCGGGAAGTTGCGCGGCGCCGGCGGCTCAGCGCCGCTGGCGCCACAGCAGGCTGCGCTGCCCGCCGACCCGGGCGCGCAGCAGCGCCGGACCGCGTAGCCGAACCTCGCGGTCGAAGATCCGGCCGTCGTGGACCCGGAAGGCGGTCAGCGACCGCCAGCCTTCGCCGCGGCGGCGCATCTGCACCCGCAGCCGCCCGGAGGTCGGCGGCCGGCCCCAAAGGCGAACCGCGCCGGCGGTGGTCCGGGTGCTGACGAACGGAAAGCGGATCGCGCGCAGGGCGGGCTTCTGGCGGCCGCCGTAGGTGTAGATCCCGGTCTGGTAGCTGCCCAGCCGTGGCTCCCGCGCTCGCGCGGCGAGTCGCGGACCTGCAGGAACCAGGCGCCCTCGGCTCCCTGTCGCCAGAGCAGGAACAGGGCGAGTTGCATGTAGCGGGCCTGGCGCCGCAGCGAGACGGCGCTGGGCTGGGGCGGGCTCGTCTCCCACCAGATCTCGGGGGCGAGCAGGGCGTGGCCGGCGGCGGGCTCGATCGTGCCCTCGCGCTCGGCCGCCCCGAGCAACTCACCGAGGCGTCCGAAGTCGGCGGCGGTGACGTCGCCGGGCCGCTCGGCGTGGACGTTGGGCGGGGCGAGGCTGCTGATCGGATGGTGGGCGAGCAGGTCGAAGCGGGCGGGCTCGTCGGCCGGGCAGGACTCGGCCCGCTCCAGTTCCGGGGTCAGGCAGAGGACCGCGCGCCAGAACTCGAGCGGCGGCGTGCGGCGCTCGCCGACCGGATCGCCGGACGGCGCCGTCCCCCCGGTGGCGATCCGCGCATCGGGATTGACGGCCCTGACCTCGGCGCCGAAGGCGTTCAGAAGGCGGGTGTAGATCGCCGCGCTGACGTTCTCGCCGTCGCGGTACTGCGGGGTCAGGAAGGCGGTCGTGTTGGGCTCGTTCCAGGCCGAGTAGAGGTCGACCTCACCGAGCACGAAGCCGGGCCGGGCGGGATCGGGGAAGGTGCCCGCGTAACGGACCGCGACGGCGTGGGCGAAGTCGCCGAACGCCTCAGGGTCGGGGCGCCAGGTGCCGGCCGGGGCCTGGCGGCTGACCGGCGGGCGAACCGGTCCCTCGGCCCAGGGCGGCGCTCCGACCACCGTCATCAGGATGTCGAGACCCTCGCGGTGAGCGCTGGTCACCGCACGGTCGATCGGCCCGAAGTCGTAGGCGGGGTCGGTGGGGTTGCGGGGTTGCGCCGGCCGCTCGGTCGCGACGACGCTCCAGTAGAAGCTGATCCGAACCGCATCGGCGCCGGCGGCACGGGTGCGGAGCGCCCAGCGGCCGCCGTCGGGGCCGCCGAGCAGCGTCTCGGAGAAGCCGATCGCGAACGGCCCCTCGGCGGCGGCGGTCGAGCTTCCCGCGGCGAGCGCGGCGATCAGCGCCAGCGGCGCCGCCAACCGGCGCCGCAGCCTCGCTCCCCTCTCGCCGCTCGCTCGCACCTCACCCGCCCCAACACCGCCGCGGGCGGCGCGATGCGGCGGCGGCGATCACCGCTCCGCGGTCTCTGTGGTCGCGGCGACGAACGCCTCGATGATCCGCTCACCGCGCTCGGCGAGCCCCTCGAGATCGGCGGCCGCATCGCGGCGCGGCGCCAGATCGGCGAGCTGGGCGGGATCGGTGAGCGTGCGCAGCCGGCCCCGGTCCTCGAGCCAGCGATCGACCGACGGGCGGTTGCCGGCGAAGGCGCTCCAGGTGTCGAGGCCGAGCAGCGCCGCCTCGCGGCTCATCGTGCCGCCGGCGCCGATGAAGGCATCGGACGCGTGCATCAGCGACTGCGCGTCGATCGCCCGCTCGGGCACGGTGACGCTGGCGAGGCCGAGCGCCCGCAGCGCCTCGCGCTGGTCGGGAAAGCGGGCGATCGCGACCGTGGCGACGTCCCCGCGGCGGTCGAGGGCGGTCAGGCAGTCGTGGAAGATCCGGTTCTCGCCCGGGTGGTAGAGCGCCCCCGCGGCGGCGGAGCGGGCGATCACGACGAGGCCGCCCGGCGGCCGCTCGATCCCGAGCTTGGCGAGGATGTCGGGGTCGGCCTCGAAGCGGCCGAGATAGACCTCCTCCTTGAGCCCCTCGTAGCGCTGCACCTTGCGCGTGACCGCGCCCTGGCGGCGCACGACGTCGGCGGGGACCGCCTCGGGCAGGAGGATCCGGTGGGCGCCGCGGAAGGCGAAGTGGTTGGCGGGGTGGTGCTCGTAGTCCATCGCGGTCACGGTCGGGATCCCGAGCGAGCGGGTCGCGATGATCTGCGCGAACGAGTTGTGGGAGAGCGCGACGTCGGGGCGCTCGGCGCGGGCGAAGCGACGCAGCAGCCGGACCCGGGCGGCGATCGAGAACGCCTTGCGGTAGCCGGGCGGGCTCGGGTCGCCGATCCGGGTCGCCTCGGGCCAGCGCTCAAGCGTCAGCTCCTCGGTCTGGGCGTGATCGCGGTAGCTGACCACGACCTCGTCGCCGCGCTCGGCGAAGCGCTCGGCGATCGGGCCGAACAGCACCGGCTGCGGCGAGTTGGCGACGTCAATCCAGACCCTCACGCCGTAACCCCGGCGCGCTGCTCGGCGGCGACGTAGCTCGCCAGCGCCGCCAGCATCGGCGCTTCGACCCAGCGCATGTGCGGGGCCCCGATCGTGTAGCGGGCGTGGCGCTGATAGACGAAGGCGCCGTCAGGACGGCGCAGGTTGGCGAGCCCGAAGTCGAGCACCCGGCGGGCGTCGGCGAGCAGTTCGGGGTGGCGGTCGCTCGACGCCGACAGCGTCTCGAGCGCCTGCGCGAGGTACTGGCCCTCGAGCGGGTAGCGGCTGCGGTCGGTGTTGCGGGCGGCGCCGTCGGGGTCGAACAGGCGGGCGCGGTAGTAGCCGAGCCCGCGTTCCCACGCCTCGAGCGCCCCGAGATCGTCGAGCGCGGTGGCGCAGCGCAGCAGCGCGTCGAGGACGTAGCCGGTGTGGAGGTTGTCGATCCAGCCGCCCTTGCCGGCGGCGTCGTCGGCGTAGGGCCAGGAGCCGTCGGGCCGCTGGTGGTCGAGCGCGTAGCGGACCGCGGCGGCGGCGACCGCCGCGCCCTCCTCGGCGCCGGGTGACCCGGCGGCGGCGAGCCGGGCCAGCGCGCTCGCGCCGAGCAGCGAGGCGTTGTGGATCGGCGTGCGGTCGCCGGGGAAGTAGCCGAGGTAGGCGCCCACGCCGCCGTTGGGGTCAGAGGTGCGCTCGATCCGTCGCAGCAGGAAGCGACCGGCGCCGACGGCGAGATCGCGAGCGCGGTCGCTGCCGAAGCGGTCGGCGGCGTCGAGCAACGCGTGGATGGCGAAGGTCGTCGCGATCGTGTTCGGGGTTCGCGCCGAGTAGAAGAAGAACCGCGTCTCGACGTCGAAGTGGTAGCTCCAGCAGGGCTCGTCGAAATCGGGGCAGCGCAGCTGATCGAGCCGCTCGATCGCCCACGCGGCGCGGTCGCGGCAGTCGATCGGCGACTCGTCTTCGATCCGCGCGTAGGCGGCGAGCGCGTGGGCGACCGTGTTGGCGTTGACGGCGTGCGGCACGCCGAGGACGCGGTCGAGGCTGAACGGTGAGCGGCGGGCGAGCTGGATGATCACGCGGCGGCTCAGCGGCGTGCGGCCGATCAACCGCGCCCGCGATCCGTTCAGCGCGTCATAGGGATCGCTGCCGCTCCAACCGCGCTGCCACGCCCATGACTCGAGCGCCATGATCGCCGCGCGGGCGGCGTCGAGGCGGGGCTCCGTCGCCGGCGCCGAATCGACGCCGGCGAAGGGCGGCAGCTCCATCTAGTTGACGCCCCGGCGCCGGAACACCGCCGGCAGCGTCTGCAGCATCAGCCGAAGATCGAGCCACAGCGACCAATTGGTGACGTACATGTAGTCGATCTTCACCATCTCGTCGAACGGGATGTCGTTGCGGCCGAGCACCTGCCACAGGCCGCTGATCCCCGGCGTCAGGTCGAGCCGGCCGCGGACGTAGCCGTCGATCGTGCGGTCCTCGGCCTCGGGCAGCGGCCGTGGCCCGACCAGGCTCATTTCGCCGCGAATCACGTTGAACAGCTGCGGCAACTCGTCGAGGCTGGTCATCCGCAGCAGCCGCCCGACCCTGGTGACCCGCGGGTCGTGCTTGACGTTGACGGTGCGCGGGTCGCTGCTGCACCTCATCACCTCGTCGCGGCGCTGCTCGGCATCCGCGCACATGCTCCGGAACTTGAAGATCTCGAACGGCCGGCCGGCGCGGCCGATGCGGCGCTGGCAGAAGAACACCGGGCGGCCCGAGTCGAGCACGATCGCGATCGCGATCAGCGCCATCGGGATCGCCGCGACGAGCAGGATCACGCTGGCGATGAGGAGGTCGAAGCCGCGCTTGATCGCCCGCGAGGTGAGGCTGAGCAGCGGTGGGTTGACGCCGAGCAGCGTCACCCCCTGCACGGCATCGACCTCGACCGAGGGGCCGAGCGACTCGACCGCGTCGGGGAGGATCGAGACCTTGATCGACAGTCGGCGACAGGTGTCGATCATCGCGATCACCTGGTCGGCGACGAACTCGCTGCGGTCGATGATCAGCCGCTGCGGCCGCAACTCGGCGGCGAGCGCGTCGAAGCGGCCGCCGCCGTAGGAGGCGAGCCCGATGTCGAGCGCCTCGCGCTCGGGCGGGCGCGGGTTGACGCCGTCGAGGATGCCGACCGGCCGCAGCCCGATCTCGGGGTGGTGGTCGAGCTTCGCCGCGAGCTTGTCGATCTGCGCGCTCGAGCCCGCCAGGAGCACCGTCTCGGCGCCGAGCGTGCCACTCACGAGGCGGCCCATGAAGGCGCGGCCGACGAGCACCAGGACCAGCGCCGAGGTGATGAAGATGACCCCCTCGCGGAGGTTGATCTGGATCGCCGGCAACAGCTTTGAGTAACCCCAGAACAGCAGCGAGCCGACCAGCAGGCAGTGCGCCATCCAGGGCAGATCATCGACCGCGGTGTGGCTGATCCGCTTCGCGTAGCGGTCGTAGAGCTTGTAGACCTTGAACAGGAGGATCCACACTGGCAGCGTCGGCAGCGCCCACAGCACCAGCTCACCGGGGTCGGCGCGGTGGGCGCCGAAGGTGGCGGCGAGGGCGACGGCGACGATGATCGCGGTGGCGTCGCCGAGCGCCAGCATCCGCATCGTGAAGCGATCGCGGCGCGAGTGGCGGGTCTTCAAGAGCGATGAGCCCTCGAGTTCGGGCACGATCGCGCGCGCGACGTGTTCGCCGCCGGCGGCGGTGACGGGTCCCCGCCCGGAGTCCTGCTTGTGAGCGTACTCGGACATCGCTGGACCGCCTCTATACCACCATCGCTGCGCCGATGCCGCGCCCCGGCCCGCGCTCAGGCGGCCGCCTCGGGGCCGGGTGGTCCGCCGCGGCCGGCGACGACGATCCGCGCGACCCGCAGCCCGATCGCCACGGCGAGCGCCGCCCTGATCGCCAGCCAGATGCCGTCCTCAGGCAGCACAAGCGAGATGCCTACGGCTAGCGCGGCGGGCGCCGCGGCCAGCGCCAGCGCCCCCGGATCCCACGGGATCGAGGCCAGCGGCCGGGTCCACAGCCAGGTCGCGGCACCGAGGAAGGCGTAGGCGACGAGCGTCGCCGCGGCCGCCCCCTCGAGCCCGAGCGGTTCGACCAGCAGCGCGCAGAGCACGAGGTTGATGACGACGGCGGCGATGCCGCTGACCGCGAGGCGACCGGTTCGCGCCCGCCAGACCGCGAGGTTGGCGCTGCTCAGGTACCAGAGGTAGGGCAGGGTCGAGACCGCGACCAGCAGGCTCACCCCGCCGAGGCCGGCGACGTCGTAGTCGGCGGGGGCGAACAGCCGCAACACCAGCGGCGCGGCGAGCGTCAACGCGGCGGCGGCGAGCGCCGCGACCCGGGTGATCGCGACCGCCGAGTCGGCGAGAAAGCGCCAGCGGCCGCGCTCCTCGGCGCCGAAGATCGCCGGGCTCCAGGCGCTGTTGATCGCGGCGACGAGAAAGATCCCGAGCGAGCCGGCGGCGTAGGCGATGTAGTAGCTGCCGGCGGCCGCCGCACCCTCGATCCGCTCGACGACGACCCGGTCGGCGGCCGACAGCATGTATAGGGACAGCCCCATCCAGATCGTCGGCAGCCCGACCCGCAGCGCGGTTGCGACGAGCGGGCGACGGGTGGCGGCGGCGCGCAGCGGTCGCAGCCGGAAGCCCGCCGTCGGCCACGCGTAAAGCAGGCCCGCCGCGAAGCCGAGGGTGAGCCCGGCCATGTAGCCGGTCGGGCCGAGGCCGAGGGCGACGGCGGCGATGCCGCTGATCTGCCCGCCGGCGATCGCCAGCGCCGCGCCGGTGACGAACTCGCGGGCGCGTCCCTCGGCCTGCAGCACCATCTGGGCGGAGACGAGCGTCGCCGACAGCGCCGCCGAGATCACCGCGAGCGCGAGCGCCGGGCCGAACTCGACCGACCCGAACAGCTGCGACCACAGCGGCCCGGTGGCGAGGGCGAGGGCGGCAACGACGAACGCGGCCGCCGCGGCGACCCCAATCAGCGCCCGCGCTCCGTCGGGCCCGTCGTCGTGGAAATAGGCGCGGGTCACCGCCGAGGGCATCCCGAAGCCGGCGAGGTGGGTGAGCACGGCCTGGGCGACCAGCACGGCGGTGAGCAGGCCGTACTCCTCGGTGTCGAGCAGGCGGGTCAGGAGCGGGATCGCCAGCAGCGTCGTGCTCGCCTGGACGACGGTGACGATCGAGTAGATCGAGCCGCGGCTGAGCACGCCCTGCACGGCTTTCGCGTCGGTCTCCGCGTCGGCGGCGACCTCGGCCTCGACGGCGACGCGGCCGAGTTCGGACTCGGGGTCGTCGAGCTGCAAGGGCTAACCCGCTTCCCGGGCGCGCCCCGCCGCCAGCAGGTCGGCGATCGGGGCCGCGGCGGCGCCGGAGCGAACCGCCTCGGTGGCGGCGAGCTGGACCTCGCCGACGCGGCGTAGGTCGGCGGCGGGGTAGGCGGCGGCGTCGCCGGCCGCGAAGCGCTTGATCGCCGAGCGGTACATCGGGCCGTGGCCCTTGCCGCGCCACAGCGTCCGGTGGCGGACCGGCAGCCCGCGGCGCAGGCCGTTGAGCCGCCAGAGATCGTCGAGCCGCAATGCCAGCCCGCCGCGGCGGATCTCGATCTGCTCCTGCACGCCGCGCACCGAGTCGCCGCGGGTAGTCGGCATCAGCGTCGCGACCGAGCCGTCGTCGAAGGTGATCGTGAAGGCGCGCTCGGCGTCGGCGTCGCGGGGATCGTCGGAGACGCGCGGGGAGACCGCGACCTCGACCGCCCGCGGGCCCGGACCGAGCAGGTGAAAGGCGAGGTCGATCCAATGGCAGAGGTTGCCGGCGACGCGGGTGCCCTGGTTCGGCCACAGGTACCAGTGATCGGCGGTGATCTCGACCTCGCGGATCAGGGCGATGATCGTCGCCGGCCCGGGCTCGGTGGCGAGCATCCGGCGGGCGCGCTCGACGAGCGGGGGATGGCGCCGGTTGAAGCCGATCTCGAGCTCGCCGGGGTGGCGCCCGGCGGCCGCCTCGAGCCGGTCGAGATCGGCGTGGGTGACGAGCGCGGGCTTCTCGCAGAGCACCCGGTGGCCGGCGTCGAGCGCGACGGCGGCGAGCGCGGCGTGGGAGTCGTGGGCGGTGGCGACGACGACGACGCCGCGGCGGTCGAGGCTGTCGATCGCGCCGGCGGCGTCGCTGGTCGCGGCGGCAAAGCCGAGCTCAGCGGCGGCGAGCGCGGCGATCTGGGGCTCGCGGTCGGCGATCACCGCCCGCGCGAGCCCGGCGCCGGCGAGCGCCGGGGCGACCTCGATGCGCACGTAGTCCCCGGCGCCGAGCAGCGCCAGCGGTGCCCGCGGCGACGCCGGGGGCGGGCCGAGTGCGAGCGTCTCACCGCCGCCGCCGGGTACGGGCGGGGTGAGCAACTCGGGGGTGGGCGCGGCGGGGGTGGGCGCGGCGGCGGCGAGCGCATCGGTGAGGGCCGCGACCAGCGCCGGCGGCGGCGCGGTCGCCGAGTAGAGATAGCTCTGGCGCAGCAGGGGGCCGAGCGCCGGCGCCTGCGCGCGAAGCATCGCGGCGATCGCAGCAAACCGGTCGCGGTCGAGGTCGGCCGGGGCCGGGCGCACCAGCGCCTCCGGCGCCAGGATCAGCGCGGCGCAGCGCGGCGCCCGCGGGACCAGCGCCACGACCCGCTCGCCGTCGCGGCGGCCGTGCGCGAGGATGAGGTGGTAGTCGCCGCTCATCCCGCCCTCGGCCCGCTTCGAGGCGATCTTGCGGACGGCGGCGCGCGGGCCGTCGGTGAGCGCGAAGCTCGCCGCCTTGCGCAACGGGCGCTCGAGCACGCGGTCGTGCGCGGGACCGAGCGCGGCGAGCGGCGCGGTCAGCTCAACCTCGATCAGGGCGGAGCCCGCGACCGGATGCGGCGCCGGGGCCTCGATCCAACGGCCGTCCCAGAGCATCCGGTTCGGCGCCGGCCCGGCTGTCGTCGCAGCGCTCACGGCGATGCAGGGTACGTTCTGAGCGGGCCGCACCCGGTGGCCGCAGCGCGCCCGCTATCGTCGGAGCGCGCAGCGCACGCGCCCGCTATCGTCGGCGCGAGTTGTTGCAGCTCGATCACGGGACGCTCAACGGGGACGGCGGGGGACCAGACTGCAGACAGATACACCGATGAGCGCGAGAGCTCCAACACTGACCGAGGCGGGCGCGGCAGGGCCCTGGTCGCCGGCCACCGCGCCGCGCTCCGATCTCGGCCCCTGGCTGCGCGCGCAGGCGCGGCTGCTTCGGGCCAACCCCGACCTGCTCGTCGTCGCACTGCTGTTCCTGCTGATGGCCTGCGGCTCGCGTTCGTTCGCGAAGACGATCCACATCGGCCCGCTGTACGTGACCGAGATGCTGATCGGCCTCGCCGGGATCCTCGCGATCGTCCGGCTCGGCCTGCGTAGGAGCTGGGAGGCTCTGCGGCGGCTGCCGCTGATCCCGCTGGCGCTGATCTGGCTGCTCGGCGCGATCGCCACCGCCCGCGGCGTCGCCGACTTCGGCTTCTCGATGGTCAAGAACGACATCGGGCTGGTCGACTACACGCTGATCCTGCCGCTGTTGGCGCTGGTCTTGACCGACCGCAAGCGCTTCGAGGCGATGTTCTCGGTGCTCGTCGCCTGCGGCTTCATCGCGATCGTCACCTACCTGGTGCTGTTCACGGTCGATCAGCTCGCCGGAACCGCCGACACGATGCTCGACGCGATCCCGGTCGCCTACGGCCTCTACATCTCACTCGCCGTCGTCTGGATCGCGGCGCGTCTGACCAACTGCCTGCCGACGCCGCGGTGGTTGACGCTGTTCGTCCCCGCCGGGCTGGTGCTGATGAACCTGACCACGGTGCGGAGCCTGTGGCTGGTCGCGATCATCTCGCTGACGATCGTCGTGCTGTGCGCGCCGCGGGGGCGGACGCTGCGCAGCGCGCTGGCGCTCGCCGCGGTCGTTGCCGTCAGCCTGCCGGTGGCGCTCGGGATCGAGACCGCGATCAACAAGACCGGCGACGAGGTGACCACCGCCTCGACCGCGAACGGCGCCTACGACGCCGCCGGCGGCAGCGCCACCTCGACCGGCGGCCCCGACAGCGAGGCGCAGCTCTCGCGCGAGATCACCAGCCTCGGCGGCGGCGACAGCAGCGAATCGGCGAACGTCCGCTGGCGGCTCGCCTACTGGCAGGAGCTGCTCTCGCGGGTGCCCTCCGACCCGCTGCTCGGCGTCGGCTTCGGGCAGCCCGCCGCGTTCACTTGGCACGGCGTCAAGTACGACTACCGCGACAACGATCCGAACACGAGCTTCAACGTCGCCGGTCCCCACAACTCGTTCGTGGCCTGGATCTACCGGCTCGGGGTGATCGGGTTCGCGGCGCTCGCCCTGATCATCTTCCTCGCCGTGCGCAACGTCTGGCGCGCGCTCCGGGGCGGCGCGCTCGACCCGGCCCGGCGCACGATGCTGGTCTCGCTCGTCGCCTGGCTCGGCGGCGCTTCGGTCGTCGTCGGCTTCAACGAGACGCTGACCGGGCCGTTCCTCAGCATCTTCTTCTGGGCGCCGCTGGCGATGCTGCTGCTGTGGCCGGCGATCATCGGCGGCGCGGGCGTCAACCCCGAGCAGCCCGGCGCGGCGGAGCCCGCCTGACCAGCAACTCCGCCACCCGCGTCGCGAAGCTCGGGTGGGTGTAGCGCTGCTCGTAGCGCTCGCGGCCGCTGCGGCCGAGGCGCTCGCGCAACGCCGGCTCGTCGCGGAGGCGCTCGATCGCGGCGGCGAGCGCCTCGATGTCGCCGGCGCCGACGATCAGCGCCTGCTCGCCGTCAAGCACCGTGAACGGGATCCCGGAGGAATCGCTGGCGACGATCGGCAGGCCCGCCGACATCGCCTCGAGCAGGACGATCGGCTGGCCCTCGAGGAAATGGCTCGGCAGCACCAGCGCGTCGGCCCAGCGGAACTGCTCGCGCTTGCGCTCGCCCTCGACCCGGCCGAGCAACTCGACCCCGATGCCGGCGTTCGCGAGCGCCTCGGCGCGCTCGCGGACCCGGGCGGCGACATCGGGATCGACGCCACCGGCGAGCCGCAGGTCGATGCCGCCGGAGCCGCGCTCGGCGAGCGACTCGAGCGCGGCGAGCAGGTCGGCGTGTCCCTTCTCCGGCATCAGGTTGGAGAGGAAGAGCAGCCGCAGGCGCTCGTCGTCGCGCGCGGCGACGCGGGGCGGGCCCATGTCGTCGCTGGAGTTCTCGATCACGCGAACGCGATTGGGCGCGATCAGCGGGCCGAAGATGTCGCGGTGGAACTCGGTCAGCACCCAGGCCTCGTCGACGCGGCCAAAGGTGCCCTCGATCCAGCGCCTGCCGAGCGGGCCGCGCTTGGCGTAGAAGACGCCGAAGTAGCCGCCGTGGAGGTGGACGACGACGCGGCGGCGTGCGAGCGCGCCGAGGCGGATGAAGATCGCGTCGCGGGCGAACGCCCAGAGGTTCTGCGAGATCGGCACGTAGATGTCGGCGCCGCGGTTGCGGGCGAGCAGCCAGACGAGCAGCGCGACGTGCTTGAGGCCGAGATAGACGTTGAGTGGGTCGAGCGCGCCGAGCTTCGAGGTCGAGCGGTCGTCCTCGCCGGTCTCGAGGTGGGCGGCGAGCGCACCGGCCTCGGCGACCGCGTCGACGAGGTGCTTGGTGGCGACGGCGCTACCGTGGACCGGCGGCGGCGTCGGGCCGATCACGATCAGCGGGCTCGGCGGGGCGCTCATCGGCGGAACGCGAAGATCGAGTCGCCGCTGCGGCGGAGCAGGCTGCGGCGCCGGCGCTCGAAGTCGGTGAAGCCGAGCGCCTCGACCGCGGCGCGGCACTCGGGCTCGCCGTAGGGCGCGTGGTATTCGACGCCGAGCGCGGCGACGTCTGCGGCCCAGCCCGTGTTGACGGCGAGCACCTCGCGCTCGGCGCCCTCGATGTCCATCTTCACGTAGCCGGGCGGCCCGAACCGCTCGCGCAACTCGTCGAGCGGGACCGCCGCCGCAACGCCGCCGCCGCTCTCGCTGACCCGGAAGGCGTCCTCGGAGCCGCCGTCGGGGGTGCCGTACTCGATCGTCCCCGGCTCGGTCCAGACCGCGCCCTCGATCAGCTCGACGCGGTCGCCGAGCGTCGCCAGGTTGCGCTCGGCGAGCTCGAAGTTAGCGCCGTCGAGTTCGACGCCGACGAACCGGGCGGCGGGAAACTCGCGCGCCATCTGCAGGATCGTCAGGCCGATGTTGGTTCCCAGGTCCCAGACGAATTCGGGCGGGTCAAGGCGACCGGCGGGCAGGTGGTAGCGACCGTCGAAGGCGCCGATCAGGACGTCGGGATCGGATGAGCCGGGGCGGATCAGCACCGGCGCGCCACCGAGCGCCTTCAGGTTGATCGGCTCGGGGTCGCCGAGCGGCTCGAACCGGCCCGCCGCGAACATCTCGACCAGCCGCCGCCGTGAGCGATCGCCGGCGCAGACGCGCGCGGCGGCGAGCCGGACGCGAACGGCGCGGGCGGCCGACCGAGCGGACGCAATTGGTGTGGCCCCGTGGGAGCTCATGACATCGATCCCGCCGGGGCCCGGGCCCGCGGGCGCGCTCGCGGCGGGGCGGGAACCTTAGCGGCGATCGGACGGGCGCAACGAGGGCGATCAGCCACCGGCCGGGGCGGGTTCGGGATCGAGCGGCCGGCGCTCGCGGGCGGCGGCTGGGGCCGGGGCGGCGAACCGCTCGATGCGATCGAGCGTCGTCTCCCAGGAGTGGCGATCGGTGGGCCGTGGGCGCTCGCCGCGCCGCTCGCGTCCGAGGATCGTCAGCGCCCCGGCGCGGATCGCGGCCTCGTCGTTGGTGCAGGCGACGGCGTGGCCGCTGGCGCGGAGGATCTCGACGCCGGGCTCGCGCCGGTGCTGGCTCACGCACAGGGCCCAGGCCTCCGATCGGGCGACCTCATAGACCTTGCTGGGGATCTGGATCGGGTTGCGGTTGCCGACCACGAGCACCGCCGCGGCCGAGCCCATCAGCCGCCGCGCCTCGCCCTCGCCGAGCACCCCGCGGTGGTGGCGCGAGGCAGCGGGCGGCAGGCGGACCCAGGCCTCGCCGTGGGAGCGAAAGCGGATCAGCCCCTCGCGGTCGAGGGCGGCGAGGGCCCGGAAGGCGGCCGCCGAATCGGTGCGGGCGTGAGAGAGGGTGCCGAGTTGCAGGAACAACGGCCGCTCGCCGTTCGGCGGCGCCGAGCGCGGCAGCGGATCGGCGCCGTTTGGCGCAACGAGGATCGGCGCGCCCGGTCGAAGCTGGGCCCTGCAGGCGGCGGCGGTCGGCTCGTTGGTGACCACAAGGGCGTCGATCCGGCGCATCGTCGCGGCAGCGAGGCGCGCCTCGGCGGGGCCGGCGGCGAACCACGGGTCGCCGATGTCGCCGATCAGCGGCGCCCCCCAGCGGCGCGCTAGCAGCGCTCCGGCAATCAGCGCCGAGAACGGCGCCGCGATTGCGTAGATCGTCGTGCGCGGGCTCGGCGGCTCGGCCAATGCCGGGTCGCGGAGCACCGCCGCGGCCCAGCGCAGGTTGGCATCGGGCAGCGGCAGCAGCCGCCGGGCGGCGCGGGCGCTCGTGGCGCGCAGGCGGCGGCGGGCGCTCAACCCGGGCTCTCCCATCGCGCCGACCAGGGTTCCCGGCGCCGTTGCGAGGACCGGTTCGGAGATGGTTGGATCGGCGATCGCCACCAGGTGGACGCGGTGGCCGGCGGCAGCCAGCGCCGTCGCGATCCGCCGCGAGCGGGCGGCCCGGGGACCGACCGCGGCCGGCGCCAGGTAGGGGGCGATCAGGGTGATCGAGTCGGCCGTCACGGGCCTGAGCGTAATCGGCGGCGGCGGCGGATCCTGAGAGCCCGGAAGGGGATTTGAACCCCTGACCCCCTCCTTACCATGGAGGTGCTCTACCACTGAGCTATCCGGGCAGCGGTGGGCTACCTTAGCGTCCCGAAGCGAACCGATCGGAGCGAGCGCACCCTTGAAGCCCCAGCAGTTGACCGGCAACTTCATCATCGGGACCGGGCTGCTGATGGCGATCGCCGGCCTGATCGTGATCGCGGCCGCCGACCCGCTGATCGGCGGCGTCCTGTTCATCGTCGGCGCCAGCGACATCGTCGTCGGCCAGCTGTTCCGCTCCGGCCGGCTCGGCATCAGCCGCGGCGGCTCGGTCGAGGAGACCCAGGCCGCCGCCGACGCGCAGACCGAGGCCGAGGCGAACGCCGCCGCCTACGGCACCACCGCCGACGGCACCGCGATCAAGGGCGACGCAAACCCCTACGCCCGCGAGGACTGAACCGGCCCGCGCGACGGCGGCCGCAAGAGCCCTAGAATGCGCCGCCCCGATGAGGGGGAGCGCCGGAGCTGGAGAGCCGGGCTGGACTGTAAATTCAGTGGCATCGCCTGAGCGGGTTCGAATCCCTCCTCCCCCATCACAACCCGCCAGGCACCCGCAGCCGATCGATCAGCCCTCGCGCAGGCTCTGCGCCTGGGGCAGCCGCTTGAGCTTGCGCAGCGAGTTCGACTCAATCTGGCGGACGCGCTCGCGGGTGATGCCGAAGTCGCGGCCGATCTGCTCGAGGGTGAGCGGGTCGGAGCCGAGCAGGCCGTAGCGCAGCTCGATCACCTTGCGCTCGCGCTCGGAAAGCATGCCGAGGGCGCGCTCGAGGCCCTCGCGCTGGAGCGAGTCGGTTGCGTGCTCGAACGGGCCCTCGCTCTCTTCGTCGGGGACGAGGTCGGCGAGGCGGCCGTTGCCGTCGTCGCCGATCGGCGCCTCGAGCGAGACCGGCGCGGCGCCGATGTTCATCAGCTCGCGCACCTCGCTGACCTGCATGCCGAGCTCGGCGGCGACCTCGTGCGGCTCGGGCTCGCGGCCGAGATCCTGGACGAGGCCGCGCTCGACGCTGCGGACCCGCGCCAGCTTCTCGTTGACGTGGACGGGGACGCGGATCGTCCGGCTCTTGTCGGCGATCGCGCGGGTGACCGCCTGGCGGATCCACCAGGTTGCGTAGGTCGAGAACTTGTAGCCGCGTCGGTAGTCGAACTTCTCAACCGCGCGGATCAGACCCAGCGAGCCCTCTTGGATCAGGTCGAGGAAGCTGAGGCCGCGGCCGACGTAGCCCTTCGCGATCGAGACGACCAACCGGAGGTTGGCCTCGACCATCTGCCGCTTGGCGTCGATGTCGCCGCGCTCGATCCGCTTCGCCAGCTCGACCTCTCCATCGGCGGTGAGCAGCGACACCTTGCCGATCGAGTGCAGGTAGAGACGCAGCGAGTCGACACCCGGCTCAACGGTCAGGTCCGGGGAGGCGTCCACCGGCGCGGCCGGGCCGTCGCCGTTCTCATTGCCGGCGCCGTTCTCGCGGCCGATCACCTCGACGCCGGCGTCGAGCAGCTGCGCGTGCAGCTCGCGGATCCCCTCGGCGCCGAGCTCGACCTCTTCGAGGGCGGTGGCGACCTGCTCGACGGTGACGAAGCCGGGCTCGCGTCCGACAGCGATCAGCGCCTCCGCCAGCTCATCGCCCGTCCGCACGCGGGCAGCCTGATCCGTCTCCTCGAGATCGTCGGCCAAATTCTCTCCATTGCCCCAGCGGGGCGGCCTCTCCGGGGGTTGCCCGGCGAGTATGGCAGGGTCGTGTGCGCACGAAGCCGGCATCGCTACGCTGCGGGACCGGTTTCCCGTGAACCACCCCGCCGCCCCCGCATCCGCCGCCTACCCCGACGTGCAGGCACGTCGCCCTCGCACCGAGGTGAGCCTGACCCGGGTCGGCGTCCGCGGCGTCGAAAAGGTGATCCGGATCGACGCCCCGGGGAGCGAGCCGCAGCTGTTCTTCGCCGAGCTCGAGTGCTACGTCGACCTCAACCCGCAGCAGGCGGGCGTCCACATGTCACGGTTCGAGGAGGTCGTCAACGAGGCGATCGACGCCTCGATCAGCCGCACTGAGCTGAAGGCCGAGCACCTCGCCGCCCACATCGCCGAGCGCGTCCGCGAGGGCCAGGACGGCCTCCGCGCCGAGGTCTCGCTCGCCGCCCGCTACCCGCAGACCGTTCCGGCGCCGGTCAGCGGCCGCCCGACCCAGGAGATCTACTCGCTGTTCGGCACCGCGGTCGCCGCCGCCAACGGCACCCGCACCCTGACCGGCGTACAGGCGCAGGGGATGACCGCCTGCCCATGCGCCCAGGAACTCGTCGCCGCCGGCGCCCGTGAGCGCCTCGCCGGTCTCGGCTACGACGAGTCCCAGATCGAGGAGATCATCGGCGCCGTCCCGGTTGCGACCCACAACCAACGCGGCATCGGCACCCTCTACCTCGGCCGCGGCGGGGACGGCGGCTCGGCCGAGATCGACGCCCTCGAGCTGCTCGAGATCGTCGAGTCGTCGATGTCGTCGGAGATCTACGAGCTGATGAAGCGTGAGGACGAGCGCGCGGTCGTCGAGAAGGCGCATGCCAACCCGCGGTTCGTCGAGGACGTCGTCCGCGAGATGATCCGCCGCATCGCCGCGGCCCATCCGGAGCTCGCCGCCGGCGGCGGCTTCGTCCTCGCCCGCCAGGAGAACCTCGAGACGATCCACCGCCACACGGTCGCCGCCGAGCGCTCCGGCGAGCTCGCCGAGGTCCTTCGTGAGCTCGAGGGCGGCGAGCACTCACCCCATCACCTGACGATGCGGGAGTGGCTCGACGCCTGACCTAGCGGCCCAGGCCGCCGCGCTCGGCGTCCTCGTCGCCTTGCGGCCCTCGAGGCCGCGGCGGCTCCTGCGTCCTTGATCGCGACGCCCTGGACTCGCTAGGTCCAGGCCGCCGCGCTCGGCGTCCCGCGACCGGCGCGGGGTCGGTCGAAACCTCAGGCACCCCTTCGCGGCTCCGCCCGTCCCTGAGCTTGAGGTCGAATAGCGCACACAACCTCAGGCACCCTCCTATGGTCCACCCCCGTGCCTGAGCTTTTCGTCGCGCCGGGGCGCGGGGGATCGCGGCTGCGCGCTCAGGCCCCAGCCGCCGCCCGGCGCTCCTTCTCGATCCGGCGACGGACGCCGAAGAAGTAATCGGCGCCCGAGATCACCGTGATCGCAAGCATCGCGTAGACGAGCAGATCGACCGCCAGGGTCGCCGGATCGACGGCGATCAGGGCGATGATCGCAGCCACCTGCAGCGCCGTCTTCAGCTTGCCGAGCCAGCTCGCCGAGATCACCACCCCCTGCTCGACCGCGACCGCGCGCAGGCCGGTGACGGCGAGCTCGCGGGCGATGATCACCATCGCGATCCACGCCTCGAGCCGGCCGAGCGAGACCAGTGAGACGAGCGCGGCGACGATCAGCAGCTTGTCGGCGAGCGGGTCCATCAGCTTCCCGAAGGTGGTGACCTCGTCGCGGCGGCGGGCGATGTAGCCGTCGAGCCCGTCGGTGCAGGCGGCGATCGCGAACACGATCCCGGCCCACAGGTCGCCGTTCGGCACCTCGGCAAGCAGCGCGACGACGACCACCGGGACCGCGAGGATCCGCAGCATCGTCAGCGTGTTCGGGATGTTCAGCGGGACCACGGTCTTGCGGGCGGCCGATCTTACGCCCGGGGGCTGAGTTCACGGGCGCGGGCGAGGACGTCGTCGATCATCGCCTCGGTCAGCTTGCCGGTGAACGTGTTCTGCTGGCTCGGGTGGAAGCAGCCGAGCACGACGAACTCGCCGATCTCCGCCTCGGCGCCGTGGCCGAACCGCGGCTTCGGGCGCGGGATCTCGGCGCCACCGGCGCGCAGCGCCCGCAGGCAGCCGTCCCAGGCGAAGGCGCCGAGCGCGACCAGCACCCGCGCGCGCTCGAGCAACTGCAACTCGCGGACCAGGTAGGGCAGGCAGTTGTCGCGCTCGGGCGGCGTCGGCTTGTTCGCGGGCGGCGCGCAGCGGACGACCGCGGTCACCCAGGCGTCGCTGAGCCGCAGGCCGTCGTCGGCGCTGACGCTGGTCGGTTGGTTGGCGTAGCCGGCCCGGTGCATCGCCGCGTACAGCCAGTCGGCCGAGCGGTCGCCGGTGAAGACCCGGCCGGTGCGGTTGGCGCCGTGGGCGGCGGGCGCAAGGCCGACCACAATGATGCGAGCGCCCGGGTCGCCGAAGCCGGAGATCGGCCGCGCCCAGTAACGCTCGCCGCGGTAGCGCCGCGGCGGGTCGGCGGCGACGCTCTCGCGCCACTCGACCAGGCGCGGGCAGGCTCGGCAGCCGTGCACCTCGCGCTCGAGCGCGGCAAGCGAGTCGTCGGTGCCGGCGCGGGGAGCCACGTCCCAGGGAAGCTAGATCACTCGCCAGATCCGCCCTCCCCCGCTACCCTCGATGCCCGTCCCCGCGGCGTTCGGTGCGCTCGTGGGCCGTCCCTGCCGATGCCGGAAGACACCCGAAAGCTGAAGCTCCTCGCGATCGTCCCGGCCCTCAACGAGGAGGGCATGGTCGGCCGCGTGGTCCGCGACATCAAGCGCCAGGCCCCCGGCTTCGACGTCGTCGTCATCGATGACGGTTCGGTTGACAACACCGTCGCGGTCGCCGAGTCGCACGGCGCGATCGTGATCCGCCACCCGTTCAACCTCGGGATCGGCGGCGCGATGCAGTCGGGCTACAAGTTCGCGCTGCGCAACGGCTACGACGTCGCCGTCCAGGTCGACGGCGACGGCCAGCACAAGCCCGAGTACATCCCCGAGATGCTCGAGAAGCTGCGCACCGGCGACGACGCCGACATGGTCTACGGCACCCGTTTCCGCGGCGACCCCGGCTACAAGGTCCCGATCGGCCGCCGGGTCGGCAACCTGATCTTCGCGATCCTCCTGACGCTGCTGGTGCGCCAGCGGATCACCGACCCGACCTCGGGCTTCCGGATGACCAACCGCAAGGGCATCGAGCTGTTCGCCCGCGACTACCCGCACGACTACCCCGAGGTCGAGGCGATCCTGATGCTCCACCACCACCGGCTCCGCATCCACGAGGTGCAGGTGCGGATGAACGCGCGCGGCTTCGGGCGCAGCTCGATCGACTACCCGCGCGCCGCCTACTACATGGCGAAGGTGATGCTGGCGCTGTTCGTCGGCCTGCTGCGCCGCCGGCCGACGCCGCTCGACGGCCGGCCGCCCGAGACCGGCGAGTTCGAGGCGGTCACCCCGAGCGCCGCCACCGCGACCGGGCCGAGCGAGGAAGGCGGCCCGGCGTGAGCGCCCTGCTCGGCGCCGCCCTGCCGGTCGCGATCGAGCAGTCGAAGCTCTCCGGCAAGGCGCAGATCATCGCCGTGATCGTCACGGTGCTGCTGCTCGCCCTCGTCGTCGAACTGGTCCGGCGGCGGCGGTTGGTCGAGCGCTACGCGCTGCTTTGGATGTTCGCCGCCGCCTTCCTGGTCGTGCTCGCGGTCTGGAACGGCGGCCTCGAGTTCATCGCCGACCTGGTCGGCATCCAGTCGCCGCCGAACGCGCTGTTCCTGCTCGGCCTCGCGGTCATCTTCGGCCTCCTGCTCAACTTCTCGGTCTCGTTCTCGCGGCTCAGCGAGGAGACGAAGATCCTCGCCCAGGAGGTCGCCCGGATGGACCGGGAGCAACGGCGGATCCGCAAGAGCGGGTTGGTCATCCCGGACGCGAACGGCGACACGCCGACGGTCCCGGCGGGGGTGGCGGAAGGCGCGCCGCCCGGCGAGGGCGAACCCACGGGCTGATCGGCGGTCGCAGGACCAGCGGCCGGAGGGCAAGCCCGGCGAGCTGCAGTCCGCTCGCCGCTCCACCGAACGTACGGAATGGGTCCCCATAGCGCCCAACGACGTACGTTCGGCGCGGGGGCGCTGTTGGACCGGCGCGGGGGCGCTGGTAAACCCGTGCGTGCGCTTGGCATCCACCGCTCGCCAGCGGTGGAGCGGGGCGCCGTTGCGTGAAGCGTCAGCGGCTCGGTGGCTTGCCGCAGCGGTCGCCGGGGGCGCATGAGTGCCCGGCCATCTTCGTCAGGTACCTGCGCAGGCGCTCCTGCTCGGCGGCGGTGAGCGGGGCGAGCATCTCGGCTTCGGCGCTCCTGGCGACGGTCTCGGCCTTGGCGAGGCGGCGCAGGCCGTCGTCGGTGAGCTCGAGCAGGTAGCGGCGCCGGTCCTCGGGATCGCGCCCGCGGATGACGGAGCCGTCGGCCTCGAGCTCGTCGATCAGGGCGACGAGGTTGCTGGCGTGGATCCGCAGCGCCCGCCCAAGCGCCTGCTGGGAGATCGGTCCCGCCTCGTACAGCTGGTGGAGGATCGCGTACTCCGGCGCTCGCAGGCCGACCTCCGATAGGGCGCCGCCGAGGCCCTCCGTCGAAGCGCGGGAGATCCGGAAGAAGAGGACGCCGCAGCTCGGCTGCGGGGAGGCCGCCGGGGTCGACCTGGCGGGCGGGCCCGACGGGGAGAGCTGCTTCTGCCGCTGCGGTCGCGAGGCCATGGGCCGAGCATACCCGGCGATCGGGCGAATTCATAATCGTTGGTTCTCATAACGATTGGTGATACCCTTCCGTTTCCCCAAGCAGGAAGGACCTTGAAACCCATGAGCACGCTTCCCCTGATCCCCCTCGACGACGTCGTCGTCTTCCCGGGCATGAACCTGACCCTCGCCGTCGACGCCGGCGCCGAGGACCGCGTCCTCCTCGTCCCCCGCAAGGGCGATGACTTCGCCTCCGTCGGCACGATCGCCGAGGTCCACGAGCGGCTCGACCTTCCGGGCGGCGCCAAGGCCGTCACCCTCGAGGGCATCTCGCGCGGCATCGCCGGTGCCGCCCGCACCGACCTGAACGGCACCCTCCGCATCGAGGTGACCGAGCACGAGGATCCGACCGAGCGCACCGACGACATCCGCGCGCTCGAGCGCGAGTACCGCGCCGTCGTCGAGGAGATCCTCGAGCTGCGCAACGCCGACGACCGCATCCGGGCCTTCCTGCGCGCGATCGGCGAGCCGGGAGCGCTGGCCGACACCGCCGGCTACTCCCCCGACCTCTCCTTCGAGCAGAAGGTGGAGCTGCTGGAGACGCTCGACATCACCGAGCGCCTGACCACCGCCGTCGCCTTCCAGAAGGAGCGCCTCGCCGAGCTGCAGGTCCGCTCCCGGATCCGCGACGACGTCCAGAGCGGCGCCGAGAAGCAGCAGCGGGAGTACTTCCTGCGCAAGCAGCTCGAGTCGATCCAGAAGGAGCTGGGAGAGGACGACGCCTCCTTCGCCGACGAGTACCGCAAGAAGATCGAGGAGTCCGGCATGCCGGACGACGTCCGCGAGCACGCGGAGAAGGAGCTCAACCGCCTCGAACGGATGGGCGACAGCTCCGGCGAGAGCTCGATGCTGCGCACCTACCTGGAGTGGCTGACCGCCGTCCCGTGGGGCGAGCGCAGCGAGGAGCGGCTCGACCCGGTCCACGCCCGCGAGGTGCTCGACGCCGACCACGCCGGCCTCGACGACGTCAAGGAGCGGATCACCGAGTTCATCGCGGTCCGCAAGCTGCGCCACGAGCGCGGCGTCGAGGAGGAGGGTCGTCAGGCGGGAGCGATCCTGACCCTGATCGGACCTCCCGGAACCGGCAAGACCTCGATCGGCGAGTCGATCGCGCGCGCCACCGGCCGCGAGTTCGTCCGCATGTCGCTGGGCGGCGTCCACGACGAGGCCGAGATCCGCGGCCACCGCCGCACCTACATCGGCGCGCTCCCGGGTCGTCTGGTCCGGGCGCTGCGGGACGCGAAGACCATGAACCCGGTGATCATGCTCGACGAGGTCGACAAGGTCGGCGCCGACTGGCGCGGCGACCCCAGCTCGGCCCTGCTCGAGGTGCTGGACCCGGCGCAGAACCACTCGTTCCGCGACCACTACCTCGACGTCGAGCTCGACCTCTCCGAGGTCATGTTCATCGCCACGGCGAACGTCGCCGAGACGATCCCCGGCCCGCTCCTCGACCGGATGGAGGTCGTGCGCTTCGACGGCTACACGACCGACGAGAAGGTCGAGATCGCCAAGGGCTACCTGCTCCCCAGGCAGCTGAAGCGCAATGGGCTCGAGGCCGAGGAGGTCGAGATCAGCGACGAGGAGGTGCGCCGGATCGTCACCGAGTACACACGTGAGGCCGGCGTCCGTGGCCTCGAGCGCGAGCTCGGGAAGCTCCTGCGCAAGACCGCGACGCAGATCGCGAGTGGCTCCGCGAAGCCGCCGGTGACGGTCGACGACGAGGCCGTCCGCAAGGCTCTCGGCCGGCAGCGCTTCTTCCAGGAGGCGGCCGAGCGCACCGCCGTTCCCGGCGTGGCGAGCGGCCTCTCGGTCAGCGGCGCGGGTGGCGACGTGCTCTTCATCGAGACGACGTCGATGCCGCGGAGCGAGGGCGCGAAGGAGGACTTCGTGCTCACCGGCCAGCTCGGCGACGTGATGAAGGAGTCGGCGCGAATCGCCCTCTCCTACGTCCGCGGCCACGCCGAGGACCTCGGTATCGACCCGGCCGACATCAGCGGCAAGGAGTTCCACGTCCACGTTCCGGCCGGCGGCATCCCCAAGGACGGCCCGAGCGCCGGGATCACGATGACGACGGCGCTGGCGTCGCTGCTGACGGGGCGCCCGGTCAAGCACACGGTCGCGATGACCGGCGAGGTGACCCTGCAGGGACGGGTCCTGCCGATCGGCGGGCTCAAGCAGAAGGTCCTCGCCGCGCACGCCGCCGGGATGACCGACGTGATCCTCCCCGAGCGCAACCGCGGCGACCTCGACGACGTCCCGGCCGAGGTCCGCGAGGAGATGACGTTCCACCCGGTGATGACGATCGGCGAGGTGCTCGAGCTGGCGCTCGAGCCCGAGCCGGCGACGTCTCTGGCGTAGGCCGCAACCGGCGGCAACCAGATCCGAGCAGCTGCGATGACGCCGGGGACCCGAGAGTAGGGTCCTCGGCGTCAGCTCGTTCCGGAGCTGGGAACCGGAGGAAACCCCGTGCGCCGACCACTGCCGTCGCCCGCGACCCTGATCGCGCTGCTCGCCCTCTTCGTCGCGCTCGGCACCGGCGCCTACGCCGCGACGCAGCTGCCGAAGAACTCCGTCAGGTCGAAGCAGATCAAGAACGGTCAGGTCTCGACGAAGGACCTGAAGGACGGCAGCGCGACCGGGACCGACGTGAAGGACGGGTCGCTCACGGGCGTGGATGTCGCCGACGGATCGTTGTCGGGCGCCGACGTGACGGACGACTCGCTGAGCGGCGCCGACATCGATGAGGCCTCGCTTCAGGTCAAGTCCGAGGTGATGCCGATCAGCGCCAGGGTTCCCGCGGGCACGGTCGCAACGCCGCTCTACTCGGCCAACGGTCTCTCCGTCGCTCTTGACTGCGGGGCTGGGGGCTCCGCCACGATCTCCCGCACCAACGTGAACGGGTTCTTCGCGGAGGAGGGACGCAGCTTCAGCAGCCTGCCCAACGTGCTGAACGAGGGCACGGCGAGCAACGCCAGCGTGATCTCGATGGCCGCAAACAGCCATATCGACGACCACCTCACATTCCGCCGCAGCTCCGACGGCGCGGTCGTCACCGCTGACCTCGTGCTGGTGACGACGGATTCTCAGGTGGGCACCGATTGCCTGGCGATGGGAAACGCGTTTGCGAGCAGGGGAGGCTGAGGGCATGCCCGGCTGCATGCCCCACGTCGGCGTCCGGCGCGGCTGAGCCGGGTCAGAGAAGGGTCCGCGCGGCTCGCCAGTACGCGCGGAGAAGCGCTCGGAGGACGCGCGAGTCGGCGGCTCGTCCCAGGTACTCGCTGTCGAGATCCGCGGTGAGGCAACCGTCAGCGAAGGTCGCCGCGTCGACCGCTCGGGTCGCCTGGATCGTCCGCCGCTCCCGGAGCAGGCGCGGCAGCGCGCGGGTCGTGTCCGCGTAGGCCCTCAGCTTCTGTGGCAGCCAACCACTGACCGCGGCGACGAGCAACAGCGCCAGCTCGGTGGCGAGCAAGGCCGGCATCACCGCGGCGAGCAGCCTCCCCGGGTAGGTGCGGACGATCGTCGCCCAGCGGTTGCGCTCCAGGTAGCGCCACTTCGCGGCGCCCTTGTCGAACTCGTAGTCGTGGTCGCAGAGGGCCCGCGGCTCGATCCCGTTGGCGAAACCGGCGAGGCGGACGCGCAGGCCCAGGTCGGTGTCCTCGTGGTAGAGGAAGTACGGCTCGCTGAAGCCGCCGAGCTGCTCCCAGAGCCCGCGGCGGATCGCCAGGCAGGCTCCTGAGGGGGAGGCGATCTCGGCGGGAGCGGCGGGGGCTTTCGCGCGCGGCTTCCCGGCTCCCCCCGCCCACGAGATCCCCGTGAAGTGGACGACGTTGCCCATCGTGTTGATCGCGGCGCCGCCCTCGTCGGTGACGAGACCCTGCCAGGCACCCCAGTCGCGGCCCTCGAGCAGCGGCAGCTCGATCGCGTCGCGGAAGCCGGGCGCGACGACGTTGTCGGGGTTGAGGAGAAGGAGCAGCTCGCCGGTCGCCTCGGCCGCCGCCCGGTTGCAGCCCGCGGCGAAGCCGAGGTTGGCGCCGGCCTCGATCACGGTCGCGCCGGGTGCGAGCTCGCGGATCAGCGCCACGGTGCCGTCGCTCGAGCCGTTGTCGCAGACGATCAGCTCGTCGCCGGGGCGGAGCTCCCCCGACTCACCTGCGAGCGGCGGGAGCGAACGGCGGAGCGCGTCCGCCGACTCGTAGCTGACGATCACGACCGAGAGCCGCGGCGCCCCGGCCGCCGGCGCCTTGGGGCTGTCGGCATCCTCGCTCAAGGGAGCGCGATGATAGGCGCGTGGCCCGTTGCTTCGTGACCCGCAAGCTGCCCGGGGAGGCGCTCTCCCACCTCGCCGAGGCGCACGAGGTCGACCTCTGGGAGCAGGACCGCCCCGTCGACCGCGCCGTGCTGCTCGAGCGCGCGGCGGCCGCCGAGGGGCTCCTCTGCACACTCACCGACCGGGTCGACGCCGAGCTGCTCGACGCCTGTCCGGAGCTGCGCGCGATCGCCAACTTCGCCGTCGGGGTCGACAACATCGACCTCGCGGCGGCGCGTGAGCGCGGAATCCCGGTGGGCAACACGCCGGGCGTCCTCACCGAGACGACCGCCGACCTCGCCTTCGCCCTGATCCTCGCCTGCGCGCGCGGGCTGCCGGGCGCCGAAGCCGACGTCCGCGCCGGGCGCTGGACCACCTGGTCGCCGGAGGGATGGCTCGGTCGCGACGTCCACGGCGCGACGCTGGGGATCGTCGGCGCCGGTGCCATCGGGATGGCTGTGGCGCGGCGCGCCGAGGGCTTCGGCATGGAGGTGCTGCTGAACGGCAGCTCGCCCGGCCCGGGGCGGGTCGAGCTCGCTGAGCTGCTCGAGCGCTCCGACTTCGTCAGCCTCCACTGCCCGCTGACGGAGGAGACGCGCGGGCTGATCGGTAAGGAGGAGCTGCGGGCGATGAGGCAGACCGCGATCCTCGTCAACACGGCGCGCGGGCCGATCATCGATCAGCCGGAGCTGCGGCGGGCGCTGGCGCGCGGGTGGATCGCGGGAGCCGGGCTCGACGTCACCGACCCCGAGCCGCTGCCCGCCGACGACCCGCTGCTACTCGCTCCCAACCTGATCGTGCTGCCGCACATCGGCTCCGCCACGCACGCGACGCGCGAGGCGATGGCGTCGCTCGCCGTCGACAACCTGCTGGCGGGATTGGCGGGCGAGCCGATGCCGCACTCGGTCGCCTGAGGGCTCCGGCCGCGAGCGCGCGGAGTCGCCTCGGTAGGCTCGTCCAATGATCGGACCGCTCGAGATCGTGATCATCCTGGTGATCCTGCTCCTGATCTTCCACCGGCGACTGCCGGGGCTCGGCCGTTCGGCCGGGACCCAGGCGCGGGTCGGCAGCGAGAAGGCGCGCGAGTTCGCCGACCGCACGACCCCGAAGGCGAAGGAGCTGGCCAGCAAGGCGAGCACCAAGAGCAGCGAGGTCGGCGCCAAGGTCGGCGACCACATCGACGCCGCCGACATCGGCCGCAAGGCCGGCAAGGGGATGCGCGAGGCCCGCGACATGCGGGCGGAGTTCAAGGGCTTCCTCGACGCCCCGGCCCCGTCCCAGCGGAAGCAGCAGGCCGCCGCCCCCGCGCCCGCCGCCCCCGCCCCCGCGCCCGCGCCCGCCGCCGAGGCTCCCGCCACCGAGACCGCGAGCGAAGCGCCGGCCGACGACGAGCAGTCGCGCTCCGAGAGCTGAGGCCCACTTCGATGGCGAGCTGGGCCAAGGCCAACTTCACCGAGATCGAGGCGCGCAACATCGGCGAGTCCGCGGTCCGCGCCGCCTTCTCCCGCAAGGAGCTCGACTCGCCCGAGCTCGGCGTCAGCCGCTTCACCTTCCCTCCCGGCGAGCGCTTCCCCTTCGCCCACAAGCACCGCGAGCAGCACGAGAGCTACGTCGTCGTCAGCGGCTCCGGGCGGATGAAGCTCGACGACGAGATCGTCGAGCTCGCCCAGTGGGACGTCCTGCGGGTCGATCCCGACGTCGGCCGCCAGATCGAAGCCGGCCCCGACGGCCTCGACGTCATCTGCATCGGCGGCAGCCGCCCCGAGGGCGGTGACGGCGAGCGCGTCGAGGACTTCTGGGACTGAGCCGGCGGCGGCTCGGCGACCGCAGGTTGCGCTGCACGCCGACCGTCCGTCGCGCGTCGCGCCAGGCGAACCGCACCTGTTGCTTGAAACCCGGATCGGGGTTGGGCTAGGCTCGACCAAGGGTGCTGGGAGGTCGCCGGATAACGCGCTTGATGTCGGCCGGAGTCGTCGCGGCCCTCATGCTGCTCGCCGCTCCAGCCGCCTCGCAAGCGCGGTCGTCAAGCGACTGCACGCTGACCGGCAGCGGGCAGGAGGGCGCGACCGACCTCGCCTTCTACCACCAGCCGGGGCCGGTGCTGAAGGCGTCGATGATCTTCGTCGACTTCCCCGACCACCACGCCGCCGGCGCCGAGAGCCCGCCCCAGACGACGATCGGCCCGGACCTCACCAACTGGGCCACCGCCTACTTCAACGAGGCCTCCTACGGCCGCACCCAGCTCGACGTGAAGATGGACGACGCCTGGCTGCGGATGAGCAAGAACGCCTCCCAGTACGACCCGCACACGTTCGAGGGCCAGCGCGCCTACATCCAGGAGGCGGTCGCGCTCGCCGACGCCTCCGGCTTCGACTTCTCCGGCCGCCAGACGGTCTACGTGGTCGGCGCCGAGAGCGGTGGCGCGCTGCCCAACTCTCCGGCCTTCTCCGCGCCGAGCGACCGCGCGATCAACGTCGACGGCACCGCGATCCGCTGGGGCTCCACGCTGGGCGACGACGCCCACGACTCCACCGACGACTACGGCTCCCACATCCTCGCCCACGAGACCGGACACACCTTCGGGCTCCCGGATCTCTACCGCTACGGGGCCCCCGACTTCGCCTCCACCCATCCGGACGTGGGCAGCTGGGACCTGATGGGGTGGATCGGACCCGGCCTGCACCTGAGCGCCTGGCACAAGCGGAAGATCGGGTGGCTGGAGCCGAGCGAGTGGCTCTGCGTCCACGGCGAGCAGACCGCGCATATCGCCCCGCTCTCGGTGGCGGGCGGCACGAAGATGATGGTCGCGCAGACCAGCCCCTCCACCGCGATCGTCGCCGAGGTAAGGGGTCCCCTCGGCTTCGACGCCGAGATGTGCGACACCGGCGGCGTCCTCATCTACGAGGTCGACGCGAATGGCGGCACGGGTGCCGGCAACGGGGTGCCACCGATCCGGGTCCTGCCTGCCGCTCCCAGCCCCTCCCCCGGGTACTGCGCGGCGCTGACGAAGGCGCCCTACGGCGTCGAGCCGGGTCAGGTCTCGACGTTCTCGCAGGGAGCGGTGAGCGTGCAGGTCCTCAGCGGCAGCCCGACCACGGGCTACGAGGTGCGGATGACCGGGCCGGAGCTGCCGGCGGGCACCGTCGGCCTGGAACCGAAGCTGAAGCTGAAGGGAACGAGGAGCGCGCGCGCCTCGCTCTCGTGCCCGGTCGACACGAGCGGATGCGAGGGGGAGCTGGCGCTCGCGCTCTCCCGCAAGACGAAGCTGGGCAAGGCTGCGTTCGACCTCCCGGCCGGTGCGGACGAGGACCTCACGATCAAGATCAAGGGCAAGGGGCGCAGGGCGCTGAAGAAGGCGCTGGCCCAGAAGCCCAAAGCGAAGGCGACGGCGACCCTGACCGGCCCCGAGGGGAGCGAGAAGATCGGGGTGAAGCTGGTCAGCGGACCCTGATCGTCTCCGACTTGACTGCGGTGCAGCCGGTCGCCTTGTCGTCAGGTGCCTTGGCGTAGTACTTGCCTTCGCTGACGCCGCCCATCGCACCCTCGTATTTCCACTTGCCGCGGAAGTCGGTGGTGTGGAGCTGGGCGATCCAGTCGTCTCCGTCCCAGAAGTACACGTACAGCACTCGCGAGTCGAAGCAGTCCCGGTGCGGCGACACGATCGTGCCGTAGATGCGGTCCTGCTTGGCCGAGTAGTGGATGGTGATCTTGTACTTCCCGGGGCCGCCATCCCCACGGGCACCCGCGGACGGCGCGAGAGCCACGACGCCGACGCCGAGGACGGCAAGCACCACAATCAACCTGCGAAACATCGGACTTCTCTCCTTCCCAGGCCCCCACGGAGCCGAAGAGCCGACCCCCATTCATTGGAGACGCGAAAGCCAGTCTAGAGAGAGTCGCCGGACCGGCAGCGGCCTCGCCACTGGGCGTGCGTCGAAGCCTGCCCTAGAATCCGCGCCCGCGCCGAGGTAGCTCAGTTGGCCAGAGCACCGCTCTCGTAAAGCGGGGGTCACGGGTTCGAATCCCGTCCTCGGCTCTTCGCGCACGGCGAACATGCGTCCGCCCCATGTGCGACCTTCGATCGGTGGACCCCGTTCTTCGCTCGCGTCGCCTGAGGCTGTATCCAACGGTCAAGCAGGAGGATGCTCTGACGCGGATGGGCGACGCTCGCCGGTTCGTCTACAACTGGAGCCTGGAACGGCTGCTCGTCGCCGAGCCTCGGTCTGAGACCCCGATGCGGGATCTGACCACGCTCCGCCGGGAGCAGCGGTGGCTGCAGGAGGCGGACTCGCAGGCGCTCCAGCAGGCGGTGCGTGACTCCGAGTGGGCCGTGTCGAGATGGCATTCCGGCCACGCCTCGCGCCCGCGATTCCGCGCGCGCAAGCGAGACAGATGCCGCTTTCGCATACCGCAGCGCGTGCGGTGTGAGGGGAATCGCGTGCGGTGCCCAAAGGTCGGGCTCATTCGCTTTCGCGGCGCGCTCCCTGCAGGAGTCGATCGCATCAAGACGGCCACGTTCTCTCGTGAGCGATCAGGGCGTTGGTTCGTGAGTCTGACGTTCGAGGTCGCTCCAGCTGTCAAGGGCGGTGGCGTCCACCCGGCGGTCGGAGTTGACGTCGGGATCGTCGATCTGATCGTCACCAGCGACGGGGACCGAGTACCGGCGCCGCGGAACTGGGGCAAGTCGGCCCGCCTTCTCGCCCGCTCGCACCGGAGGCTCTCGAGGTGCCAGCGCGGCTCCAACGGGCGCGTCGATGCCAAGCGAAGGCTTGCATCGCAGTACGAGCGGACTCGCAACCGACGAGTGGACTTCCTTCAGAAGCAGACGACGCGGTTGACGAACGACTACGCCCTGATCTGCGTCGAAGACCTGAATATCCGAGGGATGGCGAGAACCAAGCTCTCCCGAGGAGTTCACGACGCCGCGCTCGGCGAATTCAGGCGCCAGCTGATCTACAAGAGCGAGACGAGTGGTTGCACGGTGGCGGTCATCGAGCGGTACTTCCCGTCGAGCAAGTGCTGCAGTGGATGCGGTCGGCGCAACGCGACACCGAGCCGCAGAGCGCGACATGGCGCTGTGCAGCATGTGGTGTCACCCACGACCGTGACCTCAACGCCGCGCTCAACATTCGCGACGAAGTGATCCGACCGCACTGGCCGCAAGCACGCGGATGACCAACGCCTGCGGAGCCAACCACCGGGGCCGCTTGGCCCTTCGGCATCGAAGCGGGAACCCGATCAGCAACGGGATGCCAAGAGTGAAGTGCTCTGCGCTTACCTCACGGCCCGCCGTCGGCTTCACGCAGACAGGCCCACTCACGGTTGAGCCGGCGAGAAGGTCGTCGGCTCATGCGGGAGCGCGGCCGGGTCGAAGCGCTCGACCAGATCGGGGGCGCTCACTCGCACCCCCTCCCCGGCCAGCCCAAGCGAGCGCGCCATCCACGCCACCGCGTCGGCGGGCTCCCAGCCGAGCTCGCTCGCGAGGTCGCGGAGCGTCACCGCGCCGTGGCGCTTGGCGAGGCGGGCGCCGTCGGGGCCGAGGACGAGGGGGACGTGCGCCCAGGCCGGACGCTCGAGGCCGAGCAGGTCGCACAGGTGCGCCTGCCCCGCCGTCGAGGGCAGCAGGTCGTCGCCGCGGACGACCTCCCCCACCCCTTGGGCGGCGTCGTCGACGACCACCGCCAGGGTGTAGGCGAAGGCGCCGTCACGGCGGCGCAGGACCAGGTCGTCGACGACGTCGGTGCGCTCGCCGTGGAGGCGATCACGCACGGTGACCTCGGCACCGCCGGCCCGGAGCCGCAGCGCGAAAGGCTCGCCGGCGTCGGCCCGGCGACTCGACTCCGCGTCGCTCAGCGCCAGGCAGGTCCCGGGGTAGAAGCCCTCGGGAAGCTCACCGTGCTGGGCGGAGGCCGCCTCGCGCACCTCGCGCCGTGAGCAGAAGCAGCGGAACACGCGGCCGTCGGCCTGCAGCCGAGCCAGCGCCTCCGCGTACAGCTCCGTGCGCTGCGACTGCCGCACCACCTCGCCGTCCCAGTCGAGCCCGATCGCGCGCAGGTCGTCGAGCTGCTCGGCCACGTAGCCCTCGCGAACCCGGCCGACGTCGAGGTCCTCGACCCGGACGAGGAACCGCGCGCCCGCCGAGCGCGCGAAGAGCCAGGCGAGCAGCGCCGTCCGCAGGTTTCCCAGATGGAGCTCGCCCGTGGGCGACGGCGCGTAGCGGCCAGGCGAGGCTGGGAGCGGCGAGGGCAAGGAAGACGGAGGCGAAGCGGCCTTCAGGGCCGTGAGCCGACCGATGACGCCGCCATCGCTGCTCCCAGTCCGCCAGCGATTACTCGGGTTCCGTCAGCTTGTAGCCGATGCCCCGCACCGTGACGACGAGCTCGGGGTCCTGCGGGTCGCGCTCGATCTTCTGGCGCAGGTTGGAGATGTGGACGTCGCAGGCGCGGACGTCGCCGGAGAACTCCGACTGCCAGAGCTCCTCCATGATCTCGAGGCGGCTGAAGACCTGGCCGGGGCGCTCGGCGAGGAGTCGCAGCACCTGGAACTCGGAGCGGGTCAGGTTGACGGGCTCGTCGCGGACGGTGACGAGATGCCTCGCGAGATCGATGGAGACGTCGCCGGCGTCGATCGACTGGCCGCCGCCACCGTCGCCGGCGACGCGGTCGAGCTCGCGGCGGCGGAGCTGGGCGCGGACGCGGCCGAGGAGCTCGCGGACGCTGAAGGGCTTGGTGACGTAGTCGTCGGCACCGACCTCGAGCCCGACGACCTTGTCGACCTCGGCGTCCTTGGCGGTCAGCAGGATGATCGGGACGGGACTGCGGCCGCGGACGTCGCGGCAGAGATCGAGACCGGAGCGGCCGGGCATCATGATGTCGAGGATCAGCAGGTCGAAGGGGACCTCGCCCTCGCCGAGCTTGCTGTCGGCGTCGTCACCGTCGGTGGCGATCGTGACGTCGAAGCCCTCCTGCCCGAGGGCGTAGCCGACCGACTCGCGGACCGAGGGCTCGTCGTCTGCAACCAGGATTCGTCCGCTGCTCATCGGGTCGAAATCTAAGCCAACGGGGTCGAGCTCGGCGCAGCGGCGCGCAGCTTGATGGTGAAGGTGCTCCCGCTGCCGGGCTCGGAGGCCACCGAGATCTCCCCGCCCATCACGTCCACCATCCGCTTGGCGATCGCGAGGCCGAGGCCGAAGCCCTCGCGCTCGAGCGACCCGCTGCCGCGGTAGAAGCGATCGAAGACGCGATCCTGCTCCTCGGCGCGGATCCCGGTTCCGGTGTCGTCGACTTCGATCATCACCTGCTCCTTCCCCTCATTCCCCTCGGCGCGGGCCCGAAGCGTAACGGCGCCCGGAGCAGCGGTGTGCTTGAACGCGTTCGTCAGCAGGCCGATCAGAACCTGCCCGGTGCAGCAGCACCGGATCGGCGCCGGCTGACGAGGTCGGGCTCGACTTCGGTGTCGAGCGAGACGGCCATCGAGCCTCGATGGCGGCGACGGCCTCGTCGACTGCGAGATCGACGCCGACGACCTCCGCCTGCCCTCTCCGATCGCCTCCATCTCGCCAACGTCAGCAGCGCCTTGGTGAGGCGGCTGACGCGGTCGACGTCGATTGCGAGGCGGTCGAGGAAGTGCTCGCGCGCCTCCGGGTCGTCCTTGGCGCCGGAGCGAAGGACCTCGATCGCTCCCGACATCACCCCGGCGATCGGGTTGCGCAGCTCGTGGGCGGCGTTGGAGACGAACTCGCGCTCGGCCTGGTCGCGTGCGCAGCTCCTCGGTGCGGTCGCGGACGACCAGCAGCGCCGAGCGCTCCGCCGGCAGATAGCGGGCGCCGATCGCGAAGGTGCGCTCGCCGATGGCGACGTGGTCGCTCTGAGCGCTGCCGCGGTGCGTCGCGCGCCGGATCCATGGGCGCAGCGCCTCGACGACGGACCCGTCCTCGTTGACCAGGTCGGCGGAGGCGGGTTGGCGAAGCGGACGTCGCCGTTGGGATCGACCACGATCACGGCCTCAGCGAGCGATTCGAACACGGCCGAGGTGGTCGCGCTCCGACGAGAGCGCGTCGAAGGTCTCCGCCAGGCTATACGCATCGAGTCGAGCGGTCGAGGTCGCCGATCTGCCTGGCCGCCGGCTGTCGAGCGGCTTGTCGAGATGGCCCTCGGCGAGCTGCCCGCGGCGGCGGCGAGGCGCTTGACCCTGGTCGATCAGGCTCGCGACGAGAAGCCGATCAGGCCGACGATCACCGAGACGACGAAAGCGGCGAGCTCCGCTGCCCGCGCAGGGCTGCCAGCGCCGAGGAGACCTCCTCGGGCTGCTCCGACAGCGACAGCAGCGCGCCCTGCTTGCCGAAGGAGCCGACGAGCTGGACGGCGACGAGCGTCCGGCCGTCCGGGAGGTCGGAGTTGATGTAGGTGCCGCCGTTGGGCAGGACCTCCTGGATCGCCTCGCGCGCCCCGGAAACGTCGGAGATGTCGAGCCCTGGACTGAGCGCGGGCTGACCACGCGGGCGCCGACGCGCTTGCCGTCGCGCATCGTCGGGGTGTTGTAGATCCAGGTCCGGAAGCGGTCGCTCGGTCGCGACTGGCGCAGGACGTCGACGGCGGGACCGATGTTGGCGCGGGTGAGCGGCGCTCCCGGCAGGGCCAGCTCGACCCTGTCCTGGAGGCGGTTGGTCCGTCCGGCGGCGAGGTCGGCGGTGCGCTCGGCCGCGCTCGCTGAGCCGGAGACGAAGAGGTAGACGGTGGTGCCGGTGAGGATCCCGATCGCGGCGAACATCAGCCAGCCACAGGCGCACGCCGAAGGGCCGCTTGCTGCGGATCGGGGCGGATCGCCGGTCGGTCGGCAGACCGGCAGCTCCGGGTGCGAAGGTCTTGACTTGCCCGGCTGGGCTTCGGCGGTGGCCATTCCGCCAGTTCTTTTTAGAGCACGGCGCCCACGTCGCCAAGCACCGAGGCGGCCCTGTGGAAGAGCGCGTCCAGCGCCAGATCCTCGTTCACGTTGACCTGCAGATGCCGCCGTGTGCGCATCGCAAGCGCCGCAGCCTCGCGGGCGGCGAGCGGATCGACCCCCTGCGCGTCGGCCGCGAGCTGCGCCGCGCGGTCGCCGTTTCGGACCAGCTCAGGGGCCCCTTCGGCGACCGCGACGAGATCGGTGAACCAGGCCGCGGTGAGTCCGAGGGCGACGTCGACGGCCTCGGTCCGCGCGCGCTGCTCGGCGCGCTTGGCCGCCTCGGCTCCCTCGCGGCGGACCCGGTCGGCATCCCGACTTCGCCGAGCTCGGCGGCGCGCTCGTCCGCGGCGTCGGCGACCGCGGCTCCCTGCTGCTTGCCGCGTTCGGTGGCGATCGCGAGCAGATCGGCCCACGGTCTCCCTCGCCGTCGCCGCCCAGCGCCCAGCGCGCACTCCTCGGCGACCCTGCGCAGCCGCTCCCCGGTCGGCGAGCCCAACATCAACGCGCGGCCGAGGTCGCCGCCACCGAGAAGCGCCAGGGCGGCGACCGTCTCCGGCGATGCCCCGGGGAGCTCGGAGGCCAGCCGGCTGCTGCATGGCGGCGGCCGGGAGCGGCGTGAAGGCGATCCGCTCGCTGGCAGCGGCTGAGGACCGTGTCCAGCAGCGTTTCTACTGGCGCTGATCAGGATCATGTGGGCGTAGTCCGGCGGCCTCGAGCGTCTTCAGCAGGGCGTTCTTCAGGATTCGCCATCGCGTCGGCCGCCTCGATGACGGAAGACGCGCTTCGCTCCCCCTCGAACGGGCGGTAGGGAGACGTTCGCGATCACCTCGCGGCGCACGTCTCGACGAGGTGTTGATTACCTCGGCGGCCGCAGCCAGACCAGGTCCGGGTGCGGGGAGCGCTCACCAGGGCGCGGCGGCGGGCGTCGTCGGGGGTCGGGGGACTGGCGCAGGGAGCTCCGCGGCGAAGGCTCGCGCAGCGGCGGTTCCTGCTGCTGCCGGAGGGACCGGCGAAGACGTAGGCGAGGGGCCGTTGCGCCCAGGCCGCGGACCAGGGCCGCCCGCACCCCCGGCTGCTCGGCGGTCGCCTTCTCGAGCGCCTCGAGCGCCTCGAGGCTCATTCGCCCACCCCGCCAACCGCCTCCAGCACCCGCCCGTGAACCTCTCGACGCCGCCGCCGGCGCCGGCACGACGACCGCCACCCGGCCGGGCTCGGCGGCGTGATCCGGTCGAAGGCCTCGGCGATCGTCCGCTGGAAGGCCGCGCCCTCGCGCTCGAAGCGCGATCCGACGCCTCGTTCCTCACCGCCGGAGCGACCCTCGGTCTGCTCCGGCTGCGTTGGCGACATCGACCTCGCAGCAGCACCGTGCGCTCGGGGCATGCAGCCGTCGACGGCGGCGGCGTTGAGGCTCGCGACGAGGGCGGGATCGAGCCCGCGGGCACTCCTCTGGTAGGCGACGGTCGAGTCGGTGAAGCGATCGCAGACCACAAGTCGCGGTGCCGGCCGCGAGCGCCGGTTGGATCACCCGCTCGACGAGCTCGGCGCGGGCGGCGCAGAAGAGCAGCAGCTCCGGAGCGGGGGAGAGCTCCATGAACTGTCCTTGAGCAGTTCGCGCAGGCGCTCGCCCATAGCCGTGCCGCCGGCTCGCGCAGGAGCAGCGTCTGGGGCCTGAGAGCCTCGGCGAGCAGCCGCGCTCAGGTGCGCTCTTGCCCGCGCCGTCGACCCTCGAGAGTGACGAACACGCCCCGGCCTAGGTGGAGGAGCGGGTGCGCGCCCGCTTGTATCCGCGTCGTCGTGTTCGGGGCTCGCGGTGCGGATTTCCCTTCCCCTTCCCTCGAGCCCGACCCATTGGGGCGGCGGCCGTCGAGTCGGCGGCGGTCCCCTTCTTCGCCTCCTCGGCGGCCTTGCGCTTGGCGGCCTCCTCCCCGCCTTCTGCCGCTCGGCACGGCGCGCTTCTCGCGCATCTCGACCATCGTCGGGCAGTCGTCGTTGAGGCAGAGGTTCCAGGGGCGGCCGCGGAACGCCTTCACCTTCAGGCGGGGCGTGGTGTCGCAGACCGAGCAGCGCTCCTCGAAGCGCCAGAGCTCGTAGCCGCGACCGGGGAGCGGCCGCGAGAAGTGGCACGCGTCCGGATCCTCGGGATCGTCGCGGTTGTAGCCCTCGCAGCCGACGAACCGCTTGCCGCCCCGCATCTCGATGATCCGCAGCCGGTTCGGGGAGCCGTCCTCCCGCTTGCGCCCGGCCTCCTCGCAGACCTTGCACGGGCCGATGAACTTGTCTTCGTCCATCCCCGCCCAGATCACCTTGGCGAGGTCCTCGCGCTTGGAGAAGAGGTCGTCGTAGGTGCCGTGGAGCATGTCGCGGCTGATCTTCAGGACCTCGTCGTGGGAGATCCTGCCGGCGGCGATCTCGTCCATGTCCCGCTCCAGCTCGGCCGTCATCTCCGGCGTCGCCATCCGCTGGACGTTCTCCTTGAACGCCTTGTACATGGCGATCCCGGTCTCGCTGGGCTCCGGCGGGTTGTTGTAGACGTAGCCGCGATCGAAGAGCTTCTGGATGATGTCCGGCCGCGTCGCCTTCGTCCCCAGGCCGAGCTCCTCCATCATCTCCAGCAGCTTGCCCTGGGAGATGCGGGACGGCGGCTGCGTCTCCTTGGCGTCCATCCAGGGAGCGCCGTCGAGGTCGAGCTCCTGGCCCTCCTCGAGCGCGGGCAGCTCGTTGTCGGCGGAGCGGGCGTAGGTGTAGATCCCCGCGTAGCCGGGGTCGACGACGATCGAGCCGCGGACGAAGTACATCTCGCCGCCGGCGTCGATGTCGGCGCGGGCGGACTCGCTGATCATCGGGTCGCTGAACGTCGCCAGGAAGCGGCGGGCGATCAGCTCGTAGACGCGACGATGTGGGCCCTCGAGCGCGTTCGGGTAGACCGCCTGCGTCGGGTAGATCGGCGGGTGGTCGGTCGTCTCCTTCTTGCCGCGCGTCGGCGTCAGCGGCCGCTCGAGCAGGCCCTTGGCGGCGCTGAACTCGGGGATCCGGACCAGCGAGGCGACCAGCTCGTCGACCGGCAGCGACGCCGGGTACACCGTGTTGTCGGTGCGCGGGTAGGAGATGAACCCGTCCATGTAGAGGTCCTCGGCGATCCGCATCGCCCGCGAGGGGGTGATGCCGAGGCGGCTGGAGGCGTCGGTGGCGAAAGCGGTCGTGTTGTAGGGAGTCGGGGGCTTGCGCGTGTTCTTGCGCTTGCTCAGCTCGACGACCTTCGCCGGCGAGTCGGTGGCCGCCAACGCCGCCTCCGCCTCGGGCTTCTCCCAGAACTTGTCGGTCTTGTGGTGCGCCTCGAAGGAGCCATCGGGGTGCGCGAACTTGGCGTACACCTCCCAGTAGGGGACCGGGATGTGGGCGCGGCGCTCGAGCTCGCGCTCGACGATCAGCCCGAGCGTCGGGCTCTGGACGCGGCCGACCGAGAGGAAGTTGGAGCCGAAGCGACGGGTGGCGAGCGAGACGGCGCGGGTCAGGGTCGCTCCCCAGATCAGGTCGATCTCGCCGCGGGTCTGAGCGGCGTGGGCGAGGTCGTAGGAGAGCTCGTCGAGCTCACCGAACGCGCGCTCGATCTCGTCCTTGGTCAGCGCCGAGTAGCGGGCGCGCTGGACGGTCGCGCGGCTGGCGACGTCACCGTCGACGAGGCCGGGGTTCACCTCGAGCATCTCGCGCAGCGCCTCGAGGCCGATCAGCTCGCCCTCGCGGTCGAAGTCGGTGGCGATCACGATCGAGTCGGCGCCCTTGGCGAGCTTCTTGACGGCCTTGACGACGTTCTTGTCGGTCGGCTCGGTGACCAGCTCGGCGTCGATCAGCGTCTTCGGGTCGGTCTCCTGCCAGTTCGAGTACCCCTCGGGGAAGGCGGGGTTGAGGACGTGTCCTTTGAGGCCGACGGTCATCTGCTCGCCGTCGCCGTCGGTCCACGTGTAGAACGGCACCTTGTAGGTGGCGTCGGCCTTGGCCTCGCCGCCGCTGAGGATCTCGGCGATCTTCTTGGCGCTGTTGTTCTTCTCGGTGACGATCAGGCGCATGTGGGGTTCCCCTTCTCTTAGGCGGCCTGCCGGAGGGCGGCGACTGTAGCAACCGCGATCGGCGTCGCCGTCGGCTGGCGAGCGGGCATGGCCGTGCGTATGTCGCCCGCGCCCGCCCGCCCGGCGTCCACACCGCTCTAGGATCGAGGCGTGATCTCCCTCGTCACCGGTGGCGCCGGCTTCATCGGGTCTCATCTGGTCGACGCGCTCGTCGAACGCGGCGACGAGGTCGTGGTCATCGACAACCTCTCGACCGGGCGCGGCGAGAACATCGCCGACGCGATCGCCCGCGGGGCGACGCTGATCCCCGCTGACGTCACCGACCTCGCCGCCGTCGAGCGGATCTGCTCCAACGCGAAACCGGACCGGGTCTTCCACCTCGCCGCGCAGGTCGACGTGCGGGTCTCGGTCAACGACCCCGGGCTCGACGTGCGGGTCAACGTGGAGGGCACCGTCAACCTGCTCGACGCCGCCCGCAACGTGGGGGCCGGCGGGTTCGTCCTAGCCTCGAGCTGCGCCGTCTACGGCGAGCCCGCCGACGGGGACGTCCCGCTCGGCGAGGACGCGCCGCTGCGCCCCGGCTCCCCCTACGGGCAGGCGAAGCTGGCGGCTGAGGGCTACGTGGCGCTTTACCGCGAGCTGCACGGTCTGCGGGCAGCGAGCCTGCGGTTCGGCAACGTCTACGGGCCGCGGCAGGGAGCGGTCGGGGAGGCCGGCGTCGTCGCGATCTTCTGCCGTGAGCTCCTGCAGGGAGGCCGCCCGACCGTGTTCGGCGACGGCACCCAGACCCGCGACTTCGTCTACGTGGGCGATGTCGTCGCGGCGCTGCTCGCGGCGTCTGACGCCGGTGCCGAGGGCGAGTTCAACGTCGGCACCGGGCGCGAGACGTCGGTGCTGGAGCTGGTCGACCTGCTCGGCACGATCGGCGGGCGCAGCGACTTCCTGCCGATCCCGGAGCCTCCGCGCGCCGGTGAGATCGACCGCATGGCGCTCGACGCGAGCCGGATCCGCGAGGCGCTCGGCTGGAGCGAGCAGATCCCGGTGGAGGTCGGGCTGCGACGCACCTGGGAGTCCAACCAGCGGGCTCGCCACGCGTCGGGGCGCCAGCCCGGGACCGACGGCGCGTCCGCGGCCGCGGACGGTGCCTCCCCTACGATCCCCGGGGAGATGTCGAGTCCCGAGTCAATCGGCTGATGCCGGCGCAGAGCTACCCCGGCAAGGAGTGCGTCTGCCAGTACCGCAGGGGGATCTGCGACCAGTCCTGCGTGCGCGGGATGCTCGAGACCCCCTTCTACATCGCCTGCCTGCGGCTGACCGGGCGAAAGTGCCTGGTCGTCGGTGGCGGTGACGTCGGGCTCGAGAAGATCGAGGGGCTGCTGGCCTGCGACGGCGACGTGGTGCTGGTGGCGCCGGATGCCTGCGAGGAAGTGCAGGCGCTCGCCGCCGAGGGCTCCATCACCTGGGAGCGGCGCGAGTTCGAACCCGCTGACGTCGAGGGCAAGTTCATGGCCATCGCCGCCACCGACGACACGGATGTGAACATCTCCGTCTACGACGTCGCCGAGGAGCGGGCGATGCTCGTCAACGTCGTCGACGTCCCCTCGCTCTGCAACTTCATCCTGCCGGCGATCGTGCGCACCGGGCCGCTCGCCGTAGCGATCTCGACGGCCGGAGCCTCCCCGGCACTTGCGAAGCGCATGAAGCGCGAGATCTCCGAGCTCTTCGGCGAGAGCTACGCGGAGCTGGCCGGGATCCTCAACGAGGAGCGGTTGTGGGCGAAGAGCACGCTCCCCACCTACCAGGACCGCAAGGCCTTCTTCGAGGAGATCGTCAACGGCGATCCCGACCCGGTCGCGATGCTGCGGGACGGCCGGCGCGAGGAGCTGGACGCGCTGATCGCGGAAGCGCGCCAGCGGCACGGCGCCGCGGTGGGCGCAACGGCGTAGACGCCATGGCGGTGGGCGCAGGTGTAGCCGCGGCACCGCGGTAGGCGCAACGGCGCCGCGGTGGGCGCAACGGCGTAGACGCCATGGCGGTGGGCGCAGGTGTAGCCGCGGCACCGCGGTAGGGCGCAACGGCGTAGCCATCCTCCCCGCGCCGGTGCGCTGCGCGGCGGCGAGCCCAGCTCCCCCTCCCTGCGCGCCCTACGTCACGGAACCGCCTCGCAATCGGCACATCCGCGTCTGGATCCGTGACTGCTCACGGGCCAGGCTGCCCGTGTGGCCGAATCAACGCCAGATGGTGACCGTGGAGAGCACCGATTGGCGTCGATTCGGATGGGTGAGCTCATCGCTGCGCAGGGCGGCGCCATCGCCCGCTGGCAGCTCCTCGGGATCGGCATCACGCCCAGCCGGGTGCGAAGCTGGCTGCGCACGGGGCGCCTGCACCACACCCGCTTCCCCGGGATCTACGCGGCGGGGCGAGCTGACCTGCCCGAACTGGGCGACCTCTCGACCGGGCTTCTCTTCAGCGGTCACGGCTCGGCTCTCGCCGGTATCAGCGGGCTCTGGTGGCGCGGCTACCTCGAGCGCAGGCCGGAGCTGATCCACGTGGACTCCCCCAACCGCAGCCGCTCGCGCGCCGACCTCCGCATCCGGCACCTGCACACCGTCCAACGCACCTGGCACCGGAAGCTCCCCGTGACCACGATCCCGAACGCGCTGCTCCTCGCGACCGACCAACTCAGCCACAACTCCCTGCGCCTCGTGATCGCTCGCGCCGAGTTCGATCGCAAGATCACCCTGTCGGCGATCGAGGGGCGTGCGGACGTGGGATCGGGGGGAGCTCGAAGCTGCGCGCGGCGCTGGCTGCCCACCTTCCCCAACTCGCCAAGTGCACGAACCGGCTCGAGCGCGAGTACGTGCTGCTCTGCGAGGCGCACCGGCTGCCGATCCCGGAGCCGAACGAGCGGATCGGGCGCTACCGGCCCGACATGCTCTGGGCCGAACGGATGCTGATCGTCGAGCTCGACGGCCCGCGGGCCCACTCCACCCCCGCCCAGCTCATGGCCGACGCGGCGCGGCAGAAGTTCCTGGAATCGCTCGGCTACACGGTCGTCAGGTTCACCGACGAGGACGTGTTCGGGCGTCCCGGCTGGGTGATGGCGCAGACGCGCGAGGCGCTCGCGGCCCCCTGAGCGCTGCGGCGCCCGGCCCTACCGCTTCTTCTTCGGGTACTTGCACTTGGCGTGGCCGGCCACGCCGACCGCGTCCTCGCCGCCGGAGCTGATGAAGGCCGAGATGAAGCCGAGCCCCATGTCCTTGCCGTTCCCCGAGAGCGCCAGCGCCCCGCCGAACGGCGGCGGCTGATCGCCCGGGAAGAAGAAGTTCGAGTAGTAGGGCGAGTTGGAGGCGGTCGGGTAGATCGCGAAGTTCGTCTCGCGGATCCCATAGGCGATGTCGTAGTCCTGGCCGAAGCCGCTGAAGTTGTTGGCGTGCACCTCGATCCGCCAACCATCGCTGGACTTCCCCTTCGCCAGGAACTTGCCGCCCCTGTTCAGGATCCTGCAGTCGAGCTTCTTGAACGTCGTCAGCTCCTGCGTGTCCTCGCCGTAGATGAGGATCTCGCGGCTGAGGTTGGCTGCGTTCGCGGTCGCGGGGATCAGGAACGCGAGGAACGCAACGGCGGTGAGGACGACTGCGAGTGCTCCCTTTCGCATCGCCCTGAACCTACGCGGACCACCGCCCGCGGTCAACCCACCTGGACGGACGGGCGTTCCATCCGCCACGACGTCGGGCCGCTCGGCAACGCGATCTCGCCCAGGACCTCGTAGCCGAGGTGCCCGTAGAAGCCGACGTTTTCCCGCGTGCCGGTCTCGAGGAAGGTGGGGACGCCGAGCGCCTCCGAGCGCGCGTGCAGGTCGGCGAGCAGCGCCTGCCCGACGCCTTGGCCCTGCCGCTGCGGATCGACCCCGAGGAACCACAGGTACATGTGGGGGTGCGTCACGTGCTCCGAGCGCATCGCCCGGTCGTCGCGGAAGCCGCGACGCACGGGTAGCGGGCCCGCCGCGAGGACCCAGCCGAGCTCCCAGAGCATCGAGCCGTCGGAGAGCGGCCAGCGGCCCGGATCGAAGGCGATGGTCGCGCCGAGGACCCTTCCCTCCTCGCGGGCGACGCGAATGCGCGCACCCCCGCGACGGGAACCGGCGAGGATCCCGGCGAAGGAGACGCGGTTGGAGAGACGCCGGTGAGGGCGCCAGCGCGGGCCGATCGCGGTCCAGACCGGGTCGTCGACGAATGCCTCGGCCAGGACTCGGGCGGCGGGTCCGAGCTCCGCCCCGGCGGCGGTGCCGATCTCGGGCGCGGCGACCACGCCGGGTGGCTCAGCTCGCGTAGAGGGCGATCGCGGTGAAGTGCGCGGCGGCGGCCGCGACGACGAGCACGTGGAAGATCTCGTGGTAGCCGAAGACCGCGGGCTTCGGGTCGGGGCGCTGCAGCGCGTAGATGACGGCGCCGACCGTGTACATGACGGCCCCGGCCGCGATCAGGGCGCCGGCGCCGACCCCGGCCTGGGCGACGATCGAGGGGAACGCGATGGCGCCGATCCAGCCGACCGCGAGGTAGACGCCGACCGAGACCCACTTCGGCGAGTCGGTCCAGAGGAGCTCGACGAGGATCCCGGCGGCGGCCCCGACCCAGACCGCGACGAGCACGGTGGTCGCGAGCGAGCCGTCGAGCACGAGCAGGGCGAAGGGGGTCAGCGTCCCGGCGATCAGGAGGAAGATCATGGAGTGGTCGAGACGGCGCATCCAGCGTCGCGTGGAGGGTCGCTTCCAGTTGACGCGGTGGTAGAGGGCGCTGGTGCCGAGCAGCGCGGAGAGCGAGACCGCGTAGATGATCAGCGCGATCCGCTCGCGACCGCCGGAGGCGAGCGCGACGAGCACGGCGCCGGCGAGGATCGAGACCGGGAAGGCGCCCTCGTGGATCCAGCCGCGCAGCTTCGGCTTCACCTTCTCCTGCAGGTCTGTGGCGGCCTGCTTGGCGGCCTCGACGCGCTCGCCGGTGGCCTCCTTGGTCGCCTCGATCCGGTTTGCGGTCGCCTCCTTGGCGGCCTCCACGCGCTCGCTCGTCGCCTCCTTGGCGGCGTCGATGCGATCGCCCATCGCACCCCGGGCGGCGGCCGCACGCTCGCGGCCGGCCTCGACCCGTCTGCGCATCTCGTCGGTCACGCCGGCGATTATTGCCGCTCGCGCGCGCGAGCGGCGGAGTTCGGTCACGGACGGCCCCGATGGCCCGCCATCCGACTTGGCCCGAGAGGGCCGACCCCGTAAAATGGGGCTTCCCGTCGCAGCCACCTCCGCCGGCGTTTCCCGCCCTTTGCGGACTCGCATCAGAGCTGGAGAAACGGCGCCCCTAGGGTGGCCCGAGGCGTCCGGCGAGCGCCGATCCGGGACTTAGTTACGTCCGACTCGATCGCAACCATCGCGCGTTACCACTTCAAGCAGCGTTCCGAGGGAGAGAAGAGATGGAAAAGGCAGTCACCGAGACCGAGATCGACACCACCGTGAGGGTGGCTGACGGTGGTCTGACGATCGAGCGACGGCTTACGACCGAGGGAGTCGATCCCTTCTCGGAGGTGAAGTGGGAGACGCGCGACGCGATCATCGGTGACCCCGAGAACCCGGCCTTCGAGCAGCGCGACGTCGAGTTCCCGGTGAGCTGGTCGCAGAACGCGACCAACATCGTCGCCCAGAAGTACTTCCGCGGGCCGCTCGGCTCGCCCGAGCGCGAGCGCTCCGTCAAGCAGATGATCGGCCGCGTCGCCGGCACGATCGCGAAGTGGGGACGCGAGGGCGGCTACTTCGCCACCGCCGCTGACGCGGACGCCTTCGAGGCCGAGCTCACGCACATCCTTCTCCACCAGCAGGCCGCGTTCAACTCGCCGGTCTGGTTCAACGTCGGCTTCGAGGAGCACCCGCAGTGCTCGGCCTGCTTCATCCTGAGCGTCGAGGACACGATGGAGTCGATCCTCGCCTGGAACACCAAGGAGGGCCAGATCTTCCGCGGCGGCTCCGGCTCCGGGATCAACCTCTCCAACATCCGCGCCTCGACCGAGCAGCTCTCCAAGGGTGGGCTCGCCTCCGGCCCCGTCTCCTTCATGCGCGGCGCCGACGCCTGGGCCGGCACGATCAAGTCGGGCGGCAAGACGCGCCGCGCGGCGAAGATGGTGGTGCTCGACGTCGACCATCCGGACATCGAGGACTTCATCTGGTGCAAGGCCAAGGAGGAGGACAAGGCGGCCGCCCTCCGCGACGCCGGCTTCGACATGTCGATCGACGGTGAGGGCTTCACCTCGATCCAGTACCAGAACGCCAACAACTCGGTGCGCGTGAGCGACGAGTTCATGGAGGCGGTCGAGGCCGACTCCGACTGGGACCTGCTCGCCCGCAAGGACGGCGCCGTGATGAAGACGCTCCCGGCGCGCGACCTCCTCGACCAACTCGCGCAGGCGGCGTGGCGCTGCGCCGATCCCGGCGTCCAGTACGACACGATCATCAACGATTGGCACACGTGCCCGGAGTCGGGACGGATCAACGCGTCCAACCCGTGCTCTGAGTACATGCACGTCGACGACTCGGCCTGCAACCTGGCCTCGATCAACCTGATGAAGTTCCGCCGCGAGGACGGCAGCTTCGACACCGCCGCGTTCGAGCACGTCGTCGACACGGTCCTGCTCGCGCAGGAGATCGTCGTCTCGCCCTCGAGCTACCCGACCGAGCAGATCGGCGACAACGCCCGCAAGTTCCGCCAGCTCGGCCTCGGCTACGCGAACCTCGGCGCCTACCTGATGAGCAACGGCATGCCGTACGACTCCGACGAGGGTCGCGCGGTCGCCGGGGCGATCACGGCGCTGATGACGGGTCGCGGCTACCGCAAGTCGGCGGAGATCGCCGCGGCGATGGGGCCCTACGAGGAGTACGGGAAGAACCGCGAGCCGCACAACCGCGTCATGCGGATGCACCGCGACGCCTCTCACGACATCTCCGAGACCCACATGAACGACATGCCGCTGCTCGAGGCGGCGCGTCGCTCCTGGGACGAGGCGGTCGCGATGGGCGAGGAGCACGGTTACCGCAACGCGCAGGCGACGGTGCTGGCTCCCACCGGGACGATCTCCTTCCTGATGGACTGCGACACGACGGGCATCGAGCCCGACTTCTCGCTGGTCAAGTACAAGGAGCTCGTCGGCGGCGGCAACATGACGATCGTCAACCGCTCGGTGCCGCTCGCGCTCCGCACCCTCGGCTACAGCGCGGAGGGGATCGAGCAGATCAGCGCCTACATCAACGAGAAGGGCACCATCGTCGGCGCCCCGGGCCTCGAGGACGGGCACCTGCCGGTCTTCGACGTCGCCGTCGGTGAGCGGGCGATCAGCCACATGGGCCACATCCAGATGATGTCGGCGACGCAGCCGTTCCTCTCGGGCGCGATCTCGAAGACGGTGAACCTGCCGGAGTCGGCGACGGTCGGCGACATCGCCGAGGCCTACACCGAGGGCTGGAAGGGTGGCCTGAAGGCGCTCGCGATCTACCGCGACGGCTCGAAGACCGCGCAGGCGCTGCGCACCGACGCGCAGGACTCCGCCGAGGAGGAGGCCGAGGCACCGCCGCGTCCGCCCGAGCGCAAGCGGATGCCGGCCGAGCGCGAGTCGATCACCCACAAGTTCTCGATCGCCGGGCAGGAGGGCTACATCACCGCCGGCAAGTACGAGGACGGCTCGGTCGGGGAGATCTTCCTCACCGACATCGGCAAGGAGGGCTCGACGCTGCGCGGCATGATGAACGCGTTCGCGACGGCCGTCTCGATCGGCCTGCAGTACGGCGTGCCGCTCGAGGTCCTCGTCAACAAGTTCTCCTACATGCGCTTCGACCCGGAGGGTGTGACGCGGAACCAGGAGATCCCGTTCGCCAAGTCGATGCCCGACTACATCATGCGCTGGCTCGCGAGCCGGTTCATCGAGGACGCCGACCTGCACGAGGATCTCGGCATCCTCACCAAGGAGGTCCGGGACCGGAAGAACGCGCAGCAGGCGCTGTTCAGCTCCGACACCGCTGGCCCCGCGAACGGGAACGGCGGGAATGGGAACGGCAACGGGAATGGGAACGGCAGCCCCGAGGCGGCGCCCGCACCCGACGTCACGGCGGCCAACGGCGGCTCGGCGATCCCCGCGGCGGCGGCGATGACCGACACCCCGCCGGTGGTCCCGGCGCGGATGACCCGGGAGCTCGATCTCGGCCCGGCCTGCGACCAGTGCGGAGGCATGATGCAGCGCACGGGGTCTTGCTACACGTGCACCAGCTGCGGCAACAACACCGGTTGCGGCTGAGCGGCTGAGAGCACGCTGGCCGGGCGTCATCGTCGGCTTACGGCCGGAGGAGGCCGCTGCGCCTCCTCTTCCTTGCCCAGCGCGCTCTCAGCTCGCTCAGGGCCGTGCCGGTGAGGCCGGGCGTCATCGTCGGCTTACGGCCGGAGGCCGCTGCGCCTCCTCTTCCTTGCCCAGCGCGCTCTCAGCTCGCTCAGTTCCCGATCTGACGGCTCGGGAGAGCCGGGGGCCGCATGTCATCGTCGGCCCATCCGACCTGTCGCCCGGGAGTGGACTTCTTCTCCGTTCCTCGGTGACAGGTCCCGCCGGAGCGGGGCGCCGGTCGCGGCTAGCCGGACCTGTCACCCGGGAGTGGACTTCTTCTCCGTTTCCGGGTGACAGGTCGCGTCGGGCGGGGTCCGATCGTCTCCCGCGACCCGGGGCTGAACCTGCTCCACCTCCGGCCGCCTGGCCGGGCCGCGCCACCGCCCCCGCCGGCCCCCATAATCGGGGGCCGATGCGCGTCCTCTTCGTGACCCAGATGTGGCCGGGGCCTGACGATCCCGACCTCGGGAGCTTCCTCGTCCCGATCCGCGACGAGCTCGAGCGGCTCGGCCACGAGGTGGATCTCGTGGCGATCGACCACCGGCGCTCGTCGCGGACCAAGTACGCGCGGCTGACCCGGGAGGCCGTGGCCGCGGCTCGGCGGGTCCGCCCGGACGTCATCTTCACCCACATGCTCTTCCCGGCCGGGGCGGCCGGCGCGTTCGCCTCGGTCGCTGGGCGCGCGCCGCTGGTCGTGATGGCCCACGGGCAGGACGTCGCGAACCTCGGGACGATCCCGGGCGTCAGCGCCGCCACCCGCCTGGTCATCCGGCGAGCTGACGCTCTGATCTGCAACTCAGCGTGGCTCCGCGATCGTCTCGCCGAGAGGATCCCGGCCGCCCGGGCGAAGTCGACGGTCGCCGACTGCGGCATCGACCTCGCCGCGTTCGCCCCGCAGGATGCCGCGGCGGCACGCGCCGAGATCGGGTGGGACGGCTCCGGTCCAGGCTTCGTCTGCGTCGGCTCCCTGATCGAACGCAAGAACGTGCTTCGGCTCGCCGATGCCTTCGCAACGCTGGGCCGCGGCCGGCTCGCATTCGTCGGCGACGGCCCGCTGCGGCCGCAGCTCGAGGGGCGTGACGGAATCACCCTGACGGGGCGGATCCCGCACTCGCATGTACGCAGCTGGATCGCCGCAGCCGATGTGCTCTGCCAGCCCTCCCTCATGGAGCCGTTCGGGCAGGCAACGCTCGAGGCGCTCGCGATGGCCCGCTCGGTGGTCGCGACCACAGTCGGCGGCCCGCCGGAGTTCGTGACCGAGTCCGCCGGGGTCCTCGTCGATCCGGAGAGCACGGACGCGCTTGCGGAGGCACTGGAGCGAGCGGCGGCGATGCCGACCCCGAACCCCGCCGCCCGTGAGGCGGCGGCCGCGCACGACGTCAGGGTCCAGGTCGGACGGATGGCCGCGGTGCTCGAGCGCGTCTCCGGATGAGGGTCGCGGAAGCGCGACGCTCATTCGCCAAGCGGCTGATCGACGCTTCTCAGCCGAGCCGATAGACACCGGTCAACGCCTAAACAACCCAAACCGGGTCCGGAATTGGTGCTTTGGCTAATCTGAGGGCTCACCCGCACCCAAGTTCCAAGTTCCAAGGAGATATCTATGAGCCTGAAGATCAACGAAACGGCTCCCGACTTCGAAGCGGTCACCACCGAAGGTCCGATCAGCTTCCACGACTGGATCGGCGACTCGTGGGCCGTCCTGTTCTCGCACCCGCGCAACTTCACCCCGGTCTGCACCACCGAGCTCGGCTACATGGCCTCGATCAAGCCGGAGTTTGACAAGCGCGGCGTCAAGATCCTCGGGATCTCGGTCGACCCACTCGAGAACCATGAGAAGTGGGCGAAGGACATCGAGACCGCCGGCGGGACCGCGCCGAACTACCCGCTGATCGCCGACGCCGACTTCCAGGTCGCGAAGCTCTACGACATGCTCCCCGCCGACGTCGAGGGCGAGGCGACGGAGCGGACCCCGGCCGACAACGCCACGGTCCGCAACGTGTTCGTGATCGGACCGGACAAGAAGATCAAGCTGATCCTCGTCTACCCGATGACCGCCGGTCGCAACTTCGACGAGGTGCTGCGCGTCATCGACTCGCTGCAGCTCACGGCCAACCACAAGGTCGCGACGCCGGCCCAGTGGCAGCAGGGCGACGACGTGATCATCACGCCGGCCGTCTCCGACGACGAGGCGAGGGAGAAGTTCCCGGAGGGCTGGGAGTCCCCGGTCCCCTACATCCGCTACGTCAAGCAGCCGCAGTAGCGGGGAACGACACCACAACGACGAAGGACGCCCGCGGGCGTCCTTCGTCGTTCAGGTGAGTTGAACCAGGCCCGGGTGGCCGAGGCCGCCACGCCTGGCGCGGCCGCGGGCCGCCGGAGCAGATCAGCCGGCGCCGTCGCCGCAGGACGTCAAGCCGTAGTCCTGCGCCTTCTGGTTGACGTCGTCGAATGCGCTGCCGTCGCCGTTGACGAGCGCGGTGGATCGGACTTGGCGTCATCGATGGCCTGGTCGAGCGCATCGGTGATCGAGCTGATCGACTCCTCCTCGCCCTCTGGCACCGGAAGCGCCTCGATCTGGTCACGCTGGTCTTCGATGCTCGGGATCACCGAGTCGGTGTAGAAGGCCTCGAGCTCCTCGGGGTCGACTTGTTGCTGAGGCCGGCGTCCTCCGCGGCCTGCTGGACGTCGCCGTCGCCGGCGCTGCAGATCGCATCCGCCTGCTTGATCCACTCCTCCTTGGTGAGCGTCTCGGTGGCGGTGGTGTCACCGCCGTCGTCGTCACCGCCGCACCCCACGGCGCCGGCGACGATCGCCGCACAGGCCGCGAGTGCTGCCATCTGCTTGAACTTCATCTCCTGCTCCTCATCGATCGATCTGGACTGAGCGCGCGGGCAGCCTATCCCGCGGCCATGACCCCTCGGCGACGTCGCTATCTACGATTGTCCGATGCACCAATGGGTTCTCTGGGTCCTCGTGGCGGCGAGCGCGCTGCACGTCGTCGAGGAGCACGCGCTCGGCTGGCAGGGCTGGTCGAGCGAGTTCTTCGGCGAGCGCCTCGGCATCCGCCCCACCTGGACCGACTTCTGGATCACCAACGCGGCGCTGATCGTCTTCGGGGTCGCCTGCGCGATGGTGGGCTGGAAGGCCGCGGGCTTCTCGCTCGGGCTGGCGGCGCTGGCGCTGATCAACGCGATCGGCTTCCACATCCTCCCGTCCCTGCGTGCGGGCGCTCCGACCCCCGGGCTCTTCACCGCGGTCGCCCTCTACGTCCCGATCGGGATCTGGGCCTCCCTCGCGGCCGCTGCCGACGACCGCCTCTCCTTCGGCGCCTTCGTCCTCAGCGCCCTCGTCGGCGCGGCGGTGATGGCGGTCGCCGTCGGCATGCTGATCCTCGGCCGCGACTATGGCTACGCCGACGCCGCCGAGGGCGAGGTCGGCCCGCCGCCGATCCCCAGCAGTGGCATTGGCGCTGATCTCGACCGGGAGAGCGAAGATGGCGACTGAGGAGACCACGGCGGGAGCCGCCGACCGCGGCTACACGGCTTCCAAGGAGGACCTGCTGAAGCGGCTGCGGCGTCTCGAGGGGCAGGTCCGTGGCATCGAGCGGATGGTCGAGGAGGACCGCTACTGCATCGACGTCGTCACCCAGATCACGGCGATCCAGGCGGCGCTGGACAAGGTCGCCCTCGGACTGCTCGAGGACCACGCCGGCCACTGCATCGTCGGCGGCGATCCCGCCCAGGCCGAGGAGCGGACCGCCGAGCTGATGGCCGCGGTGAAGCGCCTGATGCGCCACGGCTGAACGGCCGTTTCCATCACCAATCGGTGCTCTATGGAGACCACGATTGGAGGTGATTCGGCCGGATGGGCGATGGGTCACCCGCCGCGGCGGCGGCCGTCGTCGTCCTCGGGCGCCGCGGCTACCAGCCCGCCTCAATCCGCTGCTCGATCCCATCGAGCAGGATCTGCAGACCGCGCTCGAAGCGGGAGTCGTCGTTCACCGCATCCATCATCCGCCGCATCAGCTCCTCGGGGTCCTCGCCCTCGTAGAAGGCGGTGAGCTGCGGGTACTCGGCGGGATCGAGGTCAGGAAGCTGCAGGAGCCGAGCTGCGATCCACTCGTCGCGGGCATCCTCCTCGCCGAACGAGTCGCCGGTCAGGTTCATCCGCAGGATCGAGCCGAACGCGAAGTCGTCGACCATGAAGATGACGTCCAGCCTCGCCTCCTTGCCTAGCCCCAACCCGGCTGAGGCCGCAAGCGACTGCTCGAAGTGCTTGATGCCGTTCGGGCCCTCGGCGGCGCCCGGTGGGACCTCGACCGTCCACGGATGCCTGAGGAAGACCGCGTGGGAGCGACGGGCGATCTCCGCCAGCGCGTCGCGCCAGTGATCCGGCATCTCCCCGTCGGGGATCAGGACCTCTCCCATGATCTCGTCGCCGACCAGCTCGAACAGCTCGTCCTTGTTCTTGACGTAGTGGTAGAGGGTCATCGTGCCGGCCCCGAGTTCGGCGGCGACGCGGCGCATGGAAACAGCCTCGAACCCCTCGGCATCGGCGATCGCGATCGCCGCCCGGGCGATCTTCTCGCGGCTGTAGGCGGCGCCGCGCGATCCCGGTTCGCGGCGCGTCCAGATGGATCTCGAGGAGTCGCTGGACATGTCGTACAGCGTACTGCTAAGGTGCTCGTACGATGTACGAACTTCGCAAGACCACCAACGTCAGGGCCTCGGGGCTCGGGAAGCGCTACGGCGACCTCTGGGCGCTTCGCGATCTCGACCTCGAGGCTGAATCCGGCAGCGTCCTCGGCCTTCTCGGCCACAACGGAGCGGGCAAGACGACGACGATCCGCCTGCTCACGACGCTCGCCATCCCGACCACCGGCACCGCGGAGGTGGCCGGTTACGACGTCGTCTCCAAGCCCGGACGGGTGCGCTCCCAGATCGGCGTCGCCAGCCAGGCGGCCACGGTCGATGGGCTGATGAGCGGCCGCGCCAACCTCGAGATGGTCGGCCGCCTCTACCACCTGCCCGCCGAGGCGGCCCGCGAACGCGCCGACGAGCTGCTCGTCCGGCTCGGCCTCGCCGACGCAGCGGACAACCTCGTCAAGACCTACTCGGGCGGCATGCGCCGGCGGCTCGACCTCGCGGCCGCGATCGTCGCCTCCCCACCGGTCCTGTTCCTCGACGAGCCCACGACCGGGCTGGACCCCGCCGCACGCCGCGATCTCTGGGAGCTGATGCGCGAGCTGGTCGGCGACGGCGCCACCCTCGTCCTCACCACCCAGTACCTCGAGGAGGCCGACGCGCTCGCCGACCACGTGATCGTCCTCGACCACGGCCAGGTAGCCGCGGCAGGTTCCCCGGAGGAGCTGAAGCGGCGGATCGGCGGCGAGCGCCTCGACGTCGTCGTCACCGACGGGGGCGACTTGATCCGCGCCCGCGAGGCGCTCGTGCGCTTTGCCGAAGGACCGATCGAGGTCGAGGCCGCTACCGGGCACCTGACGATGCCCCTCGTCGAGGGTGTCGCCCTGGTGGAGGTGATGCGCGCGCTCGACGCCGTCGGGGTCGACGCCCATGACCTGAGCCGCCGCGAGGCGACCCTCGACGACGTCTTCCTGACCCTGACCGAGCAGTCCCGCACGGAGGCGGCCGCATGAGCACCGATCCCTTCACCCTCGACCCCGGCACGGCCCGGCGGGTTCGCTGGCTGATCGCAGACAGCGTCGTGATCGCCCGGCGCAGCCTCGCCCACATCCGCCAGGTGCCGGAGAAGCTGATCGACGTGACGGTCCAGCCGCTGATGTTCGTGCTGCTCTTCGCGTTCGTCTTCGGCGGCGTGATCGCGGTGCCCGGAGGCAGCTACCACGAGTATCTGATCGGCGGGATCCTGGTTCAGACGATCGCATTCGGGATGATGGGCCCGGCGTCGTCGATGGCCACCGACATGCTCGAGGGCATCGTCGACCGCTTCCGGACGCTACCGATGTCGCGCTCCGCCTTCCTGGTCGGGCACATCTTCGCCGAGCTCGCGGGGATGCTGCTGGCGATCACGGTCCTCAGCCTCAGCGGCTTCGCCGTCGGCTGGACGATCAGCTCCTCCTTCGGCGAAGCGGCCGCCGGCTACGCGCTGCTGATCGTGTTCGCCTTCACGATGATCTGGATCGGCACCCTGCTCGGGGTGATGGTGCGCTCTCCCGACGCGGTGATGGGAGTCGGCTTCATCGTCGTCTTCCCGCTCACGTTCGTCGCGAGCACCTTCGTCCCGATCGACGGACTCCCGGACGGGCTGCGGCAGCTCGCCGAGTGGAACCCGATCAGCTCCCTGGCCGCCGCGACCCGAACGCTGTTCGGAAACCCGACGGCGATCCCGGCCGACGCGGCCTGGCCGCTGCAGCACCCGGTGCTCGCTTCGGTGATCTGGTGCGCGGTGCTCCTCGCCGTGGTGATCCCGGTGACGATCCGGGCCTACCGGCACCGGACCACCGGCTAGGCGCAGCGGGCGAAGGCCCGGCACGTCAGCAGGCCCGGCGGCCGCGACCAACTCGCAATCGCAGGTCCCACGGACGTGCGATTGCGAATCGGTGCGGCGTGGGAGCTCCCCGCAGCGACCGGCCCCACCGAGATCTCCGATGCTCCCCTCGCTGCCCATCTCCCCAGCGCGGGGCGCATGGACGTCGACCTAGACGCCGGCGCCCTCCAGCGCCCGCTCCGGCGAACTCGCCCCGGCCGACTGCTCCCGCGGGCGCAGTTGGCCGGCGGCGGCAACGCTCCACAGCATCGCGACCCAGGTGAACGTCGCCACCGCGATGTGGGCCCAGACGATGCCCGCGGGAAGCTCGAGCGCCCACTGCACGCCGCCGATCACGCCCTGCAGCCCGAGCAGGCCGATGACGACGAGCAGCGGCTTGACGGCGCGCCGGTCGCCGCCGTCGCGGCGGAGCAGGAGAACGGTCGCAAGCGCCGAGAGGCCGAAGACGATGGCGATGGCAGCGTGCCGCTCGACCACCCACTGCAGGGTGTCAGCCCCCTTGAAGTCGAAGCGCTGCACGATCTCCCCCTCGTGGTCTCCTGGATGGGGCCCCGAGGCCGTGCTGATCGTGCCGGCGAGGATCGTCAGCTGACCGATCGGGATCAGGCAGCGCACCGCCCAGACGCCCAGGCGGTCATCGGAGAAGCGCCGCTCCCCCGGCTCGAAGCGCGAGCACCACGCGAGCGCGAAGGCGGCGTCGAGCAGGATCATCGAGAGGATGAAGTGCATCATCACCAGCCCCGGCTTGAGGTCGTACTCGACGACGAGGGCGCCGAGCACGGCCTGGCAGATGACGCCGATCGGGAGCAGCGCGGCGAACACCGCGAGATGCCAGCGGAACGGCCGCCGGAGGAAGGCCAGGAGGCTCGCGGCGATCACGACGATGCCGACGAACCCCGTGAACATGCGGTTGCCGAACTCGATGACGGCATTGAAGTCAGCGGCCGCGTAGACCTGGCCGTCGTAGCACTTGGGCCAGGCCGGGCAGCCGAGCCCGGAGGCGGTGAGCCTCACCGCGGCTCCGGTGAGGACGATCGTCACCAGGGAGCCGAGGGCGACGGCGGCTATGAGGAAGTAGGTCTGGCGCGAGAGCGTCAGACCGCGCCCGTTGCGGATCCGTTCAGCGAGTGACAAGGCGACCGAACGGTAGCGGGGCCCCGGGGGTGGCTGGATGCGTGGTGAGCGCGGATTCTTCCCGCGAAGCACCGGTGCCGCGGCTCAGTCCCGCGGCACCGGCTGCTCACGGATCAGCCGCTCAGCCCGCGCACTCGTCGAGCCCGAGCTCAGCCGCCTCCTGGTTGGTCTCCTTGAAGGAGCTGTTGCTCAGCGAGCTGGGATCCTGCTCGAGGCCGTCGAGGTCATCCTCGGCGCCGTCGAGGAAGTCGGTGATCTGGTCCTCCATCCCCTCCGGAGCCCCGAGCGCGCGGATCGCGTCGATCTGGCTCTGGATGTTCGGGATGAACGTGTCCGTCACGAACCCCTCGATATCCCCGTCGGTCGGCCCCTGCTGGAGCTCCTTGTTGCCGTCAGCGCAGATCTGGTTCGCCTGCGCGACCCAGTCCTCCTGGCTGATCGCCGTCGTATCGGTGGCGGACGTGTCATCGCCGTCGTCGCCCCCGCACGCCGCGAGCCCGGCCGCGATCGCGGCGGCCGCCCCCAGCGCAAGAACCTTCCTCACCATCGTTCCTCCTTCGTAACCCACAAGCCCCGAACCCCGGGCGCAGTCAACCTACCCGCCCCGCTCCCGACCCGGGTTCCCGCGTGGGCCCCCGCAAGCCGGGTAGAACTTCCACATGCTGGTCGTGATCGCCGGAGGCCACGGGAAGATCGCACTGCTCCTGACGGAGCTGCTCGACGAGCGCGGAGACCGCGTGCGATCCCTGATCCGCAACCCCGACCACCGCGACGACGTGACCGAAGCGGGAGCGGAGCCGGTGCTGTGCGATCTCGAGAACGAGGGGGTCGACAGGATCGCCGAGGCGATCGGCGGGGCCGACGCGGTTGTCTTCGCGGCCGGGGCCTGCCCGGGCAGCGGCGCCGGACGCAAGGACTCGATGGACTACGAGGGCGCGGCGAAGCTGATGGACGCCGCCGCCGAGGACGGGATCGACCGCTACGTGATGGTGAGCGCGATCAGCGCTGACGCCGCTCACGAGGGCGAGGAGGTCTGGGACGTCTACGTGCGGGCCAAGGGCCGGGCCGACGACCGGCTGGCCGCGAGCGGGCTCGACCACACGATCGTGCGCCCCGGCCGCCTCAGCGATCAGCCCGCGACGGGCCTGGTGAGCGCCACGCCGCCGGGCCAGGGCGAGTACGGGGAGATCCCCCGCGCCGACGTCGCGGCGGTGATCGCGGCGGTTCTGGACGAGCGCTCGACCGTGGGCAAGACCTTCGACGTCGTCTCCGGCGAGACCCCGATCGAGCGTGCGGTCAGCTCGTTGTGAGCGATTTGCGGCGTTTCTTGACGATCTGTTAGCAACAACTCATCCGGGTAGGAGTTCGTGTAGGCTGCGCGAACCCTGCAACTGGTAAAGCCGAGTCTCGCCAAGAAGGCGAGAACGGGGGAACCGAGAGTTGGGGCGAATCCTCCAGTGAGGAGGCGCGACTCCTTTAGCGCCAGCCCGTCAGCTAACCCCGTAGGCCTACGAAGGAGTCACCTACGTGCGTTTTTTCAAGTCGAACCGAGCGGCCGGTTCCGTAGCGACCCTGGCCGTGGCGGCTCTCGCCATCCTGCCCGCCTCCGCGCAGGCAGGCAGCGGCGGTATGGGCCCCGGATCGACCGATCCGGCCCCGACCGTCCCCGGCGGTAAGGCGAAGCTCGTCTCGGGCATCGCCTACGCCCCCGCATCCGCCCCCCAGGCGGTGAAGGACATCATCGCGGCGGCCAACAAGATCCGCAACAAGCCCTACATCTACGGCGGCGGCCACGGCAGCTTCAAGGACAAGGGCTACGACTGCTCTGGATCGGTGTCCTACGCCCTCCACGGCGCCGACCTGCTCGACACGCCGCTCGATTCCAGCAGCCTCGCCAAGTGGGGCGAGCCCGGAGCCGGCCAGTGGGTCAGCGTCTACGGCGCTCCGAGCCACGCCTACATGGTCGTCGCCGGTCTCCGCTTCGACACCTCGATGACGCCGGGCAACGGCCCGGGTTGGAGCCGGGTGATGCGCTCGACGCCGGAGAACTACAAGGTCCGCCATCCGGAGGGCCTGTAGGCCCGGGGAGCCCAGCGCTCCGCTCAGCTTCGAACGGCCGCCCCAGGGCGGCCGTTCTCGTTTCGGGGTCACGGGTGGCCCGCACGCAGGTCCCGGGTTCGTGCGGCCGTCACGGGCTCGAGCTCGCCGTCCGTCAGACTTGATGCACATGGAACGTCCCTGCGTGCACATCACCGAGTACACCGATCCGGCCTGCCCCTGGGCCTTCAGCGCCGAGCCCTTCCGCCATCGCATCAGCTGGCTCTACGAGGGCTACGTGACCTGGGAGCCGCGGATGGTGGTTCTCTCCGAGACCGCCGCCCAGCAGGCTGAGAAGGGGCGCGACCCGCAGTGGATGGCCGACGCGTTCACGAGGATCGCCCACGAGCACCGGATGCCGATCGACACGCGTGAGCGGGCCCATGTGCCGGGTAGCGGCCCCGCCTGCCGCGCCGTCGTCGCCGCCCGTGTGCACGCCGAGCATTCGCAGATGCGCCATCTCCTCAGGAGCCTGCGCGTCCGCTACTTCGCGGGTGGCCTGCTCGACGATCCGGAGCTGATCCGAGCCGCCGCCGACGACGCCGGGATCGCCGAAGAGCTCGATGCGTGGCTGGCCGATCCCGAGGTGGAGCGGGAGTTCCAGGCGGACCGCGAGCGGGCCCGCCAGCCCATCCCCGCCGCCCGCATCCTCGACCACAAGCTCGCCAACTGGTCCGGGGGGCGCCGCTACTCCTGCCCCAGCTACGAGATCACCCGCACCGCCGACGACGTCACGATCGCCGTGCCCGGCTTCCAGCCCTTCGCGGTCTACGACACGATCCTCGCCAACCTCTGCCCGGGACTCGACCGGCGTGACCCGCCGCAGTCGGTGCTCGAGGTCCTCGAGTGGCGTGGCTTCCCGCTCTCGACGCAGGAGGTGGCGACGGTCTGCGACATCAGCTTCGACGAGGCGCGGGAGGAGCTCGGGCGGGTGGGACAGCAGAGCTACGCGGGCGCCGACGGGTACTGGGAGCCGGCGGGGTCCTGATGCGCGCCCCTCTCAAGCCCGCGCTCGTCGCGGGCGCGCTCGTCGCGCTCCTCGCGCTGCTGTATCGGCGCCTCATCCGCACCTCCGTCAGCACCGAGCGCGGGCGGGTCAAGATCCTCGAGCCCGACGACACCGTCAAGGTGGAGCGCAGCGGCGCCGTCGGCTCCGTCCAGGAGGCCGAGATCATCGTCGAGCGGAACGTCCTCGAGCGGATCTGGACCGCCGACAGCCTCGAGCTGCTCGCCCGCGGCTACTGGGCGTTCCTGCGCAAGTTCACGCTCGGCATCGTCCGCGTCGTCTACGCGTACGAGCACCGGACGGTGACGGCGTTCGGCCGGATCCCCCTGCTTCGCTTCGGCGCCCCGCGCTACGAGACCGAGGACGGCTCCGGGCAGGTCACGTGGCCGATCGACGAGGGCCTGCTCGTCGCCCGCGAAGGCCGCGGCCAGGGGCACCTACGGGTGTCGGTCCAGCGCTGCGACCGCGACGGCGTCGACGACGAGGAGGACGCGAAGCTCGACGAGATCCGCCTCATCGCCCGCGTCGAGGTCCAGAACTTCTACCCGGGGCTGCGCGGGCGCGGCGCCTTCGCGCGCATCGGAGCGTGGTTCTACGCGCAGACGCAGCTTCGGATCCACGTGATCGTCTGCAACGCGTACCTGCTGTCCCTCCCGACCCTCGACTTCCCGGACCTCGACACGACGTCGATGCCGAGCGACCGCGAGCCGGAGCCGACCGCCGCGTGAGCGACGCCGACGCCAACGGCGGCGGCATTCACCGCCCCGTCTACCTGATCGCCGGCGCGACCGGGGTCATCGGGAGCCGGCTTGCCCGGGCGCTCGTCGCCGACGGAGCCGAGGTGAGAGCGCTCGTCCGCGACCCTGAGCGCGGTCGCGCGATCCTCGGTCCCGAGGTCGAGCTCTTCACCGCAGACCTGCTGGCCGACCCCGATCTCGGACCCGCGATGGACGGTGTCGACCTCGCGTACTTCCTCGTCCACATGATGGGCGGCGGCGGCGCCTACGCGGAGGAGGAGCGAGCGGCGGCGGAGGCCTTTGCGGCCGCCGCGAGCGAAGCCGGCGTCGGCCGGATCGTCTACCTCGGTGGGCTCGGCGCCGACGAGGGCGGCTCCCCGCATCTGGACAGCCGCCACCACACCGCCGAGGCGCTGCGACGGCTCGGGCCGCCGCTCACCTACTTCCGGGCGGCGATGATCATCAGCCCCGGCAGCGAGTCCTATGAGCTGCTGCGCTCGATCGCCACGCGGCTGCCGGCGCTGCCGCGGACGGGCTGGCTCACCGCCAGGACGCAGCCGATCGGGATCCGCGACGTCGTCGCCTACCTGCGGGCGGCTCCTCTCGTCCCCGCCTCCGCCGGCCGAGAGATCCAGATCGGCGGCGCCGACGTCCTCCCCCATCTCGAGGTGATCGCGCGGTTCGCCCGCGAGACCGGCCACTCCCCACCGCGCCTGGTTCCCCTTCCGGACGGGGTGGCGAGCCCCGGAATGGTCGCCGCCGGAGCTGCCGGAGTCACCTCCGGCAACGCCGAGGTCGCCCACGAGCTGGCGCTGGGGCTCAGCGGCGACACCAAGGTCGAGGACCCCTCCGGTGCGGCGCTGTTCGACGTCCGGCCCGAACCGCTGAACGTGGCGATCCAGCGCGCCCTCGCCGAGGAGGAGCGGGCTGCCGATGGGTGACTTCGTGAGGCAGTCGATCGAGATCGATGCGCCGATCGAGCGCGTCTGGGAGCTGATCATGGACCCGGAGCGGCTCGGTGACTGGGTCTCGATCCACGAGAGCGCCTACGACTACCCGGACCACGACCTCCGGACGGGAGACCGCTTCGGGCAGCGCATGAAGCTCAAGGGCGTGCCGCTGAAGGTGCGCTGGGAGGTGAGCGAATGCGAGCCGCCGCGACGGGCGCGCTGGCACGGGGAGGCGGCGGCGGGCGCGAAGGCGCGGATCGCCTACGACCTCCGCGAGAGCGACGGCGGCACGCACTTCGACTACGAGAACGAGTTCGATCTTCCGGCGGGCAAGGTCGGCAAGATGGCCGGGCGCGCGTTCAACGCCATGTCGGGCGAGCGCGAGGCCAAGAAGTCGCTACAGCGACTCAAGGAGCTGCTCGAGGATCGAGGATGACCGGATGACCGAGACGACGACCGAGCCCAAGGGGGGCGTGTATCTCGACGAGCGGCTCGAGCTGGTCCGCTACGCGGAGCTCCCGAACGGGGTCCGGATCGCCTACGACGTGTTCGGCAGCCCCGGCGACCCGGCGATGCTGCTCGTCATGGGCCTCGGGATGCAGATGCTGGGCTGGGATCCGAGCTTCTGCGAGCAGCTCGTCGAGCGTGGCTACCGGGTGATCCGCTTCGACAACCGCGACATCGGCCTCTCGACCAAGTTCGACGACGCCGGTCGCCCCAACGTCGTCGCCGGCGCGATCGGTGCCACCGGAGGCGCTCCCTACCTGCTGGCCGACATGGCGGCCGACGCCGCCGGGCTGCTCGACCACCTGGAGATCGACTCCGCCCACGTGACGGGAGCCTCGATGGGCGGGATGATCGGCCAGACCCTCGCCGCGCGCCATCCCGAGCGCGTCCGCTCGCTGAGCTCGATCATGTCCGGACCCGGCGGGCGCAAGCGGGCGACGATGCCGCGGATGAGCGTGATCGGGACGCTGCTGTCACGCCCGCCGCACGGGCGCGAGGCGTACGCCGAGCACGTGGCGAAGGTCTTCACCCGGATCGGCTCGCCCGGCTACGAGGCGGACATGGAGCGGCTGCGGCGCGTCGCGCTGATGAGCTACGACCGCTGCTTCCATCCGATCGGCGCCGCCCGGCAGCTGATGGCCATCCTGGCCTCCGGCGACCGCACCGCGGAGTTGCGGACGATCAGCGCGCCGACGCTCTGCATCCACGGCAAGGCGGACAAGCTTCTTCCCCCGGCGGGAGGGGAGGCTGTCGCCGCCGCGGTCCCGGCCGCGCGCCTCGAGCTGATCGAGGGCATGGGCCACGATCTACCGGTGCAGATCTGGCCGCGGATCGTCGCGATGATGGCCGAGAACGCGAACCGCGCAAGACCGGTCTGAACCTGAGCGCGACCTCGCTCAGGCCAGCAGCCCGAGAACCGCGCGCTCGATCTTCTCCCGGTCCGGGAACTGCCCGGGGTCGGCGGCGCGTTCGATCCGCTCGATCTGCGGGGCGATGGTCTCTCCGTCCTCGAAGCGGTCGAACACGCGGGGGTCGATGTAGGAGGCGCGGCAGACGGCGGGCGTGTTGTTGAGGTAGGTCGCGGTCGTCTTGATCGCGCGGTTGACGATCCGCTTGCTCGCGGCGCGGGTCGTGGGCTCCTCCTCGTCGGCCGCGAGGAAGACGGCGGCGAGCACCGTCGCGTTCCAGGTCCGGAAGTCCTTGGCGCTGAAGCCGTCACCGGCGACCTCCTTGATGAAGGCGTTGACGTCGTCGGCATCGAGGTCGCGCCACTCCCGTCCCTCCCGGTAGACGAGCAGGTGGGTCAGCTTCGGCGCCTGGCGGCGCTGCTTGAGCGCCTTCAGCACCGGGATCACCGAGGGGTCGGCGATCACCTGATGGCCGCGCTTGCCGCTCTTGCCCGGGTAGTCGAAGGTGGCGACGCCGCGCTCGATCGTCAGGTGCTTGCGCTTGATCGTCGTCAGCCCGTAGCTCTCGTTCTCGTTCTCGTAGCGCTCGCTTCCGACCCGGAACAGACCGAGGTCGAGCAGGCGGATGGCGCAGGAGCAGACCCGGTCCCTGACGAGCCCGCGCTCGGCGAGCCCGGCGTCGATGCGCTCACGCAGCTTCGGCAGCGCGCGAGCGAACTCCTCCATCTCCTCGAACTTGATCCGGTCGCGGCTCTCGCGCCAGTCGTCGTGGTAGCGGTACTGCTTGCGGCCGGCGTCGTCGACTCCCGTCGCCTGGATGTGGCCGCGCGGATGCGGGCAGATCCAGACGTCGCTCCAGGCGGGCGGGATCGCGAGCGACCGGATCCGGTCGAGGGTCTCCTTGTCGGTGATCCGGGTCCCGTCCTCCTCGTGGTAGGAGAACCCCTTGCCCCGGCCCTTGCGGGTGATCCCGGGGCGGTTGGTGTCCACTCGGCGAGTGCGTGCCATCAAGGCAGTCTCCCTACCCGGCGGGCGCGGCGTGACGCGGCGGTGACGAGACGGCCGCGCGGCTAACCTGCCCGGCTCGATGCGGATGGCCCTGGTCACATGCGAGCGCCCGAGGGAGCGGGACGAGGACGCGGAGTTCCTGGTCCCGGCGTTGAAGCGCAAGGGCGTCACCGTCGAGAAGCCGGCCTGGACCGACCCGCGGATCGACTGGTCGAGCTACGACCTGGTCAAGTTGAGCAGTCCGTGGGACTACCACGAGCGGGTCGACGACTTCCGGCGCTGGCTGCGGGCGGTCGATTCCGCCACCCGTCTGCAGAACGACCTCGGGGTCGTCGAGTGGAACCTCGACAAGCGCTACCTGCGCGAGCTCGATGCCGGCGGGGTCGAGACGATCCCGACGGTTTGGTCGGAGCCGGGCGGCGAGGACGCCGCGGCCGCCGAGCTCGACCGCCTCGGCTGGGCGCAGGTGGTGATCAAGCCCGTGATCGATCTCGGGGCGATGAACCTGGTGCGTGTACCCGCGGCGATGGCGGCGGGGATGCTCGAGCGTTTCGACCGGCCGGTGATGGCGCAGCCCTACCTGGAGTCGATCGAGAGCGAGGGGGAGCTCAGCCTCGTCTTCGTCGAGGGCGAGCTGAAGCACTCGTTGCGCAAGGTCCCCGCCCGCGGGGACTTCCGGATCCAGCCGCTTTACGGGGGCACGCACGTTCCCTACGAGCCGACCGCCGCCGAGATCACGGCCGCCGAGCGCGCCGTCGCGGTGGCCCCGGGCGACCCGCTGTACGCGCGGGTGGACATCGTCGCCGGCGAGGGTGGCAGACCGCTCGTGATCGAACTCGAGCTGATCGAGCCGTCGCTGTATCTGGACGTCGCGCCGCCGACCGCGCTGGCCCTGGCCGAGGCGATGCTCGCCCGCGCGGCGCGCCGGTAGCGGCGCTCAGCGCTCGTCGATCAGCAGCGTCTGGGACGCGCGGCCGAGCGGGCCGAGCTCGTCGCGAAGCATGGTGTCGCTGATCCCGGCGCCGTGAGGCTCGGGGACCGTGACCGCATCGAGGCACACCCACTCCCCGGCGGGCATCCGCGCCAGGTGGACGGTGAGATCGACGTTGATGAAGCGGAAGCGGCGGAAGTCCAGGGTCGAGCTGATCCCGTTGCCGGAGTCGGCGGCCACGAGCACGCGCTGCAGGGGCGTCAGCTCCTCGCCGGCGACGAGCGGCTGACGGGCGCGCATCCAGGCGACGGCGGGCCCGGGCTCGACGAAGGAGCCGCGGTCGAAACGGACGTCCATCGCCACGTGGTAGCCGATCTCGTGACCGGTCGGGAAGAACACCTCCGAGTCCTCGAGCTCCCCGGGCGGAGTGGGCGAGCCCGGTTCGGCGCTGGGGCGGCCGGCGTCGTGCGCCGGCGAGCCCGGTTCGGCGCTGGAGAGGCCCGGCGGGATCGGAACCTCGCGGCGCAGCAGGCGCCAGCCCCGCGCCCTGATCACGATCTCGCCGCCGGTGGTGGAGAGCGTCGCCTCGACCATGTCGACGCGCCTGCCCGGTCTCGTCACCTCGGCGCTGACCCGCAGCGGCGCGATCGGAACCGGCGCGAGGATCTCGTAGGTGACGCGCCCGACGTGGCGGTCCTCGGGTCGTTCGCCGATCCCCGGACAGCGTTCGATCTCGCGTCCGATCAGCGCCGCGGGAGGGCCCGCGTGCTGACTGGCGGCGTCCCACGGACCGCGCGTGAGCTCGGTCGCGACCATCAGATCACCCTCCGGGAGGAAGAACGCTGCGTTTTCCGGAACGAGTTTGCTCGCCATCGTGGTGCAGGCAGTATTCTCGCCCGACGCGTCCGGCACTCGGACGCAGGGGTAGATCGGTGAGGATCCGTGTCGAAGCATCTGCACAACACAGACAGCGCGGACTCGGTCTCATCGACTGACAGATCTTGCGTCCCGGTCGCAGTCTCCCGGGACCTCCACAGCTCCTGACCAGGAGAGGATTCGAGGCGGCGGTGTGGGAACGGCACACCGCCGCTCGATCCTGCCTGCGTCGCCCTGAGGGGACGGGGCGGCGTCCTCGTCGGCTCGGGGGCCGCGGCGGCTCCGCTCAGCCCAGCGTCTCGGGGGCGCCGCGATCCACCAGTGCCTGCGGGACGGTGATCGTGCCGTCCTCCTGCTGATGGTTCTCCATGATCGCCAGCAGCGTGCGACCGACGGCGGTCGCGGTGCCGTTGAGCGTGTGGACGGGCTCCGGTGAGCCTCCCCCCTCCGGCCTGAAGCGGCACTCGAGGCGGCGGGCCTGGTAGTCGGTGGTGTTGGAGGTAGAGGTCAGCTCGCGGTAGCGCCCCTGGCTGGGGATCCACGCCTCGCAGTCGAACTTCCGGGCCGCGGGGGCACCGAGGTCGCCGACGGCGATGTCGACCACCCGGTAGGGGATCTCGAGGCCGCTCAGGATCCGCTCCTCGATCGACAGCAGGCGCTCGTGCTCCTCCTTGGAAGCCGACGGCTCGACGAACGAGAACATCTCGACCTTGTCGAACTGGTGGACGCGGAAGATGCCGCGAGTGTCCTTGCCGGCGGCGCCGGCCTCGCGGCGGAAGCAGGTCGAGATGCCGCCGTAGCGGATCGGGAGCTGGTCGGCCTCGAGGATCTCACCGGCGTGGAGGGCGGCGAGCGCCACCTCGGAGGTGCCGACGAGAAACAGCTCGTCGGCGGTGACCTCGTAGATCATCTCCCGCTCGCCGGGGAAGTAGCCGGTCCCGTA
>JAXLSW010000012.1:0-179962 GCA_046330415.1 Solirubrobacterales bacterium | reverse complement strand
CGGTTAGCCTGCCCGCCATGTCCGAGGAGAGGCTCGTCGCCCGCTTCGTCGCGCTCTGCGAGATCCCCAGCATCACCGGGGACGAGCGCGCGGTCGCCGACGCGGTCGCCGCCGAGCTGACCGATCTCGGGATCGAGTTCCGCGAGGACGACTCCGCCGCGGAGGCCCGCGCCGGGGCCGGCAACCTGATCGCCCGGATCCCCGGGCGCGACGGCGCCGACGGCTGGGTCGCGTTCTTCGCCCATCTCGACACGGTCCCGCACGAGGAGCCGATCAGGGTGGTCGACGACGGCGGTGTGCTGCGCAGCGCCGGTGACACGATCCTCGGCGCCGACAACAAGGCTGCCGTGACCGTCCTCATGGAGCTCGGGGCGCGATTCGCCGCAGAGCCCCCGCCCGTGGGGGTCGAGCTCGTCTTCACCGTCGCCGAGGAGCAGGGGCTCCGAGGCGCGGCGGCGCTGGATCCGGCCGAGCTCGAGTCCGAGATCGGCTTCGTGTTCGACCACGCAACCCCGATCGGCGAGGTGATCACCGCCGCTCCCACCTACAAGAAGATCATGGCTGAGTTCCGCGGCGTCGAGGCGCACGCGGGGATCCGCCCGGAGGCGGGCAGGAGCGCGATCGAAGCCGCGACGCATGCCGTTGCGACGATGGAGCTCGGCCGGCTGGACGGGGAGACGACGGCGAACGTCGGCGTGATCGACGGTGGCACCGCCCCGAACGTCGTCGCCGGGATCTGCAGGCTGCAGGCGGAGGCGCGCTCGATCGACGCCGGCCGCGCCGAGGACGTCGCGCAGCGGATGATCGACGCCTGCACGTGGGCGGCGGGGGAGGCCGGGGTCGACGTCGATCTGCTCATGGAGACCTACTTCCGTGGCTACCGGATCAAGCCGTCGTCGCGGCCACTGGCGCTGGCGCGCGCGGCGCTCGAGCGCTGCGGCGTCGAGCCGGTCGAGCGAGCGACGGGCGGCGGCAGCGATGCCAACGCGCTGCGGGCGGCCGGCTTCGACGCGCTGCTCCTCGCCAACGGCACCGAGGCGAACCACACGCCCGACGAGAGCGTCGCGATCTCCGAGCTCGTGAGGATGCTCGACGTCTGCGCGGCGATCGTCGACGCGGCCGGGACCGGGGCGGGGGGAGAGGACGAGGCTTGCTGAAGCTGCGACGCGGCATGGTCGTCGGCACCGAGCCGCTCGAGGTCGAGGTCGCGGGCGAGCGGCGGCGCGCCTGGGCGGACGCGTCGATGGTCGGGGCCACCGAGGTCGGCGACGAGGTGATCGTCAACACGGCGGCGGTGGACCTGGGTCTCGGCTCGGGCGGATTCGACGTCGTCCACGTCAACCTGACGCGCGGGCTGGACGGAGGCGAGACTCCGCCCGGGGTCCACGTGATGAAGCTCAACTACACGTCGTTGCAGCACGCGGTGGACCCCGTCGAGGAGCCCGTCGGCTCGGAGGCGCGCCCGCTGCGGTCCATCCCCGTTCTGGCGTTGCCACTCCACGGCCACCTGGCGCCGGTCGCGTGGGCGGCCGGGCAGGGGGCTCCGGACACGCGCATCGGGTTCGTTCAGGCGGGCGGCGGTGGGCTGCCGGGGTCGCTGTCGCGCGACGTCACCGAGCTGCGTGAGCGTGGCCTGCTGGCTGACCATCTGACGGTCGCGCCGAGCTACGGCGGCGACGGCGAGGCGATCACGCTGGTCGGGGCACTCCACGCCGCCGCGGAGTCGCGCGGTTGGAACGCCGCGATCGTCGGCGCCGGGCCGGGGATCCTCGGCTCCGAGACCCGCTACGGGCACGGCGGCATGGCCGCGCTCGACGCCGCTCACGCCGCTTTGGCCCTCGATCTCCCCTGCCTGCTCTCCCCGCGGATGTCGGCGGGGGATCCGCGGCCGCGCCACCTCGGGCTCAGCCACCACACCAGGTCGGTGCTCGAGCTCCTGCTGGGAGGCGTCGAGGTGCCGGTACCGGCGGGGCTGAGAGCGCTGTGGCCCGAGGAGGCCGGCGACCCCACCGCGGTGATCTCGGGGGCGGTCTCCGGGCTTCACCGTCCCAGCGAGCACGTGGCCGATCTCGACGGCTACGCGGCGAGCGGCCTGCCGACCCGGACCATGGGCCGGAACCTCGATGAGGACCGGCTCTTCTTCGCGGCACCGCTGGCGGCCGGTGCGGCGCTTGCCTCGAAGCTGACCTGAGCCTGCGGCGGGCGCCCGTTTGCACCGGCAGGGCGCGTCCGGCGGGCGGTGAACCTGCCATGCGTGAGCGTCCTCGCTGAACCGAAGCCGCGCCCTGGTGGCCGTGCGGGTGCCGTTGGCGCGCCGTTCGAGGCGCTGCTCCTCGATTTCCTCGCGCACCTGGAGTTCGAGCGCGGCCTCTCCCGCAACACCCTGAGCGCCTACCGAACCGACCTGCTGCAGTACGGCGCCTTCCTGGCGGCTCGGGGGACCGAGCCCACCGAGGCGGGCAGCGCCGACGTCGCCGACTTCCTCGCCGACCTCGCCCGCGGCGATGGCGAGGAGCGGCCGCCGTGCAGCGCCGCGACGCTGAACCGCAAGACCGCCTGCCTGCGCTCCTTCTACCGCCACCTGCGCCGCGCCGAGCTCGTCGAGACCGACCCCACCACCGGGATCCGGCCGCCGCGCAAGGGCAAGCCTCTGCCGAAGGTCCTCGGCTACTCGGAGGTCAAGAAGCTGCTCGATTCCGTCAACGGCGCCGATCCCGCCGACCTCCGCGACCGGGCGATCCTCGAGGTCATGTACGGCTGCGGTCTGCGCGCTTCCGAGACGATCGGGCTCGAGGTGACGGGCTCGATCGACCTGCGGCGGGGCTTCCTGCGCGCCCAGGGCAAGGGATCGAAGGAGCGGATCGTGCCGCTTGGCAGCGAGGCCGCGACCGCGGTGGGCCGGTACCTGCGCTCGGGTCGGCCGGAGCTCGTCGGGACGGCCGACGAGCAGCGCGCGATGTTCCTCAACCAGCGCGGCGGCGCGCTCAGCCGCCAGGGCCTCTACAAGGTGATCCAGGGCCGCGCGAAGGCGGTCGGGCTGGCCGACCGGATGAGCCCGCACACCCTGCGCCACAGCTTCGCCACCCACCTGCTTGAGGGGGGCTGTGACCTGCGCTCGGTGCAGGAGATGCTCGGCCACGCCGACGTCTCGACTACCCAGATCTACACGCACCTCTCCTCGCAGCGGATCAAGGACGTCTACTTCGACGCCCACCCGCGCGCCAAGCTCGGCTGATCCATCCACCCCATAGGCTCCGCGCAGATGCCGGAGCTCCCCGAGGTCGAGACCATCCGCCGTCAGCTCGAGCCGGAGCTGCTCGGCCGCCGCATCGTCATGGCCACGATCCATGACGCGCGCTGGACCCGTCCCGAGCCGACCGCCCCCGTCGTCGCAGGGTTGACCGGGCGCGTGATCGAGGACGTCGGCCGCCGCGGCAAGTACCTGCTGCTGGGCCTCGACGACGGCTTCACCCTGACCATGCACCTGCGGATGACCGGCAACCTGCTGCTCGGCGACGCCTCCGAGCCCGAGGGTCGTCGTTTCGGGGGCGAGCGCCTCTACGAGGCCTCGCCCGAGCTCACGCATCTGCGCGCCGAGATGGAGCTCGACGACGGCCGTCGCCTGCTCTTCACCGATCCACGCCGCTTCGGCCACGCGGCGCTCCTGTCGGCGGACGAGCTCGGTCCCTACCTGGATTCGCGGCTCGGGGTGGAGCCGCTCGGCCCCGACCTCACCGCCGACTACATCGGCCATGTCGCGCAGGGAAGGACGGCGCCGTTGAAGTCCTTCCTGCTCGATCAGAAGGGAATCGCGGGGATCGGCAACATCTACGCCGACGAGGCACTGCATCGCGCCGAGCTCCACCCGCTCTCGCCGGCCGGGTCGATGCGGCCCGAGCACTGGGAGGCTCTCCGGGAAGGGATCGTCGAGGCGCTCGAGGCCGGCCTCGCCAACGGCGGCGCTTCGATCGACGACTACCGTGACTCGCGCGGGGAGAAGGGCTCCATGCAGGAGGAGTTCCTGGTCCACACACGCGAGGGGCAGGAGTGCCCGCGCTGCGGCGGCCCGATCGCGCGGATCGTCGTCGGCGGTCGCTCGACCTACTTCTGCGCCGCCTGCCAGGTGCGCCTTCGCAAACGCCGCAAGCCTCGGGCCAGGACGGCGCGGCGGTGAGCTCCGCCGCGGAGGTACCCCCGCCGCCCGCGGGCTTCGCGATCGGCCACTGGACGGCCGAGGGCGCGCGGACCGGCTGCACCGTGGTCCTGCCACCGACGGCATCTCGAGCCGGGGTCGACGTCCGCGGCGGTGGGCCCGGCACGCGAGAGACCGAGATCATCGCGCCGCTCTCGAACCCGGAGGAGGCGACGGCGGTCCTGTTCACCGGCGGCAGCGCCCACGGGCTGGCGGCTGCCGACGGCGTGATGCACTGGTGTGAGGAGCATGGCCGCGGCTACCGGACCCCCGGCGGGTTGGTTCCGCTCGTCCCCGCCGCGGTGATCTACGACCTGACCGCGGGCGCGGCGACCGTGCGTCCCGATGCAGGCTCCGGATACGCCGCCTGTGAGGCGGCCGGCGAGGGCGTGCCATTGCGCGGGAGCGTCGGTGCAGCGCGCGGAGCGGCGGTGGCGAAGGCGCGGGGGCGGGAGTTCTCCACTCCCGGCGGCGTCGGCTACGCCGCCGCGCGCACCGGGGCGGGCGAGACGGTTGCGGCCATCGCGATCGTCAACGCGACGGGCGACGTGATCGCCGAGGATGGATCGATCCTCGCCGGCCCGCGCGGCGAGGACGGCGAGGTTCTGAGCAGCGCCGCGATCCTCGCCGGTGTCGAGGGTCCGCCGCAATGGGCCGGGGAGACCGAGGGCGGGGCGGAGCGGCAGGGGACCACCCTCGTCTGTGTGATGACCGACGCCGCGCTCGACAAGACCGGCTGCGCGAAGGTCGCGCGCATGGCCGGCGCGGGTGTGGCGCGCGCCATCGACCCGGTCTTCACCCCCTTCGACGGCGACGTCGTCTTCTGCCTGGCCTCCGGCGAGGTCGATCCCTCGCCCTGGCTCGTGACAAGGGTTGGCTCGGTGGCGGCGACCGTGGTGGCCGCGGCGATCCGCGACGGCGTCCGCTGCGCGATCGCCGAGGAGGACGGCCTGCGGTGATGAGCCGGGCCATCGAGGAGTCGAACCGGCGGATGCTCCGGGTTCGCGACCCTTTCGGGTTCACGAGCCCCGGTGCTTTCTCGCGCACCTTCGCCGAGATCGTCGGCGAGTCCCGGGCGCCTACCGACGCCGGGCCGAGCGGACGTCGACTCGCCGAACGTCACTGAGTACCCCCTAAAGGGCCCATCGAGCGACGCTCGGTGGGTCCGCGGGACGCTGGGACCGTCCCGGCGCCCCTTCATAGTTCGAGGGGTGCCGGGCACGTTCAAGACCGAGGGCGTCGTGCTGCGCTCGATCCGCTTCGGCGAGGCCGACCGGATCCTTCATCTCTACACGGTGGAGCGGGGGCGAGTGAACGCGATCGCGAAGGGATCGCGGCGGCCGAAGTCGCGCTTCGGTGGGAGGCTCGAGCCGTTCTTCCGCCTCGACCTGATGCTCCACGAGGGCCGCAGCGACCTCTGCACCGTCACCGGCGCCTCGACCCTCGACGGCTACCCCGGCCTGCGCTCCGACGGCCCCGCGATAGACGCCGCCGCACGCGGCTGCGACGCGGTGCTCCGGCTCCTCGACTCCACCGAGCCGAATCGCCCCGCCTACAACCTGCTCTGCCGCTACCTGGCGCTGCTCGACCGGGGAGCGCACGCCCCGACCACCGACGATCGCCCCGATCCCGCCGCCGTCGGCCTCGCCTTCCGGCTCAAGCTGGCGCTCGCCGCCGGGTTCTCGCCCGAGCTGCGCTCATGCGCGCGCTGCGGGGAGGGAGAGGGGCTCGTCGCGTTCTCGGGCGCCGCGGGCGGCGTCGTCTGCGGATCGTGCGAGGGCGGCGGCTTCCGCCTCGCTCCCGAGGCGCACGAGTTCATGGTGGTCGCGATGAGCAAGCCGATAGCCGAGCTCCCCGACGCGAGCGAGCGGGCGCTGCGCCAGGCCGAACGCGCGATCAACGAGACGCTGGAGCACCACGCGCACGTGCGCCTGCGGTCAGTGGCCTGAGGGATCCAGAGCCGCGATGCCGGCGTCCTCGTCGGCTTGCGGCCCGGGGGCCGCGGCGCCTCCAGCGTCCTCGGCCAGGTCGACCTCCGTTTCCGGTCGAACCTCATCCGTTTTCGGAGATCCACCGTCGCCGGCGTCGTCAACGGGCGCAGCGCGCTGCCGGTGCCCCAGCCTCCCGCCGTGAGCCGACGAGGACGTCGGCAGGCGGCCCGATAGCCCGTCAGGGGCGGTACCGGCGCTCGACTACGCGTTTCCGGCCGTGAGCCGACGAGGACGCGGGCAGGCGGCCCCGGGTTGACCGACATCGCCCTCACGCCGGTTTCGCGGAGCTCCGTCGCCAGCGCGTCGGTGAAGTTGAGCGCGAACGCCTTGCTCGCCGGGTCCACGGTGATCCCGCGGCGCTCGAGCTCGGCCGGCTGCTCGCACGAGAACCTCCAGGGGGATCGATGACGTCCCCATTCGATCCGACGGGGCGCGGCCGGTATCGGTGAAACCACCTGATCCGGGCCTAGAATCGCCCCCGTGGAGGCATCGGCGCACGAGCTGGAGGGAATCGCGGCGTTCGAGGCCCGAATCCGCGCCCAGGAGGACGAGTTCCTCTGGGAGCTCGCCGAACGCTCCTACCCGGCCCGCCGCGCCGTCCCCGAGGCCGACAGCCCGGTGCGAACCCCCTTCCAGCGCGACCGCGACCGGATCGCGCATTCGACCGCCTTCCGGCGGCTCAAGCACAAGACGCAGGTCTTCATCGCCCCCGAGGGGGACCACTACCGGACCCGCCTCACCCACACGCTCGAGACGTGCTTCATCGCCCGCACCGTGGCCCGCGCCCTGGCCCTCAACGAGGACCTGACCGAGGCGATCGCACTCGGCCACGACCTCGGCCACCCGCCGTTCGGCCACATCGGCGAGGAGGTCCTCGACGCCGCCATCAAGGATCGCGGCGGTGTCGGCTTCCGTCACAACGAGCACTCCCTGCGCCTCGTCGAGAAGCTCGAGCGCGGTGGCCGCGGGCTCAACCTCACCGAGCAGGTGCGCGACGGCATCCTCAACCACACCGGGTCGCTTCGGGCCGAGACCCTCGAGGGCCGGATCGTCCGTCTCGTCGATCGCGTCGCCTACATCAACCACGACATCGACGATGCCGTTCGCGCCGGGGTGATCGCCGACGAAGACCTCCCCGCCGAGCAGATCGAGCGGCTCGGGCCGACGGGCGCAGCCCGGATCGACGCGCTCGTGCGCGACATCGTCGAGCGCTCGCGGGAGGCCGAAGACATCGCCCAGAGCGAGGCCATGGGAGGAGCGATGCTTCGCCTGCGCAAGTTCATGTTCGACCGCGTCTACCTGGGCCCGGCGGCGCGCTCCGAGCACCATCGGGTCGAGCTGACGCTGCGGACCCTGATCGAGCACTACCTCGCCCACCCGGAGGAGATGCCGCCCGCTCCGGAGGGAGCCGATCCGGATCCGCTCCAACGAGTCGCCGACTACGTCGCCGGGATGACCGACCGCTTCTGCATCGCGACGTTCCGGCGGATCGCCCTGCCGGAGGAATCGCGGCTGTGATCGGCGCGAGCCGCCTGGTGGGAGGTTCTCGCGCTTGAGGGGGCGCACGTTTGCCCCGCCCGGCATTCTTGAAGGTGAGGGAATGACCGAGTGAGCCGCTTCACCCCAGAGACGATCGAGCGCGTGCGCGAGGCGGCCGACATCGTCGAGGTCGTCTCCCAGCACACCGACCTGCGCAGGCAGGGCGAGCGCTACGTCGGCCTCTGCCCCTTCCATGACGAGCGCACCCCGTCCTTCGGCGTCAAGCCGGCGGAGGGCTTCTACTACTGCTTCGGCTGCGAGGCGGGCGGCGACACGATCCGTTTCGTCCAGGAGAAGGAGGGGCTGAGCTTCCCCGACGCGGTCGAGGCGCTCGCCGATCGCTACGGCGTCGAGATCGAGGTCGAGAAGGAGGACCCGAGGGCCGAGGAGGCACGGCGCCGGCGCGGCCGGCTCGGCGAGGCGCTCACTCGCGTCGCCGCGTTCTACGAGAGCTACCTGTGGGAGTCGGACAAGGCGGCGAAGGCCCGCGAGTACCTGACCTCGGAGCGGGGCCTCGGCGAGGAGATCCTGCGCGCGTTCGGCGTCGGCTTCGCCCCCAGCGCCTGGGACTCGGTGCTGACCCGAGGCCAGCAGGCGAGGCTTCTCGGTCGAGGAGCTCCTCGCGAGCCTGATCCAGCGCTCCCAAAGCAGCCGGGCAGCCACTACGACCGCTTCCGCGGACGGATTACCTTCCCCGTCAAGGACCATCGCGGGCGCGTTGTCGGCTTCGGCGCCCGCGGGATGGGTCCCGACGCGAAGCCCAAGTACCTGAACTCACCCGAGAACGAGGTCTACCGCAAGAGCCGCACCCTCTACGGGATCGACCGAGCGCGCGGCCCCATCGCGCGCGGCGGCCGCGCCGTCGTCGTCGAGGGCTACACCGACGTGCTCGCTCTCCACCAGGCGGAGATCGAGGAGACGGTCGCGGTGATGGGGACCGCCATCACCCCCGAGCAGCTCAAGATCCTCGCCGGATACGCGGAGGAGATCGTGCTGGCGCTCGACGCCGACCGCGCGGGGCGCGAGGCGATGCTGCGCGCCCAGCGGGTCGCCGGGTCGGGAAGGTTGCGGCTGCTCGTCGCGCCGATGCCGGAGGGGGAGGACCCCGCCGAGCTGATGCTCACCGACGAAGGCGCCACGCGTATGCGCGAGGCGCTCTCCGGCGCGGTCGACCTCGCCGTCTTCCACGCCCGCGCGATCCTGGCCGACGCCGATCTGGCCACCCCGGGCGGGCGGGACCGCGCGCTCGACGAGGTGGCTCCCGTGCTGGTCGGGATGGGGGAGACGATCACCCGCCAGGAGATGGTCCGCGAGGTCGCCGACCGGCTCGACACGACGCCCGAGATGGTCGCCGGACGGCTGAAGGGGGGTGCGCGAGCACCGCAGGCGCCGGCGCCCGCACCCCCAGCGGCGGCGGAGGCCGAGCCGCGCCCCGACGCGCCGCCTCGGCCGCGGCGGCAGGCGACACCCGCTGAGCAGCACCAGTACAAGATGCTCGCCCTCTGCATCGCCGACCCGCAGCAGGGTCAGCGGTTCCTCGACCGGCTCAGCGAGGAGCACTTCAGCTCGCCGGTGCTGCAGAAGGCGTTCGTTTGGCTGCGCGAGCACCTCGACAGCCCGCTCGCCGGCCTCGACGACTCCGATGCGAACCTCCACAACGCCGTCTCCCGCCTGAGCGCGCTCGACGAGGGGCCGCCGACCGAGCAGAACCTCACCTACTTCTGGCGGATGCTCGAGCTCGACCGCATGGAGAGCCTGCTGCGCAGCGCTCAGAGCGAGGGCGATCTCGAGCGCACCGTCGAGCTGCAGCGAGAGCGGGCCCGGCTGAAGGACGCGATCGCGCTCGGCACCGAGTAGCGGCACTGGGAGGTGCCGCGACAGCCGCCCGCGCTACCTTTGGGACATGGCTCCCCAGACGCAGACGAGACGTGCCCGCATCCTCTTCGACGAGTCCCATTCGGAGGCGTGGTCGATCCGCCCCGAGGTGACCGCTCGAATGCAGGCGGCGCACCCGGCTGACGCCTCCCTGCAGCGGGCCGCGGAGGCCCTCGCCGAGCGTGATTTCCGCGTCGACGTGAACTCCGGTGAGCCGCTCGGCGCGGCGACCCTCGAGGGGGCCGACGTGCTCGTTATCGCCCATCCCTCCGACCCGCAGTGGGAGGCAACCGTCGGCGAGGGGAGCCCGCGCCTCGAGGACGCCGAGATCGAGGCCCTCGCCGCCTGGGTCGAGGGCGGGGGAGGCCTGATCGTTCTCGGTGAGACCGAGCAGGCCAAGTACGGCAACAACCTGAACGAGCTGCTGGCCCGCTTCGGCGCCGAGATCGAGAACGCGACGGTGCAGGACTACGAGCACCACCGTGAGGCTCCCACCTGGATCTACGCCGACCTCGTCGAGGCGGACCGGGCCGGAGCCGACCCGCTGACGCGCGTCAACGAGCTCTGCTTCTACCGCGCCGGCACGATCGCGCTCAGCAACGGGGCTCGCGTCATCGCCCGCACGTCGGCCGACGCCGCGCCGCCGCGAGCTCCCCTGGCGGCGGTGATCGAGCACGGGGCGGGACGCGTCGTCGTCCTCTCCGACTCCGACCTGTTCGGAGACGACTGCATCGGCGCCCTCGACCACGAGGCGCTCTGGGTCAACCTCGCCTACTGGGCGGCGGCACCGTCGTTCGGTCGCCCGGAGGAGCCGATCGTCTCCGAGGCGGCGTCCGATCCCGCCTGGCTGCGGCTGCGCGACGCCGTCGAGGAGCTGCGCGTCCACCAGGAGAAGGACGGTTCGATCCCTGCCGAGGGCCGCGACGACGCGCGCATGCGCGAGCTCTGCGATGAGATCGCCGGGGCGGCGCGCGAGCTGGCGCCGCGGTTCCCACATCAGGAGGCCTACATCGACGCGCTCGAGGTCGACCTGCGCGACTGGGCCGACGGCGGCTTCGGCAAGCCCGACTTCATCCGCTCCGTCGACGTCTACCGGCCCGAACAGGACCGCCGCGACGGCGTCGAGCACCTCGTCGTCTTCCCGATGTACAAGCAGAACGGACCTCCCGGCACCTGCTTCGAGGCGCTGATCGTGCGCGCGCCATGGCCGCAGTGGACCGCCGAGCTGGAGCAGGAGTACGACAACGCCAAGTTCGTGCCGATCGAGCTCGTCGACTTCACCAGCGGATACGACTCCGAGTGCGCGGTGGTGTTCCCGGAGACCTTCTCGACCGCGGAGCGCCCGCCGGCCCACTTCGGCGGGATCCTCTGCGATCGCGAGGCGGAGCGCTTCCGGCGTGTCTGCGGCGCCGCCACCGACGTCCTGCGGCTGAATCTGCCGCCCGACGCCGCCTGCCTGCTCGCCTCCGAGGGGCTCTCGCGCGACGCCTACATCGCCTGGGACCTGATCCACGACCGCACCCACATGCGGGGCGACCTGCCATTCGATCCGTTCATGATCCGCCAGCGCAGCCCCTACTGGATGTACGCGCTGGAGGAGCTCCGCTGCGACCTGACGACGTTCGGGGAGGCGGTGAAGCTCGAGGCCGAGGGCTTCGCGCTCGCTCGCCACGTGCAGTACGCGATCCTCTTCGACCGCCTCTTCCGCTTCCCGCTGACCGGCGGACGGGTGAGGAACTACGACGGGCTCGGGGGGCAGCTCCTGTTCGCCTATCTGCACCACGAGGGGTTCCTGCACTGGACCGACAACCGGCTGATCATCGAGTGGGACCGGCTCGCCGAGGGCGTCGGTGGGCTCAAGGAGCTCGTCGGCGAGCTCTACCACTCGGGCATCGACCGCTCGAAGCTCGGGCAGTGGATAGCCGCGCACGATCTCGTCGCCAAGTACGTGCCGCCGGCCGAGAGCTCGGTCTGGGCGGCCGACCGGCGCGAGCTGCCGGAGGTGGAGGAGCCCAAGCAGCTCGTCGATCTGGTCCGCGACGACGAGTTCCCGCTGAGCCTCTTCTACACGCAGCTCGGCCCCAAGCTGGAGGATGCCTTCGCCGCGCGGCCGCGCCGCGCCGAGGGTGAGGGCCGGACCGCGGTGCCCGCCTGATGGGTGAGCTCGACGGCCGCGTCATCGCGGTCTCCGGTGTGGGCGGTGGCCTCGGTCCCGAGGTCGCTCGCAAGTTCGCGGAGGAGGGCGCGACGCTCGCCTTCTGCGATCGCGACGCCGACCGGATGGCGGCGGTCGCCGAGGAGCTCGCGCTGCCGAAGGACCGGCTCGACGTGCGCGTGGTGGACCTGATGGACCCCGACGACGCGAAGGCTTGGTGCGATTCGCTCGTCGAGCGCTACGGGCGCGTCGACGGGCTCATGCATCTGGTCGGCGGCTGGCGCGGGAGACCCGATCGAGAGCTTCGACCTGGCCGACTACGTGTGGCTGCACGACCTCCTCGTGGTGACGACGATGCACGTGACGCGAGCGTTCCACGACGCGCTCGTCGACAGCGGCCGGGGGCGCTTTGCGATCGTCTCCTCCAAGCAGGCGCAGTTCCCGGAGGCGAAGAACGCCGCCTACGCCGCGACCAAGGGCGCCGCGGAGACCTGGACCCTGGCGCTCGCCGACTCTTTCGCGGGGACCGGGGCGACGGCGAACATCGTCGTCATCAACGCGATCCTCACCCGGAGGATGCGCGAGGCGCACCCGCGCAAGGAGTACCCGGGGTTCACGCCGGCGGAGTCGATCGCCGACGCGCTCGCCTTCGTCTGCTCGGACTCGGCGGCGCGGATGAACGGTCAGCGCCTGTCGCTGCACCCGTGAGGGGGAGGTGACCATGGTGGGCGGCGATCCGCGGGGGTTCGCCTCCGACAACCGCGCCGGCGTTCTGCCGGAGGTGATCGAAGCGATGATCGATGCCAACACCGGCCACGCCGCCAGCTACGGCGAGGACTGGTGGACGGAGCGCTTCGGCGAGCTGGTGCGGGGACACTTCGGGGACGCCGCCGCCGGCTTCCCGGTCTTCAACGGGACGGGGGCGAACGTGCTGGCGATCGATGCGCTGACACGTCCCTACCAGGCGGTGATCTGCGCCCGCGGCGCCCACATCGACGTCGACGAGTGCGGTGCCCCGGAGCGATATGCCGGGGTGAAGCTGCTGACGGTCGAGACCGAGCATGGGAAGCTGGCGCCGGGCGACCTCGACGCCTGGGAGCCGCGGCGCGGCGACGAGCACTTCTCGCAGCCCAGGCTCGTCTCGGTCGCGAACGCGACCGAGGTTGGGACCGTGTACTCGGCCGCGGAGCTGCGAGCGATCGCCGACCGCGCCCACGAGCTGGGGATGCTGCTCCACGTCGACGGGGCGAGGCTCGCCAACGCGGCCGCCTCCCTCGGCGTCTCGCTCGGCGAGCTGACCACCGGCGCCGGCGTGGACGCCGTCTCGCTCGGCGGGACGAAGAACGGCGCCATGGGCGCCGAGGCCGTCGTCTTCACGGACGCCGCCTCCGTCGAGGGCTTCGAGTTCGTCCGCAAGCAGGGCATGCAGCTCGCCTCGAAGATGCGCTTCATCAGCGCCCAGTTCGACGCGCTCCTCTCCACCGACCTCTGGCGACGCACCGCCGCCGCCGCCAACGCCATGGCGAGGAGGCTGGGGGAGGGCGTCGCCGCCGTCGACGGCGCCGAGCTCGTCCACCCCGTCGAGGCCAACGGCGTCTTCGCCAAGTTGCCGCGCGCCGTCACCGACAGCCTCATGGAGGCGCTCCCGGGTGAGCACCCCTTCTACGTCTGGGACGAGGACGCCGACGTCGTTCGCTGGATGTGCTCCTGGGACACCGAGGAGGCGGACGTCGACGCTCTCCTCGGGGCGCTGCGCGCCGCGCTCTGACCACTCCCGCCTCACACTTTCGCCACACTCTCGACACCCTTCTGACACGAACAGAAGTTCGTGTTTCCGTCCGACCCGGTTGGGACCATCAACCGCATGGACAAGGGGTTTCTGGAGGAATGCCTGGCGAAGGGGATGTCGCTACGCCAGATCGGTGATCTTTCGGGCAAGACCGCTCCGACCGTTGGCTATTGGGTGAGGCGTCATGGGCTCACAGCCAATGGATCGACGAGGTTCAGCCCCGGGAAGGGTCTCTCACGAGAAGCACTCGAACCGCTGGTTCTCGCCGGCAACACCCTCGGGCAGATCGCGGCCAAGCTCAAGGTGAGCATGACGTCGGTCACCTACTGGATCGAGAAGTACGAGCTCCCGAGGCCCATTGAAGTGAGGCAGCGAGCAAACGCGGAGCGACTCCAGACCGGGGATACCAGGGGCATGCGCCTCTGCCGCTGGCACGGCGAAGCGGAGTTCGTGATGGACGCCAGGGGTTCTTGGCGGTGTCGGCTGTGCCGCCAAGAGGCTGTGAGCAAGCGTCGCCGCAAGGTAAAGCGGATCTTGGTTGACGAGGCTGGTGGGGCCTGCCGCCTGTGCGGCTACGACCGGTGTATCGGCGCACTCCAATTCCACCATCGCAACCCGGAGGAGAAGCTCTTCAACGTTGCGCAGAAGGGCAGCACGATCGCTATCGACATCGTCCGACGCGAGGCCGCAAAGTGCGCCCTCCTATGCGCGAACTGCCATGCGGAGGTGGAGGCTGGTTTGGTTGAGCTACCGGCCGAGGATTCCGCCGCTTAGCTCCCCGGGGTGGATTCGAACCACCATGGCTTGATTAACAGTCAAGAATGTTGCCCTTACATCACCGGGGATCGCGGTGGTGCATTGTAGGAAAGCCTTCAGCGTCTCGCTAGGACCTCAACCTCGCTGGCGGCTCGCCTCGCCCCTCCGTGCGCCCACGGGCTCGCCGCGATTGCCTCCGCCGCCTCCCGATAGCTCGGCTCCTCGAGCACGCTGCGAACGGCCCAGCGAAGCGTCGCGCCGCGGCGCAGCCGCGAGGGCACCGTCAGCCCGCACCCCGCCCACGACACCCGCAGGGCGTTCTCGGCCATGTCGCCGGCCGCCGGCGAGATCACGAGCGGCCGCCCTTCAGCCAGCGCCCGCGCGACCGTGCCGTGGCCGCCGTGGCAGACGACGACCGAGCTCGCCGGCATCAGCTGTGAGTAGGAGAGCCACCCCACGAGCACGCCGTTGTCCGGGACGTCGATCGGCTCCGGCGGCATGTGGCCGTTGCTCGTCGCCACCACCCGCACCGGCTCGCCCGCCAGCCCCTCGAAGCAGCGCCTGATCAGATCGCAGTGCGGGTCGTGCGCCGTGCTCGAGGCCACCAGCACGATCGGGTCATCGCCCGGCGGCAGCTCGATCTCCGGGTGCGGCAGCTCGAACTCCAGTGGCCCCGTCAGCACCACCTCCGGTGGCCAGTCACGAGGCAGCTCGAGCTGGGGGAAGGTCCCGACGATCACCAGGTCGGAGGAGATGCCGCCGTGGAAGCGCTCCTGCTCCTCCAGCCCGAGCTTCGCGCGCGTCTCGTTCAGCTCCCGCCGCCCCCGCCTCAGCCCCGTCTCCAGCGCCGGCAGGGCCGCCCGCCACGCCCTGCGCCCCAGCGCCGTCCGCGGTGGCTCCATGCCGATCCCGAAGAACGGCATCCCCGCCTCGTGCACCGGGTAGAGGTGCGGCACGAGCGTCGCCCTCGGCACCCCCCGCACATCCGCCGCCAGCGACGGCGCCAAAGTGAGGATGTCGCTCACCACCGCGTGCGGCCGCAGCTCGTCGAGCAGCGGCAGGAGCGCGGTCGCCGCCTCCGCGGCACCCGCGCCCTCGCCCGGCGGGGGTGGAGGGAACACGACGTACTCCTCCGCCGCCTGGAATCGCAGCCCGAGCGCCTCGGCCGGCTCGCGCCACTTCTCCCACGTCTCGATCACCACCTCGTGTCCACGCTCGTGCAGCTCGCGGGCGAGCGCGAGCGCCGGGAACGCGTGCCCGGCGTCCCCGAACGCCGCCACGAGGAACCGTCTCGCGCTCACCGCGTCCGCGCCGCCCGACACCGAGGCGCCGCCTCCTCCCGCTGCAAGACCGCTCCCGCGCGCCCCACCGGAACACGCGCCCCCGAGAAGCCGCCGGGATCCTGACCGGACCGATGCTGCGCCGCCGCGCATCCCGCAACTCCTGCCAGCGCCTGCGCATGGCGGTCGAGGCGATGCCCCGTCACGCCCGCGAGGCGATGCTGCGCGGGATCGACGACAACACGATCATCGTCGGCGCCTACGCCGACAGCTCCACCGGCGGGATCTGCCCGATGCTCGCCGCCCACCGCAACGGCGGCCGCACCGACCTCGCCTCCTTCGCCCGCTCCTGGGACCGCTACACCGACGCCCGCCGGCCCCGTCTCGCCACCCAGCGGGAGGTCCGCACCCTGCGCTCCCTTCTGGTCGGCAGCCTCGCATCCGACGGCAGCGAGGGCAGCCTCGCCCAGGCCGCCGCCGCGATCCGCGCCGAGCGCGAGCGCATGCCGCGCGTCGCACCGTGCCCGCAGCCGCCGCGCTCCGATGCCGTCGAGCCCCCGGAGCGTCCGGGCATGCTGATCCGCATCAGGCGCCTGAACCCACTGCGTCGCCACCGCGAGCCCGCGGGCGTCGCCTAGCCGGGCCACCGGAAAGCGCGCGCCCCCGCTCAGGTCGCGAACGCCGAGGGGTCGCCGGGCCGCGCGAACACGACCTCGGGGATCAGGCAGTAGCGGGACGTGCGCAGCAGCAGCCGCACGGTCTCGGCGAGGTCCTCCGGCTGGATCATCTCCTCCGGCTTCACCTGTCCCTGCACCCATTCGGTCATCGGCGTGTCGACGAACGCGGGGCAGAGCGCGGTCACCTGCACGCCGTCCCTGCCCACCTCCATCTGCGTCGCCTGGCTGAGCCCGATCACTCCGGCCTTCGTCGCCGAGTAGACCGCGAGCCAGCCCTGTCCGCCCTTGCCCGCGATCGACGCGGTGTTGACGATGAGCGCCTTGCCGTGCTCGGCTCCCGCCCTCTTGAGCAGCGGCAGCGCCTCGCGCATCGCGATCACGTAGGAGCGCAGGTTGACGTCGATCTGCATGTCGATCTTCTTCGTCTCGGCATCCTCGACCGCGCCCCCGATGCCCACACCGGCGTTGTTGACCAGCACGTCGAGACGCCCGTACTTGTCCTCGTGGGCCTTGACCAGCGCCTTCACCTCGTCCTCGGAGGCGACGTTCGCCGGGACGGCCTGCACCTCGATGCCCTCGTCGGCAAGACTCTGCACCGCCTCCTCGAGCTTCTGCGGCCGCCGAGCCGACGCGGTGATCGCGTATCCGTCCTCGCCGAGCGCCCGGCAGATCGCCAGGCCGATCCCGCTCGACGCTCCGGTCACAAGTGCTGCTCGTTCGGCCACTGTCTCTCCTCGAAGTTGTGAAGCTCTCTTGACGCTCTTGACGTTCTTGACGCCCTTGGGGCGGCAACCCTATTCGCCGGGACGTGCCGGTCGTCGAGCGAAATTTAGGCGCCCCTCAGGAGGGCTTCCCTACCATTGCGCGCCGTGCTCGACTTGCGGAGACACCTCCCGACGGCGCTCATCGCCGCCCCCGTTGCCCTCGCCGTCCTCGCCACCGGCTGTGGCGGCGGCTCAGAATCGACCTCGGCGGACGCCCCCAACGCCTCCGCCTTCCCCGACCCAGCCGGCAAGACCCTCGAGCAGATCGCCCAGGAGGGAACGCAGAGCGACGTCGCCGTCGCTCCCACCGAGTCGGTCTTCTCGCAGGGAAAGAACCGCTACGGCTTCGGCGTCTTCAGCGTCAACGGCGACCAGATCGACGACGCCAGGGTCGCCCTCTACGCCTCCAAGCCCGGTAAGCCTGCCATCGGCCCGTTCCCCGCCGCGGTCGAGTCGCTGGAGACGAGCGGCGCCTACACCTCCGCCACCACCTCCAACGATCCCCAGGCCGCGACCGCCGTCTACACGACCACCGTCGACTTCCCCTCTGACGGCCGCTGGCAGATGCTGGCCATGGTCGCCGATGACGACGGCTCCTTTCAGTACTCAGCGGTGCAGCCCGCCAACGTCGGCGCCCCCAACAACATCCCGGCCGTCGGCGACCCCGTGCCCGACATCCACACCCCGACCGCCGACGACGTCGGCGGCGACCTGACCAAGATCGACACGCGACAGCCGCCCGACGACATGCACGACATCGACTTCGCCGACGTCGTCGGCAAGGAGCCCGTCGCCCTGCTCTTCGCGACGCCCGCGCTGTGTCAGAGCCGCGTCTGCGGCCCGGTTGTGGACATCCTCGAGGAGGTCAAGAACGAGCGTCCCGACGACGCGGCCTTCATCCACATGGAGATCTACAACGACAACCAGCCCGACGCGAGCAAGCCAGACAACAACGCGCGCTCGCAGGTCACCGACTTCGGGCTGATGTCGGAGCCCTGGCTGTTCGTCATCGACTCCGACGGCAAGGTCTCCACCCGCATCGAGGGCGCCTTCAGCGCCGACGAGCTGAACGAAGCCCTCGACAAGGTCAGCTAGCGCCGTCGCGGCGCACGCCGCCCGCGCTTCCCCGCCGGCCGCTTCCCACGCCGGTCCAGCTTGTCGCGTCCGGCCTCGCGCGCGTCCACGGCCTTGAGCCGCCGCAGCCCCGGGGCGAGGCTCCGCAGAGCGCAGCTGCGATGCCAGTGGCGGTGCTCGGTGCCGCCGAGGCGGTGGATCGTCTGTGCGATCACGTGGTCCTCGCCGATCTCGACGTCGCCGTAGCAGCCCGGGCAGGTGTACTGCTTCTGGGAGATGCCGCGGATCAGCCACACCTCGTCGCCGTCGTAGTCGTAGCCGAGCAGGCTCTGGCGGGAGTCGGGGAGGTTGTCGAGGTTCGCCACGCTCTCGATTATCACCGCCTCTAACCGCCGAACGTACGTCGTTGGGCGCTATGAGGCCCCGTTACGTACGTTCGGGGGGAGGGAGGGCCGCGTTGGACCTCACCAGGAGTCGATCGGGCGCACGTCGCCGCGTGCGCGCTCGCTCGCCGCGGCCGGCTCGGCGGCCGCCAGCGTCGCCGCCACGACCCGCCGCGTCTCGGCCGGGTCGATCACGTCGTCGATCTCGAACAGCGTCGCCGCGTTCAGCCCCTTCGCGTGGTCGTGAAGCGCCGCGGTCATCTCCTGCACCCGCGCCTCCCGCTCCTCCGCATCCTCGATCGCGTCGAGCTCTCGCCGTGCCCCGAGCCGCACCGCCCCCTCGAGCCCCATGGCTCCGAGCTCAGCGGTCGGCCAGCCCACGGTCAGCAGCGGCTCGTGCATCCCCCCGCCGGCCATCGCCTGCGCCCCCAGCCCGTAGGCCTTGCGGAGCACCACCGCCACGAGCGGCACCCGCAGGTTGGCCCCGGTCAGGAACAGACGGGAGCAATGGCGTACCAGGCCGGTCGCCTCCGCGTCGGGCCCGACCATCATCCCCGGCGTGTCGATCAGCGACACGATCGGGATCCCGAAGGCGTCGCAGAGCTGCATGAAGCGGGCCGCCTTGTCGGAGCCGTCGCTCGTGATCGCGCCGCCCATCTGCATCGGGTTGTTGGCGACGATCCCGACGGCGCGCCCCTCGATCCGGGCGAGCGCGGTGACCATCGTCCGGCCGAAGCCATCGCGAAGCGTGGTGATCGAGCCGACGTCGGCGATCGCCTCGATCGCGCGATGCACGTCGTAGGCCCGCCGTCTCCGCTCGGGGATGACGTCCCGCGCGTGCTGCGGGTCGGGCTCCTCCCAGGCCGAGTCGGGAAGGGGGCCCTGGAAGTAGCCCAGTAGGCGCTTCGCCGCATCCACCGCCTCCGCGTCGCCATCGACGCGGACGTCGATGACGCCGTTGGCCGCCTGCGTCTCGATCGGGCCGATCTCGTCCGGCTCGAAGTGGCCGAGGCCGCCGCCGGCGATCATCGCCGGACCGCCCATCCCCAGCGCGATGTCCTCGGTCGCGACGATCAGGTCGGCGCAGCCGGCGAGAACCGCGTTGCCCGCGAAGCAGCGGCCGGAGACGACGGCGATGCGCGGTGCGATCCCCGACAACTGCGCCCACAGCGCGAACGCGCGGCAGTCGAGCGCCGAGACGACGGCGTAGTCGGTGTCGCCGGGCCGCCCGCCACCGCCCTCGGCGAAGAGGATCGTCGGCAGCCGCATGCGCTCGATGAGCTCGAACATCCGGTCCTTCTTGCGATGGCCGAGCGCTCCCTGCGTCCCCGCGAGGACCATGTAGTCGTAGGAGAGGACCGCGCAGGCGGCTGCGTCCGCCCCGAAGAGGTCCCCGTTGACGCGCGCGGTCCCGGCGATCAGGCCATCGGCCGGGGTCCTGGCCAGGAGCTCCTCGAGCTCGCGCCGAGCCCGCTGCGCGGCGATGGCGAACCCGCCGTACTCGACGAACGAACCGGGGTCGACGAGGTCGCCGAGGTTCTCGCGGGCGGTGCGGCGACCCGCCTCGTGCCGCTTCGCCACCGCCTCCGGCCGGGCCTCGTCGCCAAGCCGCGCACGGCGTTCGAGCACCTCGGCGAGGTCGGGGCGGGGCTCTGAGGAGGCGGCGGGGTCGGGTGTGTCGCTCATTCGAACTCCAACTCGTAGAAGAGGGAGCGGGCATTCTCCACGCCCTCGGTCGCGTTCGCGAAGCCGAAGCCCTCGTAGAGCGCCCTCGCGGCGGCGTCGTCCTCGCCGGTGACCACCTCCGCGCCCGCCGCGCCACGCTCATGGGCAAGCGCGAGCATCGTCTCCATCAGCGCTCGCCCGAATCCCTCGCCACGACGCCGCGGCACCACGTAGAGCTCGTCGAGGTGGGCGATCGGTCCCTGCGACCAGATCGAGCGGATGAAGTCGACCTGCGCGAACCCGGTGGGCTCGCCGGGTGTCGCCAGCGCGATCAAGTACTGCTTGACCCCGCCCGAGATGAACTCGGCGACGCGCTCGCGGAGCACGTCAACTCCGGGGCTGGGGTCGCCGAACTCGAGGTTGAAGTCGTGGAGCATCCCCGCGAGCGCCGGGGCATCGGCCGGCTCGCCTCTCCTCACGCTGGACATCGGTCCAGTCAATCAGGGAATCGGGGAGGCGAGGGGTAGGATCGCGAGCGTGATCAGCGACCGAAGCGACCCCACTCGTCCCCGCCCCTTCGTCATCGCTCTCGCGCTGCTGGCCATGGTCGGCTGCGCGGCGACGCTCGCCGCCTGCGGAGGCGACTCGGACTCGACGGGGGAGACCGCCACCGCCGTCACCGATACGGCCGCCACGGACGGGGGTGACGCGATCGATCCCGAGGCCGCCGCCCAGTCTCTCGCCGACTGCACGACGCAGGCCGGGCTCGACGGCTCCGTCACCGACACCACGCAGCCCGGAGCGGTCGCCGTCGACCTGACCACCGAGAACGCCACGATCCTCGTCCACGTCTACGCGACCGCCGACGAGGCCGAGAGCGCCGAAAACTCCTCCGGACTCGACCAGGAGGTCGTCGGCAACTACGTGATCCTCGGCGGGGCGATCCCGAAGCAGGAGCACGACATCATCACCGGCTGCATCCAGGTCGCCTGACGACTTGGGGGGTTGCGGGGCCGGCGCGCGGGCGGGGTGACGTGCGAGCCGTATAACCGGCACACGTGTCCCAGCTCTGAGCTAGGATCGCGCGCCATGGAGAGGAAGCTTCGCCCGTCGCTGCGGGCACTCGTGGTCGTGTCGTTCGCCTGCCTGGGCCTCGCCGCCCTCGCCGCTCCCGCCGCCCAGGCGAGCGGGGAGTCGCCCAAGATCGAGGTGCTCTCCAACCGTGGCGACCTGCTCTCGCAGGGGGACGCCCTCGTGGCAATCTCCCTGCCCAAGCGTGCCTCGAAGGCGAGCCTCGACATCGAGCTCAACGGCGAGCCGGTCGGCGGTCAGTTCCGCAAGACCGGCAAGCGGGATCTCGAGGGCCTGCTGAAGGGTATGCAGGACGGCGGCAACGTCCTCACCGTGATGATGAGGGACGGCCGCGGCGCCAAGCTGAAGCTGCGCAATCACCCGAACGGCGGGCCGATCTTCTCCGGCCCGCAGGTCCAGCCGTGGAAGTGCCAGGCGACCGCCGTCGACGCGCAGTGCAACGAGAACGTCAAGTACGGCTTCTTCTACAAGTCCACCGACCCGGCGAAGGCCAAGCTGCAGCCTTACGACACCGCCAACCCGCCCAGCGACGTCGCCACGACGACCACCGAGAACGGGGAGAGCGTCCCGTTCATCGTCCGCATCGAGGTCGGCTACCAGGACCGCGACCAGTACAAGATCGCGACCCTCTTCGACCCGACCGAGAAGTGGACGTGGCGCAAGCCGCAGCCGCAGTACGCCGGCAAGATGCTGATCACCCACGGCTTCGGCTGCGACCTCAATCTCGGCGCTGACGAGGCTCCCGACGTCCTCAGCTACCAGGCGGCGGACGCCTCTCCCGACACGGGCCAGTGGGCGCTCGGCAAGGGCTGGGTCGTGATGTCGACCTCCCTCGACCACAACAGCCACAGCTGCAACCCGGTCGTCCAAGCCGAGTCGCTGATGATGGCCAAGGAGCGCGTCGTCGAGCGCTACGGCCCGCTCGACTTCACGGTCGGTGTCGGCTGCTCCGGGGGCTCGCTCACCCAGCAGTGGGTCGCCAACGCCTACCCCGGCATCTACCAGGGCGTGCTGCTGAGCTGCTCGTTCCCCGATGCCTGGACCTCGGCGACGCAGGTCTTCGACTACCACATCATGCGGCCCTACCTGGAGGATCCGGCGAAGTGGGACGCGGGCGTGACCTGGACGCCGGCCCAATCGGCGGCGGTGCTGGGAAGCCCCTCGCAGCTCAACTCGATCACCTCCGATACCGGCTTCTACTTCGCGATCGACCCGACGCACGCATGTGACGGCCCGACCCCCGCCGAGCGCTACAACGCGCTCACCAACCCCGGTGGCGCCCGCTGCTCGATCGCCGACATCGCGATCAACCAGCTCGGCCCGCGCCCGCAATCCAGCTGGAGCGCTCCCGAGCAGCAGATCGGCCGCGGCTTCGCCGGCGTCCCGATCGACAACGTCGGCGTCCAGTATGGGCTCAGCGCCCTGCAGAGCGGCACGATCACCCCGGCGCAGTTCGTCGATCTGAACGCGAAGGTCGGCGGCGTGGACAACGACGCGCAGCTGACTCCGGAGCGCCGTGCCGCCGACGAGCCCGCGCTCGCCAACGCCTATCGCTCGGGCCTGATCAACGAGGCGAACAACTACGACCGCACGGCGATCATCGACTGCCGCGGTCCCGATCCCGGCTACGCGCACGACTCCTACCGCGCCTTCGCGGTGCGCGACCGGCTCGACCGCGAGCACGGCACGCACGCCAACCAGCTCATCTGGGAGGGCCCCTACACGATTGGCGCCGACCTGAAGTGCGCGCAGGAGAGCCTCGAGGCGATGGACCGCTGGCTCACCGCGGTCGCCGCCGACACGAGCGACGACTCCACGGCCGAGAAGCTGATCGCCGACAAGCCCAGTGACCTCTCCGATCGCTGCTACGACGGCGCCGGCAACAAGGTGAGCGACTCGCTCTGCCCCGACGGGGTCGTCCCCGTCTACGGGACACCGCGCACGGTCGCCGGCGAGAGCCTGACCACCGACGCCAACAAGTGCCAGCTCAAGCCGCTGCGGCAGAGCGACTATAGCGTCAGCTTCACGTCGGGCCAGTGGGCGACGCTGCAGGGCCTCTTCCCACAGGGCGTCTGCGACTACTCCAAGCCCGGCGTCGACCAGCAGGGCACGGTGCCCTGGCAGACCTACCAGGACAACAAGGGGAACGTGATCTACGGCGGCGAGCCGCTCGGCAAGCCGCCGCGGTCGAAGGCGATCAAGCCGAAGGGCTGAAGCCGGGAAGGGGTCGCGCCGGTCGCCGCCGCCGGTGGCGAGGCCGGCTCCCTGCACCGAGTGGCACGAGGCGGCGAAGGGTTCGCCGGATTAGACCATTCGATGGTGCCACCGGGGGTGACTATCCGCGAGCGCGAGGTAGTGGCCGCCCTCCCCGCCGGATACCCTCGCCGACGATCACTCCAGGGCCGGTAGCTCAGTTGGTCAGAGCAGCGGACTCATAATCCGTAGGTCGCAGGTTCGATCCCTGCCCGGCCCATCAAGAACGCGCCTGTCTGAGCGAGAAATAAGCCCAGTGAATGGTTGCGCGCACAACTTGGTCCCTATTTGGTCCCGAGAAACAGCCTGAAGACGATCTTTCCGTCGTCCTGCAAACTGAAGTTGCACGCGTTGATTCGTCAGGGTCATCGGCTCTCGTAGCGACTGAATCGCGATGAGACTCGTGATCTGGAACGTGAACGGATCTCAGCGATCGGTTGCGCAAACCGAGATGCAACTCCGGCGCCTGTTTGATCGCCAGCCCGATGTCACAGCTCTTCGGGCGCTCGGCGGCGGCCAGCTCGAGCGCCTGATCGGTCGAGAAGCCGTCGACCTCGCCGCGGTCAATCCGCCCCTGCTTGAGCCAGCTTGCGATCGTCGCCTCGCTCATCCCGGAGGTCGGAGGAGCTGGGCGACACGGGTGCCTGATCGAGCTAGCTCGATCACCTGCATGCGCGTCTCGGACCCGTACTTGGCGGGCATTTGGTCCTCCATTCTGCCGGAGGACTCTAGAAACGCGACTCTGTCGAAGCAGCGTTAGACAAAAGCGTCCACGAGACCCAGGGCACTCCAGGCTGGAGGCAATCCGAGGCTGAGCCCGCCGAAAGTCAGATCTCGTGTCGGGACGCTTCTCTAAGGTCGTTGCCCATGGCGACGCCGACCGACGTTTCGCAGAACAGCGACTTGGTTGCAGCGAAGGCTGCCAAGAACGACGAGTTCTACACCCAGTGGGCTGACATAGAGCGCGAGATGAACGCCTATCTGGAGTACGACCCAAACGTCTTTCGTGGCAAGGTCATCCTCCTTCCTTGCGACGACCCGGAGTGGAGCAACTTTACGAAGTTCTTTGCGCTGCACTTCATGGACTTCGGTCTCAAGAAGCTCATCTCGACGTCGTATGCGCCTGACAGCAACCCGGCTGAGCTTGACTATCAGCCGACGCTATTCGAGTCCGAGAGTCCGACGTTCGACGTCGTCAAGACTCAGGCCAACGGCAAGAAGTTCACCTTGGAAGCGAAGGACATCAGCGGCGACGGCGTGGTCGACATCGAGGATCTCAAGTGGGAGTACCTCGATGGCGACGGCGACTTCCGCAGCGACGAGGTGACGGCGCTGCGCGACGAAGCCGACTTTGTGATCACCAATCCGCCGTTCTCGTTGTTTCGAGCGTTCGTCGGTTGGATCGTCGACGGAAAGGTGCAGTTCTCGATCATCGGCAATATGAACGCGGTCACGTACAACGAGATCTTTCTGCCCATAAAGGCGAATAAACTCTGGTACGGCGCGACGATTTCCAGTGGCGATCGAGAATTCCGCGTTCCCGAGTCTTATCCCTTGACGGCTGCTGGGAGTCGCATCGACGAGGACGGGGCAAAGTACATCCGCGTCAAGGGTGTTCGTTGGTTCACGAACGTCGAGCACGGCCGGCGGCATGCTCGTCTTGAGCTGATGACCATGGACGACAATCTCCGCTACAACAAGAAGCTCATCAAAGCCCTTGCCGGAGCCGCCGGGTACCAGCGATATGAGACGTACGACGCGATCGACGTGCCGTCGACGAATGCAATCCCGTCTGACTACGACGGAGTGATGGGGGTCCCGATCACGTTTCTCGACAGGTACAACCCCGATCAGTTCGAGATCCTCTTCAACGCTGAAGACATGGCGCAGACCGAGGCCTATGGTGTTGAGCCACTCGGGGAGAAGAGAGTCGCCGACTACTACGCCGCGGGCGGAACGGCATCGAACAGCACTGGGCGTCGCAAGCTCTTCCTGTACCACCCGCGACCGCATGTTCCGTTTAAGAGAATCGTGATCCGGCGGAAGGACGACCCGTGAAGACCGAGCTCGAGACCTACACGGTCGAAGAAGTTCTTAAGGGCTTCGTCTACAACGAACTCGAGGGGAAGGGGCTGTTCGGCCTCGGTGGCAGGCTGGTGATTCAGCCCGAATACCAGCGCAACTACATCTACGACGACGGCAAGAAGGACGTCGCGGTGATTGACTCACTGCTGAAGGGCTACCCGATCGGCCTCATCTACTTCAATGTCGTCGGTGACGGCTTCGAGGTCCTAGATGGTCAGCAGCGGATCACCAGCGTCGGACGGTTCGTCACCGGGAAGTTCGCGATCCGCAGCGATGGCAAGGAGCAGATCTTCTCCTCGTTGCCGACGGATGCGCAGCAGAAGATCCTGAAGAGCAAGCTGCTCGTGTGGCACTGCGAAGGCTCCGAGAAGGAGATCAAGGACTGGTTCCAGACGATCAATATCGCTGGTATCCCTCTGAATGCTCAAGAGATTCTGAACGCGATCTATTCAGGGCCGTTCGTGACCAAGGCAAAGGCCGAGTTCAGTAATTCGCAGAACGCGAACATGCAGAAGTGGTCCTCTTACATCAAGGGGACCCCGCAGCGGCAGGAGATCCTCGCCGAGGCATTGAAGTGGGTCGCGTCCGCCCAGGACCTGAGCGTCGACGCCTACCTAGCCCAACACCGAAAGGACGGCGACATCGCCGAGCTGAAGGGCTACTTTACCTCGGTGGTCGACTGGGTTGGCAGCGTTTTCACGCGACCGCCCGACAAGGAGATGCGAGGGCTCGCTTGGGGGCAACTCTACGAGCGTTTCCACTCGACATCCTTCGACGCGGTCGCGCTCGACGCATCTGTCGAGAAGCTTCGTGGGGACCCAGCGGTCAAGAGCAAGAAGGGCATCTACGAGTATTTGCTGGGCGGTGAAACGGATACGACGCTCTTAGGAGTCCGACTGTTCGACGAACCAACGAAGCACGCCGCCTACAACCTGCAGACAGAGAAGGCCAGGAAGAAGGGCGTCTCCAATTGTCCGCTCTGCGCGATCGGTGACAACGTCAACAAGTCGCGGATCTACTCCCTTGGCGAGATGGAAGCCGATCACGTGACCGCCTGGTCTAAGGGTGGGGACACGGACCTCAAGAATTGCGAGATGTTGTGCGTCACCCACAACCGCGCTAAGGGCAACAGGTAGACGCCACCGCGGGCACCTCGTCGCTGAAGAAGGACCAGCCCGCCTCAGCCTACGTTCGCTGTCGGAGCGTGAAGATTGGAGATGGACGTGAGTGCACCAATCGAGAGGCGACAACAGGTCCATAAGTCAGCCTCAGTCGAAGAGCGGAAGGGAGAGGCGGCGCGGATTGAGAGGGTCAACGCCGAGCGCGCCTCCCGACGCGGTTACATCGTCTTCGCGACCGATCCCGACATCGCTCCCGATGAGCCGGACTACCGCGCTACCTTTGTCACGGAGGCCAAGACGCTCAATCAAGCCGTGGCAAAGGTGCGCCCGCTCGCGGAGGGCCGCAGGCTCAGCGCCTACCTGATGACCGGCCGATATCGCGACGAGTTCCCGGAGGCCCGCTGGGTCGACTAAGCCCGGTAGTCGTTCGTCTCGCTGCCGGGCGCGCGGTGGTACACCCGACGCATCATCTGCAGGTGCTCTGCCCGGATCCGCCTCGCTGCCGGCCTCCAAGCGCAACGACACAATCGCGGCGGGCGCCGTCAGCGCGCCCCGTCGGTCCGGATCCACCTCGACGCGGGTCCCTTTCCAGAGGCGCGGATCGAGCCAGCATCCCGTAGCTCATTGAGGACAAGGCGCAGCGTCGGGTCGCTGACGTCCGGCAGCGCCGCCTTCAAATCTCGGAACCTGAACTCCGCCGGCCCCCGTTCGAGGATCTGCTCGCGAACGCGCGCCTGCTTGGTCGTGGCGGTGCCGGCCGCGGCGACCCGCTCCTCGAAGTGCTCGTAAGCCTCACTGATGACCTCGAGCAGGTACTCGGTCCATGGCCAGATCGAATGCCGCCCCTCGTGCCAGTCACGCTGCGAGCGTTCGAGGGCCGCGTAGTACGAGTTCTTGGTCTCGAAGATGCGCTGCTCGATGCTGACGTAGCGGACGACGCCGTAGTCGAGGCGGAGGAGCTCGTGGGCGGTGAGGAGCCGAGCGACGCGGCCGTTCCCGTCGAGGGTCGGGTGGATGGCGAGGTAGTCGAGGACGAACGAGGCGAGAAGGACGAGCGGGTGAGCGACCAGCTCTCGTCCGGCGGTCTCGTAGCGGCTCGTCAGCTCCGATAGGTAGAAGGGGGTCTCCCGGTGGGAGACGGGTCGGAAGATGATCTCCCGCCGGCCTTCAGCGTCGCGGCGCGAGATCTGGTTGTCCTCTTGCTTGAGGTAGCCGCCGCGGCCGTCTGTGTGCCGGTAGATCTCCCGGTGCAGATGCAGAGCGAAGGGGACGGTCGGCGACTCGCGCTGAGGCAGGCCGACGATGTAGTCGATCGCATCCCGGTAGCCGGCGAACTCACGCTCGTTGCGGTTGCGGAAACGCGGCTCGTCGGGCTTGGCGAGCCGAGCGGCGCGATCGGCGGGAACGTCGATCCCCTCGATGGCGGTAGACGCTCGGATCGACTCGACCCGCGCGCTCTCCGCCAGCGATCGGAGGAGCTGGGGGGCCTGGTCGCGGTTGAGCTCCTCTCGACCTCGCCCGACGTCGATGCGCTGCAGGAGCACGCCGATCCTGGCCGGCTGGCGGTCGTAGATCGACATGTCGGTGAAGCTCTTCACGAGGATGAATCGGACGGCGAGTAGTGATAATCCGGGAGCAACTTAGCACTACTTGTGCCATCGTTATCACTATGGGCTGAGGTCACGGTTTCGACCATTCATCGCCCTCCCATCTCGCCGAACCTGAGGACGATGCAGTTACGCGGCACCCCCGGAACGCACCCCGGAGAAGCGTTCCGGGGGCGACCGGCTTGTTCATGGGCTTGGCGACGCTCCGCCGCAGCCGACCCCACCCCCTCCACGAGTTCCGGTGATGGGGTCGGCTGCGGCTCCGCTTAAGGGTCGGGGGTCAACGAATTTGAGACGAATCGGAGGTCGGTGCGACTACCAGGTAGATGATCGATTCAGAAAGTCGTGGACCACTTCGGGGCGTTGTTTCGCCTTTAGGAGTAGTGGCTCGATTTGAACAAAGGCAGCCAGGTCGGACTCGATCCAAAGGCCGCATCACGGCACGCGATCTGAAGGTGGAACTTTGGTTCGATCGGGTTGGAGGGGCGAGTCTCGGCGACGTCCAGCGGCGGTTCGCGATGGGGAGGAGCCAGGCCTATCGGCGGGTTCAGGTGCTCAAGGAGTTCGGCCTGATCGACGCCCACCGCTTGCTGGTGGACCGTCCCACTCTCTACCTGCCGCGTGGCCGCACGCTTCGCCCGGCGAGCTTCGAGCACACGCTTCAGATTGCGAGGTTGATCTCGACGCTGGAGGCCGCCAGTGCATCGGTGATCACCGAAGTCGAGCTTCGCCGTGAGAGGGCGGGGGAGGATGGGCTGCCGGCGTGGGTCTCGGACGGTTCCCGCGCCATCGCTCTCGGATGCCGCCGCATCCCTGACGCGATCGAAGTCTTGAAGTCCGGCGGCCTTCGGGCCTTCGAGATCGAGCTCAGCTCGAAGGGCAGAGCCCGCCGGGAGCAGATCCTCGGTTGCTATGCGGCGGCGAGATACGAGCAAGTCACATGGCTGGTGCCGAACGGCCGGCTCGCAGACCTCATCCGTCGCGAGATCGACCACCTCGGCCTGGCCCGATTCATGGAGGTCAGAGATGACTGGTAAGGACGGCGACGATGCCGTGATCAAAGGGGTTGGAGCGGTGGTGGCGCTCGGGATCCTCTACTTCCTCGCAATGGCCCGCCTCCCGCAGGCACTGTTGGTCATCCCCGGGGGGATCGTCGCCGGCGCTGGCGCGATGCTCCTCCGTCTCGACGTCGACGCACACCGGTGGTGGGGGCGAAGGTTTCTCGCCGCCGGTGTCCTCGTCGTCGTGGTCTTCTTCCTGCTGGGCGGCTTGATCGGCGCGGACGTCGAGCAGCGCCGCTTCCTACACGCCTGGGATGTGCATGGTCAGCAGGTCTCCGATGCGACCCGACATCCGTGGGCGGCGGTCCTGCTCGGCTGGGGCTTCCTCTCTGTGGGAACGGGCGTGGTCCTCTGGGGGAGGGCGTGCTCATGAGCGCGCTGACCGGCTTCGCCGGCTACGTGACCTCGATTTCGTTTGCGGCTGCGATCACCGCAGTCGGCTTCGCGCCCTGGAAGTTGAGGTCGCGGCGGCGACGGAACGAGGAAGTTGTCCTGCTTGGGAGGCGCGGCCGCTGAGGAAAGAAGGTCCGACTCGGGCTCGACGAGGTCCAGCAGGGACTGCTCGTCGCGGGCGGGCCCGGCGCTGGGAAGTCGACGCTGCTCGTGGCGATGTGTCGTCGCCTCCCGGCGGAGATCGGGATGGTCTTCATCGATCTCAAGGGCGAGAGCGGCCTGGCCGAAGCTCTTGGCATCTCCGAGCAACGTCTTCCGGCTCGGCGGGAAACCAGCCTCAGCGTGGAATCCGTTCTCACGAGGGAACCCGGCGAGCTGGCGAGACGTTCTGATGTCGACTCAGGAGTGGACCGAGCCGCACTACCGACAGGCGGCGGCGCGCTTCGTCGGCGTCGTGCTCCAGGCCTTGCAGCTGACCCGCGGGAGGATCGACCTCGATTCCGTCATCGATCTCCTCGAGCAACCAACCCGTGCCAAGGGCCTGATCCGCGATCTGCCCGAGGGCGAGGGCCGGAAGCTCGAGCGAGCCGTAGACGTGATCGGGTCCGAGGCCTCGCTCCGATCAGGGGTAATCGGACTTGCCAACCGGCTCGCGCTGCTGCGGGACTCGCCGGCATCAGCCGGAAAGTTCGGAGTCAACGGCGGGATCGATCTCGATGCCGTTTTCCAGGGCGAGCGCGTCCTGTTCAGCCTTCCGGCCGGTCAGTTCCCAGATGAGGCTCCGGCCATCGCGGCCGCGGTGATCCAGACATTCGCCGCCGCGGGGCAGAGAACCGCGCGGGGCGACGAGCTCCTCCGCGCGGCCCTGATCATCGACGAGGCTCCGAGGCTCTCGGGCATGCAGTTGAAGCAGGTCACCGCGATCGGCCGTGGCGCCGGCATTGGCACCACCATGGCCGTGCAGGACCACGCCGACCTCGATCACGTCGAGCCCGGAACGCGCGAGGCCGTGGAAACGGGCGCGAACACCTGGATCACGATGCGTCAGGTGGCAAGCGCCGAGTCGGTCGCTATGGCGCTCGGAACGAAGACCGTTAAGCGGCAGACCAAGCAGCACGACGCCTTCCGCCTCTACAGCGACACGGGCATGCGATCCGAGCGTGAGGTCGAGGAGTTCCGGATCTCGCCGAATGTCATCCGGTCACTGAAGAGGGGAGAGGCGATCGTCTGGCGACGGCTTCGCGGCGGGACGCTCGACTTGATCCGCGTGACGAAGGTTCGCGACGACGAGGGCGGGGAAGCCGGGCGATGAGCGGGCGCCTGCTGACAGCGGAGGAGGTGGCTGCGCTGCTGCAGGTCCCTAGGACCTGGGTCTACCGCGCCGCCCGCGAGGGCGACCTCCCCTCGATCATCTGTGGGAGATATCGGCGCTTCGACGAGACCGACGTCGAGCGCTGGATCGAAGCTCACCGGCACTCGGGTTACGAGCTGGCTGCCACCCCTCCCTCGCCAGCCCTCCGTTAACGAGGAGGCGGGGGGCTGCGGGTCGTGCATCCGAGGGTGGAGACGCGAGGATGGCACTACCTCCTGGCGCCGTCCAAGCGACGTCGTCGAGTCCGCGTGAGATCATCGGCCTCCATGAGCGTCGCGACCGGCCACGTCTACCTGAGAAAGGGAGCGAGGGGAGAGGTTTGGTACGCGAAATTCCGGCTCCCCACGGGTCACCAGGTCAAGCGCCAACTCGGCCGGAGCTGGAGGGAGAGCGGCAGGCCGCCTGCCGGCTACTTGACGAAGCGACAGGCGGAGGCGAAGCTCCGCGAGCTCCTTGCCGATGCACAGCGTGGCGTTCTTCCGCTGCAGAACGTCAGCGGCGCCACGTTCGGCGATGCCTGCGCGGAGTGGCTCCGCTATGTCGAGTTCGACCGCGAGCGGACCAGATCCACGGTCAGCGACTACAAGAGCGTCGTCGAGCGCGCTCTCCTGCCGAGGTTCGGCAGCGAGACTCCGATCGAGCAGGTCACGATGCGAACGATCGACGCCTACCGGGCCGACCTCTCGGCCGAGGGGCGGCTCTCGAATCGCACGATCAACAAACACCTCGTGATCCTGCACGGGATCTTCAAGCGTGCTCAGAGAGTCTGGGAGCTGCCATCGAATCCGGCGTCCGCCGTAGAGCGTCAGCCCGTCAGGAACACAGGCAAGTTCGCCGTGCTCGCGCCCGAAGAGGTCGAGGCACTGGCTCGCGCTGCGACGAGCGAGCAGGACGCGGCACTCTTCAAGACGGCGGCCTTCACCGGCCTGCGACTTGGCGAGCTTCGGGCGCTGGAATGGGATGACGTCGACTTCGACAAGCGCCTGATCCACGTCCGCCAAGGGTTCACGCGCTGGGAGCTCGGCGACACCAAGTCGCACAAGGTGCGCAGCGTTCCGATGATCGATCAGGTGATGGAAGTCCTCGACCGCCTTTCAGAGCGCCCAATGTGGGTGGGACGGCAGCACCTCGTCTTCCCTTCGGTGACCGGCTTCTACTTCGATGACTCGAGGCTCCGTCGGCGCTTCAAGAAGGCTCTGGCAGACGCCGAGCTCGAGCCGATCCGCTTCCACGATCTGCGGCACACCTTCGGGACGATCGCGGTCCAAGCGTTCCCTCTCAGTGACGTCAAGGCGTTCATGGGTCACGCCGACATCCAGACGACGATGATCTACGTCCATCACGTCCCGCAGCACGATGCGGCGGAGCGCTTGACTCGGGTCATCACATCCAGCCGCGGCTTCGAAGAGTCATGAGGGCCTAACGCTCGTGACCGATGACTCTCTGAGCGGCCAGGCGGGCGTCTCGACTACCGAGGAGTTCCCAGAATGGAAGCTCAAACACCTTGAAATGATCCAAGCCATTGTCGCGCGACTTGGTGGCAATGCCTTCTACATCAAGGGCTGGGCGGTGACGATCACGGGAGCGTTCGTTGCCCTCGCTGTCGGACAAGACGATTGGCGGTTTGCCGCGGCGAGCGTCGGCCCGATAGCACTGCTCTGGCTTCTCGACGCCCTGTTCCTTCGGAACGAACGCCTCTTTCGAGATCTTTTTGCTCGTGTGGTTGACGGCACGGAGGATCCGTTCTTCTTGGGCGCTACGAGCAAGGAATATGTTGCCAAGGTCTCCGCAGAGGCCAGCAGCGCTGGGACGCGCGACCCTTCTTCGCGGTTCTGGATTTTTTGGAGCCCGTCTCTTCGCTTGTTCTACGGTGCAGAAGTGCTGGTGGCGACCATCGCGGCACTCATCATCTGCAAGGGGTAGCCGAGCGTTCCGTTACTCGCCGGAACATGATCTACGGATCGCGTCGGCGAGGTCCTCTTTCAGCTCCGCGTCCATCGAATGTTTGGGAGGCCAGATATCGAGCGCATCATCTGGCCAGCGCGGAACAACGTGCAGGTGAAGATGAAAAACGGTCTGCTCCGCAGCCTCTCCGGCTGATGTGATGAGGTTCATTCCTCCGGGGGAGAGCGCATCTTGGATTGCGTTTCCAATGCGCTGGGCAGCTCGTGCCAGCTCGCTAGCCAGCGCGGCATCCGCTGACCAAAAATCCCGGATGTGACTTCGGGGGATGATTAGCGTGTGCCCAGGCGTGGCGGGGTCCGAAGGAAAGAACGCCACCCAGTCTGGGCCTTCGCAGACCAGCTCGACGGACTGGTCAAGCCCTGAGGCGATCTCGCAGAATGGGCACCCTGTCGAATGGCTTGACATAGCCCTGGCTACCGACCAGCACGGTTCGGCTCTTCTGAGCGAACGTCGGGGCGCTGAATGTGGAAGGCGTAGTAGACGTTCCGGGCCACATCCGAATCATGGCGCACTCTCAGGCAGCAGCGCGAGTCCGTCCGCCGGCCTCGATAGCCTCGACGATCTATGGCCCGCCGCGTCTATTTCGCGTTCGACTATCAAGACGTCTTCAGCGTCAACCAGATCAGGAATGCTGCGCAGTTCGTCGATCGTTCCGTGGCCGGATTCCACGATGCATCTCAATGGGAGAAGCTCAAGCAGAAGGATGACGCGGTTATCAAGAAGGCCATCGACGATGCCCTTGTCGGCACAACAGTGACAGTAGTTTGCGTTGGCGCCAGAACTTCCAGTCGACGGTGGGTGAAGTACGAGCTCAAGGCGAGCGCAGCAAGAGGCAACGGGCTTCTCGGTGTCTATCTCCCGGGGGAGAGTGGTCACACAAAGCCATCCGACCTCGGCGAGGCTCCCCTATACGGCTGGAATGCATCACGGTTCGCCGACTGGGTTGAGGCCGCAGCTACCCGAGCAGGCCGCTGAGGCTGGCCTACGCTGCTGCGGCTCAGTGCATGTCGCATCAGACTGAGCGGGTAATCGAGCTTGCCTTGGAGGAGGCAAGGCGATCACTCACCTACCAGGCGGGCACGGTGGATGAGCTTCGCTCGCGAACCGGCCAGCTACTGGCGGCCGCTTCGATCGCGGTCTCGTTCCTCGGATCGTCGGCCGCGGCTGCTGGACGGTTGGGTTGGTACGGGGCGCTGGCACTAGCCGCGTTCTTAGTCACTGTCGGCTCCTGTCTCCGCGTGCTGTGGCCAAGGACCTGGACGTTCGTGACGAGCTCGAAGACCCTTCTAGAGGATTGGGCGGAAGTCGATCGTGATGAGGACGTTCGAAGTTTCCTGGCGAAGAGCCTCGAAGGTCATTACGAAACTAATCGCATCCAGACCAAGCGCCTGATGCGGTGGTATCAGCTCGCTGCTTGTTCCGTCGGGGCCACGGTCATACTCGGCGGTGTCGAGCTCGCGACGCGATCACAGGTGACATGACGGAAGAACCAAAGAAGCCACCGCCGCCACGAGACCCAGGCAAGACCGATCAGAAGGATGCGGCGCCGCGTCCGCCGCGAGATCCCGGGAAGCCGACGAACGCAGGCAACAGCACGCCGCGTAAGCGGATCTAGACGGTCCGGCCCTCAGCCGGCCGTCTCGGACAGGGGCTGAGTGCTTGCCGCCAAGACTTGGTCCCTAATTTGGTCCCGAACTGAGGACTTCTGAGGGCATCTGAGCGAACCGAGATGGCTTGAACAAGCCATGTGGACCTGAGGACCTACGGATTCAAAGACCTCATAATCCGTAGGTCGAAGGTTCGATCCCTTCCCGGCCCATCTGCGTCCACCCGATGTTTCGCGGAAGCGCTGGAAGATCCAGCCCCTCGCGAGCGTCGAAAGGGTGAGCGAGGTCGCAGCCGATCGACTTGGCACTCTCGCTTCGGTACCGGGGGCGCTGCGCTCCGGGTTGATCTCGATGAAGAAGGGGATGGATGAGATGAGGCAAGCGATCGGATCACCGCGGTTCCGGGTTCTCGCCGGTATCGGAATTGCCCTCGTGCTCGCGATGAGCGCGTCGGCTCTCGCCGACAAGGGCGACGAGCAGGGCGGCGCCACGCTGACGGTCGGCGTCGACGAGGCGAAGAAGGTCGAGACCGCCAAGAAGATCCCGATCACCTCCAAGCGCGGCGCCAAGCCCGTGGTGGTCGCTTCGCTGTCTCCGAAGGAGCTCGGCGGGGTCGAGCCCGGCAACGAGGTCGAGGGGTTCGCCGAGGTCGAGGTGTCCGTGACCTGCCTGCAGTCGGACCCCTCCTGCGTCGGCAGCCGCTACACGTTCTCCCCTCACGTCGACTACTGGATGGTCCTCGCCTCCGGCCAGAACGACAGCAAGGGCTACCGGGTGGGGAAGGTCCGCGACCTGACCTGCTCCCAGGAGCTCCCCAACCGCAACCACCATTGCCGCCTCGTGCTCGACGAGAGCCAGGTCGTCAAGAGCTCCAAGAAGCTTCGATGCGCGCAGAACTGCCGGCTCAACGTGGTCGCCTCCGCCTATCACGAGAAGGCGAAGGGCGGGCAGGTGCTGGTCGTCGGCGCCGACAGCAACGACGGGATCGAGCAGGGCAAGGCGGCGCTCTCGGCGGCCGTCTTCTCGAAGCCGTCGGGAGCCTTCGACTTCCGCAAGGCCGGCAAGGCGAAGCGCATCCGCAAGTCGTTGCCGATCCAGTCGCAGGACCAGAGCTCCGACGAAGAGGTGATCTACTCGACCAAGATCGAGGGGCTCAAGAAGGGCGAGAGCCTGCTCGTCGACGCTCGCGCCACCGTCTCGCTCAAGGGCGTTCACTACAACGTCCTGCTGCAGCCGGAGCTGATCGTCGCCGAGAAGCCGACGAAGCCGGAGTTCACCGGCGTCGCGGTCCAGGTGATGACCAACAACGGCAAGATCGCTAACCAGAACGGCTCCAACTGCACGCGCGGGAGCAGCTACTTCTCCGACCCGTGCAAGATCCGCAAGGTCGGCGCGGCGCACCTGCTCTACAACGCGGTCAAGAAGCCGCGCAACGACAAGGGCGCGCCCGTACCGCTCTACGTCAACCTGGTGCTGGCCGCCTCACAGCAGTACGGCGGCTCCTACCACAGCTCCGACAAGGTGAAGATCGTCAACGGGTCGATCGACATCCGCCGCTACCCCGCCGACTACGCGCCCTGATCCCCTGACCGCAAAGGCCGCTACGGCCGCAACGACGCCGACAGCATCCGCGCGGTGACCTCGACCATCGCCTGGCGATCGGCGCCGGGCGGTCGCTGCAGGGCGATGCGCAGGCAGCCGTTGGCGGTGAAGCCCATCGTCACGAAGACGAGGTCGTCGAGCTCGGCGGGGGAGAGATCGGGACGGTGGCGGGCGGGGAGGACTCGAGCGAGGGCGGCGAGCGTACGCTCGGCGCGTTCCTGCAGAGCCGGATCGCCGCCGCGCCCGAAGATCTCACGCAGGATCGGAGCGTGGCGCTCGAAGGAGGCGGTGAGCGACTCGACGATCAGCAGCGTGGCGTCGTCGGGCTCCAGGTCGAGGGCGGCACCGACCGCCGCGGTGAGGTCGCCGTAGATCCGCTGGGTCGCGTCCTCGAGGAGGATCCCGATGATCTCCTCGCGGTCGTTGAAGTAGCGATAGACGGTGCCGATGCTGACGTGCGTCTCCTCAGCTATCGCACGCGTGTTCACCTCCTCGCCACGCTCGAGAAGCTGAGCGGCGCTGTGGAGGATCGCGGCTCGCATCTCGCGTGCGCGGCGCTGCTTGGGCTGTGATCGGGATCGCTGGGCCATCAGAAGTGAATTGAAGATGAGCAATCCTCATGTTCTCATTACGCGGAGCATGTCCGCAACCGACACCGCACCAGCGCTCGCCGATCCGCATCCGTTCCCGACGGCGCTCGTCAACGCCGAGGAGGCCATCGCCCGCCACGGTGACTTCGGCCGCCTGTGGATCGATGGGATGTGGCGCGGGGACCCGCTCGCCGACGCGGCGGTCGCCGACGGCTCCGCGCGCTCCATTCGGCGCGCGATCGCCGACGGCATCGACTCCGTCGACGATCCCTCGCCGGCGCTCGCCGCCCTCTTCGCCGAGCTCGACTCCCCGCCGACCTGGCTCGACTTCGACCGCTGCGACCGCGGCGCGCGGCTGCTCGTGCGCCAGTCGCGCGAGTACGGGATCGTCCTCGCCGCCGCCTCCCTGGTCGCCGGCGCGACCAACAACGTCGCCGGCAAGCCGCTCTCGTTCACCGGCCGCTACGCCGGCGATCCCGCCGTCCGTTCGATCGAGGTCGGCTCGTGGCTCATGGCCGCGACCACCCCGGGGGGTCTACAGCGGGACGCCCTCGGCTTCGAGCGGACCCTCCGCGTGCGGATGATCCACGCCCACGTACGCGCCCACCTGCAGCGCAAGCCCGAGTGGGATGCGGCCGCGTGGGGGTTGCCGATCCCGCAGCCGTTCATGGCCTTCACCCTGGCCGAGTTCTGCTCGGTGGCGCTGCGGGCGATGGCGCAGCTCGGCGCCGGCTACCGCGACGACGAGCTCGCCGACATCCATCACCTGTGGCGCTACATCGGCCACCTCGTCGGGGTCGACCACCATTTCCTTCCCCTCACCGCCGGTGACTACGAGCGGATCGAGGATCTCTACGCGCTGACGGGCACGGGTCCCGACGAGGGCGACCGCGATTTCATCCGCGCCCTCGCGGAGTTCCAGGCGGCGGAGCTGGGCCGGATGCTGCCCGGCGGTCGCCGCCCGACGGCGCTGATCCGGGGGATGCAGCGCGCCTTCGTCGGCGATGCCGCCGCCGACGCGCTCGCGATCCCCGACACGCCCTGGAAGCACCTGCCGGCGGTGAGCGCGCCGCTCACGCGGGCCGCGAATGCGGTGCACGACGCGCTCGTTCCCGGCGGAGCCGAGGTGAGGACGCGGCGGGCGTTCGAGCGGCGCACCGTAGAAATGGCGCGGTTGCGAAAGCAGTACGGCATCGCCCACGAGCTCGTCGACGACGCACCTCGGTAGGGACGGCCCGCGCGGAAGCTCAGCCCACCTCGCCGGCCTCGTCGCGCTGGCCGGCGACCCGCTCGACGATCACGTCGCTTCCGGCGGGGAGCGTGTCGGAGAGCAGTCGGGGGAGCTCTGAGTCCTGGGAGCCGTCGCTCAGTCCCTCGACGACCACGACGAGCGAGGTTCCCTCGAAGTGGGTGTCGAGGACGCGTTCGGAGTTCGCCGCCGCCCAGCTGTCGGCGATGTCCGTCGCCTCGTTCAGGCGGTTGGTGAGCTGGACCGTCCGGTACGTGCTCACGCCGAGGGCCGCGACCACGACGACGACCCCTGCGGCCACCACCGCGAGGATCGAGCCGCGATTGAGGTCGCCCTCCTCGTGGCGGGTCAGCCGGGTGCCGCCGAAGACGACGATCCCGGCGACGAGGATCGCGAGCACGTTGGTCGTGTAGAGGAGAAGCGCGCCGAGCGCACCGTCGAAGCTGTCCTGGGCGCCCGTGACCCCGACGACGCAGAGCGGCGGGACCAGAGAGATCGCGATGGCGACCCCGGGCAGGATGTCGCCGATGTCGCGTCGGGTGACGGCGAACGCCCCCGCCAGCCCGGTCGCCGCCGCCGCAACCAGATCGATGAGGGTGGGCGAGATGCGACCGGAGATCTGCGAGTTGTCGCCGACCTCCTTGAGCTCGGGGAGGATCAGCGCCATGGTGGCGCCGATGGCGATGACGAGCGCCGTCGATCCGATCAGGATCGCGGCGGATTGCAGCAGCGGCCGTACCTCGCCGTAGGTGATCGCAACCGCGATGCCCTGGATCGGCGTGGCGAGCGGCGCGATGATCATCGCGCCGATGACCGTCGCGGTTGAGTCGGAGATGATGCCGGCGGTCGCGATCACCGCCGACAGCGTCAGCAGTAGCCAGTAGCGCGATTGCTTGGCCAGGACGTCGCCGTCGAGCAGGTACGCGGCGTCCCTGATCTCATCCGGGGTGCGGTACACACCCTCGAGCCGGCTGCGGAAGCTTCCCTCGCTGGTCATCGTCTGTGGATGGGAGTTCTAACCGTTGCGCGCGAACGGCGGTCGGGCAATCGGAGCGCCGCGACCGCCTGGTCGCCTAGGCTGGGGGCGCGGCGGGCTAATCGAAAGAGTCAAAGGAGCTGCCTTGGAGGCAAGTACCCGGCCGAAGGGAGAGGGAACGGTCCTGTTCGCAGCGACGCTGTTCCTCGTCCTCGGAATCTTCAACTGCATCGACGGGATCATGGCCCTCGTCGGAGACGATCACTTCGCCGACAACGAGCTGTTCTTCGCGAACCTCACGTTCTGGGGGATCGTGATGCTGGCGCTCGGCGCGTTCCAGCTGATGACGGCGAACCTGATCTTCAAGCGCAGCGCCAACGGCCAGGTCGCGGGCATCGCGCTCTGCTGCTTCAGCCTCGTCGCGCAGCTGTTCTTCCTGCCGGTCTTCCCGATCTGGTCGATCATCATCATGACCATCGATGTGATCGTCATCTGGGGTCTCTGCGTCTACGACGAGCACTTCGTCTGAGCCCGAGGCCGGCGCCGCGAGGGCGCTTGCACGAGGCGAGCGTCCCTCGATTCGCTCGCGTCGGCGCTTCAAACTAGGGGGCATGGACTTCCGCTCGATCTACGAGCAGGGCTTCGCCCGCATCGCCGCCTGCACGGGGCCGGTGACGATCGGCGATCCCGCCGCCAACGCGGCAGCGGTCCTGGAGCAGGCGCGGGCCTGCTCGAGCGACGGGGTCGCGGTGGCGCTCTTCCCGGAGCTCTGCCTGAGCGGCTACTCGATCGAGGACCTGCTGCTGCAGGACGCGCTGCTCGACGGGGTGGAGGGAGCCCTCGGCGACGTCGTCGCCGGCTCGGAGGATCTCCTGCCGCTGCTCGTCGTCGGCGCACCGCTGCGCCATGGGGGCCGGGTCTTCAACTGCGCCGTCGCGGTGCACCGAGGACGGGTCCTCGGCGTCGTCCCGAAGTCGTACCTGCCGACCTACCGCGAGTTCTACGAGCGCCGGCAGATGGCACCGGGGGACGATCGCCGGGGCGGTGCGATCAGGCTCGCGGCGGCGGGTGGGGAGGATGCGCCCTTCGGCCCTGACCTGCTGTTCGCCGCCGCCGATGTTCCCGGCCTCATCGTCCACGTCGAGGTCTGCGAGGACGTCTGGGTCCCGATCCCGCCGAGCTCCGAGGCCGCGCTGGCGGGCGCGAGCGTCCTCCTCAACCTCTCCGGCAGCCCGATCACCGTCGCCCGCGCCGAGGACCGCAAGCTGCTCTGCCGCTCGCAGTCGGCTCGCTGCCTGGCCGCCTACGCCTACGCGGCCGCCGGCGAGGGCGAGTCGACCACCGACCTCTCCTGGGACGGTCAGACCATGGTCTGGGAGAACGGAACGCTCCTCGCCGAAAGCGAGCGATTCCCAGAGGGACCACGCCGTTCGGTCGCCGACGTCGACCTCGACCTGCTGCGCCAGGAGCGGATGCGGATGGGGACCTTCGACGAGAACCGCCGCACCCATGCGGCACGCACCGGAGCGTTCCGCACGGTCGCATTCGAGCTGGACCCGCCGGCAGGCGACCTCGGCCTGCGGCGGCGCGTCGAGCGCTTCCCGTTCGTGCCAGCCGACCGCGAACGTCTCGAGCTCGACTGCTACGAGGCCTACAACATCCAGGTGGCCGGGCTGCGGCGACGGCTCGAGGCGATCGGCGGCTCGAAGGTGGTCATCGGCGTCTCCGGCGGGCTCGACTCCACTCACGCGCTGATCGTCGCCGCACATGCGATGGACCTCTCCGGCCGCCCGCGCACCGACATCCTCGGCTTCACGCTGCCGGGCTTCGCCACCAGCGCCGAGACGAAGGCGAACGCTCACGCCCTGATGAAGGCCCTCGGGGTCACCGTCGAGGAGCTCGACATCACCGAGACGGCGCGACTGATGTTGAAGAACATCGGCCACCCGTTCGCCGACGGCGAGGAGCTCTACGACGTCACCTTCGAGAACGTCCAGGCGGGCCTGCGCACCGACTACCTGTTCCGGATCGCCGGCCAGCGCGGTGGGATCGTGCTTGGGACCGGCGACCTCTCCGAGCTCGCGCTCGGCTGGGCCACCTATGGCGTCGGCGATCAGATGAGCCACTACAACGTCAACGCCGGCGTCCCGAAGACGCTGATCCAGCACCTGATCCGCTGGGTCGCGGCCTCCGGCCAGTTCGGGACCGATGTCAACGAGACGCTGCTGTCGATCCTCGACACCGAGATCAGCCCCGAGCTGGTGCCCGGCGAGGAGCTGCAGTCGACCGAGGACAAGATCGGCCCCTACTCGCTGCACGACTTCACGCTCTTCCACGTGCTCAGGCACGGGTTCAGGCCGACGAAGATCGGCTTTCTCGCCTCCCACGCGTGGGCGGACGCCGAGGCGGGGGAGTGGCCCCCGAACTTCCCCGACGGCAAGCGGGTCGCCTACGACGAGGCGGAGATCAAGCGCTGGCTCGAGGTCTTCTGCGAGCGCTTCTTCGCCTTTGCGCAGTTCAAGCGCTCGGCGCTTCCCAACGGCCCGAAGGTCTCCCATGGCGGATCGCTCTCCCCGCGCGGGGACTGGCGCGCCCCTTCCGATGGAACTGCAACCGTATGGTTGCGTGACCTCGAGCGCTGGCAGCCGGGCGGATGAGCACGGCCGCGGTCGTCGGAAGCGGGCCCAATGGGCTCGCCGCGGCCGTCACCCTCGCAGCGGCCGGGATCGATGTCACGGTCTACGAAGCCGCTGAGAGGATCGGCGGCGGCACCCGCAGCAGCGAGCTGACGCTCCCGGGCTTGATCCACGACGAATGCTCGGCGGCGCACCCGCTCGCGCTCGGTACGCCCTTCTCGGAGCGCTTCGACCTCGCGGCCCACGGCCTCGATTGGTTGTGGCCCGAAGTCGAGTACTCCCACCCGCTCGACGGTGGCCGCGGAGCGAGCGCGTGGCGTTCGATCGACGACACCGCGGCTGCGCTGCCGGATGGGGACGGGCGCCGCTGGCGGTCCCTGCTGGGTCCCTTCGCGGCCTCCTTCGATGATCTCGCCGGCGAGATCGTTCGGCCGATGGCGCACGTTCCCGAGCACCCGTTGCTGCTGGCCCGCTTCGGCACCAGAGCCGGGCTCCCGGTCGCCGCCCTGGCGCGGGCGCTGGGGAGCGAGGAGGGGCGCGGGCTCCTGGCCGGTGTCGCCGCGCACGCCTTCCGGCCGTTCGGCTCGCTGATGTCGGCGGCGATCGGGACGACGCTGGCGGCCGCCGCGCACAGCAACGGCTGGCCCGTGGCGAAGGGAGGCTCGGGCGCGATCAGCGCAGCGATGGGCTCGATCCTCAGCGAGCACGGTGGACGCGTGGAGACCGGGGTGGCCGTCACCGACCTCGCCGAGCTGGGCTCCCCCGACATCGTGATCCTCGACCTCGCCCCGGCCGCCGCGGCGGATCTGGCCGGGAGCCGGATTCCCGCCCGCCTCGCGCGCGGCCTGCGCCGCTTCCGACACGGTCCCGGCGCGTTCAAGCTCGACCTCGCGGTCGAGGGCGGGGTGCCGTGGCGCCATCGGGACTCGCGCCTCGCCGGCACCGTCCACGTGGGCGGCGGCTACGAGGAGATCGCCGACGCCGAGCGCCGGGTCGCCGCGGGCGAGATGCCGGAGCGGCCGTTCGTCCTCGTCTGCCAGCAGTACCTGGCCGACCCGAGCCGCTCGCAGGGGGACGTCCATCCGCTCTACGCCTACGCCCACGTCCCCGCGGGGTACACGGGGGACGCCGAGGAGGCGGTCCTCGCCCAGATCGAGCGCTTCGCCCCCGGCTTCCGCGACCGGATCCTCGCCCGCCACGCGAGGGGCCCGGCGGCGATGGCGGCTCACAACCCCAACTACGTCGGCGGCGACATCGTCACCGGCGCCAACGACCCGCTGCAGATGCTGTTCCGCCCGCGGATCACGCTCGCGCCCTACTCGCTGGGCGCGAAGGGCCTCTACATCTGCTCGGCCGCGACCCCCCCCGGGGCCGGTGCCCACGGCATGTGCGGCTTCAACGCCGCGAACCGAGCGCTGCGCGAGCTCAGCCGCTGAGTTGCCCGCCGACGCCGCGGCGACGGGTCAGACGGGTCAGCTGTGGGGTCAGCTGTGGACGCGGGCGGTGATGCGCGTGCCGGGCTCCTCGCACCAGGCGAGAAGCGAAGGCCACTCGCCGTAGCCGTCGTCGGGGTTGAGGTGCTCGGCGCCTGCGATGGCGTCGACCTCGCACCCGGCCTCCTCCGCCCACGGCGGCACGCCGCCGGGGCTGTATGGATCGCCCTCGCCGCGAACCAGCCTGATCGCCCGCGCGCAGCTCGCCCGCAGCGGTGCCGGGTCGAAGTCGCCGACGTGGAACTGCTCGCCCCCGGCCGGGACCTCGGCGTCCTCGGGCGGGGAGACGAGCAGCAGCCGCTCGACCGGGCCCTCCAGGGAGGGGGAGAGATGGATCCACGTGAGCACCCCCAGCGAGTGGGCGATGACGATGCGCTCGCCCGCCATCGCCTCGAGCTCCGAGCTTGCGATCTCCGACCACGCGGCCAGCGACGGTCGCTCGGGATCCGGGAGAAGGGGCCGGGCGACGCGTTCGCCTCGCTCCCGCAGGGACCGCTCGAGCCACGCGTGCCAGTGCGCCGGGTCGCCGTCGTAGCCGAAGCCGTGAAGGATCAGGAAGGAGCGGTCCGCCATCGCTCGGGCTCTCCGCGCCGGCGCCGGGCGCCGGCGGCGGTTCCTACTTGCGGGGGAGCTTCCAGCCCATCGGGCTCTGGCGCACGAGGCCGGCGTCCTTGAGCTCGGCGAGCCCCGCCTCCGCGTCGGCGCGCTCGATCCCCTCGTTCTGGGCGATCAGGGCGGGGGTGTTGAGGGCGGGCTTGGTCTCGAGGCTGTCGAGGCAGAGCTTCGCGTTCTCGCTGAGCTCTGCTGCTTCGTTCGGTTCGTTCAGTTCGTTCATGGGGACGGCGCAGGATGCCACAGCCGAGAGCGGGCACGCCGGCTCGCCGCGTTCTACATTCGAGCCATGAGCGCACCCGACTCGTTCGTAGCCGCACGCGAGACGGCGCGCGACATCAGCCGCAGCCGGCTGCGGGACCTGCGAGAGGTGTGGTTGCCGATCGTCCAGGTCGGCGTGGCCGCGGCGCTCTCCTACCTGATCGCGCAGCAGCTCATCGGGCACGGGTCACCGTTCTTCGCGCCCATCGCGGCGGTGCTCACCCTCGGGCTCAGCGTCGGCCAGCGCGGCCGCCGCGCGATCGAGCTCGGGGTCGGGGTCGCGCTCGGGATCGGCGTCGCCGACGTCCTCGTGATGCTGATCGGAACCGGCGTCTGGCAGGTCGGTCTGATCGTGGCGCTCGCCGTCGCCGCGGGGGTGCTCGCCGGTGGCGGGACGTTGCTCGTCAACCAGGCCGCGGTCTCCGCCGTGCTCGTCGCCACGCTTCCGGCCCCGCCCGGCTACTCGGGTGCGCGCTTCGTCGACGCGCTGATCGGCGCGGCCGTGGCGTTGCTCGCCAACGCGCTGATCCCGTCACATCCGCTGCGGATGGCCCGGCGTGAGCTCGATCCGCTGCTGGCCGAGCTCGCCGGCATCTTCGACCAGCTCGCGGGTGCGCTCCGGGAGCGCGACCGCGCCGCGGCAGCTGAGGCATTGGCGCGAGGACGGGTGGGCGAGCGGGCGATCGGAGCGGTGCGTGAGACCCTCAGCGCCGGGGTCGAGACGACGATGATGGCGCCGCAACGACGGGCGTCGCGCGGGCAGGTGGGTGACCTCGTAGCCGCGATGGACCCGATCGACTTCGCGTGGCGGAACTCCCGGGTGCTCGCTCGCAACGTGATGCGCTCGATCGACCAGGGGGATCCCGCACCTCCCGCCGCCGTCGAGAGCGTGCAGATGCTCGCCGAGGCCGTTCGAGCGCTCGATCGCGCGCTCTGGGACGACGATGCGATCCCGGCCGCGCGCCACGCGGCCACCTGCGCTGCGGTGCTGGCGATGGACTCGCTCGCCGACACCGCGAATCTCTCGGTCAGCGGGATCGTCAGCCAGGTCCGTTCGATCGCGGTCGATCTGCTGCGTGCGAGCGGGATCAACGACGCCGAGGCGGCGGCCTTCGTGCACCGGGCGGTCGCCGCCGCCCAGTAGGTCCCCGGGCGCCGGGGTGCTCAGGCGTCGGCGCCGGCGGGCTCGGGGCCCGAGCGCAGCGCTCCCCAGAGCGCCCACGCGGAGACGAGCGCCCAGACGCCCTCGAGCAGGAGGAAGCCGATCTGCGAGTCGAGCGCGGCGAGGACGGCGAGGATCGCCGAGCCGACGAGGTTGAGGGTCAGGTAGATGACCGAGTGCTGGTCGATGCGCCCGAACTGCGCGCCTGCGAATGCGGTGAGGATGAGGATCGCTCCGACGAGCTGGACAAGCTGGTCCATGAGACCTCAGTCTTCCGGGTTCACGCCTCCGGCGGCGAGTGACTCCCAGAAGCGGATGTACTCGCGCTCGTGGCCGATACCCCCCTCGAGCGCCGTGCGCATGCCCGGCCTCATCTCCACCTCGACCAGCGCCTCGTAGGTGGCGAGGCGTTCACGGTGGGCCGCGATCTGCGAGACGGCGAGGCGCGCGGGGTCGGCGCCGAAGAAGAGCTTCAGGATCCCCGCGTCGCGCAGCTCGTAGTGGGTCGGGGAGGTGTCCTCGCGCCAGGTGGAGAGCGCGTCGCGGCCCGCGTCGGTGAGGCGGTAGATACGGCGGCGCCTTCCCGTCGTCTCCCTCTCCTCCGCGAGCAGGCCGAGCCCGGCGAGGCGACCGCACTCCGCGTAGAGCTGGGTGTGGGGGAGGGACCAGAACCTGTCCACACCCTCCGCCGAGACCCGTTTGAGGTCGTAGGGGGTCGCCGGCTCGAGGAACTCGATCAGCCCGAGGACGACGTAGGAGGTGGGTGTGAGGCGCGGTTCGGTCATCTCTGGTCGGCTCGTCATGCTACAGTGCGGGCCGCATCGTTCATTCTGAACTATCGAGCGACAGGAGAGCAGAGTCATGGAGCCGACCGCCGCACCCCGAGCACCTGAAGCACCTCGAGCACCTGGGACCGAAGGTGGATACGCCGAGGCTCACGTCGGCTTCGAGACGCTCGAGGACGAGGTCCGGATCGACTCGTTGCCCGTCGAAGGAGAGCTTCCCGAGTGGCTGGAGGGATCCTTGCTGCGCACCGGTCCCGCTCAGTTCGAGGTCGGCGAGCAGCGCATGCGCCACTGGTTCGACGGCTTCGCGATGCTGCATCGCTTCGGCTTCGGCGACGGCCGCGTCTCCTACGCCAACCGGTTCCTCGACTCCCAGTCCAAGCGCGCCGCTGACGAGCGCGGCGAGATCGCCTACTCGGAGTTCGCCACCGATCCCTGCCGCTCGCTCTTCAAGCGGGTCTTCTCGGTGTTCTCCCCGGGCTTCGGCGACAACGCCAACGTCAACCTCGTCGAGCTCGGGGAGCGATTCGTCGCCATGACCGAGACGCCGATCCCCGTCCAGTTCGACCCGGAGACGCTGCGGTCCGCCGGGGTCGCCTGGAAGGTCCCTGGAGAGCTGACGACCGCGCACCCGCACCTCGACCGGCCGAGCGGCGGGATGCTCAACTACGCAGCCAAGCTCGGGCCCCGCAACCAGTACCGCTTCTTCCTGCTCGGCCCCGACGACACCGAACCTGAGGTGACCGCTTCGCTGCCGACCCGCGAGCCCGCCTACATGCACTCCTTCGGGCTGACCGAGCGCTGGATCGTGCTGGCCGAGTTCCCGCTCGTCGTCAACCCCCTGAAGCTCGCGCTCGCCGGCCGTCCCTACATCGAGAACTACCGCTGGAAGCCCGAGCTCGGGACGCGGTTCACGCTCGTCGATCGCCGCAGCGGTGAGGCGAGGGGACCGTTCACCACGGAGGCCTGCTTCGGCTTCCACCACGTCAACTCCTACGAGGACGACGACGGGCGCGTGATCGCCGACATCTGCACCTTCGAGGACGTCGAGGTCATCGAGAGCCTCTACCTGGGCCGTCTGCGCGACGGGGCGCCCGTCCCGAAGCCGTCGCTGACTCGCTTCGTCATCGATCCCGACGGCGGCGAGGTGAGCTCCGAGGAGCTGATCCCCGACGCGATCGACCTCCCGCGGATCAACTACGGCCGCTGCAACGAGCGGCCCTACCGCTACGTCTGGGGCGCGAGCTTCGAGCCCGGCGGGAGCGAGGGCTTCTTCGACCGGATCGTCTTCGTCGATCTCGAGGAGCGGACGACGCGGGCGTGGCACGAGGAGCATTGCTATCCGGGCGAGCCGGTCTTCGTCGCCGAGCCGGATGCGGACAGCGAGAACGCGGGCGTCCTGCTCTCGGTCGTGCTCGACGCGCGCGAGCAGACGTCCTTCCTGCTCGTCCTCGACGCGGCCGACCTGAGCGAGATCGCGCGGGCGCGGGTTCCTCACCACATCCCGTTCGGCTTCCACGGGCAGTTCTCGCGGAGTCTCTGAGCCGCCCCGGGGCTCCGACGGTTTCCCCGCGAGCGCGCTCGGGTAGGTTTCCGGCATGGCACAGAACTTCTTCGTAGACGAGCTCGAGATCTCATCCCCGGCGTTCGACGACCACGGTCGGATTCCGGACAAGCACACCAGCAACGGCGAGAACATCTCGCCCGCGCTCGAGTGGACCGGCGTGCCCGAGGGCACGGTCGCCTTCGCGGTCGTCGTCCACGACCCCGATGCGCCGCTGGTCGACGGCTGGACCCATTGGGTCGCCTACGGGATCCCCGGTGACGCGACCGGTCTTCCGGAGGGCGCTGCTGACCTCGTCGAGGGCCCGCACACGGGCGGTGAGGACGGCTACTCAGGCCCGGCGCCGCCCCCCGGCCACGGCAAGCATCACTACTACTTCTGGGTGTACGCGCTCAACGAGGAGCCCGATCTCGAGCCCGGGCTGAGCCGGCGCGAGCTGCTCGAGGCGATCGAGGACTCGGTCATCGAGCAGGCGCGGGTCATCGGCACCTACGACAACTGAGCGTCGCGGCGGCACATCGGATCCACCGCGGGAAGCGGGCGCTCTGATGCGCGCCGCGGTCTTGCGTGAGCTCGGCGGCGTCCCGGAGGTGGGGGAGTTCGCCGAGCCCGACCCGCCCGACGGTTGCGAGGTCGTCGAGGTCACGACCGCGGGTCTGAACCCGATCGACCTCTTCATCGCCACCGGCAACATGCCGGTGCTGCGGCCGCAGACGCCATTCGTGCCCGGCCTCGAGGGAGTCGGCGTCCGCGCCTCCGACGGCGCTCGCGTCTACTTCGGTGCAGCGGCGCCTCCGAACGGAGCGTTCGGCGAGCGCACGGCCGCTGCCACCGCGTCGATCGTCGAGGTTCCCGACGGCGTCGACGACGGCACGGCCCTCTGCTTCGGCATCGCCGGCATGGCGGGTTGGATCTCGCTCGAGTGGCGCGCGAAGCTGGAGCCCGGCGAGTCCGTCGTCGTGCTCGGCGCGAGCGGGATGGTCGGGCGCATCGCCGTGCAGGCGGCGAAGCTGCTCGGCGCCGGCCGCGTCGTCGCTGCCGCCCGTAACGAGGAGGCGCTCGCGGAGCTGGCCGAGCTCGGCGCCGACGCGACCGTCCCGATCACCGAGGAGGGCTTCACCGAGGCGCTGCAGGCGGCGTCTCCCGACGGCATCGACCTGATCCTCGACCCGGTCTGGGGCCCGGCGGCGATGGCGGCGCTCGACGCCGGCTCGCCCGAGGTGCGGTTGATCCAGGTGGGCAACGCCTCCGGCCCGAGCGCGACGCTGGCAGCGCCGCCGTTCCGCAACCGCCACGCCTCGATTGTCGGCCACTCGAACTTCCACGTTCCGGCGGACGTCAAGAGCGCCGCCTTCCGGCGCATGTGCGAGCACGCCGCCGCCGGTGAGCTCCACGTCGACTACGAGGAGATCCCGCTCACGGACATCTCGAGCGCTTGGGAGCGCCAGGCCGCGAGCCCCGGCCACAAGCTCGTCCTGACGATCTGACGGCCTGACGGCCTGACGCTCAGCTGGCCGGCGGGGACTTCTCGCCGACGCGCTCGGCGAAGATCGCCTGGATGTCCTCGAGCCGCTTGCCCTTCGTCTCGGGTACGAGCGCCCTGCAGAAGAAGAACGTCAGCACGCAGATCGCGGCGTAGAAGAAGAACGCGCCGCTGCGCCCGAGGCCATCGATGAGCAGCAGGAACGTGAGCGAGACGATGAAGTTGAAGGTCCAGTTGGCCATCGTCCCGACCGAGGCCGCCTTGGAGCGGATGTTGAGCGGGTAGAGCTCGGCGTTGAGGAGCCAGAAGATCGGCCCGAGGCTGATCGCGAAAGCGCCGACGTAGAGCATCAGGCTGCCGATCGCCACGAAAGAGCCGACGTCGCTGGAGGCTCCGGTCATGAAGACGATCGCGAGCGCGCTCAGCGCCGTCGCCATCAGCGCGGTCCCCCACAGCAGCAGCGGCCGCCGCCCGGCGCGGTCGAGCAGGCGGATGGCCACGAGCGTCATGCCGACGTTGACGATCCCGACCGCTACCGAGGCGAGGATCGCCGCCGAGTCGGAGTCGACGCCCGTGTAGCCGATGATGGTCGGGGCGAAGTAGATGACGGTGTTGATCCCCGAGACCTGCTGCAGGACCGCGAGGCCGACGCCGACCAGTAGCGCGGCCTTGGCGACGGGTTCGAGCAGGTCGCGCCAGGAGCCGGGCTCGGTGACGATGGACTCGGAGATCTCGTCGAGCTCAGCGTCGATCGCCGCCGGGTCGTCGACGCGGATTCGCTCCAGCGTCGCCCGCGCGTCGTAGCCGCGGCCGACCATCACCAGCCAGCGTGGGCTCTGCGGCATCCGCAGCATCCCGACGAGGAGCGCGATCGCCGGGACGGCGCCGAGGCCGAGCATCCAGCGCCAGTCGCCGTTCGGCTCGAACGCGAGCCCGACGCCGTAGGCGACGACGATCCCGATGGTCACCGAGAGCTGGAAGAAGGTGACGAGCCGCCCGCGGACATCCGGTGGCGATACCTCCGAGATGTAGACGGGCGCGGCGGCGGAGGCGAGGCCGATCGCGGCGCCGACGACGATGCGGGAGATGACGAGCACCGCCTCGCTGTCGGCGAGGGCGCTGCCGATCGCACCGACGATGAAGATCGCGGCCGAGATCAGGATCATGAGCCGGCGGCCGTAGGTGTCGGAGAGGCGGCCCGCGAAGAGGGCGCCGCCGACCGCGCCGATCGGCACCGCCGCGACGACGAGGCCGGAGCCGAAGCTCGAGAGCCCGAACTCGGGCTCGATGAAGAGCAGGGCGCTGGCGATGATGCCGGTGTCGTAGCCGAACAGGAGGCCACCGAGGCCGGCGATCGCGGCGGTCGTGATGACCTGCCGCATCGCGAACCGCCGGTCGGCGGCAGATGTCTCCCGAGCCATGGCGCGTGACTCTAGTCACAAGCGCGGGCGGATCTGCGCGTGGGGTGGCGCGCGAAGGCTCGTGGGCCCCCTCCGCCCAAGGGGGAACACGAGATGGCGATTACGGGAGCATCTGTCCCGCTGGTTGCATCTCGTTGCGCCGGCGCCCTCCGCTGACGCCGCCGCCGAAGTCGCTACTCGGCGAGGATCGCCTCGGCCGCGGCCTCCGCCGCGTCCAGCTGCTCGGCGACCAGGTCGAGGCCGCGGTCCCAGAACCCGGGATCGGCCAGATCGACGCCGACGATCGCGCCGAGCTCCTCGGGCGAGCGCGAGCCGCCGCTCGCGAGCATCTCCAGGTAGCCCGGAACGATCTCCTCGCCGCGCTCCTCGTAGAGGCGATAGACCGAGAGCGCCAGGAGCTGGCCGTAGGCGTAGGCGTACACGTAGCCGGGGGTACCGATGAAGTGGGGGACGTAGGACCACCACGAGCGGTAGTTCTCGGTCACCTCGACCGAGTCGCCGAGCATCTCCTCCTGCGTCTCGACCCAGAGCTCGCCGAAGCGGTCGACCGAGAGCTCGCCCTCGTCGCGCCGCGCGTTGTGCACGCGGTCCTCGAACTGGTTCATGGCGATCTGCCGGAACACCGTCGCGATCTGGCCCTCGATCGACTCGGCGAGCAGGTTGAGCCGCGAGCGCGGATCGTCGGCCGCCGCGAGCAGGCGCCCGAAGACGAGCTCCTCCGCGAAGACGGACGCCGTCTCGGCGACCGTCAGCGGCGTGCTCTGGTGGAAGACGCCCTGCTCCCGCGCCAGGTACTGGTGGATGCCGTGGCCGAGCTCGTGCGCGAGCGTCGTCACGTCGCGCCGGCGGTCGGTCCAGTTGAGCATCACGTAGGGGTGGACCGAGGGCACGGTCGAGGCGCTGAAGGCGCCGCCGCGCTTGTCGGGCCGTGGCGGCACGTCGATCCAGCCGCCGTCGAAGAACTTGCCGGCGATCTCGCTCATCCGCGGTGAGACGGACTCGAAGGTGTCGAGCACGATGCCGCGGCCCTCGTCCCAGCCGATCTCCTCGTCGTCGGCCCCGACGACCGCCATCCGGTCGTAGTCGGCGAGGCGCTCGATCCCGAGCAGCTTCGCCTTCGTCCGATACCAACGGCGCGGCAGCTCGTAGCGGCGCTTGACCGCGTCGACCAGGGCCTGCACGGATTCGTCGCTGGCCTCGTTGGAGAGGTTCCTGGTCGCGAGCCAGTGCGGGTAGGAGCGCAGACGGTCCATCGTCGCCTTCTCCTGCAGCAGCGTGTTGAAGGCGTAGGCGCGGGTCCGCAGGCCCGGCTGCAGCGCCGCGGTGACGGAGTCGGAGACCTGACGGCGCTTGTCGCGATCCGGATCGAACAGCCCCGACAGCGCCTCGTCGAGGGTGACCGGCTCCTCCGCGCCGGGCAGCTCGACTCGGATCGCGGAGGTGAGCTCGTCGAAGAGCCTGCTCCACGCACCGCCCCCCGTCACCGAGAGCTCGGTGACGATCCGCTCCTCGGGCGCGCTCAGCAGGTGCGGGCGGTAGCGGCGCTCGAGGGTGAGGTGATGGCGGGCGAAGTCGAGCCCGTCGGCGGCGAGCAGCTCCTCGGCCCGCTCCTCGTCGATCGCCACCCACTCGAGCTCGAAGAACAGGAGCTTGGTCTGGATCCGGGTGGCGCGCTCGGAGCCGCGCTGCAGGAGCGCGCCGATCGCCGGGTCGGCGGTATCGGCGGCGAACTTCAGATGGGCGAAGTTGAGCGCCCGCCCGGCCAGCTCGGAGATGCGCGCGAGCCGCTCCATCGCGGCAACGAGACCGGGACCGTCGAGCTCGCCGACCTTGCCCTCGTAGGCGGCGGCGAACTCCTCGGCGAGGCGTTCCGCCTCGTCGAGGAGAGCGTCGACCGCCCCCTCGTCGTCGGTGACCTCCGTGGCCGGCTCGACCCCGGCTGCGTCGAGGTCGATCAGGTGGGAGAGCTCCCAGGATCCGGAGGCGGCGTCAGCGGAAGTCGGCATCCGGCCAAGCTAACAGGCGGTAACGGGCGGCCGACGGCCGGGCGGGTTCCGCCTCCGGCCGCCGCTGCCCGCGGTCAGGTGGGGCTTCAGAGAGCCTTCTTGACCTTGTCGGCCGCGCCGCTGACGGCGTCCCCGACCTTGTCGCCGGCGTCGCTGAGCTTCTGCTTCGTCTTGCCCGCAGCCTTGTCGACCTTGCCCTCGTTCTTGAGGCTGTCGTCGTCGGTCAGGCTCCCGGCGGCTTCCTTGACCCGGCCCTTGCCCTCGTCGATCTTGCCCTCGGTCTTGTTGTCGCCCATTTCGGTGGCTCCTCTCGGATGCGGTTGTGATCTTGCTCGGTCTGAGCTTGGACATACCCTGCCCCGTTGATGGCCTCTCGACACCTAAGGGCCGGCATCGCCGCGCTCGCACTAGCCGCAACCGCCGCCGCCTTCGGCGCTTGTGGCGGTCCCGAGGTCCATCTCGGCACCGGCGGGGAGATCGCCTCCACCCCCGGCCAGTTCTCCGCCGCTGCGGGCTCGGTCTGCAGGCAGGTCGCCCGCAGCTTCGCCGAGGCGCAGCGGGAGGCGCCGCGCACCTTCTCCCAGGGCGCCGCGATCACCGAACGGCTCATCGAGATCGCGCGCGATGGGGAGGAGCAGCTGGCGGCGCTCGGGCCCCCGGAGGAGGAGGCGAAGGCGTTCGACCTCTATCTACAAGCGCGGGGCGAGGTGGTCGACCAGCTCGAGCGGGCTCGCGACGCTGCGCTCGCGGAGGACGGCGCCGCCTACGAGCGCGCCCGCCAAGAGGCGGCCGAGGGCGCATCGCGGCGCTCCGAGCTTGCGGAGCGGGCGGGTCTCGACGGCTGCGCGGAGCTCGAGCGCGGCGGTTCGGATGATTGACGGCGAATGAGCTCCTGACCCGGAAGGGAAACCGATCGGCGGGGCGAACTTGTGCTCACCGATGAGCAAGACCGCCACGAAGACCAAGCCCCGCCGCAACGGCACCACCGGCACCGGAGAGAGCTCCGACGCCCCGACGCCGGTGCAGATCGGCAAGACCCTCTCGGCCTACATCACCGAGCGGTTCGACGAGTTCTCGCGCTCGCAGAAGGACGTCGCGCGCTACATCGTCGATCACCTCGAGGAAGCCGCCTTCCAGACCGCGGAGGAGCTCGCGCGCCGGGCCGACACCTCATCGTCGACGGTCGTCCGTTTCTCGCAGGCTCTCGGCTTCGACGGCTACCCGGAGCTGCAGCAGGCCGCGATCGAGGAGTACCGCGCGACGGTTGCAACCAGCGGTGCCGCGACCAGCGGCGGCGCGCTCTTCGACTTCGACCACACCGAGTTCGAGTCCTCGCTTGCGGCTGATCACGCCAACATCGAGAGCACGGTGCGCGGCCTCACCCGCGAGGACGTCGACGCATGCGTCGGCGAGCTCGCGACCGCACATCGCGTCGTCATCGTCGCGATGGACCAGATGGCCTTCTTCGCCTCCTACCTGCGGCACATGCTCGCGCTGCTCGACATCCGCGCCGAGACGGTCACCCAGCCGCGGCAGGAGTCGATCACCCGGATGGGCAACGTCGACGAGGACACGCTCGTCGTCGCGTTCTCCGCCGGCCGCGCGCACCCGCTCGTGATCAGGGCGATGAAGCTGGCCCGCCACCGCGGCGCGAGCACCATCGCGATCACCGACGCGACGCTCTCCGACGTCGGCGAGCACGCCGACCACACGCTCTACTGGTCCTCGGACTCACCGTCCTACACGCGCTCGACAACCGCGCTCCTGGCGCTGGTCGAAGCCCTCGCGCACGGCGTCTACGCTCGCGACAAGGCCGCGTTCAAGGACCGCATCCGCGCCTTCAAGCTGAAGTAGGCGCGCGTGGGGGGAAACCGGCTTCGCGCGTCCGGTCCACCGGGGGCGAAGCTGTGGCTGCTGCCGGGCGCCGAGCCTCGTGGACCAGATGTCGTCGCTCCGCGAGGGCGCCGCTGCCACAACACCCAGCGCTGCACCGTCGAACGTACGTCATTGGGCGCTATGGGAACCCATTCCGTACGTTCGGTGGGGAAGGGGAGCGAGTCCCCCGCGCTCACTTCGGTGAGTTCGGTGGGGAAGGGGCGCGAATCCCTCGCGCTCACTTCGGTGAGTTCGGTGGGGAAGGGGCGCGAGTCCCTCGCGCTCCCTCGGTGCCCTCGCACTCGAGTTCCGTGCCGCTTGCTGAGGCCCGTCGGGGGCGTCCGGCTATGACTGAGAGGTGGGCCGACCGCCACCGCACAGACCCACGGCGAGGGCTCTCTTGCCTCCGGCGCACACGCCGACCTCCTGGCAGATGTGCCGGTAGGGGTGCGGGTCGCGGAGGATGTGGTCGATAAGGGCGGTGCCGTGGTTCTCCAGCAGCTCGTGGCAGGCGCGCTTGTGGCCCTCGGGAAACCACCCGCACGCGTGCTCGACGACGTGGACGACGTGCTGCTCGCTCGGGTGCTGCGGATGCGCGAGGTGCTCTTGGACGACCGCGACCAGGTAGTGGCAGGTCGAGCAGGTCACGGAGGCATCGCTCTTCGCCTGCGTCTGCGCGGCGCCGAACGACAGCAGGCAGCCCGCGGTCGCGAGCGTCGTCGCCAGTATCCGGGCAGCGGGCCTCATCGCCGCACCGATCGGCTCCGCGAGCTGCTTCCTTGAGCGACGCCGTGCGGTGTGCCGCTGCGGCGTACGGCGCTCGTCGAGTTGCGACCGCCCGTGCGCGGACGCGTCTCTAAACTGCTCGCCCGTGAGCGAAGCAGCAACCTTCCGCCTCAAGACCGGCCTCGCCGAGATGCTCAAGGGCGGCGTCATCATGGACGTCGTCACCGCCGAGCAGGCGCGCGTCGCCGAGTCCTCCGGTGCCGTCGCCGTGATGGCGCTCGAGCGCGTCCCGGCCGACATCCGCGCCGACGGCGGAGTCGCCCGGATGTCGAACCCGTCCATGATCGCCGAGATCCAGGAGGCCGTCACGATCCCGGTCATGGCCAAGGCCCGGATCGGCCACTTCGCCGAGGCTCAGGTCCTGCAGGCGCTCGAGGTCGACTACATCGACGAGTCCGAGGTCCTGACTCCGGCCGACGAGGCCAACCACATCGACAAGCTCGCCTTCGACGTCCCCTTCGTCTGCGGCGCCACCAACCTCGGCGAGGCGCTGCGGCGGATCGGCGAGGGCGCGGCGATGATCCGCTCCAAGGGCGAGGCCGGGACCGGCAACATCGTCGAGGCCGTCCGCCACCTGCGCGAGATCGTCTCCGCGATCAAGCGCCTGCAGTCGCTCGATTCCGCCGAGATCTTCGCCGAGGCCAAGCACCTGCAGGCGCCGCTCGACGTCGTCCGCGACGTCGCCGAGCGCGGCTGGCTGCCGGTCCCGCTCTTCTGCGCCGGCGGCATCGCCACCCCCGCCGACGCGGCGCTGACGATGCAGCTCGGCGCCGAGGGCAACTTCGTCGGCTCCGGGATCTTCAAGTCCGAGAACCCCGAGCGCGTTGCCAAGGCCGTCGTCGAGGCGACGACCCACTTCGAGGATCCCGAGCGGGTCCTCGCCGCCTCCCGCGACCTCGGGGCCGCGATGCGGGGGGACGACATCGCCCAGCTGGCTGCCGACGGCGAGCTGATGCAGCAGCGCGGCTGGTGACGGCGGCCGAAGGCCCGCCGCTTCGGATCGGAGTCCTCGCCTCCCAGGGAGGCTTCGCGCGCCACGTGCGCATGCTGCGCCGCCTGCACGCCGACGCGCGCGAGGTCCGTTCGCCATCCGAGCTCGAGGACCTCGACGCCCTCGTCATCCCGGGCGGCGAGAGCACGACGATCATGAAGGCGATCGAGCGCGACCGGCTCGGGCCGGCGATCCTGGCGCACGCCGATAGGGGCGCGCCGGTTCTGGGTACGTGCGCGGGGATGATCGTCTGCGACTCCGAGCACCTCGGCCTGATCGACGCCGTCGCCCGCCGCAACGCCTTCGGCCGGCAGGCGCAGAGCTTCGAGGCGCCGCTCGACTTCGAGGGGATCGGCGGCGAGCCGATCGAGGCGGTGTTCATCCGGGCACCGTGGATCGAGTCATATGGCTCGGGCGTCGAGGTGCTGGCGAGCTGGGAGGGCCACCCCGTGGCCGTCCGCGACGACAACGTCCTCGCCTGCGCGTTCCACCCGGAGCTGACCGACGACCACCGCGTCCATGCGCTGCTGATGGCGATGGCGACGAAGGCGCGCGAGGGCGCCACGGAAGGAGAGCAGAGCAGATGAGGGATCCGAGGATCGACGGGCTGGCGAAGGTGCTGATCGAGTACTCGGTCGAGCTGCAACCCGGCCAGGTGTGCGAGATCGCCGCGACGACCGCCGCCGAGCCACTCGTCAAGGCCATCTACGAGGCAGTCCTGGATGCGGGTGGCCACCCGCTCGTCAACCTCGCCGTCGACGGGCAGCAGGCGAGCTTCTTCGAGCGCGCCTCCGATGATCAGATCGGCTGGCTCTCGCCCGCCGAGCAGTGGGTGGTCGAGAACGCGGACGCGCGGATCCGGATCCTCTCGGAGACCAACACCAAGGAGCTCTCGGGGGTTGCGCCGGAGAGGCAGCAGCTCCTGCAGCGCGCCCGCGCCGATCTGATCAAGCGGATGATGGAGCGCAGCGCCGAGGGGGATCTGCGCTGGAACGTGACGATGTTCCCGACCGACGCGTATGCGTCCGGCGCCTCGATGAGTCAGGCCTCGTTCGAGGACTTCCTCTACCGGGCCTGCCTGGTGGACCAACCGGATCCGGTTGCGGCCTGGAAACGCGCCGCCGAGGAGACCAACCGTCTCGCCGACTGGATGGACGGCAAGGAGGAGGTCGTCATCGAGGGGCCGGGGACGAACCTGAAGCTGAACGTCGCCGGCCGCCTCTTCAAGCCCGCCGACGGCAAGTACAACATGCCCGACGGGGAGTTCTTCACCGGGCCGGTCGAGGATTCGGCGGAGGGCGAGATCACCTTCCACCTGCCGGCGACCTACCAGGGTCGCGAGGTCACCGGCGTCAGGTTCCGCTTCGAGAACGGCAAGGTCGTCGACGCCACCGCCGAGCGCGGCGAGGACTTCCTGATCTCGGTCCTCGATACGGACGAGGGAGCGCGCTTCCTCGGCGAGCTCGGCATCGGCACCAACTTCGGCATCTCCGACGGGACCGGCGAGATCCTGCTGGACGAGAAGATCGGAGGCACCGTCCACCTCGCGGTCGGCGCCAGCTACCCCGAGACCGGCGGCGTCAACGAGTCCGCGGTCCACTGGGACATGATCTGCGACCTGCGCCGTGGGGGCTCGATCACCGTCGACGGCGAGGTGCTGCAGCGCGACGGCAAGTTCGTGGTCTGAGCCGAGCGCCGGTGGGCGCAAGAAATGAGGAAGTTCTTAGGTTCGGCCGACTCCCGGTGCGCAACTTTCCCCGGGGGTCCCTGTTTGCGTCATCAGAGTCCTGATCCGCACCACCTGGTCGCTTGCGGGAGCGCGCCTGGAGGATTCCGCGGAGCCGACGGACCGATGATGAGGACCGGGTCTCGATCCCCCCGCAGGCCCGGTCCTCGTCTTTTTCCCGCGCGAGGCCGGACCTCGTTGATGGAGAGGGGTTGCGCATCAGATCCCCTTCGACGATGCTGGCGCGCGGATGTCACCGCGCGCGCTGATCAGAGCCCACCGGCGGGCCGAGACCCGCCGCTCGCGCCGGCGCTCGCGGCTTGCGGCGGCGGGGGCCGCGGCGGGCGTGATGGGCCTCGGGTTCGCCGGCTCCGCATCGGCTGCAGATTTCCCGGTCTCCACAAACCTCGATTCGGGTGCCGGCAGCCTCCGCGCCGCGGTGATCGCCGCGAACGGCAACGCTGGGCCGGACACGATCTCCTTCACGGGCGCGGTCGGGCAGATCGAGCTCGCTTCGCCGATCTCGATCACGGCGCCACTGGCCGTGAACGGGCCCTCGACCGGCCAGGTCAAGGTGGATGGCAACTTCAACGGGATCTTCAACCTCACTACGGCACCCGCCGGAGCCGATATCGAGCTCGCGAACCTGTCGCTCATCAACGCCGACGCCCCCTCGGCCATCTACAGCGGCGCCGCCGCCGTCGATCTCACCGTCCGTAACTGCACGTTCACCGAAAACGGGACGTCCGGTGGCGGCGGCTCGATCAGCGCGTCCGCAAGCGCCTCCACCGTCACCGTCCGCGACTCGACGTTCACGGAGGGCTACGTCGGCTTCGACGGCGGCGCGATCCTCGCAGGGGGCGCGCTCGTCGTGAGCGGCTCGACCTTCATCGACAACCAAGCCACGCAGAGCGGTGGCGCGATCTCCTCCTCGGGCTCCGCGGTGATCAGCGACTCCACCTTCACCGCCAACAAGGCGCTGGCGGGAGACGGTGGCGCCATCCGCAGCTCCGGGCCGCTGACCATCGTCAACTCCAAGATCACCGGCAGCACGGCGAACGGGGGCGAAGGCGGAGGAATCAGCTCGAGCGGTACCGCGGGCGACACCGTCATCCGTAACACGACCGTGTCCGGCAACACGACGATGGGGCTTGGCGGCGGGCTGTACTTCGGATACGGGGGCGGCCTTCAGATCGAGGGGGCGACCTTCAGCGGGAACAGCAGCGGCGTCGACGGCGGCGGGCTGTACGTCTACGCGCCGAGTGGCCCGTTCACGGTGACGAACACGACGATCGCCGGCAACACGGCTGCCGGCAAAGGCGGCGGGGTCTACTCGTTCGGCTACTACGACAAGGAGGTCACCTTCACCGCGACGACGATCGCGAACAACGCCGCGACGGGGGCGGGCTCCGGGATCTTCCAGTTCGGCTACGACGGGACGCCCCCCGGATACGAGGGGCCTGACCAGGTCTCGCTCCGCAGCACCATCGTCGCTGACAACACCGGGGGGGCCGATCTGGGCCAGGGGCCGTCAGCGGTCTCCCCGTTCGAGGCGGACTTCAGCCTGATCGGGGCTACGGGAGGGGTGCCGGTGCACGAGACGACGCCGGGAAGCAACAAGATCGGCACCGGGCCGATCCCGCTGCCGCCGCTCGCGGACAACGGCGGACCGACCATGACGATCCTGCCGGCGGCAGACAGCGCCGTCGTCGATGCGGGGAAGGCGTACGGCTCCGTCACCGACCAGCGCGGGCTCGCGCGCTCGGTGCAGCAGCCCGCCGCAGACGCGCCGGGCTCCGATGGCACCGACATCGGCGCGGTCGAGCTTCAGGACTCCTCGCTCGACGGCGCGCAACTGCAGGCGAAGAAGAAGCAGAAGGTGAAGGGGCGCAAGGTGGTGATCGCCGTCAAGGCCGGGGCCGGAGAAGCGGCCACCGCGACCGCGGCCGGCACGGTCAAACTCGGCAAGAAGAAGCTTGGACTCGCTGGGACGAGTGCGGCGGTCGGCGCCGGCGAGCGCGCCACCCTGAAGCTGAAGCCGGCTTCGAAGAAGGCGACCAAGAAGATCCTCAAGGCCCTGAAGAAGGGGAAGAAGGCGAAGGCGAGCGTCACCGTCACGTTCCGCGACGCCGCCGGCAACGAGGACATCGAGACCGCCAAGGTCAAGCTGCTCGTGAAGGGCGGAGGGAAGTAGGGGAGCCTTCCGCCCCCGCAGGCGCGAACACGACCAAGGCGGCCGAAGCGGTAGCGCTCCCTAGAATCGGCGGCCATGTCAGGTCATTCCAAGTGGTCGTCGATCAAACACAAGAAGGGCGCCGCCGACGCCAAGCGCGGCAAGCTCTTCACCAAGCTCGCGCGGGCGATCACCGTCGCCGCGCGTGATGGCGGCGGGGATCCGGAGGGCAACGCGACGCTCGCGACGGCCATCCAGAAGGCCCGCGACAACTCGATGCCCAAGGACAACATCCAGCGGGCGATCGACCGCGGCACCGGCGAGGGCTCCGACGGCACGGTCATCGAGCGCATCGTCTACGAGGGCTACGGCCCCGGGGGCACCGCGCTGATGGTCGATGCGCTCAGCGACAACCGCAACCGCACGGGGTCGGAGATCCGCCACGCCTTCGACCGCCACGGCGGCAGCCTCGGCGAGCCCAACTCGGTCTCCTGGCAGTTCGAGAAGCGCGGCGTGATCCTGCTCGACGGCGAGCGCTACGACGAGGACGACCTGATCGTCGCGATCGACGCCGGCGCCGAGGACGTCGACACCGACGGCGACATGGTCCGGGTGCTGACCGCTCCAGCCGACATGGCGGCCGTCCGCGCCGCTCTCGAGGGGGAGGGCATGGAGATCGAGTCCGCCGACGTGGTCATGGACCCGAAGACGACCGTCGAGGTGGACGAGGGTGACGCGAAGACGCTGCTGAAGCTGATGGACGCTCTCGAGGACCACGACGACGTCGAGGCCGTTCACGCGAACTTCGACATCAGCGAAGAGGTCATGGAGCGAGCACTGGCATGACGGGCCGGCAGGCTCGTCGGGAAGGCATCCGACCCTCGGGAGAGAATGTCTTCCCGTATGAGGATCGTGATGGGCATCGATCCGGGACTTGCGAACACCGGATTCGGTGTCGTTCGCGTGGCCGGATCGCGGATGACCGCGGTCGACGGCGGCACGATCGAGGTCCCACCCGGCGCGCCGCCGGAGCGGCGCCTGCGCACGATCCACGAGTCGCTCGCCGAGCTCATCCAGTGGCACGAGCCCGAGTCGGTGGCGCTCGAGAGCCTCTACTTCGGCAAGAACGTCCGCTCCGCGCTCGGCGTCGGACAGGCCCGTGGCGTGATCATGCTCGCCGCCGCCGAACGTGACCTCGGCTGCTTCGACTACACCCCGCAGGCCGTGAAGCTGGCCGTCTGCGGCAACGGCGCCGCGGGCAAGGACCAGGTCAAGCACATGGTCGGCGTCCTGCTCGGACTGCCGTGTGAGCCGCCGTCGGACCACGCGGCCGATGCGCTGGCCGTCGCCGTCTGCCACGCCGCCCACCTGCAGGGAGCGAGCGCGCTCAACCCGGTGCAGCCGGCCGCGAGGGCCGGGGCGCCCGAGGTCGCGCTGCAGTGATCGCCGCCGTCAGCGGAGAGGTGATCTCCCGGCGGCCCGACCACGTCGTCGTCGATGCCGGCGGCGTCGGCTACCGGCTCGCCGTCTCGACCGAGACGTTGCGGTCGGTCCCGGCGGTCGGCAAGCGGGTGTCCCTGCACGCGCACCTGATCGCCCGCGACGACTCGCTCGCCCTCTACGGATTCGCGACCGAGGAGGAGCGCGACCTCTTCCTGTCGCTGATCTCGGTCTCGGGCGTCGGCCCCAAGGTCGGTCTGGCGGCGCTCTCGGGCGGCACGGTCTCCGAGCTGCTGCGAGCGATCGCCACCGGCGACGCCAAGCGCTTTCAGGCCGTCCCCGGGATCGGCAAGCGAACCGCCGAGAGGATCATCGTCGAGCTTCGCGAGCGGGTGGCGGAGGCGCTGGAGATCGAGGCCGTCGAGAGCGCCACCGCGGCCGCGGGCCCGCGCGGGGAGGCGCGCGAGGGCCTGATCGGGCTCGGCTACACCCCGCAGGAGGCCGAGCGCCTGCTGGACGCGGCGAGCGGAGAGAGCGCCGAGGAGCTGGTCGCCTCCGCTCTGCGCGGCGGTCGCGCCGCCGCTTAGTCGGGAACACTGAACGTCATGTCGATCGAGCGGATCCCCCTCAACGAGGCGGCCAGGAACGACCTCGAGGCCGAGGGTGAGCCGCGCATCGCCGACGCCCGGATCGAGCGCGGGGAGGAGGAGCTCGACCGCAGCCTGCGCCCGACCAAGCTCTCCGAGTTCGTCAACCAGCGGCAGGTCACCGAGCAGCTCGAGGTCTTCATCGAGGCCGCCCGCCGTCGCGGGGAGCCGCTCGACCACGTGCTCCTCGCGGGGCCTCCGGGGTTGGGCAAGACCTCGCTGGCCACAATCATCGCCTCCGAGCTCGGAGTGCCCCTGGTGCAGACGGCGGGGCCGGCGCTCGAGCGCAAGGGCGACATCGCGAGCTTCCTGACCACGCTGGAGCCCGGCAGCGTCTTCTTCGTCGACGAGATCCACCGCCTCAACAGGGCGATCGAGGAGACGCTCTACCCGGCTATGGAGGACCGCAGGCTCCCCGTCGTGCTGGGCCAGGGAGCGGGCGCCCGCACCGTCGAGCTCGAGCTCCCCGCCTTCACACTCGTCGGTGCCACGACCAGGGCCGGGCTCCTCTCGACCCCGCTGCGCGATCGTTTCGGCGTCAGCCATCGCCTCGAGCACTACGACGCGACCGACCTGAGCGAGATCGTCGAGCGCTCCGCTCGCATCCTCGGGGTCGAGGTCGAGCCGTCCGGGACGCACGCGATCGCCTCCCGCTCACGTGGGACCCCGCGCGTCGCAAACCGTCTCCTGAAGCGGGTTCGCGACTTCGCCGAGGTGAGGCACGCCGGCGTCATCACCGACGAGGTCGCGACCGCGGCACTGCGGATGCTCGAGGTCGACGAGGGCGGCCTCGACCGCCACGACCGCGCCATCCTCGACGCGATCGCGGTCAAGTTCTCCGGCGGGCCGGTCGGTCTCTCGACGCTGGCCGCCGCGGTTGACGAGGAGCCCGACACGATCGAGGACGTCTACGAGCCCTTCCTGCTCCAACAGGGCTTCATCAAGCGGACGCCGCGGGGGCGGGTCGTGACCGAGCGCGGCTTCGCGCACATGGGCCTGCCGGCCCCCAGCGGTCACAGCAGCCTGTTCTGAGCGGTCCCGCCCGCCGCCGGGATCCGGTCCGGGTCACCGCCTAAGTTGCGAGCCATGGTCGCGCTCGCCAAGAGGGAACCCTCGGCGCTGCTCTTCGCCGGGCAGGTCCTGGGCATCCTCCTCTACCCGCTGATGGAGGAAGACGGCGTCGGTCAAGCCCTCTTCAGCATCTTCGGGATCGCGATCCTCGGGCTCGTGGTCCTCGCGGTCAGCAGCACCCCGGGGCTGACCCCGGTGGCGATCCTGCTCGGCGTCCCCGCCTCCATCCTGCTGCTGATCCAGGCGGTCTCGGGCAGCGACGCCCTGCAGCCCTACTCCTCGGCCTTCGAATGCGTCCTCTACTTCTACGCGGCCGGCGCGCTGATCGCATACATGCTCGAGGACCACGACGTGACGAGGGACGAGCTCTGGGCGGTCGGCGCCACGTTCACGCTCGTCGCCTGGGCTTTCGCCTACCTCTTCGTGGTCGTGCAGGCCCTCGAGCCCGGGACCTTCACGGCCGCCGTCGACCCCGACTCGCAGCGAAGCTGGATGGAGCTCCTCTTCCTCAGCTTCACGACCCTCTCGAGCACCGGTCTGAGCGACGTCGTCCCCGTCCAGGCCTTCGGCCGCAGCGTGGTGATGATCGAGCAGATGGTCGGGCTGGCGTTCGTCGCGATGGTGGTCTCGCGGCTAGTGGCGCTCACCGTCCTGCGGCGGCGCGACACCTGAGCCTCGGGCACCGGAAGGGTGGGAAGGGCCGATTCACTAGCCTTCCGCCACGTGCCCTTCTTCATCTGCCCCAACTGCGGCAACCGCGTTCAGAGCGCTGAGCGGACAGCCGGGCTGTCGAACCGGCCGAAGGGCTGCCCGAAGTGCGGCTTCGGGTTCCTGTTCGAGCTCCTCGACGACTACTACCCGGCCCCCGATGCCGCCTTCTTCACCTGCGACGGCAAGGGCCGCGTGCTCGACGTCGGCCGCGGCGGCTTCGAGTTGACCGGTCTCACCGACGAGGACGTCATCGGCCGCCCCGTCAAGGACGTGCTCGGGCTGCAGTGGATCGACCCCGGTCGCGGCGGTGACACGGCCGACAGCGACGGTGACGGAGTCGCCGATCCGATCGAGACGACGCTCGAGTGGGGGGTCCGCTCGCTCGGCAAGAGAGTGGCCGTGCACGCCGAGGGAGACCTGCCGGCGAAGGCGGTCGCCGACGTCTTCCCTGCATATGACGACGACGGCGGCATGCTGCTCGTCCTCACTCCCGAGTAGTTTCACGCGTTCCGCTGATGGGCTCGCGCCGCGTAAACATCTCGATCATCGTGCTCGTGCTGGCCCTGCTGGCCGGCTCGCTCTACGTGATCTTCACGATGCCGACCAAGCTCGGCCTCGACCTCAGTGGCGGCACGCAGCTCGTCTACCAGGCGCAGCCGAACGCTCAGAACCCGGAGATCGAGCCCGAGGACATCGACCGCTCGATCGAGATCATCCGCGACCGTGTGGATGCGTTCGGCGTCTCCGAACCGGAGATCTCGAGGGTCGGAGCCGACGGCATCCAGGTCGGGCTCCCCGACGTCCAGGACGCTCAACGCGCGATCGACCAGATCGGCCAGACCGCGCGGATGTACTTCTTCGATCTCGAGCCCAACGTCGTTCCGCTGCAGAAGGACGTGGCGCCCGGCGAGGTGACGCCGCTCAACCTCGACGCGCAGTCGACCACCAGCCAGTACACCGCCGTCGAGCTCGCCTCCGAGCAGGAGCCGCAGCCGTGCAAGGAGGACGCGATCTGCGCCTCCTCCGGCGACGCGTACTACATGTTCGAGAAGAAGTCGCGGCAGTACGTCGCGGGCCCGGAGGAGAGCGAGAAGGATCTGCTCAGCCTCGACGCGGTCAAGGAGGTCCCGGAGAGCAACCGCAAGATGCTCGTCGTCCCCGAGGGCTATCTCGTCGTCGAGGACCAGCCGCAGACCGACGCCGACGGCAACCCGGTCGAGGACGCGCCGCCGCGCTACTTCGTCCTCAAGGACAACCCGTCCCTGACCGGTGACGACATCAAGGACCCCGAGCAGAACTTCGACCAGAACAACCAGCCGAACGTCACCTTCAACTTCTCCGACAAGGGTCGCGCCGCGTTCCAGGAGATCACACGCGACATCGCCCAGCGCGGCATCGAGGCCGGGCTCGGAGCCCCCTACTCGTTCGCGATTGTGCTCGACGGCGAGATCGTCTCGCGGCCGATCATCGACTACGAGGAGAACCCCGACGGCATCGACGGCCGCAACGGGGCGCAGATCTCCGGCAGCTTCTCGGTCCAGGAGGCGCAGGATCTCGCCGAGTTCCTGAAGATCGGCGCGCTGCCGGTCGACCTGAAGCTGATCAGCCAGAGCACCGTCACCGCGACGCTCGGCCAGCAGGCGCTCGACCAGGGCCTCAAGGCCGGGATCGCGGGCCTGATCCTCGTCGGCCTCTTCCTGCTCCTCTACTACCGCTTCCTCGGTCTCATCGCGGTCCTCGGCCTCTTCGTCTACGCCGTCTTCTTCCTGGCGTTGATGAAGCTGATCCCGATCACCCTGACCCTGCCGGGAATCGCGGGCCTGGTGCTGACGATCGGCGTCGCCGCGGACGCCAACGTCGTCATATTCGAGCGAATAAAGGAGGAGGCCCGCAAGGGTCACTCGATGATCTCGGCGATCACGACCGGCTACCGGCGTGGGATCGCGACGATCGTCGACGCGAACGTGATCACGCTGCTGACGGCGTTCATCCTCTTCGGGCTGGCGACCGCCGGCGTCAAGGGTTTCGCCTTCCTGCTCGGCATCGGCACGATCGTCTCGCTGTTCACCGCGGTCGTCTTCACCCGCGCCGTGCTCGGCGTCCTCGGCCGCACGCGCCTCTTGCGCTCGCCGAAGCTGATCGGCGCCGGCATCGACGACCGGGTCCGCTGGCACTTCGACTTCGCCGGGGCCAGCCGCTGGTTCTTCGCGATCTCTGGCGCGATCATCCTGATCAGCGCGTTCTCGTTCGCCACCAAGCAGCTCAACTTCGGTATCGACTTCGAATCCGGCGCGAAGATCGAGGTCGCGCTCGGTCCCGACGCGACCGTCGATTCGGTTCGCGACTCGCTGGCCACGGCGGGCGTCGACGATCCCGACTCGCTGAAGATCCAGGAGGTCGAGAACCCCGACTTCGGCTCCAACGTCTTCCAGATCCAGGGCAAGATCGAGACCGATGACGCCTCCTCCGGCGAGGGCAACGTCGCCGACGTCCAGAACCAGCTCGAGGACGACTTCGGCTACGAGAAGAACGCCCAGGACAGCTTCCAGAGCACCACGGTCGGGCCGACGTTCGGCGAGCAGGTGGCGAGAAGCGCCGGCTACGCGATCGTCTTCTCGCTGCTGCTGATCGCGGCCTACGTCGCGTTCAGGTTCGAGGCCAAGTACGCGGTCCCGGTCATGTTGGCCGTGATCCACGACATCCTGATCACCGCGGGTGTGTACTCGCTGCTCGGAAGGGAGGTCTCGAGCGCGACGGTCGCCGCTTTCCTGACGATTCTCGGATACTCGCTCTACGACACGGTCATCGTGTTCGACCGCGTGCGCGAGAACGTGCCGCGGCTGCCGCGGGCGACGTTCGCTCAGATCGCGAACCGCTCGCTCAGCGAGGTGCTTACGCGCTCGCTGATCACCGGCCTGTCGACGGTGTTCCTGATCACCGTCATCCTCATCTTCGGTGGCGAGACGCTGCGCGACTTCGCCTTCGCGATGATGGTTGGCGTCCTCTCCGGCACCTACTCGTCGATCCTGATCGCGACGCCGATCCTGATCCACTGGAAGGAGCGCGAGCCCGCCTACCGGGCTCGTGCCGCGCGGATCAAGGAGCAGATGGGCTACGTGCCCGCGTTCCCCGAGGAGAACGAGGTTGCGCGCGTCGACGGCGCCGACGGCGGCGAGCCCGAGGACGAGCTCCCCGGCGACAGCTCGCGCCGGCGGCGTCTGCGCAGGCGCGGCGCCGACCGGGGGGCCGAGGCGGGCACCGCGCTCGCTGAGCCTGAGATCGCCGAGACGGACGCGGACACCGGCGCTGACACCGTCATCGAGCCGGAGCCGGAGCCGGTTTCAGAGCCCGCAACGGCGGGCGAGCCGGAGCCGTTCGAGGAACCCGAGGTGGAGCCCGCCGAGGAACCGGCCGAAGAGCCCGAGGTGGACACCTCGGGGATGAGCGAGCGCGAGAGGCGCATGGAGGCGCGCCGTCGCCGCCAGGCCAAGCGCGACAAGGGAGGTTCGAGCTGATGGCAATCCTCGTCTGGTTCACCCTCGGGATCGCGATCTGGCACTTCAGCGTGTTCGTCCCCGACCGCTTCCGCTGGGGCATCGTCGGTGCCTTCGTCGGCGCCGTGCTCGGGGCGATGCTCACGGGCCTCCTCTGGCAGATCGCGACCGGCGACGGCATCGGGACCACGAACGTCCTCACCGTGCTCGCCGCCGTTCCCGGCTGCCTGCTCGGGATGGGCCTCATGTACGGGCTCGGTACCCGCGACGAGCGCCGGCTGCTCTCCGACTGAGCTGAGCGCGGGCTGAGCCCAGAACAAAGGCGCTCCTTGCGGGGAGCCGCTCCCGTTCCATCCCCGGGCGTTGCAACAGTCCGGCGATGAGCAGCGCGCATGCCAGGGCGTTCACCGCCGAGCCATACGACTACGAGGCGGCGCGCGGTCTCGCGGACGGGCTCGACCTCGCCGAGCCCGTGGCGATCGCGCTCGTCCGTCGCGGCCTCGACACCGTCGAGGCCGCCCGCCGTTTTCTCGCCGCCGACGAGAGTCACGACCCGGCCTGCTTCCGGGGAATCGGTGACGCGGTCGCGACGATCCGGACCGCGCTCGCCGCCGGCAGCCGGATCACCGTCCACGGCGACTACGACGTCGACGGGATCTGTGCCACGACGATCCTCGTCTCCGCCCTGCGCCGGGAGGGGGCCGACTGCGACTGGATCATCCCCGACCGGCTCAGCGACGGCTACGGGCTCAGTGAGTCCACCGTCGGCCGGCTGGTGGAACGCGGCACCGAGCTGCTGATCACCGCGGACTGCGGGATCCCATCCGCGGAGCCGATCGAGATGGCGCGCGCGGCCGGGATCGCCGCCGTCGTCACCGACCACCATCAGCCCGGCGAGGTGCTGCCGGACTGCCCGATCGTCCACCCGATCGTCAGCGGTTACCCGTTCGAGGGTCTGTGCGGCGCCGCCGTCGCCCACAAGCTCGTGATCGCGCTGCAGCGTGAGCTCGGAGGCGATGGTGAGGACTGGAGCCGCCGCGACCTCGATCTGGTCGCCCTGGCGACGGTCGCCGACCTGGTCCCGCTCGTCGGCGAGAACCGGGCGCTTGCCAGGAAGGGCCTGGCCGAGCTCAGGCTGGCCCGGCGCCCGGGTGTGCGGGCGCTGATCGCTGCCTGCGCGATCGACGCCGAGCGCCTTGACGAGGGCGACATCGCATTCCGCCTCGCACCGCGTCTCAACGCCGCCGGGCGTCTGTACCGGGCGGATGCGGGTGTCGAGCTGATGTTGACCGACGACGAGGCGCGCGCCCGCGGGATCGCCGCCGAGCTCGACGCCGCCAACCGTGAGCGCCGCGACACCGAGCGCGAGGTGTCGAACCTCGCCGAGGCGGCGCTGCGCGAGCTTCCCGAGGAGGAGCGGGAGGCGCCGGCGATCGTCGTCGCCGGGGAGGGCTGGCATCCCGGCGTCGTCGGGATCGTGGCCTCGCGGATGGTCGAGCGGCACGGACGCCCGGCGATCGTCCTCTCGATCGACGAGGACGGGCGGACGCGGGGCTCGGGGCGGTCGGTTCCCGGCTTCGACCTCCTCGCCGCGCTCGATGCCTGCTCAGCGCACCTCGAGCGCTACGGCGGCCATCGGGCGGCGGCCGGGGTCGAGCTGAGGGAGGGGGAGATCGAAGCGTTCCGCAGCGCGTTCGCCGCGCACGCGCGGGCCGTCGTCCCCCCGGGCGGGCTTCGCGATCCGGAGCGGATCGACGCGGTGGTCGGGGCCGACGCCCTCGGGCTCGAGATCGCCGAGCAGCTCGAGGCGCTGAAGCCGTTCGGCCAGGGCAATCCCGACGTCAGGCTGCTGGTGCCGGGGGCCCGGGTCGGAGATGTGAGGACGATGGGGGAGGAGGGCAAGCACGCCCGCTTCAACCTGATCAGCGGGAGCCTGTCGGCCCGCGGTGTCGCCTTCAACTCCAACGGCGCGCTCGAGCGCGCGACGCGCACTCCGCACGACCTGACCGTGCGCCTCGAGGTCAACCACTGGAACGGCGCCGTCGAACCGCGGGCGGTGCTCTCGTCCGCTCACGCCCGCCCCGCGGAGGCCGCGGCGGAGGCGACGCACGAGTGCCCGGCTGCTGCCGACGATCGCTGGTGGTGGCAGCGCTTCGACCGTGAGTTCGATCGCGACCTGCTCGGCGCGGAGCCGGCCATCACGCCGGTCTACGCCGGTGGGGAGCGCCGGGTGATCGTCGCCCGGCGCGGCTCGGCGGTCGCCCGCATCGCCGAGCTGCTCTCCAGCGGCTCGCGCGTCCTCGTCGTCAGCGCCGACGCCGCTCGCCGGGCGGCGCTCGCGGCCTCGGTGGACATCGGCGGAGGTGGCCGCCCGGCGAGCGTCTGCATGCGCTGCCCCCCGGGTCTGCTGCTGGCGCGCGCCGACGATCGCTCCTGCTCGCTCCTGCTCACCGACTGGGCGACGCTCGCCGCCGCTCCGGAGGCCGTCGCGGCATTCGCTCACGTGGTGGCGGTGGACCCGCCCTCGGGCCCGGAGGCGGCGGCGATCGTCCGCGGGGGACCGGGGTTCCTGCATGAGATCTGGGGCTCCGCCGAGGATCTCGCTGAGCCCTGCTGGGACGCCGAGTGGTCCCTGCGGGCGCCGCTGGCGGAGATCTACCGGGCGCTGGCGCCGATCGGCCGGGCCGAGGGAGATGCGGCCCGTGAGCTGCTCTCCGGGCCGGGGCGGTTCCCCCGCACGCCCGAGGTCGCCGCGCGCTGCGCTCGCATCCTGGCTGAGATCGGCGTCGCGGAGCTGGGCCACAACGAGGACGCCCGCTGGGTCGGCGTCGTATCCTCGGAGAGGACCGAATTGGAGCGATCCGGCGTCTGGCGCGCCTGCGAATCGATCCATCAGGAGGGGCGCAGATACCTGCAGAGCCGAAGAGCGCAGCGCTGACGAGCAGCGAGGAGGGTGCCGTGAACGGCGCTTCGACCGACGCTGCCGAGCTCGAGCGCACCGGTCGCATCAGGGTCGGCGCCGAGGTGAACGGTGGCGGTGCGGTGCACGCTCCGGCACCCGTCGACGAGTTCACCCGTGATCTGACCGAGCGCGAGCGCGAGCTTCTCGGCGACCTGCTCGCGGTCATCTCCGAGCACGAGGGCGAGGGAACGAGCGTCGACCGCCGCGAGGTCGAGCGCGCCTTCGCGTTCGCCTGCGAGCGCCACGCCGACCAGCGCCGTCGCTCCGGTGAGGAGTTCGTCAGCCACCCGGTCGAGGTGGCGAAGATCTGCGCGGGCCTGCGGCTCGACACCGAGACGCTCTGCGCGGCGCTCCTGCACGACACGGTCGAGGACACGAGCGCGAGCCTCGAGGACGTCGCAGAGCGCTTCGGCGAGCCCGTCGCCCACCTCGTCGACGGGGTGACGAAGCTGACCGGGATCACGTTCGAGAGCCGCGACGAGAGCCAGGCCGAGAACTACCGGAAGATGATGGTCGCGATGTCCGCGGACGTGCGGGTCATCCTGATCAAGCTCGCTGACCGCCTCCACAACATGCGAACGCTCGGTGCTCTACCGAAGCAGAAGCAGGTCGCGAAGTCCCGCGAGACCCTCGAGATCTACGCGCCGCTGGCCCACCGGCTCGGGATCCACGCGATCAAGTGGGAGCTCGAGGACCTCGCGTTCCAGGTCCTGCACCCGCGCAAGTACGACGAGATCAAGAAGCTGGTCAACCAGCAGCTCGCCGAGCGCGAGCGCTACGTCGAGGAGGCCGGCGAGTTCCTCGACAGCGAGCTCGCGAAGGTCGGGATCTCCGCCGAGATCTCGGGCCGCGCCAAGCACTTCTACTCGATCTACTCGAAGATGACGAAGAAGGGTCGCGAGTTCAACGAGATCTACGACCTGACGGCGATGCGGGTGATCGTCGGCTCGGTCAAGGACTGCTACGGGGCGGTAGGGGTCGTCCACACCCTGTGGAAGCCGCTGCCCGGCCGCTTCAAGGACTTCATCGCGACCCCGAAGATGAACCTGTACCAGACGCTGCACACGACGGTGATCGGGCCGCAGGGGCAGCCGCTGGAGATCCAGATCCGGACCCGCGAGATGCACGAGCTCGCCGAGTACGGGATCGCCGCGCACGTCATCTACAAGGAGAACGGCGGCAAGCCGGCCCAGAGCGCCGGCAAGGAGAAGATGACCTGGCTGCGCCACCTCCTCGACGAGGAGGGTGAGTCGAACGCCGAGGAGTTCCTCGAGGCGCTCAAGGTCGACCTCTTCGAGGACGAGGTCTTCGTCTTCACTCCGAAGGGGGAGATCAAGAACCTCTCGGCGGGCTCGACCCCGCTGGACTTCGCCTATGCGGTGCACACCGATGTCGGTCACCGCTGCGTCGGCGCCAAGGTGAACGGCAAGATCGTGCCGCTGCACTACCAACTGCGCAGCGGCGACATCGTCGAGATCCTCACCGGCAAGCGCGAGCGCGGGCCCTCCCGCGACTGGCTCGGGCTCGTCCGGACCTCGCGCGCGCGCAACAAGATCCGCGCCTTCCTGACCCGCGAGCGCCGCGAGGACGCCGAGCGCGCCGGCCGCGAGGACCTCTCCGACGCCCTGCGCAAGCGCGGCCTGCCCCCGGCGAAGGTGGCCGGCTCACCGCTGCTCGTCGACGTCATCCGCGAGTCCGGCTTCCGCAAGGCCGAGGACTTCTACGTGGCGCTGGGCCAGGGCAAGATCAGCTCCAAGACCGTCGCCAACAAGGTCTTGCAGCGGCTCAAGCAGGGCGAGGCCGTCGCCGGCGACGAGACGGAGTCGCAGCTGGCCGGCGTGCTCGAGGGCCGCGACGAGCGCCAGCGCCGCATCCAGGAGGCCACCGACTACGGGATCAAGGTCGAGGGCGTCGACGACGTGATGATCCGGCTCGCGAAGTGCTGTCGCCCCGTGCCCGGCGACGACATCGTCGGCTACGTCTCGCTCGGCCGCGGCATCACCGTCCATCGCGAGGACTGCAAGAACGTCCAGGCCCTGATGAAGTCGCCTGAGCGATTCACCCCGGTCACGTGGGACGGCGACAACCGCACCTCCTACCGGATCGAGATCGCGGTCGATGCCTATGACCGGACCCGCCTGCTCGAAGACCTATCGCGGACCTTCTCCGAAGCGGGCGTGAACATCCTCGAGGCCCGCTGCAACACCAAGCACCCGATGGTGCACAACCGCTTCGTCGTCGAGGTCGGTGACACGACCCAGATCAAGGCGTGCATCTCCCGCCTGCGCCAGGTCGAGGCGGTCTTCGACGTCTACCGGGTCACCCCCGGCAGCTGACTCCGCCGCGGGCGAGCCGCTCCGGGGCTGACGCCGCACGGCCGCCGTCGGGCAGGCCGCAGGGGCTGGGGAAGGCGGCCGGAGGGCGCTGGCGTGACGGAAACGTCACGCCTTTGACCCAGTTCTGTCGCACTCGCGTCTAGATCCGTGCGCGGTTGGGGGCCAGAGTCCCTGGCATGCCACCTGCGCTTCAGATCGGGACCGATATGCGGTCCCAATCTCCGTTGGAGGTGGCGAGCGAGGTCGCCAGGAGCTGCTTTGGTCCGGTCGCGAGATGGCAGATGCTGGAGGCGGGGATCGATCGCTCCCAGATCCGCCGCTGGGTCATCTGCGAGCGGATGTTCCCCCGCTATCCGGGTGTCTACGCCTGGGGGCGGCCGGAGCTCACCGAGAAGGGCGATCATTCCGCTGGGCTGCTCTTCGCACGCAAGGGCGCGGGCCTCACAGGTCTCACGGCGCTGTGGTGGCAGGGGCTGCTCGGCCGCCGGCCCGATCTGATCCACATCGATGCGCCGGGCTATGCGGCGTCACGACAGGACCTGCGCATCCGCCACCCGCGTGAGATCAACCGCCATGTCCACGAGGGCCTGCCCGTCGTCGACCTCGCACGGGCGCTGCTGGTGGCGTCCGCGGATCTGGAGCTCAACTCGCTGCGGCTGGTGCTCGCCAGAGCCGACTACGACAAGGACATCCCCTTCTCCCTTCCCTCGCTGCAGAAGGCGATGCGCAACGGCCCCGAAGGCAGCCGCAAGGTGCGTGCAGCGATGGCGGCTCATCTGCCGGCGCTCGCCCGCTGCGCGAGTCCTCTGGAGATCGACTTCGTCCTGCTCTGCGAGTCGCACGGCATCCCGATCCCCGAGCCGAACGTCCGCAAGGGACGCTTCGTGCCCGACATGACTTGGGAGCGGGCCAGGCTGATCGTGGAACTGGACGGAAAGGGCGCGCACACGTCCCCGGCGCAGATCGCCTCTGACTCGAAGAAGCAGAGGTGGCTCGAGTCGCACGGCTACCGCGTCATGCGCTTCACCTGGGCGCAGGTGCAGTTCCAGCAGGGTTGGGTGGCGGACGGTGTCCGCACCCACCTTCCCCGCTAGCCCAGCGCCGCTCGCACCCGCGCCGCCGCCGCGGCCATCTCGCCCTCGCCGTACTTGTGGCGGGGCCAGAAGAACCCGCGGAGGCCGTCCTTGCGGACCCGCGGGACGACGTGGAGGTGCAGGTGCGGAACGCTCTGGCTGACGACGTTGTTCATCGCCATGAACGTGCCGTCGGCGCCCATCGCCTCCCGCACGGCGCGCGCCAGCAGGCGGCCGTTGAGGAAGAAGCGCTCGACCAGCTCCTCGGGGAGGTCCTCGATCGTGATGTGGTGCTCGCGGGGGACGAGCAGGACGTGGCCGGGGAAGAGGGGCCGGACGTCGAGGAAAGCGACCGTTGCCTCGTCCTCGAAGACCACCTCGGCGTCGATCTCACCGGCGACGATCCCGCAGAAGACGCAGTCCTCCGAGCCCACGGTGCCCTCGCTAGGCGATGACCTTGAGGGCGGCGGGATCGAGCTTCAGCTCGAGCTCGGTGTGCAGCCCGATGTAGTCGCCGTCCACCTGCACCGGGAAGCTGCGCCAGGCTCCGTTCGAGTCTCGCGAGGCGGATTCGATGCGCGCGCCGTCGATGCCCTGGAAGTGGTCGATGTGACGGTGATCGCCCGCGGTCGAGCGGGAGCCGAGGACACGGGCGGCGATGAACGGGGCATCGCGCTGAGTCGCCCGGCGCAGAACGGCCAGCGAGAGCGAGCGCGAGTCCAGCTCCACGCCCTCGCAGACGTGCAGCTCGCGCCCCCGGAAGTAGCTGTAGGGGGTCGAGTTCTGGCAGATGGCGGTGACGCCCTCGCTGCTCCCGTTCGGCGTCTCGACGCTGAGCCTGACCGGGTCGCGCATGTACTGCGAGTAGAACCCCTTCACCGTGGCCCACGTGTAGTAGTAGGGACCGAAGCGGTGCTTCATCCGCGGGTGCGAGTCGACCTGGTTGGCCGCGCTGGCGTCGAGGCCGGCGCCGCAGGCGAAGACGAAACGCCGCCCGTTCGCGATCCCGAGGTCGATCGAGCGTGGTTCGAAGCGGTCGGCACAGCCGAGCAGGTGCTCGGTCGCGTCGACGACGTCGTTGGGGATCCCGAGCGACCGGGCGACGACGTTGGTGGATCCACCGGGCAGCACCGAGACGGGGATGTCGGTCCCCGCGAGGCCGTTCGCGATCTCGTTCAGGGTCCCGTCGCCACCGAAGGCGACGACGATGTCGTAGCCGCCGTCGACCGCCTCGCGACCGATCTCGGTGGCGTGGTTCTGAGCCTCCGTGGAGACGGCCTCCACCTCGTAGCGCCCCTGCAGCGCGTAGACGACGAGGCTCTTGAGCCGATCGGAGACCGTCGTCGCGTACGGGTTGACGATGATCAGCATCCGCTTCTTGTCCGGGCGCCGGTCAGAGTGGGCGGCACCCTCGGGCACGCCGGCGGGGGGGAGGGTCTGCGGGGCGCTGCTCACTCCGCCTTCATACCCGAACGGCGTCCTCGGTTACGGGCAGCCGCTCGGGGAGTGTGCTCCGGCGCCGCAGTGGTTCGGTTCTCAGCTGCGGATCTGCTCGAGCATCGCATCGCGCTTGGCTTCCATGTCCTCGCGCGAGATCAGCGACTCGAGATTGAGCCGCAGCAGCGGCTCCGTGTTGGAGGGGCGGACGTTGAAATGCCAATCGTCGTAATCGACGGAGACGCCGTCGAGCCACGTCACCTCGGCGTCCGGGTGCGACTCGGCGATCTCCTTCATCTTCGCCTCGGGATCGTCCACCTCGGAGTTGATCTCCCCGGAGATGAAGTACTTCGAGCGCAGATCGCCGACCAGCTCCGAAAGCTTGCGCCCGGACTTCGACAGCAGCTCCAGCACCAGCAGCGCCGGGATCGTCCCCGTATCGGCGTTGTAGAACTGGCGGAAGTAGTAGTGGCCGGAGACCTCGCCGGCGAACTCGCCGCCGATCTCCTTCATGGACCGCTTCATGAACGCGTGGCCGACCCGGTTGATGTGGGGGGTTCCGCCCGCCGCGGTCACCGTGTCGGGAACCGCGCGGCTGGCGCGCACGTCGTAGAGGATGTCGGCGCCCGGGACCTTCTCCAGGACCAGCTCGGCGAGCAGCGCGGTGAGGAAGTCGCCGTCGACGAACTCGCCCTGGTCGTCGATGAAGAAGCAGCGGTCGGCGTCGCCATCCCAGGCGATCCCGACGTCGGCGCCCTCGGCCCGGACCCGGTCGATGATGAACGTCCGGTTCTCGGGAAGGAGCGGGTTGGGCTCGTGGTCTGGGAAGTTCCCGTCTGGGACCCAGTAGGTCGCGATCAGGTCGAGCGGCAGGCGATCGAGCAGCGGGCCCACCATCTGGCCGGCCATCCCGTTGCCGCCATCGACGACGACCTTCATCGGCTTGATCGCGCCGGCGTCGATGAACGACAGCGCGCGTTCCTCGAACTCGGAGGTGATGTCGACGTCCTCGGCAGTGCCGCCGCCCGGCGCGTCGCCGAGCCCACTGAGGATGAGGTCGCGGATCGCGGTGATGCCGGTGTCACCGGAAAGGGCGAGCGCGCCTTCGCGCACGAGCTTGCAGCCGGTGTAGGCCTTTGGGTTGTGCGAGGCGGTGATCATCGCGCCGCCGTCGAGCTCCCGGGCGCCGACCATGAAGTAGAGCATCTCGGTGCCGACCATCCCGGCGTCCAGGACGTGCGCGCCCTCGGCGATCAGGCCCTCGCGGACGGCTCCGGCCATCTCGGGTGCCTGCAGGCGCATGTCGCGGCCGACGCCGACTCGCAGGTCGCTGACGGCCTTGCCGCGGAGGTCGGCGAGGACGCGGGCGAAAGCGCGGCCGAGCAGGTAGTTCGTGTCGGCGTCCATCTGCTCGCCGTAGAGGCCGCGGACGTCGTAGGCCTTGAAGATCCCCTCCTGGACGGACCCGGGTCCACCGTTCGAGCCGTTGTCTGTCAACTGAAGCCTCCTTCGAGGGCGTCGTAGGTCTCCTCCAGCGACTGGGGCATCACGCGCGTGTCCGCCAGCACCGGCATGTAGTTGTTGTCGCCGGCCCATCGCGGGACGACGTGCAGGTGGATGTGCCCTTCAACGCCGGCGCCCGCGACCCTGCCCTGGTTCACGCCCATGTTGAAACCCTCCGGGGAGTAGACCTCCTCCATCTTCCGGATCGCCTGCTGGGCGAGGTCCATCATCTCGGCCATCACCTCGGGCTCGATGTCCTGCAGCGCCCCGATGTGCTCGAACGGCGCCACCATCAGGTGCCCGCTCGTGTACGGGTAGAGGTTGAGGATCACGTAGGCGCGTTTGCCGCGATGGACGATCAGGGCGTCGCGGTCGCTCCCTCCGGACCCCTCGGATGCCCCGGATGCCCCGGATGCCCCGGATGCCCCGGATGCCTCTTCGGGCTTCGCGCAGAACACGCACTCGGTTTGCTTGTTCGCCTTGGACACGTAGCGCAGGCGCCAGGGCGCCCAGATCCGGTGATTCGCCATCTACGGCATCTATAGCCAGTCGCGCCTGCGGAAGTAGCCGAGCATCCCCACCAGGATCACGACCATCACCCCGATGACGATGTAGAAGTCGAAGTCGTCGCCCTCACCGGGCACGCCGACGTTCATTCCCCAGATGCTCGCGATCAGCGTCAGCGGCAGGACGATCACGCTGATCGCCGTCAGCACCCGCAGGATCTCGTTGACCCGGTGGTTGATCACCGACTCGTTCGTCTCCTCGAGCGCCTCCACGACCTCCTTGTAGTTCTCGAGCATGTCCCAGATGCGCTCGTGGGCGTCGACGATGTCGTCGAAGTAGATCTCGAGGTCGAGGTCGGGGGCGAGGAAGCGCTGCTTGACGTTCTCGAGGTCCCGCAGGACCGGGCGCTGCGGGCGGATCACCTTTCGGAAGTTGATGATCTCCTGCTTGACCTTGGAGATGTCGCGGACGACCTCCTCGGATCGCTCCTCCTCGAAGATGTCGTCCTCGACGGCGTCGAGCTTGTTGCCGATCTTGCGCAGCATCGGGAAGCAGTAGTCGAAGCTGTCGTCGACGATCCGGTAGAGGAGGTAACCGGCGCCGCGGGAGAAGACCTTCTCCCGGGTCTCCTCGCTGGAGCGGCAGCGTTCGAACAGGTACTCCACCGGCTGCAGGGCCTGGTTGGGGATCGTGATGACGAAGTCGGGGCCGACGAACATGTCGAGCTCGCCGACGTTGAGACGCCCGACGGACCGGTCGAAGACCGGCAGGTGGAGGACGATGAAGAGGTAGTCGGGGTACTCGTCGATCTTCGGGCGCTGGTTGCGCGAGGCGACGTCCTCGAGGTCGAGCATGTGGAAGTCGAAGTGCTCCTGCAGCCACGCCCACTCGAGCGCAGTCGGCCGCTCGATGTTGATCCAGCGCAGACCCTCGCCCTGGACGATCTCGACGTTCGGCTCAGCCGGCGCCGCGGGAACGGCAGGGGCGAGGTCCACCGAGCGGTCGGTGCGTCGTAGCCGTGGCTTCGGAAGGTTCGGCATGGCTCGGACTGGAAGGCTCGCTGGGTTCCATCGACCGTCGTAGGTTACGTCACGGGCTGCGACATCCGGCCGTCTCGGATCGCCCTGCACCGACCCGCCCGATATCGGTTCAGGCTCGATGCATCCGCGGGGCGTTGATATATTGCGCGGCCACATAGACCGCCACATCCAGAGGGGTGGAGGGAACTGGCCCTACGAAACCCCGGCAACCGCTCCGAGCGAGAGCTCTGAGAAAGGTGCCAATTCCATCAGGTTGGATACCTGGGAGATGTGAGTGGGGAGTTCCACTCGGGACCTCTGCTCGCACCGGCAGAGGTCTTTTTCATAGGCAAACGAGTGGAAACGGAGCAATCAGATGTCATCGACGTTGCAGGGACTCAGGTGCAAGGAGTGCAAGCGGGAGTACCCGCTGGAGGCGCTCTACTTCTGCCCGGACTGCTTCGGCCCGCTCGAGGTCGCCTACGACTTCTCCGGCCTCGACGCGGAGGAGGTGCGCAGGCGCATCCAGGCGGGGACGACCGGGATCTGGCGCTACGCCGACTTCCTGCCGTTCGAGACGCGCCCCGCGAGCTCGCTCGAGCCCGGCCTGACGCCGCTGATCAAGGCTGACCGGCTCGCCGAGAAGCTCGGCGTCGGCGAGGTCTGGATCAAGAACGACGCCGCCAACCCGACCCACAGCTTCAAGGACCGGGTCGTCGCGGTCGCGCTGGCGAAGGCCATCGAGCTCGGCTTCGACACCGTCGCCTGCGCCTCGACCGGCAACCTCGCCAACGCCGTCGCCGCCCACGCGGCGGCTGCGGGCATCGATTCCTACGTTTTCGTGCCCTCCGACCTCGAGGAGCAGAAGCTGCTCGCGACGGCGGTCTACGGGACGACGCTCGTCGGCGTCGAGGGCGCCTACGACGACGTCAACCGGCTCTGCACGCAGCTCGCGGAGGAGCGCGGATGGGCGTTCGTCAACGTCAACCTGCGGCCCTACTACGCCGAGGGCTCCAAGACCCTCGCCTACGAGACCGCCGAGCAGCTCGGCTGGCGCCTCCCGGACAAGATCGTCGCCCCGATCGCCTCCGGATCGCTGTTCACCAAGATCGGCCGCGGCTTCACCGAGTGGCTCGACCTCGGCCTGATCGAAGGCGAGCTGCCCGCGTTCCACGGCGCCCAGGCCGCAGGCTGCAGCCCGGTCGCCAACGCCTACGCCGACGGCCACGACGTCTGCCGCCCGGTGCGCGCCGACACGATCGCCAAGAGCCTCGCGATCGGCACCCCCGCGGACGGCCCCTACGCGCTCGACCTCGCCCGCACGACCGGTGGCTCGATCGAGGCGGTGAGCGACGACGAGATCCGCGCCGGCATCCGCCTGCTGGCCGAGACGACCGGCATCTTCACCGAGACCGCCGGCGGCGTCACCACCGCGACGCTGGCCAAGCTCGCAGCCGCCGGTGAGCTCGGCAGCGACGACCGCGTCGTCGTCTACATCACCGGCGAGGGCCTGAAGACCCTCGACGCGGTTCGCGAGGGCTTCGAGATGCACCGGATCGAGCCCACGCTCGAATCGTTCGCCGGGGCCGTGCCCGAGCCGGCGCTGGCCTGAGGGCCGGCGTTCGGGTCGCGCGCCGACCGCGCCCATCATCTAGCTTTCGCCACCACCGCCTGAGAGGAACTGAACCGATGCCCATCACCGTGAAGATCCCCGCCCAGCTCCGACCCGCGACGGGCGGCGAGGGTGAGATCGAGATCGAGTCCGCGACCACCGTCGGGGACGCGCTCGACGCCGTCTTCGCCCAGCACGACGGTCTCCGCGAGCGGATCACCGAGGACGGCGACCTGCGGCGCTTCGTGAACGTCTACGTCTCCGGCGAGGACATCCGCTTCCAGGACGGGCTCGAGACGACGGTCGCCGACGGCGCCGAAGTGACGATCCTGCCCGCGGTCGCGGGCGGCTGAGGGGCCGCCCGGCGCCTTGGCGCCTTCCCGTCCCGAGCCGGTCGCGATCCTCTGCGGCGGGCGCGGCACCCGCCTGCAGGAGCGCACGCACGCGATCCCGAAGGCGCTCGTCGAGATCGGCGGACGGCCGATCCTCTGGCACGTCCTGCGGATCTACGCCGCCCATGGCTTCGAGCGGTTCCTACTGCTCTGCGGCTACAAGGGCGAGATGCTCGCCGACTTCGCCGCGGCGGCCGATCTGCCCGACGGGATCGAGGTCGAATGCGTCGACACCGGGCTCGACACACCGACCGGGGGCCGGGTCGCCGCGGTCGCCGACCGGCTCGGCGCGGGCACCTTCGCGCTCACCTACGCCGACGGCGTCGCCGACGTCGACCTGAGCGCGTCGCTCGACTTCCATCGCGGGCACGGCGCCGCCGCGACGGTGACGCTCGTGCGCCCGCACTCCCAGTGGGGGGTGGCGAGGGTCGGCGACGGCGACCGGATCGAGGGGTTCACCGAGAAGCCGCGGATGGAGCAGTGGGTCAACGGCGGCTTCATGCTGTGCGAGCCGCGGGTCCTGCGCGAGCTCGGCCCCGCGAGCGTCCTCGAGCACGAGCCGCTCGAGCGGCTCGCCGCCGCCGGCGAGCTGCGCGGGTGGCGACACGAGGGCTTCTGGGACTGCATGGACACCTACAAGGACGCCGTCGTCCTCAACGACCTCTGGGCCGCGGGCGCGCCGCCGTGGCGGGTCTGGGAGGACGCCGCCGCGCCCGAGCCCGGCGGCGTCGCCCGATGAGCCCGACGGCGATGCGCAGGGCCCTCGTCACCGGTGGTCGGGGTTTCGTCGGCGCCTGGCTCTGCCACGAGCTGCTCGAGCGTGGGGTGGAGGTCCGCTCGCTCGACCGCCGCGGACCCCACGAGCGTCCTCGACCCTGCGGCTCCTCGGCGTCGACGCCGAGGTCGAGGAGGTCGAGGGCGACTTGCGAGATCCCGCCGCGGTCGCGGCGGCCGTGGCCGGAGCGGACACCGTCTTCCACCTCGCCGCGGAGACCATCGTCGGGACCGTTCAGGCCGATCCCGTGGGCGGCTTCGAGACCAACATCGCCGGCACATGGACCCTGCTGGAGGCGTGTCGGCAGGAGGCGACCGAGCGCGTCGTCGTCGCCTCCTCCGACAAGGCCTACGGCGCCCACGAGGAGCTTCCCTACCGCGAGGACCTGCCCCTGCAGCCGACCGCCCCCTACGAGGCGTCGAAGGCGGCGGCCGATCTGATCGCCCGCTCCTACTGGCCGGCCTTCGGCGTCCCGGTGGCGGTCACCCGCTTCGCCAACATCTACGGCGGCGGCGATCTCAACTTCTCGCGGCTGATCCCCGAGGCGGCCTGCGCTGTCCTCGACGGCCGCCGCCCGGTCCTGCGCTCGGATGGATCTCCGGTGCGCGACCTGCTCTACGTCGAGGACGCGGTCGGCGCCTACCTGGCGATCGCGGCCCGCCTCGATCGCGACGACGTCCGCGGGGAGGCGTTCAACGCCGGTGGGGAGCGCCCCTACTCGGTTCTCGAGATCGTCTCGGCGGTCACCGCTGCGGCCGGCTCCGAGCTCGAGCCCGAGGTGCGCGGCGGCGGCAATCCCGACGGCGAGATCGATCGCCAGTTCGTCGATGCATCCAAGATCGCGGAGCGCTGCGGTTGGCGGCCGCGGGTGCCGCTCGAGGAGGGGATCGCGAGGACGCTCGCGTGGTACCGGGAACACCCGGAGATCCGCCCCTCCTGAATGCCGGAGCCCGAGGCGTCAGGCGTCAGGCGTCAGGCGACGGAGCGCATCAGCCTCGCGTAACGACGGGCTACGGCCGCCGCGCTGAACTCGCTCAGGGCCGCTCGGCGGAGCTGCTCACGATCCCACGAGCGGCTCCGGATCGCCTCGATCGCGGCGCCCACGTTCTCCGGCGTGGGGTCGTCGATCGGCTCGCCGACGTCGATCCCGAGGCTGTCGCGGATCTCGCGCAGCGTCGGCCCGAAGCCGGCGACGGGGGCCCCGGCCGCGAGGGCCTCGATCATCACGAGGCCGAACGACTCGCTGAATGAGGGGAGGCAGACGAGCTCGGCGGCCCGCATCACGTCGATCACCGCGGCGACGTGCAGCTTCGGCTTCACGAATGGGGCGAACTCGACCCGGTCGCCGATCCCGAGCTCGCTCGTCAGGGCGCGGAGCTCCTCCTCGAGCGGACCGCGGCCCTGCATCGTCACGCTCAGCTCCGGCATGGCCGCCGCCGCGCGGAGCAGCGCCTCGGCGTTCTTGCGCGGGTTGAAGGACCCGACGAAAGCGACGCCCTCACGCGGCCCTGAGACGTCGATCCCGGGCTCGGCGAAGTCCGGCTGCAGGGGGTTGGGGATGACGAGAGCGTGCTCGGGGTAGCTGAGCCCGAGCTCCGCGGGCCCCAGGTCGCGGGTGTGAGCGGAGGGGAAGACGACCGCGTCGACGGAGTCGAGCCCGGCCTGCGCGGCGCGCCGGTAGCGCTCGGCGCGCTCGCCCTCGCCCTTGGCGCGGATCGCGCGCCACTCGTGGACCACGGCGACGACCGGAAGGTCCGGGGCGACGGCCCGATGCACCCGCAGGTAGCGAGCGCCGTTGAAGGCGGCGAGGTTGTTGAGCAGCACGACGTCGGGCTGCTCGAGCTCGAGCAGGAGGGAGGTGAAGCGGCGCGGCCTGCCCTCCTTCGGCTGCATGAAGATCGGGAGCGGGGACTTCGCCTCCGCCTTGAGCCGGCGCACGCGCTGCGGCGGCGGGATCAGCACCCCGATCGGGTCGACGCGATGGCGCCAGGGGTGGAGTCGTAGCTCGTCGAGCACCGTGGCGTTGAAGCGGGTGACGCCCCCGCGCAGGCGACCGCCCCACTCGGGCGGGATCGGCCCCACGGTGAGCAGCCGCGTGCGCATCGCCCCCGGGGGCGGCGGCATCCGCGGGCCGCGGCGACTCAGGTTCCCTCCCGGTCGGTCATTCCGGCCGCGACGCCCCCGCGGTGCGACCGCAGACCGGGCACGCGTCACCCTCCGCGGGGCCCTCGCCGTGGCAGAGCGGGCAGTCGCTGAGCTCCTCGAGCGTGCCAAGCAGGTCACGGACCGCGCACACGAGGAGGCGCTCCTCGTCGACCTCGATCCAGACCCCGGCGACGGCCGGGAAGACGACGTGGTCGCCGGGCGCCACCGGCATCTTCACGCCGGCCGACTCCCACCAGTCGAGCCCTGGGCCGACGGCGACGACGACGCCGTGCTGAGGGGGAGGTTCGCGGGTGCCCGGCGGCACGACGAGGCCGGAGCTGCGGACCCGGTCGGGCTCGAGCTCCTTGATGACGACCTGGTCGAAGAGGGGGCGCAGGACTTGGCGCATCGGCCTCAGGTTAGTGCCGGACGGGCGGCCGCATCGTGTCTGGGATGCTGGCCGGGTGCGGAGCGCTGCGATCGCAATGCCGGTGTGGCTCACGCTGCTGTCAGGCGTGGGCGCGACCGGATGCGGTGGGAGCGGAAGCGACGCGACGAGCGGATCCGTCGCCTCGGATTCCACCGAGCTGACGGAGCCGACCACCACCGCCGCCACCACCACCACGTCGACGACCGAGGAGCCGGCGGAGCCGGCATCGGCGCCGCTGAGGCCACCGCCATGCCCGCCCTCCGACAACTGCGAGCAGGCCTCGGGGGAGATCCTCTACGTCGAGCGCGTCGATCCCGACGGCGACGGCGACGCCCACTTCGTGCTGCTCAGCCGCGAGAGCATCACGGCCCCCGGCGTATCGGTGATCGACGTCCGCGTCGACCTGCGCCCATCGCCGCTGCCGCGACCCGGCGATCAGCTCGCCGCATCCGGCCCCGTCTACGAGGGCAGCTACGGGCAGCGGCAGATCCAGGCCGACGCGATCAGGTTCCGCCGGACTGGCTGACGAGCCAGTCGCGCCGGTTGTCCGTTGCGCGGCGTCGCGGGGGGGCTATATGCTGCCGCGCGTTCGCGTACGAGACGGGGCGTTACGCGAGTCAGGTGGTCCGCCCGGCCACCGCAGACCCACCAGGAGGAGAGAGAACTTTGAAGACGGCTTCACGGCTGCTTGCAGTCACGTTCGGAGTGTTCGTCGCGATCGCGCTCAGCGGAGCGCTCGTCGCCAACGCCGCCGATGGCGGCGTCGCCGCGAAGAAGGCGAAGGTGAAGCTGAAGGTCTCGGGCAAGGGGCAGTCGGCCCTGCTCTCGAAGGGCATCAAGGTCAAGGTGTCCGTGAAGAGCAAGAAGAAGGTCAAGACGAAGCTGCAGGCGACGTCGACGACGTTCGACGATCCAGCCGCGAAGTCGCTGGCGAAGACCACGAAGGTCACGCTCAAGCCCAAGAAGAAGGGCAAGGGCAAGGGCGGCAAGAACCGCAAGGGCGGCGGTAAGACGCTGAGCAAGACCGTGACCCTGAAGCTGACCTCCGACGGCGAGACGGCCGTCTCCTCCTGCGAGGCCCGCGAGATCACCGTCACCGCCGGTAAGAGCAAGACCTCGTTCGACCTCGTTCGCGACACCGCCGACTGCAAGCCCGGCACCGTCGACCTCTCGCAGGCGAACCAGTGCGACTTCATCGGCTCCCAGGACCAGTCGATGTGCATGGTCCCGTTCCCCGACGACTTCTACACCCGGGCCGACTCGAGCTCGGCCACCGGCCGCCGCATCGACTTCAAGACCGCGGCGATGCCGGTCAACGACACCGGCGTGCACATGGCCGGAGATCCCTACAACCTCAACGACGGCTTCAGCCCCGGGCAGTCGATCGTCGTCCGGATCCCGGGCCTGAACACGCAGGCGGACCTCGACGCCAACACGCATCCTCAGCTCGCGCAGCTCGGGAGCTACGCCGAGGCCGACACGTCGTTCGTCGTGATCGACGCCGACAGCGGTGAGCGGTACCCGATCTGGGCCGAGATCGACACCAACTCGGATGACCCGACGCGAACGGCGACGCTGATCCACCCGGCCGTCAACTTCAAGTCCGGGCATCGCTACATCGTCGCCATCCGCAACCTGAAGGACAGCACCGGCGCCGCGATCCAGGCACCCGCCGGCTTCCGCTACTACCGCGACGAACTGCCCTCCGACGAGGCCGCGATCAACAACCAGCGCGATCGCTTCGATGGCATCTTCGACAAGCTGAAGGGCGCCGGGATCAAGCGCAACAGCCTGTACCTCGCGTGGGACTTCACGGTCGCGACCGACGAGAACATCGCCGGCCGAGTGCTGAAGATGCGCGACGAGACGTTCGCGAGCTATGGGGACACCAACCTCGCCGACGGCGTCGTCTCCGGCACCGCTCCGGCGGTGACGATCGGATCCTCCACCGACTACACGGTGATCCAGAACGCGAACATCGCCCGGCGTGTGACCGGCACGTTCACCGCCCCCTGCTACCTGCAGCCGGGCTGCGGTCCCAGCGACGGCGGCACGATGGACCTGAACGCTCAGGGCCTGCCGGTGCAGCACGGAACGATGCAGGCCAACTTCGACTGCATCATCCCGCGCACCGCGATCGACGGTCCCACGCCGGTTCCGGCGCGCCCGTCCATCTACGGGCACGGGCTGCTCGGCTCGGCCAGCGAGGCCGGCTCCTCGCCGCAGCAGTCGCTCGCGCGCAACTTCAACATCATGTCCTGCGCGACCGACGAGATCGGCCTGTCGACCAGCGACGTCGCCACGGCCGTCGAGGTCCTCGGCGAGCTCGGCAAGTTCCCCAAGGTGGCCGACCGCCTGCAGCAGGGTCTGCTCAACGAGCTGATCCTCGGGCGCCTGATGGTCAACCCCGCGGGGCTGCTGTCGGAGCCGGAGTTCCACGTCGACGGCGTCTCGAACGCGTCGGCGCCGGTCATCGACACGTCGCAGCTCTACTACAACGGCAACAGCCAGGGCGGGATCATGGGCGGTGCGTTCATGGCCATCTCGCCCGACGCGACCCGCGGCAGCCTTGGCGTGCCGGGGATGAACTACTCGGTCCTGCTCAACCGCTCGGTTGACTTCGACGAGTACTCCGACATCGCCCTCAAGCCCCACTACCCCGATCGCCTGGCGCGGCCGCTCGTGCTGTCGCTGATCCAGATGCTCTGGGACCGCGGCGAGGCGAACGGCTACGCCCACCGGATGACCACGAACCCGCTGCCGAACACGCCTCCGCACGAGGTGCTGATGAACGTGGCGTTCGGCGATCACCAGGTGACCAACTGGGCGGCCGACACCGAGGCGCGGACGATCGGCGCATCGGCGCACGCTCCGGTCGTCGACGACGGCCGCTGGCCGGGAGTCGATCCGCTGTGGAACATCCCGCGGATCTCGAGCTTCCCGTACACCGGTTCGGCGATCGTCTACTGGGACAGCGGCGCGACGCGATCCGCCGGCACGCTCGGCACCGACCCGCCGCCGCTGCTGAACGTTCCGAACCGCAGCGGCAAGGATCCGCACAGCCTCCCGCGCAAGACGCTGCAGGAGCAGCAGATGGTCTCCGACTTCCTGCGGCCCAACGCGCTGAGCAGCATCAGCGACACGTGCACCCTCACCGCCGGACCGGCGTGCCACGACTACACGTTCGGCGGTACGCAGGCACCGGGCAGCTGAGGCTGGAGCCAACTCGACCCAACCGTCTGGGAGGACACGAATGACGCAGACCGACGCCCACCACAACCGGGGCGTCGCGTCTGCGGCGCTGCTCCTCCTGGCGACGTTGCTGCTGCTGGCGTTCGGCGCCGGTAGCGCCGAGGCGGGCAAGGGGGGTGGCAAGTCGTCCCCGTGGCTCGGCGTCAAGGCGCCCTCGCAGGCGAAGCTGCTCGACGGGGGCAAGGTCACCGTCACGATCAAGTCCAAGCGCAAGGCCAAGCTCAAGGTCGAGGTGGCGCTGAACCAGGACGGGACCAAGGCGAAGCTGACCAAGGGCAAGAAGGTCAAGGTCAAGCCGAAGAAGAAGGCGACCGTCAAGCTCCCGGTCCGCGACGACGCCTTGCGGCTCGTGCAGAGCTGCATCGACACGACGGTCGTCGCCACGGGGAAGGGCAAGGGCAGGAAGGCGACCGGCAAAGCGAAGCTGAAGCGCGACCCGGCCCGCTGTGACGGTGAGACGCCGGTCGGGGTCGACCTCTCCCGGGCCGACCACTGCGACCTGATCGCGCCGACCGGGCAGCAGTGCCTCTTCCCGTACGCAAACGACTTCTACACGCGCTCGGATCCCTCGACGGAGACCGGGTTGCGGCTGGACCTGAAGGCGGCCGCGATGCCGCAGAACGCTGGTGGCACGCCGATCGACCCCGCCGACATCAACCAGAGCGACGGCTTCAGCCCCGGCGCGCCGATCCTCGTCCGAGTTCCCGGGATGGACACCCCGCAGGCGTTCGCGAACACGAACCCGCCCCCGGTCACGAACATGGACGCGTCCTTCGCGGCGGACGCGCCGGTCGTCCTCATCGACGCGGCGACGGGAGCGCGCCAGCTGATCTGGACCGAGCTCGACTCCAACGCGACCTCGCCCGATCAGACGGTCCTCGAGATCCACCCCGGGAAGAACCTCACCGAGGGCCATCGCTACATCGTCGCCCTCAGGGGCATGAAGGATGCCTCCGGCGCGACCCTGTCGGCGCCCGAGGGCTTCCGCCTGCTCCGCGACGACGTCCCGACGGCGATCCCCGCGATCGAGAGCCGCCGCGAGCAGATGAACCGCGTCTTCTCCGGGCTCGAGCGGGGAGGGATCGACCGCGGTGACCTCTACCTCGCCTGGGACTTCACCGTCGCCAGCACCAAGAGCACGACCGGCCGGATGCTCGCGATGCGCAACGACGCCTTCGCCAAGCTCGGCGACACCAACCTCACCGACGGCACGATCCAGGGCTCCTCGCCGAGCTTCACGGTCACGAGCGTCACCGACTACCCGTCCTCGACCGTGTCGGGCCGCGGCGTCGAGTACGTGCGCACCATCGAGGGCACGGTCTCGGTTCCCTGCTACATGACCGACCCCGACGGCGCGGGCCCGCTCGAGCCGTGCGATCCGGGCTCGCGGCTCAACCTCGACGCCAACGGCGTGCCCCAGCAGAACGGCTTCTACGACGCTCGCTTCGGCTGCGGCATCCCGCGTTCGGCGGTCACCGAGACGGCCCCGCTGTCCGGTGTCTACAACGTCACCGACCCGGCCCGTCCCTCTCTGTACGGGCACGGACTGTTCGGGGAGTTCGACGAGGTCTACGCCGGCAGCGTCCGTCGTCTCGGCAACGAGAACGGCGTCCTCAACTGCGCCGCCGACTGGATCGGGATGGCCGACGAGGACGTTGTCCCCGTCGCCTTCCCGGCGCTGCAGGACCTGTCGAAGTTCGGCCCCCTCCCGGACCGGCTGCAGCAGGGATTCCTCGACTTCCTCTACCTGGGGCGGGCGATGATCCACCCCGAGGGCTTCGCCGACAACCCCGCGTTCCAGTTCAACGGCGGCACCTCGGTGATCGACACCAGCCACCTCTACTACTGGGGCAACAGCCAGGGCGGGATCGCCGGCGGCGCGCTGACCGCGGTTGCGACCGACTTCACCCGCTCGGTGCTCTACGTGCCGGGGATGACGTACTCGGCGCTGCTCCCGCGCAGCGTCGACTTCGACGATCCCGATCCCTCCGAGATCGACTACGCCTCCGTGCTCTACCCGTCCTACCCGGTGGAGTCGACGCGCCCGCTGGCGCTGACGCTGATCCAGTCGCTGTGGGACCGCGGTGAGCCCAGCGGCTACGCCAACCACATGACGAGCGACCCGCTCCCGGGGACGCCCGCGCACAAGGTGCTGATCCTCGAGGCCTATGGCGATCATCAGGTCGCCAACGTGCAGACGAACGTGGAGGCGCGGACGATCGGCGCGCCGCTGCGCCAGCCGGCCGTCGACTCGCAGCGGATCCCGGGCTCCTACGTGGACCTGTTCCCGCAGACGCCGACGCTCGGTGACCTCAGCGGGCCGGCCGCCAACGGCAGCGGGTACTTCGTGTGGGACATCGGACCCAAGCGCCCCGACGGAATCGGCGGCGTCCTCGGTACCGATCCGCCGCCGATCACCAACACCCCGCCGCCCGGTGACGCCGCCGGCGTCGACCCCCACGACACGGTGGTCAACACCTCGCCGCAGGCGCGGGCGCAGATCGCCGCGTTCATCGACACCCCCGGCGCGATCACGAACCCGTGCGCCGCGAAGCCCTGCTACGCGGCGGGCTGGACCGGCTACCCGTAGGCGGCGACGCTCGCGGCAGACGAGGTCCTCGCGGGCCGGCTTCAGCGGCCAGCGGGGTGTCTGAGTGCGAAATGCCGTACTCAGGTTCCCCGCTGACCTCGGCCTTCGCCCCTCCGCTGGACCTGTCACCGGAGAGCAGAGAAGAAGTCCACTCCCGGGTGACAGGTCCGAGGCTGAGATGCCCGGTGTGGAGCGCGACCGAGGCGGACGCCGCTCAAGGGCTGTCGGCGGGGGCCGATCAGGGTTCCGTGAAGCTCCGCTGCACGCAGTGCCTGCAGGTCGTCGGCGACGGCCTCGGCTACGAGGCTCCCGGCGGCCACGCGCTGTGCGGTCCCTGCTACTTCGCCCTCTGGGGCCCGGCGGGGCGCAGCACTTTCGCCGCGGCCACCGAGCGCAACCGGCCCTTCTCTCGACGTCCCAAGCGACGTGGCAAGACCTTCTGGATCCCGGGGCCGACCGGCGAGACGGACCCGGGGCTGGCCGGCCGCCGGATCCGGCGGCCGAGGTCCTGACGCGCCCGGAAGGATTCGAACCTTCGACCTCACGCTCCGGAGGCGTGCGCTCTATCCACTGAGCTACGGGCGCCGGGGTCGGCAGTCTAGGAGACCCCGCCCGCACATACGCTTGCGCGCATGGACCTCGACGTCGTCTTCCTCGGCACCGGGGGCTCGGTGCCCTCGGCGCGGCGCAACACCGCGAGCGTGCTGGTGCGCCGCGGCGGCGACCGGATCCTCTTCGACTGCGGGGAGGGAACGCAGCGTCAGATGCAGCGCTCGACCGGGCTGATCCCGGTCGATTCCATCTTCATCACGCACCTGCACGCCGACCACTACCTTGGCCTGCCGGGCCTCCTGAAGAGCTACGACATGCAGGACCGCCCCGAGCCGCTGGGCATCTACGGACCGCCCGGCCTCGTCGACCTCTTCGCTTCGATCGCGCGGATCGTCGGCCGCCCCTCCTACGAGGTGACGCTGCACGAGCTCAACCGGGGCGAGATCGTCGAGCGGGACGGGTACGTCATCGAGCCGTTCGACGCCGATCACCGGATCGTCGCCAACGGGTACGCGCTCCAGGAGGATGCGCGCCCGGGGCGGTTCGACCCCGCGGCCGCGGAGGCGCTCGGCATCGAGCCCGGTCCCGCCTTCGGAGCGCTGCAGCGGGGCGAGTCGGTCCCGGGACGTGACGGTGAGGTGCATCCCGAGCAGGTGATGGAGGCCGATCGCCCTGGGCGCAAGATCGTCCTCACCGGCGACACGCGACCCTGCGAGGAGACCCGGATCGCGGCGCACGGGGCCGAGCTGCTCGTCCACGACGCCACCTTCTCGGCCGCCGAGCGTGAGCGTGCCGAGCTCACCGGGCACTCGACCGTCGTCGAGGCCGCCGAGGTGGCGGCCGATGCGGACGTCTCGATGCTGGCCCTCGTCCACGTCTCCTCCCGCCACTTCATCCCCGATGTCCTCGAGGAGGCCCGAGCGGTCTTCGCCGCGACGGTCGCCCCGCGCGACTTCGACATCGTCGAGATCCCGCTGCCGGAGCGCGGCGGGCCGCGGCTGCTGGAGAACGGGGCCCGCACCTGAGCATCGCCGGCGATGCGTCCCGGCCCGGCGCGGGCGCCCGCCCGCTCCGGTAGAAACCAGAGCGTGAGGAGTGGGGCAGTCAGCCGGACGGGGAGCCGCGTCGTCGCCGTCGCGGCCGCCGTCGCCGGGTTAGCCGTCGTGGCGCTCGTCCCGGCCGGTGCGAGCGCGTTGAAGGGGAACGTCAAGCTCGGCGGCCAGACCGACCAGGGGCGCGAGGTCAAGCTCGTCGTCGACAGCCAGGGCCGGGCGCTTCGCGGCACCTGGACCGTCCTCACCGACTGCAGCGGCCAGTACGAGGACTTCCGGGTGCAGGTGGAGGTGCGCGGGCCGCTCGATCGCGCCACGCAGGACGGGTTCCGCGACGTCGGGTCCGAGACCGACAGCGACGACACCTACAGCGTCCGCTACAAGCACGAGGTCACCGGGCACTACACGAGCCGCAAGAAGATCAAGGGTGAGCTCTCCGTCGAGGCCGTCTTCCGGCGCGACGGCAAGAAGTACGTGACGTGCACGGCCGACGATCTCGGCTTCGAGGTCGTACGCCTCGAAGCGGGCTGAGCGGCGGCACCCGCCTCCCGTCGCGTCCGTTTCCATCTTCCGCAACTTGGGCGAACCCGCCCGGGAGCGAACCGCCGGCGCTGCTAGCCTCGGGTCCGTAACCGAACTCTTCCTTTAACCAGGTCCCGCGAGGCCGAGAAGGAGCGAGCATTGAACGAGCGGATCGTTCTCGACAGCGATGACGTGCGCCGCACCTTGGTGCGGATCGCCCACGAGATCATCGAGAAGAACCCGGATTCGGACTCCGACTCCGACGCGGCCGACTCGGGTGCCGCCACCGGAGCGGGTCTCGCGATCGTCGGGATCCACACCCGCGGAGCGGTTCTCGCCCGCCGCCTCCACGAGCTCGTCAGCGAGCTCTCCGGCACCGAGGTCCCGATCGGCGACGTCGACATCTCCCTCTATCGCGACGATGCACTCGGCCGCGCTCCCTCCGACATGCCGGTCGTCCACGCCACCCACCTCGACTTCGACGTCGAGGGTAGGACGATCGTCCTCGTCGATGACGTGCTCTTCACCGGCCGCACGGTCCGCGCCGCGATCGACGCTCTCTTCGACTACGGCCGCCCGCAGCGGGTCCAGCTCGCCGTGCTCGCCGACCGCGGTCACCGCGAGCTCCCGATCCGCCCCGACTTCACCGGTAAGAACCTGCCCACCGCCAGCGACGAGCGAGTCTACGTGCGGCTTGCGGAGGTCGACGGCGAGGATGCGGTCGCGATCGCGGGCGCACCCGTCGCGAGCACGAACGGAGGAGGCGCGAGCTCATGAGGCACCTGCTGTCCATCGAGGATCTCGAGCGGTCGGAGATCGAGCGGATCTGCGAGCGGGCGCGGAGCTTCGCCGACGTCGCCCGCCGCGACATCAAGAAGGTGCCGACCCTGCGCGGGCGCACGGTCGTGAACCTCTTCTACGAGTCGAGCACGCGGACGAGCTCCTCCTTCGAGCTCGCCGCCAAGCGTCTCTCCGCGGATCTCGTCTCGGTGAAGTCGGCCGGGTCCTCGGTGGACAAGGGGGAGTCCCTGCAGGACACCATCGCGACGCTGACGGCCCTCGGTCCCGACGCGATCGTGATCCGCTCCCCCCAGGCGGGTGCCGCGCAGCTCGTCACCGGCTGGACCGACGCGGCGGTGGTCAACGCCGGCGACGGCAAGCACGAGCACCCTACCCAGGCGCTGCTCGACGTCTACACCCTGCTCGAGCATCTCGGCCCGCTCGACGGCAAGCGGATCTGGATCGTCGGCGACGTCCTCCACAGCCGCGTCGCCCGCTCCTGCATCCGCGCCTTCGCGCTGATGGGGGCCGAGGTCACGGTCGCGGGGCCGCCGACGCTGATCCCGCGCGGGATCGAGGAGCTCGGCTGCGAGGTCAGCTTCACGCTCGAGGAGATCGGCGAGGCGGACGTCGTCTACGGCCTGCGAATGCAGCGGGAGCGCATGAACGACTCGTTCGTCCCGTCCCTGCGCGAGTACGCGATCAACTACCAGCTCAACTCAAGGCGGCTCAATCCGCGCCAGCTCGTCATGCACCCCGGACCGGTCAACCGCGGCGTCGAGATCTCCCCCGAGCTGATGGATGGACCGGCTTCCCTGATCACCGCGCAGGTCGCGAGCGGGCTCGTCGTCCGCATGGCGGTCCTGTACGAGGTGCTCGCCGGCGGTGAGCGCCCTCGGTCCGGTCGCGCCGAGGCGCCCGCCGGGGCTCCCGCTGCTGCGCCCCCTCCCGTCCCGCCGATGGGAGAGCCGGCGTGAGCGATCCGATCACGAGCCTCGATTGGCGCGACGACGCCGGTTCCGGCGACATCGTGATCCGCGGCGCCGTCGCGCTCGACCCGCGGGCGGGGCTGGAGCGTAAGTGCGACATCGTCATCCGCGAGGGGAGGATCGCGTCGATCGACGAGGCCGGCGCGGGGGAGGCTCCGGACGGCGCGGAGGTGATCGACGCCGCCGGCCTGCACGCACTGCCCGCGTTCTTCGACCCGCACGTGCACCTGCGGACGCCGGGCCAGGAGTACAAGGAGGACCTGGAGACCGGGACCCGCTCCGCCGCGGCCGGGGGGTTCTGCGGGATCGTCGCGATGGCCAACACCGACCCGGTCGTCGACGAGGCGGAGACGATCAGGGCGCTGCGGGAGCGCGCCGCCTCCGAGGCGGTCGTTCCGACGGGATTCGTCGGCACGGTGACGAAGGGAATGCGCGGGGAGGAGCTGACCGAGATGGCCGCCCTCCGCGAGGCCGGCGCCGTCGGGTTCTCCGACGACGGGCTCCCGATCCGCTCGGCCGGCGTCATGCAGCGCGCCCTCCAGTACCAGCATCTGGTGGGCGGGACGATCCTGCTCCACGAGGAGGATCCGGATCTGACGCGCGACGGCGTGATGGGGGAGGGCGCGGTCTCCGCCGCGCTCGGCCTGGCCGGGGTTCCCTCCGTGTCGGAGTCGACGATGATCGCTCGCGACGGGCTCCTCTGTCTCTACGAGGATGCCACCGCGCACGTCCAGCACCTCTCGGCGCGGGAATCGGTCGACGCGGTCGCGGCGGCGAAGGCAGCCGGGGCGAGGCTCACCGCTGAGCTCACCCCTCACCATCTGACGCTCACCGACGAGGAGGTGCGCAGCCTCGACGCCAACTTCAAGATGAACCCGCCGCTGCGGACGGAGGCCGATCGCCAGGCGCTGATCGAAGCGCTGCGCAGCGGCGTCGTCGACTGCATAGGAACCGACCACGCCCCGCACGCCATCCACGAGAAGAACATCCCGTTCGAGCAGGCCAACATGGGCGTGATCGGACTCGAGACCGCCTTTCCCGTCCTCTTCACCGAGCTGGTGGAGCCCGGCGTCGTCGACCTCGGGCTGATCGTCGAGCGGATGGGGGCGGGGGCGAAGCTGTTCGGGCTCGAGCCCGCCACCATCGCCCCCGACGCCGAGGCGAACATCGCCCTCGTCGACCTGAGCGCGGAATGGGAGGCGGGGGCCGACGGCTGGGAGAGCCGCTCCTCGAACTCCTGCTTCAACGGGCGCCGGATGCGCTCTCAGGTCCTCATGACCATCGTCGGCGGTGGCGTGGCGTTCCGACGCCGGCGCTTCGCGGTGCGGGCGGCCTGATCGCGAGTGTCGCCGTCGCCGTTGCTAGCCTCGCCCCACACCACGACGGTTCCTTTAACCGTGGTCCCGCGAGGCCCCGAAGGAGCGAGAAGATGAGCTCGAAGCTGCTGGACAGAGAACGCGCCACGCTGGTCGTGGTCGACGTCCAGGAGGGCTTCCGCAAGGCCATTCCCGGCTTCGGTGCGATCGCCGCCGCGACGGCGACCCTGGTCCGCGGCGCCGCTGAGATCGGGGTCCCGATCGTCGTCACCGAGCAGTATCCGAAGGGCCTCGGGGCAACGGTTCCAGAGGTCGCCGAGCACCTGCCGGACGGCGTCGAGCCGCTCGCGAAGACCGTGTTCTCCGCGGCGGCCGCCGACGGCTTCGACCTCGGCGGCCGCGATCAGGCGATCGTCTGCGGGATCGAGACCCACGTCTGCGTCAACCAGACCGTCCTCGACCTGCTCGACCGCGGAGTCGGCGTGCAGGTCGTCAGCGACGCGGTCGGTTCCCGCAGCGACGCCAACCGCGAGCTCGGGCTCAGCAAGGCGGAGTTCGCCGGCGCCACCCTGACCTCGGTCGAGACCGCGCTCTTCGAGCTGCTCGGCGCCGCCGGCAGCGACGAGTTCAAGGCGGTTCAGCGGCTCGTCTTGGAGCTGGCGCCGTGAGCGCCCTCCCCGCCACGCCCGGCTACGTCCTGCTCGAGGACGGCTCCCGCCTCGACGGGACGCTCTGCGCCGCGGTCGAGCCGGTCACCGGGGAGGTCGTCTTCAACACCGCCATGACCGGCTACCAGGAGTCCGTCACCGATCCCTCCTACGCCGGGCAGATCATCACCTTCACCTATCCGTTGATCGGTAACTACGGCGTCAGCGCCGAGGCGATGGAATCCGACCGCGTGCACGCTCGCGCCGTGATCATGCGCGATGCCAAGAACGGCGAGGACGCGGCCACCTCCGAACGCGGCTGGCTCGACTGGCTGGCCGACTGCGGCGTCACCGCGATCACCGGGATCGACACGCGCGCGATCGTCCGCCACATCCGCGACGCCGGGGCGATGCGCGGCGGGATCTTCCCCGCCGCGATGGAGGAGGCCGAGGCGATGGGCAGGATCGGGGCCGAGCCCGCGATGGCGGGAGCGGACCTCGCCTCCACGGTGACGCCGCCGGAGCCCGTCGTCCTCGACGGCCCGGGTCCTCACATCGTCGGGCTCGACACCGGGATCAAGCTCTCGATCGTCCGCCAGCTCCGCGAGCGCGGCTGCAAGGTGACCCTGCTGCCCTGCGGCAGCGGCCCCGAGGAGGTGCTCGCGCTCGATCCCGACCTCATCTTCCTCGCCAACGGTCCCGGCGATCCCGCGGCGCTCGACCACGTCGTCGGGACGGTCCGCGAGCTCGTCGGCAAGAAGCCGGTGTTCGGCATCTGCCTCGGCCACCAGCTCCTCTGCCGGGCCGTCGGCCTGGAGACGTTCAAGCTCCCCTTCGGCCACCGCGGCGCCAACCACCCCGTCAAGGACCTGGCGACTGGGAGGATCGAGATCACCTCCCAGAACCACGGCTTCGCGGTGGTCGGCCCCGGCGGCGAGCGGCGCATGGAATCCGACGAGCCCGTGCGCTGGGAGACCGACTTCGGCACCGCCGAGCTCTCCCACCTGAACCTCTACGACCGCACCGTCGAGGGGTTGCGGCTGCTCGACGTCCCCGGGGGAACGGTCCAGTACCACCCCGAGGCCGGCCCCGGCCCCCACGACGCCCGCTACCTCTTCGACCGCTTCCTGGAGCTGGCGCGATGACCCCCACCCTCACGAGCTGATGCCCCGGCGCGACGACATCCACAAGATCCTCCTGATCGGCTCGGGGCCGATCGTGATCGGGCAGGCCGCCGAGTTCGACTACTCGGGGACGCAGGCCTGCAAGGTGCTGCGCGAGGAGGGCTACGAGGTGGTGCTCGTCAACTCCAACCCGGCGACGATCATGACCGACCCGGAGTTCGCCGACCGCACCTACATCGAGCCGCTGCTGCCCGGGGTGGTCGCCCGGATCCTCGAGCGCGAGCGGCCCGACGCCCTGCTGCCGACGCTCGGCGGGCAGACGGCCCTGAACCTCGCCAAGGACCTTCATGACGACGGCACCCTCGAGCGGCTCGGCGTCGAGCTGATCGGCGCCGACTACGACGCGATCCACCGCGCCGAGGACCGCGAGGCGTTCCGGGAGACGATGGAGGGGGCCGGCCTGCGGATGCCGAAGTCGATGATCGCCGAGTCGCTGGCCGAGGTCGAGACGGCCCTGGCCGACGGCTCGCTCCCTCTGCCGGCGATCGTCCGGCCCGCGTTCACGATGGGCGGGCAGGGAGGCGGCGCCGCCGACACCGAGACCGAGCTGCGCCAGATCGTCTCCGAGGGCCTCGCCGCAAGCCCGATCAACCAGGTGCTCATCGACGAGTCGGTGATGGGCTGGGGCGAGTTCGAGCTCGAGCTCATGCGCGACCGCAACGACAACGTGATCGTCGTCTGCTCGATCGAGAACATCGATCCGATGGGCGTCCACACCGGTGATTCGGTGACGGTGGCGCCGGCGCAGACGCTCACCGACCCGCTCTTCCAGGAGCTGCGCGACCAGGCGCTGAAGGTGATTCGAGCGGTCGGCGTCGAGACCGGAGGCTCCAACGTCCAGTTCGCGGTCAACCCCGAGAGCGGCGAGATCGTGGTGATCGAGATGAACCCGCGGGTCTCGCGATCCTCCGCGCTCGCGTCGAAGGCCACGGGATTCCCGATCGCGAAGATCGCCGCGCGCCTCGCGGTCGGCTACACGCTCGACGAGATCCCCAACGACATCACCCAGGCGACCCCTGCGGCGTTCGAGCCGACCATCGACTACGTCGTCACCAAGATCCCGCGCTTCGCCTTCGAGAAGTTCCCGGGCAGCGAGGGGAAGTTGACCACGCACATGAAGTCGGTCGGCGAGTCGATGGCGATCGGCCGCACCTTCCGCGAGTCCTTCGCGAAGGCGATGCGCTCGCGCGAGCTCGACTCCGCCGCCGAAGTGCCGGCCGACGACGAGGAGCTGCTCGACCGGCTTCGTACGCCCTCGAGCGATCGCTTCGATCTGATCTTGGCCGGGCTCGGCCGCGGGATCAGCGTCGATGACGTCCACTCGAGCACCGCCATCGACCCCTGGTGGCTGCGAGAGCTGCAGGCCCTGGCGCTGGAGGGCGACGGCACCGAGGGTCTCGAGCGCGTGTACCGATCCGTAGACACCTGTGCGGCCGAGTTCGAGGCGCGGACTCCCTACTACTACTCGGGGCACGAGAGCCCGCCGCGGGGTCCGATCGCCGGGGACGAGATCCGTCCCGGGGAGCTTCCCAGCGTCGTCATCCTCGGCTCCGGTCCTAACCGGATCGGTCAGGGGATCGAGTTCGACTACTGCTGCGTGCACGCGGCGATGACGGTGCGCGAGTCCGGGCGTGAGGCGGTGATGATCAACTGCAACCCCGAGACGGTCTCGACCGACTACGACACCTCCGATCGCCTCTACTTCGAGCCGCTGACCGCCGAGGACGTGCTCGCGGTGATCGAGCGCGAGGATCCCGAAGGGGTGATCGTCCAGTTCGGCGGCCAGACGCCCCTGCGCCTCGCCAAGACGCTCGAGGAGGCGGGCGTGAAGCTGCTCGGCACGCCGGTCGACGCGATCGACCTCGCCGAGGACCGTGGTCGCTTCGGCGACCTGCTGCAGCGGATCGGCGTCAAGCATCCGCCCTACGGCACCGCGCTCAGCGCCGAGGAGGCGATGGAGATCGCCGGCCAGGTCGGCTTCCCGCTGCTGGTCCGGCCCTCCTACGTGCTCGGCGGCCGGGCGATGGAGATCTGCTACTCGACCGACGACCTCGCCAAGTACCTCGGCCGGCACGTCAAGGCGAGCCCCGAGCACCCTCTCCTGCTCGACCGCTTCCTCGAGAACGCCATCGAGGTCGACGTGGACGCGCTCTGCGACGGCGAGGTCTGCGCGCTCGCCGGGGTCATGCAGCACGTCGAGGAGGCCGGGGTCCACTCCGGCGACTCCGCCTGCGTGCTGCCGCCGATGAGCCTCGGCGAGGAGATGCTCGGGCGCATCGAGGAGACCACGGCGAAGATCGCCCTCGAGCTCGGCGTGGTCGGGCTGATCAACATCCAGTTCGCGGTCGCCGGCGGCGAGCTGTACGTCATCGAGGCGAACCCGCGGGCCTCGCGGACGGTGCCGTTCGTCAGCAAGGCGGTCGGGGTGCCGGTCGCCAAGCTGGCCTGCCGGTTGATGCTCGGGGAGCGCCTCGCCGACCTCGAGCTGCCGCGGATGCCGGAGGGCCACGTCTCCGTCAAGGAGGCGGTGCTGCCCTTCTCCCGCTTCTCCGGGGCGGACACGGTGCTCGGCCCGGAGATGAAGAGCACCGGCGAGGTGATGGGCGTCGCCGCCGACTTCCCGACCGCGTTCGGCAAGGCGCAGGCGGCCGCGGGGGTGCGGCTGCCGAGCGCCGGGACCGTCTTCATCACGGTCACCGACGCCGACAAGGCTGCCGCCACGCAGCTGGCGATCAACCTCTGCGACATGGCTTTCGACATCGTCGCGACCGCCGGCACCGCGCAGGCGATCTCGCGGATGGGGGTCCCGGTCGAGACGATCCACAAGATCGCCGAGGGGTCCCCGAACGTCGTCGACAAGATCGAGGCGGGGGAGGTCGACATGGTCATCAACACGCCGACGGGTTCGGGCGCGCGGACCGACGGGTACGAGATCCGCAGCGCCGCGACCCGCCGCGGCATCCCCTGCATCACGACGATGACGGGTGCGACCGCAGCCGTCCGCGCGATCGGCGCGCAGCGTGGAGACGAGAGCGTCCGCAGCCTCCAGGAGCTGCACGGCACCGCCACGGCGCCCACGAGCGGGAGTGGGAGCGCGTAGGGCTTGGCCACCGCCGCTGATGGCGAGGCCGGCGCTTCCCGGCTGCACGGCTCCGACGGCCGGGTGCAGGCGCCGTTCGGCCGCCGGCGAACGGCGGTCGTCGCCAACGTCTCCAGCGGCGGCTATCGGCTGCTCAGCGTCGTCGACGGGGAGGGCCCGACCCCGGCGGCGGGGCAGTTCTACATGCTCGCCGCGGAGCGCGGGTGGGGTGGGGGAGCCGAGCGCCCGTTCCTTCCGCGGGCCTTCTCCGTCGCCGATGCGACCGCGGCCGAGGGCGGTGTCCGCCTCACCTTCCTGCTCGAGGACGTCGGCCCCGGCACCCATGAGCTCGCGCGCCTCGCGGAGGGGGACGGCCTGCTCCTGACCGGCCCGCTTGGCCGCCCGTTCTCGGCGCCGCGAGAGGTCAACCCAGACGCCGCGGGAGCGATCCTGGTCGGCGGTGGTATCGGGCTCGCCCCGCTGGCCCTTCTACGCCGCGATCTGGCCGCGCGCGGGTTCCCGGAGCGGTCGCTGCTCGGCTTCCGCGACGAGGCGCATTCGGGCGGGCTCGAGCTGTTTCGCTGCTCGGAGCTGCGGCTGGCGAGCGAGGATGGCCACGCCGGCCACCGCGGCTACGTCACCGACCTGCTCGCCGTCCTGCTGGAGGGCGACGATGCGGCCGCGACGGCGGTCGTCTACGCCTGCGGCCCGCCGGCGATGCTGGAGGCGGTCAGGGCGCTCTGCGAGCAACGTTCCGTCGCCGCCGAGCTGGCGATGGAGTCGCCGATGGCCTGCGGGTACGGGGCCTGCTTCGGCTGCGCGATGCCGCTGCGGGGCGGGGGCTACATGCGTCTCTGCGTGGACGGGCCGGTCGTCGACGCGCGGGAGATCGAGACGGCGATGGTCGAGGGCGCGGGACACCGATGAGCGCGGGTCCGGTCACGTTCTGTGGGATCGATCTCGCGCACCCGATAATCAACGCGTCGGGGACGTTCGACGCGATCGCCGCCCGCCGCGCCTTCGGGGACGCCGTGCTCGAGCGCTTCCCGTTCAGCGCCTACGTCTCCAAGACCATCACCCCGGCCTCGCGGGCGGGCAATCCGCCGCCGCGGCTCTGGGAGGAGCCGGCCGCGATGGTCAACTCGATCGGGTTGCCGACCAAGGGGCTGGACGGCTTCCTCTCCGCCGATCTGCCGCTGCTCGCGGAGCTGCCGGTGCCGCTGGTCGTCTCGGTGATGGCGACCAGCGCCGAGGAGTTCAGCCACCTGGTGGCCGCCGTCGCCGCCCGCGACGAGGTCGCCGCGATCGAGCTCAACGTCTCCTGCCCCAACGTGCACTCGGGCCTGATCGTTGGCGAGCAGCCGAGTGAGACGGAGGCGCTGCTGGGCGCGCTGCGGCCGCTGACGCCGAAGCCGCTGATCGTGAAGCTGACTCCTAACGTTGCCGCTCCCGCGGCGGTCGCCGTAGGGGCCGAGGCCGGTGGCGCCGACGCCGTCTCGCTGATCAACACCCTGAAGGCGCGACCGATGCTCGCCGGCGAGCCATGGCTCGGCGCCGGCAGCGGCGGCCTCTCGGGGCCCGCCGTCAGGGCCGTCGCCCTGCAGCAGGTCTGCGATGTCGCCGCGGCTGTGTCGATCCCGGTGGCCGGGATGGGTGGCGTCGAGCATGGATCTCACGCCCGCGACCTGCTCGACGCGGGTGCCGCGATCGTCGCCGTCGGGACCGCGAGCTTCCGTGATCCCCTCGCGGCCGAGCGGATCCTGGCCGAGCTTCGGGGGTCATCGCCCTTACCACTTTCGCCCGCACCTGTGGGGTCCTGAACCCGCAAAATCGGCAATTCGGGGTCGGGTCCATCTCAACCTCGACTTGAGGTTGAGTCGAATCTTGGGGAAAAGGCGCCTCAGGCGCTTGCGGAGCGCCAACCCGTGTATATGATCGCCGCGCCCCGCCATGACCACCTCGACCGCCTCCACAGCCCCCGTGCCGGAACGCTCCCACGACCAGCGCATGAGGGCGCTGGAGGCCGCCAACGAGATCAGAACCCGCCGCGCGCGGCTGAAGAAGGACCTCAAGGCGGGCAAGGTGCAGATCGACAGGCTGCTGCTCGATCCGCCTGAGTACCTCGGCTCCGCCAAGGTCTTCGACCTGATGCTCGCGGTTCCGAAGTACGGCCGCGTGAAGGTCAACAGGGTCCTCAACCAGTGCCGGATCTCGCCGTCGAAGACCATCGGCGGTCTCTCGGTTCGCCAGCGTTCCGAGCTGGTGGCCCACCTCCGCCGCAAGTAATCCGGCTCCACAGGTAGCTTCCGGGCGTCTTGTCGTCCGTCTACGTGATCACCGGGCCCTCGGGGGTGGGGAAGGGAACGCTCATCCGCGCGCTTCGCGAGGCCATTCCGGAGCTGGAGCTCTCGACCTCGGCGACGACCCGCGCGCCGCGGGCGGGCGAGGAGGACGGGATCGACTACCACTTCCTCGACCCGGCGGAGTTCGAGCGCCGCATCGACGCCGGCGACTTCCTCGAGCACGCGACCTACAGCGGCAACCGCTACGGCACCCTGCGCTCCGAGGTCGAGGAACGCCTCGGCCGCGGCGTGCCGGTCGTCCTGGAGATCGAGGTTCAGGGGGCGCGACAGATCCGCGAGAGCATGCCCGAGGCAGTGCAGATCTTCATTGCGCCCCCCAGCCCTGAGGCGCTCCGGGAGCGCCTCCACGGGCGCGGCACCGACCACCCGGAGGTGATCGATTCGCGCCTTCAGGTCGCCGCCGACGAGCTCGCGGCCCGCGGCGAGTTCCCGCACTCGATCGTCAACGACGAGGTGGATCGCGCCGCCGAGGAGCTGGCCACGATCGTGCGCTCCTGCGAGGGCTAGCTCGACCGCGCCCGTGGCGTTCCCCAGTTCCCTACACTGCCGCGTCCTATGGTCAAGCCTCGAGTGGACAAACTGATGGATCGGACCGACTCGCACTACGCCGCCGTGATCGTCGCGGCCAAGCGTGCTCGTCAGCTGAACAGCTACTACCGCGCTCTCGGCGAGGGCACCTACGAGGAGCACACGCCGCCGATGGTCGAGGCCGACAGCGAGAACTACCTCACGATCGCGCTCGAGGAAGTCGCTGCCGGCAAGATCGAATACGAGTACCGGCACTAGCACCCGCCCGCCGGTCTGGGTCTCCGCAGGGAGGTCTCGGTGGCACGGGTACTGATCGGCGTCAGCGGCGGCATCGCCGCCTACAAGTCGATCGAGCTCGCGCGCCTCGCCACGCAGGCGGGCCACGGCGTCCGCGTGCTGCTGACCGCGAACGCCGAGCGCTTCGTCGGCGCCGCGACCTTCGAGGGGATCACCGGTGCGCCGGTCCTTCGGGGGGAGTTCGACGACGACCCGGCGCGCGGCGCCTACCCCGGCGATCCCGCCCCCGAGCACGCGCCGATCTCGCATCTGGCGCTGGCTGAGCGGGCCGACGTGATGGTCGTGGCCCCGGCGTCGGCCAACACCCTCGCCAAGCTCGCCGCCGGCATCTGCGACTCGCTGCTGACCACCTCCTTCCTGACCACGCGCGCGCCCCGCATCGTCGCGCCGGCGATGAACGTGCGCATGTGGGAGGCGGAGGCCACCCAGGCGAACGCCGCCACGCTGCGCGACCGCGGCGTCACGATCCTCGAGCCCGCCGAGGGTGCGCTGGCCTCCCGCGGCGAGCGCGGCCGCGGGCGGATGCAGGAGCCCGTTGAGATCCTCGCCGCGGTCGAGGCCGCGCTGGCCGAAGCTCCACCGCAGGAGCCGCCGCCCGAGCCCGAGTCGCTCGCCGGGGTCCGGGTCCTGATCACCGCCGGAGGGACCCGCGAGGCGATCGACCCCGTGCGCTTCATCGGCAATCGCTCGAGCGGCCGCATGGGGGTCGCGCTCGCCGTCGCCGCGGCCGCCCGCGGAGCCGACGTCACCCTGGTTGCGGCCAACGTCGCGATCCCGGTCCCGGCCGGGATCACCCGCATCGACGTGGTCAGCGCCGCCGAGCTCGCGGAGGCCACCGCCACCGCGTTCGCCGACTGCGACGTGCTCCTGATGGCCGCGGCGGTCGCCGACTTCCGCCCGGCGCAGGCCGCGGCCGGCAAGCTCGCCCGCGAGGGCTCCGGCGGCCTGGAGCTGCAGCTGGAGGAGACCGAGGATGTGCTCGCTGGGCTCGGCGCGCAGCGCCGCCCCGGGCAGGTGCTGGTCGGCTTCGCAGCCGAGCACGGGGGCGACTTCGTCGGCCGCGCCCGCGCCAAGCTCGAGCGCAAGGGTCTCGACGCGATCGTCGTCAACGACGTCTCCGATCCCGCCATCGGCTTCGAGACCGACCAGAACGAGGTGACGGTCGTCGAGCGGGAGGGCGAGCTGCTCGTCCACCGCGCGAGCAAGGCGACCGTCGCCGACGCGATCCTCGACCGGGTCGAGGCGCTCCGCGGGCCTTGACCGCCTCCCTACATTTGATGCATGTCCCAGATCAACCCGAACAACCAGCACGACGAGTCCACCTACGAGCTGTACCAGCGCGGCGTGGACCTGCTCGAGAACGGCGACTTCGCCGCTGCCGCGGTGCCGCTCGGGAAGGTCGCCGATCGTGAGCCCGAGAAGTCCTCGGTTCGCGAGGCGCTGGGGCGAGCGCTCTTCCGCTCTCGCCGGTTCGCCGAGGCGGCGACCGAGTTCGAGGCGGTCGTGGAGCGTTACCCGACCAACGACTACGCCCACTTCTGCCTCGGGCGCGCGCTCGACCTGAGCGGGCGCAGCGAGGCGGCCAACCGCCACCTCGCGATCGCCGCGAACCTGCGGCCCGACCGCAGCGACTACCGCGTATACCGTCGGCGCGCGGCGGCTTCGGCCGCCTGACGCGCGGGTGCGGGCGCTCGTCCAACGCGTCAGCTCGGCCTCGGTAGCGGTCGACGACGAGCTCATCTCCAGGATCGGACCGGGAATGCTGGTCCTGCTGGGGGTCGCCGTCGACGACACCCGCTCCGAGGCCGAGTGGATGGCGCGGAAGCTCCGGGCGCTGCGGATCTTCGACGACGTCGACGGGCGGATGAACGAGCCCCTCGGAGACCGCGAGGTCCTCTGCGTGAGCCAGTTCACCCTGCTCGGGGAAGTCGCCAAGGGCAACCGCCCCAGCTGGGGCCGCGCCGCGCCGGGTGAGGTCGCGCAGCCCCTCTACGAGACCGTCTGCGCGCTGCTCGGGGCCGAGCAGGGGGTGTTCGGCGCCCACATGGAGGTGGACCTCGTCAACGACGGCCCGGTGACGCTTCTGATCGAGTCTCCGGGCGGCTCCGGATCCTTGAACGAAGGATGACGACGGCTATACTCGAAGTTCACCTTTGACCCGCATACGAATCCGTTGCGAGAGGTGGGCCGTCGGCCCGCCTTTTTTTCGGCCTCGAACCAACATCGGAGACCCCGCCTTGGACCAGCTCCAGAGCCAGATCGAAACACGAATCGCCGAGCTCGATCCCGCGATCGAGGTGCTCGCCGTGCAGCGGATCGGCCGTGAGGACCTGCGGATCTTCATCGACCATCCCGACGGGGTGACGCTCGACCACTGCGAGGCGGCCACCAACCAGCTCCGGGATCTGCTCGCCGACTACGGGCTCGAGGTCTCCTCGCCCGGCCTCGACCGGCCGCTGACCAAGCCCGAGCACTACGCCAGGTTCGCCGGCCACCAGGCCCGACTGGCGCTCGCCACACCGATCGACGGGCAGCGCAACTTCACCGGCCGGATCGGCGCCGTCCACGGCGCCACGGTCACCCTCGAAACCAGCGATGGGGACGTCGAGATCGATCTCGACCGCGTCCATCGCTCCAACCTCGTACCCGAGCTGACGGAGGTGCCCTCGTGAGTCGCGAGATCGTCGATGCGATCAAGGTCCTTGAGCAGGAGAAGGGCCTCGACTCCGAGACCCTGATGGCGGCCCTCGAGGACGCCCTGCTGTCCGCCTACAAGAAGAGCCCAGGCTCGGCCAAGTACGCGCGCGTCGACCTCGACCGCGACACGGCCGACTTCCGGGTCTTCGAGCTGATCCTGCCGGCGGAGCTGGAGGAGAAGCTGCTGGCCGAGGTCGCCGAGGCCCAGGAGCCCGAGATCGATCCCGCCACGGGTGAGATGCGCGAGCCGGAGGAGCCCGACCTCGATCCCGAGATCCTCGCTCCCTACGAGGACCAGATCGAGTCCGTCGACGTCACCCCCGACAACTTCGGCCGGATCGCCGCTCAGACCGCCAAGCAGGTCGTGCTGCAGCGGATCCGCGAGGCCGAGCGGGCGATGATGTACGAGGAGTTCCAGGACCGCGTCGGCGAGCTGATCACCGGGATCATCCAGCAGTCCGACAACCGCTACACGCTCGTGCAGCTGCGCGACCGCGTCGAGGCGCTCTTGCCGCGTTCCGAGCAGATCTACAGCGAGCGCTATGACCACGGGATGCGGATCAAGGCGGTCATCACCGACGTCTCCGCCGAGGGCAAGGGCCCGGCGATCGTCGTCTCCCGCAAGAGCCCGGAGCTGATCAAGAAGCTGTTCGCCCTCGAGGTGCCGGAGATCGCCGACGAGCTCGTCGAGGTCGTCGGGGTCGCCCGCGAGCCGGGCTTCCGCTCGAAGATCGCGGTCGTCTCCCACGCCGACGGCGTCGATCCGGTCGGCGCCTGCGTCGGCCCGCGCGGTTCCCGCGTGCGCATGGTCGTCTCCGAGCTGCGCGGCGAGAAGATCGACATCATCCCCTACAACGAGGAGCCCGCCCGCTTCGTGGCGAAGGCGCTCTCGCCCGCCCGGGTCCGCGAGGTCCTGGTCGACGACGAGGAGCGCCAGGCGACCGTGATCGTGCCCGACGACCAGCTCTCGCTGGCCATCGGCCGTGAGGGTCAGAACGCCCGTCTCGCCGCGAAGTTGACCGGTTGGCGCGTCGACATCGTCGGCGAGAGCGAGTTCGCCGCCTCGGCCGACGAGGACGAGGGATTCGAGGGCGAGGAGGAGGTCCACGACGGCCGCTGCGCCGCCGTGCTCTCCGCCGGGCGTCGCTGCCCGAACGCCTCGCTCGACGGCTCTCGCTACTGCGGCCTGCCCCAGCACCAGGCGCTGGCGCGGTTCTCGACAAACCAGGTCACCGTCCTCTCCTCGCTGAGCGACGACGAGGTGGGGATCCTGGCTGACCCGGCCGCGTCCGCCGGCGACGTCGACCCGATCGTCGCCCGTGCCCAGGCTGAGTTCGACGAGGCCGCCGAGGAGGCGGTGGAGGAGGCCGTGGCCGAGGAGATCGTCGAGGAGGCGGTGGAGGAGGCCGTGGCCGAGGAGATCGCCGAGGAGGCCGTTGAAGAGGCCGTGGCCGAGGAGATCGTCGAGGAGGCGGTTGCCGAGGCCGAGGTCGAGGAGGTCGAGGAGGCGGTCGCCGACGAGGTCGCGGCCGAGGAGGAGGCCGACGTCGCCGAATCCGAGGACGACCTCGAAGCCGCTGAGGAGGCCACCGAGGAGCCTGAGGCCGCCGACGAGGTCGCCGCGGCTGAGGAGAGCAGCTAGCCCGCGATGGCGAAGCAGCGAGTCCACCAGATCGCGAAGGCGCTCGGTCTCGAGAGCGAGCGCGTGCTGTCGGCCCTCAAGGCCGCCGGCGTCGAGGCGAAGACCGCCTCCTCCAGCGTTGAGCAGGCCGAGGCGCTGAAGGCGCTTGCGGCCGCCGGTGCGCTGCCCAAGAAGAAGCCGACGCCTGCGGGCGGCAAGCCCGGCGGCGCTCCCGCCCGTTCGGCACCGAGCCAGCCGCGTCGCGCTCCCGCTCCCGGCGGCGGCGGTGGTGGCGGCGGCGGCACGGGGCCCGACGGCAAGAAGCGCCGCCGCGTCGTCATCGACTCCCAGGCCTCGCGCCGCGATCACATGTCCCAGGGCCCCCCGCAGCGCCCGCCGCGTCGCCGCGGTCGGCGCCGTCGTCCGGCCTTCGACGAGTCACCTGAGCTGAAGACGCCGAGTCTCGACGAGAAGGTCCCGCTCAAGGTCAACTCCGGCGCCACGGTCCGCGAGGTCGCCGAGACGCTGGGCGTGAGCCCCGCCGAGGTGATCAAGAAGCTCATGCAGCAGGGCGAGATGGCGACCCTGACGCAGACCCTCACCGACGAGACCGTGCTGGTGCTCGCCGACGAGTTCGACCAGGAGGTCGAGATCGTCCACGCGGATGAGGAGGTCGACGACACCCCCGTGGTCGAGGACGACGAGGCCGATCTCGTCGAACGCCCCCCGGTCGTCACGGTGATGGGGCACGTCGACCACGGCAAGACGTCGCTGCTCGACGCGATTCGCGCCACCGAGGTGACCGCCGGCGAGGCCGGGGGCATCACCCAGCACATCGGCGCCTACCAGGTCCACCACGACGATCACACGATCACCTTCCTCGACACCCCCGGCCACCAGGCGTTCACGGCCATGCGCGCTCGCGGGGCGAGTGTCACCGACGTCGCGATCATCGTCGTGGCCGCCGACGACGGCGTGATGCCGCAGACGGTCGAGGCGATCGACCACGCGAAGGCCGCCGAGGTGCCGGTGATGGTCGCCGTCAACAAGATCGACAAGGAGGGCGCTGCGCCCGACAAGGTCCGCGGCGAGCTCGCGGGAATGGGCCTCACCCCCGACGACTGGGGCGGTGAGACCGTCTACTGCGACGTATCGGCCAAGACCCACGAGGGCCTCGACAACCTGCTCGAGATGATCCTCACGGTCACCGAGCTCGAGGACCTGAAGGCCAACCCCGACGCGGAGGCCTCCGGCACCGTGATCGAATCCCATCTCGACGCCGGCCGCGGCCCGGTGACGACGATCCTCGTCGGTCGCGGGACGCTCAAGGTCGGCGACGCGATCGTCGCCGGCTCCCAGTGGGGCAAGGTCCGGGCGATGCACGACTTCAACGGCCAGAGGATCGACTCCGCCGGCCCCGGCGACCCGGTCGAGGTGCTCGGCATGGACGGCGTCTGCGAGGCCGGAGAGCGCGCCCACGTGGTCGAGAACGACCGCAGGGCCCGCCAGCTCGCCGGGGAGCGCGCAAATCGCCTCAAGACCGAGGCGCTGGCCCGTCGGCAGGCCCGTCGCGTCACCCTCGAGGACGTCTTCGCCAAGGCCAAGGAGGGCGAGCTCAAGCAGATCAACCTGCTGCTCAAGGCGGACGTGTCCGGCTCTCTGGAGGCGCTGCAGGACGAGATCGCCAAGCTGCCTCAGGAAGAGGTCGCGGTCGACGTGATCCACGCCCAGGCGGGCGGAATCAACGAGTCCGACGTGATGCTCGCGGCGGCCTCCGACGCGATCATCGTCGGCTTCAACGTCCGGCCGCTTGCCGACGCCCGCCGCGCCGCGCAGGCCGAGGGCGTCGAGATCCGTACCTACTCGGTCATCTACCGGATCACCGAGGAGCTGCGCGACGCGATGCAGGGGATGCTCGAGCCGGAGGAGGTCGAAAGCGCGCTCGGCGAGGCCGAGGTGCTGGAGCTCTTCAAGGCCTCGAAGATCGGCACGATCGCCGGCTCCCGGGTCAACGAGGGCCGCATCACCCGCGACGCCGACGTCCGCCTGGTGCGCGACGGCACCGTCGTGTGGACCGGCAAGGTCGGGACGCTGCGGCGCTTCAAGGACGACGTCCGCGAGGTCGAGGAGGGTCAGGAGTGCGGCATCACCCTCGACGGCTTCCAGGACGTCAAGGTCGGCGACATCCTCGAGGCGTTCGAGACCACGCAGGTCGAGAAGTCGCTGGAGTAGCCGGTGGCGGCGGCCTTCGTCCTGCTGGTCGAGGTCCATCTCCACGTCGGCGAGTCGCAGAGCCTGAAGTCGAAGCGGCAGGTCGTCCGCTCGGTCAAGGATGCGCTCAGAGAGCGCCTGGGCGCCGCCGTGGCCGAGGTCGAGGGTCAGGACACCTGGCAGCGGGCGACGCTGCTCTGCGCGCTTGTGGGGCGCGAGGAGGCCGAGCTCCAGCACCGGGCCGACGCACTCGAGGAGATCGTCGTCGCGAGGGCGGGGGAGGACGTCGCGTTCGAGCGGACCCTGCGCAGCCTCGAGGACCTGCGCGACTGAGACGCCGGCCTCGAGCCGAGCCCGCTCCCCTGCTGAGATCACTGCGATCGAGATGCAAGTTACGGGAGCATCTGTCCCGTTTGTTGCATCTCGCGGCGCGAACCGAGGCGGTGGCGTCGGCGTGGTCCGCACGATCGTAGCCTCGAGCCGACCTCCCGGAGGACCCGTCCCGGCTATAGTCGCGAACCATGTCCACTGCGCGGATGCGCCGCGTGAACGAGGTCATCCGGGAAGTGGTTGGAGCGACGATCGGGGGTGAGCTCCAGGATCCCAGGATTGGATTCGTGACCGTCACAGCCGTTGACACCAGCCCCGATCTGAGGACCGCCAAGGTCCACGTCAGCGTGCTCGGATCCGAGGAGGAGAAGGCGGCGACCATGGAGGGTCTGAAGGCCGCTCACGGTGTGATCCAGCGCTCGCTCGGCGGACAGCTCCACATGAAGCGCACCCCGACCCTGAAGTTCGTCTACGACGACTCGGCGGAGCGTGCCGATCGCCTCAACCGGTTGATGGAGTCGTGACGACTTGACGGACGCGGTCGCAACCGAGTCGGCGGAGGCCGAGACCGCCCGCGCTCTCGACGCGATCGTCGAGGCGCTGCAAAGCGGCGAGAAGTTCCTGCTCACCACCCACGAGGGCCCCGACGGCGACGCGCTCGGGTCGCTTTTGGCGCTGCACGAGATCCTCACCCAGCGCGGCAAGGACTCGGTGATGTTCCTGGCCGAGAAGGAGTTCCCGCTTCCGGTCGAGTACCGGTTCCTGGCGCTGCAGGAGGTCTTCCACGAGCCCCCGGTCGACCTCGCCGATCGCACGATCGTCTTCCTCGACTGCGGCAACATCGACCGCATGCCGGTCACCTGGCTGCGCGACGGGGAGCGCATCCTCAACATCGACCACCACCACGACAACACGCGCTTCGGTGACATCAACCTCGTGGACGTCGACGCCTCGTGCACCGCTGAGATCGTCTTCGAGATCAGCCACCGGCTCGGGGCGACGACGACCCCCTCGATCGCACAGGCCCTCTACGTCGGTCTCGTCACCGACACGGGCATGTTCATGTACGAGAACACCGATGCCCGCACCCACCGCGTCGCGGCGCAGCTGATCGAAGCCGGGGTCGCCGTCAACGAGACCTTCCGCCGGCTCTACGAGCGCGTACCCGAGGAGAAGCTGCGGCTGATTGCTCGCGCGCTCGGCAGGATCGACCGCCGGCTCGGCGGAGCGCTCTCGATGACCTACATCTCCGACGAGGACTACAGGGCCACCGGCGCCGACGAGACGATGACCGAGGGGATCATCGACTTCGTGCGTGGGGTGGAGGGAACCTCCGTCGCCGCCGTGGTCCGCGACAAGCCCGACAGCCAGCGCGAGGCGCGGAAGGTCAGCCTGCGCTCCACCGATGGCACCGTCGACGTCTCCCGGATCGCGCGCAAGATGGGCGGCGGTGGGCATCGCCGTGCCGCCGGCTTCTCGACCGACGAGACCTACGCCGAGCTCGCCGACTTCCTCACCGAGGAGGCTCGCGAGGGCGGCCTCGATCCGGCTTGAACGCGGGCTTCCTCCGCGTCGACAAGCCCGCCGGGATCACCTCCCACGACGTCGTCGCGCGGGTTCGCCGCGATCACCCCGGCCTCAGGGTCGGGCATTCGGGAACGCTCGACCCCTTCGCCACCGGCCTGCTGATCGTCCTGCTGGGGCCGGCCACCCGGCTGCAGCGTTACGTCCTCGGCCTGCCCAAGACCTACGTCGCGACGGCTCGGCTCGGTTGGGTCTCGAGCACCGGCGATCCCGACGGCGAGCTCGCCGAGACCGGCGTCGTGCCCGAACTGCTCGAGCTGCCGACGGGACGGATCGAGCAGCGGGTACCGATGACCTCCGCGGTCCGCGTCGGCGGCGAACGCCTCTACCGCAAGGCGAGGCGTGGAGAGGAGGTCGAGCGGCCGGTCCGCACCGTCGAGGTGATGCGCGCCGAGCTGCTCGCGAGCGACGCGGACGCCGGTACCGCGACCTTCGAGATCGAGTGCTCCTCGGGGACCTACGTGCGCAGCCTGATCGAGGAGCTCGGCGACGCCTACTGCGCCGAGCTGCGGCGCACCGCGATCGGCCCGCTTCGGCTCGCGGACGCGCGCGGCGAGGTCGAGCCGGTGGAGGATCTCCTCGGCTTCCTCCCGGCGGTCGAGCTCGCGCCGGAGCATGCGCGCCTGGTCCGCAACGGGGTCAGGATCGATGCCCCGGCGGAGGCTCCGGCGCTGGGCGAGGAACCGTTCCGCCTCAGCTGCGAGGGCGCGCTGGTTGCGATCGGCAGGGTGGTCGAGGGCGTGCTTCGAACCGACGTCGTCCTCCCGCCACCGGCTGATGGTTGAGAAGATGCCCCGGACTGCAGGAACCCGATGGCGATCCAGGTGACATCACTTCCCGACGCCGAGCCGCGCCCGAGGCGGGTGGCGATCGGCAGCTTCGACGGCGTCCACGTCGGCCATCGCGAAGTGATCGCGGGCGCTGACACGGTGCTCACGTTCGAGCCGCACCCGCTCTCGGTGATCCACCCGGAGGCCGCGCCGAAGCTGATCATGCCCTTCCCGGTCAAGCGCGACGTCATCGACGGCCTGGGCGTGCAGGAGCTGGTCGTCATCCCCTTCGACGAGGAGTTCTCCACGATCCCACCCGAGGAGTTCATCGACGGGATCCTCGTCGAGAGGCTGAGCGCTGATCGGGTCTCGGTCGGTGAGAACTTCCGCTTCGGCGCGAAGGCGAAGGGAACGCCTGAGATGCTCGCCGAGCGCGGCGAGTTCGAGACCAGGATCGTGCCGCTGGTCGAAGCCGGCGGGGAGACGGTCTCCTCGACGCGGATCCGCGCGCTGGTCGCCGCGGGCGACGTCGAGGGCGCGGCGGCCTGCCTGGGGGCTCCGTTCATGCTCGAGGGCGAGGTCGTCTCCGGCGATCGCCGCGGGCGCACGCTCGGCTTCCCGACCGCCAACATCGTTCCCGACGACCATTACGTCTACCCGGGTCACGGCATCTACGCCGCCTTCGCGAACGGGCGCCCCGCGGCCGTCAACGTCGGCGTCAGGCCGACTTTCGAGAGCGGCCGCGGCGTCCTGATCGAGACGCACATCATCGATCACGACGAGGACCTGTACGGGAGGCCGCTGCGGATCGCCTTCGTCAAGCGGCTCCGCGGCGAGAAGCGCTTCGCGGGAACGGACGAGCTGATCGCGCAGATGCAGCGTGACGTGGCGGAAGCGCGTGACCTCTGTGCTACCTTCACGCGCTCCAAATGAGTCTCACCAAGGAAAAGAAGGCGGAGGTCGTCGGCAAGTACGGCCGCGACAGCTCCGACACCGGCTCCACCGAGGTCCAGGTCGCGCTGCTCACCGAGCGCATCAACGACCTGACCGAGCACCTCCGCGAGCACAGCAAGGACCACCACTCGCGTCGCGGCCTGCTGATGCTCGTCGGCCAGCGCCGCCGCCTGCTCCGCTACCTCGAGCGCACGGACCTCGAGCGTTATCGCTCGCTGGTCGCCGAGCTCGGGCTGCGCCGCTAGCGCCGAAGGCCGCCGATGATCGCGGCCGGCGCGAGGGCACCCGACTTCACGCTCCCGGATCAGGATGGCAACGACGTCTCGCTCGGCGACTTCGCCGGCTCGCGTCTCGTGCTGGCCTTCTACCCGCTCGACTTCAGCCCGGTCTGCACCGACCAGCTGTCCGTCTACCAGGAGGTCCTCGGCGAGATCGAGGCGCAGGATGCGTCGCTGGTGGGGATCAGCGTCGACTCCTCGTTCTGCCACGCGGCTTTCCGCGACCGCCTCGGGCTGACGTTCCCGCTGCTGGCCGACTTCCATCCCAAGGGGGCCGTATGCGACGCCTACGGTGCGCTGATCGCCGAGCGCGGGCACGCGAACCGCTCGCTCGTGCTGGTGGGCCCCGATGGGGATGTCGCGTGGTCCTACGAGGCGCCGACCCCGCTCGAGATCCCTGGCGCGAACCTGATCTTCGACGCGCTGGCCGCTGACTGAGGCCAGCCGGCCGCCGGCCCGATGACCGAGCAGCAGGACCTCGGCAGCGCGCCGCCGCCTCCGGTCTCGCCGGTTGACCACATTCGCGGCAGCGGCTCGGAGGCGATCCTCTACCTCGACCTGGCGTGCCCGCGGTGCGCCGGTGCATGGGGTGGGGTGAGCGCGCTGGAGATGCGCATCTGCGTGCGCCACTTCCCGATCACGAGCAAGCGCCCCCGCTCGGCCGCGCTGCACGCCGCCGCGGAGGCGGCGGGGCTGCAGGCGGAGGATGCGTTCTGGGCGATGTGGGACTCGCTGCTCGGCGATCGTGCCCACACCGACGATCCACATCTGTGGGAGCGGGCGGAGCGGTTCGGGCTGGACGTCGACCGCTTCGAGGCCGATCGTCGCTCCGACGAGGTGGCGGCGCGCGTCCGCGCGGACTTCGTCAGCGGCATCAGGGCCGGGGTCACCGAGACCCCGACGGCCTTCGTCGGCGGCGTTGCCGTCCGGGGCGAGCTCCCCGGCGCCCTGCTGGAGGCGGCGTGAGGCGCGTGGGGCTCACCCTCGGGGCGCTCGTCGCGGTCGTGCTCTCGATCGCTCTCGCGGCAAGCGCGCAGGCTGCCGGGCTGCCGCCGGGCTTCCAGGACCACACCCTGTTCGAGGGGCTGCAGGAGCCGACGGCGGTCACAGTGGCGGCGGACGGGACCATCTTCGTCACCGAGAAGCGCGGGCTGATCCTCAGCTACCGCAACCGCCGCGACAAGACCCCGACCAGAGTCGCGGACATGCGCGCGGAGGTGCACTCCTTCGACGAGCGGGGGATGACCGGCATCGAGGTCGATCCGGACTACCCGGAGCGCCCCTACATCTACGTCGCCTACACGCTCAATGCGCCTCTCGGCCTGCCGGCGCCGTTCTGGGGGAGGAAGCTGAAGCAGGAGGACGAGCAGGAGGGCTGCCTCGGCGGCGTCCCCGACCTCGCCTACCGGCGCGGCTGCGTCGTCAGCAGCCGCGTCAGCCGTCTCCCGATCGGAAAGAATGGGAAGGCCGGAGCGGAGGAGGTCCTGCTGACCGACTGGTGCCAGCAGTTCGGCAGCCACTCGATCGGCGAGCTCGCCTTCGACCGCACGGGCGCCCTGCTCGTCGGCGGCGGCGACGGCGCGAACTTCAACGTCGTCGACACGGGTGGCCGCGGAAAGCCCGCCGGCGTCTGCGGCGATCCGCTGGGCGATGGTGGCGCGATGCGGGCGCAGGACCTCCGGACGCCGTCAGATCCGGTCGGCCTCGACGGGACGATCGCCCGGATCAGCCCCCTCGACGGGTCACCGGCCCCCGGCAACCCGATCGCCGACCCCGGCAACGCGGGGCGGATCATTGCCTACGGCCTTCGCAACCCGTTCCGGTTCGCCCTGCGGCCGGGCACCGAGGAGCTCTGGATCGCCGATGTGGGCTGGACCCGCAACGACGAGATCGACGTCACCACGCCCGGCAGGGTCGACAACTACGGGTGGCCCTGCTTCGAGGGCAGGTCCCGCCAGCCCCGCTACACGAAGGCCAAGCTCCCGGGCTGCGAGTCCCTGAACCCCAAGAGCGACGTCCGCGATCCCTTCTTCACCTACCGGCACGGCTCTCAGGTGATCCCGGGCGAGGCCTGCAAGGCGACGAGCCAGTCCGCGATCAGCGGCGTCGAGTTCGACCGCGGATCGCATTTCCCGTTTCCGTTCGACGGCGCGTTGCTGTTCGCCGACTACATCCGGGGCTGCATCTGGGCGGTAGGGCCGGGCCGCTTCGGGCGGCCCGACAAACGCGGCCTGAGCCTGTTCGAGACGGGCGCAGCGACGCCCATCGACCTGACGTCGAGCCCGGGCGGGATCCTCTACGTCGACATCGCCGGCGGCACGATCCACGAGCTCTCCTACGCCGGACCGACGTCGGAGCTGCGGGTGCGGACGAAGCCGAAGGGGCTGCGCGTGAAGATCGGCCAGCGCACCGAGATCGCCGGCACCAGCGTCACGGTCCGGCGCGGGGCCTCGATGCGGATCGGCGTTCCGAAGAGGATCAGGCACGGGGAGCGGGTGCTCGAGTTCAGGCGCTGGTCCGACGGCGGCTCGCGGCTCCACCGCCTTCAGGTGGACGGCAACACGACCGTGACCGCCTCCTACCGCTGCCGCAAGGGCTGCGGCAAGCGGGATCGCTAGTCGCTGGAGCGCGATCTCGGCTCGCAAGGGCTCCGCGTCGCGTATCGACCCACCTATGGCAGGGCAATACGCGTCGGACGGCCGCAGCCGCGTCCAACTCGCAATCGCAGGTCCCATAGACGCGCGATTGCGAATCGGTGCGGGGTGCGGGGCGATCGCCCCGCGTCTCACGACCGGCAGCGAAGGGAAGTGGGGAGCTCACCGCGACGGCCGGCCCCACTGGGACCTCCCACGCTCCCCTCGCTGCCCATCGCCCCGGCGCCAGCCGTGGCGGATCAGTCGTGGACCTGTCACCGGGGAACGGACCTATTCCCCGCTCCCGGGTGACAGGTCGGCCGGGCACCCGGGATCGAAGGACCTGTCACCGGGAAGCGGACCTATTCCCCGCTTCTCGGTGACACGTTGGTCACGGCGAGCGTGGACCACGCTATGGGTGCTCTTCGCGCCCCGCGTCTGCTCCCTCGGCGCCTTCGCTCGCTTCGTCGCCCATCGCCGCGGCCGTGTCCTTGAGCTCGGCGATCCTCGCCCGCGCCACGACCTCGAGGTCGGCGGCCTGCTTGGCGAGCGCCTCACGTTGTTCCTGGAGGCGACGCTCGACCTTCACCTTCGTCATCGCATCGATGGCGGCAGCCCGCTCCTCGGCCGCGGCGACGATCTGCTCCGCCTCCATCCGCGCCTGGCCCACGGCGCCGCGGGCGTTGAGGTCGAGCTCGTGGCGCAGCGCCTCGTTCTCGGCCGCGAGCTGGCGCGCCTGCTGGTCGAGCTGGGCGAGCCGCTGCGAGAGCAGCCGCATGTTGGCCTGCAGCCGGCTTGTGTATGGGTCGGGAGCGTGCACGGTGGCCGCAGGCGACGATATGCCCGCGGGCAGACGATCAGCAGGCAGGCCGGTCGTACGAAACGCAGAGCGGGTGCGGGCATCTGTACTCTCCCGCGGCGAATCGACAATTCCCGAAACACTCGGGTCGTCACCGCACGGGTCCTGCGCAGCAGTCACCCCGCCAATTCAGAAGCGACGACCCCGGAAGGAAAAACGAATACATGAGTATGTTCGACGTCAAGAGCGTCTCCGTTGAGGTTGGGGGCGAGGAGATCTCGTTCGAGACCGGCAAGCTGGCTCGTCAGGCGAGCGGCGCGGTCGTCGTCAAGAGCGGCGAGACCCACGTCCTCTGCACGGCCACCATGGGCAACCTCCGCGATGTGGACTTCCTGCCGCTGACCGTCGATGTCGAGGAGCGGCACTACGCCGTCGGCAAGATCCCCGGCTCCTACTTCCGCCGCGAGGCGCGAGCCGGCGAGAAGGCGACGCTGACCGCCCGGATGATCGACCGTCCGCTGCGACCCCTCTTCCCGAAGGGCTGGCACTACGAGACGCAGCTCGTCTCGATGCCGCTCTCGGTCGACCAGGTTCACCCCTACGACATCCTCGCGATGAACGGCGCCTCCGCGGCCCTCGCGATCTCCCCGGTCCCCGTGGCCGAGTACGTCGGCGCGGTCCGCGTCGGCAAGCTCGAGGGCGACTTCGTCGTCAACCCGCCCGAGGAGGAGCACGAGAACCTGACGATGGACCTCATCGTCTCCGGGTCCAAGGACGCGATCCTGATGGTCGAGTGTGGCTCCGACGGCGTCACCGAGGCCGAGGTGCTCGACGCGCTCGACATCGCCCACAGCGAGATCAAGAAGCTCGTCGGCGCGATGGAGGAGCTGGCGTCCATCGCCGGCAAGGACAAGATCGAGGTCGAGGCCCCGAGCATCGATCAGGGCCTGATCGACCAGATCGTCGGCTCGCACCAGACCGCGATCGACGAGGCCACCAGCGTCCCCGAGAAGCTCGCGCGCCAGGAGGCGATCGAGGCGATCAAGGACGCGGTTCTGGCCCAGTACGCGCCCGACACCGGCGACGACGAGGCTGACGCCGCCCGTCGCTCGGAGGTCTCCGCCGCGTTCGGCTCGATCGAGAAGACGACGATCCGTCGTCGCATCGCCGTCGACAAGAAGCGTCCCGACGGTCGCGCCCAGGACGAGATCCGTCCGATCGAGACCGAGGTCGACGTCTCCCCGCGCGTCCACGGCTCGGCGCTGTTCACCCGCGGTGAGACCCAGATCCTCTCCAACGTCGCGCTCGGCACGACGCGGATGGACCTGCGGCTCGACAACCTCGGCCTGAAGGAGACCAAGACCTTCTTCCACCACTACAACTTCCCGCCCTTCTCGGTCGGGGAGGCCGGCTTCATGCGCGGGCCCAAGCGTCGCGACATCGGTCACGGCGCCCTCGCCGAGAAGGCGCTGGAGCCGGCGATGCCGAGCGTGGAGGACTTCCCGTACGTGACCCGCGTGGTCTCGGAGACGCTGGAGTCCAACGGCTCCTCGTCGATGGGTTCGGTCTGCGCCTCGTCGATGGCCCTGCAGGCGGCGGGCGTTCCCGTCTCCTCGCCGGTCGCCGGCGTCGCCATGGGCCTGATCAAGGAGGGCGACGACGTGATCGTCCTCACCGACATCGCCGGCGTCGAGGATCACCTCGGCGACATGGACTTCAAGGTCGCCGGCACGGAGGACGGGATCAACGCCCTCCAGATGGACATCAAGATCACCGGCGTCACCTTCGACATCCTGCGCGAGGCGCTGGAGCAGGCCCGCCAGGGCAGGCTCTTCATCCTCGGCAAGATGGCGGAGGCGATCGACGGGCCGCGCGAGAAGCTCAGCCCGACGGCCCCGCGCATCGAGTCGATCAAGATCGACCCGGAGAAGATCGGCGCGGTCATCGGCAAGGGCGGCGAGACGATCCGCGGCCTCTCCGAGGAGTTCGAGGCCCAGATCGACGTCGAGGACGACGGCACGATCCGCGTCTACGCGGCCAACGGTGAGCTCGTCGAGGCCTGCATCGCGCAGATCGAGGCGATGACCCGTGAGGCCGAGGTCGGCGACACGTTCAAGGGCAAGGTCGTCAAGACCACGACCTTCGGCGCGTTCGTCGAGCTGGTCAAGGGCACCGACGGCCTCCTGCACATCTCGGCGGTCAAGCCGGGTGAGCGGGTCGAGACCGTCGAGGACGTGCTCTCCCAGGGCGACGAGATCGACGTCACCGTGGTCGAGGTCGACCGCGAGCGCGGCCGCATCGGCCTGCGCCGCTCCGACGATCCGGCCGTGGTCGGCAAGTCGAAGGAGGAGCTCGCAGCAGTCGGCAGCGGCGACCGTGGCCCTCGTGGCGGCGGCAGTCGTGATCGCGGACGCGGCGGCGATCGCGGCGGACGCGGCGGACGTGACCGCGGCGGACGCGGCGGTGACCGCGAGCGCCGTCGTCGCGACTAGCTCCCCACCAGGTATCTGAGGGATCCGGATTGACCCAGCAGCTACCCGAGGGTGTCGAGCTGACGGAGCTCGATGGCGGCCTCAAGGTCGTCACCGAAGCAGTCCCGTCGTTCCGCTCGGTCACCCTCGGCCTCTGGGTCCGGACCGGATCACGTGACGAGACGCCGGCACAAGCCGGCGTCTCGCACTTCCTCGAGCACCTGCTGTTCAAGGGCACAGACAGGTACTCGGCGATCGAGATCTCCGAGTACTTCGATGGCCTCGGAGCCGCCACCAACGCGGCCACCAGCAAGGAGACGACGCACCTCTTCTCGAGGTTCCTCGACGAGCACACCGAGGCCGCCCTCGACCTGCTCGCCGAGATGTTCCTGAAGCCGACGTTCCCCGACATCGACTCCGAGCGCCAGGTGGTGATCGAGGAGATCGCGATGTACGAGGACGAGCCCTCCGACCGCGTGCACGACGTGCTCGCCGACGCGATCTTCGGCGACCATCCGCTCGGGCGCCGGGTCCTGGGAACGGCCGACGTCATCGGCTCGATCCCGATCCCCGACATCTCGGCCTACCACCAGGACCGTTACCGCGGCTCCAACCTCGTCGTCTCCGCCGCCGGCAGCCTCGAGCACGAGCGCATCGTCGAGCTCGTCCGCGAGCACTTCCAGCCCGGGCCAGGCGATGTGGCCGGCCCCAACGGGGGCGGGCCCGCGCACGAGCCGCGGCTGTGCTTCTACCCGAAGGAGACCGAGCAGTACCACATCTGCTTCGGTGCTCCCGGAATCCCCCGCAACGACGACCGCCGCTTCGCGCTCGGCGTCATGGACACGATCTTCGGTGGCTCGACCTCCTCGCGCCTGTTCCGCGAGGTGCGCGAGAAGCGCGGCCTCGCCTACTCGGTCGGTTCGTACTCCGAGCAGTACGTGGATCGCGGCACCGTGGCGATGTACGTGGGCACCCGCGAGGACAACGTCGCCGAAGCGTGCGAGATCATCGGCCGCGAGCTCGAGTCGCTTCGTCGCGATGGCGTCACCGCGGAGGAGCTGGAGCGGGCGAAGGAGGGCGTCAAGGGCCGGATGGTCCTGTCCCTCGAATCGACGCCGGCCCGGATGGCGCGCAACGCCCGCTCGATGCTCTTCGGCCTCCCGCTGCTTTCGATCGACGAGCTGATCGAGCGCACCGATGCGGTCACGCTCGAGGACGTCCACGAGCTCGCCAACGAGCTGTACGCGCCGGAGCGCATGTCCGCCGCCTGCATCGGCGCCGACGAGGCCCGCTTCCGCGGCGCGGTGGCGCCGGTCAGCGAAGCGCTGGCTGCATAAGCTGGAGGCATGCCCGAACCCGTTCGAGTCGCCGTCGCCGGTGCCGCAGGGCGAATGGGGGCGACCGTCTGCGACGCCGTGGAGGCGGCCGCGGGCCTCGAGCTCAGCGGTCGCGCCGATCCGGCGCTCGACACCGCGCTCGCCGACGTCCTCGGAGAGACCGACGTCGTCGTCGACTTCACGATCCCCGACACCGCGCTCGGAAACGCCACCGAGTGCCTCGAGGCGGGCGTCAGTGTCGTCGTCGGTACGACCGGCTTCGACCTCGACGCGCTGCGGGCGGCCGCCGAACGGGGCTGGAACGGGGGAGAGGGGCCGCGCGCGTTCGTCGCCCCCAACTTCGCCATCGGCGCCGTGCTGATGATGGAGCTCGGCCAGCGGGTCGCCGAGCACATGCCGGAGGTTGAGATCGTCGAGCTGCATCACGACCGCAAGCTGGACAGGCCGTCGGGTACCGCCGCCCGCACCGCCGAGCTGCTCGAGGCAGCCGGGGCGAATGTGCACCGGCCGATCCACTCGCTCCGCCTGCCGGGCCTGGTTGCCCACCAGGAGCTCGTGTTCGGCGGCGTGGGGCAGACCCTCACGATCCGTCACGACTCGATCGACCGGAGCTCGTTCATGCCCGGCGTCGTCCTCGCCTGCCGCCGCGTCGGCTCGCTCCCCGATCCCCTGACAGTCGGGCTCGAAGCTCTGCTTTGAGCGCCGCTCGGCCGTGGCGCCGGCGTCTATAGGGTTCGCCTGCAAACCGCCCGACCCCAACAGCGACGAGGAGAGAGAAGTGAGCGACGATCTGGCCCGGATGGACGCGACCGCGCAGGCGGAGCTCGTGCAGTCCGGCGAGGCCTCTGCGGCTGAGCTCCTCGACGCCGCTCTCGCGCGCGCTGAGAAGGTCAACCCCGAGATCAACGCGATCATCCACGACCTCTCCGACGAGGCCCGCGAGGCGGCCGCCGGCGACGTTCCCGACGGTCCCTTCAAGGGCGTTCCCTTCCTGCTCAAGGATCTCGGCGCGGCCTTCGCGGGGCAACCGCTTCACATGGGCATGAAGGTCCTCAAGGAGGCGGGCTTCCGCGCGCCGGTCGACACCTACCTCGCCCAGCGCTTCCGCGGTGCGGGCCTGATCACCTTCGGCAAGACCAACACCCCCGAGCTCGGCATCGTCGCGACGACGGAGCCGGATGCCTACGGCGCCTCGCGCAACCCCTGGGACACCGATCGCACGCCCGGAGGCTCGAGCGGCGGCTCAGGCGCAGCGGTGGCGGCGGGCATCGTGCCGATGGCGCACGCCAACGACGGCGGAGGCTCGATCCGGATCCCCGCCTCCAACTGCGGCCTGGTCGGGCTGAAGCCGACTCGGCAGCGGATCAGCGAGGGCCCGGTGGTGGGGGACAACATGGGCGGGATGACCGTCGAGCTCTGCGTTTCTCGCTCGGTCCGCGACACAGCCCGCCTGCTCGACGCGGTCGAGGGCGCCGCTCCCGGTGATCCCTACGTCGCGCCGCCGCCGCTGCGGCCCTACGTCGAGGAGCTGAACGACGAAAGCGGCGGGCTACGCATCGGGATCATGGACCGCGCCCCGGTCGAATTCGAGGTGGAACAGCCCTGCATCGACGCCGTCCGCAACGCCGCGAAGCTGGTCGAGTCGCTCGGCCACGACGTCGAGGAGAGCTCGTTCCTGGATCTGCTCCCGGAGGGGGCGGACGGCCCCGACATCGGCGACACCTTCCTGACGCGCTGGGCGGCCGGGCAGGCGGCGACGCTGACGCAGCTCGGCGTCCTTCTCGGCCGTGAGCTGACAGCCGACGACGTCGAGCCGCTTACCTGGCAGATGGCCGAGATCGGCCACGCCCGGACCGGCGGCCGCTACCTGCTTGACGTCACCCTGCACCAGGGCCTGAGCCGGATGATCGCGATGTGGTTCGAGTCCGGCTACGACCTCCTGCTGACGCCGACGATGGCCGAGGTGCCCCCGCGGATCGGCGAGATCGACACCTCCCAGCCGGACCTCGGGGGCTACACGCGTTGCCTCGGCTCCGGTGCATTCACGGCGCTCTTCAACGTCACCGGCCAGCCGGCGATCTCGTTGCCGCTGCATTGGAGCGAGGACGGCCTCCCGGTGGGCGTTCAGCTCGTTGCTCCGTTCGGCCGCGAGGACCTGCTGATCAGGATCGCGGCCCAGATCGAGCGCGCGGCGCCCTGGGCCGATCGCACCCCACCCGTTTTCGCGGGCTGAGCGGGGGATAACCTCACCCGCATGAGCGATACGACCGAGATCGGAGGGGTCCTCACGGCGATGGCCACTCCCTTCGACCCCGACGGTGGGGTCGATCACGCCGCGGCGGGCGATCTGGCCACCTACCTGCTCGAGCACGGCTCCGACGGGCTCGTGGTCGCCGGCAGCAGCGGCGAGGCGGCGACGCTGGACGACGAGGAGCAGATCGCGCTCCTGCGTACCGTCCGCGCCGCGGTCGGCGACGACGTCCTGCTGATCTGCGGCAGCGGCACCAACGACACCCGCCACTCGGTCAACCTGACCAGGCTGGCCGATGATGCGGGAGCTGACGCGATGCTGGTCGTCACGCCCTACTACAACAAGCCGAACGCCGCCGGGATGAGGGCTCACGTCGAGGCCGTGGCGGCCGCGACCGAGAAGCCGATCGTCCTCTACAACATCCCCTCGCGCACGGTCATCAACGTCTCCCCGGATGAGCTCGCGGAGCTCGGGTCGATCGGGAACGTCGTCGCCGTCAAGCAGGCCAACAGCGACGAGCTCGAGCCGATCGAGGGCCTCGGCGTCCTCGCCGGCAACGACGACATCTACCTGCGCGCCCTCGAGCTCGGCCTCGCCGGCGGGATCCTGGTCGCCTCGCATATCGTCGGTCCGCAGATGGCTGAGATGCGAGATCTGGTGGCCGCCGGAGAGCCGGAGCGCGCGCGAGAGATCGACGTCTCCCTACAGGATCTCTACGCGGCGCTCGGGATCACGACCAACCCGATGCCGCTCAAGGCGGCACTCGAGATGCTCGGCATCTGCTCGGGGCGGCTGCGGCTGCCGATGGTCCCCTGCGACGAGGCGCAGCGCGCCGTCCTCCGCAGCGCACTCGAGGGGCTCGGACTCGAGGTGAAGGCCTCGTGAGCACCCCGCAGCTACGGATCCTGCCGCTCGGCGGGCTCGGCGAGATCGGCAAGAACATGACCGTCGTCGAGCTCGACGGGCGGATCGTCGTCGTCGACACCGGCCTGATGTTCCCGACGGCCGAGATGCTCGGGATCGACCTCGTGCTTCCCGATTTCTCCTACCTGCGGGACCGGCTCGACGACATCGAGGCGATCGTCCTCACCCACGGCCACGAGGACCACGTCGGGGCCCTGCCCTACGTGCTCCGCGAGATCGGCATCCCGCCCGCCATCTACGGGGGGCGCCTGACGATCGGCATGGTCCGCTCCAAGCTGGAGGAGCACAAGCTCCGCGACGTCCCGCTGCGCGACCTCAGCCCGGGCACGATCGAGAAAGCCGGGCCCTTCGGGATCGAGATGATCCACATGTCGCACTCCATCCCCGACGCCTGCGCGGTGGCGATCCACACCGATCTCGGGCCGATCCTGCTGACCGGCGACTACAAGTTCGACCAGACCCCCGTCGACGGCCAGCCGGCCGACTTCGCGCGGCTCGCCGAGCTCGGCGCGGAGGGGCTGCTCTGCCTCTGCGGCGACTCGACGAACGCCGATCGCCCCGGCGTGGCGACATCGGAGTCGAGCGTGGGCCCGGCGCTGCTGGAGACGTTCTCGCGCGCGGAGGGGCGGATCATCGTCACCTGCTTCGCCTCGAACGTGCACCGCGTGCAGCAGGTCGTCGACGCCGCCGAGAAGCTCGGCCGCAAGGTGGCGCTGGTCGGGCGTTCGATGCGCAAGAACTTCAACATCGCCTCCAACCTCGGCCTCGCGAGCGCCCCGGAGGGCATCCTCATCCAGCCGCGCGAGATCGAGGACTTCCCGGACGAGGAGGTGATCGCGATCTCGACCGGCAGCCAGGGCGAGCCCCTCTCGGCGCTGCGGCGGATGGCGCACGGCGACCACCGCGATGTCGAGCTCCACTCCGGCGACACCGTCGTCTTCAGCGCCACGCCGGTCCCCGGCAACGAGCGGTCAGTCAACGAGACGATCGACCGCATCTTCGAGATCGGCGCGCGGGTGATCACCGCCGCCGACGCCCCGATCCACGCCTCCGGTCACGGCTATCAGGAGGACATGAAGCTGATGCTCAACCTGACCCGGCCCAAGTACGTGATGCCGATGCACGGCGACTACAAGCGCCTGCGACTGCACGCGGGCCTCGCCGAGGCGGTCGGGATCCCCTCGGATCGGATCTTCCAGTCCCGCAACGGGGTGCCGCTCGAGATCACGGCGGGCAACGCCAGGCTCGGCGACGACGTCGGCGCGGGGATGATCTTCGTCGACGGCCTCGAGCTCGGTGAGCCCGACGACGCGGCGCTGCGGGATCGCCGCACCCTGTCCGCCGACGGGGTCGTGATCGTCGCGGTCACTGTCTCCTTCGAGGACTCCGAGATCGCCGCCGACCCCGAGATCGCCTTCCGGGGCGTCCCCTTCAGCGACGACGAGGATTCCGAGCGCCTGCTCGAGGAGCTCGCCGACGCCGTCGAGGAGGCTGTCGAGGACGCCCTCGACGGGAAGGTCCGCGAGCCGGCGCTGATCCGCAAGGACGTCCACGACGTCGTCGCCAAGCTGATCGACAAGCGCCTGCGGCGGCGCCCGATGGTCCTGCCGGTGGTAGTCGAGGTCTGAAGCTCCGGCGGCCGTGGCGCTTCCCGACCGTCACGGGCACTGGCCCCTTGTTTCAGCGGCGACCGCCGGGCCCGCGAGCGCGCTGGTGCTCGCGCGGCGCGAGACCTTCCTCGCCGACGGCGCCTGGGTCAGGTGGCTGCCGCTTCCGGCCCTGCTCCTGCACCAGACCGAGGAGTGGGTCTGGCCGGGCGGGTTCCTGCCCTGGTTCAACCGCGAGGTGATGGGCTCGGGCGAGGACGAGTATCCGATCACGCGTCGCGACGGACTGATCATCAACGTGGGGATGGGCTGGGTCGTCGCATTGGCGGCCGGCGCAGGCGGCGAGTCACGCCCAGGGATCGCCTCCGCGCAGCTGGCGATGCTCCTCGGCAACTCCGGGCTGCACCTCGCGGAGGTCGCCAGGACCCGCACATACAACCCGGGCTCGCTCACCGCGGCCGCTCTGTTCCTCCCGCTCGGGATCGCCGGAATGCGCCAGTTGCGTCGCCAGGAGCGGCGCGAGGGGAGGGGGAGGGAGGTCGCCGTCGGAGCGGCTCTCGGCGCGGCCTCCGCGGCCGCCCTGATGGCGGTCATGCGCCGCCGGATGCGCGGTTGAGCGATCCGGGCGGGCTCAGCGCCGAGCCTCAGCCGAAGATCGCGAGGTGCAGGAGGCCGCCGGCGAAGCCGAGCACCGCGCCGTCGCTCACCGGCCGGGTGCGGAGGAGCTCGTCCTATCGGGGCGGCGGCCGAGTGGTCGCGCGGGACATCGGGGTGATCAGATCACGCGCTCGAGAGCGGCCTCTTCTGCGCGCTTCACCAGGCGCCGAGTTAGCGCCGTTCCTCGAGAAGATCTCGCAGGGAAACGAAAAAGATGCGACGGCGTGGCGAGCCATAGTCTCCTGTGGCGAACACGATCTCCGAGGATGTGAGCGAAGCACGGACCGGCTCAGCGAACTTCCAGCTGAAGCGGTGTCGATCATCGATTGAGTAAGCGAATGCACGGGTGGAGAGACCGTCGGAAGGCCGCCAAACGAAGAAGTTGCGAGTTAGTTCGAGCCCCGCCTCTCCTGGAAAACCGCCCGCTGGCGGGCTCAATGTCACCGGCTTCTTACCTGGTTGAAGCAGCAGAAGCTCTTCGTTCGCGGAAAAGTCACGAACCGCTGCGATTGGGGGCGTGTATGCGAGGACCCCGTCTGAGTCGGGCGTGAGAGAGCGTGGCGGAAGGATGGGAGGCCTCAGCCTGCGTCCGTTCAGGCGGTAGTTCGTCTCTAGCCCGTTCACCACCTCTCCAGAATCGCGACTCAGGTAGACCACTCTGCACAGGGTTTGCGTCCCACCCTCAGGATCGCTCAAGCACCGATAGCCCTCGAGCCACCGGCGTCCTAGACGCACGTAGCGGAGTGAACCTGCGTTCTCAACGGTACGGGTGCGATCGCGCCTCAGATCCAAGATCCGCGTAGATCGATCAGATTTCGACCCGCATTGGAGCAGTACCTCGTCGTCGGACGCATCGCTGGCTCGACAGCTTGGCTGAATAGCGATCGTTCGCGATTCCGATCGCCTCGTGTCGCGGACAACGAGGCGACCTGGTCTCCTCAGGTAAGCAACGATCCGATCTCCGTGGCCAACCACCGTGGCGCGAGCGAGGTCCGCAGGGCCGAGTGCTGGGCCAAGAGGCTTGGGGGAAGGCGACTCGGCTCGCGCCGGGCCGACGATGATCGCGCAAACTCCAGCGACGGCCACGATCAGGAGAGACCCTCGCATATCAGAACGTGTCCTCAAGGTACTTCCGCGCCGGCCCACGGATTGAGAAGCGATCCTGCTTCGTCTTCTTGGTCAGCTTGTTCCAGATCCAGTAGCCATTCACGGTTCCTCCAAACCGCTCGATCACGGATTGAATCGCGGCCTTCTGCGTCGTCGAGCTGACCGGCGGAGCGCCATCCCCTGCTTCCGCCTTGCTGCCGAGTTCGGTGAAGTAGATGTTGTTGCCAACCGCCGCCCGGAGCTGGTTGACATGCGCCTGCATCGTGTCCACAGAGTAGTCCGACCCACCGGGACCGGGGAAATAATCCACCCCGTAGAAATCGATGAGATCAGCGGGAAAGAACTGCGGACCGTTGCCGTCCCGAGCCGCCGCCCGCGGGCGAACGGGTAGCGCAGCTGGAAGTTCGCCTCCGCGAAAGGGTGGCCCACGTCAAGGGAACGGCGAGGCAGAGGATGATGGGCGAGCTGCGAAGAGAGCTCCTCGGCTCGATCCGAGAAAGTTGCCGACCACCTGCCGGATCCGAGCGAGCGGCCGCGGGAGGCAGTCGTGCTCGGTGCGACGAATAGACGCGGCCAATGCCGGTCTGCGTTTCGCCAAGGCGGCGCGTGGCCGCACCTACAACCCGGGCTCGCTCACCGCGGCCGCTCTGTTCCTCCCGCTCGGGATCGCCGGAATGCGCCAGTTGCGTCGCCAGGGGCGCGAGGGGCGGGGGAGGGAGGTCGCCGTCGGAGCGGCTCTCGGCGCGGCCTCCGCGGCCGCCCTGATGGCGGTCATGCGCCGCCGGATGCGCGGTTGAGCGATCCGGGCGGGCTCAGCGCCGAGCCTCAGCCGAAGATCGCGAGGTGCAGGAGGCCGCCGGCGAAGCCGAGCACCGCGCCGTGCAGATAGAGCAGCCACTCGTCCTCCCTGATCACGGTGCGCAGCATCTCGGAGAAGTCCGTCGCCGACATCTCCTTCATCCGCACGGTGATCAGCTCCTCGATCGCGGCGCTCTGCTCCTCGTTGAAGTCGGGGTCCGAAAGCGGGGTCATCGTGTAGCCGACGGCCTCGGTGGCGACGCTCTCGCGGATCGTGTCGTAGCGGTCGGTGCCGACCGCGACTCGCACAGCGACCTGGGCGTAGCCGGTGGCGCGGTCGATCGCGGGGCGCAGCGAGGTGACGATCAGCTTCCGCGTGCGGTCGGACTGGCGGCCGTGCAGGAGCTCCTCGCCGAGGTTCGTCAGGTTGAGGATGTCCTCGGAGATCACCTTCGAGTAGATCCCCGCGACCTCGGGTTGGCGGCGCAGGAACAGCCCCTGGAAGCGGAACGGCCCGTAGCGGCGCTCCTCGACCGGCTCGAAGATCATCTGGATCGCGACGAGGTTGGTCGCGTAGCCGATCAGCACACCGGCGATCGGCAGCAGCCACCACTGGTGGAACAGGAGCTCGGTGACGATCGCCGTCGGGATCCCGAGCAGGAGCCCGAACCAGAACCCGAAGTTGACGATGAACTTCAGCTCCTTGCGACCGATCTCGAGGAAGACCCGGTTCGCGAGCTCCGGGCGCTCCTCCATGCGGCGGATCACCATCAGCTTGACGTCCATGAGGTGGTCGATGTCGCGGCCGATCCCGTCTGTGACCGACCTGACGACGTCGGGGAGCTGCTCCTGGACCCGAGCGTGAACCGTCTCGCGCACTCGAGGGGGGAGGTCGTTCCAGAGGCCGGGATGCTCGCGTTGGAGCGTCCGCTCGACCAGCTCGCGGATGTCGTCGCGGGAGGACTCGACGATGTGCTCGGCGATCGCGTCGGGATCGAGGGACTCGTAGAACTCCTTCGGGCTCCCGAGCTTCGCGATCCCCTTGTCGACCGAGATCGACCCCATTTTCGCCGCCCGTGAGGGCACGATGCCCTGCCACCCGAAGCCGCCGCGGGTGAGCCCGATCGGAACCTGCCGGACGCGGCGCGGGAGGAAGCGCGACAACGGCGCCAGCCCCGGGATCCTGATCCCCCGGAACTGCACCGGGTAGAAGAGCATCCAGACGCCCGACCAGTTGGTCACGTACCCGATGGCTCCCGTGAACAGGGGCACGGTGAGCAGCCCGATCAGCGCCGAAGATTCCAAGTTCCCTCCCTGCGAGGCAGCCTACTCAGCGGTAGTCACCGAAGCGATGTCGCGAAGCGACGAGCTGAGGGTTTTCGCGAGGCTGGGAGTCCGGCTGGCAAGGAAGAGGGAGGCGAAGTGGCCGCAGGCCATTTTGTCGAGCGTGCGGGCCCGTCTGGCAAGGAAGAGCCCCGCGCCGTGGCCGCCAGGCCACAAGCGGGGTGATGACGCGGCCAGGCGGCCCCGCACGCCGACAAAAAGAGGCCCGCCGGACCAGGGAGGGGAGTCCGGCGGGCCGAATTGGCTCAGGCTGGGCCAATTTTGTCCCGTCACCGACCGAACTTGGGGGAGGTCAGGTGACGGTTCTTGTCTCGTCCGCGGTGCAGTCTGCATCCGTCTTCTAAACGGGAACTCAAGCGGAGGCAATAGTTCGCTCAAACTTCTCGGCAGCCGGGAGGGTGACCGTGAAGTGGGCTCCGTCGTCGTTGTGCGCCTCGACGTCGCCTCCGTGCCCACGGGCAACGGCGCGCACGATCGCGAGCCCCAGTCCGGTGCCACTGCGCTGCGAGCGGTCGGCGGGGCCCTTGGCGCGGACGAACCGCCCGAAGATCTCCTCCTCCATGCCCTCCGGGAGTCCGGGGCCGTCGTCGCTGACCTCGAGCCGGGCGAGGCCTTCGGCGGAACCGACCTCGAGGCGCACGGCGGTTCCCTCCGGCGTGTGACGGATGGCGTTCTCGAGCAGGTTGAGGACCATGCGGTGCAACTCGTCGGCGTTGCCGCGGACCAGCGCCTCGCCGTCGAGGCTCGATTCGAGCGCGTGGCCGTCGGCGATCGGCCGCAGCTCCTCGAGCGCCTCCTCGGCGATCGCCGCGAGGTCGCACTCCGAGCGCGTCCCCGCCCGCCCTGCATCGGCGCGGGCGAGAAGCAGCAGGTCCCCGACGAGCCGGTTCATGCGTTTGGAGCTGCGCAGGGCGGAGGAGACGGCGGCGAGGTCGTCCTCGTCGGCGTCGGCTGCGGCGGAGTGCTCGAGCAGCTCGAGGTTGGCGAGGATGCTGGTCAGCGGCGTCCGCAGCTCGTGGGAGGCGTCGGCGACGAACTCGCGCTGGCGCTTGATCGTCTCGTCGGTCTCGGTGCGCGCGGCGTCGAGTTCCTGCAGCATCTGGTCGAAGGTGCGCGCGAGCTCGGCGACCTCGTCGTCGCTCTCCGGCTCGGGGATGCGCTTGGACGGGTCGCGCGTGGCGGCGATGTCGCGGGCGGCGGCGGTCATGGCGGCGATCGGCCTCATCGCCCGGTTCGCGACCGCCATCCCGGCCAGCCCGGCCAGCACGGTGCCGATGGCGACGCCGCCCCCGAGGAAGAGCCAGAGCCGGTTGATGGTGTCGTCGACGACCGTCTCCGGCCGCGCGTACTGGACGAAACGGGGCGCGCCCGTGCCGAGGATCGAGTCGCTGGCGGAGACGATCGGGGCGGCGGCGACGTCGAGGTCACCGCTGCGGACGATGGTTCCCGGCTGCGGTGCGCCGAGCTCCACCGGGGAGGAGTCGAAGCCCGGCACCGGGATGCCGGTCTGGTAGACGACCCGAACCACGGAGTCGTCGGTGAGCCCGAGCCCGCGCCCGTTCTGGCCTGCGATCCGGGTCGCGTTGCTCTGCAGGTCGTCCTTGAAGTCGTTGTGGAGCCGGTTGCTGGTGAGCCGGCCCACGACCGCCGCGAAGCCGATGAGGATGACCGCCGTCAGGGCGGCTGAGACCAGCGCGATGCGGAAGCGCACGGGGAGCCGGCGAGAGCGCGCGTAGAGCTCCCTGAGCCGCCTCATGACGCCCTCACACCCTGACCACGTATCCCGCACCACGTTTCGTGTGCAGGATCCGGTCCTCTCCTCCCTCCTCGAGCTTGCGCCTGAGGTTGCTGATGAAGACGTCGATCGTGTTGGTCATCGATGTCGGGTCGTAGCCCCAGACCTCCTCGAGCAGCCGCTCGCGCGAGATCACGAGCCGCTCGTTCCGCATCAGGAACTCGAGCAGCTCGAACTCGCGGTTGGTCAGGTCGACGACGCGATCGCCGCGCGTGACCTCGCGGGTGCCCGGGTTGAGGACGAGGTCGCCGACGGTGAGCGACGCGGTTCCGCGGGGCGGACGGCGCCTCAGCAGGGCGCGCATCCGGGCGAGCAGCTCGTCGCGCTCGAAGGGCTTGACGAGGTAGTCGTCGGCTCCCGCGTCGAGCCCTTCGACGCGGTCGTCGGTGTCGGTGCGGGCCGTGAGGATGAGGATCGGCACGTCCCCGTCGGCGCGCAGCCGCCTGCAGACGTCGACCCCGTCGATGTCCGGCAGCCCGAGATCGAGGACGACGAGATCGGGCACGAACTCGACGGCCTGCCTGAGCGCATCCTCGCCGTTGGCGGCGCTGCGGACCTCGTGGCCCTCCTGGCGCAGGGATCGCCGCAGGACATCGGCGATGTCCTCGTCGTCCTCGACGACCAGGACGCGGCCGGTCAGATCGTCTTCGCTCACGGCCCGGAGTCTAAAGATCGGCCCCGGCGGCGCGCCGCCCTTTCGCGCTGCGGTGGCCTTCGTGCGCAGGGGTCCGTCCGGACGCGTCGAAGGATCGTGCAGATGCCATCAATCCCGCTCATGGGCAAGAGCTCGCGCGGCGGCAGCACCCCCCGGAAGGGTGGGAAGCGGCCGGCCGCGCGCAAGCCCGCGAAGAACAAGCCAACGCCCAAGCCCGCACCTCGGCGAGAGCTCGAGCAGCGCCACCTCGACCTGATCGGGCTCGCCCTGCTCGGCCTCGGCCTCTACCTGGGGTTCGTCCTCTACGCCGGCTGGGACGGTGGCTCGGCCGGATCGGGGATCGAGGTCGCGCTGACCTGGACCGTCGGCGCAGTCGCCTACGCGCTCCCGATGCTTCTGGCCGGAATCGGGCTCGCGCTGGTCGTGCGCCCGCTGATCAGCTACCCCGGCGCCATCAACGCCGGTGCCCTGCTGCTCGTCGCCGGCCTCCTCCTCGCCTTCGCGGCCGGGACGGCCGGACTCGGCCCCGACACGCCGGTGCGCGGCGACGGCTTCTTCGAGCCCGACTTCATCACCGCCCACGGCGGCGCGTTCGGCGAGGCTCTGTACTGGGCGTCGGCGACTCTCTTCCAGCGGATCGGAGCGCACATCATCGCCCTGCTTCTGATCATCAGCGGGATTCTGCTGCTGAGCGGCCGGCCCCTTGTCAGCCTCATCGGCTCCGGGGCAGAGGCCGGACGGCGGGCCAAGGAGGCGACCGGGGAGCTCGCCAGGACCGCGCGCGGCATGCGCGGCGCGCCTGCCGGCGATCACGGCGGTCAGATCGGCGACGGCTGGACGACCGCGAACTTCCCCGGCGAGGACGACGACGCGGAGATCACCGTGTCGCTCGGCGAGGGCGCGACGGCGACCGACGGCGACGGCGACGAGTCCACCTCGGAGATCGACTTCGACCTCTTGGGCGAATCCCCCGACGACGACGAGGGCGAGGGCGAGGAGATCGCCGCCACCGATCTGAACGCCCCCGAGCACGCTTTCGAGGACGACGACTCGGAGGAGCCCCCTTCGCTGATGGTCGACGGCGACGAGGCGATCGAGGTCGCGAGGACGCCGATGGGCGCGAAGCGGGGCGGCATCACCGAGTCGGAGGAGAAGGACTACCGGCTGCCCTCCGCGAAGCTGCTGCGCCGCGGCAATGACGCCAAGGACAGCGGCCCCGACCGCCGCGACATGGAGCGCACCGCGCGCGCGCTGCTCGAGGTCCTGAGCCACTTCAAGATCGAGGCGCGCCTCGTCGGCACCGTCACCGGCCCGCACGTGAGCCGCTACGAGCTGCAGCTCGCGCCCGGAACCAAGGTCGGCAAGATCTCCCAGCTCAAGGACGACATCTCCTACGCGCTCGCCTCCACCGACATCCGCATCCTCGCGCCGATCCCCGGCAAGAAGGCGGTCGGCGTCGAAGTCCCGAACGCGCGCCGCAAGATGGTCCGCCTCGGCGACATCTACGGCGGTCGTCCCGACGACGCCTCGCCGCTGCTGTCCTGGCTCGGCAAGGACATCTCCGGGCAGGCCGTCTCGATGGACCTGGCGAAGATGCCGCACGTCCTCGTCGCCGGCACCACCGGATCGGGCAAGTCGGGCTCGGTCAACGCGATCCTGACGTCGATGCTCCTGCACGCCTCGCCGAACGAGCTCCGGCTCGTGCTCGTGGATCCCAAGCAGGTAGAGCTCAACCACTACGACTCCGTCCCTCACCTGCTGACGCCGGTCGTGACGAGCGCCCGCGTCGCCGCGAACGTGCTCGAGAACCTGGTGTCGGAGATGGAGTCGCGCTACACGGTCATGGGCAAGGCCCGTGGTCGCAACCTCGAGGAGCTCAACAAGATCCGCCGCAAGGCGGGGGAGGCGCCGCTTCCCCACATCCTCTGCGTGATCGACGAGCTTGCGGATCTGATGATGGTCGCGCCGGGCGAGGTCGAGGAGTCGATCATCCGGCTCGCGCAGAAGTCCCGTGCGGTGGGCATCCACCTGCTTCTCGCCACCCAGCGTCCTTCCACGGACGTCATCACCGGCACGATCAAGGTCAACATCCCGGCAAGGATCGGGTTCTCGGTCGCCTCCCAGATCGACTCCCGGGTGATCCTCGACCAGGGCGGCGCCGAATCCCTGCTCGGCCAGGGCGACATGCTCTTCAGGCCGGTCGGCTCCTCGAAGCTTCAGCGCGTCCAGGGCGCGTTCGTCACCGAGGAGGAGATCGCCAAGGTCGTCGGCTACTGGAGCAAGCAGGGTGAGCCTCAGTTCGATGCCGATCTGCTGCAGGAGAAGGCTCCCGTGGACGTCGACGGCGACGGCGGCGGGGAGTTCTCGCCCGACGAGGACGATCTGCTCGAGGATGCGATCCGGATCGTGGTCGAGACCGACTCCGCGTCGGTGTCGATGATCCAGCGCCGACTGCGGGTCGGCTACACGCGCGCCGGCCGCCTCATCGACATGCTCGAGCGCCGCGGCGTCATCTCAGGCTTTGAGGGCTCGAAGGCCCGCCAGGTCCTGATCGGCCCGGCCGACATCGCTCGGGTGATGGCCGGCGCGGGTCGCGGCGACGGGCCGGAGACCGAGGGTGCCGGGCTCGAGACAGTCGGGGGCTAGCTGCAGGCGGGCCCCTCGCGGCCGTCGCAATACTGGGCGGCCATGAACGACGTTGACCCAACCGAGCTCGGGATCGGCAGCGCGCTCAAGAACGCGCGACGCCGGCTCGGCATGGACGTGAAGGAGGCCGAGGAGCGGACCAAGATCCGCGCCCGGTACCTGCGCGCGCTCGAGGCGGAGGACTGGGAGGTGCTGCCGGCTCCCGCTTACGTGCGGGGCTTCCTGCGCACCTACGGCGATCTGCTCGGCCTCGACGGCGACCGTCTGGCGGATCAGTACCGGCGCTCGAGCGATGGCGTCCAGGGGGCGTCGTCGAGCCCCGCGGCGGAGCCCCTCCTGCGGGAGCGGAGGCGTGCGCCGGGCTCGCGGCCTCCCTCGCGGACACCGGTGATCCTCGCGATCGCCGCAGGCATCATCATCCTGCTCGTGATCCTGGGCTCCATCGGTGGCGACGAGGGCGGTGACGACACCTCCGGCGACGGCGGCAACGCGGCCCGGAAACTGCGCGAGGACGCGCAAGGCGGCGACGGGAGCAAGGCGCTGAAGCCGGTCGGGATCACCCTGGAGCCGGCGGCGGCGGTCAGGGTCTGCCTGGTCGGCGACGCCGGGGAGGCGTTGATCGACGGCCAGATGCTCAGCGCCGGTGCCGAGGAGAGCTTCGACGGCTTCAAGACCTACAGGGTCGACCTCCCGGATGGCGGTCAGGTGGAGCTGCGCTCCAGCGGCCGCAGGAAGAGCGTCGACGCCGACGGCAAGGCCAGCTACGAGGCCGACTCGAAGGGGATCCGCGAGATCGACTACGCGGGACCGGACTGCCCGTGAGCGCCCGCGCGGGAATCGTCGTCACGGGCACCGAGGTGCTCAGCGGCCGCGTCGCCGACGCGAACGGCCCCTGGGTCTCGCAGCGGCTGAGCGAGCTCGGTGTCGACGTCGCCCACATGGTCTGCGTCGGCGATCGCGCCGAGGACATGACGACCGCCCTGCGGTTCTTCGCCGGCAACGGCGTCGACCTCATCGTCACGACCGGCGGCCTGGGGCCGACGGCCGACGACATGACCGCCGAGCTCGTCGCCGAGTTCGCCGGGCGGCGCATGGTCCTCGACGAGGGCATGGAGCAGCGGATCTCCGAGATCGTCGCTGAGTTCGCGCGCCGGATGAAGTTCGATCCCGAGGGGCTGCGCGACGGCACCCGCAAGCAGGCGATGGTCCCCGAGGGGTCGATCGCGCTCGATCCGGCGGGGACGGCGCCGGGGCTCGTCGTGGAGACGGGCGAGGGGCCGATCGTCGTCGTCCTGCCGGGTCCGCCCCGCGAGCTGCAGGCGATGTGGCCGGCCGCGGTGGCCTCGGAGCCGTTCGCGCGGATCCTCGAGCGCTCCGACGACTACGCCACGGCCTCGATGAAGATGTTCGGGATCCCGGAGTCCACGCTCGCCAAGAGCCTGCGCGAGATCGAGGAGGGTGGGGTGGATCTGAGCCCGCTCGAGATCACGACCTGCCTGCGCAAGGGGGCCGAGCTGGAGATCGACGTCCGTTACGCGGCCGACGCCGAGCCGCTGCGGGAGGCGCTCTTCGACGGCCTCCGCGAACGTCACGCCGCCGTCATCTACACGGAGACGGGGGAGACGATCGACGAGATCGTCGCCGCGTTGCTGCGCGGGCACCGGATCGCGACGGGCGAGTCGTGCACGGGCGGCAAGCTGGCGGGGCGCCTGACCGACGTCCCGGGAGCCTCGGAGTACGTGGCCGGCGGCGTCGTCGCCTACACCAACGAGGCCAAGAGCGAGCTTCTCGGGGTGCCGGCGGATCTGATCGCGGCGAAGGGAGCGGTCTCGCCGGAGGTCGCGAAGGCGCTCGCCGAGGGTGCCATCGCCCGCTTCGGCGCCGACCTCGGGGTCGGCATCACCGGGGTCGCCGGGCCGGGTGGAGGGACCGAGGCGAAGCCCGTCGGCTTCGTCTGCTTCTGCATCGCCGCCGCCGACGGGCGGACGATGGCGCGCGAGGTCCAGCTGCCAGGCAGCCGCGAGGACGTCCGCGAGCGCTCCGTCAGCGTCGCGATGCACATGCTGCGTCGCTTCCTGCTGGGCGACGAGCCGCCGTTCTGAGCGGCGCTTCGGCCTGAGGTGAAGTTGGTTGTCGGCTCTGTGCCGGCGCGCTACCCTGCGAGCGTCGTTCGGGAGCGAGGTGGTTCATGAGGTCCAGGGCTGTTCTAGGTCTTGCGCTGGTTGGTTGTGCGGCGGCGTTCGTTGCAACTGGGTCCGCCTCGGCTGCCGTCGTCGAGCGCGTCGTCGACGGAGGCTTCGAAGCGACCACCGGGTGCCAGGGCAGTGACATCAACTCCTGCACCAACCCGAACTGGACCAAGACGGAAACGGTCCCCAACTACCCGCAGGCGAGGTTCTGCCTATCGCCGCCGTGCACGGGAGCGGCCGCGTCGGGCGCAGGTTTCATCAGCCTCGGCAACAACGCCCGCAGCAACCCGGGCCACGTGTCGGAGATCGGATCGATCTCGCAGCCAGTGGACTTCACGGGTGTGACGACCCTTACGTACAAGCTGACGCAGGTGGTCGTATTGGGGTACACGGGACCTGTAGAGGTCCTCGTCGACGGGTCTGTTGTTGACACCAAGCTTCCAACTGCGCCGGGCTACGGCTCTGGTTACAAGACCGTTTCCGTGGATGTCTCCGGCGTCTCGCCCGGCGTGCACACGCTGACGCTCAGGGTCAATTGCTCTTACCACGCGTCCCAACCCTGCGCCTGGTGGAACATCGACGATGTCTCAGCTCTCGCCACGGTGGCCGACCCACCGACCCCGCCCACAGCCCCGGAGACGACGATCGCCAAAGGTCCGAAGAAGCGGACGAAGTCGAAGCGGGTGGCCTTCGAGTTCAACTCGTCCACGGCCGGCGCCACGTTCGAATGCGCGCTCGACGGCGCCGCATTCGCTCCCTGCGCCTCCCCGCTCACGGTGAAGGCCGGCAAGGGCAAGCACAACTTCCAGGTCCGCGCCGTCGCTTCCGGGCTGACGGACGCGACACCGGCCTCCTATGGGTGGACGGTCAAGAAGAAGAAGGGGAAGAAGGGCGGCGGGGGGCACCACGGCGGCGGCAAGGGATAGGCACCGCTAGGACTGTCCACCGCGCTCCGTGGAAGCGGCACCGGGGCCGCCGGCCCCTGCTACCTTCGGCTCATGAGACGGGGCGCGGGTTTCGGGGTGCTGCTGGCAGCGCTGGCCTTCTGTGCGTCCGCTCAGGCTCGTCCAGGCGACTTGGACGAAACGTTCGGGAGCGGCGGAATCGTCGAGGCCAATGGGACGGAGGAGAACGTGACGACCGATGCCCTGGCCGTCGGGGACGACGGGCGCTCGTTCTATCTGCGGGATCTCAACAGGGAGCCGAAGGTCGTTGCCCTGACTCGATCGGGCGAGCTCGACCGGTCATTCGGGCAGGGCGGTCGCGTCCTGCTCGGCGACACGATCGAGGCCCTCTCGCTGGCGGTGAGCCCGACTGGGGAGATCGTCGTGACGGCTGCGGTCTTGAAGGGGGTGCAGCCGTTGATCATCCGGCTCACCCGCGATGGCCAGTTCGACCGGACGTTCGGAGACGAGGGCGTCGCCCGTGTCGACTTCCCGGGGTTCCTCGGCGAAGTCGAGTTCGATGGCGCCGGCAGGATGGTGGTGGTCGCGGGCGGCTGGGGAGAGGCGCGCCTGATCCGCATCAATGACGATGGCGGGGTCGACAGCTCCTTCGGCGATGGCGGGATCTCCCCGGTGAGTGTCTCCGAGGACGCGAAGGCCTTCGAGCTCGGCCCCGACGGAACCATGTTCCTGCTGTTCGATGATCCGTTGCGGATCGCGAAGTACAGCCCCTCCGGGCAGCTCGACCAGGCCTTTGGCGATGGCGGTATCGCCGCCCCCGCCGAGCCCGTCGGCATCCTCTTCGGCACCGGACTGGCGGTGGACGCCGCGGGACGGGTGCACTACGCGAGGATCCGCACAGGGGCGGGTTCGCTCTATCGGGAGATACAGATCTACCGTCTCAGCCCCGACGGACAGCTCGACCCGGGTTTCGTCGCTGCACCGGAGCTGGTTGGGATCTCGCCTGAGGGGGATGCGATGCTGCCGTTCGACGTCGAGACCGACGCCCAGGGGCGTGTCTTGGTCAGCGGGAGGTACGGCTACGTCGGACCGGACAACTTCGCGCCGGAGCCACCGAGTCCCGCGATCGCGCGCCTCATGCCCGACGGTTCGCTGGACCGGAGCTTCGGCGAAGACGGGATTTCCATGTTCCCGCTCGCCTACAGCGACTTCCCGTTCCCGGCGTTCGGCGAGCTCGTCCTCGCCGGCTCGCGCCAGGTGATGAGCGCGGGGGGCGGGTTCATCTCGCGGATCGAGCTTGATGACGATCCCGCCGACGCCGACGCCGACGAGGTGGGCGACCGCAAGGACGGCTGTCCGCGGCGCTACGCGAGGCAGCGCGATGGCTGCGGTCGTCTGCCGGTCAAGGTCACGGCCAAGCGCAGCGGAGCGGAGATCTCGGGAAGGGTCAAGGCAGTGCCCCCGTGCCGGCAGGGTGGGAGCAAGCCGGTTCAGCTCCGGATCTTCGCCGCCACCGGGGGCGGCCGGCCAAAGCTCCTCGGGAAGGCGCCGGTAAGCGCCCAGGGCGGCTGGAGCGCTCGGGTCCCGCGCCGCGCCGACGAGGTCTTCGCCGCCTACCCGCAGCACCGCAGCGGCGACATCGGGGTGTGCCGAGGCGCACGCTCGAGGATCGTCGCTCGGGGTTAGCTGCATCTGGCCCGGCCCCCAGCCCTCGGCCAGTTGGGGTGATTCAGACCATCATCGTGGTCTCAGTCACCCCAGGGGCGCGAAAGTCTGGGCCCGCAAGGTCCCTGGGGTGATTCAGACCATCATTCTGGTCTGTCTCACCCCAGTAGCCGATCTGCGCCCCCTTCCCGCTCACGCACTGGGGCGAATCGGCGCATAGTCGTTGCTGAATCGGCACATCTGCGTCTAGATCCGTGACCTCGCGCCGCCTAGATTCGCCTCGATGAGCAAGGCATCGGGCCCAGGGGGCGGACAGGTGTTCGTTCCGACCGATCCGGCCTCTACGTTTGTCCACACAGGTCGCCGGATCCGGTGGCCGCTGAACTTCGAAGCGACGGAGCCGCGCAAGCGGCAGTGAGGTGATGAGAGACATGGCAGCAGCAAAGCCCACGCCGATCGAGGCGGGTTCGAAGGAAGCAAAGGCGAAGGACGCGGCGCTGAATGCTGCTGTCGCCCAGATCGAGCGCGAGTTCGGCGCCGGTTCTGTGATGAAGCTCGGTGCTGACTCCAAGGTCGACGTCGAGGCGATCCCGACGGGCGCCCTGTCGCTGGATCTGGCGTTGGGCGTCGGCGGTGTGCCGAAGGGCCGGATCGTCGAGATCTTCGGCCCGGAGTCCTCCGGTAAGACGACGCTGGTCTACCACATCATCGCCCAGTGCCAGGCGCGCGGCGGCATCTGCGCGTTCGTCGACGCCGAGCACGCGATCGACCCCGTCTACGCGCGCCGGATCGGCGTCGATACCGACGAGCTGCTGGTCTCCCAGCCCGACTACGGCGAGCAGGCGCTCGAGATCGTCGACGTGCTGACGCGCTCCGGCGCGGTGGACCTCGTCGCCGTCGATTCGGTCGCGGCCTTGACGCCGCGGGTCGAGCTCGAGGGTCAGATGGGTGAGGTCCAGGTCGGCCTGCAGGCGCGGCTGATGTCGCAGGCGCTGCGCAAGCTCGCCGGCAACCTCAACCGGGCGAAGACCGTCTGCCTGTTCACGAACCAGATCCGCGAGAAGATCGGCGTCAGCTTCGGCAGCCCCGAGACGCAGCCGGGTGGCCGGGCGCTGAAGTTCTACTCGTCCCAGCGCCTCGACCTGCGCCGCATCGAGACCCTCAAGGAGGGGACCGAGGCGGTTGGCAACCGGGTCCGGGTGAAGGTCGTCAAGAACAAGGTCGCCGCACCCTTCAGGCAGGCCGAGTTCGACGTCGAGTACGGCGCCGGCATCTCCAATGAGAGCTGCCTGCTCGACCTCGGGGTCGACAACGGCGTCGTCACCAAGTCGGGATCGTTCTTCTCCTACGGGGAGACGCGGCTCGGCCAGGGGCGCAACAACTCGAAGCAGTTCCTCGCCGACAACCCCGACATGGCGGACGAGATCGAGGCCAAGATCTACGAGGCGCTCGGCGTCGTGCGGACCAACGGCGGTTCGGCGCGGACCGCTCGTCCGGCCGAGGAGCCCATGGCGACCGCTGATGCGTCCGAGGTGGCCGATGCTGAAGGGCGGGCCGACGAAGGCGCCGAGGCGGCCTGAGGGCCTGACGCAGCCACCCAGGGTTGCGGTGCTTCGTCGCCCTCGTCCCGGCGCGGTCGCTCGTCGATGCGCTGGCCGGATGGGGCGATGAGGCGCTGGGTTCGCTCGAGTGGGCACGGCCGATCCCGAGGGGGTCGCTGCACATGACGCTCGCGTTCCTCGGCGAGATCGAGGCCGACGCGGCCGGCCGCGCCGGCGAGGTGGTGCGCGCGATCGAGGCGCGGCAAGTCGATGTGCGCCTCGAGGCGGAGGTCGTCGGAGTGCCGGCCCGGCGGCCCCGGGTCCTCGCCTTCGCCGGGCGCGGAGGTGAAGTGGAGGGTCTGCAGGACGCGGTTGCGGGTGCCCTGGCGGATGCCGGAGTCCACGAGCCGGAGCGACGGCCTTTCTGGCCCCACGTAAGCGTCGCCCGGGTGCGTCGCAGCTCGCTCGGCGGCGGCGACGTCAGTACGGCCATCGCCGCTCTGCCGTCGCTTGGCGGTGAGGCGCTGCAACCGGGTCCGGCGGAGCGGCTCGTGCTCTATCGCTCTCATCTCGGCGCCGGACGTGCCCGCTACGAGGCACTCGCGGAGCTGGCCCTGCCGGGAGGTTGACGGTGCACGGGCTCAGCGAGGGCGAGGAACGCAGCCGCGAGGCGGCGATGGTCGCTGCCGTCGGCGCTCTGCGCAGGCGTGAGCGGACCGTCGCGGAGATGCACGAGTGGTTGGCCGGTCGTGATGTGCGGGCGGAGGTGATCGACGCGGTCGTCTCGGACCTGATCGAGGTCGGAGAGCTCGACGACGACCGCTTCGCGCGCGAGTACGCGCGGGACAAGCGGGAGCTCTCCGGTTGGGGGCCGGAGCGGATCGAGGCCTCGTTGGTCGACCGCGGGATCGAGCGCTCGCTGGCCGAGAGCGCTGCGGTCGAAGAGCACGAGGAGCAGCTGGAGCGCGCCGCCGAGCAGGTCCGGGGGCGATTCGGGGAGCTGCGCGACGACGGTGACCGCAGCCGGGCGCTGCAGTTCCTGGCACGTCGCGGCTACGGGTACGAGCTGGCGTACGACGCGATCCGCCGCGCCGGCCAAGACGCCGCCTGAGGTTCCACGGGCGGCAAGGCGGGGGGAGTGGTGGTCGCCCCGTTGCACAAGTTGCAGCGGCAACGTTCCCGTTCTACGATCGCCGCAGCGGCTGTGCCGCCTCCGGCTGACGTCGGTGACCGAGCTTCGAACCCAAACTCTTGAACCCGTACCCGTCCACCAATCGCACCGCCCCCGAGGAGGCTTCCGGCCGGCGGTAGCGAGCCATCGATTCGCGGCCCAGTGGCAAGTGGCGGGGCCGCGCTCGGATCAACCGAAGGATGCCGCAGGCCGTACGCCGCGACCCTCGCACCGGAAGCCGGTGCGGGCAGCAAGAGCGCCGGACTACGGAGGGAGCAGGACGATGGATCGCCGGGCAAGGAGGAAGTTCGCGTCTCGCGGGGCGGCTCAACGGTTGGAGGAGGCCGCACCGACCGAGCCGATGGAGACCCCGCCCGCGCCGCGACCCACGATCGCGGACTCCGCCGTCCGGGGGGCGACCCCGGCAGCGGCCGATGCGGACGCCGAGCTGCAGGCCCGGCGGCAGGAGATCGCGCGGCTGCAGGAGCGCGCTCTCGCCGACGCCGAGCAGGCACGGCTCAAGCTCGCCGACGTGGAGCGACGGGAGCAGGCGCTCGCTGATCGCGAGCGCAACCTGGAGGGGCAGCAGGACGAGCTGAAGCGGCAGAAGGCGGTTCAGCGCAAGGAGCTCGAGCGCCTCTCCGGTTTGACCGAGACCCAGGCCAAGCACATGCTGATCGCGGACGTCGAGCACGACGCCCGCCACCGAGCGGGGCGCGCGCTGCTTCAGATCGAGGATGAGACCAAGCGCGATGCCGACCGCCGCGCCCGCAACATCCTCGCCATCGCGATGGGCCGTCTCGCCGGAACCTTCGCCAGCGAGACGACGACGCGGATGGTCGAGCTCCCGAACGAGGAGATGAAGGGCCGCATCATCGGCCGAGAGGGTCGCAACATCCGCGCCCTGGAGGCGCTGACCGGGGTCGACGTGATCATCGACGAGACCCCCAATGCCGTCGTGCTCTCCAGCTTCGACGGGGTCAGGAGGGAGGTCGCGCGACTGACGCTCGAGCGGCTTATCGCCGACGGCAGGATCCAGCCGGCGACGATCGAGGAGGTGTACGAGAAGGCACGCGCCGACGTCGCCGCGGCGGTCGTCGCGGAGGGCGAGCGAGCGGAGCTCGAGGTGGGCCTTCACGGCATCGACCCCGCCCTGCTGGAGGTGCTCGGCCGGCTCAAGTACAGGACCTCATACGGGCAGAACGTCCTCGATCACCTCGTCGAGGCAGCCAAGATCGCCGGCTCGATCGCCGCCGAGCTCGGCGCGTCCGTCGAGACCGCCAAGCGGGCGACGCTCCTGCACGACATCGGCAAGGCCGTCTCCCACGAGGTCGAGGGCGGGCACGCCGAGGTGGGGGCGTCGATGGCTCGGCGCAACGGGGAGAGCGAGGCAGTCGCGCACGCGATCGAGGCCCATCACAACGAGGTCGAGCCCAAGACCGTGGAGGCGGTGATCGTCCAGATCGCCGACGCGGTCTCGGGGGCGCGGCCCGGCGCCCGCGGTGAAGCGCTCGAGCACTTCGTGACGCGGCTCCGTGACCTCGAGGAGATCGCCGGGCGCAATCCTGGCGTCACCAAGGTCTACGCGGTCAGAGCGGGTCGGGAGGTCCGCGTGATGGTCGACCCCGGTGTGGTCGACGACGAGGAGGCGGCGGTCATCGCCCAACGGACCGCCAAGGCGGTCGAGAAGGAGCTCGACTTCCCCGGCCGGATCAGGATCACGGTGATCCGCGAGAGCCGCGCGAGCGCCTACGCGGACTGATCGCGAGGCGGGGCCGTCGAGGTCGGGAAACGGCTCCCACGGCCGATCCCCGGGCGTCGTCCGTTGCCGGCATCGACGCGGGCACGACCTTCCCGCACCCGCGGTCGATAGGATCGCGCCCTCATGGCCGACGCCTTCTACATCGCCGGCGGCGTTCTCGTCGTCATCGCCCTCGTCGTCTCGTTCATCGGGATGCGCAGCGACGACTTCCCCTCGCCGACGGTTCTGCGCATCGGCACGCTGCTGGGTGCGGCCGTGGTCGTGACGACCGCCGTGCTTGCGGTCAAGACCTCCAGCGAGGAGGCCCAGCATCGCGAGCACGAGGAGAACGTCGCGGCGTCCGAGGAATCGGAGTCCCAGGATGTCGAGGATCAGCAGGTCGGCACCGAGGACGAGTCGAGCGGCGAGCCCTCGTCGTCGACGGAGAGCCCCGAGGAGCTGGGCAAGCAGGTCTTCGCCGACCAGGGTTGCGGCGGGTGCCACTCGCTCGCGGACGCCGACGCGACCGGTCAGATCGGTCCCAACCTGGACGAGGCGCTGGTCGACCAGGACGAGAAGTTCATCCGGACGTCGATCGTCGATCCCGGAGATGAGGTCGAGGCCGGCTTCAGCGACGGGATCATGCCGACCACCTACGGCCAGGACATCGCTCCCGAGGATCTCGACGCGCTGGTCGCCTACCTCTCCAGCGCCACGCAACCCTCCGGCAAGCAGAAGTAGCCGCCCCGGCGCCCCGCCGGTGATCTCGCCGGCGCCGCTACCCTGAGCCGCCATGGACGAGACCGTGAGCAAGCGCTTCCACGTGACCACCTTCGGGTGCCAGATGAACGAGCACGACTCCGAGCGCATGAAGGGGATGCTCGGGACGCTCGGCTACCGTGAGTCGGCGACGCGCGAGGACGCTGACCTGATCCTCTTCAACACCTGCTCGATCCGCGAGGCCGCTGACAACCGATTCATCGCGCATCTGGGCGAGGCGAAGCGCCTCAAGGCGGAATCGCCGGGAACGGTCGTGGGGGTCGGCGGTTGCTGGGCCCAGTCGGTCAAGGAAGAGGTCTTCGAGCGTTTCCCGTTCGTCGACGTCGCCTTCGGCCCCGGTCAGATCCACAAGCTCGCGGAGTTCCTCGCCAGCGACGCGATCACCGCCCAGGGGTTCTTCGAGTTCGAGGAGTTCGCCGGCCATCTGCCCACCAAGCGCGACCGCGAGTTCCAGGCCTGGCTGCAGATCTCGCAGGGCTGCAACTGCGTCTGCTCCTACTGCATCGTCCCCTCGACGCGCGGGCGCGAACGTAGCCGCCCCTCGGGTGAGCTTCTGAGCGAAGTCGAGGCGCTGGCCGCCGATGGCGTCCGCGAGGTGACGCTCCTCGGTCAGAACGTCAACAGCTACGGCCGCGACCTGCGCGGGGAGGAGCGGCTGACGTTCGCCGAGCTCCTGCGGGCGCTCGACGCGATCGACGGGATCGAGCGAATCCGCTACACGAGCCCACACCCCAAGGACATACGTGAGGACGTCGTCGCGGCTCACGCGGAGTGCCCCGCCGTGTGCGAGCACATCCATCTGCCGCTGCAGTCGGGATCGAGCCGGATCCTCAAGGCGATGCGACGCACCTACAACCGTGAGCGCTACATGGACCGCGTCGCGATGATCCGCGAGCGGGTGCCGGACGTCGCGCTCACCACCGACATCATCGTCGGCTTCCCCGGCGAGACCGAGGCTGACTTCGAGGAGACGCTCGAGGTCGTCGACGAGGTCGGATACGACGGCGCTTTCACGTTCGTCTTCAGCCCGCGCCGCGGCACCCTCGCGGCCGAGCTCGAGGGTGCGCTGCCCCACCCGGTCAAGAAGGAGCGGATGGAGCGCCTGGTGGAGCTGGTGCAGAGGCGTGCCAGGGAGCGCTCGCAACGCTTCGTCGGGCTTGACGTCGAGGTTCTCGTCGAGGGGCCGAGCCGGACCGACCCGACGCGCCTGCGTGGACGCAGCCGCCACAACAAGGCGGTCAACTTCGAGGGAACGGCGCAGCGCGGGGAGCTGGTCGAGGTCGCGGTCGAATCGGCGACCTCGCAGACGTTGCTCGGCAGCGAACGGCTGCTCTCGCGCACCGGCTGAGCCAGTGGCCGCTGCGCGCGCCGAGGTGATCGCGCTCTTCGGGCCGACTGCCGTCGGCAAGACCGGGGTAGCGATCGAGCTGGCCGCGCTGCTGCGCGAGGGTGGGGAGGACCCCGTCGCCGTCTCCTGCGACGCGATTCAGGTCTACCGCGGGATGGAGATCCTCAGCGGGGCGCCCACCGCGGCCGAGCGCGAGCGACTCGAGCATCGCCTCGTCGGCGTCGTCGATCCCACCGAGGAGTTCAGCGCCGGCCGCTTCGCAGAACTGGCGCGGGCTGAGATCGACGGTCTTCTCGCCGCGGGGAGGACTCCGATCGTCGTCGGTGGAACCGGCCTCTACATGCGGGCGGCCCTCGCGGAGCTCCGGCTGCAGCCTCCCGTCGCCGCCGAGATCAGGGAGCTGGTCGAGGCGCAGATCGCCGAGGTCGGCTCGGCGGCGATGCACGCGGAGCTCGAACCGGACGTGGCGGCGCGTGTCCATCCCAACGACCGCAAGCGCGTGGCGCGGGCGCTGGAGCTCCAGCGGGCCGGCCTCGATCCACCCGAGCGGGGGCGCGAGCTCTGGACGGCGGGGCTGCGCCACCCGACGGCTCTGATCGGGATCGTCGTCGGACGCGAGGAGCTCGCCGATCGCATCGACCGGCGGGTGGACGCGATGCTCGACGCGGGCGCGGGTGCCGAGGCGGCGTCGCTCGACGGTCGCGGGATTTCGCGCACCGCCGCCGCGGCGCTCGGCTTCGAGGAGGCGCTGCGCGGGGACGCGGAGGCGATGAAGTCGACGCACCGCCGCTACGCGCGGAGGCAGATGACCTGGCTGCGGAAGATGGAGGGGCTGGAGACGATCGAGCGCGACGGCCTCGGCGACGCCGAGACGGCGGCGCGGGTCGCCGTCGCCGGTGGCCGGGGATAATCGGCGTCGATGCGGTTCGAGAAGTGGCAGGCGCTGGGCAACGACTACATCCTCATCGAGCGGGACGCGCTGCCGTTCCCGCTGACGCCTGAGCGCGCCCACGCGATCTGCGACGCCCACTTCGGCTGTGCCTCCGACGGGATCCTCCTGCTCTCGAAGCCGACCGACCCGGACGCGCACGTCGCCGAGCTGCGGATCTTCAACCCCGACGGCTCCGAGGCCGAGCTCTCCGGCAACGGCGCCCGCGAGGCGATCATGTACCTGCGCCACAGCGGCTGGACCGACCGCGACGAGTTCACGATCCTCACCGCAGCCGGGGAGATCACACCGGAGATCACCGGCCCGGACTCGGCGCGGGTCGCCATGGCCCCGGCGCAGACCAGCTCCGACGACTTCCCTTCGGGCTCCGAGGACGGTCGCGGCGTGATCGACGTCGGCGGCGTCGAGCGCGAGTTCCAGCACGTCTCGGTCGGCAATCCGCAGTGTGCGATCGAGATCGACGAGGGACTCGAGGAGCTGGACCTCCCGGCGATCGGGCCGGCGATCGAGTCCTCGCCGTTGTTTCCGAACCGCAGCAATGTCAGCTTCTGGCGGGTCGAGCCTTCGCCGGTGGACTCGACGCAGGGATCAACGATCCGGGCGCGCATCTTCGAGCGCGGGGTGGGGGAGACGCTCTCCTCCGGGACCGGGGCCACGGGGGCGGCCGTCGCGGCTCACCTGCGTGGCGCTCCGAGCCCGATCACCGTCGTCCTCGACGGTGGCGAGCTGCTCGTCGAGATCGGTCCGAACCTGGAGATCTGGCTGACCGGCACGGCCGAGCGCGTCTTCAGCGGGCAGTTCTCACCGGAGATGATGCGTCGCCTCGCCGCGCTCGAGCAGGCTCCGGTGCCGAGCCCGGAGGCGCCGAGCGTCACCGAGTACCCCCTATAGGGCGCATTGGGTGACGTTCGACCCCTGATCTCGGCGATGGTCGACTAGCTGGAGAACCCGGTCGGGGTGCGGACCACGTCCCGCGACTCCATGATCCGGTCGATGAGGCCGTACTCGGCGGCCTCCTCGGCGCTGAAGAAGCGGTCGCGATCCATGTCGTCGTGGACCTGCTCCTCGCTCTTACCCGTGTGCTTGGCGTAGATGCGGTCGACGCGCTCGCGGGTCGCGATCGCCTCGCGCGCGTGGATCTCGATGTCGGTCGCCTGCCCCTGGAAGCCGCCGGAGGGTTGGTGGATGAGGATCCGGGCATTCGGCAGCGCCAGGCGCTTGCCCGCGGCGCCGCCGCAGAGCAGCAGCGATCCCATCGACATCGCGATCCCGAAGCAGATGGTCGAGACATCGGGCTTGACGTAGCGCATCGTGTCGTAGATCGCGAGCCCCGCCGTCACGGATCCACCGGGGGAGTTGATGTAGAGGGAGATGTCCTTGTCGGGGTCCTCCGATTCGAGGTGGATGAGCTGGGCGACGATCAGGTTCGCGATGTCGTCGTCGACGGCCTGGCCGAGGATCACGATCCGCTCGGAGAGCAGGCGCGAGTAGATGTCGAAGGAGCGCTCGCCTCGCGAGGACTGCTCGATGACCATCGGGACCATTGGCATTGGGAACCTCCTCGGTTCTGGCGTTGCAGTAGTGCAACCAATAGGTTGCACGAGTTCCACGCAGGCTATCATCTGCAACCGATGAGTTGCATCACGTACGGAGGAGGAGGCTGAGGTGGACGCCATCGACGAGCTGATCGAGGGGATCGAGGGGGTTGAAGTGGAGCGCGTGGAGCGCGAGACCGTGCTGGAGGCCGACGAGGAGCGCGCCTGGGAGGCGATCAGCGATCCGTCCGAGCTCGAGCGCTGGCTCGCCGACGCGGTCGAGCTGGAGCCCGTCGAGGGGACGCCGGCCCGCTTCGAGGTCGACGGCGAGGAGCGTGCGGGGCGGGTCGAGCGGGTCGTCGAGGGCCGCGAGCTGGCTTTCACGTGGTGCCGGGAGCCGGGCGAGGAGAGCCTCGTGGAGCTCGAGCTGACGCCTTGCGTCGGCGGGACGCGGATCTCCGTCGTCGAGACGCGGCTGCGGACCGCCGCCGGCGCGTCGCCCCTCCTCATGTCAGCTTGGGACGATGGCCTGCGGCGGCTCCGATCGCTCGCGCGGATGGTCCTCGCCTAGCGGAGAGGGAGCTCTGAGGGCACTCTGAGGGCATCTCCTGGGATGAGCGCCGACGCCGTCTTCACCGCGCTCGCCGATCCGACCCGCCGCGGGCTGGTCGAGTCGCTGGCGAGCTCCCCGGCGACGGCGACCGACCTCGCCAAGGGCCTGCCCATGACTCGGCAGGCGGTCGCCAAGCATCTCGCGATGCTGGCCGCCGCCGAGCTCGTCTCGACGGAGCGGCGCGGGCGCGAGACGCGCTACACGCTGCGTCCGGAGCCGTTGCGTGAGGTCACGCGTTGGGTAGACGCGGTCGGTGACGAGTGGACCGACCGCCTGAGCCGCCTCGAGCGCTCGATCCGCGACTGAAGCCCTGCGATCCCGAGCCCCGGGGACGGACCTGCTAGGTGCCGATGTCGTCCAGCGGGCCGAAGCCCACGCCGGTCAGGTCCTCGGAGACCTCCCAGAGCCGCCGCGCCGCCTCGGGGTCGGCCGCGCGACCGGTGCGGCCGACCCGCTTGGGGTGGCCGCGCTGCTCGCCGATGCCGTCGGGCCCGAAGTACTCGTCGCCGCGGACATCGGGCATCGTCGCCGCGTAGAGGGATGGCAGGGCGCCCATCTCGTCGCTCTGGCCGAGCAGGGCATTGCCGATCAGGAGACCCGGCTTGAGCAGGAACCCGAAGCGGCCCATCGCGGGCCCCGCGGTCTGCAGGTTGGTCGAGGAGTAGCCCGGATGGGCCGCGGCGGCGATCAGAACCGTCCCGGCCACCTCGGCGCGGCGGGCGAGCTCGAGGGTGAACAGGAGGTTCGCGAGCTTCGACTGCCCGTAGGCGGGCCAGCGCGAGTACCCGTTCTCGGAGTTGAGGTCGTCGAAGTTGATCTTGCCGACGCGGTGGGCCATGCTCGAGACGTTGACCACCCGCGGCGCCGGCGAGTCGAGCAGCTTCTCGATCAGGCGCCCGGTCAACGCGAAGTGGCCCAGGTGGTTGGTCCCCAGTTGCAGCTCGAAGCCGTCGGCGGTCTCGCGTCGTGGCGGCGCCATGACCCCGGCGTTGTTGACGAGCAGGTCGAGGGGGCCGGAGCGCGCGGCCACCTCCTCGGCGGCCCGTTGCACCGAACCGAGGTCTGCGAGGTCGAGGGCGACGATCGAGACCTCCGCGCCGGGATGCTCGCCGAGGATCCTCTCGCGGGCGGCGGCCGCCCGCCCGGCGTCGCGACAGCCCATCAGGACGCTCGCTCCGGCTCCCGCCAGCGCGCCGGCGGTCCGCAGTCCGAGGCCGCTGTTGGCGCCGGTGACGAGCGCCGTCCGGCCGCTCTGGTCCGGGATGTCGTCGCTGCTCCACCTGTCGGTCATCCGCGCTCCTCGTTCGGGTCCGGTCGGCCCTGAACCCTACGGGGGCGCGATCAGCGCCCCCGGTAGCCTGAGGTCCTGTCCCGCCCGTCTTGTCCCTATTCGTGAAGGAGTCCCGAGGTTGTCGCTGACCGACCCGTCCAAGCGCCTGGAGGCGATCCCGCCCTACATGTTCGCCGAGCTCGAGCGAAAGGTCGCTGAGAAGAAGAAGGCCGGCATCGACGTCATCAGCCTCGGGATCGGCGACCCCGACATGCCGACGTTCCCGCACGTCGTCGAGGCCATGCAGGCGGCCGTGGCCGAGAACGGGAACCAGAAGTACCCCTCCAACCGTGGGCGGGAGGAGTTCCGCGAGGCGCTCGCGGGCTTCTACGGGAGCCGCTTCGGCGTCGAGATCGATCCCGAGAGCGAGGTGATCCCGGCGATCGGCGCCAAGGAGTGCATCTACAACCTCTGCTTCGCCTTCCTCGACCCCGGCGACGTGGCGCTCGCGTCCGACCCCGGCTACCCCGTGTACACCGGAGGGCCGGTGCTGGCCGGAGCCGAGGCGGTGGTGCTGCCGCTCGTGCCCGAGCTCGGCTTCGCGCCCGATCTCGACGCGATCGACCCCGAGGACCTGCGCCGCGCGCGGCTTCTGTTCCTCAACTACCCGAACAACCCCACCGGTGCGATCGCTCCAGAGGGGTTGTTCGAGCGGGTGATCGAGCTGGCGCGCGAGCACGAGATCCTCGTCGTCCACGACAACGCCTACTCGGAGACGACCTACGACGGCTACGTGGCGCCGAGCTTCCTCGCGACGCCCGGCGCCAAGGAGGTCGGAGTCGAGGTGTTCAGCCTCTCGAAGGGCTTCAACATGACCGGCTGGCGCTGCGCTGCGATCCTCGGCAACGCCGATGCGATCCAGACCTACTGGCGGCTGAAGACGAACGTCGACTCCGGGCTCTTCGAGGCGATCCAGCTCGCCGGGGTCGCCGCGCTCGACGGCCCACGCGAGCCGCTGGAGACGATGAACGAGCTCTACGCGCGCCGGCGCGACCTCGTCGTCGACGCGCTCGCCGAGATCGGCGTCGACGTCTCCTCACCGAAGGGGACCATCTACGTCTGGGCGCCGGTTCCCGAGGGCTACACGTCGACCTCGTTCTGCGAGCACGTGCTCGAGGAGGCAGCGGTCGTGATCTCGCCCGGCTCGATGTACGGGCCGAGCGGCGAGGGCTTCTTCCGGATCTCGCTGACCACGCCGGACGAACGCCTGGCGGAGGCGGTCGAGCGGATGCGGGAGCACCTCAGCTAGGGAGCCGGGATGGGCGCGAGCAGGCCGATCCGCTACGTCCGCGTCGGCGACGCGCACATCGCCTACGCCTCAGCGGGCAGCGGCGAGCAGGACCTGCTCGTCGTGCTGCCGACGATGGGCACCGTCGAGATGCTCAGCGAGCGGCCCGGCAGAGGGCTCGCCGAGGGACTCTCCAAGAACATGAGGGTCATCTCCTTCGACCGGCGTGGCTCCGGCATCTCCGACCCGGCTCCGGGCCCGGCGACGCTCGAGGAGCAGATGGACGACGTCAACGCGGTGCTCGACGCGTGCGCCTCGACGCGCATCGCCGTCTCCGCCGAGGCGGAAGGGGCGATGCTCGCCGTGATCTACGCCGCGACGCACCCCGATCGCGTCAGCCACCTCGTCCTCAGCCACCCGATGGCGCGGATGACGAACGCCCCCGGATACGACTGGACGTGGGAGTCGGCGGAGGTCCGACACCGGGACTTCGTCGTCCCGTCGCTGATTCGCTGGGGCACCGGCGAGAACGCGGCCACCCTCGCCCCGGTGCTGGCCGCGCGGGACCCGTCCTTCCTCGACTGGTGGGGACGCTGGGAGCGGATCGGCTCCTCGCCGGGGGAGTTCCTGCGGCGCTCGGAGCTCCTCGCGCAGATGGACGTCCGGGAGCTGCTTCCACGGGTGCAGGCGCCGACGCTGATCCTGACCAGGCCGGAGGCGAGGGCGATGAGTCCCCGCCACGGGCGCTACTTCGCCGAGCACATCCCGGGGGCGAAGCTGCTCGAGCTCCCCGGCCGCGATGCGATCTCATTCGGCGACGGGCTCCCCGAGTTCCTGGAGGCGGTGGAGGACTTCATCCTGGGGACCGAGGCGCGCCACCGCTCCCAGCGCGCGCTGGCGACCGTGCTCTTCACCGACATCGTCGGCTCGACGCAGCGTGCCGCCGAGCTCGGCGACCGCCGCTGGCGCGAGACCCTCGAGGGACACGACCGGCTCACGCGCGAGCTCGTCGCCCGCTTCGGTGGCCGCGCGATCAAGTCGACCGGGGATGGGTTCCTCGCCACGTTCGACGGTCCGGCGCGAGCGCTGCGCTGCGCCTCGGCGCTGACGACGGGGGTCGACGAGCTCGGCATCGAGCTGCGGGCCGGGGTCCACGCGGGGGAGGTTGAGCTGATCGGGGCCGACGTCGGAGGCATGGCGGTCCACATCGGCGCCAGGATCGGTGCGCTGGGCGGGGCGGGCGAGGTGCTCGCCTCCTCGACGGTCCGTGACCTGGTCGTCGGCTCGGGGATCGAGTTCACCGAGCGCGGCGAGGCCGAGCTGAAGGGCGTGCCCGGCGCGTGGCGGATCTTCTCCGTCGCCGGAACCGGTGAGTAGGCCGATCGCCCCGGTCGCCCTGGTCGCCGGGGTGGCCCCGGTGGCTGCACCTACACTGAGCCGATGAGCTCCGCCGACGGCGCATCCGCTTCCAAGCCCGGGCGCAACGGCACGGTCCCCGTCGGCGAACGCAATCCGCGGGCGCGTCAGCGCGCGCTAGCGATCGGCGTCGTCGCGGGGCGCCCCGGCGACGACGCCGAGCTCACCGAGCTGGGTGAGCTGCTGCGCACCGCCGGGGTGGCGACCGTGGGGACGTTGGTCCAGCAGCGCGAGCAGCCCGACCCGGACCGCTACTTCGGCCGTGGCAAGCTGGAGGAGCTCGCGGCGGAGATCAAGCGCTGCGACGCCAACCTCGTGGTCTGCGACGACGAGCTCGTCCCGCGCCAGGAGCGCAACCTCGAGTCCGAGCTAGGCGTGCCCGTGCTCGACCGGACCGCCGTGATCCTCGACATCTTCGCCGATCACGCCCACAGCGCCTCCGGCAAGCTGCAGGTCGAGCTCGCGCAGCTCGAGTACAACCTCGCGCGCATGCGGGGCCTCTGGACCCATCTCGAGCGGCTCGGCGCCGGAATCGGGACGAGGGGTCCCGGCGAGTCCCAGATCGAGACCGATCGCCGGCTCGCCCGCGACCGGATCGCGGCGTTGCGGCGGGAGCTGCGGGTCGTCGAGCGCAGCCGCGAGACGATGCGCAAGGAGCGCAGCCGATCGGCGGTCCCGACGGTCGCCCTCGCCGGCTACACGAATGCCGGCAAGTCGACGCTGCTGAACACGATCACCGGCGCCGGGGTCGGGGTGGGCGATCGGCTCTTCCACACACTCGATCCGACGACGCGCGCGTTCGAGCACGACGGGCGCCGCTACCTGCTCACCGACACCGTCGGCTTCATCCGCAAGCTTCCCCATCAGCTCGTCGACGCGTTCAAGGCCACGCTGGAGGAGACCGCGCTCGCCGATCTGATCCTCCACGTCGTCGATGCCTCCGAGGCCACCTCCTCGCGCGCCGTCGCGATGGGTGCCGTCGACGAGGTGCTCGAGGAGATCGGCGCGGGGGACACCCCGCGGCTGATCGTCTTCAACAAGATCGACCTGCTCGACCCCGAGCAGCGGCAGCGGCTGCTCGTCGGCAGCAGCGGCATCGTCGGCGTCTCCGCGGCCACCGGTGAGGGCATCGACGAGCTGCTCGACGCGATCGAGGAGGCCTTCGCCGCCACCCTGCAGCCGATGGACCTGCTGATCCCCTACGAGCAGGGCGCGAGCCTGAGCGAGCTTCATGCGATCGCCGGGGATCTCGATCGCGAGGACGGCCCGGACGGGGTCCGGGTGCAGGCGAAGGTGCCGCGAGCGCTCGCGCACCGCTTCGAGCCCTACGCGACCCGCCGGTGACTCCGATCCAGATCCCCGTCCGGCTTCTCGTTCCCGGCGCGCAGCTTCCGGCGCGCGCCCACGCCGACGACGCCGGCCTCGACCTGCACGCGAGCGAGCCGGCGACGATCGGGCCGGGTGAGCGCGCGGCGGTCGGGACCGGCATCGCAGTGGCCATCCCGCCCGGGCACGCCGGGCTGGTCCTGCCCCGTTCCGGCCTGGCCATGCGGCATGGGATCGCGCTCGTCAACGCCCCGGGGCTGATCGACGCCGGCTACCGCGGGGAGATCAGGGTCCTGCTGCTGAACACCGATCGCGAGAACGAGTTCGCGTTGGAGCCCGGCGATCGCATCGCTCAGCTCCTGCTCGTCGGCTACGCGGATGCCCAGCCTGTCGAGGTGGCCGATCTCGACGCTTCCGAGCGCGGCACGGGGGGCTTCGGCTCGACTGGATAGGGTGCGGCGCCTGTGACGGTGAGCGATCGGAATGTCCTCGGTGGACCGCTGGAGCCCTGCGGACAGGACCCGGTCACGGGCTTCCACCGGGACGGCTGCTGTCGCACCGGACCCGAGGACTTGGGCAGCCACACGATCTGCGCGGTCGTCACCGCGGAGTTCCTCGATCACCAGCGCGGCATCGGCAACGACCTGACGACGGCGGTGCCGATGTACGGGTTCCCGGGCCTGCAACCCGGCGACCGCTGGTGCGTGACCGCCGCCAACTGGCTGCGCGCGCACCGCGACGGCGCCGCGGCCTGGGTGGTTCTCGCCTCAACCCACGAGCGCGCCCTCGACATCGTCCCGCTCGAGGCGCTGCAGGAGCACGCCGTCGACGTGCCCGCGGACCCCTCGGGACTGGAGCAGGGCTAGGCGCTCGATCCCACGAACTCAGGCGACGTAGTTGACGGCGCCCTCGTCAGCCCATCGTCAGCCGCCCACACGGGACGTGGGGTGACTCAGACCAGCATGCTGGTCTCTGTCACCCCAGGTGGCACCTACACGGGGCGTGGGGTGACTCAGACCAGGATCATGGTCTCTGTCACCCCTGGTGGAGCGCTGGAGCCCGCGGCGGTTCCGCAGCGGGGATCCGTGGAATCACTCATCTAGGCGGGCTCCGGCTCCGGCTCCGGCTCTTGCTCCATCGCCTCGGCGATGTGGAAGAGGGCATCCCCCTGGTTGACGAGCGGGCTGCGGTTCATGCCGATCAGGAGGCCGTCGACGGGGGCTCGGACGGCCAGGTTGCGACGTCCGTAGATGTCGGAGAAACCACCAAGCACCTGACGGCGCTCGATCCGCTCCCCGAGCTCGACGGCGAGCCTCATCATGCCGCCGCGCGATGCGCGCACCCAGCGGGTCTCGCGGCTGACGAAGGTACGGGTCGAGGTGCCCGGCGCGCCGTCGATGATGCCGACGTGCTCGAGCACGCGGCGAACGCCGTCGAACGCCGCCTCGATCGCGTAGGGGTCGAAGCGGTTCGACTCGCCACCCTCGAAGAGCAGCATCGCGACGCCGTGCTGGGTCGCCGCCTCTCGCAGCGAACCGTCGCGGAGGCGAGCGTGGATCATCGCCGGGGCGCCGAAAGCCTTAGCGGCCGCGAGCGTGCGCGGGTCGTCGAGGTCGGCTCTGACCTGCGGCAGGTTCCCGCGCCGCCCCGAGCCGCAGTGGAGGTCGATTGCCAGCTCGCAGCGGCTCACGACCTCCTCCATCAGCAGGTGGGCGAGGCGGGAGGCGAGCGACCCGCGCGGCGTTCCGGGGAAGGAGCGGTTGAGGTCGCGGCCGTCGGGAAGGAAGCGCGAGCCCGCCATGAAGCCGAGCTCGTTGACGACCGGCACGGCGATCACGGTCCCCCTCATGTCGGCGGGGCGCAGCTCCATCAGCAGGCGGCGAATGGCCTCGACGCCGTTGACCTCGTCGCCGTGGACCGCGGCGGTGACGCAGACGGCCGGCCCGGCGAGGCGCCCGTTGAGCACGACCGTCGGCAGCGAGATCCAGGGCCCGGTCGCAAGCCGCTCGACGTGGATCTCGATCTCCTCGCGCTCCCCGGCGCCGACGGTGACGCCACCGATCTCGATCGGCTCGCCGGGCTCCGGCTCGCTCTCCCCGTCGAAGCCCATCTCAGCCGCGGTTGCGGGGCTTGCGCTGACGCTTCGGGGCCGGCCGGACGTTCGTCTCGAGGAACTTGATGACCTCGGCGGCGACGTCGACGCCGGTGGCGAGCTCGATTCCCTCCAGGCCCGGAGAGCTGTTGACCTCGAGGACGACGGGACCGTGGTTGGAGCGCATCATGTCCACGCCGGCGACGGCGAGGCCGACGCGAGAGGCAGCCCGGCGCGCCGTCGAGCGCTCCTCGGGTGTCAGCTTGACCGCCTCCGCGGTGCCGCCGCGGTGGATGTTGGAGCGGAACTCGCCCTTGGCCGCGGTGCGGATCATCGAGGCGACGACGCGCCGCCCGACCACGAAGGCGCGGATATCGGTCCCGCCCGCCTCCTTGATGAACTCCTGGATGAGGATGTTGGCGTCGAGCTCGCGGAATGCGCCGATCACGGACTCCGCGGCCTTGCGGGTCTCGGCGAGGACCACGCCCTTGCCCTGCGTTCCCTCCAGCAGCTTGACGACCACGGGCGCGCCGCCCACCGAGTCGATGATCCCGGCGATGTCGTCGGAGTCGTGAGCGAAGCCGGTCACGGGCATGCCGATCCCGGCGCGGGCGAGGAGCTGGAGCTGACGGAGCTTGTCGTGGGCGCGGCTGATGCCGAGCGACTCGTTGGCGCTGAAGACGCCCATCATCTCGAACTGGCGGACGACCGAGGCGCCGTAGAAGGCGTTGCTGGCGCCGATCCTGGGGATCACCGCGTCGAACCCGGTAACCGGTTCGCCGCGGTGCAGCACCTGCGGGCGGTGGGAGGTCAGGTCCATGTAGCAGCGCAGGTAGTTGATCACCGACATCTCGTGGCCGCGCTGCCTGCCCGCCTCCACCAGCCGCCTGGTCGAGTACAGCGAGGGGCGTCTGCTCAGCACCGCGAACTTCATCTGGCCCGTCGTTCCTTTCGCGCCGCGCGGCGCACTCGCTTCGATACTCCCGCCCGGTAGGAGCGCTTCGGGTCGACCACGAAACGTCCGCGCAGGGCGCGTCTGCCGAGGAGCATCCGGAAGCCCATCGCATCGCGCCGGGTCAGCGTCAGCTCGATCGCGACCGGTTCCTGGTCGATCACGACCTCAGCCGCCACAACGTAGCGAAGCTCGCTCTGCCCGTTGGATGCGGTGACGGTGCGGCGGTCGACGAGCGGGGCGGAGGCGTGCACCGTCTGCTCCTCGTCGCGCTGGACCGGATGGTAGGAGAAGCTGACGAACGGCTCGCCGTCGCGCTCCTCCTCGCTGACGTCGAAGGCGTGCAGCGTCGAGGTGCGGGCACCGGTGTCCACCTTCGCCTTCACGGTCGCGCCGCCGAGCGACGGCAGCTCCACCCACTCCCGCCAGCCGATGACGGGACGCTCCCGGGGGGCCGTCTCAGCCACCTCAGCCCCTCCGCGCCGCGGCCTCGGCGCCGGCGTGGGCCGCGTTCTCGAGCGCGTCGTCGAGCGGCTCGAGGAGCGGGCGTGTCCCGGAGCTGTGCTCGATGGCCCGAGCGATCAGCTCGTCGGCGAGCCAGGCGTTCTTCGGCAGCAGTGGACCGTGCAGGTAGGTGCCGATCAGGTTCCCGCGCAGCACCCCTTCGAAGCCGTCCTTGCCGTTGTTGCCGTTACCGTGGAGGACCCGCCCGAGGGGCTCGGCTCCGCTGCCCAGGTAGGTGCGGCCGCCGTGGTTCTCGAAGCCGGCGAGAACGCGTGGCCCGGTGCCGAGGTCGACCTCGATCGAGACGTTGCCGATCAGGCGCTCGCCCTCCTCGCGGACCGTCTCGAGGTTGGCGAGCCCAAGCCCCTCGATCCGTCGATCGCCGAGCTGGTAGCGGCTGCCGAGGAGCTGATAGCCGCCGCAGACGGCGAGCAGGGAGGAGCCGTCGGCCAGCGCCGAGGAGATCGCGTCGCGCTTGGTTCGGCGCATGTCCTCGGCGACCATCAGCTGATCGCGATCCTGGCCGCCGCCGATGTAGATCAGGTCGTGGGCGTCGGGGTCGAATCCCTCCCCGATGCCCGCCGCGGTGTAGCTGAAGCCGAGCCCGCGCCAGCGGCACCGCTCCCGGAGGAAGATCACGTTGCCGCGATCCGCGTAGATGTTCATCTGCTCGGGGTAGAGGGCGAGGAGCCTGAGCTCAGACATCGGCACCTCCGGGGTCCGCGTCGCGACGACGAGCAGCGAGCCGACGTGCTCGTCCGTCTCGGCGATCGGCTCCGCAGCGGAGACGGTCAGGCCGCAGGCCTCGAGGTCGGCGTCGAGGTCGGCCGGGTCGATCCGGTCGAGCGTGGTCACAGAGCGCCGCTCGGTCAGCTCCCCGTCGGGGGAGACCAGCTGGCGCAGGCGCACCAGCTCGATCGAGCTCGGCGCGACCTCGACGGCGATCGGCAGGCTCGAATGAACCCAGCCGTCGACCTCGCGCACGTCGGGCAGGGGAGCCGGGGTCCCCGACGGCGGCAGCGGCTCGCGGAGGACGGTCATCGCCAGGGCGCCGCCTGCGGACAGGGCGGCGGCGACGGCGGAGAAAGCGCGACGGCGCCCGGCGGCCCCCCCGAGCAGGTGGGCGAGCTGCATCGGTGCGAGGGCCAGGCCGAACCGGCGGTCGGCGAGGTCGAGCTCGCGCGCGTCGGCGACCAGAGTCTCCACGTGCAGCGATCGTGCCGCGGCCCTCCCGCGCAGCGTCGCCAGCAGGTCCGGGTCGGAGTCGACGGCGACCACCTCGTGGCCGCGGGCTGCCAGGTGCAGGGCGACCCGCCCGCTGCCGGCGCCGAGATCCAGCACGGGGCCGTCGTGCGCCTCGGCGAGCCGCTCCCAGGCGGGCAGATCGGCCGAGTAGCCGCCGCACTCGGCGTCGTGCCAGACCACGGAGGCGGGCTGGGGAGGGGCGGCCGTGCTCATCGCCAGAACTCCGCGGCGAGCCCGCGCCGCGCGATCAGGGTCCGCAGCTCGATCAGCGCCGTGTAGGTCGGCAGCGCGAAGAGGCGCTCGCCGGCGCGGCGGACGGCGATGTCGAAGGAGGATTCGATGTCCTCGATGACCTCGATCCGATCCGCCGGAAAACCCGCGTACTTGAGCCGCAGAGCCATCTCGGCGGCGCGCGTGCCACCGCAGATCACATGTCCCGTCGAGGGGGCGAGGAGCTCGAAGTCCGCGTCCCAGATCCAGGAGACGTCGCGGCCGTCCGCGATTCGGTCGTTGAGCGCCACCCACAGCTCCAGGGGCTGGCCGGAGCGCTCCGATTCGAGCGCGAGCGTGCGCAGCACCTCGTTGGCGCCGGCGGGGTTCTTGATCAGCAGGATCGAGACGTCGACCCCCTCGATCGGGATGGTCTCGACGCGGCCGAACACCGCGCGAACCGACTGCAGGCCGGAGCTGATCTGCTCGAGTCCGACCCCGAGCCGGAGCCCGGCGGCGATGGCCGCGAGCGCGTTGTAGACGTTGTAGAGGCCGGGGAGGGGGAGTTCGACGTCGAGGTCCCCGGCCGGGGTCTCGGCGCGGAAGGTGGTCCCCTCGATGCCGCGCAGCTCGATCGCGGTTGCGCGGACGTCGGGGGTGGGTCGGTCAGCGCCGCAGTTGGGGCACGAGTAATGGCCGAGGTGGCCCACGAAGGCGCGCTCGTAGCGGTAGGGGGATCCGCAGCGCCGGCAGTGCTTGGCATCGAAGGCGTGCTGCAGCTCGGGCAGGGCCCGGGACGCATCCTCGATCCCGAAGTAGGTGGTGCCGGGCCGGGTCTGGAGCTGCTCGTCGCGGCCGAGGTCGGCGACCAGGGGATCGTCCGCGTTGAGGACGAGGCCCATCGACGCCGGGCTCGCGGCGATCAGCTCCGCCCACTCGTCCGCGAGGCGCTCGAGCTCCCCGTAGCGATCGAGCTGGTCGCGGAACAGGTTGCCGAGGATGAGGAGGGTCGGATCGAGCTCCGCGGCCACCCGCGGCAGCCACGCCTCGTCGACCTCGAGCAGCCCCTCGGTCCCGCGCTGCTCGAGCAGCGCCGTCGCGACGCCCCAGGCCATGTTCGATCCCGCCCTGTTGTGGACCGGCTCGCGGCCGGCTGCGCGGAGCTCGGCCGCGATCATCCCGGCCGTCGTCGTCTTGCCGTTGGTCGCGCTGATGACCGCGCGCTCGCCGCTCAGACGGGAGGAGAGGCGCCCGATGGCGTCGGGCGCCGTGCGCAGGAGCATCCGGCCGGGCAGGGTCGTCCCGCCGCCGCGGCCGCTGCGGCGGCTGATCGAGCCGACGGCGCGCGCGCCGAGGACCTTGGCGCCGAAGGCGCGCGATCGAGGGGGGCTCACGGGCCTCCGTCCGGCGGCGTGACCCCCGCCGCACCCTCGGGGGCGGGGGCGATCAGCTCGAGGGCGTTCGGCAGAACCCGGATCGTGGCCGGGAGCTCCGTGAGCCTGTCCCCGTCGGCGTAGACGTCGAACGGCCGATCGGCGCTCACCTCGACGACGGCGCCGCGAGCGGTGCTCACCTCCGGCCGGTCGATGTGCGTTCCCTTGAAGACGTCGGGAAGCCCCGTGATGAAGGCGCGCTTGGGCCCATCCCCGGTGATGATCACATCGAGCTCGCCGTCGTCGAGCACCGCGTCCGGTGCGACGAACATGCCGCCGCCGTAGGCCTTGGAGTTCGCGACGGCGACCGCGTAGCCACGCACGCGCCTCTCCTCGCCGTCGACGGTGACGACGAAGTTGGCCGGCTTCCACTTCCACAGCGCCCTCAACGCGGCGTAGGCGTAGACGAGCGGGCCGCGGACCACTTTGGTCTCGTTCGCGATCCGGTTCGCGTCGGAGTCGAAGCCGAAGGAGGCGATACAGAGGAAGCGCTCCCCGTTGGCCTCGCCCACGTCGATCCGGCGGCGGTGATCGGCCGCGAGGATCGCCACCGCCTCGGCGGGCTCGGTGGGGATCCCGACGACGCGGGCGAAGTCGTTGCCGCGGCCGCCCGGGACAACGCCGAGTGGCGTCGTCCCACCGGCGAGGACGCCGCCGACTTTGCCGATGAGCCCGTCACCGCTGCAGACGACCGGGATCTCGCCGGCCGCGGCCGCGGCGGCGGCCTCGCGGCACGCGTGCTCGATCCCGGTCGTCTCGACCCTGCGGAAGCTGAGCCCGTGCTCGCGCATCGCCGCCTCGATGGCCGGCAGGCGCTTCATGGCGCGCCCGGCCCCGGCGGAGGGGTTGACGAGCAGCAGATAGCGAGCCCCGGGCACGGCGTCAGTCTCCCTTTCGAGCCACGAAGTAGGAGCCGCGCCCGATCTTGCCCGCCTTGACCGTGACCATGCCGTTGCGCTCGAATCCCCGGCGCAGCACCGCGTCGGGCGTGAAGAAGGGCGTCCGGTCCCCCGAGCTCGCGGCCACGATGGCGTGGCCGCCGTGGCGCAGCACCCGGGCGGTCTCCGAGAAGAACGGCGGCATGTTGAGCTGGGTGACGAGGTCGAAGTGGCCGTTCTCGAAGGGCAGCGACGACGCGTCGGCGACCCTGAAGGCGACCCGTCCCTCGGGGTCGAGCCCGACCTTGCCCTTCGCCAGGTGGATCATCTCCTCGGAGATGTCGACGCCGCGAACCGAGGCGCGCGGGAACTCCCTGGCCACGAACAACGCCGCGACGCCGGTGCCGGTGCCGATGTCGAGCGCCCGCTCGGGGCGACGGTCGATCTTCGTTACCGCCACCGCGAGCGGTGCGAGGTGGTCGGCACCCGGCGCCCCGGTCCGCTCGTCCCAGCCCGCGGCGAGGTCGTCGAAGTAGCGGGTCATCGGGCGCCGCATTAGGGGCCAGAGCCAGGGCGCGTGGGCCACCGACGCGTTGAGGGCGCGGCCGATCACGCGCACGCGGCCGCCGGGGCTGCTCTCCACTTCGCTCACGGGCGGCATGATCGCAACCCGTTAGGCTGGCGCGCCATCCGGGCTCGCCCGGGAGCTGCGATGAGCACCACCCCGATCGAAAGCGAAGTGGGCCGATCGCGAACGCGAAGGCGCGTCGCGGTGGCCATGGCTGCGCTCGCGCTCAGCGCGGGCCTCGCGGCCTGCGGGGACGATGAAGGTGATTCCACCTCCGCGCCGCCGACCACCGACACGACGACGACGACGGCGGCGATCGAGTGCACGCAGGTCCCCGACGAGGGCGGCGACGTCGCCTGCCCGACGGAGGTCGTAACCGATCCGGCCGACGTGACCGTGAAGACGAGCGAGGGTGACTTCACGATCGCTCTCGACGTCGACGCATCGCCGGCGACCACGACTTCATTCCGCCACCTCGTCGACGAGGGCTTCTACGACGGCCTCACGTTCTCCCGGGTGGTGCCGGGCTTCGTCATCCAGGGCGGCGACCCGCTCGCCGACGACTCCCAGCGCGCCGGCTCCGGTGGTCCCGGCTACTTCGTCGACGAGAAGGTCCCCGAGGACACGACCTACAAGCGCGGGGTGGTCGCGATGGCCAAGGCCGCCGACGAGCCGGCGGGGCGCTCCGGAAGCCAGTTCTTCGTCGTCTCGGGCCCCGATGCGCAGCTCCCGCCCGACTACGCCTACGTCGGTGAGGTGACGAAAGGCCTCGACACCGTCGCCGCCATCGAGGCGCTCGGGGTCGGCGACGGACCACCGCGGAAAACCGTCACGATCGACGACATGGAGGTCGTCCCGGCGTCATGAGCTGCCACCGCAAGCGCGCGGCGGCCCTCGCGGCTGCGGGCCTGGCGCTCCTGGCGCTGCTTCTGGCCGCCTGTGGGGGCGGCGGGGACGAGACCACCGAGGCGTCATCGGGAGACTGCACGCCCGTCGACGACCCCGGTGCGCTCCAGCGCAAGGCGACGCCCCCCAAGGCTGATGCCCCGACCGCCGACGGGGCGGTGTTCGACACGAACTGCGGCAGCTTCACGATCACCTTCGACGACCGCAACCCGAAAACGGCGGCCTCCTTCCAGAGCCTCGTCGAGCAGGGCTTCTACGACGGCCTGACGATCCACCGGGTGGTCGGCGACTTCCTGATTCAGGGGGGCGACCCCGAGGGGGACGGCATGGGCGGCCCGGGTTACTCGATCGACGAGAAGCCCCCACCGGGGCTCTCCTACACGGAGGGCACCGTGGCGATGGCGAAGACCGCGGCAGAGCCGCCGGGGCGCTCGGGCAGCCAGTTCTTCATCGCGGTCGCCGCCGACATCGGCCTGACGCCGGACTACGCGCTGGTCGGCGAGGTGACCGAGGGGATGGACGTCGTCAAGGCGATCTCCGAGCTCGCTCCCGACGGCGGCGACGGCGAGCCCTCGACGCCGGTCGTCATCGAGAGCGCGAAGCTGGAGGGCTGAGCCGATCGACGGCGACTTCGAGGCCGTCGCGGGCGATGGCGTCACCCTGCGCGGGACGCGCGATGGAGAGGGTCCCCCGGTCCTGCTGGCCCACGGGCTGACCGCCCATCGCAACCTCGTCGTGCACGGCTCCAACGCGCTGCAGCGCCGCGGCCACGAGGTGATCCGCTACGACGCCCGCGCGCACGGGGAGAGCGATCCCGGAGCGCCCGGCAGCCGCACCTACGAGCGCCTCGGCGACGACATGGAGGCCGTGCTGGCCGCGACGATCACCGGGGACGGTCCGCTGCCGGTGCTCGGCGGGCATTCGATGGGAGCCCACACGCTCGTCGGGGTGGCGCTGCGTGGTCCCGATCGCATCGCCGGGTTGGTGGTGATCGGTCCCGCGGTGATCGGCGGGCCGGCGGGCGACCACGGCGGCTGGGACGATCTCGCCGACGGACTGGAGCGCGACGGGATCGATGGGTTCATCGCCGCCTACTCGAAGGGCCTCGATCCGGAGTGGAGCGAGACGCTGATCCGCATCGCCCGCGACCGGCTGGCCGTCCATCGTGATTTCGACGCCCTCGCGGGCGCCCTGCGCGAGGTCCCGCGCTCCTCGCCCTTCGACGGGCTCTCCGAACTCGAGGGGCTCGACGTCCCCGCGCTCGTCGTGGCGAGCGGCGACGATGCCGACCCCACGCATCCGTACGCGGTGGCCGAGGCGTACGCGGAGAGCCTGCCGCGGGCCCGTCTGATCAGCGAGGAGCCCGGCCAGAGCCCGCTCGCCTGGCAGGGGGGGAGGCTCTCGCGCGAGATCGCCGCCTTCTGCGCCGAGGACGCGGTGCGCGAGCGCGCGGGCTGACACGGGAACACCGGGGTCAGACCCCCATGTTCAGGAATCTTTAGGTTCGGCCGTATCCTCCGGGCGGTGAGCGACGAGCACGGCAGCCCCGTCCACTACACGGCCATCGAGCAAGGGACGCCCGTATACGCGAGCGACGGGACCCGCGTCGGCGAGGTCCGGCAGGTCGTCGACAACTACCGCGAGCACATCCTCGACGGGTTCGTCATCGAGGACGCCTCCGGGGACGTCAGGTTCGTCGACGCCCCCGAGGTCGCACGCACCTTCGAGCGCGCCGTGACGCTCACCATCGACCCTGCAGCGGTCGCGGAGCTGGATCCGCCTGATCCGGGAGCCGCCAACTTCGGCGCCAACCTCAGCTCCGGACGCGTCTCCAAGCTCTTCGGCCGCGCCTGGAAGCGCAAGTAGCGCCTCAGGGGCGCTTGTAGTGGCCGGGCCAGTCCCGGCGCCTGATTCGCGAGATCGTGCGGATCTCGCCGAGGGTCGACCACTCGTCACGGCCGAGCCGCGCCAGCGGGCGCAGGCGCTCGGCGTCGGGCAGACCGTCGACCATCGCCTCCTCCGCGACCGCGAGGTGGACGACGCTGCCGAGAACGACCGTCGAGTCGCCGAGCGGGATCGTGTCGCGGACCCGGCACTCGATCGCGACCGGTGAGCCGGCGACGCGCGGTGGTGTCACCCGCAGGCTCGGCTCACGCTCGAGGCCTACCTCAGCGAACTCGTCCTCCTCGGGAGGGAAATCCGTCCCGGTCGCGTTGACCGCCTCGAACAGGGGCTCGGGCGCGAGGTTGATGACGAACTCGCCGGTCGCCTCGGCGTTGGTCAGCGAATCCTTGCGCCCGACGGAGGTGAACTGCACGACCGGCGGGTCGATGCAGGAGATGGTGAAGAAGGAGTGGGGCGCGACGTTGTCGATCCCGGCCACCGACGTCGTCGAGACCCAGGCGATCGGTCTCGGGATGACGACGGCGTTCAGAAGCCGGTGGAACGCCCGGCGATCGACCTCGGTCGGGTCGAAGTCGACCCGCGGGCTCAGTACTCGACGACCTGCTGGCCCGAGGCGCCCGAGGCGCCGCCGCCGAGGTCGAAGAAGAGCACCGAGGCGACCAACGCGGCGATGGGCTGCGTGATCGTGGCGACGAGGATGCTGAGCGCGATCAGCGCGCCGGTACCGATCGAAGCCCCGATGGCGAGGACGATGAACGAGACCACGAAGGTGATGAGGAAGACGACGAGGATCGTCACGAAGACGTTCATCCGCTGGCCCTTCGTGAGGTCGCTGGAGCGGCCGAAGGCGGCGATCCCGTCGACCTTCTCGACGACGATTGCGGGCGAGGTGACCGCCCAGATCGTCAGCAGGATGAGGCCGGGGACGATGAAGAGGATCAGCCCGATCGCGATCGCGATGCCGCGCAGGACGCCGTTGACGATCAGGGGCACGATGTAGGGCGAGGCGGAGGAGATCAGGTCGCCGACGGAGAAGTCGCGGCTGCCGTCGCGGACGTCCTCGACGAGCTTGACCACGAAGCCGGTGTAGATCGCCGTCGCCACGAGCGAGACGACCGTGCCGATGAGCTGCAGGATGATCCCGCCGTCAGCCAGCAGACCCTGGATCAGGCCCGCGATGAGGAAGACGATGAAGGCCGTGATCAGCAGCGGGGCCGCGTTCTCCGCGTAGATCGAGAACGACTCCTTGACGACCCGGCCGACGTCGATCGAGCGCGGGGTCGGGGCGGGCGGGGGCGGGGGAGGGGGCGGTGCAGCAGCTTCCATCACCCGCAATAGCTATCACCTTTGGCGGCGACAAGGGAGACCGGCCGCTGCCGTCCGTCCACGAAACGGCGACGAGAGGAGCCTCAGCGACAGACGCGGACCTTCTGGTGCAGCGTCAGGCGGCGGCCGTCGACCAGCTCGGCCGTCGCCTCGATCTCCGCCTTCCCCTTCGCTCCGCGCAGCTTCCCGTAGGGGATGGTGCGCTCGAACGGGGCCTTTGTGTCGCTGCCCGTCCGCTTCCCCTCCAGCGAGAAGTCCACCCGCACGAGGCGGCTCTGGGCGCGGTTTTCGACCTGGGCCAGAAAGCGCCCGGCGGGGGTGCAGCGCCTCTCACCGTGGCGCTTACGGGGCTGCGGCAGCTCGAGCCTCATCGCCGGCCGCGAGTGACAGGACGCGCCGGCGCACGCGCGCAGCGCCGCGAGCCTCTGGGCGAGCGCCGCCTCAGCCTCCGCGTAGTCGGGGCGCCCGTGCAGGTTGGTGAGCTCGTAGGGATCGGCGGCGAGGTCGTAGAGCTCGATCTCGCCCGTGGCGTTGGCGACGTACTTGTAGCGCGACGTGCGAACCGCCTGGTACTCGGTGCCCGTGGGTTCCCCGTCCTCGCCGTCAGGCGAGTACTGCTCGATCAGGAGCTCGCGGCCGTGCGCGCGCTGCGGCTCCGCGGCGAACGGCAGCAGGGAGACCCCGTCCTCGTCGAGGCCGGGCTCGGCATCCGCGGCGTCGGCGATCGTCGGTGCGAGATCGGCGTTGATGGACAGGTCGCGGACGGAAACGCCCTTCGGGACGCCGGGACCGCGCATCAGCAGCGGCACTCGGACCGCCTCCTCGTAGACGCGGTTCTTGCCGGTGACGATGCGATGCTCGCCGTGGAAGAACCCGTTGTCGGAGGTGTAGATGATCAGGGTGTTGCGGAGCTCACCGGCGGAGCGGAGGGCGTCGACGATGCGGCCGACGCTCTCGTCGATCGCCAGCAGCGACTCGGCTCGGCAACGGTAGTTGCGGGTGGCGTTCTCGATCTGGTTCGCGTTCAGCGGATCCCTTCCGGCGATCGAAGCGGGCTTGTCGGATACGTCCGCCTCGTTGAAGTCCGGCGGCTGCGGCAAGGGCTCGGTCGCGAACGCCCCGGCGTGACGGACGGCGGGCTTCGCCGTGCCCGCGCAACGGCCGCTGTTGGGGCCGCCCGCGTGGGGCGCGAGGTAGGCGACGGAGAGGAAGAACGGCGTCCCGCTCGGAGCGCGCCGGTTGATCAGGTCGACCGCCTTCTCGGTGTAGACGTCGGTCGAGTAGCTGGCCGGGTCCGCCGGGTTGTCCGGGTCCTCGTCGATGGACCCGTACGTGTTGACCTGCCCGTCCTCGAGCAGCTGGTAGCCGTAGAAGCGGTACGTCGTCTTCGAGCCGTGCCACTCGCTCCAGCCCGGCGGCACGCCGACCGGGCTCGACTCGTACCCGTTCAGGAACTTGCCGATGTGGGCCGTGTAGTAGCCGGCGCCCTGCAGCCAGACCGGCAGCGTGTTGGAGATGTCGAGGTTGCCGAAGCCGCCGAGCGGCGGGCTGTTGCCGAGCACGTCGTGGTTGTGCGCGTACTGGCCCGTCTGCAGCGTCGCCCGCGAGGGGCAGCAGAGCGGCCAGTTGGTGACGTTGGTGGGGAACGTCGCTCCCGCCTCGCCGATCACGCGGTTGACGGTGGGCATGTAGCGCATCGAGTCCTGCGTCTGATCGTCGCTCTCCAGCAGCACGATGTTGGGGCGCTCCTGCGCGTTCCCGCCCTGCGCGGCTCCGGCTTCACCGCTCGATCCGCTGGGACCGACGAGGGCCACCGCCGCGACGAGGAACGCAACCAACGCTGAGGTGGCCGTTCGGCCCGACCTGCACATGCTCTCCCTGACTCCCTTGTCGTGTGCCCGTTCGAAGCAAGAACCCCCGCGCGGATCGGAAGTAGCGCTCAGTCGTCGCTGAAGCGGACCCCTCCGCTCACCCGCACGCGCACGAGCTCGCCGATCCTCGGCCCCGGGAGCGGTGAGTGGACGGCGAGCCCGCCGCCCGCGGACTCGAGCTCGACCCGCACACCCTCCTCGATGGGGACGGTGTGGACGACCCTGCCCTCGATCGGTCCGTCCCGATCGAGCTCGACGTCGGCGACCCGCAGGTAGCGGGTGCCGCCGGGTTCGGTGATCGCGCTCCGGTAACCGAGGAAGCGCGCCACCTGGGGCGTCGGCGGTCGTTCGAGGAGCTCGCGCGGGGAGCCGTCGGCGACGGCCCTTCCCTCCACGAGGATCACCATCCGGTCGCCCAGCGCCAGCGCTTCGCCCAGGTCCTGCAGGACGAGGATCGTCGCTCGCCGTTCGTCCCGCAGGACCGTGCCGACGTCGTAGATCAGGTCGCCCCGGGTCTGCGGGTCGAGCCCGGCGAAGGGCTCGTCGAGCATCATGGTCTCGGCCCGGACGGCGAGCGCGCGAGCGAGGTGCACGCGGCGCGCCTGCCCGCCCGACAGGGTCCCCGTCCGCCGCTCCGCCAGCTCGGCCGCCCCGAGCGCGGCGAGCGCCCACTCCGCCCGCGGGCCCCGCTCGCTGCGCTCGACGCCCCACCAGCGCAGGGCGTCGACGACGTTGGCGCCGGCGGAGCGCGAGCTCAGGGCCGGTGTCTGCAGCGCCAGGACGCAACGCCCGTCCCTGTGGATCTCGCCGGCATCGGGCCGCAGCAGCCCGGCCAGCACCCGCAGCAGGGTGCTCTTCCCTGATCCGTTTGCGCCGAGGACGACGAGGACCTCACCGTCGCGAGCATGCAGGTCGACCCCGTCGAGGACCTCCTGACCGCCCAGGGCGATCGACAGCCCGCTTCCCGCGATCACCGCGCCATCGCCCGCCTCGGGCCGGGGCCTGGCCTCGACCCGTGCTGGACGACGGTGAGGACTGCCGAGAGGACGAGGATCAGCCCGACGAGCAGGACCCCGAAGGCGATGCCGCGGCCGTAGTCGCCGGCGGCCACCTCGGTCAGGATCGCGCTCGCGAGCGTCTGCGTCTCGCCGGTGATGTTGCCGCCGACGAGGACCACCAAGCCGACCTCCGAGAGGGCGGACCCGAGGGCGGCGGCTGCGGCGGCGACGATGCCGATGCGGGCTTCACGGATGGCGAGCGCCCATCGCTGCGCGCCGCTTGCCCCGAGCGCGCGGGCCTGCTCGATCAGGTCCGCCGGGAGTGCCTGGATGGAGGCCGCTGACAGCGCGGCGACGATCGGGATCGACAGCAGCGCCTGAGCGAAGATGACGCCGTTGACCGTGTAGATCAGGTCGAGACCGCCGAGCGGCGCCTGGCGGAAGAGCAGGAGGGCGGCCACGAGACCCACGAGCACGGGGGGGAGGGCGAGCCCGGCGTTGGCGAGCGTGAGCATCGCTCCACGGCCCCGGAAGCGGCCCAGGCCGAGCGCGAGCCCGATCGGCAGCCCGATCGCCAGGGCGATCAGCGTCGACAGGAACGCGACCCGCAGCGTCACCTCGACCACGTCGAGGAGGGCATCGTCGGGATGGAGCAGGAGGTGCCACGCCTGCTCGATCCCATCCCAGATGAAGTTCACGGCGCGTGAGCCGATCGTCTCTCGAGCGCGGCTCCGGCGAGAGCGAGCACGAGAGTCCCGACCAGCAGCCCCGCGCCGCTCCAGACCTTTTGCTCCGGCGGCCGGGCCACCGCCGGTTCGGCGCTCGCCGGAGCGACGAGCGCGGCAGGCACCGCGGCGCTGAGAAGCCTGCCCGCGACGCGTTCGTAGTCGTTCCCTTCATCGTTGCGTGACCCGGCCTCGTCCTCGGGCGCCGCCTGCCCGTCACTGGGATCGATGTCCGGGATGGGAGCGCTTGCGGGGGTGATCGTGCCCGTCGGCAGCGGAGTGGCGCTCGGCTGGACGGTGTCGCCGCCATCGCCCGATCCGCCGTCTCCCCCGGCACCAGCACCACCGCCATCGTCGCCGCGGCCGTCACCGGCACCATCGCCGTGGCCGTTGCCTCCCGGCCCGTCTCCATGCTCGCGCCCGTCGGGCAGATCGTCGTCGTCGCCGGTGCCCCCACCGGGCAATCCGCCCTCGGCGGGAGGGGGCGTGCCGACGATCACTCGCAGAAGGGCTGAGGTGCCCGCGGAATCGCGGTCGCCGGTGGCGCGGGCGATGACCTCGTAGGTGCCCTCCGCGGTGAACGAATGTGTAACGCTCGCGCCGGGCTCGACCGCCCCGTCGTCGAAGTCCCAGGCGAAGTCCACGCTCTCGCCATCCGCGGCCCCGGACGCCGTCGCCGAGAAGGAGACGGTCTCACCCCGGTCGATCTCGAGGTCGCTGGCCGTGGCGTCGACGTCGAGGAGGTTCCCGGAGTGAACCGTGAGCTCCAGCGGCGCTCCCGTCTGCGTTGCCAGGTTGTCGGAGGCGTTGGAGTCGGAGGGCCCGCGAACCGGGCGTAGGTACCTGACGCTGGGTCCGTCGACGAACACGACCGGAGGGCCGTCGGCGAAGGGAGGGGAGCTCGACACGTCGGCGCCATCGAGGGTCGCGTAGGTGCCGTCGCCCCGGCGCGTCTCCACGAATCCGACCGAGTCGGGGTTGACCCCGACCAAGTCGAGGACCCTCCGCACCGAGGCAGCCGCGGTGATGTGCAGCAGCGGTTCCTCGTGGCCGTCCTGCGATCGCAGCGTGTAGTCGCGGTCGCGAACGTCGTAGCCGTTCTCGAGCTCGCCGGCGGTGATGGTCAGGTCCCGCCCGTCGGCGTGGACCACGATCGCCGCCGCGCCCGTCTGAGCGTCGCTCGCGCCGGCCGAAGCGAGCCCGGCGACGAGCGTTCCCGCCGCGATCGCCAGCGCGGCGCGGAGCAGGTTTCGCGGGTTAGTCCTTGGGGACCTTGACGCGGAGAGCATCGCTGGTCGCTGACTCTACGATCCCCAGGTCCGAGTAGCGGACCTGGACCCGATAGCGACCCGGCCTGACGTCGAATCGCTTGTTGAAGCCGGCGCCCGTCTGGCTCAGCCCGACGCTGCCGAGCTTGCGGAAACCCGACTTACCCTTGCCTCCCTTGCCGCCCTTGCGCTTGCCGAGGAGGATGAGCTTCGGGTCGGACCGGCCCGTTTCGGGGGCGATAGCACCCTTCACGTGCACCTTCCCGGGCTTGGCCTTGGCGGAGTCGAGCGTGATCGTCGAGCGCACGGTGACGTTGCCGAGGGTCAGGTTCCCCGGCTGGAGGATGTCGCCGAACGGCGGCGTTCCCGGGATCACCGTCTCGGTGATCTGCGGGGTCTGAAGCGAGTAGAGGCCGCTCCTGACGGGTGTGAAGCCGAGCGAGTAGGAGCCGTCGGATGCGGTTGTCGCCGAGGCGACCGCGCCCGGCTCGCCGAGGCTGGTTCCGGTGGCGAAGAGCTGCACACCGACGGAACCGAGCGCCGGGGTCCCCGGCGTGTTGTTGGTGACGGAGCCGGAGACCGTCAGCGGCTCTCCGGCCGTCACCTCGGCCGGCAGCGACCCCGTGATCGTGGGCGCCGCCGATGCGAAGAACGCCGGGTCGGACTGGTTCGGGTAGGAGGCGAGGCGGCTCTGGAAGTCCCTCGAGGTGAGGTAGTCGAGGAAGGCCGTGGCGCCCGTCTGGTCGATGGTCCCCGGGCTGAACTTGGCCGGGTTGACCGCGTAGGCGTGGAACGAGTTCACCAGCAGGTCCTTGCCTCCCGGCGCCGCCGCGTCGTTGCGGTCGGAGACGACCTTCAAGTTGGTGATCGCGCCGGTCGAGACGAGGCGGTTGAAGGTGCCGCGGTCGGTCATCTCGTAGCAGTTGCCGCCGCTGAACGGGCACTGATCGGCCAGCTGGACCGTCTGGGCCTGCCCGAGCCCGGCGCGGTGATACCAGCCCTGCTCGGTGCCGCCCGTGCAGGCCCCGGTCTGCGAATAGGGGCGCTTGCGGCCCGAGGCGACGTCGCAGAGGGTGACGCCGGTCGTCCGGTTCCAGATCTGCTCCTCGGCGACGTTGGTGCCCGAGTTGTCGCCTCGCGAGACGAAGTTGACGGTTCCCGACCCTCCCGCGGCGGCGATCAGCTCGAACGCGTGCGCGGCGTTGTGGGCCGCGCCGCTGAGCACGCCCGCCGGGTCGCTCTGCGGCCCGAGGATCACGTAGTCGCTGTAGAAGATCGCCCGTCCGTACTGCTCGGCGGAGTAGCCGTCGGCGACGAACTGAGCCTCGAGCGGGGCCGCGTGCGTGAGCACGGCGTCGCCCTGGCCGTTGCGAGCGTTGGTCAGCGCCTGGCCGGTCCCGACCGCGACGTACTGAAGGTTGTACTGCGGGTAGGCGGCCTCGAAGCCGGGGACGATGACGTCGTCGAGCAGGCCGGCGTCGCGGACGTCCGTGGTGCCCTGGACGACCACGTCCTCGGCCGCCGACGATGGGGCGGCGCAGACGAGCGCCAGGAGCAGTGCGACTGAGATACCGCAGAAGCGGCGGGTGAGGGCGAGCAATTTCGGGGGTCTCCGTTCGGACGAGGGTGCTTTCCCGATCTTAGCTGGTACATAGGTCCTACCTATGCAGCCGTTCACAACCCGACGCGCACGGGCGCGCGGATAGGATCAGGCCATGTCCGTCGCGAAGATCAACGCCATCACCGTTCCCAGAGACCGATTCGACGAGTTCGCGGAGCGGTTCGCCAGCCGCCTCGGCCAGGTCGAGAAGGCCGAGGGCTTCGAATCCTTCCAGCTGCTGCGGCCCGACGACGACCGCGACGTCTGCCTCGTGATCACCACCTGGCGCTCGGAGGAGGACTTCCAGAGCTGGGTCCGCAGCCCGGACTTCGCCGCGGGGCACTCCCAGCACCGCGAGCGTGGGCCGGTCGGGACGAGCAGCGAGATCTGGTCCTTCGAGGTGCTGGAGAGCATCTAGGCCGCCGCCAGGCTGATGGCGCGGGACTACGAGGGCGCGGAGGAGGCGGAGCGGCGCGAGCTGGACCGCGTCGGCGCGTTCAGCGACGGCGTCTTCGCGATCGCGATCACCCTCCTCGTCCTCAACATCGAGATCCCGAGCGGGGAGAGCCTCAGCGACGGGCTGCATGAGCTCGACGACGACCTCACCGCCTACTTCATCGGCTTCGCCGTCATGGGGAAGTTCTGGTACGAGCATCACAAGCTCTTCTCGGCGATCGTCCGCACCGACCGTGGGTTGATCGTGGTCAACCTCCTCCTGCTCAGCCTGATCTCGCTGATGCCGTTCACGACGAACGTGCTGGGTAGCTTCGACGGGCCGCTCGCGGTGACGATCTACGCGCTCAACGTCGCCGCCGCCGCGGCGGCGTCCGGCTGGACGGAGATCGTCGCGTTCAACGCCGGGCTGGCCCCTGCGGGCGCGTTGCGGGAGAAGTCCGTGCTCGTGCGCTCGAACGCCTGGGTGGTGGCGATCTTCCTGCTCTCGATCCCGATCGCCTACGTCGTCGATCCCACCGTCGGGCAGCTCTTCTGGTTGACGTTGCTCCTGGTTCCGCACCTCACCGTGCGCCGAGGCGAGCGGGGGCCGGGAGGGGATGGACCAGTACCCCAGGATCCCCAACGCGAGGAGGGCCGATGAACGCGAACGACCCACTGAAGGACACGGTGGCGCTGGTGACGGGCGCGTCGAGCGGGATCGGTCAGGCGACGGCTCGCCGCCTGGCCGGGGACGGTGCTCGCGTAGCCCTGCTCGCGCGTCGCACCGACAGGCTCGAGGCACTCGCCTCCGAGATCAGGGAGGGAGGGGGAGAGGCCATCGTGGTCGAGGCGGACGTGGCCCGGCGCGAAGAGGCAGAAGAGGCGGTCGCGGGCGCCGTCGCCGAGCTCGGAAGGCTTGACATCCTCGTCAACAACGCCGGCGTGATGCTGCTCGGCCCGGTGCTCGACGCGCCCGTCGAGGAGTGGGAACGGATGCTGAGCGTCAACGTCCAGGGGCTCCTGTACGTGGCCCGCGCAGCGCTGCCCCACCTCCTCGAGGCGGCGGCCGGCGAACCACGGGGATGTGCGGATCTCGTCAACGTCTCCTCCGTGGCGGGGCGGCTGGCGTGGGCCGGCAGCGGCGTCTACAACGCCACCAAGCATGCGGTCGGCGCGTTCTCGGAGGCGCTGCGGCAGGAGGTGGGCGATCGACACGTGAGGGTCTCGCTGATCGAGCCCGGAGCGGTCGCAACCGAGTTGTCGAGCCACAACCGTCCCGAGGTTCTGAGCTCGATCCGCAAGCACTTCGCCGATGTCGAGCGTCTCGAAGCCGCCGACATCGCCGACGCCATCTCCTACATCGTCACGCGCCCACGGCACGTGGCCGTGAACGAGGTCCTGATCAGGCCGGCGAATCAGCGGCAGTAGGAAGGGTGGGCGCTCACAGCGTCCGGTACTGCTGCAGCACCACGCCGGTCTCCAGGGCCCTCGACGACGTCAGCGTGAGCGGCAGCTTGTCCTCGGAGTCGGGGTAGAAGCGGGCGCCGGAGCCGAGGACCAGCGGGAAGACCTGCAGGTTGATCTGATCGACCAGGCCGGCGGCGATCAGCGCGCGAGCGACGCTGCGGCTGCCGGCGATGAGGATCGGCTCCTCGCCTTCCTCCTCCTTGGTCGCCCGCACCACGCTCTCGAGGTCGGAGGAGATGACGCGCGTGTTCTCCCAATCGCTGCCCTCGAGCGTTGTCGAGGCCACGAGCTTTCTCATCGTGTTGATCTTGTCCGCCATCTCGTCGTCCCGCTCGGGCCAAGCGCCGTAGAAGCTCTCGTAGGTCTTGCGGCCGAGCAGCAGCACCTCCGCGGCCAGCTGCTCCTCGAGCTTGTAGGCGCCGAGATCGTCGTCGAAGAAGTCCGCGACCCAGCCGGCGTGGGCGTAACCGGCCTCCCCGCCCGGGGCTTCCATGACCCCGTCGAGGGAGACGAACTCGGTGATGATCAGCTCGCGCACGGAGAAGGGGAGGGTCGGATGGAGATGGAGTCGGGAGGGGAACTGGCCGGGCGGCAGGCTAGCTGACTCGCGATTCGCCCCTGCAGGCGGCTCAGCGCTCCTCCGTCTCGGCCGGTGGGCTCTCGGCGGCGAGCGCCGGGATCGCGTCGACGAGGACGAGGGCCGCCTGCAGGTCGAAGTCGTCGGGGCCGATCACCTTCTCGAGCCGATCCTCGCACTGCCGTACCCGGTAGCGGACGGTGTTCTCGTGGATGCCGAGCTGCGCGGCGGCCCGCCCGTGGCTTCCGCCCTGTGAGAGATAGACGCGCAGCGTCGAGAGCAGCCGCAACGAGGTCTCGTCGGCGGCGGCGAGAGGGCCGAGTTGGCGCCGCACGAAACGCCACGAGTCGGCCATCCCTCCGCGCGTGGCGTTGGCCGCCAGCGCGACGTCCGCGTACTGGACGAGCGTCCCGGCGGGTCTCTCCCCGAGGATCGCCACCCGGCGCGCGGCCAGTGCCTCCTCGTGGCTTCTGCGGAATCCCTCGACGCCCTCGGCCGGATAGCCGGCGGCGAGCAGGATGCCGGTTCCCGCCCGGATGTCGGGGCCCGCGAGCGCGGACATGTCGAGTTCCCGCTCGACGCCGACCCAGGCCGCCGCGATCAGCACGCCCGTCGGCAGGATCAGCGGCTCGCCGCGACCAAGCGGGGAAGCGACCCCTCTGATCGCGGCCTCCAGGTCCTCGAAGCTGCCGAGGCCCTCGCCGCCGTCAGCTCGCCACGCCACCAGCGCGACGTGGGTGCGGTCGAGCTCGTAGCCGAGCCGTCGCGACGCCGCGGCCGAATCGACCGGCTCGCCGGCGAGGATCGCGTTGATCGTCTCCAGCCGGATTGCGGAGCTGCCGCGCAGCCAGCGCTCGCGCTCGTCTCCGTAGGTCTCCTCCGCCAGGACCACGAGGGCGTCGACGTAGGAGAGCATCCAGTCCGACATCAGCTCGACCGCCTCGGCGAGTTGGTCCTGGTCGGCCGACGACTCGCGCAGTCGCGGCAGCACCCAGTCCCAGGCGATCGCGTGGCTGACCCGATAGATCCTCATCAGGCCGGGGAGGGATCGACCGCGCTTGGCCATGTCGCCGGCCCACGCCCGGGTCACCTCGGGCAGGGTCGCCTCGTAGGGATCCGCCCCTCGCTCGAGCATGTCCGCCATCTCGCGGATCGTCGCCTCGTTGCTCGTGCGGTTGGCCGAGTCGTCACCCGGGTCGGAGATGAGATCGGGAAGCGCTTCGCGGGCGCGCTCGGCCATCGCCGCTGCGAGCTCCGGCGCATGGGCGCGGAACTCCTCGGCCAGCGCGGGTGCGACCTCCCTCCAGAAATGCCCGCGATGCTCGTCTGGGTCCTCCGAAGCCGCCACCAATCGCATTCTAGCGCGGTTTGTAACCCCGTTGTAGGTATCCGACAAGGACATGTGTGACGGCTGTCCGGATCCGACGGGAGCGCGGGGGATGCGGTGGGCGAGGGTGGGGAGGACGGCAGATCCGGGCTCAGGAGAGCGGGCTGCCACCACCCATCCACAGGAGAGATCAGACAGATGAACGCATCCATCGGGCGCCGGCTCCGCCGGGGCCTCGCAGCCGCCGCGCTGGCGCTCGCCGTGACCGGCGTCGCGGCGCAGTCGGCATCAGCAACGCAGGCGGAGTACGACCAGGGCTACGCGCTCGGGCTCGAGGCCTACAAGTACGGCCTCCCGATCGTGACCATGGACAAGACCTACCGCAACCAGACGAGCGTCGACGTCTCGAACGGCGTCGGCTTCGGTCCGCCCAATCAGTTCAACCCCGTACGGCAGTTCGTGCAGCCCGACAACAAGGCGGTCGTGGCCCCGAACTTCGACACGCTCTACTCGATCGCGTGGCTGAACCTGAAGCAGCAGCCGCTGATCCTGCACGTGCCCAAGGTCAAGGATCGCTACTTCGTGATCCCGCTGATGGATCCCTACACCGAGGACTTCAAGAACTTCGGGACGGTCCACAAGACCAAGCCGGGCGACTACGCGATTCTCGGCCCCGATCAGAAGAACGTGAAGCTCCCGAAGGGCGTCAAGCGCGTCCAGTCGAACTACGACCGCGTCTGGATCATCGAGCGGATCTACGCCGACGATGGCGTCGACGGAGACATCAAGAAGGTCCACAAGATCCAGAACGAGACGACCCTGACCCCGCTCAGCAAGTACGGCAAGAAGGGCTGGAAGCCGAAGGTCCCCGACAACCCGGACACGACGGTCAACGACACCCAGCTGCCCACCGGCATGACCTACTTCGACAAGCTCGGCAAGCAGCTTGCGAAGTTCCCGCCGCCGGCCGCCGACCAGGCCGAGCTCGACAAGCTCGCCGCGATCGGTGTCGGCCCGGGCCTGACGCCCTCGACGAACACATCGCTGAGCGCTGACACGGTCGCCGGGATGACGGCCGCGGTAGCCGCGGGAAGGGCGTCGGTGCAGGCCGACCTGACCAAGCAGTACCTGGCGGGATTCAGCGCCCACAACGGGTACCTCGTGAGCCCGACGGGATCCTACGGGACCGACTACGTGCTCCGCGCGATCGTCACGCAGGTCGGGCTCGGGGCGCTGCTCCCGGACGAGGCGATCTACCCGGTCGCGCAGGTCGACAAGACCCTGCAGGCCCTGAACGGTGACAGGAAGTACGTCCTGCACATCCCCGCGGGTCAGCTGCCCCCGGTGAAGGCGTTCTGGTCGCTGACCATGTACGACACCGCCGGGTTCCTCGTGCCGAACTCGATCGGTCGCTACGTGATCAACGACAGGACCGATCTGCACGTCAACGACGACGGCTCGATCGACCTGTACGTCCAGAGCACCCAGCCCACCGACCCCAACCAGGCGCAGAACTGGCTGCCTTCGCCGGCCGGCCAGAACTTCCGCCTGAACTGGCGGCTCTACCAGCCGGGTGACGCGGAGGACGGGATCCTCGACGGGACGGGCTGGACCCCTCCCGCGGTCAACCGGGTCCCCTAGGCGACCACACACACATCGACGCCCTCGGGGCGCGGGTCACCTCTCCCGATCCGCCCGCGCCCCGGGGAGCCGTCGACCTCTTCCCAACACCGCGAAGGAGATGAAGCAGATGCTCGAAGGATTGATGCAGAACGACTTCCAGCTCACGATCCCGGCGATCGCCCGGCGACTGGACAGCTGCTACGGCGACAGCGAGGTCATCACGCTGCGCGAGGACGGGCCCGACCACGTCGATTTCGCGACCGTCTCCGAGCGCGTCTCACGGCTCGCCCGCGCCCTCGACACCTTCGGCATCGAGCCTGGCGACCGCGTCGGGACCTTCGCCTGGAACAACCAGCGCCACTTCGAGCTCTACTTCGCCGTGCCGAGCGTCGGCGCCGTCCTGCACACGGTGAACGTCCGGCTCTTCCCGGAGCAGATCGCCTACGTGATCCACCACGCGGGCGACCGCGTCGTGTTCATCGACGACTCACTCGTGCCCGCGATTCTGCCGCTGCTCGACCAGCTGCCGAACGTCGAGCGCTGGGTGGTCATGGGGGAGGGGCGCATCCCCGACGGGCTACCGAATGCCGTCGCCTACGAGGAGTTGCTCGAGGACGCCGGTCCCGGCTCCTATGACTTCCCCGAGATCGACGAGCGTCAGGCAGCGTCGCTCTGCTACACGAGCGGCACGACCGGCAACCCGAAGGGCGTCCTCTACTCGCATCGCTCGATCGCGCTGCACTCGACGACGTCCTGCATGACCGACTCGATCGGCCTCTCGGCAGCCGACCGGCTGCTCGCGATCGTGCCGATGTTCCACGTCAACGCCTGGGGGCTTCCCTACAGCGCGGCGCTGACCGGCACCGACCTGATCATGCCCGGCCCGTTCCTGCAGGGACCGCCGCTTGCACGTCTGATCGAGATCGAGCGGGCCACCCTGATCGCCGGGGTTCCGACCGTGCTCTCGGCCCTGCTCGACCACGTGGAGCGTGAGGGCGGCGACCTCTCGAGCCTGCGCGGCGGGATCTGCGGTGGCGCCGCGGTACCGCGATCGCTGATGGAGGGGTTCGAGCGCCACGGCGTCGAGATCCTGCAGGCGTGGGGGATGACCGAGACCGCACCGCTGCTGTCGATCGCCCGCCCGCCGGCCGGCCGCGAGGGCGAGGAATCCTGGAGCGACCGGGTGACGGCCGGACGGGTGAGCCCCTGGGTCGAGGCGCGGATCGTCGGCGACGACGGCCTCGCGCCCCACGACGGCGAGGCCGTCGGCGAGGTGCAGGTGCGCGGGCCCTGGGTCGCCTCCGCCTACTACCGGCCCGACGAGGGCGCCGACGAGGAGAAGTTCGACGGCGAGTGGCTGCGGACCGGTGACATCGGCGCCGTCGACCCGCGCGGCTTCGTCCGTCTGACCGATCGCGCCAAGGACCTGATCAAGTCGGGCGGCGAGTGGATCTCCTCGGTCGAGCTCGAGACGAGCATCGCCGAGCATCCGAGCGTCCGCGAGGCGGCCGTGATCGCGATCCCCGACGATCGCTGGAGCGAGCGTCCGCTCGCCTGCGTGGTGCTGAAGGAGGGCCGAGAGGCGTCCCCGGCCGAGATCCGGGAGCACCTGGGTGACTCGTTCGCCCGCTGGCAGCTCCCCGACTCGTTCGCGTTCGTCGAGGAGATCCCGAAGACGAGCGTCGGCAAGCTCGACAAGAAGGTGCTGCGGGCGGACTTTGCGGAGGGGCGGCTCCCCGTCGTCCACGCCGAGCTCGTGGCGACCAACGACTAGGAGGAGGAAGAGGACCATGAGACAGCTCACCAGCGTCGATTCCCAGTTCATCGCCCTCGAGGACGGGCGCAATCACGCGCACGTCAGCTCCCTGGCGATCTACGACCCCTCGACGGCGCCGGGGGGCGAGCTCACCCTCGAGATGCTCACCGAGCTGATCGAGGGTCGCCTGCACCTGCTGCCACCGTTTCGCTGGCGCCTGGCGGAGGTGCCATTCGGGATCGACTACCCCTACTGGGTCGACCACGCGGACCCCGACCTCGCGTTCCACATCCGCGAG
>JAXLSW010000011.1:0-197580 GCA_046330415.1 Solirubrobacterales bacterium | reverse complement strand
GGAGACCACGATCCTGGTCTGAGTCACCCCTGCTGCGCTGACGATGGGCTGACGATGCGCTGACAAGGGCTGACAAGGGCTCCGCTGCTTCCAGCGTCACCCGAGCGCGTGGAACAGGGCGCCGCTGCCCTCGGCGCACGGATCGGCGCTCGTCTTCTTACCCCTCGCTGCCTGCATCTCGCTCGAGCACGGGCTCGGGCGTCCGAGCCGGGCTCTGGTCGACTACGTCGCCTGAGTTCGTGGAATCAACCGTCTAGCTCGCCACGGCTCCGCCGCGGCGTGGGTCCCCGGCCCCGGTGACCACGCCGTCGTCGCTCGAGACGGCATGGACGCCGCCGAAGAAGAGGTTCGGCTCGCGCCAGCGGACGACCTCGTAGCCGCTCGCCTCCAGCCTGGCGAGCGCGGCGGGGTCGACACCGGGCTCGGCGTGGACCGTTCCCGCCTCGAAGTGGATGCGGGGAGCGCCGACGGCGTCGGCGAGCGGAAGCTCGTCCGCCAGAGCGCGCACGAGCACCTGCGTGATCGCTGATCGGATCCGGTTCGATCCCCCGCTCCCGAGGCCGAGCTCGATCGCGCCGCCGCGCCGGGCGATGGTCGGGCTCATCATCGAGGGCATCCGGCGGCCCGGCCCGGTCGCGTGGAAGCCGAACGGGTTCAGATCGTCCTCCCCGAGCATGTTGTTGAGCTGCACGCCGGTTCCGGGCACGAACACGCCGGAGCCGGAGCCGTTGGAGCAGGTGACCGAGGCGCAGCCGCCGTCGCCGTCGAGGCTCGTGATGTGCGTCGTCGAGCCGAGCGGCCCCTGCGGGTCCGGGCCGGGTCCGAGGTCGTGCCCCTCCCGGCACCGCGTGGCGGCCGACCTGACCGCCGCCGGGGTCAGGAACCGCTCGGCGAAGCCCTCCTCGTAGAGCCCCGCCAGGAACCCCGGGGTGCGCGCTCCCTGAGCCTGCTCCATGACGGCGACGAGCGTCTCGGTGTCGGTCGCGCCGAGCTCCCCGAGGATGTCGAGCGCGTAGGCGAGGAGGATCCCACCGGAGGACGGCGGCGGGTTGGTGAGGATCTCGCGGCCGGCGAACTCCGCCCGGACCGGCTGCCTGGCGATCGTCTCGTAGGCGGCGAGGTCAGCGCGCCCGATGATCCCGCCCCCCTCCTCCACCGTCGCCGCGATCGCGTCCGCGAGGTCGCCCTCATAGAAGGGAGCGGGGCCCTCCTCGCCGAGCCGCTCGAGGGTCTCGGCGAGCTGCGGAAGCCGGACGAGCTCGCCCTCGCAAAGGGGGGCTCCCTCCGGAGCGTAGATGGCCTCCCCGTCGGGCTCGGCCATCAGGATCGGCGCGAGGATCTGGAAGAGATACGCCTGCTGGGGGGTGACGAGAGCGCCGTCTCTGGCGAGCCGGATGCCCGGACGGACGAGGTCGTCGAGCGCCATCGTCCCGTAGCGCGACGTCGCCTCCGCGAGCCCGCTCGGCACCCCGGGCACCCCGCAGGAGGCGGCGCCGATGTTGAAGACCTGGCTCGTGTCGCCGAAGTCGATCTCGACCGGCACGAGCTCGGCCCGACGATCGATCCCGTCGATCCCGGGCGCGACGACGAAGAAGTCGAGCAGGACGGGATCCGGCAGCGACGGCAGGCTGACCAGCATGTAGCCACCGGCGCCGAGGCCGGTCAGCGGGCTCTCGGCCACGAGCGACGCGCAGACGGCCGCCACCGCGGCATCGACCGCGTTGCCGCCCTCGCGCAGCGCCCATGCGCCCGCTTCGGCGGTCGCCGGATGCCCGGCCGCGACTACGCCGCCCGGCGGCGCCACGGCCCGCTCAGACCTCTCTAGTTGGGGATGAACTCGGGGACGTCGATGCCCAGGTCCTTGGGCTGGGCCTCGTAGCCGGGCACGCTGCGGGCACCGGAGCGCTCGTCGCTCGGGCGGCGCGAGGACGGGCGTGCCGTCGAACGGCTCACGCCGGTCGAGGAGCCATCGGCACGACGGCCGCGGGCGTCGAAGCGGGTCGCGATCACGGTCACCCAGATCTGCTCGTCGAGCGTGTCGTCGACGTTCGCCCCGAAGATGATGTGCGCCTCCGGGTGGGCGGCCTCCTGGATCACCCGGGCGGCCTCGGAGATCTCGACGAGCGAGAGGTCGTTGCCACCGGTGATCGAGAGCAGGATCGAGCGCGCGCCCTCGATGGACGTCTCGAGCAGCGGCGAGGCGATCGCCCGCTCGGCCGCGAACGTGGCCCGGGTGTCCCCGGTCCCCATGCCGATACCCAGCAGCGCCGGGCCGGCATCGCGCATCGTCGTGCGCACGTCGGCGAAGTCGAGGTTGATGAGCGCCGGAAGCGTGATCAGGTCGGAGATGCCCTGGACACCCTGGCGGAGGACGTCGTCGGCGACGCGGAACGCCTCCACCATCGAGGTGTTGCGCTCGAGCACCGAGAGCAGGCGGTCGTTGGGGACGACGATCAGCGTGTCGACCTCGCCGGCGAGCTGCTCGATGCCCTTGTCGGCCTGCTTGGCGCGACGGGTTCCCTCGAAGCCGAACGGGCGGGTGACGATGCCGACGGTCAGCGCGCCGACGTCACGGGCGAGGCGGGCGATCACCGGCGCGGCGCCGGTTCCCGTGCCGCCACCGGAGCCGGCGGCGACGAAGACCATGTCGGAGCCCTTGAGCATCCGCTTGATGCGGTCCTGCTCCTCGAAGGCGGCGCGGTAGCCGAGCTCGGGGTCGGAGCCGGAGCCGAGGCCCCGGGTGACCCCGCCGCCGATATGCACGGTGAGGTCGGCCGCGCTCTGCTGCAGCGACTGGAGGTCGGTGTTGACGGCCATGAACTCGACGCCGCCGATGCCGGCCTCGACCATGCGGTTGACGGCGTTGACGCCACCACCACCGACGCCGATGACGCGGATGACGGGGTCGTTGACCACCGGCGGCGCCGTCGCCGGCGTGCGGGTCGGCTCGCCGCGGCCGTAGGCGGGTTCGCGGTCGTAGGGATCGGGCTGTTCGCTGCTGAAGGCGTCGCGGAGGCGGTCCTTGGCGGGGCGGGCCGACGGCGCGGGGTCGCGCTGGTCGTCCTCCGCCACCGGCTCCTCGTGACGCACCGGCGGGGTGTCGAGCGGCGGGGGCGGGTCCTGGGCGACGACGGGCTCGGCGCTCTGAACCGGCTCGGGCTCAGACGCCGGCTCGGGCTCGCGCCGACGCGCGGGCTCGCCCATCTCGGGCGGATCCTCGGGCGTCTCGGTCGACCTGAAGAGGTCGGCGAGAGGACCCTCTCTCATGCTGGCTCGCTTAGGACGACGCGCCATGTTCGAGTACCTCCTCCGCAAGATCCCGGTAGCACTGAGCCGCGTTGCTCTGCGGATCGTACTTGAGGACGGAACTTCCCTTCACCGGAGCCTCGGCGAACTTGATCGCCTTGCGGATCCTCGACTTGAAGACGAGCTCGCCGAAGTTCTCCTCGAGGATCTCGACGGCCTCCTTCGCGTGGATCGTCCGGGTGTCGAGCATCGTCGGCAGGATGCCCTCGATCTGGACGTCGGGGTTGAGGTTCTCGCGGATCATCTCCAGCGTGTTCTGGAGCTGGACGAGACCTCGCATCGAGAGGTACTCGCACTGCACCGGGACGATCACCTTGTCGGCGGCGGTGAGCGCGTTGATCGTCAGCAGCCCGAGGCTCGGCGGCGTGTCGATGCAGACGAAGTCGTAGTCGTCCTCGATGCCGGCGAGCGCCTTCTGCAGCGAGCGCTCGCGCCCGATCTGGGTGCTCATCGCGATCTCGGCGCCGGCCAGGTCGATCGACGCCACCGCGATGTCCACCTCCCGGTGGTGGATGATCTCCTTGATCGGGATCCGCTCGACGAGGACGTGGTAGAGGCTCTTCTCGACGGTGTCGGGGTCGATCCCCTGGCTCATCGTCAGGTTGCCCTGCGGGTCGAGATCGACGCAGAGGACGCGGTGCCCTGATTCGGCGAGAGCGACGGCGAGGTTCAGGGTGGTGGTCGTCTTGGCGACACCGCCCTTCTGGTTGGCGAAGGCGAAGACCTTCATCCGGCGCCCGCTCGACGGCTCGGCGGCTTCGGGCGCGAAGGGATGCTTCTTCCGCCGCTTCATCTGCGGCGCCATGATCTCCTCGGGCGAGCGGCGTCCGTCATCATCGTCGGCCTCGGCGCTGCCGGCCTTCGCGCCCTTGACGGCGCGGCGCAGCTCCTCTTTGTCGAGGGTTCCCGTCGAGGGCTCCTCGGCCTTCGTCTCCTCGGCCTCGGCGGGGGCCGCTGAGGCCACCGTCTCGGTCTCGGTCGGCACGTCGGCCTCGGCGATCGGCGCAGCCTTGTCGAGCTCGCGGAGCTCCACCGCGATCGGATCCGGCTCGGGCTCGCGGACGACGGGCTCGGGCGGACGGCTCTCGTCCTCCTCGACCTCGACGGCCTGGCGGCGGGTGCTCAACGGTTCGGTCGGCAGCTCAGATTCCTCCCAGCGGTCCACGACGACCTCCTCCCGATCCGGGTCCTCGTTGTGAGCGGAACGCGAATCGCCGCGCTGCTGCTCCTGCTGATGCTTCCTGTTGAACAAGCCCATGTCGCGCCCTAATTCGGCTGCGGGCCGGGGTTTCCTTCTCGCGATTGCGAGAATGCGCACATCGACGACCTGCTGGACAAACGGCTGGCCTTCGTGACGGGCAAGGGCGGGGTCGGCAAGACCACGGTCGCCTACGCGTTGGCGCTCGCCGCAGTCGAGCGCGGCAAGCGCGTGATCGTCTGCGAAATCGCCTCTCAGGAGCGCGGCGCCGACCTGTTCGGCAAGCGTCCCAGCGACTTCAACGAGCGCCAGCTCGCCAAGGGCCTGTGGACGATCTCGGTGGATCCCGATCGGATGGTCGGCGAGTACCTGGAGACGCACATGCCGGTGCGAGCGATGGCGGGACTGCTGCGGCGCAGCACCCTCTTCAACTACCTGGCGGCGGCGACGCCCGGGCTGCCCGAGATGGTGACGATGGGCAAGGTCTGGGAGCTCGCGCAGAAGCCGCGGCGGGCCAAGGACGCCAAGCGCACCTACGACATGATCGTCGTCGACGCCCCCGCCACCGGGCACGGCGTCGGCTTCCTGCAGACGCCCCGAACCTTCCGCGAGATCGCCCGAGTCGGGCCGCTCGCCAACCAGGCGAAGCGGATCGAGGAGGTCATCACCGACCGCGAGACGGCGGGGGTCGCGATCGTCGCCCGGCCCGAGGAGATGGCCGTCAACGAGTCGATCGAGCTCGAGGCGACGCTGCTGGACCCCCCGAAGGGAAGCTCCTTCGCCGTCGATCGGATCTTCGCCAACGGCGTCTACCCGGACCGCTTCTCGGCCGCCGAGCGCAAGCGGGTCGCCGCGGCCGGGTCGGGGTCCGGGTCGGTTGCTGCTCCCGCCCTCGCCGCCGTGACGGAGGAGGCCGAGCGGCGCTCCTCGCAGGACTCGCAGCTGGCCAGGCTGCGAGAGGGGACGGTCGGCTCGATCACCGAGCTGCCGTTCCTGTTCTCGCCCCGGATCGGCGAAGCGGAGCTGCGAGAGCTGGCTGCGGTGATGAACGGATGAGCGACACCGGGGGAACAACCGTCCTCGACATGCTCGAGGACACGGAGGTCTGCATCTGCGCCGGCTCGGGAGGGGTCGGCAAGACGACCACGTCGGCCGCGATCGCGGCCGGGATGGCGGCGCGAGGGCGAAAGGTCGCCGTGCTGACGATCGATCCCGCGAAGCGGCTCGCCGACTCCCTCGGACTCTCCGAGCTCGGCAACGAGCGCGCCCGCGTCGATCCGAAGCTGTTCAAGCGCGCCGGGGTCGATCCCGGCGACGGTGAGCTGTGGGCGACGATGCTCGACGCCAAGGCGACCTTCGACGAGGTCGTCGTGCGCTACTCGGAGGACCGGGAGTCGAGCCAGCAGATCCTCGACAACCGGATCTACAAGCAGATCTCGGGCGCCCTGGCGGGCTCGCAGGAGTACATGGCGATGGAGAAGCTCTACGAGATCCACGAGAGCGGCGAGTTCGACCTGCTCGTGCTCGACACGCCGCCTTCGCGCAACGCGCTCGACTTCCTCGACGCTCCCCAGCGGCTGGTCCAGTTCGTCGACGGCCGGGCGTTGAAGATGTTCCTGCGGCCAACCGGGTTCGGAGCGCGGATCGCCGGACGCGGTGCGCAGACGATCCTTGCCGTGCTGCGGAGGCTCACCGGCGTCGACCTGATCGACGACCTCTCCGAGTTCTTCAACGCGATGTCGGGTCTCGTCGGTGGGTTCAAGGAGCGGGCGACGAAGGTCGAGGCGCTGCTGGGCGCCGAGGGCACCCGGTTCCTGATCGTCACCGGTCCGGCGAGCGAGCCGATCTCCGAGGCCGTCTACCTGCACGAGAAGCTGGTCGAGAGCGACCTGCCCTTCGGTGGGCTCGTCGTCAACCGCGTCCATGTCGCGGCGCAGGACGCCGGCAGCGACAAGGAGATCGCCACCGAGCTCGACGTCGCGCTCGGCGAGGAGCTCGCCGAGCGGGTGATGGACAGCTACCGGGACCGCCGCGGGCTGGTCGAGCGCGACGCCGCCAACATCGAGGACCTCCGCGACCGCATCGGCGCCGTGCCGCTGTTGACGGTCCCCGAGATGGCCGACGAGATCCACGATCTCGTCGGCCTCCTCTCGCTACACCCGCACCTGTTCGGCACGGCCGTCGCCGCCGCCCCCTCCCAGTAGGCAGCTGGATGGCTGGAGGACCTCCTCCAGGGGTGTCTGACCCTCGGTGAGCTCAGCCGGCCGCGCGACGCGGAGACCGCGTGCCGACGTTCCAGTTCGTCTCGGTCCGGGGGAACAGGTACTCGACCCGGGCCTTGACCTCGTCGCGATCGAGCGGCGGACGCGCGAGATCGTCGAGATGCTTGGAGCGAGCGGGGAAGTTCATCGTCTCCCCGCCGTCGACCTCGTCGAGCCAACCGGCGGGCTCAGGCTGGACCTGGGCGTCGGCCTCGATCTCGGCGTCGATGTCGCCCTCGATGGGAGCCTCGACCACGGTGCCGTCGTCCTCAACGAAGGAGAAGGGCAGGGTCTCCTCCTCGGCCAGCGCCTCTCGCACCGATTTCTCGGGGATCCTCGCGGGCGCGCGGCTGACGACGATGCGCTCGGCGTCGGGGATGTCGAAGTCCTCGGGCTCGTCGGCGTCAGAGGTCTCGGCGGTGATGATCTGCTCGAGCGTCGGCGGATCGGTGACGACCGGCTCCGGCGCGGGCTCGGGGTCGAGATCCCACTCGGTGTCGCCACCGAGCTCCGAAGCCGAGCCCTCGCCGAACGCAAGTCCTTCGGCGAGGAGCGCCTCGTCGGCGGCCGCGCGGAAGTCGTTGCCGAGCTCGCCGGTGACGCCGCGACGCAGGATCGCCCGCAGCAGGTCCTCGACGCGCGCGGCGATGTCGGACGGACCAGGGGCACCGGGGACCTGAGCGGGCTCGCCGCTCCAGATCTCCCGCTCGAGCGAGATGGCCCGCTCGATGGTCTCCTTGGCCTCGGTCCGATCGGACGCACCCGACAGGGCGGCAACGCGCATCGGCAGGCCAACGCCGGCGGGACCCTCCCCCTCGAGCAGGAAGCGAAGGGCGAGCAGGTGGTCGTTGAGAGCGTCGACGGCGCCGCGGCGGTCGAGGCCGGCCTCGAAGCGCAGCAGGGCTCGGCGCAGGCGCTTGACGCGCTGCTGGTGGACGCTCACGGTGCGGGAGAGGTCCACGAGTGCCTCGGCGTCGCCATCGAGCAGCCTGTAGCCGCCCGCCCGCGGGCGCCCAGCGCCGGTCGCGATCCGTCGCCAGCGATCGCCGGAGACGCGAACCCAACCGTGGGGCGCAAGGCCGACGCCGCCGGCCTTGTAGAGGCGAAGGGTCGTCACGACGCGCTCGAAAGTGCGGGCGACGCGCTCGCCGGCGCCGCCGAGCCCACCGTCGGGGTCGAGCGAGACGCGAGCGCTGATCAGGAAGGTCGGCTCCCAGGCTGCACCGCTCGGGCGCTCGCCGCGGGCGGCCTCGGCCGGCACGTCGACGGCGTCGGCGCGAACGATCGAGGCGCCGTTCAGGTCCAGCCTCGTGGCCGACATCTGGAAGCCCACGAGCGGCACGATGGCCTCGACCTCACCCTCCTCGGGCTCGGCGCAGTCCTCGATCTCGGCGACGGCGGCGGCGAAGCGCTCGTCGTCGAGCTCGAAGGTCGCGCAACCGTCCCAGAGGCGCGCGAGGAAGTAGGTGACGGCGAGCGTCGAGCGTTCCACCGGGTCGGCCGGGGGCGCGATCCCCGCCTCCTCGAGATAGGGGCCGGCGATCTCGGAGCGGCGCATTGTCTCGACCGCCTCGGCGAAGGTGGGGAGCTCGCGCAGATCGGCGGCGTTGTCGCGCACGTAGCGAGCCGTCAACGGCTGATACTGGCTGAACGCGAATCCCTCACCCGGCTCGCCGATCTCGTACTGGATCTCCTGCCCTCCCTCGACGAGCCCGGTCAGGGTCTCGGCCGCGTCGCGGGACAGCGTGGTCAGTGTGTGTCTCAGGTGAAGGTCGCGCACGCAGGCGGTCTTCGCCCGCCGCGAGCGCGATCCTGCCTGCAAGATTCCTTGCAGGAACGACCCTCCGTCCGGAGGATCTGCAGCTCAGCCCGGCTCAGACGGCGACAGGCGCGGGGCCCGACGGCTGCTCACCGACGCCGAGCCACTCGCGACCGTAGTCGCGCATGTCCTCGATCAGCGGGGAGAGCGCCCTGCCCTTCTCGGTCAGGCCGTACTCGACGCGCGGCGGCACCTCGGGATAGGTGTGACGCTCCACGACGCCGCACTCCTCCAGTGCCCGGAGCCGCAGCGACAGAGTTCGCGGGCTGATCCCGTCAAGCGAGCGCTCGAGCTCGCAGAAACGGCGATTGCCGTCCGCGAGGTCGCGGATCACCAGGAGCGTCCACTTGCCGGAGATGATCTCCGCGCATGCGCAGACGGGGCAGTCGTTGTCGGGGGAGCTGTCCATCGTCTCTGCGGGACCGGAGAATTGGTCCCGTTCAAGCCGAGGATAGCAATACTTCAGGAAGTGAAGTGAGGCCTTCGGGGGTCGTCCCCCGGCCGCGCCACCTCACGCTCCCGAGCGCCTCCTTGGCCTTCTTCGAGGACGCCTTTCATCGCGGCGGCGATCGCCGGCAGTCTCAGCTCGCGGTCGGTGGTGCCACCGATCCGGCCCTCGCCTGCTCTTGCGGGCGCGGGGCGGCGGACACGGCGTGAAGGTGAGGCGCCGACGCGGCCGAGGGGGCCTGGGCCTGGACAGCCTGGGCCATCGGCGCCGGCGGCGCGGCCGCGGGCTGAGCGGGCTGAACCGGAGCCGCGACCTGAGCGGCCGGTGCCGGCTGCGGAGGAGGTGCGGCCTGCGCGACGGGCGCCGGCTGGGGCGCCGGGGCCGGCTGAGCCTGCGGCGCCCGTTGGACGGGCGATGGCGCCTGAGCGGGAGGCGAGCCCGCAGCGCTCCCGCCGCCACCGCCGCCGCCGCTGTTCAGGTTGGCGATGTCGCTCGCCCGCACGCCCGCCGACTGCAGCATCAGCTTGAAGTCGTGCGGGCTGGAGGCGTAGTCCATCGCCGTCTCCTCGGAGACGGTCCCGGCCTGCACGTGCTTGAGCAGCGACTGGTCGAAGGTCTGCATCCCGTAGAACTCGCCCTCGGCGATGACCTGGCTGATCTTGCCGGTCTCGGTCGGGCTCAGGATCAGGTCCTCGACGCGGCCGGTGACGACGAGGATCTCGCTGGCCGCGACGCGTCCGTTGCCGTCGACGGTCGGCACCAGACGCTGAGAGACCGCACCCTTGAGGGTCGAGGCGAGCATCACCCGCGCCTGTTGCTGCAGGTGCGGGGGGAAGAAGTCGATGATCCGGTTGATCGTCTCGGTCGCGTCGAGTGTGTGCAGGGTCGAGAGCACGAGGTGCCCGGTCTCAGCGGCGCTCAGGGCCGTGCGGACGGTCTCCTCGTCGCGCATCTCCCCGATCAGGATCACGTCCGGGTCCTGGCGCAGCACCCGCCGCATCGCGCGGCCGAAGCTGACGGTGTCGGAGCCGACCTCGCGCTGGTTGATGATCGCCCGCTTGTCCTTGTGCAGGTACTCGATCGGGTCCTCGAGCGTGATCACGTGCTCGGGGCGGGTCGAGTTGATGTGGTCGATCATCGCCGCCAGCGTCGTCGACTTGCCGGAGCCGGTCGTTCCGGTCAGGAGGATGATCCCGCGGCGCTCCTCCGCGAGGGTGCGGATGACCGGCGGCAGCCCGAGGTCCTCGATCGTGCGCACTTGGTAGGGGATCGCACGGCAGACGATCGAGACCGAGCCCCGCTGGCGGAACGCGTTGACGCGGAATCGGGAGACGTCGGCGATCGAGTAGGAGAGGTCGGCCTCGCCCTCGGCGTCGAATTCCTCCCGCACGTGGCTGCCGGCCATGATCGTGGTCAGAGCAGCCTCGGTGTCCTCGGGCTGCATCTCGGCGGACCCTGGGACCGGATGCAGGATGCCGTGAACGCGTGCCATCGGCGGCGCCCCGACCTTGAGGTGCAGGTCGGAGCCCTCGTTGGCGACCATGTAGCGCAACGCTGCGTCGACGTCGAAAGCCATCGCCTCACCTATCGGCGGCGGCCCGGATGCCTTGAGAGGCGGCCGCAGCCGCCCGCCCCTACTTCTTCTTGGGCTTCGCCTTCTTGACCTTGATCTTGGCCTTGGCCGGGCTGCCGTCGACGCGACCGCTGGAATCCACGGCCCGCACCTCGACCGTGTGCTTGCCCTTCTCGAGCTTCAGCTTCAGCGGTGACTTGCACGCCGTGAACTCGCCCTTGTCGACCTTGCACTCGAAGCTGAGTGGGCCGGGGGCACCGGAGTTGACGGTGCCGGTGAACTGGAGCTTCACCTTCCCGACCCCCTTCTTCAGCTTCACCTTCTTCGGCGGCTTCTTCGAGAAGTCGGTGCTCGGATCGCCGCCCGGGGCCTTGGTGTCCTGCAGCTCGAAGGCGCCGATGTCGGTGCCGTCGCTGAGTGGGGCGTCGGTCGCCACCGCGTCGACGGTACGCGGCTGGCCGAGTTGGTCGGTCGTGAAGCCGTTGGCCTGAGCGGAGTCGACCGCCGGGCTGCTCGGGGCGATCGCTTGCGTCTGCGTCGGCCCGCCGTTGGATGCGAGCGGGCTCAGCTTCGGGTCGATGCCGGTGATGTTGGAGCCCGCGGGATCGCCCTCGAGCGAGGTCAACCCGGGCGCCTCGATCAGCGAGAAACCCGCGGCGAAGCCGACGGGGATCTCCACCGGCGGGCCCGAATCGGCATCGAGCGCGGTCAGGTCGTCTGCGGCGCCCGCCGCGTTGTTGTCCGCGACCAGCGTGCTCTTGAGGCGGATGAAGGCGGTGGCGGCGTCGGGGATGATGTTGATCGCGACGATCCCGCCCCCGTTCTTGGACGCCGAGTTCGCCGCGATGGTCGAGTTGCGGGTGACCAGGGTGTCCGTGTCGCCGGCGCCATAGATGGCGATGCCGCCGCCGTAGCCACCGTAGGGGGAGGACGACGCGGCGGAGTTGCCGGAGACGGTCGAGTCGTCGATCCGGGCGACAGCGCCTCCGTACTTGGCGAACCCAGGCGCGACCATCACACCGCCCCCCAGTGCGCCGGTGCTGTTGCCGGACACGGTCGAACTGCGCAGGTCGACGCCGCTAAGCAGCACGCCGCCACCCAGGTCGTCCGCGGTGTTGCCGGCGATCGTGGAGCGCTGCACCGTGCCGTAGCCCGCCAGATAGGCGCCGCCCGCCGAACCATCGACGGCGGAGTTCCCGGTGATCGTCGTGTCGGAGATCTGCACCTCGTACTTGGTGGCCAGGGCGCCGCCCGAGCCGCCCGAGCCGCTCAGCCCACCGAAATCCGTGCCGCCCGTGCGGTTGCCTGTGAACGTGCTCGACGAGATCGTCGTGCCGGCCTTGTTCTCATCCGGGTCGTACTTGACCGGCTCCACCGCGACTGCGCCGCCGTCGTCGAGCGCGCGGTTGGAGCTGAATGTGGACCCGGTCGCCGTGAGGCTGCCGGCGGAGGCCGCGCGCACGTAGACAGCGCCGCCGTGGTCGGTCGCGACGTTGTCGGTGAGGGTGACGTTGGTCAGTGTGACCGCGGTGTCCGTCGCGTAGATCGCGCCGCCGGACTCGTCCTGCAACGTGCCAGAGAAGGAGTCGGCCACGCCCTCCTTCAGCGTCAACCCGGAGATCGAGACCTGCTGCGGCGGCGAACCGGGGGACGACGGATCGGAGACGTTGAAGATCCGGGTGTCGCCGAGCGCGACGTTGCTGGTGGCGAAGTCGCGGACGTTGTCGTTGTCGGAGTCGCCGCTGATCGCGAGCTGTCCGGCGCCGGGGCCGGTGATCGTCAGGTCATCCGTGATCGGGATCTCGGTGGCGAGCGTGATCTCGCCGCTGGTCGCGCCCCCGGTGAAGGTGATCGTGTCCGCGCCCGCGGCGCCGTTGGCGGCGGTGATCTGTGCACGGAGGCTGCCCGCGCCCAAGTTGGCGAGCGTGCTGACGGGGAAGTTCGCGGCCTGCGCGCCCGGAGCGGCGATTGCTGCCGCTGCCGCGACGGCCCCGACGGCGAGGCCGGCCCTGCGTGCCGCCCGGCGCCCACGACGCTCCGCCTCGCGCTCGTGTGACCGCCTGATGCTCCGTGCCGACAACGTTCCTCCCTTGTCCGGTCAGGATCGACCGCCGCGCTCACTCTAGTCCCGAACGAATTCGCTCGCAACAGTCAACCTGCGATCGGTGGCCTGAACGACGAAGGGCCCTCAGACGAGGGCCCTTCGATCAGCTCTTCGGCGCTGGGCGCCTAGCTCGGGCGACGCTTACGCGCCTTTCGCACGGCGCCGATGGAGGCGCGGGCGGCCTTCGCGATCTCTCCCTCGGTCCGGTTCGGATCGCGGGCGATCTCGAAGTCGACCACGGCGGAGGACCGCAGCTTCGCGCGGTCGGCCGTGCTGACGTCGCCGGCCTTGGCGATGGCCTCGTCGATCGCGCGCTCTCGGCGGCACACGAGGCAGTAGTAGAGGCCGTTCTCCTTGACCCAGTTGGGCGGCGTCGCGGCGCCGAGACCCTCGGTCCAGCGGCTCGTGACCTCACAGCGGGCGCAGGTGAACTCCTTCACCTCGGGCTTTGTCTTAGTGGCGGTGCTCATCTCTTCGTTGGTCCTCTCTCGCGGCTGCTCGGCGCCTGGCTCGAGCCCGCTTCTTCTTCTCGTCTTCCCCGCGCCAGGGCGGCGGGGGCTGCGCGGTCGCCCTGGCGAGGGCTAGGCGACTTCGCGCAGCTTCTGCGCTTCAGCCAGCGTCTGCAGCTTCTTCAGCGACTGGTTCTCGATCTGCCGGATCCGCTCCCGCGTGACGTTGAACGTCCGCCCGACCTCGTCGAGGGTACGGGGGTGCTCGCCGCCGAGCCCGTAACGGAGCTCGAGCACGCGGCGCTCGCGGTAGGAGAGGTTCTCGAGCGCTTCGCGCAGAGCCTCCTTGGTCAGCAGATCTCGGCGGCCCGGTCGAACGGCGACTCGGCCCGCTCGTCGGCGATGAACTGGCCGAACTCCGACTCCTCCTCGTCGCCGACCGGCTTCTCGAGCGAGACCGGTGCCTGCGCCGAGCGCTTGATCGAGTCGACCTCTTCGGGCTCGATGCCGGTGACGTCGGCGATCTCCTCGGGCGTGGGCTCGCGGCCCAGCTCGGTGACGAGCTTGCGCTCGGCGCGGCCGATCTTGTTGAGCTTCTCGACGACGTGGACCGGGATGCGGATCGTGCGCGCCTTGTCGGCGAGCGCGCGGGCGATCGCCTGGCGGATCCACCAGGTCGCGTAGGTCGAGAACTTGAAGCCCTTGCGGTAGTCGAACTTCTCCGCGGCGCGGACCAGGCCGAGCGTGCCCTCCTGGATGAGGTCGAGGAACGGCAGGCCCTGGTTGCGGTAGTTCTTGGCGATCGAGACGACCAGGCGCAGGTTCGACTCGACCATCTTCTGCTTGGCGTCGAGGTCGCCGCGCTCGATGCGCTTGGCGAGCTCGACCTCCTCGGCCGCGGTCAGCAGCCGCACCTTGCCGATGTCCTTGAGGAACAGCTGCAGGCTGTCCGTCGTCATGTCGGGCTTGAGGTCGATCGTCGACTTGGCGCGGCGCTTGCCGCGCTTGCCGTCGTCGCGCTCGGGCGCCGACGCCTGGGCCGGGTCGACGTCGTCGACCAGCTCGATGCCGGAGCGCTCGAGGTGGCCGTACAGCTCCTCGATGTCGCCCTCGTCGACGTCGACCTCGGCGACCGCGGTCGCGATCTCACCGAAGGTCAGCACACCAACCTGCTGGCCCTTGGTCAGCAGGTTCTTTACCTCGTCAAGTTCCTGAAGCTCAGTTACAAGCATCCTTGGTCCTAGTGCTCCGTTCTTGTCCGTGTGTCTTCGTGCTCATCTGCCGCGTCCGGCCCGTTCGCTCATATCGGGCGGCGGCTGGGGGCCCATGAGCCGTCTGCAGTTTGTGGTGGAACCCGTGCGGGTCCCCCTGATCACGTTCGTAAGGCTCAAATCACCCGGCGCAGGTGAAAGTTCCGCGGATCGCCCATTGTAGTCGCTATACTTTCTGAAGTCAAGGGTCGGGCGAAGTCCGTTCCCTTCCCGCGTGCCCGGCTCGATACACCGACTGCGGTACCCGGTTACGGAGCTTCTCATGCACGCGAGAACCGTGAGTTCATCACGTTCGCGGTGCAAAGCGCGGGTCGCGGCGCCCACGTCCGCTGAAACCGCTGAAATACGCGCTGGATGAGCGACGAACAACCCGATCGCACGCAGAGCTCCCCGCAGGCGGGGATCCTCGGCAACCTCCCGAACTCGCGGCCCGCGGTCCGCAGCCCGCGGCGCAGCACCGAACCCGCGCAACGACGCGAGGAGCCCCAGAACGCCCGGGGCGCCGACGAGGAGAGGTCTGACTCCGGCGCCCCGGAGGCCGAGGAGCGACAGCAATCTGCCGATCTCGAGGCGATCGCCCGTGGCGGCATCGCGGTCGCGGGGGAGGCGGCATCGCTGGGCCTGCGGCTGGCCGGACGGGCTGCCGCCGCCCTGCGGGACGCCGTCGAGCGACGGTGACCGCCACCCTCCGCCGTGGGATCGGCGCCTTCTGGCGCCGCGCCTACGAGGAGAACGTCACCGGGATGGCGGCGATGGTCGCCTACAACCTGATGCTGTCGGTGTTCCCGTTCGCGCTGCTGCTGCTGTTCATCACCGGGCAGCTCCTGCAGAGCTCCGACGTGCAGACGACGATCCTCCGGGACCTGCAGGAGCTGTTCCCCTCGACCGAGCAGGACACGCTGCAGTCGACGCTCGACGACCTGCGAGCGCGCTCGACTGAGATCGGGATCGTCGCGATCGTCGCCGGCCTCTGGATCGGAGCCTCGTTCTGGGGAGCGATGGACACGGCCTTCTGCCGGATCTACCACGTCGAATGCCGCGGCTGGTGGGCGCAGAAGCGCTTCTCGCTGATCATGCTCGCGGTCGTCGCCCTGTTCCTCGCGGCCAGCGTCGCCGTACCCGCGATCGAGAGCTTCGTGCTCGCCGGCACCGACAACCTCCCCCTCGGACTCGACCGGATCGACTGGCTCGGGAACCTCGTCGTGATCGCCGGCGGGCTCCTGATCAGCTTCCTGGTCCTCTGCGTCATCTACTGGGCGGTCCCCAAGGGTCACCTGCCGTGGCGCGCGGTCTGGCCGGGTGCGCTGTTCATGAGCCTGGCCGCCGGCATCGCGAACTTCGTCTTCCCGCTCTACCTCGTCAACCTGTCCACGATCGGGCAGTTCGGACGGATCATCAGCTTCGTCCTGATCGCCCTGCTCTGGTTCTACGCGCTCGCCCTCGGTCTCCTCGCGGGCGGGGTCATCAACGCGCTCCGGTTCGAGCTCCACGACACGGGGACCCTGCGAGGCATGACCTCCGAGTTCCAGGCCCTGCGGGATCGGCGCGACCAACCTGAGGACGACCGATCACCCGAGGAGCCGGAGGCCGCCACCGAGCCTCAACCCGAGCGCGAACGCCTGGGCACCTGAGCGAACCTTGCGCCCGGGTGCTGAGATTCTCAGGCACCCTGAGATGGACATCGGGGCCCAGGGCGTCCCAAGTGTCGATCTCACCGATCGTCGCCCGCCGGCAGCGGGGACGAGACGACGCTCAGCGGAGCGGTGGGTTCGGACGAGGCCGAGCCCTGGCCCCTCAACCCCTGAGCGCGGCCGGGACCTCGCTGGCCATCGCCTCGCGCAGTGGGGTCAGCTCGACGTCGAAGAGCTCCATCCCCGACGGGTCCGTGACGACCGTCTCCGTGCTCAGACCCTCGACCAGCGGTCGCGCCACCCCTGCGTCCACGGGGGTAACGAGGCCGATCCAGTGGGAGCTGAGCGAGGGCGAGAGGACCGGAACCCCGAAACGCGGGCGCGGGCGCTTGCCCTGTGCCTCGGCGGCCAGGTCCAGCAGCTCACCGTAGGTGGTGACGTCCGGGCCGCCGATCTCGATCTCGCGACCCGCCGACGCGCCGACGTCGGGCGCTGCCGCGAGGAAGGCGACGACGTCGGCGGCAGCGATCGGCTGCGTGCGCGTGTCCGTCCAACTCGGGGTCACCATCGCGGGCAGGCGCTTGACGAGGTAGGCGATCGTCCGCAGCGACTCGCTGCCGGAGCCGATCACGACGGCAGCTCGGAAGTAGGTGAGCGGGACGCCGCTGGAGGCGAGCTCCTCGGCGGTCTCATGTCGCGACCGCAGGTGCTCGGACTTCCCCTCGCCGAGGCCCCCCAGGTAGACGATGCGCCCGACCCCCTGCCGCTCGCAGGCCTCCGCGAAGTTGCGGGCACCGCGGCGGTCGCGCTCGGCGAAGCCACCGTCGCCACCGCGGCCCATCGAGTGGACGAGGTAATAGGCGAGCTCGACGCCCGTCAGCGCTTCGTCGAGGGTCTCCGGCTCGAGGACGTCCCCACGAACGACCTCGCAGGCGCCGGGGAGGCTCCCCTTCGCGCGCTCGGGTGAGCGGGCCATGCACCGCACGTCAGGCCCACCGCCGACGAGCTCGTCCGCGAGGAGGCCGCCGATGTAGCCGGTTGCACCCGCGATCAGGATCACGGGCGACGGCTACCCGTACAGGCCGTCGGTGACCTCGCGCAGCTTCCGCTGGTCGTGGCGGCCGCTGATCCGGCGCACCGTGCCGGAGCGGGAGCGCATGACGAGCGACTCGGTCGTTGCGTACTCGCCGGGGTGATAGCGAACCCCCTGCAGGAGATCGCCGTCGGTGACGCCGCTGGCGGCGAAGAACGCGTCGTTGCCGCCGACGAGCTCGTCGACGGTGAGGACGCGCTCGATCTCGTAGCCGGCGTCGACGGCCGCCTTGCGCTCGCCGTCGTCGCGCGGCCAGAGGCGACCGAGGATCTCGCCGCCGAGGCACTTGATCGCGGCGGCGGAGATGACGCCCTCCGGTGTGCCGCCGATCCCCCAGAGCATGTCGACGCCGGTCCCCTCGGTGACCGCCAGCAGCGCCGCGGAGACGTCGCCGTCGGTGATGAAGCGGATGCGGCTCCCGGCCTCGCGGATCTGGCGCACCCCCTCGGCATGGCGCTCGCGATCGAGGATCACCGTGGTGATCTCCGTCGGGCTGACGCCGCGCTTGTCGGCGACGCGCTGGACGACGTCACCGATCGGGATCTCCAACGACAGGCAGTCGGCGATCTCAGGGCCGCCGGCAAGCTTCTCCATGTAGACGCAGGGGCCCGGGTCGAACATCGCGCCCCGCTCGGCGAGGGCGATCACCGCGAGGGAGCCTGGGCGCCCCTGCGCGCAGAGCCTGGTTCCCTCCAGTGGGTCGACGGCGATGTCCACGCGCGGAGGCGAGCCGTCGCCGATCTCCTCGCCGTTGTAGAGCATCGGCGCCTCGTCCTTCTCACCCTCGCCGATGACGACGATGCCGTCCATCGGCACGGTGTTGATGAGCAGGCGCATGGCATCGACGGCGGCGCCGTCGGCGGCCTCCTTGTCGCCGCGGCCGACCCACCGCGAGGCGGCCAGCGCGGCCGCCTCGGTGACGCGCACGAGGTCGAGGGCGAGGTTGCGGTCGGGCTTCGTACCCGATCGGACGTCTTGCGAGATGACTCCCACGGGCTGGACCTTATGGATGCCGGCGCCGCAGCGCGGTCAGGTCAGGAAAGCCCGAGCTCCGCGCGGGGTCGCCCGCTGGCCGTCCTAGACGGAACCCGGCGGTTTCCGCGCCCCGGCGCCACCCTGCTGCTCCTCCATCGAGCGCCCGATACCGGCTGCCGCGATCCCGGCCGAGGCCAGGAGCGCGACCCAGTAGCCCCAGTCCTTGCTGACCCCGACCTCCGCCGGGCCGTCGCCGGGCAGGTCGAGGATGCCGTTGTAGGCGATCAGCACGAAGGCCGTGAAGCCGACCACCATGGTCAGCTCGCCGGGGGGCCAGGAGAGCTTGTTGCCGCGCACCACGATCCAGGCGAGGATGAAGGGCGCGGAAGCGGCTGCGAGCAGCAGCCAGCGCAAGATCGGGAACGTCTCGAAACCGGTGCACGAGTACTCGCCGCTGCCGCAGATGAGCTCATCGCCGTGCCGGGGGGCACCGTCGATGTCCGACAGCGAGTACCAGGGGAGGAAGAGGACGGCGACAACCAGCACGACGGCGGCCACCATCCCAAGCACCTCCGAGCGCGAAAGCTTCGAGACCTGCATCCCGGCGCGAGCCTATAGGAAGGAACGTCTGGACAACGGTGCAACTGGGTAGATTCGCATGCGTGAGCGCCGGGGATCACGATGAGGACGACGTCGAGATCGTCGAGATCGACTCCAGCCCGGCGAGCCGTCTGGAGACCCTGGCGAAGCTGGCCCGCGGAGCGCGGCGGATCCTCCCCGGCGACAGCGACTTCGGCGATCCGATGTCGACGGGAGGCGATCAGGCATCGCAGATCCTCGGTCGCCGCATCGCCGAGATCAGCGCCGATCGGCCGAGCATCCTGCGCGAGCTCGGCCTCGGGACGCTGCAGGTCTACGAGGCGCTGGCCTCAGGCGGGTGGGACGAGCGCGGCGAGACCGAGATGACGATCGTCTTCACCGACCTCGTCCGCTTCTCGGACTGGGCACTCGATGCCGGCGACACCGCGGCGACGGAGCTGCTGCGACAGGTCGACGGACAGGTGAGCCCGGCCATCACCGACCACGGCGGCCGGATCGTCAAACGACTCGGCGACGGCCTCATGGCCACGTTCCTCGAGCCGACCGCGGCGGTCGAGGCCGTCCTGGACTCCCAGGACGCGATCGCCGGGATCGAGGTGCTCGGCGAACGCCCGCTGATGCGCGCGGGCGCCCACCACGGGCAGCCGCGCAGGGTCGGTCGCGACTACCTCGGCGTCGACGTCAACATCGCCGCCCGCGTCGCCCAGGCCGCGAAGGGCGAGGAGCTGCTCGTCTCCGGCTCGGTCCGCGAGCGGCTCGACGAGGAGCGGCTCAAGATCAAGCGCAAGCTCCGGTTCCGCGCCAAGGGCGCGCCCAAGGACCTCGAGGTCTACTCGGTCAGCCGAGCGTAGCCTCGGGACCGAAGGGGCCGAGCGGTGGGAGACCGCCCGGCCGTCTTCCGCCGAAGGCGAGGCCGGCTGCTCTCCCATCGCCCGGCCCCGCCATGCCGACGAGAGCTACTCGATGTAGCCGCTCTCCTGCAGGTACTCCTGCGCAGCCTCGGCCGGCTGCTCCTTGTCGATGTCGACGCGGGCGTTGAGCTCCTGCATGACCTCGAGCGTCAGGCCCTCCTGGACATGCTCGATCGTGGCCTGGTAATCGGGACCCGCGTCGTCGGCGACCTGCTGGTCGGAGACGAAGATCACGTTGCCGGCGGGGAGCACGCCCTTGTCGTCCTCGAGGATCGTGTACTTGTCGGGATCGACGAAGAGCTGCGCGTCCGTGGTGAACAGGATCGACAGGTCCGCGTCGCCCTTGTCGAGCACCTCGTAGCGCAGGCCGATGTCGACCGGCGTGAACTTGCCGAACTCCAGCCCGTAGTTCTGCTCGAGGCCGGCGAGGCAGTCGATGCGCTGCGGGCACTCGGGGGAGCCGGCGAGGGTCAGGTCCTGGCTCTTGCCCTCGAGGTCGGAGATGGTCGAGACGTCGAGGTCCTCCGCCGTCGAGGTCAGCAGGCCGACCGCGTTCGCGCTCGAGAAGGGGGTCGGGGAGTAGGCGACCAGGCCGAGCTTCTCGAAGTCGGGCTGCGCCTGCTCGACGGCCTCCTGGGCGTCGCCGGGGACGTCCTCGGGGGCCGTCTTGAAGAACGACGTCAGCGCGGTCGAGGTGTACTCCGGGTAACCGCTGATGTCGCCGTCCTCGAGCGCCTTCAACGCCACCTGCTCGGAGCCGAGGCTGAGATCGGTGTCGACGTCGTAGCCGGCAGCCGCGAGCGCCTGCGCGTAGATCTCGCCGAGAATCTCCTGCTCGGTGAAGTTCTTCGAACCGATCGTCAGCTTGACGCCGGAGTTGTCGGGGTTCGATTCGATCAGGTTGCTGGTGCTCGAGCTCGTCGTCGAATCCGTCGCGGTCGAGTCGTCGTCGCTGCCGCAGGCCGAGATCGCGAAGGCGAGCACGAGGGCGGCGAGCAACGCGAACATCGCCCTGGGGCGCGTGAAGCTGCTCATGTCGAGGTGGTTCCTCTCTGTGTCGGGTCGTTACGAATGACGCCCGCGGATTCCCCCCGCGGCCTGCCGAGCCTGATCCTATGCGGTCGATGCGGCCGCGGCGCGCTGCAGGGTCAGGCCCCGCGGCGTGAGCAGATGCTGGATCCCGGCCAGGACCGCCTCGAACAGGAGCGCCAGGGCCGCGACGACGATGGCGCCGGCGATGACGCCCTCGCTCCCGTACTCGGCCTCACCGAGGATGAGCTGACCGAGCGTGTCGACGCCGGCGAGCGAACCGATCGTCGACGTCGCGATGATGTTCACCGACGCGGTCCGGACGCCGCCCATGATGGTCGGGATCGCGAGCGGCAGCTCGACCTTGCGGATGATCTCGAACTCGGTCATACCGACACCACGGGCGGCCTCGACGGCACCGCGGTCGACCTGGCGCATGCCGACGAAGGTGTTGGTGAGGATCGGCGGGATGCCGAGCACGGTCACCGCGATCGTCACGTTCAGCGTGCCGGTGCCGATGAACGCGACCATGAGGGCGATCAGGGCCAGCTCGGGGATCGCCCGGCCCGCGTTGCCGACCGCGACCGCGAGGAACTCGCCGACGCCGCGGTGGCCGAGGTAGAGGCCGATCGGCATGGCGATGATGGTCGCCAGGATCAGCGCCATCAGGCTGATCAGCAGCTGGGATCTGAGCAGCTCCCAGATCTGGTCAAGCCCGCCGACCATGATCCCCTCGGTCCCCCCCTCGCCGGGCCGCTGGTTGAAGATGAAGTCGATCGCGCCGCCGAACGAGCCGAGGAAGCCGAGCGACGGCGTCAGCAGGTCGGCGAAAGCGCTCGCGGTGCTCATATCGCCCGCACCGTCCGCCACGGCGAGATGAACCGCTGGGCGAGGACCAGGAGGCCGTCGAAGCCGATCGCCATCACCATCGCGATCACGCTCCCGGCGACGATGTTGGTCTTGAAGACGTCACGCGAGTAGCCGTCGGTGTAGATCACCTCGCCGAGGCCGCCGGCGCCGACGAAGATCGCCAGGGTCGCGATCGCGACGGTCGAGACGGTGGCGATCCTCACCCCGGCGATGATCTCCGGCATCGCCAGCGGCAGCTCGACGCGCCAGAGGAGCTGGCGGTCGGTCATGCCCATTCCCCGCCCCGCCTCCTTCGCCGAATCCGGCACGTTCGCGAGCCCGGCGTTGGCGTTGCGGTAGATGATCTGCAGGTTGTAGATGGCGAGGGCGAGCACCGCAGTCGCCAGCGTCCGGCCGGTGAGCGGCGAGAGGATCATGAAGAGGGCGATGCTGGGGATCGTGTAGAGGATCCCGGTGACCCCGACGAGCGGCGGGATCAGCCAGCGGCGGCCATGGGAGGCGATCGCGAGGACCATCGCAACGGCGAAGCCGAGGACGACGCCGAGGAGCACGAGCTCGACGTGCTCGAGGGTCGGCTTGACATAGTCGTTGATGTTGTCGAAGAAGTAGTTCGGGCAGAAGGTCTCGTTCTTGCCCTCGCAGGTGGTCGCACCCTGACCCGCCTCGCGCACCTCGAACTGGGCCACCAGCGGCACGAGATCGGCTGCGGCGCGCTCCAGCATCACCGACCTCAGCCGAGCGGCCGCTCAGCCGCCATGTGCTCTTCCTCGGTCGCCTCCGCGGAGCTGAGGAAGTCCTGGATGACCTCGACGGAGAGGACCCCGGCGATCGCTCCGTGACGATCGACGACCGGCGCGTAGTGGCTCTCGGCCTGCAGCAGGTCGGAGAGCGCATCGCGCATCACGTCGAAGCGGTCGATGATCGGCTCCGGGGAGGAGTCGGGCGTTGCGGGCACGGTCTCCCTGCTCAGATCGCCCTCCGAGAGCCATCCGAGCGGCCGCCGGTCGGAGTCGACCAGCAGCGCGTGGGGAACCTCCGCTCCCTCGAGCTTCGCTCGCACCTCGGCCGTCGACTGCCCAACGAACGCAAGCGGAGCCTCCCAGAGATCGATGTCCCCGACCCGCATCAGGGCCAGCCGCTTCAGCGCACGGTCGGCCCCGACGAAGTCCTCGACGAATGAGTCGGCGGGATCCATCAGGAGCTCCGCGGGGGTCGCGTACTGGGCCAGCTTGCCCCCTTCCCGGAGCACCGCGATGCGGTCGCCCATCTTGATCGCCTCATCGATGTCGTGGGTGACGAAGAGGATCGTCTTGCGGATCTCGGCCTGCAGGCGCAGGAACTCGTTCTGGAGACGCTCGCGGTTGATCGGGTCGATCGCCCCGAAGGGCTCGTCCATCAGCATCACCGGCGGGTCGGCCGCCAGGGCCCGGGCGACGCCGACCCGCTGCTGCTGGCCCCCTGAGAGCTGCGCCGGGTAGCGGTCGGCGACGTCAGCGGGGAGCGAGATCAGCTCCAGCAGCTCGTCGACGCGAGCCCGCGTGCGCTCCTTCTCCCAGCCGAGCAGGTGCGGCACCGTGGCGATGTTCTCGGCGATCGTCCGGTGCGGGAACAGGCCGATCTGCTGGATGACGTAGCCGATCTCGCGGCGCAGCTCCGCCGGGGAGCGCCGCCGGACGGAGGTGCCGCCGATCTCGATGTCGCCCGAGGTGATCTCGACGGTGCGGTTGACCATCCGCATCGCCGTCGTTTTGCCGCAACCCGAGGGTCCGACCAGCACGCAGATCTCGCCCGCCTCGACCTCGAGCGAGAGGTCCTCGACGGCGTCGGTCTCGGCGCCGCGGTAGCGCTTGGTGACGTTCCTGAAGGCGACCGAGGAGGCTCCCCGTCCCCCCTCCTCCGCGCTGGGAGTTCCCTGCTCGCTCACGGCCCCGCTCACCCTAACGCGCCGCCGGCGCCTACTGCTGGGCCGGCCGAGCGAGGCTGAGCGCGTAGAGGCCCTCGGCGTCGAGCCACCACTCGAGCAGCTCGAGCCCCGCGTCGGCGTAGGAGGACTCGATGCGCTCGCGCGTGAACTTCGTGGAGATCTCGGTGCGCATCTCCTCGTTGCGGGCGAAGTGGGCGCGCATGTCGAGACCGGTCAGGTCCACGAGCTGCTCGCTGAGCGCGCGCAGGCGGATGTCGATCCACTCGTTCTCGGGATCCCAGAACGCGACGTGCTCGAACGCGTCGAGGTCGAAGTCGGCGCCGAGCTCGCGGTTGAGGACGGTGAGGACGTTCTTGTTGAACTCGGCGGTGACGCCGGCGGAGTCGTTGTAGGCGGCCTCGACGATCGCGCGGTCCTTGACGAGGTCGGTGCCCAGCAGGAACCGGTCGCCCGGGTACATCAGGGTCGCGATCCGAGCCAGGAAGGAGCGGCGGGCCGCCGGGCGGAAGTTGCCGATGGTGCCGCCGAGGAAGGCGATCAGAGCCCCCTCAGGGCGGGGAACCCGCTCGAGGTGGGTCTCGTAGTCGCAGACGATGCCGCGAACGTCAAGCCCTGGGTACTCGTCGACCAGCTCGGCGGCGGCGCGGCGGGTGATCTCCTCGGAGATGTCGACCGGGACGTAGGTCTCGAGCGTCCCGGCGTCGCGCATCGCGTCGAGCAGCACGCGGCTCTTCGCGGCCGCTCCAGAGCCGAGCTCGATCAGCGTGCTCGGCTCGGCGGCGGCGACGATCTCGGTGGCGCGGGCGTCGAGGATCTCGCGCTCGCACCGGTACGGGTAGTACTCGGGGAGCTCGGTGATCCGCTCGTAGAGCTCGGAGCCGCGCTCGTCGTAGAAGTACTTCGGCGGGATCTCCTTGAACGGGCAGGAGAGCCCCTCGCGGACGACCTCGGCCATCCCCGCGAGCGCTCCGTCCTCCGGCAGGTCGACGCTGATCTCGATGGCTCCCTGACCCGCCGTCATCGAAGCCCCTCAGACTTCCTTGGCGCAGCGGATGCCGGCGAAGATCTGGCGGCGCTCGGCCAGGTCCCAGTTGCGGAAGGTCGTGCGGATCACGTTGCGGCGCGTCGCCCATGATCCACCGCGCAGGACCGGATAGGCGTCGGCGAAGAACACCTCCGAGTACTCCGGGTAGGGGAAGGCGCTGAAGCCGGGGTAGCCGCTGAGCGTGGAGTCCGTCCACTCCCAGACGTCGCCGAGCATCTGCACGGCGCCGTGGTCGGAGGGGGCGTCGGCGTAGGCGCCGGCGGGAGACGGGCCGAAGGCGAGGTGGTCGAGGTTGGCGCGGTCGCGGTCAGCGCCCGCGGCGGCCGCCTCCCACTCGAGCTCGGTCGGCAACCGCTTGCCCGCCCAGGCCGCGAACGCGGTCGCCTGTCCGTGGTCGACGTGGACGACCGGCAGGTCCGGATCGACCTTCTCGCGACGCCCGAAGACCGTCGAGATCCAACCGCCCTCGCCGTCGCGCTCCCAGTACATCGGCGGCTCGGCTCCCGTCGCGGCGACGAAATCGGCGAAGGCGGCGTTGCTGACCGGCGCCCGATCGATCAGGAAGCCGGCGAGCTCGACGTCGTGGCGCGGGCGCTCGTTGTCGTAGGCGAAGCCCTCCTGGGCGGCGCCGATCGCGTACTCCCCGGCGGGCACCTCGACCATCTCCGGCCCCGGCGCGACGGGCTCTGCCGACGAAGTGGGGTCGGCGGTCACGGGCTCGTAGCCGTCGACCATCTGCAGGAGCTGCAGCATCGTCTCGTTGTGCTGGTGCTCGTGCGCAATCAGCATCTCGTAGAGGAAGCCGTCGTGGAGCAGGGGATCGTCACCATCGCCGGGTTCGACCCGCTCGAGCACCTGAAGGGTTCGCCCGCGCACCTCGGCCATGTAGGTGCGCAGGTCCTCGCCCCGCAGGATCGGCAGCTCGTTACGGCCGGCACGGGGATTCTCGATGGCGTCGTAGAGGCGGGCGAGGTCCCCGTCGAGCGGTTCGAGATCCCCCAGCCGCTGCACCAGCCAGAGCTCCTCGAAGTTGGCGATGTGACCGAGGTCCCAGGCGAGCGGGCTGAGGATCGGCGTGTAGACCGTGTTGAGCTGCTCCTCGTCGAGCGGTTCGACCAGCGCCAACGTCCGCTCCCTGGCCTCCGCAAGCCGTTCAGCGATGGCGTCCCTGGAGATTGCCGAGGCTGCTCCCGCCATGGAATCAGCCTACCCAGGCGCGGTCACCGGCAAGCTCGCATCGGCCGAGCGCCTCAGGTCCCCGTCGCCTCGGGGTCGGACCAGACGTCCTTCTCCCACGGCGGGGTGATCTCGAAGGAGGGCGTTCCGCCCGCCGCGGCGATCGGCTCGAGCGGGACGAGGCGCTGGTTCGACGGCGAGAGCCAGCGGTCGTCGTCGTCGCTCTTCTCTGTCATCCCAGCGTGACTGCCCGCTGCGACGTGGAGCTGCCCGAGAACCGAATCCCAGCCCGGCTTGCCCGCGGAGAAGCCGGTGTCGTTCCACGAGTCGCCGTCGCGACCGTTGTAGCCATGATGGGAGCTCGCCCGCGCGGAGGCCTCGCCCGTCTGCGGGTCGACCTTCACCTGATAGGCCTCCCAATCGTCCAGGTGGTATCCCTGGCTGCCGAAGCCGTGGGTGGCGCTGTCGGGGTAGTACAGCCAGTACTGGAGGTAGACGTTGCCGGCGCGCTCCCCCGAGCAGTCGTAGCCGTCGGCGGCCGCCGACTCGGGGTCGCGGCAGTCGACGACGTGGGTGAAGATCGTCGGTTGGAGGCCCGTCTGCGTGTGCTGCAGTGAGCCGTGGCTGATCGAGTCGGCGCAGGACCGCTGCCGGCACTCGCGGTAGTCGACGGGGAGCGAGGCGAAGTCGTCCTGCTCGAACCAGAGGGTCGGCGCCCGCTCGGCAAGCATCGCGCCGAGATCGCCGCCGTAGGCCGCTTCGAGCGGGGAGGGCGAGGGCTCCAGCGCCGCCGCTTCGCCGCCGCAGGATCCGGACGGGTCGACCGCGCAGATCAGCTTCCCGGCGAGCGCGCGAGCGAGGGCGCCGCCGGGCACGGCCGGCCCGATGACAGCGAGGACGGCGCCCAGGGTGGCGGCGAGGAGCAGGACGAGGCCGACGTACTCCGGCGTCGCCTGCCCCGCCTGCCCTCTTGTGATCGCCCTGATCCGGTCCATGGATCGAACCTAGACCGCCGCGATTCACGGGTGGTGATCGCACTGTGCCGATTGTGGGTAGGGTCAATGACGAATGGCGAACAGGCGCGATCCGAACAGCAAACGCGACAACCGCAGCCAGATCCGGCTCTACCTGGCGGGCGCAGCTGCGCTCGCAGCGCTGATCCTGATCATCCAGAACTCCCAGAAGGTGGAGTTCAACTTCTTCTTCGCGAGCGCCGAGACGCCGCTGTTCTTCGGCCTCCTGATCGCGTTCGTCCTCGGAGCCATCGTGGGATGGCTGCTGCCGCGGGTACGGGGTACGCGACACCGCATCGAGTCCAAGAACGACTGACGAAGGGAGCCGGGCGCAACGCTGCTCAGGCGGCGCGAGGGCCGATCTCGTAGTGGGCGCGCAGGCGCCGCTGCGCTTGGACGGTCACCCGGGGGCCGGTGATCCGAGCGGTCTTGTGGATGTGCTCGCGGGGATAGGGCGACCAGACGTGGCCACCGCCGCCGACGGCGTCGTCGACGGGGATCATGAACCGCCGCCCGTCACCGAGCCTGAACTCGCTGACGACCACCCACCTCGGCGAACCCGACTCGTCGCGCTGAATGGACTCGACGTGGCCGATCATGCCGCCGTTGAGGTCGGTCGCCCTCCAGCCGATCCACCCTTGGAGCTCCTCGAAGGTGGGAGGCCGCCGGGCGATGAACTCGGCGTTTCCAACCTTCGTGTGCTTCATTGGACAACCCAAGGTAATCCCCGCACAGGCGGGAAATCCGCGCATCGATGCGCGCGGCGGACCCGGGCGATCGGCCCCGGCTCTCAGGGATCCCTCCCCTGGGAACCCCCACTTCTCCACTAACCCCCTTGAAGTCTCCACCCCTCGCGGAGTTATGCATGCTCTGGCCCCTACTTCTCGAGGAGGCCAGCAACCCGGAACCCCCTCGTGGAGTTATGTGGGTGTTGGGAAAGGGAGGGCGGACGCAGGAGGCGAAGCGGCCTAGATGCACCCCGGCCGTGAGCCGACGAGGACGCCGCCCCCCGGTGTCCTCGGCCCCCTGGCGAGCCTGGCAGCCGCCAGGGCAAGGACGCAGGAGGCGAAGCGGCCCGGAGGGCCGTGAGCCGACGAGGACGCAAGTCCCACTTCGTCCTCTGACGAGCCTGGCAGTGGCGCTGCCAAGGAAGAGGAGGCGAAGCGGCCTTGGTTGGCCGTGAGCCGACGATGACGCAGGCAGCGCCGCTGCCAGGCCGTCAGAGGCGGTCGACTTCGGCGGCGATTTCTTGGGCCGCCTTCTTCGCGTCGTCGAAGACCATGGCGGTCTTGTCCAGGTAGAAGAGGTCGTTGTCGATGCCGGCAAAGCCCGGGCTCAGGGAGCGTTTGATGACGATCACCTGCTGGGCTTCGGCGACCTCGATGATCGGCATGCCGGCGATGGGGCTGTCGGGATCGTCCTTGGCGGCGGGGTTTGTGACGTCGTTGGCGCCGATGACGACGGCGACGTCGGTGCGCGGCATGTCGGGGTTGATGTCCTCCATCTCGACGAGCTTGTCGTAGGGGACGTCGGCTTCGGCGAGCAGCACGTTCATGTGGCCGGGCATGCGGCCCGCGACTGGGTGGATGGCGTATCTGACCTCGACGCCCTTCTTCTCGAGCTCGTTGGCGAGCTCCTTGACGGCGTGCTGGGCCTGGGCGACGGCGAGGCCGTAGCCGGGGACGATCACGACGGAGTCGGCGTAGGCGAGCGAGATGGCCGCGTCCTGGGCGCCGATCGAGCGGTGCGGACGCTCCTCGCCGGGGGCACCGCCGCCACCGCCCGCGGCGCCTCCGAAGCCGGCGAAGAGGACGTTGGTGACCGAGCGGTTCATCGCGGTCGCCATCTCCATCGTCAGGATCGTTCCCGAGGACCCGACGAGCGTGCCGGCGACGATCAGCGCGACGTTGTCGAGGGAGAAGCCCGCGGCGGCCGCGGAAAGACCGGTCGCCGCGTTGAGCAGCGAGATGACGACGGGCATGTCGGCGCCGCCGATCGGCAGCACGGCGAATACTCCGAGCAGGGCCGCGGAAACCAGGATCAGGATGAAGAGGAGCTGAGAGGGGTCGTTGTCGTGGTTGATCCCGAGGATCACGCAGAGGACGACGATGAAGGCGAGGAGCGCGCCGTTGATGATCTGCTGGCCGGGGAGCGCCACCGAGCCGGTCGGGACGATGTCCTGGAGCTTGCCGAAGGCCACGTTGGAGCCCCAGAAGGAGATCGATCCGATGACCGCGGCGAAGAGGACCGGGATGAAGGCCTCGAGCTCGAAGGAGACACCGTGGCGGAACTCCGACCACGCGATCAAGGCGACCGCGCCGCCGCCGACGCCGTTGTAGAGGGCGACCATCTGCGGCATCTCGGTCATCTGCACCCGGATCGAGGCGATGACTCCGATCGCCGAGCCGACGATCAGGCCGCCGAAGATGATCCCCCAGTTGCCCATGCCGTCGAGCAGCAGCGTCGCGACGACGGCGACCGCCATGCCGACCGCGGCGATCATGTTGCCCTGCTTGGCGGTGGTCGGGTGCGTACCCCGGCGGATGCCGAAGATGAACAGCGAGAAGCTGACGATGTAGAGCAGCGTGACGGCGTCGCCGCCCTGCTCGAGCACTGCGAGAGGGGTGCTCACGGCGGCCTAGCTCCCCGTTCCGTCACCGGGCTGGGCCGGTGAGTCCGCGTCGGAGGGCTTCTGCGGCTTCTTGCGGCTGAACATGCCGAGCATCCGGTCGGTGACCATGAAGCCGCCGACGATGTTGATCGCGCCGAAGGCGATCGCGATGAACGCGATCACGTACTCGAGCCCGTCGTCGGCGTAGCCGGCGACGATCAGGCCGCCGAGCATGACGATGCCGTGGATCGCGTTGGTCTGCGACATCAGCGGCGTGTGCAGGGTCGCCGGGACCTTCGAGATCACCTCGAAGCCGACGAAGGCGGCGAGAACGAAGATGGTCAGCTCGGTGACGAGGCTCATGCGCTCCCTCAGCTCCCCTCGACCACGCTCTTGGCGCGCTCGTTCTTGATCTCGCCGCCATCGGTGAGGCAGGCGCCGGCCACGACCTCGTCGTCGAAGTCGACGGCGAGGTTGCCCTCGTCGTCGACGATCAGGCCGATGAAGTTCTCGAGGTTCTTCGCGTAGAGCTGGGAGGCGTGCGCGGCCATGTCGCTCGGCAGGTTGCGCGGGGCGATGATCTTGACGCCGTTGTCGGAGACGACCGTCTCGCCCGCCTTCGTCAGCTCGCAGTTGCCGCCGCTCTCGCCGGCGAGATCGATGATCACCGACCCCGGCTGCATGTTCGCGACGCCGGCCGCGGTGATCAGGATCGGCGCGGCGCGGCCCGGGATGAGGGCGGTGGTGATGATCACGTCCTGCCTGCCCGCGTTCTCCGCGAGCGCCTCGCGGACCTGCTCGTTCTCCTCGTCGGTGAGCGGGCGCGCGTAGCCGCCCTCGTCCTCAGCGTCGGGGATGAAGTCGAGCTCGAGCGGGCGGCCGCCCAGCGAGGCGATCTGCTCCCAGGCGGCGCGACGGATGTCGAAGCCGGACACGACGGCTCCCAGGCGCTTGGCCGTCGCGATCGCCTGCAGGCCGGCGACGCCGGCGCCGAGGACGAGCACGCGCGCCGGCTTCACGGTGCCGGCCGCGGTGGTGAGCATCGGGAAGAAGCGGCCGGCCTCCCGGGCGGCGAGCAGCGTCGCGGCGTAGCCGGCGACATTCGCCTGCGAGGAGAGCCCGTCCATCGCCTGCGCCCGGGTGATCCGCGGGATCGCCTCGACGGCGAAGCTGGTGATGTCGCCGGAGGCGAGGGCCTTCGTCGTCTCGGTCGAGGTGAGCGGGGCGAGGAAGCCGATCAGCACCTTGCCGGAGCCGACCTTGGCGATCTCCTCGGTGGTCGGGACCGCGACGTGGAGCACGATGTCGGCGCCCCAGGGATCGCCGATCTCGGCGCCTGCCTCGGTGTACTGCTCGTCGGGAGCGCCGGAACCGACCCCGGCGCCGGACTCGACGACGACGTCGAGGCCCTTCGCCTTCAGGGCCTTCACCGACTCAGGGATAAGCGCGACGCGCAACTCCCCCTCGAGGGTCTCCTTCGGGACTCCGATCCGCATGGGCGGCGGCGCAGGCTACCGGAGCCCGGCGGATCACGGCTTCCGCGTTGCTCCGCAGCGGCTAAGGAGCGGCCGGGGCGACTGCCACAAGGGTGTTCCCGAACCCCGTCGCGACCCATACCTGCTGACCGATGGCGAGTGCCTGCGGGGAGCCACCGGCACCGCTTAGGTCGATCGTCTCCGGGGCCTGTCCACCGAGCTCGATCGCGCTCACGTAGCCATCCGCGTTCGCAACCCACAGGCGCTCGGAATCGGCGGCGAGGTCGCTCGGCTCACCGCCGACGGCGATCTCCACGGCATCCCCGGAAGAGGGGTCGAGCGCGACGACCGTACCGCCGGCCGCGTCCGCCACCCAGACGGTCCCGTCGTCGGTCACGACCAGCGCCGCGGGCTCGCCCGGCACCGGGAGGCGCTTCTGCTTGCCGGGCGCGTCGGGATCGACGCGGAAGACAGCGCCCTTCGCGTCGGCGACCCAGATCTCGCCGTCGCCGTACGCGATCGCGCTCGGCTTCGCGGCGTCGAGCCCGAACGTCTCAGGATCACCCCCCTCCTGATCGATCCGGGAGAGCTCGCGTGAGCCCTCGTCGAGGACCCAGATCGAGTGCGCCGCCGCGACGATTCCGTCGGGGCCGGCTCCGACGCCGTAGGTGTCCGGTTTCGCGGGTTGATCGGCGCTGAGATCGACCTGCGCGACGGAGTCGGCATCCGGGAGCGTCACCCAGGCGAAGTCGCCGGCGATGGCGATGTCTCCCGCCGCGGCGCCGAGGTCGATCGGCCCGAGGATGCGCTGACCCGTCCTCTGGTCGAAGCCGTCAAGCGAGGCGCCCTCCTTGGTCACCGCGTAGACCGAGTCACCGGCGGCCGCGATCCCGACCGGGGCTCCGCGCACGGGGATCGGCCGCGACGGACCGGTTGACGGCACCAGCGCCGCGGCACCCTCATCCGCGGGCGCGGCGCTCGTCGGGGTGCTCTCCGCGGGCTCCGAATCCTCATCGTCACCTCCCACCATCAACACGAAGATCAGGACGACCGCGAACAGAGCGACTACGCCGAGCACGATCGAAGTGCCGCTCGGACCGGGGGGCCGCTCGCCCTCGGCGGTCAGCGGCCGCGCCTCGCGCGCCGCGGCGAGCAGATCCTCGGCGCGTGCGAAGTCGCCGGACGCACCCGCGGCGCCCACCGCGCGAAGGGCGTCGGCGTGGAGGCGCTCCCACTCGGAGATGACCTCCTCCGCCTCACCGTCCGCCGAGTCCGGCTCCGCGGGCTCCCCGAGCATCGCCAGCAGCAGCTCCCCGAGGTCGCGGACGTCGTCGCGGCGATAACCGAGGCGACGCCCGAAGCCTGCGAGCAGGGCGTGCCCGTGCTCGTCGAGGCTGACGACGGCCGGGGTGAGAGCGCCGTGGACGAGACCGGCGGTGTGCGCGGCTTCGAGTGCCTCCGCAACCTCCACCATCACCTGCAGAGCAGCCCCCGCGGAGAGCGGCCCACCGCGCTCGAGCCGGTCCGCGAGCGTCATCTCGCCGGCGGGCGCGCGGACCACGTAGGGAACGCCGTCCTGCTCGTCGAGCCGGACGACGGAGACGATGTTGCGGTGCTCGATCCCGGCTGCGAGCTCCCAACCCTCGGTGAACCACTCGACGACATCGTCGTCGGCGGCGGCCTCACCCGTCAGCGTCTCGATCGCGACGCGGCCGGCGTGGACGGGGGCCTCCGCCCCGTCGAGGGGCTCCGCCTCCCAGACAGCGGCGCGCTCCCCGATCTCGATCGGGCGCACGATGCGGAAGCCCGCGAAGTCACGCACCTCGGATCCGGCCATGTGGACCGTTATATCCGCTGGGGTCATCTAGCCTGCCGACATGGCCCCGGAAGGAGCGTCGGAGCGGCCGCAGACAGCGGTCGAGCTCAAGGAGCAGATCGAGGTGGAACGGCTCGGCGTGCCGCTGCTGGTCTACCGCGACGGCGACGACGTCCAGCGCATCCTCGCGATCGAGGGTGAGCGAGGGTCGATCTGGATCGGCCGCAGCGAGGCCGCCGACGTCTCGCTGCCGGTCGACGGAGAGGTCTCCGGGCTGCACGCGCAGATCGAGTTCGTCGGCAGTGAGTGCACGCTCCTCGACGACGGGATCTCCCGCAACGGGACCTTCGTCAACGAGGAGCGCGTCAGCGGTCGCCGGCGCCTCCGCGACGGCGACGTGATCCGGGCCGGGCGGACGCGGATCAGGTACCGCGTGCCGCTCGAGGCGGCCCCGCAGGCGACGGTCGTGGCCGATGAGGGGATCGGGGGACCGACGGCCGTCTCCCCCGCCCAGCGCCGCGTTCTGGTCTCGCTCTGCCGCCCGTTCAAGGAGGGGACGTCTTTCGCGACCCCGGCGACCAACGCCGAGATCGCGGCCGACCTCCATCTCAGCATCGACGCCGTCAAGACCCACATGCGCGCGCTCTTCGAGAGGTTCGAGCTCGGCGACGTAGCGCAGAGCGGCAAGCGCGTCGCGTTGGTCCAGCGCGCGATGCAGAGCGGCGTCATCGCCGAGCGGGACCTGTAGCGGCGCGGATCTGTAGCCGTCAGGCGCTCAGGGCTCGATCGAGTACAGCTCGTTGCCCACGCCGGTGGTCGTCCAGATCTTGAGCGGTCCCACCGCGACCTCCTCGGGAGAGCCGGCGATCTCGACGTCCTCGGGGTTGCCGAGGTCGTCGGGGTCGATCGCGGTCACGTAGCCGTCCCCGTTGGCGACCCAGACGAGACCGCGCTCGGGGTCCGCGACGAGGCCACGGGGCTCACCGCCGACGTCGACGAGGAACGGCTCGCCGCCGTCGGTCGCGAGGCGACTCACCTTGCCGTCTCCGGTGACCGCGACCCAGACGTAGCCGTCGAGGACGTCGATCCCCTTCGGGTCGTTCCCGACCGGGAAGGCCTTCGGCTTGCCCTCGCCCCCGTTCGGCAGCTCGATCACCGAGCCGCCGCGGTCGCTGACCCAGACGTCGTCGCCATCGAAGGCGACGTCGGTCGGCTCGGTGCCCTCGGGCAGGGGCAGCGGCGTCGGCGCGTTCGTCTTCGCGTCGATCATGGTCACCGACGCCGAGCCGAGGTTCGCGACCCACACCTCGTCCCCGTCCGCGGAGATGCCGCGCGGCTCGGTCCCGACCGGGATGCGCTGCGGCGTGCCGGTGGGGACGCCGTCGCCGTCGAGGTCGATGCGGGCGACGGCGTCGTCGTCGGGCAGCGTCACCCAGGCGCTGCCAGCGGCGATGGCGACGTCCTCGCCGGAGCCGCCGAGGTCGATCGGCTCTCCCACCGGCTTGCGCGTCTCCTTCTCGAACGAGACGAGCTCGCCGCCGTTGCGGGTGACGACCGAGACGAGGTTGTCATGGATGGCGAGGCCGAGCGGGAACCCGTCGACGGCGATCGGCTCGTCGTCCACGGCGGGGCCCGACGAGCCGCCGTCACCGCCCCCGAGCAGCAGCACCGCGGCGACGATCACGGCGACGACCGCGGCGGCCACGAGCATCAGCATGCCGAAGCGACGCCGGCTCGTGGGCGTGGGGCGGGAATCCGGCGCCGGCGGGCGGCGGGAGCGCGCCGGAGTCGCCGGGGTGCGGTCCTCGCGCGTCGCGTCAAGCGACGGACTGCCGGGGCCGCCGGGGCCGCCGGGAGCGTTCGATTCGATCGTCCGATCCAGCGGCGGGGCTTCCGGACCCCCCGGCGCATCCGATTCGAGCGTCGGATGGAGCGGCCGGGCCCCGGGAGCCTCGGATTCGATCGTGGGGTCGACAGGAGGCGCCGGGCTGCCGCCGGCGGGCGTCCTGGGTGCCGCGGAGCCGCGGGCGACGCTGCGCTCGACGACCGTCCCCTCGGCCCCCGAGGCGGCGGCGGTGGCCGCGCGCGCCAGGTCGCCCGCCGAGGGGAAGCGGTCGCGCGGCTCCTTCGCGAGGGCTCGAGCGACCACCTCGTCGAGCTCGTCGTCGAGCTCACCGGGGAGCCAGGGCGGCTCATCCTGCAGGTGCGCGTACATCTTCGAGACGTTCTCGCTGCGATCGCCGAAGGGCGGCGAGCCGGCGAGCATCTCGTAGAGGACGCAACCGAGCGCGTAGACATCGGTGCGGGCGTCGACGCGCTCCCCCTTGATCTGCTCGGGGGCGACGTAATCGAGCGTCCCGACGAAGCCGCCGGTCGCGGTCAGGCTCATGTTCGCGGCTCCGCTCGCCTGGTCGAATCGCTTGGCGAGGCCGAAGTCGGTGAGGTAGGCGTGCTCGGGCGGATCCTCTCCCTCGCGCGGTTCGACGAGGACGTTCCCCGGCTTGATGTCGCGATGGACGAGCCCGCGCGCATGGGCGACGTCGAGCGCGCCCGCGACCTGCGTCAGCAGCGCCGCCGCACGCGCCGGATCCAGCGTCCCGCCGGAGAGCAGCAGGCGACGGAGGTCGGGGCCGTCGATCAGGTCCATGGTCACGAACAGGCGACCGTCCTCCTCCCCCGCGTGGTGGACGGGGACGACGTTGGGGTGGCGCAGCGAGACTGCGATCCGGGACTCCGAGCGGAAGCGCTCGCGGAACGCCTCGTCGGAGGCGAGCTCGGCGGAGATCACCTTGAGCGCGACCTCGTGGTCGAGAACGAGGTGGGTTGCGCGGTACACGGTCCCCATGCCACCGCGCCCGGCGATCCCCTCGATCCGATGACCCGCAAACTCGGTTCCAGGTCTCAGGTCCGCCATGACCGCCGTTTATACCTGCGCCCGGGGCGCCGGTGGGACCCCGGGATCAGGCGTCGTCGCCCACGATCGCGGCGAGGCGCTCGAGGGTGTGCATGCGCTCGCCCTGATCGAGGTGCACGAGCGAGGCGATGATCCGGTCCACGCCCGCGGCCGAGAAGCGCTTGACGCGCTCGGCGACCTCGGCCTCGGTGCCGATCAGCGACGTCGCGTCGACGAGCTCCTCCGGGATCGCCTGGTAGGCCTCGTCGCGCTTGCCGTCGAGGAAGAGCGACTGCACGTTGAGCGCGTCCTCCTCGAAGCCGAACCGGCAGGCGAGGTCGACGTAGAAGTTCGTCTCGCGGCTGCCCATCCCGCCGAGGTAGAGCAGCAGCCCGGCCTTGACGATGTTGCGGGCCGTCTCGAGATCGCCGTCGATGGCGACCGAGATCGACGGGCTGACCTCGAGGTCGGAGCGGCTGCGGCCACCCTTCTCGAAGCCCTTGGCGAGGTGCTCGCCCCAGGTGTCCTCGAAGGCATCCGCGCTGAAGAAGATCGGGATCCAGCCGTCGCAGATCTCGGCCGCCATCTCGACCGACTTGCGGCCGATCGCGCCGACGAACACGGGGATCTCGTTGCGCAGCGGGTGGAAGTTGAGCTTCAGCGCCTTGCCCTGACCCGTCGTGCCCTCGCCCGTGAGCGGCAGCGTGTAGTTGGGGCCGTCGTGCTGCAGCGGTCCCTCGCGGGCGATGATCTCGCGGACCACCTCGATGTACTCGCGGGTGCGACCCCACGGCTTGGCGTATGGAACTCCGTACCAGCCCTCCGACACCTGCGGACCGGACGGGCCGAAGCCGAAGAGGAAGCGGCCGCCGGAGAGCGCGTCGATCGTGGCCCCGGCCATCGCCGCAGCGGCGGGCGGGCGTGCGGGCACCTGCATGATCGCGGCGCCGAGCTTGATCGTCGAGGTCTGGGGCGCCAGCCAGGCGAGGACCGAGACGACGTCGGAGCCGTAGCTCTCAGCGGCCCAGACCGAGTCGTAGCCCGCGGCCTCGGCGGCCTTGACGATCGCGACGGCGTCGTCGCCCTGGGGGCCGATCCCCCAATAGCCGAGGTTGATGCCGAGAGCGGGTGCCATGGAACGGCGGGAGCCTATCCGGATCCGTGACCCTCGGCACGTGGCTCGCGTCCCCGGCCTTCATCCTGTAGGGATGGGACCGGTGGAAGGCAGCGCACAACCGCAGGGGCTGAGCTCGGCCGAGGCGGAGCGACGCCTGGCGCAGCTCGGGACGCCCGAGGACGGCTCGACCCGGTCGGTCGCCTCGATCGTCCGGGCCAACGTGCTCACGCTCTTCAACGGGATCATCCTCGTCTTCTTCATCCTCGTCCTCAGCCAGCAGCTCTGGGCGGACGCGCTCTTCGGGGTCATCGCGATCGTCAACTCGGCGATCGGGATCCGGCAGGAAATCAGGGCCAAGGAGACGCTCGACAACCTCGCGCTGCTAGTCGCCCCGACCGCGACCGCGATCCGCGACGGCTACGAGATCGAGCTGCGGGCGGACGAGCTCGTTCCCGGCGACCTGGTCCGGGTCGAGCCGGGCGATCAGCTCGTCGCGGACGGGCCGGTGGTCTCCTCACGGGGGTTGACGATCGACGAGTCCCTGCTGACCGGCGAGGCGGATGGGATCCGCAAGGCCACCGGCGACCGGCTGCTCTCGGGCTCCTTCGCGATCTCCGGCTCCGGCTACTACGAGCTCGACGCGGTACGCGAGGACTCCTACGCGGAGAAGGTCGCCGGCGAGGCCAAGGAGTTCCGCCACCCGCCCTCACCGCTGCAGACCGAGGTCAACCAGGTCCTGTGGGCGACGACGATCATCATGATCCCGCTCGCGATTGCGATGCTGCTCGGCTTCCTGGTCCGCAGCGTCGACTTCACCGAGGCGGCGCAGACCGCCACCGCGGGCCTGATCACGCTGATCCCCGAGGGCCTCGTGCTGCTGATGAGCGTCACCCTCGCGGTCGCCGCGCGGCGCTTGGCGGCGATGGACACGCTCGTGCAGCAGATGAGCGCGACCGAGGCACTTGCGGCCGTCGACACCGTCTGCATCGACAAGACCGGCACGCTCACCGACGGCTCGCTGGAGCTGATCGACGTCGTCGACGCGGGCGGAGACGGGGACGTCGAGCGCGCCCTCGGGCGCTTCGCCGCCTCCGCCGGCGAGCGCAATCGCACGCTGGAGACGATCGCCGAGGCTTTCCCCGCGAACGCGGCCACGGTCTCCGCCGAGGTTCCTTTCTCCTCCGCCTGGAAGTGGAGCGGGCTGACGATGAACGGCGAGGGTGCCCCGCGCTCCTACGTCGTCGGGGCGCCGGACATCCTGATCGGCTCGGGAGCTCTGACGCTGACCCCGGACTTGCAGGGGCGGTTGGACGAGGAGGCGAGCCTGGGGCGCCGCGTGATCGCGTTCGCCGAGGCGCCCGGCGGGCTCCCCGCCGATCCGGCCACGCAGCCTCCGCCGCCGCTCGAAGCGCGAGCGCTCGTCGTCCTCGAGGAGACGCTGCGGCCCGACGCCGCGGAGACGATCGAGTTCCTGCGCGAGCAGGAGGTCGACCTGAAGCTGATCTCCGGCGACGCTCGCCAGACCGTCACCGCCGTGGCCTACTCGCTCGGCATCCCCGAGGACGCGGGGGTCGTCGAGGGTCCGGACCTGCCCGAGGACGGCGCCGAGCTCGGCCGGGTGGCCGCCGAGAACACGATCTTCTGCCGGATCACCCCCGAGCAGAAGAAGGCGCTCGTCGGATCGCTCTCCGACGCCGGCCGCTTCACGGCGATGATCGGAGACGGCGTCAACGACGTGCCGGCCCTGAAGCAGGCGCGGATGGCCGTCGCGATGGGCTCCGGCAGCCAGATCACCAAGGGCATCGCCGACATCGTCCTGCTCCGCGACCAGTTCTCGATGCTGCCGCGCGCGGTCGGTGAGGGGCGCCGGATCGCCCGCAACATCCACCGGCTCGGCAGGCTGTATCTGACCAAGACCGTCTACGCGGGGGTGCTGATCCTCGCCGCGGCGCTGATCGGCTTCGCGTTCCCGTTCCTCCCCCGCCAGCTCACCGTCGCGGCGATGCTGACGATCGGCATCCCCTCCTTCGTGCTCGCTCTCGCTCCCAGCGAAGGGCCGCTCTATCGCGGGCGATTGCTGCAGGCGCTCGCGGCCTTCGCGGTTCCCGCCGGGATCGGGATCGGTCTCGGATCGCTGCTCTCCTTCGGGGCGGTCGACGGGATCTTCGGCGGCACCCTGAACGAGGGGCGAACGGCGGCGACCACGACCCTGATCGTGCTCGGGCTCGCCTTCATCCTGCTGCTCGAGCGCGGCCCCGGCCGAGAGCACATCGCGATCCAGAGCTACATGCTGGCGATGGTCTCGATCCTCGGCGCCCTCTACGCGCTGATCCTGGCCGCGGCTCCCGTCCGGCACTTCTTCGAGCTCGACCTGCTCAACGCCGGCCAGTGGTTCCTCTGCCTCGCCTCGGTCGCCGCCGGCCTCGTCGTCGCGAGCGCGCTGTGGCGCCTCCCCTACATCCAGAGCCTCGAGGTGGATCCGAACGCGCCGCCGCCCGAGGAGCCGGAGATCGACGGCACCCCGATCCCCGCCCCGACTCACCGCAGCCTCCTGCACAGGCGGCGGCGCTCGGAGTGAGGCGAGATCCATGAACGATTCCCAACCGCATCCCGAACCCGACAGCGGACCGGACACGCAGGTGTTCAGAATCGGCGGTCCCGTGGCCGAGCACACCCACAGACGCACGAAGATCGTCGCGACGGTCGGGCCCTCCTCCCGCTCGCCGAAGATGTTGGAGCGACTGATCTCGGCCGGCGCCGACGTCTTCCGCCTCAACTTCTCCCACGGCGACGAGGCGAGCCACGCCGAGAACATCGAGCGGATCCGGGCTGCGGGTGAGCTGATGGGCAAGTGGGTCGGGATCCTCGGGGACCTGCCGGGGCCGAAGCTGCGCCTCGGCGAGATCTCCGGCGGGTTCACGACGATCCGCTCCGAGTCCTCGCTCACCCTGACCACCAATGGCGCCGACGCCACCTCCGGAGCCGACGGCGTCCTCCCCGTCGGCTGGGAGGGCCTCCCCTCCGCCGTCGCCGAGGGCGATCCGATCTACCTCGCTGACGGGCGCGTGCGCCTGCGGGCGGTTGCGATCGAGGACGAGGAGGTGCACTGCCGCGTCGAGGTCGGCGGCCGGGTCGCCTCTCACCAGGGAGTGAACCTGCCCGGCACGACATCGGGGATGCCCGTCGTCGGCGCCAACGACCTGCGTTGGGTCGACTTCGCCGTCGACCACGACGTCGACCTGCTCGCGATGTCGTTCGTGCGCACCGCCGCCGACCTCGATCCCGTGCACGAGCGACTCGCCGAGCGGCATTCGAGCATCCCTCTGATCGCCAAGATCGAGAAGCCGCAGGCGGCCGAGAACGCCGCCGAGATCATCGAGGCGGCGACGAGCGGGATCATGGTCGCGCGCGGGGACCTCGGTATCGAGCTGCCGATCGAGTCGGTCCCGGCCACCCAGAAGCGGCTGATCAGCCTCGCCGGCGAGCGCTCCAAGCCCGTCATCACCGCGACGCAGATGCTCGCCTCGATGGTCTCCAGCGATCGCCCGACGCGGGCAGAGGTGACAGACGTCGCCAACGCGATCTACGACGGCACCGACGCGGTGATGCTCTCTGAGGAGACGGCGATCGGCGACAACCCGGTCGAGGCGGTGGCGACCATGGACCGGATCGCCCGCTGGACCGAGCGCGACCTCCCGTACGCCGATTGGCTGATCCACCGCGTCGACATCGCCGGTGAGGTCTCCGCGTCCGTCGCGCAGGGCGCCGTCGCCTCCACCTACCGGCTCGGGCTCGCGGCCATCGTCGTGCCGACGATGAGCGGCCGCACCGCGCGGCTCGTCTCCGCGCTGCGCCCCGAGGTCCCGATCCTGGCGATCTCACAGCGCCGCGAGACTGTGCGCCGGCTCAACCTCCTGTTCGGAGTCCGCTGCGCCTACACCGAGCGCTGGGGAGAGCTCCGCGACCTCCTCGACGACTGCGCCTCGATCGCCCGCACCGAGGGCATCGCCAAACCCGGGCAGCTGATCGCGGTCACGGCGGGACTGCCCGAGCAGGAGCTCGGCACCAACCTCTTCGAGATCCACCGCGTCCCCGGCTGAGCCGGGTGCGGCCGCGCGGGCTCAGCCGCGCTTGCGGAGCTCGGCCAGCGCCTTGCGCAGCCGCTGCTTCAGCGTCTTGATCTGCGACGCCTCGCGCTCGGAGATGTTCTTGTAGTAGTCGTTGTTCGCCGCCTTGGTGTCGGCGATGCGGTCATTGGCGCGATCGAGGTCGCGCTGACGGACCGAGGCGAGCCGATCGAGATCGTCCTTCAGATCTCGCTTCAGGCGCCGTAGCGCGGCCTGCTTGCGCTTGCCCTTGTAGTTGCGCTTGACGCGAGCGACGTCACGGTCGTACTCCTCCTTGATCCGGTTGACGTCGCGGTCGTACTCGTTGTTGATCCCGTCGATCAGCCCGTTGGAGAAGCTCGACAGCTTCTCCTGCAGGTAGCGGGCGCGCTGCTTGTTGCGCTTGGAGCGGCGCGTGTTGAGCTGGCGGACGAGCTGCGCGTTGCGCCGGCTCGCCTTCTTGATGTAGGGCTTGCCGGGGTGCTTCTTGTGATCGAGGCGGATGATCTGCAGGCGGGTCTCGCGCACGGCCCCGGTCGTGCTGAGCGGCGGCTGATCCGGCTTGAAGATCTGCGGCTTGGCCGAGGCGGTGGAGGCACCGGCGAGCAGGGCGACGGCGGCGATGAGGACGACGAACGGGATCCGGGGAAGGAAGCGCATGGGCGGCATCATGGCACCGCCGGCGGCATCAGGCGCGGGTTAGGCCGTCGACCCTCCGGACCCAGTCGTCGAGCGCCTCGTGAGCGTCGGCGCGCAGCAGCTCGACGAGGATGCGGTGGAAGGCATCTCCGTCGCCGGGGAGGGGATCGACGACCGCGTACTTGAGGAAGGGGAACGCGCAGACGTCCGCGACGCCGAGCGCCTCCCCGCCGAGGTAGGGGCGGCCATTGAGCTGCTCGGCGATCCACCCGGTCCACTCGCGGGCGCGACGACGCAGGAGGTCGGCGTCGGGAGGCGGCTCGGCGCCCGTGTCGAGCGCGTTCGGCGGCCCCTTCCAGACGCGGTCGAACCAGGAGACGAACATCCGGGCCCGGGCCGCGGCTGAGGTACCGGACGGGTACAGCGCCGGCTCCGGGCGCATCTCATCGAGCCGGTCGACGATCCGCATCGAGCCGCGGATCACGGCGCCGTCGAGCTCGGCGACCGGGACGAGCGGCTGGCCGCTGAGGGCCTCGACGGCGCTGCGGTCGGCGCTGGGGTGGTCGACCCACTCGATCTCGATGCCCTTGTGGCCGGCCGCCAGAGCGACGCGCTCGACGTTGGTCGAGAAGGGCACCCGATGGACGCGGATCGCGGCCATCGTCAGCGTAGGCCGAGGTCCCCGAATGGCTCGTCGCGCTCGCGAACCGCCTCGCGAAAGCCCGCCTCGGCGGCGCGGCGCTGGAAGGCGTACCCCTCGGGCGTGTGGCGGGCGATGCCGTCGAAGAAGACGCTCATCGTCTGGGTCGCCTGCAGGCCCTGCGCGTAGAGAGCCTGGTTCAGCGCGAGCTTGTGCATGACGAGCTGGTTGATCGGCACCCGTGCGATCCGCTCGAGCAGCGCCTCGAAGCGGCCGTCGAGCTCGGCGAGCGGTGCCGCCTCACTCGCCAGCCCCCACTCGACCGCGGTCGTCCCATCGATCGAATCGCCGGTCAGGAGCAACCGTTTGGCCCGCTCGAGCCCGACCCGGTGCGCCCAGAGCATCGAGGTGGGCACGCCCCATACGCGCGCCGGCGGGTAGCCGATCTTGGCCCGGTCCTCGGTGACGATGAGGTCCGAGCAGAGCGCCATGTCGGTGCCGCCGGCGACGCAGAAGCCGTGGATCCTGACGACGACGGGCTTGTCGGAGTGGAAGAGCGACATGAAGCCGCGCAGGTTGCGCGACATCATCTGGAAGTCGACGACCGGGTCCCAGGTGGCGCCGGGATCGTGGTTGGCCGCCACGACGCCGGGGGCGGTCGGCGCTCCGTCGGGGGCGGATGTGCCTTCAGCGGCACCCATCTCCTCCGCCGCCGCGAGGTCGTATCCGCCGCAGAAGCCGCTGCCGTTGCCGGCGAGCGCGATCACGTGCACGTCAGGGTCGAGGTTGGCTTCCTCGACGGCGGCCGCCAGCTCGACGGGCATCCGCAGCGTGATCCCGTTTCCGCGCTCGGGACGGTCGAGCGTGATCCTCCCGATGCGGCCGTCCCGTGCGTAGGTGAGCGTCTCGCGGTCAGCCATGCGCCCGCAGCGTATGGCTAGGCGAGCAGCCGGGTCACCCTGACCTCCGCCCCATGACGAGGCACCAGCGTGATGCCGCGAACGACAACCGGGTCGGGCTCGGAGCGTACGGGTTCCAGCTCAGCACGAGAGACGACGGCGCGAATCACCTCGGCCATCTCTGCCTGCGCCAGCGCCGCGCCGACGCAACGCCGGATGCCGCCCCCGAACGGGAGCCACGAGTAGGACTCGGCCTGGCCGTCGAGAAAACGCTCAGGGCGGAACCGTCGCGGCTCGGGGTAGAGATCCTCACGCTGATGGACGAGGACGATCGAGGGGTATACGCGGATCCCTGCGGGCAAAGTCCATCCGGCCACCTCGCGCGGCTCGGCCAGTGTTCGTTCCGGCGCGTCGATCACCGGACGCATCCGCAGTGTCTCGGTCACGACTGCGTCGAGGTAGGAGTGGTCCTCGCCCGCGGCCTCGTCGCGAAGCCGCGCAACGATCCCCGGTTCGCGAGTCAGGTGATCGAAGGCGAAGGCGAGCGACGTCGCGGTCGTCTCGTGACCCGCGAGGAGCATCGTCATCAGCTCGTCGCGGAGCTCGACGTCGCCCATCGGCTCGCCGTCCTCGTCCCGCGCTCGCATCAGCAGGGAGAGGACGTCGGTGCGCTCCTCGAGGTCGGCGGCCTCGCGGCGACGACGGATCTCCGCATAGAGCAGCTCGTCGGCGGCGCGCTTGCGGCGCTGGAACGTCCCCCAAGGGCCGTGGCCGCCGAGCTCGCGACGCAGCGCGCCGGGGACGAGCAACACGAACTGGGAGTCGATGACGTTGATGAGCGCCGCCCGTAGCTGCTCGACCCGGAACTGCTCGGTGACGCCGAATACTGCGCGGACGATGACCTCGAACGTCAGCGCCCGCATCCGCTCCCGCATCCGGAAGGTCTCACCGACGCGCCAGCGGTCGATCTCGGCGGCGGTGACCTCGCGGATCACCTCGCGGAAGCTGTGAACCGCCGAACCGCCGAACGGAGGCAGGAGAAGGCGCCGCTGGCGCAGGTGCTCGGGACCGTCGAGGAGAAGGACCGAGCGGTCGCCGAGGATCGGTCCCAACGGCGCGTTGGCCTCGCCCGCGCGCAGGGTCGACTGATCGCCGGTGAACATCGACTTGATCTCGTCGAGATCGGACACGTAGACGCCGGTGCCGAAGACGAGGGTGCGGACGGTGAACACGTCGCCATAACGGGCGCGCCAGCCGAGCAGCGTCTCGTAAGGGCGCTCGATGAGCCGCAGTGTGGTCAGCGACGCAGGGCTCCGCGGGCCCGGCGGCAGCGGTGGCCTGGGTGAACGCAGAAGCACCGGCCCCACCTACTGATCGAGCTGGTCGAACGTGCAGGCTTTCGCGGCCTTGTCCTCGCGCCAGCGGACGATCTTCGAGCCGTGGCGGATACGGCCGGCGCTGACGTGGTCAAAGGTGATCTCGACGACGAGCTCGGGACGCAATGCGACCCATTCGAGGTCGCGGTCGGCCGCCCAGCGGCTCGGATCCGCGGAGCCGCGCTCGCCCGATTCGTAGGGGGCGAGCGTGTCGACGAGATCGCGCTTCTCCTGCGCCTTCAGGCCGGACGTGTGGCCGACGACGCGAAGCTCGTCCCCGTCGTAGAGGCCGAGGATCAGGGAGCCGACCGTGCGCTCCTCCTTGCCGGGACGCCAGCCGACGATCACCGCGTCGATGGTCCGGACACGCTTGATCTTCGACATCCCCTTGCGCTCGCCGGGCAGATAGGGGGCGTCGAGTTCCTTGGCGATGACCCCCTCCCCGCCCTCGAGCCACGGCTCGGCGGCGGCGGCCTCGAGCGTCAGCGGCGTCAGCTCGACCGTCCCCGCGCTCCAGCCGCCCGGTCCCGACTTCGTCGCTCCCTCCATCTCGGCGATGAGCTCGACCAACGCGGCCCGCCGCTCGGAGAAGGGGCGCTGCATGAGGTCCTCGCCGCCGCGCGCGAGCACGTCGAAGGCGCGGTAGATCGCCGGCGTCTCCTCGGCCAGCATCTTGATCCGGGACTCGGCTGGATGGATGCGGTTCTGCAGCGCGTCGAAGACCTCGCCGCCGTCCTCGTCGAGGATCACCAGCTCGCCGTCGATCACGTAGCCGGCGGGGGCCCCACCGCTCGGAGGGAAGCGCAGCTCCGGGAAGTAGCGCGCCAGCGGCTTGCCACCCCGCGATTGCACGTAGACGTCGTCGCCGGTGACGAACGCGAGCGCGCGAAAGCCGTCGTACTTCGGCTCGTAGGCGATCCCCTCACCCTCCGGCAGCGTCTTGCGAGAGCGCGCGAGCTGCGGCTTGATCGGCGGCTTCAGTGGTGGAGCCATGGGGGCGATGCTATGGCTTGCGCTCAGCCGTCCGGCGGTGGTGGTGGCCGGTCGGAGCGCACGGTCGGCTCGGTGCGATCGGGTGCGGTCCGGGGATCCGGCGGGAGTTCCTCCGGCGGCGGCGGGCGGTCGGGGCGGTCGATTCGCTCGGTCGGCTGCTCGTGAGGCTCGGTCGGCTGGAAGCGCTCGTCCGGGCGCTCGTGCAGCTCGGTCGGCTGGAAGCGCTCGTCGGGCTCGTCGCGCTCCGGCCGCTGGGAACGCTCGTGGACGGGAGGTCGCGGCGGCTGATCCGCTCGCTGGGGCCGCCGGCGCGGGCGCAGCGTTTCCCCTGGGTCCCCGGCGCGCTCCCGGCGTGCGGCGGTGGGGCGCCGCCGAGCCCGCATGATCAGCCAGGCGGCGATCGCGACCGCGAACCCTGCGACCGCAGCGATGACGCAGGTCCGCATCAGGTCTCCACCGAGCGCATCCCAGGTTGCGACCACGGCGTCTCGGGTCTCCTGCTGGTCGAAGGAGCTGCTCAGGAGCCCACGAGAGACGACGAGCGTGACGATCCCGAGTGCAGCCGCGCACCCGACCGAGATCCCGGCGGCGAGGATGCCGCCGCCGAAGCTGCTCGCCAGGACGATCGACGACAGCAGGAGAAGTACACCGGCGACCACGAGCGGGATTCCCAGCGGCTCGAGCTCGTCGGCGAAGGCCAGCGCGTCGAGCAATCCGTCGGCGCCGCTCAGGTCGACCTGGAGGGTGTCGACCTGGCCCGTGACGACGTCGAGCGGCCCGCTCGAGACCCCGCTCGCGACGTCGGTGAGGTTGAGCACGAGGGGGTGCGGGCGATCGTCCTGGGTCAGATCCTCGACCGCCGCCGAGACCGCGTTGCCGAAGGCATCCGCCGCGACGGGTTGGGCGAGCGCGACCTCGATCGCGGTGGAGCCTGCGCCGCCGACGAGGGGCAGGTCCTGGATCGGATCCGGCACGACGTCCTCGACCTTCGGCGCGATCGCCGCGCGAAGCTCGGCGCTGTCGGTGAGCTCCGCCGACGCACGCTCCCCGGCGGTCTGCGGATCGAGGACCTCGGTGTTCAGGTAGACGATGAACGTGCCCGCGAGCAGCAGCAGTGCGCCGATTGCCGCGATGAGCTTGCTCATCGCACCGTCCGGACCTGGGGCTTCTCGGAGAGCGGGATCCCGTTCAACGTCTTGGCTACGTCCATCACGTCGCCACGGTCGTAGAAGTCGACGTTGAGGAGGTTGGGCTTCAGGCCCCTGATCCTCGTGCACCTGCGGGCGCGCCCGAGCAGCGCGTCGTAGGAGTCGATCCGGGCGGCGAGATCCGGATCACGCGGGATCGTCTCGATCCAGGAGTTCATCTGGAAGAGGGGGTTGGAGGGGCTGCCGCGGTTGGGCCTGCAGCTCTCCGGTGACTCGATCTCGGCGACGGTGTTGAACGTGTAGGGCGTTTCCTGGACGAGATCGAAGCCCTGCTGATACCACGGGTACCTGCCGCCGCCCGCATCGTTCTCGGCCATGACGAGCAACCGCTTGTCCTGCTCGACCAGCTCCCCGATCGTCGGCTGCACGGGGTCGTCACCGGGCGTGTAGGCGTAGCGGAGCAGACCGGAGCGCTTGAAGGCTTCGGCGGTCTCCTCCGGGCTGACGACGTCCTCGATGAAGATGATCAGGAACTCGTCGGGATGCCTCGTCATCCACTGGTTGATCCCGGCGAGGGCGACGTCGAGGCGCGTTGCGCCGAGCTCGCAGAGGACGTGACAGAGATAGGGCTCCGCCTCGCCCGGCGGGCTCTCCCCGAAGGCGAGGCTGCCGACCAGCCCCTCCGCCTTCTGAACGGCCTCCTCGCCGATCTCGTCGACGACCTCCGAGCGGGTCTTGTTCTCCTTGCTCAGATCAGTGATCACCTCGGCGAACCCGCGCCCGCTCCCGCGCCGCACCCCGTAGTGGGTGTCGATCAGGAGACCCCGGATCCCGTCGTCGAGCTGGCGGCGGATCCCGAACCGCTGGTTCGGCAGGAACCAACCCGGCTCCTGCGCCGCCGCCATGGAGTTGTGGGTGGCCGGGAAGGTCGTCTCGTCGATGCGCTTGTCGCAGATCTGCGGGTAGCCGTTGCAGGCGGGAGGAGGGCCGGGCGGGCGAGCCGCCGTCTCCTCGTCACCGCTGAAGATGACCACGACGACGAAGGCCACGAGCGCGACGCCCACCGCAGCGGCGACTCGCCCCGGCCGGAAGCGCTGCCAGACCGACTCTCCCTCCTCCTCGTCTCGCTCCGCCTGCGGTAGCGGCGGCGCCAGCAGGGTGAGCAGCTCGCCGACCGCCACGTAGAGGACCCAGGCGCCGGCGATGACCGCCATCGCCTCCAGCGACAGCTCCGGCTCGAGGATCAGCAGGACGCCGACGACCCCCAGCGTCACCGCCCGCAGGAGCGACAGGGAGGGCAGCTCGGGCCGGTGGCGCAGGAGCTCGCCCGCCCGGACGAAAGGCGCCAGCGGATCGAACTCCTCGGCGTCGGTGAAGCGCGCGGCCGCGGCCAGAACCACCGCGAACACGCCGCCGACGAGGAACGCTCGGCTGAGGTCCCCGAAGAGCGCTTCCCAGGTGGCCGAGACGGCGTCCGCGACGAGGTCGTCATGGAAGTGGGCGACGAGCATCGCCTTGAGGAAGGTGAGCAGGATCATCCCGGCGACCGCTGCGGCGGCCAGCGAGATCGCCGTCCGGATCAGCCCGCGCCGCCGGTCGGGCGCGATGACGACCGAGCCGATCAGCAGCAGGAACGCGATCGGAGGAAGCAGCAGGCCGAGGAACCGGACGTCCTCGGCGAACTGGATCGAATCGATGCCGGCGACGCTCGCGGTCAGCTCGATGTGCGCATCTCTGATCCGCGTCGGGACCTCGGCCGCGATCTGAGGCGCCACCGACTCGACGACGGCGGCAGCCACGGATGCAGTGGTGGCGAGGTTGAGCAGGAGCGTGTCCGGGTCGCGCTGGAAGAGCTTCGCCTCCAGCGTCCGCGCCGCCTCGCCGAAGGCGGCACGGGCGGGCGGGGTGCCGAGCGCGCCGACCACGACCGACTCGATCAGCGGCCGGGCGTTGACGAGCTTCGCGGGGCCGGCGTCGACGATCGCATCGGTCACGGGCTGGGCGACAGCGAGCCGCACTCGCTGATCGCTGAAGGCCGTCTCGGCGCGATCGGCGAAGGCGTCGCGGTCGAGGATGTTCTCCCGCAGGTAGAGCATCGTGCCGCCGATCAGCGCGAGGAAGGCGCCGGTCACGGCTAACGCGATCGACCACCTCCGGCGGCCTTGGTCTCCGCTGCCGGGGAAGCTCATCGAGGCGGAATTCAACCACCCGGGGCGACGGCACCGGGCAGGTGGAGCCCCTTGATCTACGGTTCGGCCGCATGGACCAGCGGCCGCCGGCGGGATGCGACATCTGCGTGGTCGGGGCCGGGATCGTCGGGCTCGCCACCGCCCGCGAGCTGCAACGCCGCCATCCGACCGCGTCGATCGTCGTCCTCGAGGGAGCCCAGCGCGTCGCCACCCACCAGAGCGGGCACTCCAGCGGCGTCATCCACGCGGGGATCTACTACCCGCCCGGCTCGCTGAAGGCGCGGCTCTGCGTGGAGGGGGCGGCGCGGCTCTACGACTACTGCGCCGAGCGCGGGATCGATGCCCGCCGCGACGGCAAGGTGATCGTGGCCACGCGCGAGGACGAGCTTCCCCGCCTCGACGAGCTCGAGCGCCGCGGTCGCGCCAACGGGGTCCCCGGGCTCGAGCGGATCGGCCCCGAGCGACTGCGAGAGATCGAACCGCACGCGGGCGGGATCGCCGCCCTGCACTCCCCCAACACCGGCGTCGTCGACTTCCCCACCGTCGCCGCCTCGCTGGCCGCTGAGCTGCGCTCCGGCGGCGGCAAGGTCGTGACCGGCTGCGCCGTCAGCGGCCTTCGCCCCGGCGGTGGGCGGATCGCGGTGGACCACGAGGGAGGGACCCTCGACGCCGGCAGCGCCGTGCTCTGCGCGGGCCCGTGGGCCGACCGCCTCGCGGTGCTGGCCGGAGCCGATCCGGACCCCCGCATCGTCCCCTTCCGCGGCGCCTACCTGCGGCTCAGGCCAGGACGCGAGGAGTTGGTCCGCGCCAACATCTACCCGGTCCCCGACCCCGACCTGCCCTTCCTAGGGATGCATCTCACCCGCACCCCGCAGGACGAGGTCCTGCTCGGCCCGACCGCGCTGTTCGTCGGCGCCCGCGACGCCTACCGCCTGCGGCGTGTCGTCCCCCGCGACCTCGCCCAGAGCCTCGCCTGGCCCGGGACGGCGCGGATGATGCGGCGGTTCTGGCGCACCGGTCTGACCGAGATCCGCCACGCCGTCTCGATGCGCTCGTTCGTCGCCGAGTGCCGCCGCTACGTCCCCGAGCTGCAGCTCTCAGACGTAGAGCGCAGCGTCCACTCCGGGGTCCGGGCGCAGGCGATCGGCCGCGACGGCTCGCTCGTCGACGACTTCGTCGTCTCCGAGACCGAGCGGGCCGTGCACGTCCGCAACGCCCCCTCCCCCGCCGCCACCTCGTCGCTGGCGCTCGCCGAGGTGATCGCCGACCGCGTGGACGGCCTCGATTGACGGCACGCCGCGGCGGGTAGGCTCGGTCGAACCCCGACCCAAGGAGCCGCAGCGTGGAATCCAGCGTCGTCGAGAAGCCCGAGAGCGGTGAGGCCGCGTCGTCCTTCGCGAAGTCCCTGCTGCTGGGGGAGATCCACGAGGAGATGGTCTTCCCCTGGCCGGAGCCCGACGCCGAGGAGCAGCGCAAGGTCCGGGAGCTCAACGCGAAGGCGCGTGAGATCGGCGACGGCATCGACCATCGCCAGGTCGAGGAGGATCGCTGGATCGGCGACGACAACATCGCTCGGCTCGGCGAGGCCGGGCTCTGCGGCCTCTACGTCGACGAGAAGTACGGCGGCCAGGGCCTCTCCCAGACCGGCTACGCGCGCGTCTTCGAGACCTTCGCCCAGATCGACGCGACCCTCTCGATCATCCTCGGCGTCCACCAGTCGATCGGCTACAAGGGCATCCACCTCTTCGGCACCGACGAGCAGAAGGAGCGCTGGCTCCCCGACCTCGCCGCCGGCCGCAAGCTCGCCGGCTTCGCTCTGACAGAACCTGAGGCCGGCTCCGATGCCTACAACGTGCGCTCCCGCGCGGTCCGCCAACCGGACGGCTCCTGGGTCCTCAACGGCGAGAAGCGCTACATCGGCAACGGCTCCAAGGGCGACGTCTTCACGGCGTTCGCGCGCGCCGAGGTCGACGGCAAGGACCGCCACATCGCGCTCATCCTCGAGAAGGGGATGGACGGCTTCGAGGTCGGCGAGCGCTTCGACACGATGGGCCTGCGCGGCAACGATCTCCGGCGCCTCTACTTCAACGATGTTCGCGTGCCGGCGGAGAACGTGCTCGGCGAGCCGGGCGAGGGCTTCCACATCGCGATGTCGATCCTCAACAACGGCAGGATCGGCCTCGGAACCGGCTCCGTCGGCGCCGCCAAGAAGCTGATCGACCTGACCATCGACCACGTCCAGGAGCGCGAGCAGTTCGGCCAGCCGATCGCCGACTTCGAGCTCGTGCAGGAGAAGATCGGGTGGATGGTCTCCTACCTGTTCGGGCTGGAGTCGATGGCGTATCTGACCTGCGGACTCACCGACGCCGGGGTCGAGGACTACTCGCTGGAATCGGCCATCTGCAAGGTCGCCGGGACCGAGTTCCTCTGGTACGCGGCAAACCGGGCGCTGCAGCTGGCGGGCGGCGAGGGGTACATGAAGGACCACCCCTACGAGAAGATCATCCGCGACATCAGGATCTTCCCGATCTTCGAGGGCGCCAACGACGTCATGCGCTGCTTCATCGCGCTCTCGGCGATGAAGCCCGTCGGCGAGAAGCTCGCGGGGCTCGGCAACATCGGCCTCGGCGATCCGATCGGCTCCATCGGCGTCCTCGCCGACTACGCGGCGGGGCGCGTCAAGCGCCAGGTCGCGCCGGCGAGCATCTCGATGGCCCACCCCAAGCTCGAAAAGCACGCCGACGCCGTCTCCGAGCAGGTCCGGGAGCTCTCAGCCACCACCGAGTCCCTGATCCGCGAGCACAAGAAGGGCGTCACGCTCAAGCAGCTGCAGCAGAAGCGGCTCGCCGACGCGATCTCCGACGTGTACGCCCAGGTCGCGGTGCTGTCGCGGGTGACGGCGATCTTCGAGGATCAGGGCGTCGAGGTCTCCGGCCAGGAGCGCTACATCGCGGACTCGTTCTGCCAGCGCGCGGCGGGTCGCGTCCGCTCCCAGCTTCGGCAGATGGAGAACAACGACGACGACCGCATGACCGCGATCGCCAAGCTCGCCTACAAGCGCGGCGAGTACGGCTACTCGCTGTTCACCGACTGAGGCGGCGGGCGGTCGAGGGGCCTACTTCGAGCCCCTCACCTTCCACTTCAGCTTCGCCTGATCGCTCACGTTGCCCGCCGGATCGATGCCCCGGACGCGGAACGTCTTGCGCCCCGGCCTCAGGCGGCGGTACGTCCGCGGCGACGAGCAGTCCTGGAACCTGGCGAGGCCCGGCCTCACTCCCTTGCCGTCGAGGCTGCACCTGAAGGTGACGCCCGGTTCGTCGGCGCTGAACGCCAGCTTCGCCGTCCGCTTGGAGGTCTTCCGCTTCGGGCCCTTGCCGATCGTGACCTGCGGCGCGCTGACGTCGGCGGGACCCCAGTTGGGTTGCCCGTTGTAGCTCGGATCGTCGGTGGTCAGGTTGGTCTGCCCGAGGCCATCGGCGGCGGTCATGACGTAGATGTCGGCGTCGTCGCCGTCCTTGCGTGAGTACGCGATCCGCGAGCTGTCGGGGGAGAACGCCGGACTCGACGGGTTGGCGTCGGCCGCAAGCGTGCTCGTCAGGTTCGTCGTCGCCCCGCCCGAGGAGCCGATCAGGAAGATGTCCGACCTCGCGATGTCGCTGTGCTCGAAGGCGATCCGGGTGCCGTCCGGCGACCAGCTCGGGGCCGAGCTGGCGCCGGCCACCGCGACGGTGATGTTGGTCAGGCCGGTGCCGTTGGCGTTCATGACGTAGACGTCCTGATCGGGGCCGGAGCTCGCGTCGAAGGCGATCCTGGTGCCGTCCGGCGAGAACTCGGGGTTCGACGGGAACGTGATCGGCAGGGTCGAGGTCAGATCGGTCGGCGCGGATCCACTCGAGCTCATGACGACGATGCTCCGGTTGCCGCCATCGGGCTCGCGGACGTAGGCGATCTGGGAGCCGTCGGGCGAGAAGCTGGGGTCCGACTCGCGGTCGGTGGTCGTGTCCCGGGTCAGGTTCGTCTGTGCGGACCCGTCGGCGTTCATGACGAAGACATCGGGGCGGAAGATGCCCGGCTCGACCTTCTCGAACGTGATCCGCTCGCCGTCGGCGGAGTAGGCGGGGTCGTAGCTGCCGGTCGCCGAGCCCCGCAACCTCGCACCGGTCAGGTCGAGCTTGCCCGACCCGTCGGGGTTGACCGAGACGATCCCGGCGACCGAGTCGCCCGAGGTGTAGGCGATGCGCCCGTTCGCACCCGGGAAGGACGCTTCGACCGGGTCCGCCGCGAGCAGTGCCGAAGTGGCCACCGCGAGCGCGCAGGCCAGCCTCGTGCTCGTCCCACTCCTCCTGCTTCCTGATCGGTCGACAAGCCCCCTGCTCACCATGCCGGCGACACTAGATCAGGAGAAGGCGTCGCGCAAGGAGCAGCGTCAGTCGATGTCCGTGCGGTGCAGGCGCACGAGCCCGAGCACCAGCGGCAGGGCGACCCAGACCAACGCGGTCACGCCGATCTTCCCCCAGTCGATCGAGGCGCTCGAGGAGATCAGGTCCGGGAGCTCGGATTGGTCGAACCAGATGGTGACGTCGTTGATCGAGCTGCTGATCGCCCCGATCAGGGAGATCACGATCGGCGCTGCGAACAGGAGGACGATCGCGAGTGGGCTGTTCATGAACAGGAGCCCGAGCGCGAAGCCGATGCCGACGTTGATGAGCAGGTAGAGGGCGCCCTGGCCCATATCGGTGCCGGAGATGTCGGCGCCCTCTCCGATCGCGCCGCCGCAGACCACGGCCAGGAGCAGGGCGACGGCCACGGCGGCGGCCACGAGCAGGATCGCGGCCAGCAGCTTCGCGACGATGACCCGGGAGCGGGCGGGGACCAGGGCGAAGGTGATCAGCCCGGCTCGCTGCGACCACTCGCTGGTGACGAGCAGGATGACGACGATCGGCAGCAGGATGCTGGCGATGCCGCACGAGGTCTGGAAGATCGAGCCCGCCTCCGCATCCGAGCCGCTGGCGCTCGCCGCCTGCGCGATCGCGATCCCGACGACGCCGATCGCGGTGATCAGGGTGAGCCAGAGGCTCGCCCGGGTGTCGAGCATCTTCCGCCACTCGACGGCGACCAGGCGCGGCAGCGCCGGGCGGGCCGAATTCGCGGTGGCAGGCACGCCGCTCACGAGGCGGCCTCCGGTGGCGGCGGGGGCGGCGGGGGCGGCTGCTGAGCTCCGGACGGGGCGGGCGGAGGCGGCGGTGCGGTTCCGGGCTCGGCCGCGTCGGAGGTGAGGGAGAGGAAGAGCTGCTCGAGGCCGCCGCCGTCGGCGGCGCGGAGCTCGCTCAGGGCGATGCCGCCGGCATGCGCGGCGGCTCCCACCCGCTCGCCCTCGCCGTCGGCGACGAGGCCGTCGCCGGACGCGGTGAACTGGATCCCGGCCGCTTGCAGGGCCCGCTCGAGCCCGCCGCGGTCGGGGCTGCGGACGAAGCTTCCGCTCGTCGCGAGGAGCTCGTCCTTCGCGCCCTGGGCGACGATCTTCCCCCTGTTGATGAGCACGAGCTGATCGGCGATCGCGTCGACCTCGTGCAGGAGGTGGGACGACAGGAGCACCGTGCCGCCGCCGTGGGCGAAGCCGCGGAGGAGGTCACGCATCCAGATGATTCCCTGGGGATCGAGGCCGTTGGCGGGCTCGTCAAGGATGAGGACCTGCGGGTCGCCGATCAGGACCTGGGCGAGCCCGAGTCGCTGCCGCATCCCCAGCGAGTACTTGCCGACGCGCTTCTTCGCCGCGGATTGATCGAGGCCGACGCGCTCGAGCCACTCGGGGACCCGGCTGCGATCGACCCCCATCGTCTCGGCGCTGAGCCGCAGCGTCTCGCGACCGGTGCGGCCGCTGTGCTGGGCGCTCGCATCGAGCATCACGCCGACATGGCGGGCGGGGTTGGCGATCTTGCGGTAGGGCTGGCCGAGCACGGTCGCGCTGCCCGCGGTCGGGGTCGCGAGGCCGCAGATCATCCGCAGCGTCGTCGACTTGCCGGCTCCGTTGGGGCCGAGGAAGCCGGTCACGGTTCCGGGCGTGCAGGAGAACGAGGCGTCATCGACGGCCAACTGGCCGCCGAAGCGCTTGCTCAAGCCCGCCGCCTCGATCATGACCCCGCCATACCCGCGATCACCCGCTGAGGAACTTCCCGATGCCGCCGGCGGCCCCGCCGGTGCTGCTGCCGCCCGAGGGAGCGACCTGTCCCTCCGAAGGCTGGATCAGCGCCCAGCCCTGACCGCCGAAGGAGAGCTGCATCGTCTCGCCCGAGCCCCTGCCGATCAGGGTCTTCATGTTGACGTCGGCCTTGACCGAGGTCGTGACTCCCGCCGACCAGGTGATCGCCGCCTGCGGGTCGGCGAAGGTCTGCTCACCGGCGATCTGGATCAGCATCGGCGGGCCGTCGGACATGATCGCGACGTAGCCGGTGCCCTGCAGGCTCATGTTGTAGAGGCCGCCCCCGAGCATCCCCGAGGCGCCCTCGACCCGCTTGATGTCCCAGTTGATCCCGTCCTCGAAGGCGAGGACGTTGGCGCCGTTGGCCGTGATCCCCTCGTTCTCGAGCCGGAGGATCTGCACGTCCTGGGCGAGGTGCGCGAGGAAGACCTCGCCGGTACCCGACACCTTCATCAGGTCGGTCCCCTCGCCGGTCATCGCCTTCTTGACGAAGCGGGACATGCCACCGGAGCCGGCGTGCTCGAACTTGACGTCGCCCTGGTGGGCGACCATCGAGCCGAGCCTCGCCTGCACGGTCGCGCCGGAGAGCTCGACCTTGAGGAGCTTCGAGTTCTGCAGGGAGAAGGCTTCTGAGGTCTCCTTCTCGGCGAACTGTGCGAGGGACTGTTCAAGGGCCATCTGCGGGGAACCTCCGGCGGTCGTCTGGGTGCTGGTCACGCGCACCCTATTCGAGCGCCCCTAAACGGAATGTGAAGGGGCGGGGAACCGCGGCCGCTGCGCGACCGCGAACCGGATCAGATCCACCCGGCCGCCCTCGGCTGCGTGAGCCGGACCAGTCGGCTCAGCCGCCGGTTGGGGCGGGAGTCGCCGTACCGGTGGTCGTGGGTGCTGCCTGCGCGTCGAGCAGGTCGACGACGAAGACGAGCGTCGCGTCCGGCTTGATCGAGGGCGGCTGGCCCTGAGCGCCGTAGGCGAGATCGGGCGGGATGATCAACTCGCGGCGGCCGCCGACCTTCATGCCGACGACGCCCTCGTCCCAACCGTCGATGACGCTTCCGGCTCCGAGCTGGAAGGGGAAGGGCTGGCCGTTGTCCCAGGAGGCGTCGAACTGCTTGCCGGAGTCGAAGTCGATGCCGACGTACTGCACGGTCACCTGATCGCCGGGCTCGGCGGTGGCGCCGTCGCCCTCGACGATGTCGACGCACTCGAGATCGTCCGGAGCGTCGCCCTCGGGCGGCGTCACGTCGGGCTTCTTCGACGTGTCCGTCGAGATCGAAGACTCGGTGCTGCAATCGGGTCCGGTCGAGGCGGAGTCGTCGGAGTCGTCGCCACCGCCGAGGACGAGGCCGACGACCACGGCGACGATCAGGACGACCACGAAGGCGCCGAGGGCAAGGATCTTGGACCGGTTCCCGTCGTTCATGGCCGGGGAGCCTCCCACATCACCGGGCGGGACGGCGCACCGCGCCTCAGGGGACGCCCGCGCGGCGCTCCCGCCGGCGCCTCAGAGCAGTCCGGATCCGCGTCCACAGGAACGCGATGATCGCGACCCCGATCGCGAGCAGGACGGCCGCAATGGACGCCGCGAGCACCGGATGGTTGATCGAGAAGAGAACGACGACGGCGACGAGCCCGTCCTCGGTCAGGCTGACGACGATGTTGGAAGCGGGCTCCGGCGAGGTGTTGATCCCGAGCCGCAGGCCCATCTTCACGAGGTGGCTGGCCAGCGCCACCATCCCGGTCGCGCCGGCTCCCAGCGCCTCCTGGATCCCGTCGATCCCCTCCTCGCCGCCGAACTGGAAGCCGAGGATCGTCGCGATCAGCGGTCTGATGACTGTGTGAACCGAGTCCCAGGCGCTGTCGAGCGCGGGGACCTTGTCGACGAAGAACTCGACCGTGAAGAGGCCGAGCGCGACGGCGATGACCGAGGGACGCTCGAGGCCCGCGGGGACCTCGCCGACGCCGAGCCGGCCGAGGATGCCGAGCAGGGCGACGGTGCCGTAGGCGTTTACGCCCGACGCCCAGCCGGTGCTGAAGAGGGTGGCGGCGAAGTCCATCCCGCCACCACCCTATTCAGGCGAGATGTCCTAGTTGAGGCGCTCCACGATCATCGCCTCGCCCTGGCCGCCGGCGACGCACATCGTCTCGAGGCCGACCGCGTGGTCGTCGGTCTCCATGACATTGAGCAGCGTGCCCATGATGCGGGCGCCGGTCATGCCGAAGGGGTGGCCGAGCGCGATGGCCCCGCCGTGGGTGTTGAGCTTGTCCTGGTCGATCCCGCACTCCTCCATGATCGGGATGACCTGGGCGGCGAACGCCTCGTTGAGCTCGACGGTGCCGATGTCGCCGACCGTCATCCCGGCGCGGTCGAGGACCTTCTTGACGGCGCCGATCGGGGCGACTCCCATGTACTCGGGGTTGTTGCCCGCGGTGGCCGCGGTGACGATGCGGGCGCGCGGCGTCAGGCCGAGCTCCTTCGCCTTCGTGTCGGACATGATCAGCACGGCGGCCGCGCCGTCGTTGAGCGGGCATGAGTTGCCGGCCGTGACGCCACCGCCACCGAAGGCCTCCTTGAGGCTGCCGAGCTTCTCGCGCATGTCGCCCTCGTCCTTGCGGGGACCGTCGTCCTTGCTGACCTCGCCGTTCGGGGTCGGAATCGGGACGATCTCCTTGTCGAAGAAGCCGGACTCCTGCGAGGCGACGGCCAGGTGCTGGGAGCGCAGCGCGTAGTCGTCCATGTCGTCACGGGAGACGCCGTACTTCTCGGCGACGTTGACGGCGGTCACGCCCATGTCGATGTAGACGTTGGGCAGCTCGCCCTCGCCGGTGAGCTTGGAGTTCTTGTCGTCGTTGCCGGCGACCTCGTTGCGCTCGTTGAAGCGCGAGACGAACTCGACGCCCGCGGCGATGTAGGCGTCGCCCTCGCCGTTCTTGACGGCGTTGGAGGCGTGGCGGATCGCGTCGAGCGAGCTCGCGCAGTAGCGGGAGACCGTGACGCCGGTGGTCTCCTCGCTCAGGTTCTCCGACAGCAGGACCATGATCCGGGCGAGGTTGAACGCCTGAAGGCCCTGGGGCATGCCGACGCCGCAGAACACCTCCTGGACGAGCTTCGGGTCGACGTCGGGGTTGCGCTCGAGAAGGCGGTCGATCACGAAGGCGCCGGTCTCGTCGGGGCGCAACTGGGCCAGCGAGCCCTTGAAGGCGCGGCCGATCGGGGTGCGCACGGTGTCGACGATGACTGCTTCAGGCATCAGGTTCTCCTTGTGTGGACGAGGGGCTTGTAGCCCGCTCGGTGAGAAGGCGGGTGCAGGCGCAATGGTAGGGAACCCGCCGAGGGGTCCGGAGCGCGACAAGGCTCTATCCTCGCCACTCTCGTGGAAGGAACCGAGACCACAACTGAATTGAGTCCCGCCGAGGCCGAGTCCAAGGTCAGCGCGGGCGCCCAGCTCATCGACGTGCGCCAGCAGTACGAATGGGACGCCGGTCATATAGACGGGGCGCTCCACGTGCCGCTCGAGGACCTGCCGGCCAAGGCTGCGGAACTCGACCGCGACCGCGAGGTCGTCGTCCAGTGCCGCAGCGGCAGCCGCTCCGCCTTCGCGGTCGCCGCGCTCCGCGAGGCCGGCTTCGAGGCGTTCAACCTCGCCGGAGGCCTACAGGCCTGGGTCGCAGACGGAAAGTCGATCGAGCCGCAGGGCGGCACGGTCGCGGATCCGCTCCCCGACGGGAGGTAGCTCATGGCCCTGTTCCGCCGCGGCGCCCAGCGCGGCGCCCCCCAGCCACAGGGACCGCCGACACAGGTGGCCCCGCCGCCGCCCGGCGGCGCCCCCGCCGCCGGCGCCCCGGGTGCCGCTCCGTCGCCCGCGCCCGCCCCGGCCGGCGCGCAACCGCCGTCCGGACCGCCTGTCGCAGGGCAACCTCCAGCGGCTCCCGGAGCGGGCGCCGCAGCTCCCAGCGCAGCACCCACCCGGCCCGGCCCGGCGGCACCGGGAACGAGACCTCCGGCCGCAGGCCCAGGCCCAGGCACCGGCACCGGCACCAGGGGCCCCGTGGCGCCCGGGCAGACGGCCGCTGGCGTCCCACCTCCCGGAGCCGCAGCCAAGGGCCAGCCCCGTCCCACCCTCGAGGGGCTGCGGGCCTGGGTCGCAACGCTGGATCGCAAGGTCGGCCTGCGCACTTACCTCGGCCTCGCAGCCGTGATCCTCGCGCTCGCCACCTCGGCGGTCGCGATCGTCCTGGCGATCGACGCGCGCGACAACTCCGCCGACAACGACGACCTCAACGCGATCTCCGAGCGCGTCAACCAACTCGAGAGCGGCTCGACCGCCGACTTCGATGCGACGGCCTTCGAGGCGCGCCTGACCGCGATCGAGGACCAGCTCTCGCAGGCTGACGACGCCTCCGGGGGAGGCGGCGACGTCGCCGAGCGCCTCGACGTCCTCGAGAGCGACATCGAGGAGCTCCGCGATCAGATCTCGGAGCTCGTGTCCGGCGACAACCCCTAGGGAGCCGAGCCGAGTCGGCCGACGCTCGGGCGCCTTCGCCCGGCTCGAACCGCTTGTCCATCGCGTTCCCGTCCGATCGCGGTCCTACAGTGCCGGGGAATCGACGGTTGTGCGACATCGCACGAGCGTCGCCCCACACGGGGCGGAGAGAACCCGGAAGGAGCACCGAGATGCCAGAGGGTTACTGCGTGAAGGAACGCAAGAAGGTGGAGATCAAGGACGCCCAGCAGATCACGATGAAGAACGGGCGGCCGGCGATCCAGGGCACATGCCCGGACTGCGGCACCAAGATCTTCAAGATCGGCAAGATGAGCTGACCCGTCCGCGGCGCGGCCGCGCACGGTCGGAAGAGGGGGCGAGCGCCCAGGACCAGGCGTCCTGGTGGCAAATCGCGCAATCGGTGGAATGATGTGAGTCGACCCATGGCCGGCTCGCAGAAACCACTTGAGCTCATCCTCGCGAGGAACCTGCTGACGAGCGTCACCACGCCGTCGTTCCTCGTCGGGCGGGATGCCCAACTGCTCTTCTACAACGAGGCCGCCGGTGCCCTGCTCGGGCGCCCGTTCGAGGATCTCGGGCAGATGGCACCGGAGGATTGGACCCGGGCCTTCGGCCCGTTCGCCGACGACGGCAGCCCGATCCCACTCGAGGAGCTGCCGCTGACCGATGCGCTGCGCGAGGGGCGCCCCGCTCACGGCGAGTTCTGCATCCGCTTCAGCGACGGAGAGCTTCACCAGATCGCCGCTTCGGCGATGCCGATCGTGGGCAGCGGCGACGGCGCCAGCGGCGCCATGGTCATCTTCTGGCCGGTCGACGAGGAGAAGGCCCGCGAGGTCACCACCGGCAGGCACGAGGTGGTGCGATGAGGGTCAAGGTCTGGGGGGCGCGCGGATCTGTCCCCGCGCCGGGACCTGAGATGAACCGCTACGGGGGCAACACCTCGTGCTGCGAGGTCACGCTCTCCAGCGGCGAGACCCTGATCCTCGACGCCGGCACCGGGATCCGCACCCTCGGCTTCTCGCTCCCGCCCGATCTGCCGCGGATCAACATCCTCCTCACCCACCTGCACCTCGACCACATCCAGGGGCTGATGTTCTTCCCGCCGTGCTTTCGGGCCGAGTCATCGATCCGGATCTGGGGACCGAGCTCCCCGGAGGCGTCGCTGGAGGCGCGGATCGCTCGCTACATCTCCGCCCCGCTCTCCCCCGTCGAGGTCCGCGAGCTCCCCTGCGAGGTGTCGTTCCTCGATGCCCCCGCCAGCGAGTGGCAGATCGGCAGCGCGACGATCCGCGCCGAGGCCGTCGCCCATCGCGGCCCGACGCTCGGCTACCGGATCACCGACGGCGACACGACCCTCTGCTACATCCCCGACCACGAGCCGGGCCTGGGCGCACCGCTCGCCGAGCTCGACCCGGAGTGGATCTCCGGCTTCAATCTCGCCCGCGACGCCGACCTGCTGATCCACGACTGCCAGTACACCGACGAGGAGTACCCGGGCCACGAGGGCTGGGGCCACTCCCCGATCGGCGACACCGTCACCTTCGCGCGGCGGGTCGGCGCCAAGCGCCTCCTGCTCTTCCACCACGACCCCCTCCACACCGACGGGTTCCTCGACGACCTGCACCGCAGCGCCGCAGCGCGGTGGGTGGACCTCGGCGGCGCCAAGGGGGCGGTCGAGATCGCCAGGGAACGGGCCGAGCTCGTCGTCGAAGGTGCCCGCGCGACCGAGGCGAAGGCGCCCGCTCCGGCCTCGGCGACGCGGGTCCCCGCGCCCGCCAACCAGGTCAGCGTCTAGCCCCCAACCGCTTGTTGAAGCGGTTCACGCTCGCGCAGAACCCGGCCGTACAAACTTCCGGGGGCGAATTTTCGACGCCGGTACAAACACGGCCCACGGGTCCCGCCTGACACTGGTTGCGTTGGCAATTCACTATCGCCGGACGACCCCTGTCGCCGGCGCAAGGAGGAACCTCGATGACAAAGAGGCTTGGCCTCACTGTCTCCTTGGCGCTAGTCGCATCCCTGCTCGTCCCGGGAATCGCGTCTGCCCAGGGAGTGGGTGAGGCGCTCGAAGCGAAGTCGCTCGAGCTGGACATGGTCTGGGTCGCCGTCTCGTGCGCCCTGGTGTTCCTGATGCAGCTCGGCTTCATGTTCCTGGAGATCGGCTTCTCCCGGCAGAAGAACGTCGGTGCAGGTGTCGGCAAGATCCTGATCAACCTCGGTCTGTGCACGCTTGCGTGGTGGGTCGTCGGTTACGGGATCGCCGGGTTCGGCAACGACTTCATCGGCAACGACGGCTTCTTCTTCCACTTCGGACAGCAGATCGGTTCGGGCGCTGACGCGTTCAACGTCGCCGGTTCGGACGCGATGCTGATGCTGTACGGGCTGGCGTTCTGCGCCGTCTCCCTGGCGATCGTCTGGGGCACGACGTTGGAGCGGATCAAGTTCAGCGTCTACGTGATCTACGCGATCGTCTTCGGCGCGCTGATCTACCCGATGGTCGCCCACTCCGTGTGGGGCGGCGGCCTGCTCTCCGACGTCGGCGGCAAGCCGGTGATGGACTTCGCGGGCTCCTCCGTCGTGCACCTCACCGGTGCGGTCGGTGGCCTCGCGGCGCTGCTCCTGCTGGGTGCTCGTCGCGGCAAGTACGCCGCCGACGGGACGCCTCGCGCGATCCCCGGTCACTCGATGCCGTTCGTCGGCCTCGCGGTGATGATCCTGTGGATCGGCTGGTTCGGGTTCAACGGCGGATCCACGTTCGGCACGGCTGACTCGTTCTTCGGCGAGGTCATGCTGAACACGCAGATCGCCGCCGCTGCCGGCGTCGTCGGCGCGGTTCTGATCACGTACCTGAAGACGAAGACGCTCGATGTCGGCATGGCCGGCAACGGCGCGATCGCAGGTCTGGTCGCCATCACGGCCCCGTCAGGGTTCGTGGAGTACTGGGCCGCTCCGATCATCGGCTTCCTGGCCGGTGTCCTGGTCGTCTACTCGGTGATCTTCATCGAGAAGTACCTGGACGACCCGGTCGGCGCGCTGTCCGCCCACGGTATGGCGGGTATCTGGGGCACGGTCTCGGTCGGGATCTTCGCCTCGCCGCGTCTGATCTCCGACGGTGCCGCTCCCGGCATCTACTACGGGATCAAGGACGGCGACTTCGCCAACACGCTGGGTCAGCTCGGGGTTCAGTGCCTCGCGGTGGTGGCCACGTTCGTGTTCGTGTTCGCGGTCTCCTACACGATCTTCTACCTCATCAAGGCAACGCTCGGTCTGCGTGTCTCGGAGGAGGAGGAGCTCGCGGGTCTCGACATCTCGACACACGGGATGTACGGGTACCCGGAGGCGTTCATCCCGCAGGAGGAATACGGTGACACCTCGGCCTATCAGCCGAACGTCGCCGGCACTCCGATCGCGTCCGCATCCGACGCGGGTCCGTCCGCGACTCCGTCAACCACGAGCGCCTAGAGGAGGTGAACTGAATGAAGATGATCACCGCATACATCCGTCACGAGGCGTTCGAGCCGATCCGTCAGGACCTGCTCGAGAAGGGGATCCCCTCGCTCTCGATCACCGAGGTCAAGGGCTCGGGTCGCCAGAAGGGCGTCGTCGAGCACTACCGCGGCGCGAGTCTCAGCGTCAACGTACGCCCGAAGCTCAAGATCGAATGCGTCGTGGATGACCACGAGAAGGACATCGTCGTCGAGACGATCCTCAAGCACGCGCGAACCGGCTCGATCGGAGACGGGAAGATCTTCGTCCTCCCGGTCGAAGAGGCGATCCGGATCCGCACGGGCGAGGATGGCGGCGAGGTGCTGCAGCTCCACGAGGCATCGGAGCTCCCCAGCTAGTCCGTAAAGGCGTCCCCCACGGGGACGATGAGCGCCAACGCCCGGTCCGCCAATCGCGGGCCGGGCGTTTCGCTCGTTCTGGGGGCGTTTTCGGGGGCGTCCGGCGCGGTCCGGCGCGGCAGCTCGCCCGCTGGCGCCGTTGCCCCTTGCCCCCGCCCCCGCTCGCGCTCGCGCTCGCGCTCGCGCCGAACGTACGGATATGGGCGCTATGCGGCCCAGTTACGTACGTTCGATCGCACCCCAACGCAGAGCGGCACTTCGCCGACACCCAGGCGGCGCTCCGGAGCATCGTGCGGGGTGTTCGATGGGAGTCGGGCCTGCGTCTCCTGGCCAAACCGTGAGATCGACGTTTCGGCCGTATAGGTACCCAAGTATCGATCTCACGCCCGGACCACCGGTCGGTTCCGCTTCCCGCGCGAAGGAGCACGATCACCGGCTCCGCAGGAACCCCTCCCCTGCGGTGTCACCTCCTGACACCATGGTGCGGCCAAGCGACGAGCGCGCCTCCATAGCGTGCTCCCCGATGCAGCAAGGCAAATCGGCGAAGGGTTACCCTCCTCGCGTGGGAGGTGGGGTGTTCATCCGGGGGGCGGTCGCCTTCTGTGCGGCTCTCGGCGCCCTTCTGCTCTGCGCGGGAACTGTCAGCGCTGAGCTCTCCGTGCGGTGGTCGGCCACGTTCGGCGGTGAGCAGAACCGCGAGGTGGTCTCGAGCATCCTTCGCGACCCGAGTTCCGGCGAGATCCTGGCCACGAGCCTGACCTACGTGAACGGCCGGGGCTACGGACCCACCGGAGGCCTGCAGCTCGAGCGGCCACTGCTGAACCGCTTCTCCGCCGACGGCCAGCTCATCTCCCGGATCGAGACTCCCAACGGATACGCGCTCGACGACCTGATGAGGGGTGACGACGGCTCGATCTACGTGACCGGGACGGGCAACGTCGATCCCGACAACCGCTGGAGCGACGACACCTTCGTCGCCAAGTTGACGCCGGACGGCCGGTTCGAGTGGCTTCAGTCCCTGGCGGACTTCATGTCGGGAGGCTCCCGGGGGGCGGCGCTCTCGAGCGACGGCTACATCTACGTGGCGGGCCCGCCACCCGAGGACTACCTCGGTGGGATCAGCCTCGTGCGGGTGCCCATCGACGGAGGGGCGCCCTCCCAGGTGAGCGTCCTCAGGGGCAATGCAGGGCCGAACGATGTCGCGATCGCGCCGGATGGCAGCGTCGTCGTCGCGGGCTGGGTGCGCGACGGCGCTCTGCCCGTCGTCGGGGGATTCGGGAGCCCCGCCGGGGGTGTCGACGCCTATGTCGCCAGCTTCTCGCCGACCACCGGCGCGCAGACCTACGGGACGTACCTCGGGGGAGCGAGCATCGACGGTGCCAACGCGGTCGCAGTCAGGCCCGACGGTGCCACGTACCTGACCGGATCGACCGACTCCTCGGACTTCGTCTCCAAGCGCCCCGCCGGCTCCCGACTCCCGGCCCCCACGCCAGCCGGCTTCCAAGACGTCTTCATCGCCAAGATCGCACCCGACGGCGACCTCGAGTATTCGACCGCGCTGCCCGGCTGGGCGGCCGAGGTCGGCAACGACATCGCCGCAACCGACGACGGCTCCGCGGTGGTCGTCGGCTCTCAAGTCGGAGAGAACTTCCCCCAGGTCGGCTCGGATCTGAGCGCCGGAGACGATCAGGGCGAGCTGGACTCCTTCATCGTGCGGGTCGCGCCCAAGGGAGCGTCGCTGTCGGTGGCGACTGCCTTCGGAGGATCCGGGCAGGACGGTGTCTCGTCGGTCCTCGTCGAGGACGACGGCGACCTGCTCCTCGGCGGCGCGTCCAACAGCCCCGACCTTCCCGGCCTGATCGGCCCTCCGCCCACCCAGGTCCAAGGGGTCGGGTTGCTCGCGGCATTCGACTACGCCCCGGAGGTCGTCGACCCCCGGATCAAAGCGAAGCGCGTTCAGACCCAGGGCGGCGGCGGCCCGGTCTCGATCCGACTCCAGGTCAGCGCCGCGGAGGCTGTCAGGACCAGGATCGCGGGGAAGGTGAGCAGCGCCGGCGGTGCACGGAGAACTCCGGTCGTGAACCGGAAGGTGCCGTTCGCCGAGTCACGGAAGGTGCGCCTGCGGCTCTCGCCCCGGGCATCGCGAGCCGTCCTGAGGAAGCTTCGCGTCGAAGGCAGCGCCAAAGCCTCGGTCCGGGTTCGGTTCCGCGACGGCGATGGGGATACGAAGACCAAGACGGCGCGCGTGCGCTTGCGTCCCTAAGCGAACTCGCCCGCGATCTCCGTGTCCATGACCTCGACGACCTGCTCGGGGTCATCCGTGGCGCCGAGGGCGAGCATCAGCTTCACCGTCGCGGTCTCGGGGATCATCGAGACCACGTGGACGTCGTCCTGGGCGAGGGCCGAGGTCGTCTCGTAGACGCTCGGCCTCCCCTGGGGGTGCTTGCCGACGGCGGCGAAGACCTGGCAGCCGTGCGAGGCGCAGCGGCTGACGAAGCGCTTCAGGGAGTAGCGCTCGCCGCGCTCGGAGGCGGTGAAGGAGGGGTAGAGCTCGATCACAACGCCGCGGATGCCGTAGTCGACGAGGAGGCGGCCGTAGCTGTCGAGGTCGAGCCCGGGGAAGAGCTGCATACGCATCACGGCCGGATCGGGCTGCCCGAGCGCGGGCAGCTCCACCGGCCGCCGCTCCCGGCCGCGGAACTCGACGACGTCCTCGTCGATCCGCCCCAGCGGCCGCTTGTTGACGGACGTGAAGGCGCGGCCTGAGGCGTGCTGCTTGCGGCTCCTGGTCGGCGAGTAGATGAGCCCCGGCCTCCCCACCGCTCCCACGAAGACGATGTAGACGCCGGCCGGGACCTCGGCCAGCGCGTAGAAGGCCGCGGTGACGTTGGCGTAGGCGTCGGTGCCGGGGCGGTCGGTCGGTCGGTTCGCCCCGGTCAGCACGACCGGAACGTCGAGGTCCGCCAGCAGGAAGGCGAGCGCCGCTGAGGTGTAGGTCATCGTGTCGGTGCCGTGGAAGATCAGGATCTCCTCGGCGCCGTCGACCTCGACGAGGTCACGCACCGCATCGGCGATCCTCGGCCAGTCCTCGGGCAGGAAGTTCTCGGAGAGGAGCTGCACGGGCCGGCGCACCGAGATCTCGCGGACCATGAAGGGGTCCGCGCGGGTGATCAGCTCGAACTCCGGCGTCGGCATCGCGGCGCCGTGCCTGCCGAGCCCGACCGCCTCGTCGCCGTCCTCGAGGTAGGTGGAGCCCACGGTGCCGCCGGTGAGGACGATTCCCGTCCGCCTGGCACGGCGGCCGTTCCCGGGTGGGCCGTTCACGCGCGGCGCTCGCTGCGTCCGGGAAAGGCCTGCAAACGAGCGCGGATCAGCCCGGGCAGACCGTACGTCCCGTACAGGTCCCCGGGGAGGATTCTGGCCACTCGTACAGGGCTCGTGGATGGCTCGCGCGTCAAGGTTCCGGGAGAGATCGAGGAGCGCGAGTGGTCCCGCACGCCCGCCGCTCGTCGCGTGAGGAGATTACCGGCAGGCCCACGGGCCGAAGAAGGAGCGCGTCATGACCGAAGAGGCGACAGTGGTTCCGTTCCCGGGCATCGACAACCGGCAGATCGTCGCCTTCGGCGGCGGTGGGTTCTCGATGGAGGCGGGAAATCCGCTGCTCGACGAGTACGTGATGGATCTCGCGCGGGAACGGCGGGAGCGACCGCGCGTCTGCTTCCTCCCCACCGCAAGCGGGGACGCCGACCACTACATCGTGCGCTTCTACCGTCACTTCCACGGCGGGATCTGCGAGCCCTCTCACGTCTCGCTGTTCAGGCGGGACCGCGGCGCCGAGGACCTTCGCGCTCACCTGCTCTCCCAGGACCTGATCTACGTCGGCGGCGGCAGCGTCCTCAGCCTGCTGGGAACCTGGCGAGCCCACGGGATCGACGAGATGCTGCGCGACGCGTGGCGCAGCGGTGTGATCCTCTGCGGCCTCAGCGCCGGCTCGCTCTGCTGGTACTCGCAGGGGGTGACGTCGTTCCACGGCGAGACGAAGCGGGTCCGCGGACTCGGGCTGCTGCCGTGGAGCAACTGCGTCCACTACGGGACCAAGCAGGGGCGCAAGGACGTCTACCACGAGGCGCTGCGCGCGGGGATGTGCCCGGGCTACGCCGCTGAGGACGGCGCCGCGCTTCATTTCCGCGGCTCGCGCCTGGTCGAGGCCGTGTCCTCGCGGCCGGGCGCGCAGGCGTGGTGCGTGGGCGACGGCGGCGAGGCGATCATCGAGACGGCCCTGCCGACGCGCTTCCTGGGCGAGGAGACGGACGAGGGAGCACCCGCCGACCTGCAAGTCGTGGCGTAGCCTGTCGCGACATCTGATGAGCGGGCCCATCGTCGCAATGGGGGGCGCTGAGTTCTCGATGCGTCCCGAGAACGAGGCGCTCCACGATTACGTCCTCTCCCACGTGGAGACCGGTTCGGCACCCCGAATCTGCCTGCTGCCGACCGCGAGCGGCGACCCCAACGACCAGATCATCAGCTTCCACGCGGCCATGGAGCGCCGCGGGTGCATCGCCTCGGCCATCTCGCTCTTCCGCCTGGGAGTCACCCCGATCGACTTCGCCGAGCACCTGCTCGCCCAGGACGTGATCTACGTCACCGGCGGCAGCATGGTCAACCTCCTCGCCCTCTGGCGCGAGCACAAGATCGACGTGATCATGCGCACCGCGCACGATCACGGGATCGTCCTCTGCGGCTACAGCGCCGGGTCGATGTGCTGGTTCGAGCAGGGGGTCTCACGGGGCAGCGGCGCTCCCGCACCCGTCGACGGCCTCGGCCTCATCCCCGGCAGCCACTGCGTCCACTACTCCGACGACCCCGAGCGGCGCGACGTCTATCGCAAGGCGGTCGCCGACGGGACGATCAAGGACGGCCTCGCGCTCGACGACCACGCCGCGGCGCTGATTCGAGATGGCGCCGTCGTCGAGGCGGTTCGCTCGAAGGAGACCTCGCGCGCCTTCCGGGTGCGCGGGGACGACGCCGCCGACGATGGGGTCACCGAGGAGGAGATCGAGTCCCGGCTGCTCCCCGCACCGGATGCCACCGAGGCGCAGCTCGGACTGGAGGAGATGCGCGAGCTGCGGATGATGCGCCGCGGCGGCGGGTCCGGGCGGCTCGGACGCCGCTAACGCTCCGGCGCTGAACGCCAGGCGACCTCGCCGCCGCGGATCACGCTCCGCGTCAGCGGTACCCCGGGCCTGTAGATCAGGTGCGCGTGAGAGGGCGCATCGAGCACGACCGCGTCGGCGCGGGCGCCGGGAGCCAGCCTGCCGACGTCGTCGCGGCGCAGCGCCCGCGCCCCGCCGCTGGTCGCAGCCGCCAGCGCCTCGTCGATCGTCATCCCCATGTCGCGGACCGCGAGGGCGATGCAGAACGGCATCGAGGTCGTGTAGCTCGAGCCCGGGTTGGTGTTGGTCGCGATCGCGACGCTGACCCCGGCGTCGATCGCCCGGCGCGCATCGGGGTAGGGCTCCCGCGTGGAGAAATCGGTGGCCGGGAGGAAGGTGGCGACCGTCTCGCCGGCTGCCAGCGCATCGATGTCGCCGTCATCCAGGTAGGTGCAGTGGTCGACGGAGGCGGCACCCATCTCCACGGCCAGCCGCGCGCCCGGACCGTGGCCGAGCTGGTTGCCGTGGACCCGCATGCCGAGCCCGGCGTCGCGGCCCGCCTCGAGGACGCGGCGGGACTGCTCCTCGTCGAAGGCGCCGGTCTCGCAGAAGACGTCGATCCACTTCGAGTAGGGCGCGCAGGCCGCGAGCATCTCGCCGCAGACGAGATCGACGTAGTCGTCGGCGCGGCCCTCGTACTCGGCCGGGACCAGATGTGCCCCCAGGAAAGTGACGTCGTCGGTGAGCCCGCCCGCGAGGCGGCAGAGGCGCTCCTCGGTGGGGACGTCGAGCCCGTAGCCGGACTTGATCTCCTGGTGGGTGATCCCGGCGGCGAGCGCCTCGGCGGCGCGGGCGCGGCCCAGGGCCAGGAGCTCCTCGTCGGTGGCGGCGCGGGTGGCGTCGGTGGTGACGCGGATCCCTCCAGCCTCGTAGGAGCCCCCCGCCATCCGCACCGCGAACTCCTCGGAGCGATCACCCTCGAAGAGGAGGTGGGTGTGGGAGTCGACGAAACCCGGGATCACGCAGCGCCCGGCGGCGTCGATCCGTTCGTCGCCGGCGGCGCCCGCTCGCTCGATCGCGGTGACCTTCCCGTCCTCCATCACGAGCGCGGCGTCGGCGACGGTGCCGAGCGGCCCCTCCCCCAGCGCGGGATCGCCGGTGACGAGCAGGCCGATCGAGTCGAGGACGGTCGCGGTCATCGCGGGTGAACCTCAGCGATCGCGGCGGACAGCTCGGCCGGCACGTCGAGATCGAGGTGGCGGCCGCCGCTGACGATCGCGCGCCCGGAGCAGACGACGGTGTCGACGTCGGCGGCGGAAGCCGCGAAGACGGCGGCGTCGATGTCGTCACCCGCACCTGCGGTGCGGACGCTGTCGAGCCGGACGGAGACGAGGTCGGCGATCGCACCGGGCTCGATCCGTCCCGCCTCCGGCCAGCCGATCGCGGCGTGGCCGGCGGCGCTCGCGGCCTCGAGCAGCGCCGGCGCCTCGTGGCGGCCGCGCTCGTTGGTCGCGAGCCGCTCGTCGAGCTCGACGGCGCGCGCCTCCTCGAGCAGGTCGATGACCGCGTGGGAGTCGGAGCCCAGCGAGAGCGAGGCGCCCGCGTCGAGCAACTCGCGAGCCGGGCCGATGCCGTCGGCCAGGTCGCGCTCGGTCGTCGGGCAGAAGCAGCAGCAGCACTTCGCGCCGCCGAGGAGACCGATGTCGGCGCCGCTCAGGTGGGTGGCGTGGACGGCGGTGAACCCCGGTCCGAGGGCGCCGTTGTCGGCGAGAAGCCCGGTCGGGGAGACGCCGTAGGCCGCCTCGCAGGCCTCGTTCTCGGCGGGCTGCTCGGACAGGTGCGCGTGGAGCGGGCAGTTGCGCTCGTGCGCCCAGGCGGCGACCACGGCGATCGCCTCCGGGTCGACCGCGCGGACGCTGTGGACGGCGGCGCCAATGCGGGCTCCCTCCCTGGGAGCGAGAGCCGCGGCACGCTCTCCCCAGCGCTCGGCGTCGCCGTCGCTGAAGCGGCGCTGGGTCTCGTCCGGCTCCGCGCCGATGCCGCCGTGCAGGTAGCAGGTGTCCAGCAGGGTGATCCGGATGCCGGCCTCACCGGCGGCGGCGATCAACGCCTCCCCCATCGCGTTCGGGTCCTCGTAGGGATGGCCGCCGGGCCCGTGGTGGAGGTAGTGGAACTCGCCGACGGCGGTGATCCCGGCGAGGGCCATCTCCGCGAAGCACGCGCGGGCGAGGCGGCGGTAGGTGTCGGGATCGAGCGCCGCCGCGACCTCGTACATCCGCTCGCGCCAGCTCCAGAAGCTGCCCCTGCCGCGCTGGGTGTGCCCGCGCAGGGCGCGATGGAAGGCGTGGGAGTGGGCGTTCGCGAAGCCCGGGACGACGAGACCGTCCAGGCGGGTCGAACCCGCGGGCGGAGCGTCGACTTCGCGTTCCACCGAAGCAATCCGCTCGTCCTCGATCGAGACGAGCACTCCCGCCTCGGCCTTCTCCCCACCCAGCCAGGCCCGCTCGCACCAGTAGCGCTGCACGCCTCTCATGAGCCGTACCGCTCCGTGATCGCCGCCGCCCGCGCGGCGAAAGCGTCGAAGCCTCGCTCCTCGAACTCGCTCCAGGTCGTCAGCGTCGTCGGGTCCTCCACCCGATCGAGGAACAGGATCCCGTCGAGATGGTCCACCTCGTGCTGGAAGGTCCCCGCGGTCAGACCCAGCTTCTCCTCGACGTGCTCCACCCCGGCCCGGTCGAGGTAGGTCACCCGGATCCGCATGTGGCGCTCCAGCTCCCCGCGCATGTTCGGCACCGAGAGACAGCCCTCGTTCAACGTCTCCACCGAGTCGTCGAGCACCTCGATGACCGGATTTGCGAACACCGTCAGCGGGATCCGCGGCTTGTAGGGGTAGCGCGGGTTGTCACTGACCTCGGCGATCGCGATCCGCACGGTCTCCCCCACCTGGTTGGCGGCGATCCCCGCTCCCCCGGCGGCGCGCATCGTCTCGATCATGTCGTCGATCAGGCGCTGGGTCGCGGGGGCCGCGAGCTCCTCTGGCGTCACCTCGCGCGCCCGCTCCCGCAGGACCGGGTGGCCGACCTCGACGACGTCGAGGACCGTCATCTAGTGCTCGTCCGGCGCCATCGGGACGCGGACGCCGCGCTCCTCCGCGACCTCGAGCGCCCGCTCGTACCCGGCGTCGGCGTGGCGGATCACGCCCATGCCGGGGTCGGCGGTGAGGACACGGTCGAGCTTGGTGGCGGCCATCTCGGTGCCGTCGGCGACGCACACCATCCCCGCGTGGATCGAGCGCCCGATCCCGACGCCGCCGCCGTGGTGGATGCTGACCCACGTCGCGCCAGAGGACGTGTTGACAAGGCCGTTGAGCAAAGGCCAGTCGGCGATCGCGTCGGAGCCGTCCCGCATCGCCTCGGTCTCGCGGTAGGGAGAGGCGACCGAGCCGGAGTCGAGGTGGTCGCGGCCGATCACGATCGGGGCGCTGATCTCCCCGCTCGCGACCATCTCGTTGAAGCGCAGGCCGAGGCGGCGGCGCTCGCCGTAGCCGAGCCAGCAGATCCGCGCCGGCAGCCCCTGGAAGGCGATGCGCTCGCCCGCCATCCGGATCCAGCGGCCGAGCGCCTCGTCGTCGGGAAACTCCTCGAGCACGGCGCGATCGGTGGCGGCGATGTCGGCCGGATCACCTGACAGCGCCGCCCAGCGGAACGGCCCCTTGCCCTCGCAGAACAGGGGCCGGATGTAGGCGGGGACGAAGCCCGGGTAGTCGAAGGCCCGCTCGAAGCCGCCGAGCTCGGCCTCGCGACGGAGGCTGTTGCCGTAGTCGAAGACCTCAGCGCCGGCGTCCTTGAAGCCGACCATCGCGAAGCAGTGCGCGGCGCAGGAGACGCGGGCGCGGCGGATGTACTCGTCGGGATCGGACTCGCGCAGCGCATCGGCGTCGGTCAGCGACAGCCCGCTCGGGATGTAGCCGACGAGCGGGTCGTGGGCGCTTGTCTGGTCGGTGACGATGTCGGCGTCGAAGCCGCGGTCGAGCAGCTCCGGGAGGATCTCGGCGGCGTTGCCGACGAGCCCGACGCTGACGGCCCGCTTCTGCGCCTTGTAGTAGTGGCAGCGGTTGATCGCGTCGTCGAGGTCGTCGGCCACCTCGTCGAGATAGCGGGTCTCGAGTCGCCGCTCGATCCGCTCGGGATCGATCTCGACGCAGAGGGCGACGCCGTCGTTCATCGTCACCGCGAGCGGCTGAGCGCCACCCATCCCGCCGAGACCGGCGGTGAGCGTGATCGTCCCGGCCAGCGAGCCGCCGAAGCGACGGCGGGCGATCTCGGCGAAGCACTCGTAGGTCCCCTGCACGATCCCCTGCGAGCCGATGTAGATCCACGAGCCCGCGGTCATCTGCCCGTACATCGTCAGCCCCTCCGCCTCGAGCCGGCGGAACTCGTCCCAGTTGGCCCACTCACCGACGAGGTTGGAGTTGGCGATCAGGACCCGCGGTGCCCACTCGTGGGTGCGGAAGCGGCCGACGGGCTTGCCGGACTGAACTAGGAGCGTCTCGTCGTCAGCGAGGTCGCGCAGCTCACGGACGATCGCGTCGAAGGCGTCCCAGCTGCGCGCCGCCCGCCCCGTCCCCCCGTAGACGACGAGATCGTCGGGCCGCTCGGCCACGTCGGGGTCGAGGTTGTTCATCAGCATCCGCAGCACGGCCTCCTGCTGCCAGCCGCGGCAGCTCAGCTCGGTTCCGTGCGGCGCGCGCACCTCGCGTGGTCCACTCACCTCGGCCATCTACCTCAGCTCTCCGATCTCGGCCTCGACGGCCGCGGTGACAGCGCCCGAACGCAACATCTCCTCGACCGCCGCGAGCTCGGGCGCGAGCCAGCGGTCGGGGCCCGGGCCGGGGACGTCCGTGGCGACCGCCGCCCGGGCGGCGGCGGTGCCGGGAGCGGGCTTCAGCGGCTCGCGCAGCTCCAGGGCGCGGCACCCGCAGCTCAGCTCGACGGCGAGGATGCGGCGCAGGTTGTCGACGGAGGCGCGCAGCTTGCGGGCAGCTCCCCAGCCCATCGAGACGTGGTCCTCCTGCATCGCGCTCGTCGGCAGCGAGTCGACGCTGGCGGGGGCGGCGAGGCGGCGATTCTCAGCGACCATCGCGGCCTGCGTGTACTGGGCGATCATCAGGCCCGAGTCGACGCCGGCGTCGGGGGCGAGGAACGGCGGCAGGCCGTGGGATCTGGTCTTGTCGAGCAGGCGGTCGGTGCGACGCTCGGCGATCGCCCCCGTCTCGGCGGCGGCGATGGCGAGGAAGTCGCAGGCGAAGGCGACGGGAGCGCCGTGGAAGTTCCCGCAGGACTCGACGCGGCCGTCGGGCAGGACCATGGGGTTGTCGATCGCCGAGCGCAGCTCGTGCTCGGCGGTGACGGTGGCGTTGGCGACCGTGTCGCGGGCGGCGCCGTGCACCTGGGGCGTGCAGCGAATCGAGTAGGCGTCCTGAACACGGGGGTCGCCGTGGCGGTGGCTGGCGACGATCTCCGAGCCGGCGAGGAGCGCGCGCAGGTTGGCAGCGCTGACGGCCTGTCCCGGCTGCGGGCGCAGGGCGACGAGATCGGCGTCGAAGGCCCGGTCGGTGCCGAGGAGCGCCTCGGTGGTGATGGCGGCGGCGACGTCGGCGGCCTTGAGCAGGTCGCGCAGGTCGGTGAGGGCGAGCAGGAGCATGCCGAGGATCCCGTCGGTGCCGTTGATCAGCGCGAGGCCCTCCTTGGGGCCGAGCGTCGGTGACTCGATCCCGGCCTCGGCGAGCGCCTCGGCGGCGGGCCGCGGAGCGCCCGGGGAGCCGTCGGGCGCGTCGGCTCCGAGCACCTCCCCCTCCCCGAGCATCGCCAGCGCGCAGGCGGCCAGCGGCGCGAGGTCACCGCTCGCGCCCAGCGAGCCGTGCTCGGGGACGACCGGATCGACGCCCGCGGCGAGCATCGCCAGCATCGTCTCGGCGAGTAGCGGCCGGGCGCCGGAGCGGCCCATCGCCAGCGAGCGAGCCCGCAGGAAGAGCATCGCCCTGACCACCTCGCGCTCGACCGGCGGCCCCATCCCGGCGGCGTGAGAGCGGATCAGCGCTCGCTGCAGTTCGGTTCGGCGCTCGGCGGGGATCCGGGTGTGCGCGAGCGAGCCGAAGCCGGTGGAGACGCCGTAGGCGGGTTCGTCGGACTCGGCGAGCCGGCTGACCACGGCCGCGGTCTCCTCCATCGCCTCCCGCGCCTCGTCGGTGAGCCGGGCAGGCGCGCCGTGGCGAGCGACGGCGACGACGTCGGCGGCATCGGCACCGTGGGGGCCCAGCGCGACGGCGGCGACGTCCGTCAACGCGCTGGTGTCCGTTCGCCCGTGCTCAACCTCTCTCCGCGTTCAGCGTATCGCCGGATCGTGGAGCGGCGATTGGCGCCCGGTGCGCACCGGACCCCCGCGCGAAGAAGTGCGACCGGACGGGCGCCTATCGCCGCCTCGCCGCTACCCCCACAACTCGCCGCGGCCTGTCGGGCGCAGGGGGTTCGTGGAGTATCGGTGGCCTGGAGACCTTTTCTCAACGAGGCCTTGGCGCGATCAGGGGTTCGGTGAGAAATGGGGGTGCTGGCGAAGCGGGGCGGCGGCCAGGCGGTCGTCGGCGCCGGATCGCGGCGACGGCGGCTAGCCGAGCGCCTCGCGGCGCGCGCGCTCGGCCGCTTCGGCGGCCTCGGCCTCGGCGCGGGCGTGCAGCTCCTCCTCGAGCGCCTCACGGCGACGGCGGTCGTCGGCGAGGCGCTCCTGCTCGCGCCGCTCCGCCTCCCGCTCGAACTCCTCGCGGACGCGCTGCTCGACGTCGCGGGCCGCTGCCGCCGCCTCCTCGGCGGCCTGGCTGCGAAGCCGCGACGCCTCCTCGTCGAGGCGCTTGCGCATCTCCTCCTGCGCCCGCTCGTCGGCCTCGGCCTCGGCGGCCTCGGCGGCCTCAGCCGCCTCCGCCTCACGCTGCTTGGCCTCCTCGACGAGCCGCTCCTCGGCCTCCAGGCGGGCCTGCTCCTCGGCCTCGGCGGCGACCTTGTCGGCGAGCCGGTTCAGCCGGCCCTCGGCGTCGGCGAGAGCCGCCTCGGCGTCCCCGCGCGCCTGGCGCTCCTTGGCGAGGGCGATGCGCCCGTCCTCGCGGACCCGCTCCAGCTCCTCCTCGAAGCGGTCCTCCCGGGCGGCGATCCGCGCGTCGAGCTCGCGGACGCGGTTCTCGATCCCCTCCTCCAGCTCGCGGCGGCGGGCGTCGATGTCGACGTCGGCCTTGCGGTGCTTGACCGCGTACTGCTCCTCGAGGGCGGCCTGGCGGGTCCGCACCTCGGACTTGATCCGCTCCATCGCCTGCTGGCGCATCTTCGCGTGGACCTCGCGCATCCGCTCCTCTGCCTTGGCGCGCATCCGGTCCTGGGCCTCGGCGAGTCGCACCTCGAGGCGCTCGTCGGCGCGCTGCTCAGCCGCATCGGCGCGCTCCTCGGCGGCGGCCGCGGCCCGCTTGGCGTCCTCGGCCCGCTGCAGCGCCTCGGCGCGCTCGGCGACCGCGCGGCGGGCGAGCGCCTCCGCGTCGGATGCGCGCAGCGCCGCGGCGCGGGCCTCCTCGGCGAGGCCGCGAACGTCCTCCGCGAGCGTGGCGACGCCGGCCCCCCGCGCCTCCTCGATCTCGGAGTCGAGCGACTCGACGGCCTCGCGGGCCTCCACCCATTCCTCGGGTAGTGCTTCGTTGCGCTCTTCGGCCACGTCGTCTACCTCCTCGCCCAAGGTGGCGAGACTACCCGCATCGGGCCCGCGCATCGGTCTTGGTTCACGGCTTCACCCGGGGCGCGGAGCCGTCGTAGGAGAAGGAGACGAGGATCGCGACCATCGAGGCGACGACGACCACGAAGATCGCGACCGCGAGCAATCGCGGCATCTTCGCGGCGTGCGCGTAGATGCCGACGACGAACCCCAGCCCGATCACGAGCGCATAGGGGCCGGCTTCGTCGGGCAGCCCGAGGAAGGTGGCGCTCAGCACCCCGGCATTATCATCAGCCCGGCGATGCTCGACGCGCCACAGCCCGCTGAGTCGGCTCCCCAGGGGGGCGGACCCCTCTCCGTCGAGGACTCCCGGATCGCCCTGGAAGGGGCCGGCTACCTGGCCGACGAGCCCGCCGCGCTCGTCTCCCTGCTCGCTCAGCGCCTCGGCAAGCCCGTGCTGGTCGAGGGGCCGGCCGGCGTCGGCAAGACCGAGCTCGCGAAGGCGCTCTCACGGGCGACCGGGCGCGAGCTGGTGCGGCTGCAGTGCTACGAGGGGCTCGACGAGGCGAAGGCGCTCTACGAATGGAACTACCGCAAGCAGCTGCTGCGGATCCAGGCCGAGGGCGCGGGCGGCACCGAGGAGGCAGAGGCCGCCGAGGAGGTCATGGACGACATCTTCGCCGAGGAGTTCCTGCTGACCAGGCCGCTCCTGACCGCGATCGCCTCCTCCGAGCCGGTGGTCCTCCTGATCGACGAGATCGACAAGACCGACCAGGAGTTCGAAGCGATGCTGCTCGAGGTCCTCTCCGACTTCCAGATCTCGATCCCCGAGCTCGGCGTGGTCGAGGCGACGACGATGCCGATCGTGCTGCTCACCTCGAACAACTCGCGCGAGCTCACCGAGGCGCTCAAGCGCCGCTGCCTGTACCTCTGGCTCGACTACCCCGACCTCGAGCGCGAGGTCGAGATCATCCGACTGCACGAGCCCGACATCGACGAGCAGCTCGCCCGGCGGCTGGTCGAGGTCGTCGGGATGGTCCGCGAGCTCGACCTCAAGAAGCCGCCCTCGATCGCCGAGTCGATCGATTGGGCGCGGGCGCTCCTGCTGCTCGGCGCCGACGAGATCGACGCCGAGATCTTCCGCAAGACGATGAGCATCATCGTCAAGCACCGCACCGACCTCGATCTGGTCGCCGAGCGGGTCGGGATGCGCCTCGGTGGCGGCATCACCACCGCCGGCTCCTGAGGAGCCGGGATCCGTGGGCGTCGATCGCGCAGCGGAGCACGCTCGCCCGAGCGGGTTCGCACCGCAGCTCGTCTCCTTCTGCGAGGAGCTTCGCAACGAGGGAATGCAGGTTGGGACGGCGGAGATCCTCGACGCGTTCGCCGCCCTCGACGTGATCCCCTGGACCGCGCGTGAGGACTTCCGCGAGGCGCTCGCCTCGACGCTCGCGAAGTCGCAGGAGGACCGGCGCCTGTTCGAGCTCGTCTTCGACCGTTGGTTCTTCCGGGCCGCCGAGCTCGAGGCGCTGGCCCACGCCGAGGACGCTGACGGCGGCGACGTGATCCATGCCGAGGGCGGCGAGGGGCGCTCGGGCGAGCGTGACGAGGGCGACTGGGACGGGGACCGCTTCGACCTCGACGAGCTCCGCGAGATGATCCGCCAGGCGATCGCCGACGGCGACGACGGGAGGATGCGCGATCTGGCGAGCCTCGCCGTCGCCGCGTTCGGTCGTCGCGGCGAGGGATCCGGCGTGGTCGGCGTCGACGTGCAGCGGATCCGCCGCTCGCTCGGGCTGACGCCACGCTCGAACGCCGCCGACAACGCCGGCGAGAAGGTCGAGCTCGACCGCGACGACGTGCGCCGCTTCGAGCAGCACCTGCGCCGCGAGCTGGAGCGCGGCCTGATCGAGCGCACCGGCAAGCTCCCGCCCGCGCGGCCGCTCGCCGATCTCGACCGCGCCCTGCCGACGAGCCCGACGCAGGATCTCGCCGCCGTGCACCGCTCGGTCGCGCAGCTCAAGCGCCGGCTCGCGACGCTCGGGCAGGATCAGCGTGGCCGTCGCAAGGGCCGCGTGGTCGACGTGCGGCGGACGATGCGCTCCTCGCTCGAGACGGGCGGAGTGCCGCTGCACCTGCGTTATCGGCCGAAGCGTCCGCGCCGTCCCGAGATCTACGTGCTCTGCGACGTCTCGACGTCGGTGACCTCGGCCAGCGTCTTCTTCCTCAGCGTCCTGCACGCGCTGCACGACTCCTTCCGCAAGCTGCGCTCGTTCGTCTTCATCGAGCGGATCAGCGAGGTCACCGAGACGTTCGAGCGCGAGCGCGACTTCCGCAAGATCTCGGAGGCGATCAGCAAGGACGGCGGCGTCGCCGACATCTCCGGCTACACCGACTACGGGCGGGTCTGGCTGGAGTTCCTCGAGGAGATCTCCGCCGACCTCGACCCCCGCTCCACGGTGATCGTCCTCGGCGACGCGCGCACGAACGGCCGCGATCCCCACGCGGCCGCCTTCGCCCGGCTCACCGAGCGCGCCGGGCGCACGTTCTGGCTGAACCCCGAGCCGCGCCTGTACTGGAACTACGGTGACTCGGTGATGTCGGCCTACGAGCCGTTCGTCGACGGGGCGTTCGAGTGCTGGACGACGACGCACCTCGAGCGGTTCGTCGACATCGTCGCCGGCGGGCCGGCGATCACGCAACCGGCCTGAGGGCCACGCGAGCGGGCCGCGCGCGACCCACGCTGGAGAGGCATCTAGACTGCTGGCGACCACAAGGGGTGCTCGCGGGAATGCGGGCTGAGATAGCGCCTCCGGGATCCCGCCCGGCGCTGACCCTCAGAACCTGTGCGGTAATGCGCGCGAAGGGACCACGTGATCGAGACGACTCCTAACCAGCAGGACCACCAGGCGGCGGCACCGGGCGAGGGGGCGGGATCGCCGGGCGCGGCGATCGAGGCAACTGCGCTCGCGCACCGCTTCGGCGAGCTCGAGGCGCTGGCGGGCGTCGACCTGAGCGTCTCCCCGGGAGAGGTGGTGGCGATCGTCGGCGCCTCCGGCTGCGGCAAGTCGACGTTGCTGGAGCTGATCGCGGGGCTCGCCGAGCCGACTGGCGGAAGCGTCGCCGTCGGCGGCGAGCGCGACGCCGCCGCCCGGCTCGAGGCCTGCGCGTGGATGCCGCAGCGCGACCTGCTACTGCCGTGGCGCCGCGCCGTCGACAACGCGGCGCTCGGGCTGCGACTGGCGGGGGTCGGCCGCGCCGAGGCGCGCGAGCGCGCGGCCTCGATGCTCGAGCGGCTCGGCGTCGGCGAGTTCGCGCGCTCCTTCCCCAGCGAGCTCTCCGGGGGGATGAGGCAGCGGGTCGCCTTCGCCCGGACGCTGATGACCGGCAAGCCGGTGCTGCTGCTGGACGAGCCGCTGGCTGCCCTGGACGCGATCACCCGCGCCGAGCTGCAGGAGCTCCTCGTCGAGACGCTCGCGGCCGAGCGGCGGACCACCGTGCTCGTCACCCACGACGTCGAGGAGGCGTTCTTCGTGGCCGACCGGGTGCTGCTGCTGGGGCCGCGGCCAGGCCGGGTCGTCTGGTCGGCCTCCTCTCCGGTCGAGCGCTCCGAGCCGCGCGCCGCCGCGGTCACGGCCCCCGCCTTCGCGGCCGCGCGGGAGGCGGCGTTGGAGGCGCTCGGCTCGTTCGGGGCGCCGGCGAAGGGCGGACGATGAACGCCGAACCGACCTCCCGCCTCGCTCGCGGGCTGCCGCCGCTCGTGCTGGTCGTCCTGCTGCTCGGGCTCTGGGAGCTCGCCGCCCAGACGGGCTGGATGGCAGACGCGCTGTCGCTGCGCGATTACCTCGTCCCGGCGCCGAGCGAGATCGCGACGACGCTCTGGGACAACCGGTCGCTCCTGGCCGAGAACGCCTGGGTGACCCTGCGGGAGGTCCTGCTCGGCTTCGCGGTCGCCCTCGGCGCCGGGGTCGCGATCGCGGTCGTCCTGCACCTCTCGCCGCTGATGCGGCGCGCCTCCTACCCGTTCATCGTCGCCTCGCAGGCGATCCCGATCGTCGTCATCGCCCCGATCCTCGTGGTCTGGCTCGGGTTCGGGATCGGCCCGAAGGTCGCGATCGTCGCGCTCATCTGCTTCTTCCCGATCGTCGTCAACACGCTCGACGGACTCGGGACCGCCGACGAGGAGCAGCGCAAGCTGATGCGCTCGCTTGGAGCGGGCCGCGGCCGGACCCTCGCGCTGCTCGAGGCTCCCACCGCCCTCCCCTACCTGCTCAGCGGCGCCAAGGTCGCCGTCGCCGTCGCCGTGATCGGCGCCGTCTTCGGCGAGTGGTCGGGTGCCGACGCCGGCCTCGGCTACCTGATCCGCCTCGACGACGGCAACCTCGAGGTCGCCCGCGTCTTCGCCTCCACAGCGGTCCTGGCGGCGATGGCGGTCGCGCTCTTCGCCCTCCTCGCCCTGGTCGAGCGGCGTCTCGCCTGGTGGGGAACCGGGACGCCGGGGGGCTCGCGTTGAAGCGGGCGCTGGCCGCGGCCGGAGCATTCGCCGCGCTCGTGGGGACGTCGATCGCGCTCGGCGCCTGCGGCGGCGACGCGAGCTCCGACGAGCGTTTCGACGTGATGCTCGACTACGTCGTCAACCCCGACCACGCCGGGATCTACGTCGCCGACGAGCGCGGCTACTTCGACGACGAGGGGCTCGACGTCGAGCTTCGCGTCCCTCCCGACCCGGCGGCGCCGATCAAGCAGGTGGCGGCGGGCCGGGTCGACCTCGCGATCTCCTACGAGCCCGAGGTCGTCCTCGCCCGCGAGCAGGGACTCGACGTCGTCGCGGTCGCCGCGCTGGTCAACGGCCCGCTCACCTCCCTGATCTCGCTGCCCGCCGCCGGGATCGACGATCCCGCCGACCTCGAGGGCAAGACCGTCGTCTACGCGGGCATCCCCTACCAGGAGGCGTACCTGCGGTCGATCCTCGACGAAGCCGGGGTCGATCCCGGCACCGTCGAGGACGTCAACGTGGGCTTCAACCTGGTGCCGCCGCTCCTGTCGGGGAAGGCCGACGCGATGCTCGGCGGCTTCCTCAACGTCGAGGGGGTCCAGCTCGAGGCCGACGGCGAGGATCCGCGGGTCGTCCCGGTCGACCAGCTCGGCATCCCCACCTACGACGAGCTCGTCCTCGTCGCCGACGCCGAGCGCGTGCGCGACGACCCCGGCCAGATCGAGGACTTCCTCGCCGCGCTCGAGCGCGGCACCGAGGACGCGGTGGCTGATCCCGCCGCGGCGACCGACTCGATCGTCGCCGCCGGCGACCGCCTCGACCCGGCGCTGACCCGCAAGCAGATCGACGCGACCCTGCCGCTCCTGCAACCCGGCGGCGGCAAGCCCTACGGCTACATGGACCCGGCCGAGTGGCAGGCCTTCTCCGACTTCATGGCCGCGGAGGGCCAGGTCGACGAGGCGCCGCCCGCCGACGAGCTGCTGACGAACGAGCTGCTGCCGGGCGGCTGAGCGGCCGGCCGGCGGCCAAGACCGGCTTGCTCGTCGCCCCCTGCTCCTCCCATGGGCGGAGATCTCTCGCCTCGGCATTGGCTTGGGTGGCGGCGGCTCTCCGTCTCCCCTCGTCAGCCTCCCGCAGCTGAGCTCCGCGAGGGAGTGGAAGCAGGTTCCGCCGACGACGAACATCGCGATCGTCAAGCGACGTAGCCCGGGCGGCGGCGCGGCCCGGGCGGCGCGCCCGCCACCTGCGCGCTCGCCAATTGCGCGAACTGACGGGAATTGCATCGCCTGGGGAGATGCGATCCCAGGCAGTTCGGGTGGGTGTGCGTTCCGCCGGCGAACCAACCGGGATGGCTTCGCTCACCGCGATGGAATTCCAGTCGGTTCGAGAAGGGGGAGCTGCCAGCGGGAGACGGGGGTGAGCCGTCACCCCGTCCGACGCGGAGACCTGTCACCCACGGACGGGGAAGAAGTCCGCTCTCGGGTGACAGGCCCGGAGGGCAAGAGCGCGGAAGCTCCGCTCGGCCACTGCCCGAGCGCCTACGCCGCTTCGAGCTCCGGGTTCGCGGGGTGGTAGCGCAGCGGCGGTGCGGCGGGGAGCGCTGAGACCAGCCCGCCGCTGAGGGTGTGGAGCCCGGCGATGCCGCGATAGGGCGCGAAGCGGGCGTAGAACTCCTCGACCTCGGCGGTGGTCGCGCGACGGCCGCGCCCGCTCAGGTGGCCGACGAGCTTGACGTAGGCGAGGTCGCCCGCCGGCAGGGAGTCGAGGTCGCCGCGGCCGTTTATTCCGAGGCACTGGAGCGTCCAGGGGCCGATCTCGGAGATGCGGATCAGGCGGTCGTTGCAGGCCGGGGTGCTGAGGTCGCAGCGGCCGGAGGCGACCTCGCGGGCGACCTTGACCATCGCGATCGCACGCTTCGGCGCGAGGCCGCAGGACGTCAGCTCGGCCGGAGCGAGGTCGGCGATCGCCGCCGCCGACGGAACGTCGCGGAGCGGCCACCGGGAGCCCGGAACCTGCATCGACGCCCCCCACCGGCCGACGATGCGCCGCTGGATCTGCGCTGCCTCGCTCGACTCGATGAGCTGCTCGGTGATCGCGCACAGCAGCGCGTCCCAGAGCTGGCCGGCGCGGCGCGGGCGCAGCCACGGGCGCCGCCGGATGAGCGGCCCGAGCAGCGGGTCGCGCCTGAAGCGGGCGTGGAACTCGGAGAGGTCGTCGTCTACGCCGAGGGCGCGGCGGCCGCAGTCCAGCGCCCGCTCGAGCTCCGCTCGACCCGCGAGCGGCGCGGCGAGGCGGCGCTGCCGGAGCCAGGCGGGCGGGACCGGCATCGCGGCGATCGAGACCGCCGCCCCCGGCCCCTCCCAGGCGCGGATCAGGATGGGCGCATCAGCGATGTGGAGGAAGCGCTCGTAGACGCCGGTGCGCGTGCGCGCGACCCCGTCGGGCCAGCGGCGGCGCGGCAGGCGGAAGGGCGAGCGCGGGACGACCTCGACGACGAGCGAGCCGCCCGGCCCGGGAACCGCCGCGTCGCCGTAGCGCCGCCGGTCCACCGCGGCGCTGCGGGGCATCAGCGGCCGAGAACGTGGACGTCGACGAGGAAGGAGCGGCTCGCGACGACGTCGCGGTTGCCGCTGAGCTTGCGGATCGTCCTCGTGCGTGCCCCGGAGCGCCTGGCGACGCTCAAAGCCGCGACCGTGGCCGCCCCGGCGGCGAGACCACCCGCTGCGACGACGGCGATCGCGCGGACCTCACCACGCCAGGAGTCGAGTTCGCCTCCCTCTCGCCTGTCAGGCACCGCGCGGACCTCGGTGGAGAGGGCGTCGCCCTCGCCGGCCGGCTCCTCCACGGCGTCGGATTCGATCACTCCTTCGGCCACGGCCCGCGAGTCTACGCTCCGCCCCGGCGACGCGATCTGGTTGGACCACCTACCTCGCCGCGCCCGGACGCATCCCCCGTAGGTGCGACACTTCCGCCCGTGAGCGAGACCTCGAGTCCCCGCATCGAGTCCGACGTCTTCGCCAAGGCGCGCGACCACGACCGCGCCGAGCAGCTCGAGCTCGCTCGGCAGGGCGACATGCTCCCCTACTTCCGCCTGCTCACCTCGCAGGCCGGGCCGGTGGTCGAGATGGAGGGCCGCCGGACGATCATGCTGGGCTCCAACAACTACCTGGGGCTGACCGGCGACGAGCGCGTCAAACAGGCCGCCCGCGACGCCCTCGACACCTACGGCACGGCGTTGACCGGCTCGCGGCTGCTGAACGGGACCATCCCCCTGCACATCGAGCTCGAGCAGGAGCTCGCCGAGTGGATGGGGACCGAAGCGGCGCTCGTCTTCACCACCGGCTACCAGGCCAACGTGGGCTGCATCGGCACGATCCTGCAGCCCGGCGACACCGTGATCGCCGACTCCGGCGACCACGCCTCGATCCTCGATGGCTGCAAGCTCTCCGGTGCCAAGCTGCGGCCGTTCCGCCACAACCGCCTCGACAAGCTGGAGCGGATGCTCGAACGGGCGGCCGGGGACGGCGGCGGCGTGCTCGTCGTCGTCGACGGGGTCTTCTCGATGGAGGGGGACATCGCGCCGCTCGATCAGGTCGCCGCGCTCTGCCGCCGCTACGGCGCCCGCCTGATGGTCGACGAGGCACACGGAGTCGGTGCGCTCGGCGCCCGCGGCGCCGGCGCCTCGGAGCTGTTCGGGGTCGAGGACCAGGTCGACCTGCGAATGGGGACCTTCTCGAAGAGCTTCGCCTCCTGCGGCGGCTTCATCGCCGGGCCGAGCGAAGTCATCGAGTACCTGCGGATCGCGGCGCGCGCGTTCCTCTTCAGCGCCGCCGCGGTGCCCGCGGCCGTCGGCGCGGCGCTCGCGGCGCTTCGGATCATCCGCACCGAGGAGGGGGTCGAGCTGCTCGGCCGCCTGCACGAGAACTCCGCCTACCTCCACGCCGGCCTCAGCGACCTCGGCCTCCGGCTCGTCGAGGCGACCGCGATGCCGGACGGCTCGGAGTCTCTGACACCGATCGTCCCGGTCGTCGTCGGCGAGGACATGCGCGCGGTGATGCTGTGGAAGGCGCTCTACGACGAGGGCGTCTACACGAACGTCGCGCTGCATCCGGCAGTGCCGCCCGCCGGAGCGCTGCTTCGGACCAGCCTGATGGCGACGCACGAGCGCGAGCAGCTCGACGAGGCCATCGGGATGTTCGCTCGCGTCATCGAGAGGTCGCCCGAGCTGGTCGCCGCCTGATTCGCGAACGCGCTTTCGCGGTCCTCGAATCAAGCTCGACATGTCGTCAACAACTACCCCTTGTCGGGTAGTTTTTTCTTGTCCGGACTGTCACAAGGACAAATCGGCCCCCAAAAACATGCTCTTAGCGACCGCAGGGGGGTCGAGCGAGGGGGTGACGGGGGCACCGGATCGCGTCGCGGGCTAAGGTGCCCACCGCACCGAGCGCAGAGGGCAGGAATGCGCGGAGGGGAGTCAACTACGGAGGTCCCTTTGAAGCCTCCATCCCGCCAGGGATGGCCCGGCTGTGCCCGGTTGCGAACCCATCATCGATAGCCCGCTCTCACAGGAGGAGGAGTGAGTATGGAAGCTGCCTCGACGGCCGCACCGGCCGCCGCACCCCAACACATCCGCGCGCTCGAGCTCGCAAATCGAGTTCGCCTCGCCCGCGCCGCGCTCAAGCGCGAGGTCCAGGCCGGCAATGTGCCCGCGCAGGAGATTGTCCGGACCTGCCCATGGGAGGCGGAGACGATGTCGGTGTCCGAGCTGCTGCGGGCCCAGTCGCGCTGGGGCCGCACCCGGACCCGCAAGTTCCTGAGCCCGCTCGCGCTGAACGAGAACCGTCAGCTCGGCCGGCTGACGATTCGCCAGCGCGAGGCCCTGGCCGGGGCGCTCGACGCCAAGCAGCAGGCGCGCCGCCACAACTAGCCGCTTTCGAGAGAAGGGGGACCGCGATCGAAGGCGGTCCCAGGGTCGAGGAGCCCTGGGGCCGCCTTCGTCGTTCAGCGGGGGACGGACGGGTGATGAGCCGCCGGGTGAGCCTCCCCCCTTACCGAGATGCAAGAAACGGGAGCATTCGTCCCGTTAGCCGCATCTCGGTGGCCGCAGCTCCCGTGCGGGGGCGGCGGCGGACTCAGATGCGGCGGTCGGGGCGGAACTTGAACGCGCGACCCCCGGAGCGCGCCGAGAAGACGCGCGTGAGCAGGACGGCTGCGGCGGCGAAGACGGCGAGGCCGATGCCGGCCCGAGCGAGGCGCGGCAGGCCGTCGGGACCGGCGTAGAAGAGCACGCCGAGAACGATCAGCGCCGGCACCCCGGCGAGCAGCAGGGTGTGGGAGCGATAGCCGGCGAAGTGCTCGCGGATGCTGAGCTCGAGCCCGCCGATCGAGCCGAGGAGCAGGCCGGTGGCGATCAGGATCGGCCCGCGGCTGCCGTCGGCGAAGAAGAAGCCGATCACCAGCATCACGATCCCGATCAGGACGGAGAGCTCGATCAGCGGGAAGCTCCCCCAGGGGGCGGGGGGAGGCGGCTCCGGCTCCCCCCGGCGGCGGCGCGGCGGCGCGGCGGCCGCGGAGCCCATCGCTGCAGGCGCGTCCGCACCCTCCGCGGGATCAGCGGCAACGGGCTTCTGGGGCGGCGGCGGACGCCGCTTGCGGCGCTTGCGCGCTGACTTGGAGGCCATCGGGGGAGTATCTCGGGGCGGGCGGCGCGGGGAGCGCTACCCGGTGGCTAACGGGCAGCCGGACGAGAGCTTGACCCGCCACCAGCCGAGCAGCATGCCGACGATCCCCCAGCGTGGGCGCGAGTGCCAGTGCTTGCAGTCGCGGTCGCCGACGTCCTCGCTGCGGACCCGGACCCAGCGATGCTCCGCCGGGTCGGCGATCATCCGCTCGACGAGGTCGCGGCTCGCCTGCTCGGCGTCAGCCCGTCGCGCCACCTCCGCGCGCGCGTCGGCGAGCCGGGCGGAGAGCGCGTCGCGCGTCCGCTCGAGCTCGGCGATGCCGAGGACCCGAGGTCCCCCGGCGGCGGGCACCGACCAGTCGATCCCGGCCCGCGGGAAGGTCGTGGCGAAGAGCTCTCCGAGCTCGCGCTCGAGCTTGGCGATCTGGCGGCGCAGCTCCACCCGCGCGGCGCGGCGATCCTCGGCGGGCGCGCTGACGCCCCGCCCGCTCCACGTGCCTCCCAGCTTCGGATCCAGTTCGAGAAGCGCGGCCACCCGTGCCCCTTTCCTAGCTCGCTCCGTTGCTCATCATAGCCTCACTCAGCGACGCCCTCAGCCGGACTCCAGGGCCTCGGCGACCAGCCACAGGGCCTCCTCGATCGCGATGTCGGGGACGCCGGATACGCCGACCGAGAGCAGCATCGTCCGCTTCGTCGCCTTGGTCACCCCCCGGCCGGAGGCGCTCGCGCCGAACAGGAGCCCGAGGGGTCGCTCCTCGTCGGCGATCACGAGCGTCCCCTCCGGGAGCTCCCCGGGCCGCCCCTCCAGCCCCTCCCCCGGCCCGATCGGCCTGATCCCCGGAGCCCCGCTGACGCGATCGGCGTCGAGGGCGCGAACCGGCACCCCGGATTCGACGATCGCGACCGTCAGGGCATCGTCGAGCAGGTTGCGGCTCTCGAAGCCGCCCTTGAGCATGCGCTCGAGGACGAGCTGCTCGACGGGAGTCCGCTGCTCGTCGGGGTCGAGGCCGATATGGCGATAGAACACGCGGTACGCCCACGGGATCGGCTTGTTGCGCATCGCGATCGCCTGCTGTCCCGCCATCCGGTCGGAGAGGATCTGCAGCCGCCGGCGCAGGCCGCGGTTGCTGCGCCCCGAGCCGCGCTCGACGGTCAGGTAGCGGAGCTTGAGCCCCGGCAGCTCCTCGAGCAGGCCCGCGTCGACGGTCCCGGCGAGCGATTGCGCGCCCGCGCTCACCGCGAGGTCTCTGCGCGCTCGCGCGAGGCCCGCAGCAGATCTTCGATGAACCCGTCGACCTCGTCGGGCTCGTAGGCGATCGGCGAGTCGTAGATGATCCCGCCCGGATACGCGAGAAGCAGCGTCGGGCAGCCACCGACGCGGAAGAGGTTCGAGACGGCGCCATCGGGATCCAGCCCCACGGGCACCTTCCAACCGCGCTCGTCGATGATGCCCTGGACGGTCTCGCGGCTGTCGCGGACGTTGAGGCTGAGGAAGTTGACGTCGTCGCCGTACTTCGCCGCGGCGTCATCGAATGCGTCCTGCGGCGCGATGCAGTCACCTCCCCGGGTGAACCAGAACGAGATCGCGAGCGGCTTGTCGAAGAGGTCGCAGATGCGGATGGCGCCCTCGGGATCGATCTGGCAGGCGGGATCGCGAACGTCCTCGGAGGGACAGGGGTTCTCGGCGCTCGCGCAGTCGTCCTGGAAGATGTTCGCGTCTCCCTCGAGCGTGCCGCGGGCGTCGGGCACGGCGAACTCGGCGACGGGCTCGCCCGCGTCGTCGGCGTTCACCCCGAGCGTGCCGTTGTCGTCGTTGCGCAGCAGGTTGATCATCGCGATGACGACGATCGCGAAGAACGCGAGCCCGACGAACATCGAGTAGCGGCTCGCCCGCTTCGGCGCGTCCGGGCTCGCGAGGCCGCGCGGCCGCCTGCGCTCCGTTCCCCCTCCCCCCTTCCCCGGTCCGGGTCCAGCACCGCTGCCGCCGCGCTCAGCCTCGGGCTTCCCGTCTGGCTTCTCCTCGGGCCACCAGCCGCCGCCTCCCTCACGCTCGTCGCCGGCCACGGGCTCAGGACGCGGGCTCGGGATCGGCCTCGCGGCCGCTCCGGCTCGGGCGAGAGCGCAGCGCCGAGAACGGGCTGAAGCCGTTCTCGGCCCAGACGAGAGCGGCGGGGAGAACCAACATCACGCCGGCGACGGACGCGGAGAGGTCGACGACGGTGGCCACGCCGAAGTCGCGAAGCATCGTGATCCCGCTCAGCGTCAGCACGCCGAAGCCGGCGATCGAAGTGATCCCGGAGGCGAGAACGGCGGTGCCGGTCCGCGAGTAGGTCAGCCGCAGGGCCTCGCCCGTCGAGGCGCCGCCATCGCGCTCCTCGTGGTAGCGGGCCGCGAGGATGACGCTGAACTCGGTCGCGACGGCGATCACGAGCACCCCGAGCGCGGCCGACATCGGGTTCAGCGCCACTCCGATCGCCTCGAGGACGAGCGCCGACCATCCCGTCGCGAAGGCGATCGGGAGCATCGGCACCAGCGCGCGCGACGGCCTCCGGTAGACCGCGAGCAGCGCCAGGGCGACAGCCAACAGCGCGATGGCGGTGAGCCAGTAGCGCGAGCCCGAGAGCTCGGCGTTGGCGTCGGCGGCGAGCACCGAGAGCCCGACGACCTCGGCGTCGACGCCGTCGGGGGGATCGAGCTCGGAGCGGACATCGTCGATCAGCGCCTCCTGCTCGTCGAGCGGCATCACCGGGATCAGGAAGGACGCGGAGGCCACGTCGCCCTGATCCCCCTCACCCTGCGCGAGCACCGCCTGGGAGAAGTAAGGGGGGACGAGCCCGAGCACGGCGTCGACCCGCTCCTGGGTGAGCGGCGCCCCCGAGCTCAGATCGAAGAGATCCGACAGCGCCGGGCCGGGGCAGAGCTCCACCCCGTCGTCCAGGCAGCTCACAGTGTCGTCGTCGAAGCCGTGCTCGCGGAGCACCCTGCTCTTCATCCTGCTCATCCACGTGATCGCCTCGGCCGAGGTGACGTCGCCGGAGACGAGGACGTCCATCTCGGCGCCGACGCCGGTGGTGTCCTCGAGGTCGGTCAGCGACTGCAGGGCGGGCAGATCGGCCGGGACGAGCTCGCGGATGTCGCTGACGATCTTCGTCCCGGTGCTTCCGGCCCAGCCGGTGACCGCCAGTACGAGGCCGACGACGAGCACCCTGCCCGGGGAGCGGATCGAGGTGGCGAGGGCCGCGCGGCCGAAGGCGCGCCCACGCCCGGCGACCGCCCCTCCCCGCTCCCTGGCGGCGGCGAGACGGCCGCCGCCGCGCTCGCGCGTGGCCGGCGCGGGCGCCATCGAGAGCGCGGCAAGGCCGGCGGTCAGCGAGATCGTCAGCGCCGCGGCGATCCCGGCGACGAGGGCGATCGCGAACTCGCGGACCATCGGGATCGGAGAGAGGGCGAGGGCGAGGAAGCCGACGGCGGTCGCGAGCGCGGCGGTGCCGACGATCGGTCCCCCGCGGACCGCGGCGGCGACCGCGGCGGCCGGCGGCCGGTCCCCCTCCTCGAGGGACTCGCGGAAGCGGGCCTGAAGCTGGATGGCGTAGTCGACGCCGAGCCCGATGACGACGGGGAGCACCGCCACCGAGGCCATCGTCAGGGTGCCGCCGAGGATCGCCAGCAGGCCGAGCGCGAAGCCGGCCGAGCCGATCGCGATGAGCAGCGGCAGCAGGCGCAGGGGCGGGCCGAAGATGAAGACGAGGACGAGCGCCATCACCGCGAGCGCCGCTCCGAAGAGGACGAGGATCTGCTCGGCGAGCGCGTCGGAGAGGCCCTGGACGACGACCGGGATGCCGCTCACCTCGTAGCTGACCCCGTCCTTGAGCTTGAACGTGTCGTCGGCGAGGGTCTCGCGGATCAGCGAGATCGCCTCGCGGCGCTCGGCCGCGGTGACGTCCGGCTGCAGGCGGATCGAGATCAGCGCGCCCTGATCGGAGGGGAACAGGTAGCCGCGCTTGGCCTTCGGCGGCGCCCCCTCCTTGGTGTCGTCGTAGACGACCGCCTGCACGAAGTTGGTGTTGTTGATCGAGAGGTTGGCGAGGTCGGCGATCCCGAGGCCGCTCTGCAGCAGCTGCTGCTGGGCCTGCGCCAGCGCCTCCGGGTCGTTCAGCGCGCCGCTTTGGATCTGCTGCTGGATGCCCTCCGTCGCGCGCTTGGCCGCCTCGTCGAGGAAGGTGGCCGGGCCGAAGACGACACGGGTCGCTCCCATCTGGGCGATGTCGGCGCAGGTGTCGGCGGCGTATTGGCCCGTGGTCGGATCGGGGCGGCCGGCGAGGCACGTCTCGAGCGAGAGGAGCCGGTTGATGTTGTCGGTGAGGACGATCTGATCGAGGTCCCCCTTGACCAGGACGACGATGGCGTCGTCGCCGAAGCGCTCGCGGTACTCCTCGGTCCCCTTGAAGGCGTCGGAGCTGTTGTCGACGAGCTTGTCGGTCGTGGCGTCGGGATTCAGCCGCAGCGCGCCGACGATCCCGACGATGGCGACGATCGAGACGACCGCCGCGATGGTGGGCGCAGGTCGCGTGACCGCCCACTCCCCTATCCGCCCCAGGAGCTTCCGCACGAGTGGGAAGAGTAGGGACGCGGGCGCCCGTCCCAGCCCGACGGACCCTTAGTCCATCGCCAGCGGGCCGTCTACCTCGGCGTTGAGGAACTGCCGCACGAAGTCGTTGTCGGAGTTGAAGAGCTCCTCGCTCGGGCCCGACTCGACGATCCGGCCCTTCCACAGCACCGCGATGAAGTCAGCGATGCGGCGGGCGGTGCCGAGGTCGTGGCTGATCACCATGTAGCAGCCGCCGTTCTCCTCGTGGACCTCGCGGATCAGCTCGCACAGGAGCGCCGTGCGGACCGGGTCGAGGCCGGAGTCGGGCTCGTCGAAGAAGACGATCGCCGGGTCGAGGACCAGGGCCCGGGCAAAGCCGGCGCGCTTGCGCATGCCGCCCGAGAGCTCGTTCGGCATCTTGTAGTGCGCCTCGCCGAGGCCGACCTCCTGCAGGCGGCGGTTGACGATCTCGCTGATCTCGTCCTCGGACTTGTCCGTGTGCTGGCGCAGCGGGAAGGCCGTGTTGTCGTAGATGTTCATCGACCCGAACAGCGCGCCGTCCTGGAACAGCAGGCCGAACTTCTTGCGCATCTCGAAGAGCTCGTCGTCGGTCATGCTCGGGACCGACTCGCCGTGGACGAGGATGTCGCCGGCGTCGGGGTACAGCAGGCCGACGATCAGCTTGATCAGCACGCTCTTGCCCGGTCCCGACGGCCCGAGGACCATCGAGACCTCGTTGTCGGGGAGGCCGAGGTTGAGGCCGTTCTGGATCCGCGTCTTGCCGAACTGCTTGACGAGATCGATGACCTCGATCGCGTCCTCACCGCCGTGGTCGCGCTTCTCGCCGGTGTGCCAGCGGTACGGATCGGTGTCGTCGGGATCGACGCCGGGGATCGTGTAGTCCTGGTTCAGCTTGCCGAGCTCGGGGGCCGCGGAGTCCGGGTCACGCGTGCTCTGGTCGCTCGCCGCCGGCGCCTGTGCCTGCGGCGGTGGGGGCGGAGGGGGCGGCTCCTGCGCGCGCTCCTCGATGACGGTGTCGTCCTGCGCCGGATCCGTGTTCTGCTCGTCTGCCATCTCTACGTTTCCTCCTCGTTCCGCCTAGCCGCCGATCGGCGCCCGCGGGTTGGCTCCCCAGAAGACAAGTGTGCCCATCATGCCGATGATGTGGACGAGGACGATGTTGAGGACCATCGACTTCGCCGTCGCCGTGCCCACCCCGACGGGACCGCCGCCGGCCGTGTAGCCGTAGTAGCAGCCGACCAGCACGATGGCGGTCGCCATCGTCATCCCCTTGATGACGCTGAATATGAGGTCGGGTGGGTTCTGGAACATCCAGAAGATCAGTAGGTAGCCGCCGCTCGACGTGTCGCCGATCTGCTCGACCACCGCGATGTAGGAGGCGATGAAACCGACGCCGATGGCGGCCAGGTACATGAAGGGAAGCACCATCCACGCGGCGAGCAGGCGCGTCGCCGCCAGGAACGTCACCGGCTGGATGCCCATCACCTCGAGCGCGTCGATCTCGTCGGAGATCCGCATCGCGCCGAGCTCGGCGACGATGCCGGTGCCGACCTTGGCGGACATCATGTAGCCGAAGGCGTAGGGGATGACCTCGCGCAGGTCGCACCAAGCGGCGAAGTTGCCGGCGTATGCGGGAGCGCCCACCGAGCGCGTGAAGTACGCGCCCTCGATGCCGCACTGGAGGCCGAGGATGAAGACGAGGCCCCAGATGACGATCGTCGAGCCGAGGATCAGGATCCCGGCCTGCCGCAGCGCCTCGCCGAAGAACTGGAAGACGCGACCGCTGAAGACGAGCCCCATGACCCGGAAGCAGAACCGGACGATCTCGCCCATCGAGGCGAGCCAATCCCTCGGTACGGCCAGCCAGCTCACTTGATGGTGCTGATCTCGGGATGGGTGGCGAGCAGCGTCTGCGTGAAGACGTAGTTGAACGCGAACACGCCCATGAAGGCGATGACGACCGCCTCGTTGACGGCGGTGCCGACGCCCTGCGCACCTCCGGACGCATTCATCCCCTTGTAGGAGCAGACGATCGCGACGATCGCGCCGAACAGGGTCGTCTTCAGCACCGAGCCCCAGAGGTCGGTGACGGAGGCGTTGTTGAAGAGGGTCGCGAAGAAGCCGCCCAGCGGCTGGCCGTAGGTCAGCTCGGCGAAGAGGCCGCCGCTGATGCCGAAGAGAAGCGCGTAGATGTTGAGCAGCCCGGTGATCAGCATCAGGCTGAGGAAGCGCGGGACGACGAGGTTCTTGATCGGGTCGACCCCGAGGACCATCAGCGCGTCGAGCTCCTCGCGGATCTTGCGGGCGCCGAGGTCGGCGGTGATCGCCGTGCCGGCGACGCCGGCGACGACGACGGCGGTCACGAACGGGGCGAACTCGCGGACCGAGGCGAGGATGAAGAAGCCGCCGAGGCGGTCGAGCGCGCCGAACAGGGTGAGGAAGTTGGCGGCCTGCAGGCCGGGGGCACCGAAGCCGAACGCGACGGTGCTGATCAGCAGCGGGAACCAGCAGAGCTGCAGCGCGAAGAGGAACTGGGAGATGAACTCACCGCCGTACGGATACGGCGGCCTGACCGTGGCGACGATCGTCTTCCCGGTCAGGATCATCATGTTCCCGACCTGCTCGAACAGGTTCTTGGCGGGAAGGAACGCCCTATCGGCTGCTGATCTGACCATCTCTCCAGGAGACGGCGACCTCCCTGGTCCTCGCCTCCGCTCGGAAACTTAGTTCATCGGGGCGGACGTCGCCACCCACGGGGGACGTCGCCAGTCTCCGTGGTATGTTGCGCCCGCCTTGGGGGAGAGACTCACAAGCGCACGGAGGCGGGCGCTTGCCGTTTTCGCCACTGCCCTCCTCCTCCCAGGCTTCGCTCTGGGGCTCGCCGCCTGCGGCGATGAGGCTGCGAGCCAAGATGAGAACGAGCCCGAGGGCGACTTCCCCGTAGAGGTGACGACCGCGAAGTTCCCGACCTCACAGCGGCTTGCCCAGACCTCGGACCTCGTGCTCGGCGTCAAGAACATCGGGGACGAGACGATCCCGATGCTCGCGTTCACGATCGAGACCGATGACGGCGGCGCCGACGGCTCCTTCGCCATGCGCCTCGACGACGACTCGCTCGCCAACCCCAACCGCCCCGTCTGGATCCTCGAGAACAAGTTCCCGCGGGAGCAGGACACGCCACCCCCTCCCGGCCTCGGCCCCGGATTCCGCGCGCAGACCAACACCTGGGGCTTCGATTCGCTCGATCCCGGCGAGACGGAGAACATCGTCTGGCGGGTCACCCCGGTCGAACCCGGTACCACCACTCTCCACTACCGGGTCGAGGCGGGCCTCGACGGGAACGCTAATGCCGTCACCGCTGACGGCGGGGGCCAAGGGCGAGTTCGTTGTCACGATCACCGACAAGCCGCCGAAGGCGACTTCGTCGACGGCAACGGCAACGTCGTCACCAAGTAGCGCCCGCCCGCGGCCGCGCAGCGCACCGCCCCCTTCCCCTTCTCGGCCTGGTGCTGATGCTGGCGGCCACGCTGCTCGCCGCGTGCGGCGGCGGGTCCGAGCCGAGCGGTGCGGGCGAGACGACGGCGGCGACGTCCACCGAGCCGGAGAGCTCCGGCCCGAGCGCGGGGACCGGATCCGGCCGCGGTGGCGTCCGCCTCACCGAGGTGGGCAACTTCGACTCCCCGCTGCAAGTGACCCAGCCTCCCGGCGAGACCGACGACCTCTGCGTCGTCGAGCAGGGCGGGACCATCGAGCGGGTCTCGCCCGACGGCGACACCTCGACGTTCCTGGACATCTCCGGCGAGATCTCAGCGGGCGGTGAGCAGGGGAGAAGGGCTGCTCTCAGTGGCTTTCAGCCCCAAAACTGGGAGCGCGACCACAAGCTCGTCGACTGCCACCGATCCCGCGGGGGACACGCGGGTGGTGGAGTACGAGGCTGACGGCGAGCGGGTGGACCCCAGCAGCGCCCGCGAGCTTCTGCGCGTCGATCAGCCCTACCCGAACCACAACGGCGGGCTCGTCCTCTTCGGTCCCGACGACCTGCTGTTCATCGGGCTCGGGGACGGCGGCTCCGCTGACGATCCCGACCGCAACGGGCTCGACGAGACGACGCTCCTCGGGAAGATCCTCAGGATCGACCCCGAGCCCGACGGCGACCTTCCCTACACGGTCCCGGACAACGCGGCCGTTCGCCGGCGAGGAGGAAGCTCGGGGCGAGATCTTCCTCGCTCGGGCTGCGCAACCCATGGCGCTTCTCCTTCGACCCCAGGACCGACGACCTGCTGATCGGCGACGTCGGGCAGGAGGAGCAGGAGGAGGTGGACGTCGTCACGCTCGATCAGGCGCGCGGCGGGAACTTCGGCTGGTCCGCCTTCGAGGGTGACGGGCGGTTCAACGAGGACCAGGAGGCCCCCGACGCGATCGCACCGGCGCTCGTCGCAACCCACGAGGACGGCAACTGCTCGATCACCGGTGGCGTCGTCGTGCGCGACCCGACCTGCCGACGCTCGCGGGCCGCTACCTGTGGGGCGACTTCTGCCTCGGCGAGCTGCGGGCTTCACCCCGGCGGGCGGAAGGCGACCGACGACGTTGCGCTCGGCCCGACGGTCGAGGGCGCAGCGTCACTTCGGCACCGACAACGCGGGCAACGTCTACGCGGTCTCGATCAACGGACCGGTGTACCGGCTGGATCCGGAGTAGGCGGGCCGGCACGCGGTGGCGTGGCGGGCGCGGAGGCGGTGGGCGCGCGCGCTGGCCCCGCGGGCGGGCGGGCGGGCTCGAGCCGGAGTGGGCAGGCCGGGCGCGCGCTGCCTGGCCCGGGCGGCCAGGCAGCGCACCGAGATGCAACTTCCGGGACAGATAGTCCCGCTCGTTGCATCTCGATGCAGTTGGCGGCGGTTGCCCTCGGCCGTCGTCGCCCGTCGGCGAGACCGGGCCGTCGCGCATCCAGCCCGTCTAACCTCCGCGGCCGATGAGCGGGCGCACGGGAAAGCGGGCGGCGGCGGTTGCGATGGTGGGCGCCCTCGCCGCAAGCGCGCTGGCGCTCGCCCCTGTGGCCGGCGGCGCGCCGGATCGCGGAGGCACCTCCGGAGGGCCGGTGGCCCGCGACGGCGACGGCAAGGGCGGCTTCCGCCTCGCCCGGGTCGGGAGCTTCTCCGAGCCCGTCTACGTCACCGGCCCCGCGGGCGCCGGCGGGCGCATCTTCGTCGTCGAGCAGCAGGGCCGGATCCTGGCCCTCCACGGCAAGGGCAAGCCGCGGACGTTCCTCGACATCCGCAGGGACGTCGAGGCGGGCGGGGAGCGCGGGCTGCTCTCGGTCGCATTCCCTCCCGACTACGGGGAGAGCGGACGCTTCTACGTCTACCTGACCAGGTCCGACGGCGACATCGTCATCCGCGAGTTCCAGCGCGCCGGCAAGCGCCAGGACCGGGCCGACCGCAGGAGCGGCCGCACGGTCCTGACCGTCGAGCACAGCAAGTACCCCAACCACAACGGCGGCCAACTCCAGTTCGGCCCCGACGGGTTGCTGTACATCGGGACCGGGGACGGCGGTGCCGCCTACGACCCGAGCGAGAATGCCCAGGACCGCAGCAGCCTGCTCGGGAAGCTGCTGCGGATCGACCCGCGCCGCGACGGCGGGCGGCCGTACTCCATCCCCGGATCGAATCCGTTCGTGGGCCGTGACGGCCGCGCCGAGGTCTACTCCTACGGGCTGCGCAACCCGTTCCGGTTCTCCTTCGACAGCGCCGACGGCTCGCTGCTGATCGGCGACGTCGGCCAGGACCGCTACGAGGAGGTCGACTACGAGACGCTCGACTCCGCGCGCGGCGCCAACTTCGGCTGGGACGCCTTCGAGGGAAAGCACCCTCTCAACGAGGACGCGAGCCCCGACCCTGGCGGGACGACGATGCCGATCTTCGAGTACTCACACGCGGGCGGGAACTGCGCGATCACCGGCGGCTACGTCTCGCGCGACCGGAAGGTCCCCGCGCTGCTGGGGCGCTACCTCTACGCGGACTTCTGCAAGGGGCAGATCCGCAGCCTGGTGCCGCAGCCCGGCGGCGCCACCGGCGACCGCCCGACCGGCCTCCCGGCCCAGAGCGGCATCTCGAGCTTCGGCGAGGACACCCGCGGCCGCATCTACGTGACCAAACTCTCGAGCGGAGAGGTGGACGTGATCAAGCCGAAGGGGAAGCGGAAGTAGGGAGGCGCCGTGGCCGCCAGGCCACAAGCCGGGCGATGACGCCGAGCTGGCGTCAGCCAGCCAGCCGGCGGTAGCCCTGGAAGGGCTCGCCGCCTACCCGCTGCACATCAGCAAGCGTGAACGCGTGGTTGGCGTCACCCTCGCAGCGCGTCGGCCGGGCTTCGGCCTCGGGCACGAGCTTCGTGCCGTCGGCGAGCTCGAGCTCGAACGGGCGCTCGGGGGTGATGACCGCGCTGTTTGTGGATCCGTGTTCCATCCGCGCTCACATTAGCGGATGCTCACGCGAACTTTGCAAGAAAACTGGGGCTTCTTGGACGAATGTTTGCAATCTCACACAAGAGAGCGTGCGGATCCCTGACGTCAGGCCTTCCCCTCGGCTTCGTATTCGCGCAGGAACCCCTCGAACATGCGCATGTGACCCTGCTCGTCGCGGAGGATCGCGATGACCATGTCCTCGGTGACCGGATCGACGTCACCGGCGAAATCGATGATGTCGTTGTAGTAGGCGATCGCGCCGGCCTCGGCCTCGATCACGCCCTTGATCACATGCGTGAGGTCCGTCTGATGCTCGGGCGGCTGCAGGAAGCTCTGCTCCGCGCTGAAGTCCTCCGACCCGGGAACGACCCCGTAGAGCTCCTTGATCCGGGCCGCGAACTCCTGGGCGTGGCCGAGCTCCTCGGTGATGTCTGCGGCCAGCGACTCCTTGATCTCGGAGGCGCGGACGCCGTCGGGGTTGACCGAGTTGGCGACGTAGCTCATCACCGTCTCGATCTCCATCCAGTAGGCCTTGGTGAGCATCTCGACCAGCTTCTCCCGGTCGGCCTTGTTCTCCTCGGCGAGGATGTCCTTCGAGCCGCGATCACCTGACATCTGCGTTTGTCCTCCGTGGGTCGTCTGAGCTTGGATCGGCCGCGCCGTCGGGCGCGACCGCTAGAACGTCGTTTCGTCTTGTCCCCTACCCGCCAGCAGCGAACACTACGCGCCGCCGAGCGTCGCCTCGAGCTCGGAGGCACCGACACGCGCGTCCTCGAGCTCGAGGGTGAGGGACCGCCGCTGCTGCTCCTTCACGGGTACGCCGACAGCGCCGATACCTGGCGGCCGCTCCTGGACGCGCTGGCGGCGACGGGGCGCGGGGCGATGGCGGTCGACCTGACCGGGTTCGGCACGGCGTCGGCGCTCGAAGCCGGGGAGATGCTGCCGCAGTGGGATGCGCTCGTCGCCGACGCCATCACCCATGTGAGCGAGGGCGTCGGTGGCGAGGAGGTGATCGTCGTCGGCAACTCGCTCGGCGGTGCCCTCTCGCTGCGGGCGGCCCAGCGCGACGACCTCCCGGTCGGCGGCATCGTCCCGATCGCACCCGCGGGCCTGCACATGGCCCGCTGGTTCTCGATCATCGAGAGCACCCAGCTGGTGCGGATGCTGCGCTACTCCCCCTTCCCCGTGCCGGAGACGGTGGTGCGCCAGATCGTCGCCAGGGTCTACAAGGAGCTGGCCTTCCACGATCGCGCCGGCGCCGATCCCGGCATCGTCGACTCGTTCGTCGACCACATCGGGACGATCGACCGCAGCATGGGCGTCCTCGACATCGGCCGTCGCTTGCTGCCGGAGCTCGAGGACCCCTTCGACCTCGGCCGCATCGACTGCCCCCTGCTGCTCGTCTGGGGCGAGCACGACCGGATGGTCTACACCGACGGCGCCGAGCGGGTGCTGCGGATCGTCGACTACTCCGACATCGAGATCATCCCCGCCTGCGGCCACTGTCCCCAGGTGGAGGTCCCGGAGCTGCTGGCGGAGATGCTGCAGCGTTTCCCGGAGGAGCGGGGGTAGGTCGGGGCAGGCGGGGTGGGGCTGGCGCCGGGCGGTGGTTGTGGTGCCGGCGGTGAGGGCTGGGTGGGGGATGGAGTTGGGAGTGGTGCCGGCCGGTGCCGCGAGCTTCGGTGCGCGTGAAATGCATCGAGTGGCAGGAATGGGACGGGATGCGTCCCTTTTCTGCCGCTCGGTGAGATCTCATCGTCGAGTGGCATAGAACGGCGTTCCCTACGCCGATATCTGCCACTCGGTGACTTCTTACGCCGTTGCGGCGTCCTCGGCCGGCTTCTCCACCTCGGCCTCGATCGTGCCGTCGTTCCCCAGCTCGTCGTCGGCGGGGAGCTCTCCCCCGCGCTCGGTGCCGGCAATGAGCTCGTCGCTCTTCGGCTCGTCGGGGACGAAGCCTGACTTCATTCCGAAGTAGACCGCCTGTGGGTGGTGGGCGATGATCGCCACCGTCGACTGCTCGGGCTCGACGGCATAGCCGCCGGAGAGGGTCATGCCGATGTCCTCGAGGCCGAGGAGGCGCCAGACCTTCTCGTGCTCGGACTGATCCGGGCAGGCGGGGTAGCCCCATGAGTAGCGGCGGCCCTGGCCGTCCCCGATGCCGAGCTCGTCGCGGACCTCGTGGTGAAGCCACTCGGCGAGGCCCTCGGCGGACTGAACTCCCAGACCGTGGACGAAGAGCTGCTCGGCGAACTCGCCGTCGCTCTCGAGCTGCTCGATCCGCTGGGTGACCTCGGGGCCGACGGTCACTCCCTGCAGCACGACGACGTCGCGCTCGCCCGAGGGGTCGTCGATGGGCTTGTAGAAGTCCGCGAGGCAGATGCGGTCGTGCTTGGGCTGGCGCGGGAAGACGAGGCGCTCCAGCTCCTTGTCGGGGTCCTCCGGATCGAAGACGACCAGCTCGTTCCCGTCCGCGTTGCAGGGGAAGTAGCCGACCTTCGCCTTCGGCCGCAGGTAGTCCTGCTCGGCCCACATGCGCTCGAGCTTGGGCGCGAAGCCCTCGTCCTCACCGTCGCCCTCGACGATCTTGCGCCACGCCTCCCCCTTGACGCCACGCCCGCCCCAGTGGAGCTTGAAGAGCACGTGGCGGTCCAGGTACGGGAACACCTCGTCGAGGTCGACGTCCACGTCGCGGACCCCGAACGACCGCGGGGAGGGGATCGGGGCGTCGGTGCTGACGGCCGAGCGGACCGAGTCGTCCGTCGTCGGCGGCGAGTCGTCCACCACCTCCGGCTTCTCGCGGAGCTCGCGGGCCTCGGTTCGGAAGCGCTCGACCAGCGCGGCGCGCGCCTCGGCATCGACGAGCGCGTCCATCGTGTCGAGCCCGGCGAAGGCGTCCTTGCAGTAGAAGACGCCGGGCTCGTAGACCTCGTCTGACTCGCGCCCCTTCGGGTAAAGGGCGCGGCGGCCGAAGTCGCGGTTGATCGCGGCGCCGCCGATCAGCACGGGGAACTCGTGCCCGCGCTCGTGCAGCTCGCCGATGCAGGCGGGCATCTGCTTGGAGGTCGAGACGAGCAGCGCCGAGAGGCCGATCGCGTCAGCCTTGTGCTCGACCGCGGCGTCGATGATCTGCTCCACCGGGACCTGCTTGCCGAGGTCCACGACCGTGTAGCCGTTGTTGGTGAGGATCGTGTTGACCAGCGACTTGCCGATGTCGTGCACGTCGCCGAAGACCGTCGCGATCACGACGGTCCCCTTCGTGTGGCCCTCGATCCGGTCGAGGTAGTTCTCGAGCTGGGCGACGGCCCTCTTCATCACCTCGGCCGACTGCAGGACGAACGGCAGGATCAGCTCGCCTGCGCCGAACTTGTCGCCGACCTCCTTCATCGCGGGAAGCAGGACCTCGTTGAGCGTCGGGACCGCGCCGATCTTGTCGACCGACCTGTCGATCCACTCCTCCACCCCATCCTTCTTGCGGCGCAGGATGTGGAAGTGGAGGGCCTCCTCGGGCTCCATGCCCTCGGTGGCGTCGGCGGCTGAGACCTCCTCCTCGGGCCCCTTGCTCTCGAAGTGCGCGATGAACTTCTCGAGCGCATCGTCGGCTCGGTTGAAGACCAGATCATCGGCGAGCTCACGCTCGTTCTCGGGGATCTCCCCGTAAGGCGTGATGTGGTTCGGGTTGACCATCGCGAGGTCGAGCCCGGCCTCCACGCAGTGATGCAGGAAGGTCGAGTTGAGCACCGCGCGGGCGCCCGGGGAGATGCCGAAGGAGACGTTGGAGACGCCGAGGGAGGTCTTCACTCCCGGCAGCTCGCTCTTGATCAGCCGGATGCCTTCGATCGTCTCGATCGCCGACGGCTTCCACTCCTCATCACCGGTGGTGAGCGTGAACGTGAGCGCGTCGAAGATGAGCAGCTCGGGGTCAAGCCCGTGCTCGGTGCACGCCATCCGGTGGATCTCCCTGGCGACCTCGAGCTTGCGCTCGCGCGTCTTCGCCATCCCCTCGGGATCGATCGTGAGCGCGATCAGCGCCGCGCCGTGCTTGATCGCCAGCGGCACGATCCGGTCGAGCTTGTCGCGGCCGGCCTCGAGGTTGGTCGAGTTGACGATCGCGCGCCCGGGGATGCGCTCGAGCGCGGCCTCGATCACCTCGGGCTCGGTCGAGTCGATCTGGATCGGCGCGGGCTGGGTCAGGGAGATCCGGCTCACGGTCTCCCCCATCTGCACGTCCTCGTCCTGGCGCTCGGTCAGCGCGACGCAGACGTCGAGCACGTGGGCGCCGCCGTTGACCTGGTCCTCGGCGACCTGCACTAGCCCGTCGTAGTCGTCGGCTAGGAGCATCTCCTTCGCCTTCTTGGAGCCCTGGGAGTTGACCCGCTCGCCGACCAGCGTCGGCGCCGGGGACTGGACGAGGTCGTAGGCGGTCATCATGCTCGCGACCCGCGGCGGGCCGGGCTCCGGGCGCTCGGCCGGCTTCAAGTCCTTGACGCGCTCGGCGATCGCGGCGATGTGCTCGGGCGTGGTCCCGCAGCAGCCGCCGACGATCGAGACGCCGTAGCGCTCGACGAAGCCGCCGAGAGCGGCCGAAATCTGCTCGGGCGTCTCGGGGAAGATCGTCTCGCCATCCGGACCCTGCAGCGGCAGGCCGGCGTTGGGGATGCAGTGCACGGGCACGCTCGCGCTCTCACCGAGGTAGCGGATCGCGTCCCGCATGTCCTCGGGTCCGGTCGAGCAGTTGAGGCCCACGATGTCGACCCTCATCCCCTCGAGGATCGTCAGCACCGCCTCGATGTCGGTGCCGAGGAGCATCTTGCCGCCGTTGGGGAGCAGGGAGACCGAGACCTGAATCGGGACGCTGCGGCCGACCCGCTTGAACGACTCGCGGGCGCCGACAATCGCCGCGCGCACCTCGAGGATGTCCTGCGCGGTCTCGATGATGATCAGGTCCGCGCCGCCCTCGACCAGGGCGCCCGCCTGCTCGTCGAAGACCTCGGCGAGCTCGGCGAAGGTGATGTTCCCGAGCGTCGGGTCGTCGCTCGCCGGCAGGAAGCCGGTCGGGCCGATCGAGCCGGCGACGAAGCGCTCCTCGCCCGCCGCCTTGCGGGCGATCTCCGCGGCCTTGCGGTTGATCTCGACCGTGTGGTCGGCCAGCCCCCACTCATCGAGCTTCAGGCGTGAGCCCTGGAAGGTGTCGGTCTCGACGACCTGCGCGCCCGCTTCCAGCATCGACCCATGGACGCCCTCGATGACGTCGGGGCGATGCAGGACCAGCGCCTCGTGGCACTTCCCCTTGAGCCCGCCGTAGTCCGCCTCGGACAGCTCGAAGCGCTCCAGCGTCGCGCCCATGCCGCCGTCGTAGACGACGATGCGTTCGCGCGCGGCGGCGAGGATGTCGCGCTCGGTGCTCATGCGTTCAGCTCCTGCTTGGCGGTCGTGTGCAAGTGGTCCTCCATCGGTCCCGGCTGTCGCACCGTGCTCGGCTCGGGAGCGTCGCCGGTTGCGGCGGCCTCAGAGGTCCGGGTCCCTCAGCCGCTCTGGATGGCTCGAGCGCTCAAGGATAGCGAGGGGCTGCGGGGCGCTCGTGGGGGCCGGGGGCGGGGACAGCGGGCCGTCCAGCCCCCGCGACGCCGAGCGTGGTCCCCAGAGGACCACAGGACGCATCGCAGGTAGCCGCGGGCGGCGGGCGGGAGGCTGCGGACGACCGGTGTGCGGCGGGCGGGAGCGCTACCCCGCCGCTCCCTCGCCGACGCCCTCCTTCGCGGCCGCGGCCGTCTTCACCCGCGAAGGGGGTTGCAGCCGCACCGGGGCGGCGCTGATCGCCCGCAGGCGCACGTCGGACCAGCTCATCCCCTCGCGGACGAGCGCGGGGATACCGAGCCCGACCGCGGTCGCGATCTCGACCGCCTGCAGGATGATCCCGTAGGCCAGCGCATCAGCGGAATCGACCCCGTAGCCCGTGGTCAGCACGCTGATGATCGCGAGCTGGAAGACGCCGATGTTGGAGGGCGTCGCGGGGACAATCGCGGTGACGTTGACCGCGAAGAGGACGGCCGCGGCGCCGCCGATGCCCATCTGCGCGTCGAGGCCCATCGCGACGCTCAGCGCGTAGCAGGCGGCGACCTGGATCGCCCATGCCCACAGCTGCGAGGCCGCGGCAGCGGGACCGCGCCGCGGGTCGCGGAAGACGTAGAGGCCGCGTCGCACGCGGACCATCGCGCCGCGGGCGGAGCGGATCATTCGGGCGAGGCGCCCCGAGCCGGAGCGGCGGACCAGGAAGGGCGCGGCAATCAACCCGAGCAGCAGCAGCGCCGGCGCGATGCTGACCACGAACAGGTGCTCGGAGCTGCGATGGAAGAGATCGGTGGTCGAGACGATGATCAGCCCGAGCAGGACGAGCGCGACGAGGTTGAGCACCGTCTGGGAGACGAGCGTGCCGAGCAGCACCGGGAACGTCTCGCGAAAGCGGCCGATCCGGCGCGAGATGATCATCGCCCTGGCGGGCTCGCCGACGCGGGCGGGCAGGGTCGCCGACATCAGCACCCCGATCATCGTCGCCGAGGTGAAGTCGCGCTGCCGTAGCCGGGCGTGAGGAAGCGCCGAGCGCGAGACCAGGTACCAGGCCCCAGCCCGGAAGAACATCGACGCGCACATGAGCCCGAACGCGATCAGGATCCAGGCGAAGTTGGAGCGGACGGCGCTCTCGACGACGCTGTCGAAGCCGATCTTTTGGGCCGCGAGCACGGTCAGGCCGATGCCGACGACGGCGGCCGCCACGAGGCCGACGCGGCGGGCGATGCGGCGCCGCCTGGAACCCACCTGGACCGGCGCGGGGTCGGGCGAGGGCAGCCGCTCGGCGGGCACGCGAGGCAAGCCATCGGCGGAGACGATCCCGAACCGGCGGAAGGCCCGGGCGATGCCGTCGGCGGGCTGCGGGACGTGCATCGCGCGCTCGTAGACACGCTCGATCCTCGTGGTCACCCGCTCCCAGCCGAAGCGCTCGGCGCTGACCCGGGCGCGGGCGCCCATCTCGATCCGGCGCTCGGGCTCGAGGTGCATCCGCTGCAGCTCCTCGGCGAGCCGCTGCGGATCGCCCGGCGGGATCAGGACACCGTCGACGCCGTCGCTGACGACGTCGGAGTAGCCGGCGATGTCGGAGGCGATGACCGGCGTCCCCGCCGCGAACGCCTCCGTCAGCACCATCCCGAAGCTCTCGCCCGAGAGCGACGGTGCGCAGAGGACATCGGCGGCGACGAGCTGGTGCCAGAGCTCCTCGCGGCTGACCCGGCCGAGGGCGTCGATCGAATCGAGCGCCTCGGGATCAGCGATCGAGCGGGCGATCTCGGAGGGCTCGGTACCGATGATCGCCAGGCGGGCCGGCACCTGCTCGGCGAGCGCCTCGAAGGCGCGCAGCAGCACCGGCAGGCCCTTGCGCTCCTCGGCGCGGCCGATGAAAAGGACGCGGAGCTCGGTTCCCGGATGGTCGGCGTGGATGCGCCCGACGGCGTCGAGCGGCGGGGCGGCCGTCAGGTCGACTCCGTTGGGGACGATCTCGTAGTTGCCGCCGAACCAGCGCAGCCCGGTCCACTCGGCGGCCTCCGAGACCGCGATGCGGGCGCTGAGCTGGTTGAACTTACGCCGCGCCCCCATCAGCACGGCGATGTTGTTCGGCACCCACTTCGGCGCGTAGGCGTGGAAGGTGCCGACAACCGGGGCGCCGCGGAACGAGCAGGCGTCCCAGCCGACGACCGGCGCCGGCGGCTCGTGCACGTGGACGACGTCGAAGTCGCCGGCCGCGAGCTCGGAGCGCAGGCGGCTCACCCCGCTCGGGAAGGCCGAGAGGTTCGAGACCGCGCCGTTGGAGCCGATCCCGATGGTGCGCCCGAGCGAGGTCAGGTATTCGGGCATGGGGCGCTCCCGAGGCTCCGCGCCGCGGTGCAACGTACGGCTGAGGCGGTCCGGCGGGTCCCAGGGTGCGAGGACGCGGACTTCGTGATCCCGTCCGATCAGGTGCTCGGCGAGCGCCTGAACATGCCGGTTGACGCCCCCTTCGTACGTCCACGAGTAGGGACTGACGAGGGCGATGCGCATCTGCTTCCGGCGCAGCCTAGCGGCCGGGGCGGTGGTCTGCCGGGTCCGAGGCGGCCCAGGCGAGGCCGCAGAAAGCCGCGATGAAGCCGGTTCCGACCATCAGCAGCAACGCCGCGGAGTCGTTGGCGAGGGTGCCGATCACCGTCGCCCCGATCGCTCCCGCCAACCCCGCCTGCGCGGCACGGTCGCCGCTGAACCAGGAGGCGATGCGCCGCCGCTGGACGATCCCGGCGACGATCCCCAGGATCGCCGCGATGAAGAACGGCGAGTCGCTGTAGCTGGGAAAGGAGCGCAGCGCAGCCTTGACCCGCCTGGTGACGACGTCCTCGAGATCGTCGACGCCGCCGGCGCCGAGAACCGAGCGGGATAGATGGGCGTCACCGCCGGTCGCGAGGTCGATCAGGAGCAGCGCCGCGACGGCCGCGACCGGCGCAAGCAGGACGAGCAGCGCCCGCTTCCAGCCCAGTCGCAGTGCCGCGATCACCGCGACGGCGGCGCCCGCGGGGAAGGTGATCGCCGCGCCGACGTCGGCGCCGAGCCTCCCCGGCGCGAAGACCAGCACCGCGAGGACCGTGACGAAGACGATGGCGGCGGCGATCCGTGCGGGAGTCGCCCGCGGCGCCAGCGAGCTCATCGCGGCGCCGGTCCCGAGCAGGATGAGGACCCCGATCGTCGCCTCGAGCTCGTTGCCGATCCCGAAGAAACGGACGCCGAGCGCCGGATTGGGGCCGATCAGCGAGCGCGCGGTCAGCGGCGATCCGGCGATGATGTCGAGCGCCTCGGCGCCGACCGACAGCCCCGCGGCCGCGGCGAACGCGAGGTAGCCCGGCCGCTGCACGCCGAGCGCTCGCGACGCGAGCAGGAGCAGCGCGGAGAGGAGCGGCGTCCCGAGCCCGACGATCAGCCGCTCGGCCAGAAGCGACGGCGCCAGCGCCGCGGTCAGCAGCAGCACCGCAGGGACGAGCGCCATCGCGGTCGCGAGCAGCGTCAGGCCGACGCGGGCGCCGCGGCGGCGCCAGATGGCCGACGCCAGCAGCGTCAGGCCGATCCAGGCCAGCAGGTTCACCCCGAGCACCGCCGAGCGGCGTTCGCGGACGACGCCGAGGCGGTCGCCGGCGGCGCTCACCGCGGCCGGGTCGGCCTCGCCCCCGCTCCCCTCGATCTCGCGCCCCGTGATGTCGTCGGGAGCGTCGATCCCGTAGCGGGCGAGGACCGTCGGCAGGATGTCGGTCGCGAGCACGTAGCCGTCCATCCGGGTCGTCGAGGAGACGAGATCTCCCTCGAATCCCTCGCCGAGGATCCCGGCGGCGAGGAGCTCGCTCGTCCCCGCCTCGCCGGTCGGCCGCTCGAACGCGATCAGCATGTCCTCGCCCTCGACCCGCGCGGCGATCTCGGCGAGGCCCGTGAGGTCGGTGCTGACGACGCTCACGCCGGGGCACTCACCGGGCTCGCAGTCGCGGGTGCGCTCGATCCGTCCCCGCCTGTCGACGGCGATCAGCGCGGCCGAGCCGGAGTCGGGGGCGGCGGCGATCGGGACGTCCTCGTCGCGGAGCTCGTCGGCGAGCAGTCCGGGGACGATCTCCGCCGGCGCCTTGGCGGCTCGCGTCCTGACCTGACGCCAGATGCGTTCGGGGACGCGATCGCCGGTCACGTAGACCGGCGGCAGCACCTTCGGGTAGAGGCTCTGGGCGAGGCGGCTCCCCTGGGTCATGTCGAGGTAGCTCTGCGCGACCGGGACCGCACCGAGGCCACCGCCGAGCAGGCCCGGCGCGATCCCCGGCGCCGCTTCGGTGATCTGATCGAGATCGGTGTCCGGCGGCAGGACGGCGATCGTCACCCGCGGCATGCCCGGGTCTAAGAGCGTCGCGCTCCCGACGGCGTCCCCCCGAGCGGCTGCCGCCGCCGTAGGCGAGAGCAGGGCGAGCGCTAGCATCGCGGTGATGGCCGACCGGACGTTCATCAAGTTCACATTCCTCAAGGTCGACCCCGCTTGGCAGCGGCTCGACGCCGAGCGCAGGGCGGAGGATAAGCGCGAGTTCCTCGCCGCCTGCGACGACTACGCCACCGACCGGCCCCTGCGCGCCTACTCCACGGTCGGCACGCGCGGCGACACCGACCTCCTGATCGTCACCCAGAGCCCGACGCTGAGCGACATCCACTCCTTCCACGTCGTGCTCGCGCAGAGCGGCCTGATGAAGTGGGCGAGCACCCCTTACTCGTATCTGGCGATGACCAAGCCCTCGCCCTACTCGCAGGAGTCGGCGCGTCAGCAGCTGCTCGTCTCCGAGCGCAAGTACGCCTTCATCTACCCGATGGAGAAGAAGCGCGAGTGGTACGGGCTCGACCGCGAGGAGCGCGGCCGGATTATGCGCGGCCACATCGAGACCGGTCGCGGCTACCCGCAGATCACGATCAACACCGCCTACTCGTTCGGGATCGACGACCAGGAGTTCGTGGTCAGCTTCGAGTGCGACGACCCCGGTGACTTCCTCGACCTCGTGCAGGAGCTGCGCGCCACCGAGTCGAGCGCTTGGACTCTGCGGGACATCCCGATCTTCACCTGCGTCGCGATGTCGGTGGGCCAGGCCCTCGACGCGCTCGACGGCGCCGCCACCTCACGCAGCGCGCCCGCGCTCGTCTGACCGAGACCCCAGGACCTCAGGAGGCCTCAACCGATGTCCGTCCCCGGCACCCCAGACAACCCCGTGCGCGTCGCCATCGTCGGCTCCGGCCCGGCCGGCTTCTACGCGGCCGAGGCGCTGCTGAGCCATCCGGAGCTCGCGATCGAGGTCGACATGATCGACCGCCTTCCGACGCCCTACGGCCTCGTCCGCGCCGGGGTCGCCCCCGACCACCCGAAGATCAAGAACGTGATCCGCCGCTACGAGAAGACGGCCGGACACGAGTCCTACCGCTTCTTCGGCCACGTCACGATCGGCCGCGACGTCAGCGCCGCCGAGCTCGCCGACGCCTACCACGCGGTGATCTGGGCCTACGGCGCGGGCGCCGACCGCCAGCTCGGGATCGCCGGCGAGGATCTCCCCGGATCGCACGCCGCCACCGATTTCGTCGCCTGGTACAACGGCCACCCCGACTACGCTGACCACGAGTTCGACCTCTCCTGCGAGCGCGTCGTCGTGATCGGCAACGGCAACGTCGCCGCCGACGTCGCCCGCATGCTCGTGCTCCCGCGTGAGGAGCTCGAGGTCACCGACACCGCCCACCACGCGATCGACGCGCTGGCCGACTCCGGGGTCCGCGAGGTCATCGTCCTCGGCCGCCGCGGCCCCGCCCAGGCGGCGTTCACCAACCCGGAGGTCCGCGAGCTCGGTGAGCTCACGCAGGCCGACGTGATCATCGATCCCACCGCCGTCGAGCTCGACGAGGCGAGCGCGGCGTTCCTCGCCTCCGACGACGCCGACGTCACCAACCGCAAGAACCACGAGTCCTTCACCGAGTTCGCCGCGCGCGAGCCCGAGGGCAAGCCCAAGCGGGTCGAGCTGCGGTTCCTGCGCAGCCCCGAGGCGATCGGGGGCGACGGCAAGGTCGAGTGGATCGACGTCGAGATCAACGAGCTCTTCACCGACGACGCCGGCGCCGTTCGCGCCCGCGGGACCGGCGAGACCGAGCGGATCGAGTGCGGCATGGTCCTGCGCTCGATCGGCTACCTGGGAACCGGGATCGACGGCGTGCCGCTCGACGTCCAGCGCGGCGTCATCCCCAACGTCGGTGGCCGCGTGGTCGACGACAACGGCCATCACCTTCCCGGCCAGTACGTGGTCGGCTGGATCAAGCGCGGGCCCAGCGGCGTGATCGGCACCAACAAGAAGGATGCGCAGGAGACCGTGGGGCTGCTGCTCGAGGACGCCGCCGCGGGGACGCTCCCCGAGCCGTCGGGTGACAAGGGGGCCCTGCACGCGCTGCTCGCCGAGCGCGAGATCGACCATGTCGAGTTCGACGGCTGGCAGGCGATCGACGCGATCGAGCAGGAGCGCGGGGCGCCGCACGGCCGCCCGCGCGTGAAGCTGACGAAGATCGAGGAGATGCTCCACCACGCGAAGGGAGGCGGCGATGGCTGATCTGAACGAGCTCCGCACCATGATCGAGGCGGCGCTGCCGGGCGCCGAGGTCGAGGTGCTCGACGAGACCGGCGGTGGGGATCACCTGCGCGCGATCGTCTCCGCCCCGCAGTTCGATGGCGTCAAGCGCCTCGACCAGCACCGCCTGGTGCGGGCGGCGGTCAAGGAGCGCTTCGACGACGGCACGATCCACGCTCTCTCGATCACCACGAGCGTCCCGAGCTCCGGCTAGCGGCGGCCGCGAGCGCGGGGCGCGTAGACCACGCTCTACGTAGTTCATGCGCCCCACGTCGGTCCTCTGCGCGTTCTGCTGCCGGCGCGGGGCGCGCAAACCACGCGGTACGTGGTTCATGCGCCCCGCGATACATGATGGGCGCCGAAGGGAAGCTGGGCGGAAGGCGTGATGGCCTCCGGCCGCGGGCAAGCGGCTGTCCTCCCTCGTTGCCCGGCGCCGACCTGTCACTGGGGAACAGGGAATAGGTCCACCCCCGGGTGACAGGTCCGGGAGCCTGGGGCTGAAGGGTGCCGGGCCGCAGCCCGTCCAGACGAGCGCGGCGCCGGTTCAGGGATCTCCGGCGCCCGCCGATGATGGCGGCATGCAGGGGATCATCGAGGGGTGGGTGGCGGCATGCCCGTAGCGGGCTGGTACGTCGATCCGAGCGGCAGCGGCAAGCGCTTCTGGGACGGAGCGGCGTGGACGAACCACGTCGATGCGCTCGCTGCGCCCCCGCCTCCGCCTGCGCCGGGACCACCTCCACCGCCGCCTCCCCCGAGCCCACCCATGCCCCCGGCGCCGGCCTTCGCGACGGCCACGGGACCGGCGATGCCGAGGATCTACACGGCTCCGCCCTCCCAGCAGGAGGGGCCGGTGGCGCGCACGGGTGACTGGATCGGCGGCGTCCTGCTCGCGCTCATCATGCCGCTCGTCGGCCTGATCGCCGGGATCTACTACGTGGCCAAGGGCGGTCCGCGGGGTCGATGCGGCTGGATGTGCGTGGCGCTCTCGGCCGTCGCCATCGTCTTCTACTCGTCGATCATCGCCGACGAGCGCCGCGGCCCCACGCAGCAGCGGCCGATCACCTCGCCCGCGGTGCCGCAGGGGCAGCCACGCACTCCGGCGCGGCAACCGCAGCTCGGCCAGCAGTCCTGAGCGGACAACGGATGCGTCCTGCCCGGCGACCTCGAAACCGGGACGGGCGCGGCCCTTTGCACGGCTAAGGCTCCGCGCGGCATCTGTCGATGGGCGACCGTGGGCCCCTGGGAGGGTCCCTCGTCCGATCCCAAGTTCCCAAGCTCCAAAGTTCCCGAGAACCCATTGGCTTCACTCGAAGATCAGCACGCAAGGCGCGCGGAGGGCCTGCTGCGACTCGCCGGCGAGCGGCGCTCCAGCGACCGCGGTGCGGTGCAGCTCGACGGCGCCGGCGCGGCCCTGATCGCAGGGGCACCCGACGGGATCGCCGTCCTCGACCCCGAGGGCACCGTCGTCGCTTGGAACCCCGCCGCCGCCCGCATGTTCGGGATCGACCGCACGGCCGCCGTCGGCAACGACCTCGCCTCTCTCGTCTTCCCCGAGCACCTGCAGGCGGCGGTCCGCAGCGTCCTGCAGCGCCAGCTCAGCGACACCGGCCCGGCGGTCGCTCAGCGTGAGATCGAGCTCAACGCCCACCGCTCGGATGGCCGCGAGATCCCCGTCGACATCACGACCGCGGTGCTCGGCGGCGACCAGTTCCCGCTCCTCGCCGTCTACCTCCGCGACGCCAGCGAGCGCAGCGAGCGGGAGCGGGAGCTACACGCCGACGCGCGTCGGCGCTCCGCCGTGCTCGACCTCGGCCAGGTCGCCCTCGAGGGCCTGCCGCTCGATGATCTCCTGCGCCGCGCCGTCGCGCTCGCGGCCGAAGAACTCGGTCCGACGCGCTGCGAGATCTGGGCGGTCGCCGAGGGCGAGGGATCCCTCGATCTACGCGCGAGCGCCGGCTGGCCCGAGGACGCGGCTCCCGCCCGGATCCCGCTCGACGCCTCGAGCCAGCCCGGCTACACGGTCCTGCGCGGGCAGGGCGCGCTCGTCGTCGAGGACTTCCGCCGCGAGGGACGCTTCAGCCCGGTCGAACCGCCCTGTACCCGCGCCGTGCAGAGCGCGATGTCGATCCGGATCGGGGGCGGGCAGAACCCCTTCGGGTCGTTCGTGCTCAGCTCCAACGCGCTGCGCCGGTTCGAGCTCAGCGACATCTCGCTGCTCGAGTCCGTGGGCCAGCTCCTCGGCGCTGCGATCGAGCGGACGCGGGTCAGCGATTCCCTCGAGGCGGCGGAACGCCGAGTGCGCACCCTGATCGAACGGCTCCCCTCGATCACCTACCGGGCGGGCCTCGGCGCCGGCGGTGGCTGGGTCTTCATCTCTCCGCAGGTCGAGGAGGTCTTCGGCTACACGGTCGAGGAGTGGACCGCGGATCCGGCGATCTGGGAGAAGGGGCTCCACCCCGAGGACGCCGAGTGGGTGATCGCGGAGGAGATGCGCTGCGCGGCCGCACGCGAGCCGCTCGACGTCGAGTACCGGTTCCGCAGGCGAGACGGGCAGATGATCTGGGTGCGCGACCGCGCCTCGATCGGCCAGCAGGACGAGGGTGGAGCCGTCCTCGTCGACGGCCTGATCGCCGACATCAGCGAGCAGAAGGCCGCGGAGGAGCGACTCCGCTACCTCGCCGACCACGACGACCTGACCGGCCTGCTCAACCGCCGAGGCTTCGAGACCGCGGCCGACGCGCGGATCTCCGGCGGCACCCTCCCGGCCGGCCGCGGCGCGCTGATCGTCATCGACATCGACCACCTCAAGCGCGTCAACGACACGCTCGGGCGCAGCACCGGCGACCGGATGATCGCTGACGTCGCCGCGATCCTCGCCGAGCAGATCGACTCCTCCCACGTGTTCGCCCGCCTCGAGGGCGACGACTTCGCGCTGCTCGTGCCCGGGATCGGCGAGGCGCAGGCGCTCGACATGGCCGGCGCTCTGCTGGGTGCGGTCCGCTCGCGCCCGGGGGCCGCGGCGCTGACCGCGAGCGCCGGCATCGCCCTCGTCGAGCGCGACATGGGCGTCAGCACCGCCGACCTGCTGACCGCGGCCGACATCGCCCTGCACCAGTCGAAGGCGGCCGGACGCGACCGGGCCACCGTCTTCACCGGCGAGGACCGGGGTCGGCTCGAGTGGGTCGGGCACGTGCGCAAGGCGATCGAGGAGGAGCGACTCGTTCTCTACTCACAGCCGATCGTCGACATGGCGACCGGCGTGCCGTGGACCGAGGAGCTGCTGGTGCGGATGCTCGATCCGGTCACGCAGCGCCCGATCACGGCCGGGGAGTTCGTCCCCACCGCGGAGCGCTTCGGGCTGATTCGCGGCCTCGACCATTGGGTCGTCAAGCAGGCGCTCGAGCTCGTCGCCTCCGGGCGCCGGGTCAGCGCCAACATCTCCGCCGGCTCGATCGGCGACCACACGCTGACCGAGATGGTCGCCGCCTCCTTGCAGACGAGCGGCGCCGACCCATCGCTGCTCACCTTCGAGCTGACCGAGACCGCCGCCACTCCCGCGATCGAGTCCCTGCGCGACTTCACCTCGCGGGTGCAGGCGCTCGGCTGCGGGCTCTCCCTCGACGACGTCGGCACCGGCTTCGGCTCGCTCACCTACCTGCGCCACCTCCCCTTCACCGAGCTCAAGATCGACATGCAGTTCGTCCGCGGGATGCTCGAGTCAAACGCCGACGCACGGATCGTCGAGTCGCTCGTCGTCATCGCCCGCGGGCTCGGGATCAGGACCGTCGCCGAGGGCGTCGAGAGCCCGGCCCTGATCGAACCGCTGCGCGACCTCGGCGTCGATTGCGGCCAGGGCTATCTCTTCGGTCGCCCCGCCCCGATCGAAGTCCCGTGACCGCCATTGCCTAACCTGTCTGGGGCGACCCCGTCCACGACTTCCCAGGAGGCAGGCGAAATGGCAGCGAACCCGGAGCTCCGCGAGCAGCTCGAGCAGGCGATCTCCGCCAACAAGGTGCTGCTGCTCATGAAGGGCACGCCCGACATGCCGCGCTGCGGCTTCTCGATGCGCACCGTGGCGGTGCTCGAGCAGATGGGCGTCGAGTACGGCGCGATCGACGTGCTCCCGGTGATGGGGCCGCTGCGCGAGGTCACCACCGAGATCTCCGACTGGCAGACCTTCCCGCAGGTCTACATCGACGGCGAGCTCATCGGCGGCTGCGACATCGTCGAGGAGATGTTCGAGAGCGGCGAGCTCGCCGAGGCTCTCGGCGTCCCCCAGCCGGAGGCCTCCGAGCAGCAGATGCCGGCGAACGCGACCGAGGCCGGCCTGCCGGCGCAGTCGCCGCCGATGCAGATCGAGACGTAAGCCGCGCTAGGCGGTGGCGCCGGCTGCCGGTGAGTCTTCCTTGACCTGGAAGCTCGAACCGCAGCCGCAGGCGGCGACGACGTTCGGGTTGTTGACAGCGAAGCCGGCGCCCTGCAGGCCCTCGACGTAGTCGACCTCGGAACCGAAGACGAACTGCATCGAGACCTTGTCGACGAGGACGGAGACGCCGTTGTGCTCGAAGACGTGGTCGTCCTCCTTGCGCTTGTCGAGCGCGAGGGCGTACTGGAAGCCGGAGCAGCCGCCGCCACGGACGGCGACACGAAGGGCCTGATCCTGCTCCTCCTGGCTCGCGAGCAGCTCCTTGAGCTTCTCGGCGGCGACGTCGCTGATCTTGATCGCTGACTCAGGTGTCTCCATGACTTCAGAAAGTATAGCCCCACCCGGCGGGGCTCACTCCTCCTCGCCGGCATCGTCGCCGAAGCGCCACTCGAGGTACTCGAGGATGCGCTTGGAGTCGTGGATCACCTCGTCGCCGTCGACCAGCACCGGGACTCGGGTCTGCCCCGTCAGCTCCATCACCTCGGGGCGGGAATCCCCACGCCGATAGGGGACACGCTCGGTGCGGTGCTCGATCTCGAGGCCGCGCAGACGCCGCTCGACGGCGCCGCACGGGCAGAGGAAGTTCGTCGGGGTAGGGCAGCGCAGCAGCAGGATCGACGCCGGCGGCTTCCCGTCGCTCACGGGCGCGGGATCCTCCCCGCCAGCCGCGAGATGCGGCCGGCGAGACTGAGGGCCGAGTCGGCCGCACCGGGGTCGCCGCCGACGCGGTCGCCGAGTTGCTCGGTCACCTCGTCGAGGGCGTCCTCGAGGGTCTCCTCGTGGGGCCGCGGCGTGAAGCCGAGCTCGCGCTTGGCCCTCGCCGAGCTGTAGGTCCACCAGAGGGCTGCCGATCGCGTCTCGTCGACCGCGAGCCCGAGCGGCAACCCGAGCTGCTCCGAGACGCGGGCGCCCGCTGCCGCCACCTGCGCGGGCAGCTTCAGCTGCGGCGCCGGGACGCCCGACATCCGCGAGAGGTCGGCGAAGAGCCGCTGGAGGGTGAAGTTGCGGCCGCCGAGGATGTAGCGCTCACCGGTCTCCCCCTTCGCGTCCGCGAGTAGATGCCCGTCGGCGACGTCGCGCACGTCGACGATGTTGAGGCCGCCGTCGACGTAGGCGGGGATCCGCCGCAGCAGGAAGCGCCTGATCAACCCCATCGAGCTGGCGTGGCCGCCGCCGGGGCCGAGCACGAAAGTCGGGTTGACGATGACCGCGTCGAGCCCGCGGGCGGCCGCCCGCAGGACCTCGGCCTCGGCCTCGTGCTTGGAGTTCATGTACGCGATTCCGAGCGATCCGGCGGTGAACGGCTGCGTCTCGTCGGCGCGCCCGCCGGTCGGCGCCGGGCCGATCGCGGCCACCGACGAGGTGTGGACGAAACGCTCGACGCCCGCGGCCAGCGCCTCCTCGGCCATGATCCGCGTCCCGCCCTGGTTGACATCGAAGACGCGATCCGCGTCGCTCGCCCGCATCGACGTCATCCCGGCGACGTGGAAGACTCGGTCGGCGCCCTCCATGGCCCTGCGGACGGCGCGGCGGTCGGTGACGTCGCCGTTGATGCGCTCGAACTCGATCCCGGAGAGGACGGCGTCGTCGGTCGCGGTCCGGATCAGGACCCGCAGCGTGTCGCCGCGCCGAACGACGGCTCGCGCGAGGTGCGAGCCGATGAAGCCGGTCGAGCCGGTGATGAGGGTCGTCGACACGCGGCTGATGGTAGTGACGCCGCTTCGGGGCGCCCCAAGCGGGTGGACGACGGAGTGATACAACGAGCGGGTGAGCCCTGCCGAGAGAACGGCGATCGTGTGCGACACGACCGCCTACCTGCCCGACGAGCTGATCGCCGCCCGGGGGATCGATCGAATCAGCCTCTACGTCTCGATCGGCGGCGAGCAACGCCGCGAGATGGAGATCGGCGACTACTCGACGTTCTTCGAGCGGCTGCGGGCCAGCGAGGAGGGGGCGACCACCTCCCAGCCCTCGGTCGGCGACTTCATCGCGATCTACTCGCCGCTGCTCGAGGCGGGCAGGGAGGTCGTCTCGATCCACCTCTCCGCCGGCATCTCCGGCACCTACGAATCGGCGCTTGCCGCACGCCAGCAGCTCGTGGACGACGGCAGTGGCGGCGAACGGATCCACGTCGTCGACAGCCGCACCGGCTGCGGCGGAATGGGCATCCTCACGCTCGCCGCGGCCGCTGCCGCCGAGCGCGGCGAGGGGGCCGAGGAGATCGTCTCGATGCTCACGCCCGCCCGCGAGCAGCTGCGGATGTGGTTCGCGATCGACACGCTCGAGTATCTGCGCCGCGGCGGCCGCATCGGCGCCGCTCGCGCCTGGCTCGGATCGGCGCTGCAGATCAAGCCGATCCTGACGCTCGAGGAGGAGATCACCCCGGTCGAACGGGTGCGCACGCGGCGGCGGGTCTTCGAGCGCTTGGTCAAGTACTCCGAGGAGCTCAAGGAGGCCGGCCGGGACGCCTGGGTCGTCCAGCACATCCAAGACCCTGAGAACGCGCAGCGCCTCGTCGAGCGCTGCCGCGAGGTGATGGGCACCGACCCCCTGTTCGTCTCCGAGATCGGCCCCGTCATCGGCGCCCACACGGGGCCCGGGCTGCTCGGCGTCGGCGGGCTGCCGTCCGAGTACCTGCGCTAGCTCGCGCTCCGCCCGTCACTCACTGACGAGGTCCGGAGGGTGCGTGGCAAGGACGCAGGAGGCGATGCGGCCATGTTCGGCCGTGAGCCGACGAGATGACGCCGCCACGCGCCCTCCGGGCCCGTCAGCGCCTGCGGCGCAGGGCGCGGAAGGCTACGAGCCCACCGACCACGAAGCCGGCGATCGCGGCGCCGCGGATGATCTGCTCGCGATGCGCCTCGAGCTGGCCGCGCCAGTCGGTCAGCTCGTTGACCTTGACCCTGAGCTCGCCCACGGAGCTGGCCAGCTCGGCCTGCTGCATGTCGATGTCGCGGCGGATCTCGGCGGCCGTGCGGCCGGGAGCGCCTGGGCGCGGAGCGGGCGAGGACGGTGTGCCGCTCACTTGCCTTCACCCCCGAGGGTCGACTTGGTCTCCTTGACCTCCTCGATGGCCATCTCGGGCATCGGCGGGGTTCCCTTCTTGACGCTCTTGTAGGCGAAGAAGCCGGCGGCGGCGGCGATGATCAGCAGCAGGACGGCCTCGATCAGGAAGCCGGCCCAGACCGCGGACTCGACGTTCAGCAGGTCGTTGATCCCCCAGGCGACCGCGTGCATGATCATCGCCAGCGCCATCAGCACGAAGACTCCGGCGGCGATCCCGACGACCGCGCCACGGCCGATGTCGGTGACCTTCTCGGTCAGCTCCGCCTTGGCGAGCGCGATCTCCTCGCGGACGAGGATGCTGACGCGCTCGGTGACGTCGATGACCAGCTCGCCGACCTTGCGATCGCCCTGCGGCGAACGCGGGGTCGTCGGTGGCTGCGGCGGCGCCGATCCGACGGGGGTGCCCGTCACTTCGCGCTCCCCATCACTCCGGCGGGTCCTCGCCGTAGATGCGGCGGTAGAGGATCGCCGCCAGGCGGGCGGCGACGATGCTGGCAAGGGCTCCGGAGGCTGCAAGGAGCCCGGACCAGACCAGTCGCTTCGTCATCTCGTTGCTCATCGCACTTCCAATTCCCGCCCGGGGAGTCGCTAACCGGGGAGGGCGAGACTACCGGCCGCCGGTTGCAGGAGGTTTCTCAGCCGCGATCGCGGCGCTCGAGCCCCAGGCACAGCGTCTCGACGACCATCGCCCGGGCGCGGTCGAACTCCTCATCGGTCGCGGGCATGAGCCCGAAGACCCATCCGGAGAGAAGCTGCTCGATCGCTCCGTAGAACCACATCGCGACGAAGTCGGGATCGACCTCGGCGCGGTAGAGACCCTCGCCCTGCGCGTCCCTGACGATCTTGGCGACGACGTCGTAGGCGCGCCGGATCTCGGGCAGGTGGGTGGCACCGAAGGAGTTCGCAGCCCTGGTGACCTCGATGATGATCACCTTCATCAGCTCGGGGTCGTGCTTGTAGGAGTCGATGATGAAACCGGCGATCCCGTCGAGCTTCTCGCGGGCGGGGATGTCGCGCTCGTAGAGGGAGTCGCTCGCGGCCAGCAGCAGCGACCAGCGCTCGGTGAAGAGCTCGGTCATCACCGCCTCCTTGGAGCGGAAGTAGTGGTAGACGAGCCCGTAGGCGACCCCCGCCTCGTCGGCGATGTCGGAGACGCGCGTGGCGTGGTAGCCCTGCCGCGCGAAGACGCGGATCGCGGCCTCGAGGATCGCGCGGCGCTTGTCGACGGCGGGAGCCTTGGCCTCAGGCACCGACGCTCACCCCCTCGGGCCACTCGTAAGCGCCGGGGCGGCGGTTGGCCAGCGACGGGATGCGCTCGCGGACCGACTCGAGCTCGGTGAGGTCGAGGTCGGCGATGGCGTGGCCCTCGCCGTCGGGAAGCTGGTCGAGGATGCGGCCCCAGGGGTCGACGAGCATCGAGTGTCCCCAGGAGCTGAAGTGAGGCGGAGCCTCGCCGAACTGCCCGGCGGCGATGACGAAGAGCTGGTTTTCGATCGCGCGGGCGCGCAGCAGCACCTCCCAGTGGTCACGCCCGGTGAAGGCGGTGAAGGCGGCCGGGACGGTGACCGCGGTGGCGCCGCGCAGCGCCATCACCCGATAGAGCTCGGGGAAGCGGAGGTCGTAGCAGACGCTCAGGCCCAGCTCGAGCTCGCCGGCGGGAGCCGTGACGACCTCCTCGCCCGGCGCCTCGGCATCGGATTCGCGGTAGCTGACGCCGTCGACGTCGACGTCGAACATGTGGACCTTGCGGTAGGTCGCGGCGATCTGCCCCTCGGGATCGATCAGCAGCGAGGTGTTGGAGAGCAGCTCATGCCCCGCCACCCGCTCGGCGACGCTGCCGGCGACGAGGTGGATGCCGAGCTCACGCGCCCAGGCACGGGCGGCGCTGATCGCGGGACCGTCGAGCGGCTCGGCGAGCTCGCGCAGGGTGTCGGCGTCTCCGAGGAGGCTCCACTTCTCGGGCAGGACGACGAGCTCGGCGCCCTCGGCCGCGGCGGCGCGCACGACGCGCTCCGCGGCCGCCAGATTGGCGCCGGTGTCGGCGGTCGAGTTGAGCTGTGCAGCGGCGACGCGCATGCTTCTCCTTGTGGGGGCCGTGACCGCCCCCCGGGTGCGCGAAAGGCGGTTGATTGACCAGTCAATCTAGCGCCGACGGAAGGTGGAATGCACCTTCCCCCGCCGTCGAACGTCACTGACTACCCCTGGAGGCGCAACGGGCGACGCTCGGTGCGGGAGGTGCCTCTGGGCCGCGTTCGGCGGGGCAACGGGCCGGCGACCGATGCACCCTCGCCCCCGCCCCCCGCCGCCGCTCCAGCCGCTGGGGAGACTCTCGTCCGATACGGCTGAAGATCGCCCCAGCAGGGGGACCGGGGCCGGCGGAGGCGGGGTGGGACACGAACGGGTGTGGGCTCGGCTGCAATGGGGTGACGAGGGGAGCATGGGAGCGCCACCGCCGTCGCGGAGCCGGGGACGGGTCACCGGCTGGCCTCCATCCTCCTTCGGTGCCCTTCGCCCCGCCAGGTGGCCTCACGCCGGAGTTTGGGTGGAGACGGCGGCACGGGGGCGTGACTCCCCCGCCGCTGGGGAGACTTTCGTCCGGATACGGATGAAGATCAGCCCAGCGTGGGGACCGGCCCGCGGGAGATCCCGCGGAGGCGGCCTGCTTGGGCGAGCCGCGCCGGCGGGGTCAGTCGCCGAACAGGACGAACAGGGCGAGCGTCCCGAAGACGAGCGCGCAGCAGCCCGCGCCGACCCAGGCGATCGCTCCCGACGCGGAGGCGGGGTCGAAGCTGCCCAGCACGCCCACGGCCACGAAGCCGAGGCCGGTGAGCAGCGAGAAGCCTCCCCACACCGCGAGCGCCCGGTCCCAGCGCTCGTCCTCGTCCTCGATTCCGGAGTGGCGTTCGAAGATCGCGTAGGGAGCGGCGCCGAGCGCGATCAGGGTGCCGATCGCGAAGACGACCAGCCACGGGTCGAGATCGCCGAAGGAGAGGTGAGGCTCATCGCCGCTGCTGACCCCGAGCGCCCCGATCGCGGCGACGATGACGCCGCCGAGGCCGACCAGCAGCAGCCTCTGCGCCTTCATCCACCTTCGCCCGGCGACATCCGCGCCTCGAGCTCGGAGGCGACCAGCCGCGAGTGCATGGCCGAGATCAGGTCGGCGAGGGGGTCGATCCCCGACTCGATCAGCGCGGCGGCGCGATCCGCCGGCTGTCGGCCGACGATCTTCTCCGACAGCAGCTCGACCTCGCGCCGGGCGAGCGCCTGCAGTGGCTCGATGAAGCGCTTGGCGTCGTAGACGGTGAAGCCGATCGACTCGTCGTAGCCGGCCGCCCGGAAGCGGGCGATCGCCTCGACGATCCGCACGTCGGAGGGCGAGTAGCCCTCCTCGGGCGAGCTGACGACGCCGAGCTCGGCGAGCCGCTCGAGAGCCTCGATCGGGACGCCCAGCCGCTCCCCCACGTACTCGGCGGGGACCCGCTCGCGCTCGCGAGCCAGCGCCGCGTCGAGACCGCGGTCGGCGGCCTCGAGCCGGGAGCGGACGCGGTCGATGTCGCCGTCCTCGCTGTCGAGCAGCTCACCGATCACCCGCAGCGGCATGAACCGCTCCTCCTGCAGCAGCTTGATGAGGCGGATCCGCTCGATCAGCTCGGGCGGGTAATAGGCCATGTTGCGGCTGGTCTTCGCACCCTCGGGAAGCAGCCCCTCGCGCAGGTAGTGGCGCACGGTCGCCACCGGCACCCCGGCCCCTCGGCGAGCTCGGAGATCTTCAGCGTCGGCTCGCCGAGAGCGTCCGCGCGCTCGGCCATCAGCCCTTGCTCAGGCCGAGCAGCTCGCGCGCCTCGGCGACGGTGGCGGCGCGGCGGCCGATGTCCTCGGCCATCTGCCGCGCCTTCCCGATCAGGTCGCCGTTGGAGCGGGCCATCTCGCCGTTGGGCAGGTAGAGGTTGTCCTCGAGGCCGGCGCGACGTTCCCGCCCAGCACCAGCGAGCTCGCGAGCAGCTTCCACTGATCGCGGGAGACGCCGATCACCTGCCAGTTGTTGGGTCCCTCGGACCGCCGGGAATCTGATCCGACATCGCGGTGACGTTCCGCGGGACCGGGCGGATGCCGCCGGTAACCCCCATGACCAGCGAGATCTGCAGCGGCGGCTCGAGCAGCCCCATGTCGATCAGGGAGTCGAGGTTGGCGACGTGACCCGCGTCGAAGCACTCGTGCTCGGGCTGGATGCCGTTGGCCTTCATCGCCTCGATCAGCTCGATGATCGTGTCGAAGCTGTTCTCGAAGACGGTCTTGAAGACGAAGTCCTTGCGCCGCCGCGAGTACTTCGCGTAGTTCATCGACGACATGTTCAGCGCGGCGACGTCGGGCTTCAGCGCCTCGAGGTAGGCGATCCGCTTCTCGAGCGACACGCCGATGGCGCCGGTCGAGTAGTTGATGATCACGTCTCCGACCTCGGCGCGGATCGCCTCAGTGATGGCCCGGAAGTCCTCGATCTCGTAGGAGGGGACGCCCTCGGGCGTGCGCGCGTGGATGTGGATCGGGGAGGCGCCCTCGTCGACCGCGCGCCGCGCCTCCGCCGCGTACTCCGCGGGCGTGTAGGGGATCGCCGGACACTGGTCGCGGTTCGCGATCGCGCCCGAGATCGAGCAGCTGATGATTACCGGATCCTCGAAACGACTCATCGCGGGTTCACCGCCCCTTCCACTCGGGATCGCGCTTCTCGAAGAACGCCTTCACACCCTCTTGGATGTCCTCGGTCGAGAAGGTCAGCGAGAGCTGGCTGCGCAGGAACTCCAGGCCCTCGTCGATCGCCATGTCCTGCTGGCGGTACATGGCGTCGTGGCCAAGCCTCATCAGGACCGGGCTCTTGGAGGCGAGCCGCTCCGCCCACTCGTCCACCGCGGCCTCGAACTCGCCCTCGGGGACGACCTTGTTGGCGAGCCCGTACTCGACCGCCTGCTCCGCCGAGATCCGCTCCCCGAGCAGCATCATCTCGTTGACCTTCTTGCGCGGGACGTTGCGGTAGATGATCGCCATGATCATGTAGGGGAACGCGCCGATGTTGATCTCGGGCGTGCCGAAGGTGATCCCCTCGCGCGCGATCACCAGGTCGCAGGAGAGGGCGAGGCCCATCCCACCGGCGAGCACATGCCCGTTCGCCGCGCAAAGCGACGGCTTGCCGAGACGCGGCATCAGCCGGAAGAACTTGAGGAACAGGTCGGAGCTGAAGTGCTTCTCGACCAACGGCACGTCGGCGGCGAACCCTCCGAGGTCGGCGCCGGCGCAGAAGACCTTCTCCCCCGCGCCGCGGAGGACGACGGCGCGGACGTCGGCGTCGTCGCGCACCCGCTCCATCGCGTCGACGAGCTCGGTGAGCATCCGGTTGGAGAGCGCGTTGCGCTGCTCGGGGCGGTTCAACGTGACGGTGGCCACGCCGCCGGAGACGTCGTAGAGGAGCTGCTCGTATGCCATGGCGAACGCGGCCACTTGACCGCCGAACGAGCCTAGCAGCGTGTGAAGTGGGAAGTGACGCTGCCTACTTTGCGAATGCCCCCGCACGGCCCCGCCGCTTACCGCTGCGCTGGGAAATAACCTACGCGCCGCGAGGAGGGGAAGCGTGCGTTCCCGCTCTCTGGGGCCCACGGGATGAGCGCGATCGCGAAGATCACATATCTGCGTGCGTGGACGGTGCTCGTCCTCGTCGGCGTGGTCGTGGTCGCGGCCGCCGTCATCGCCTTCGACGTCTTCGACCGCGTCGACCCCTTCGACATCAGCGACTCCGGTTCGGAGGTCGAGCGCGCCTACTCCCAGATCGAGGACGCGACAGGGCAGTCGGCTGATCCCGCGGTGATCCTCCTGATCGAGCCCGGCGAGGACGTCCCCGCGGCCGAGGACACGCTCTCGCGGGTCGACGGGATCGCCGCCGTCGTCGGCCCCGCCGAGGACCCGGCGCTGACCGACGGCGAGGGCCGCTCCCTCGTCGTCGCCTACCTCGAGCCGGGAGCCAACCGGGTCGACACCGGCGAGGACGCCGAGACCGCCTTCGAAGACGTCCCCGGGATCCTCGCCGGTGGCACCGCCGTCGCCGCCCACCAGGTCGGCGTCCGCTCCGAGGACGACTCCCGGCGGATCGAGCTGCTCGCCGCACCGCTCCTGTTCGTGCTGCTGCTGATCGTCTTCCGAACCTTCGTCGCGGCGCTCCTGCCGCTGCTGGTCGCCGGGGTGACGATCGGAATCACGTTCGCGGCGCTGCGGCTGCTCACCGGGATCACCCAGATCGACCTCTTCTCGCTGCAGGTGGTGAGCGGGCTCGGGGTCGGCCTCGCGATCGACTACAGCCTGTTCGTGATCGCCCGCTTCCGCGAGGAGATCCGCGCCGACGACCCCGCCGACGACGGCGAACCCACCGCAATCGACTACCGCAAGGCCCACATGCGAACCCTGCAGACCGCCGGCCGCACGGTCGCCTTCAGCGCGCTGACGGTCGCCGCCTCCCTCGCTGCGCTCACGGTCTTCCCGCAGCCCTTCCTGCATTCGACCGGGATCGCCGGGGCGCTGACCGCGATCTTCGCCGGGCTGACCTCGCTGCTCGCGCTCCCCGCCGTCCTCGCGCTGCTCGGCCCATCGATCAACCGCTTCGCCGTCCGCCGCGACCCGCTCCGCCACGGCGTCGGCGCCCGCAGCGGCTTCTGGCAGCGGTTCCCGGCCCTCGTCTGCCGGGTGCCGATCGTCTCCATCGTCCTCGGCGCCGCGATCGCGATCGCGCTCGCGATCCAGGTGGGTGGCGTGGAGCTCACCACCCCGGATGCACGCGAGCTCCCTGCCGCCGATTCGGCCCGCGTGGTCGCCGAGGCCATGAACGAATCGTTCCCGGAGGTGCCGATGACCCAGCTCCACGCGGTCGTCCCCGGAGACGCCGGGGCGCTGGAGGAGAAGCTGGAGGCATTGCCGACGGTGACCGCGGTGGCGCCGCCCCAGCCGCTCGACGACGGCGCCTCGCTCATCCAGATCTCCTCGAGCGCCGACCCGCTCTCCGGCTCCGGCCAGGACCTCGTCGACGAGGTTCGCGACGAACTCCCGGACGGCTCCGCGGTCGGAGGCCGCGCCGCCGAGCTCACCGACCAGCGCGCCAGCATCCGCGACCACGCCCCCGAGGCGCTCCTGATCCTACTGGTCACGAACCTGCTGCTCGTCGCGCTGATGACCCGCTCGCTCGTCCTGCCTCTGCTGGCCGTGGCGATGAACCTGCTGGTGGTCGCGGCCGCGCTCGGCGCGATGGCGGCGATCTTCACGACGGGCTGGTGCGCCGGTCTGCTCGGCACCGACGAGGTGATGGGCATCGACATCTCGGTGCCGGTTCTCGCCTTCGCGGTCGCCTTCGGCCTCTCCACCGACTACGGGATCTTCCTGCTGTCGCGGATCAGGGAGGCGCGCGCGAGCGCCGAGAGCGAGCGCGAGGCGATCATCGAGGGCGTCGCCTCCAGCGGCCGCCTGATCACCGCCTCGGCGGTGCTACTGGCGATCGCCGTCGGCGCCTTCGCCTTCTCCGACCTCGTGATCATCAAGGAGTTCGCGGTGGCGATCGCGGTGGCCGTGCTACTCGACGCGACGGTGATCCGCGGCCTCCTGATCCCCGCCTTCCTGCGGATCCTCGGCGGCGCCGCATGGTGGCCATGGGGAGGGAAGCTCGGCGCGGGCGACGTCGCCGCAGGCGGCGTCGCCACCCCCGTCCCCGCTCCCGACACCACCGAACGTCACTGAGTACCCCCTATAGGGCGTATTGAGCGACGTTCGGCGAGGACGACGCGAGCTACTTGGAGCGCGCGAGCCAAGATCCGGGCGAGGCCGGCGGTCGCGGTGAGCTCCCCACCTCCCTTCGCTGCCGGTCGTGAGACGCGGGCGATGGCCCCGCCCGGCGCGGCACCTCCCTGCCGCGAGCGGACGTGTCACCGAGGAGCGGGGAATGGGTCCGTTTCCCGGTGACAGGTCCGGCGATCCCCGGTGTCCGGCCGACGTGTCACCCGGGAGCGGGGAATAGGTCCGCTTCCCGGTGACAGGTCCTCGACCCATCCGCCGCGGCTGGTGCCGGGGCGATGGGCAGCGAGGGGAGGGTGGGAGATCCCGGTGAGGCCGGCCGTCGCGGTGAGCTCCCCACGCTCCTTCGCTGCCGGTCGTGAGACGCGGGGCGATGGCCCCGCTCCCCACACGGAATCGCAATCGCAGGTCTGTGGGACTTGCGATTGCGAGTTTGTCGCGTGTGCCGGCGCTGCGAGGCGCCGCGCTCAGATCAGCGTCGGCGCGTCGACCGTGACCAGCACGCGCTTGAGCGCGTCGACCACGCGGCCGTCGAACTGGCTGCCGACGTAGCGGCCCATCTCGGCGAGGGCGTCCTCGGGCGAGCGCGCCGACCGGTAGGGCCGGTCGGTCGTCATCGCGTCGTAGGACTCGGCGACCGCGAGGATCCGGGCCTCGAGCGGGATCTCCTCGCCGGAGATGCCCCGCGGGTAGCCGTGGCCGTCGAGTTGCTCGTGGCGCATCAGGATCCACTCGCGGATGTCGGTGAGCTCCTTGGCGCCGAGGATCCGGGCCGCCATCTCGGGGTGGCGGCGGACCTGGTCCCACTCCCCGGGCGAGAGCGGCCCGGGCTTGTCGAGGATCGTGTCGGCGATGCCGATCTTGCCGATGTCGTGGAGCATCCCGGCGAGGCGCAGGCGGTTGACGCGCTGCTCGGGGAGGCCGAGCTCGCGGCCGAGCATCTCGCAGTAGCGGGCGACGGCGGCGGAGTGGGCGGCGTTCTGCTCGTCGCGGAGGTCGAGGACCTCGGCGAGGCTGAGCACGGTCGCCAGGTGCATACGCCCGTCCTTGGGGGCGGTCCCGGTCTCGGCCGCCAGGGCGTCGTCGATGTCGGCGCTGTAGACGACCGCGCGATCGGAGCCGAGCGTGTCGGCGACCTGCGCCGCCGACTCGGCGGCCTGCATCAGATCCTCGGCGCGGACCCCGTGCTTGGGGAAGCTGGCGACGCCGAGGCTCGCCCGCAGCGTCGTGCCCCGCTCGCGGTAGGTGCGCCGGAAGCGGGTGAGGATCTGCTCGGCGAGCAGGAAGCCCGTGTGCTCGTCGGTCTCTGGCAGGACGACCGCGAACTCGTGCGCGTCGATCCGCCCGACGGTGTCGATCCGCCGCGTCGACTCGTCGAGCAGGCGGCCGATCTCCTTCAGGACCGCGTCGGCGGTCTCGTGGCCCTGCTCCTTGCTGAGCTTGCCGATACCCCCGACGGAGACGCTGAGGACGCCGATCCGGTGCGCATCGGGACGGGCGCGCTCGATCTCCGTCGCCAGCACCTCGACCAGCCCGTGCTTGTTGCGGAAGCCGGTGAGCATGTCGGTCCGCGCCGCGCCCGAGAGCCGCGTCCACAGCGCGTTCACCCGCTCGCGCAGCGCCAGCATCATCACCCCGGCGATCGCGAGGCTGCCGACCGTGAGCACGAACTGATGGGTGAGGTCGCCGACGCTCGCCGCATCGGAGCCGTTCATCAGGATCAGGGTGGAGCCGTAGCAGAGGCCGAGGAAGCCGACCGTCAACGCCGAGTCGGTGCGGGAGAGGAAGTAGAAGGCGTAGAAGCAGGGCCACAGGTAGAAGGTGGCGTAGGCGCCGAGGGCGTCGCCGCTGAAGATCACCGCGGCGGTCACCTGCAGGATCCCGGCGGCGGGGGCGAGCCGGATCGCGATCATCGGCAGCCGCTCGGCGTAGATCAGGAAGAAGAGCGCCCAGAGCGCGCTGAACAGCCAGAGGACGATCAGCGCCGGCTCGTTGAAGGAGGATGGGTGCGGGAGGACGATCCCGAGGCCACCGAGGCCGACCCCGGCGAGCGTCACGTAGGCACCGGCGCGGGCGAGCGGTGCGACCTGGCGGTCGAGGCCGTCGCCCATGATGGCGTGGCCGACTCCCTCCTCCTCCGAGGCGGAGCCCTCGAATATCGCCAATCCCATCCGGTCTGCTTTCGTAGCTCTAGGTAGCTCTCGTGTGGCTCTTGGGGCATCCCCATGCACGGCGGGACGCCCTCGCTGGGCTCATCGGCAGATCAGCCGAGAAATCTGAGCGCCGAGGCGGGATCAGCCGGGGACGGGCGCGCGATTGCGGGCGCGCGTTCCGCGGCTGCCGAGCACGGTGACGGTGGTTCCCCGACCGGGGGCGAGCGTCATGTTGTTGCGCACGATCGGCTCGTCGCCACCCTCGGCGACCACGGTCGCCCGCTGCAGGACCGTCCGCAGCACCGTCTTGATCGTCAGCAGCGCCAGGTGGGAGCCGATGCAGTGGCGCGAGCCGGCCCCGAACGGGAGCCACACGCGCGAGCTCGGGCGCGGGTCCTCGAGGAAGCGCTCGGGCCGGAAGACCTCCGGCTCGGGGAAGACCTCCGGGTCCTGGTGGATGAGGAAGATCGCGGGCATCAGGGTCCAGCCGCGCGGGAAGGCGAACTCGCCGACCTCCATGTCCTCCTGCAGGCGGCGGGCGGTGACGGGCAGGATCGGGCGCTGGCGCAGCGTCTCGCGGACGACCGCGTCGACGTATGTGTCGTCTTCGTTGCTGAGCTCGGCGAGCAGGCGGTCGTGGACCACCGGGTGGCGGAGCACCCGCTCGAAGGTCCACGAGAGCGCGTTTGCCGTCGTCTCGTGACCGGCGATCAGCAGCGTCAGCATCTCGTCGCGGATCTCGCGGTCGGTCATGAAGGCGTCCTCGTGCGGCTGCGGCGTCGCCAGGATGGAGAGCACGTCGTTGCCGCGCTCGTGCGGGCGCAGGGTCCGGCGGATCCCGATCTCCTCGTAGAGGATCCGGTCGATCCGCCGGGTCACCTCCATCACCTTGCCGAATGGGGAGCGACCGCCCATCTCGCGCTGGAACTGCGGCATCAGCGCGAGCGGGTTCTCGGCGATCTTCAGCATCGCCGGGACGAGGCGGCGGATCTCGATGTCGTTGTCGGGCCGGCAGACGCCGATTGCGATGCGGACGATCGACTCGGTGGTGATCCGCCGCATCGCCGTCTGCAGCGGGAACGGCTCGCCAACCGGCCACTCGCCGAGGTCGCGGAGGGCGATCTCCTCGATCAGGTCTGCGTAGCGGCGCACGCCGGTGCGGTGGAAGGCGGGAGCCATCAGGCGGCGGTGATGGCGGTGCTCCTCCCCGTCGAGCAGAAACAGCGAGCTGTCGCCGAGGACGGGGCGGAAGATCCGGTTCGTCGGCCCCATCCGGAAGACGTCGGGGTTGCCGCCGAGCACCTGCCAGGCGGCGGCGGGGTCGGCGATCATCGCGCAGCGCTTGAGCGCGCCGAGGCGGACGCGGAAGACCGGCCCGTATCGGTCGCGGTTGCCCTCCATGAAGGACGCCGGGTCGCTGAACCAGCGCCGCATCTGCAGCAGGCCGGGCGCGCGCGAGCCGGGCGGCAGGCGCTCCTCGAACGGCGGGGCGGGTGCGGGTGCGGGCCCGCTCGCGCGCTCCTCGGCGGCGGCGGTCCTGTCCTTCGACTCCATCTGAACTGACACGGGCTGGGTCCTTCCCCTGCGAACGGCTGCGCAGCCAGCCTAGACCACCTCCCGGCAAGCGCAAAAGGGCACCTCGTTTCCGCAATAGGTCTCCCAGGCGCCGCCGCGCCGAGGCCGACCGAGTAGGAAGTAGTAAGTGCTACTGTCCACTTTTGGCCAAGCAAGGCCGGCGTCACCCACCCACCCTCGAAGGAGCCCGATCCGCAATGGCAAGCACCGAGACCAGCGAGCAGGTCGTCAAGCCCGACTTCGGATCGAGCAAGCGCCACCTGATCTTCACCCAGGAGCACGAGGACCTGCGCGAGTCGATGGAGGCGTGGGTCAAGAAGGAGCTCGCCCCCAACGCCGAGGAGTGGGAGGAGACGCTGTGGCCGGACTCCGTGCTCAAGCGCATGGCCGATCTCGGCTTCGTCGGCCTCTGCTTCCCCGAGGAGTACGGCGGCCAGGGCGGCGACTACTACTACTCGCTGGTCCGCGCCGAGGCCCTCTCCCACTCCGGCTCCGGCGGTCTCAACATGGGCCTCGCCGTCCACACCGACATGGTCCTGCCGCCGATCGAGATGCTCGGCAACGAGGATCAGAAGCAGCGCTACCTCGTCCCCGGGATCAAGGGCGAGAAGATCGCCTCGCTGGGGATCACCGAGCCCGGCGCCGGCTCCGACGTGGCCGGCATCCGCACCACCGCCCGTAAGGACGGCGACGAGTACGTCATCAACGGCTCGAAGATCTTCATCACCAACGGGGCGCGGGCCGACTTCATCCTGCTCGTCACCAAGACCGACCCCGACGCCCGCCACGACGGCATCACCCTGTTCATCGTCGACCTCAAGGACGAGGACGGCAACCCGACCGAGGGCTTCTCCGTCTCACGCAAGCTCGAGAAGCTCGGCATGCACTCCTCCGACACCGCGGAGCTCTCCTTCGAGGACGTCCGCGTCCCGGCGGAGAACCTGATCGGCCAGGAGGGCAAGGGCTTCTACCACATCAGCTGGGAGCTTCAGGGAGAGCGGCTGGTCGGCGCGATCGGCTGCGTCGCCGGCGCCGAGCGCATCTTCGAGAAGACGCTCGAGTACGCCAAGGAGCGCGAGGCCTTCGGCCGCCCGATCGGCAAGTTCCAGGCGATCCGCCACAAGTTCGCCGACATGGCGACCAAGATCGAGGCCGCCAAGCAGCTCACCTACACGACCGCCTGGCGCTTCGCCAACGGCGAGTACCCGGTCCGCGAGATCACCATGGCGAAGCTCTTCGCCGCGCAGATGGCCTGCGAGGTCGCCGACGAGTGCCTGCAGATCCACGGCGGCTACGGCTACATGAAGGAGTACGGCATCGAGCGCGCCTACCGCGACATGCGCCTGAACCGCATCGGCGCCGGCTCCGACGAGGTCATGCTCGAGGTGATCGGCCGCAGCTACGGGCTGTAGGGCGATGCCGCTCGTCGAACCTCAAACTTGCGCCGTGCAGCATGAACTCCCTCAAGCGCACAAGCAAGTGACGCACACAGCCCGACCGTCGCGCCTCGGCGTATCAAAGGCTCAGGATCCTGGATTCGGCCGTGTTGGAGCCTCAGCCCGTAGGCAAGACGGACAGCGCAAGGACAGTGCCGCCCGCCTTCGTCTCCAGCGCCCCGGCGACAACGACGTCATCGGACGGCAAGACCGCCAGTGCGGTCGAGTAGGAGCGCCGGCTCCCGAAGTGCACACGCAGCGTCCCGTCCCGTCCGAAAGCCGAATCGAGCTTTCCCGTCGCATCGAGTCGGACGAGGCCGAGTCCATCCCCTCTCTCGGTCCGGAGGTAGCTGAGGCCCCGTGAGTCGGTCGCCAGATCATCAGCCCAGCTTCCGGCAAGCGGGACGCCCCCCTCAGAACCGAATGTGGGATCCAAGCTCCCATCTGGCCCCAGCTTGGTGAGAATCTCGAACGCCTCCGTGGAGCCGCTCCGGCGGAGCATCGCGAACGTCGATCCATCGGATGCGACGTCCAGGGACGCGAGACCGGAGTCCCCGAAGGGAATCTGAGCGATGCCCATCTCGCCAAAGGAGGGGTCGAGGATGCCCGCCGACGTGAAACGCGCAAACCGGCCTGACGGGGCAGACGCCACCACCACAGAATCATCGGGACCGAGAGCCAAGCCAAGTGACCCCTCCGGCTGGAGCGGCAACGCGACGCCGCCGTGGTCGTCGAATGCGTCGTCCACCTGCCCATCAGAAGTCAAGCGGACCAGGCGATGGCCCTGCCGGAAGATCGGCCTACCGACTGAGTCGACGAGAAGTGACCTGGCTGAGCCTGGGAGGACCACGAACCCACGCCCAGCGCCATACGAGCGATCACGGCGGCCCGTGGAATCGAAGCAGCGCAGCAGGGTCCCGAGCCGGATGCAGAGCCCTTCGGCGGTGCCGAAGGCGGCCAGGCCACGGCGCCCGCCGCTCTGCTCATCACTCCGGCGAAGGGTCAAGACACCCTTCCGCCCGAACCCAAGGTCCTGCTCTCCGGACTGATCGAAGCGTGCGACCAGTGTCCGGGAGCGACCACCCGCGGAGGAGCCCCTGCGAGAGCCAACCACGAAAGACCCTCCATCCGAAGCGGGGACGACCGCTCGTGCCTCAGGAAGAGTCCGGACGACGGACCGGACCACGCCAGAGTCCTCTCCTGCGGCTGCAGCTGGCGCCTCATGCGTGACGAAGCTGACGAGGAAGGTAACTGCCAACCCGAGTGCAAGTAGGTGAACTCGCAAGGGTCGCGGTCGCGCGCTCAATTCGGCCTCACGCACCGGGACCTAGCGTTTGCCAATGGAAACCATGTTGCTCGTGGCGCTCCCACACATGGCAAGCGGAGCCTTTGATCTCCGGACCACCGCCGCGCGGTAGTTGTGGCTCCCCCACGTTCCCTCATCCAGCGGCGCACGCTACGGAACAACGAGCAGCATCTCAACAGACAACTGACGACCGGATCGCAAGTGCTGTTTGCGCACCCCGCGACAGCGACCCCACCCTGCCTGTCCGCGGAGCATCATCCTGAAAAGCCTCGACCCGCTCGTTGCGGAGCGGGCCGAGACGGGGGATGGGTATGGATCGGACCTGGAGGAACGCGGCGAACACGTCGCCGCGTCGGTTCGTGGGATGAAGTCCTGCTCTCCTCTCGGCCGGTCGGGCCGGGGGCTTTAGCCCCTGGACGGATGTTTGACCGGAGCGGCCCGATCCCAAACATGGTTTGGCCGCTGTGGAGTACGACTCAGGCGTGGAACGAGGGGGGCGCCGCACTCCGCGACGCCCCCGCCCGTCCCTTTGCCCCGGCGTTGGAGCCGGCGGATCCTTCCGCCGCTGCAGCCTCCTGCCGGGGTCAACCGTGTCGGGTCCAACATCGGCCGGCGGTCAGGCGGGCCGGATACACCGACCGGACCACCCACCGGATGAACCGCGGGTCCACCGATCGGATGAGGTGAGGGAGACCCCCGGAACCCGCCAGAGCGCCTGAAAGAATGACCGCGATGTCCGAATCGGCCCGTCGTCTGACGATCCTCATCGCCGACGACCACCCCGTATACAGGCAGGGGCTGGAGCGAGCGATCGCGGAGCGGCCGGAGCTGGAGCTGGTCGCCTCGAGCTCCGACGGGCGCGACGCGCTGGAGCGGCTGAACGAGCTCGAGCCAGACGTCGCCGTCGTCGACGTGCGGATGCCCGGCCTCGACGGGCTCAAGATCGTCGCCGCCGCCAAGCGCGACGGGCTGCGCACGCGGATCATGCTGCTGACCGGCTACGAGGACTCCGCCGCGGCGTACAACGCACTCGCCCAGGGGGCGGCGGGCTACGTCTCGAAGGCCTCCGACCACATGGAGCTGATCGAGTCGATCGTCACCGCCGGCCGCGGCGAGACAGTGATCGCGCCGCAGTTCGCCGCCGGGATCGCCAACGAGATCCAGCTCCGCGAGACCTCCGACCGCCCGGCGCTGACGGGCCGCGAGGCCGAGGTGCTGACGCTGCTGGCCGAGGGGCGGACCGCGCAGAAGATCGGCGCCGAGCTGCACCTCTCGGAGGCGACGATCAAGACGCACCTGCACAACCTCTACGAGAAGCTCGGCGTCTCCGACCGCGCCGCCGCCGTGGCGACGGCGATGCGCTGGGGACTGCTCGAGTGAGCACGCCGGAGCGGCCCGGCGGGCCGGATGAGCAGCCGCTTCAGGTCATCGGCCAGCTCGCCGGCGGCATCGCGCACGACTTCAACAACATCCTCGGCGTGATCATCAACTACGCCCGCTTCGCCTCGGGCTCGCTGCCGCCGGGCTCCCCCGCCCACGACGACATCGAGGAGATCAGGCGGGCGGCGGAGCGCGGGGTCGGCCTCGTCCGCCAGCTGATGATCCTGGCCCGCCGCGAGGCCGGCTCGAGCGTCGTCTTCGACCTCAACGAGCTGATCTCAGGCCTCGACGGCTTCCTGCGCTCGACGATCGGCGCTCACGTCCAGGTCGACCGGCGCCTGCGCGAGGGCCTCTGGCCGATCGCCGAGGACCCGGCCCGGATCGAGCAGATCCTGATCAACCTGGCCGTGAACGCGCGCGACGCGATGCCGCAGGGCGGCGTCCTCACCTTCGAGACCGACAACGTCGAGGTCGGGGCCGGGGAGACGGTCGCAAGCCCGAGCGTGCAGCCGGGCCGCTTCGTGCGCCTGCTCGTCTCCGACACCGGGACCGGCATGGACAGCGAGGTCGCCGCCCGCGCGTTCGAGCCGATGTTCACGACCAAGGCGTCGGGACAGGGGACCGGCCTCGGCCTCGCGACCGTCTACACGATCGTCACCCAGGCCGGGGGCATGATCGACCTCTCATCCGAGCCGGGGCTCGGGACGAGCGTCGAGATCCACCTCCCCGCCGCCGACGGCGGCGTCGCGCAGGCGACCAGGCCGACGCAGGCGGCTCCCGCGGGACGGGGCGAGTCGATCCTGATCACCGAAGACGACATCGCCGTCCGCCGCGTCGCCGAGCGGATCCTCGAGAGCGCCGGCTACCTGGTGCGCTCCGCGGGCGGCGGCACCGAGGCGCTCGAGCTGCTCGACAACCCGAGCCTGGAGGTCGACCTGCTGCTCGCCGACCTGGTGATGCCGGGGATGCGCGGCGACGACCTCGCCCGCCGGGCGGTGGCGATGCGGCCCGGCCTCAACGTCCTCTTCATGTCCGGCTACAGCGACCAGGCGCCGCCGACCGACCTCGGCCCGACGGCGGGTCGCGTGGACTTCATCGACAAGCCGTTCGACGCGGGGACGCTGCTCGAGCGCCTGCGCGAGCTGCTCAGCGGCTGAGGGGTCAGCGGCGGCCCGGACCCGCTCACGTCTCGCCGACTACGGGCCGGCCGGCGTCGAAAGGAGACTTCACCGCGATATTCGCGGTGTTCTCTCCTCTCGCCGGAGTGGTCCCCCGCCGAGGCCCCCATCCATGGCCTCGGGTCGCGAGGCGGCGGCCCGGCGGGCGCGCGGGTGCCCGCGCGACGTCCCGGGGTCCCATGCGGACCACAGGACGCTTCGCAGGCGCGAGGCGACGGGTTCTCGGGCCTTGGCCGTGGCCCCCTCCCCAGCCAATCCCGCCGCCGAGCGTGCCTCCGAGCAGCTGAGTGCGCCGCTCTGCGGGTGGAGCCGCCGGGCGCCGGGCGTGTGGACTGCAAGGCGCGGCGCCTGCGCTGCATCTCGGGGTCCCATATGGACCACAGGACGCTTCGCAGGTGCGGAGCGGCGGGGGCTACCAGCGCGGGGCGCCTCCACCACGTCCTGCGCGGCTTGCGCGCCCTGCGAGTCGCTCAGGTCGCGGCAGCCGGCTCCGGCTCGGCCGGGGGCAGCTCGCTCGTGCAGAAGGCGCACCGCGTCGCCGCCTTCGGGACCTCGGAGATGCACTCGGGGCACTCGCGGGTGCCGGCCTCCTTCGGCCCGTGGCGCAGCTCGTCCAGTTTCTCCAGAGGCACGATCACGAAGAAGTAGACCGCGGCGGCGATCGACATGAACGCGATCAGCGCGTTGATGAAGTTGCCGTAGGTGAACTTGGAGCCGTTGATCGTGAAGGTGAGGCCGCTGAAGTCCGGCTCGCCGATGATCGCGCCGATCAGCGGGGTGATCAGGTCGGCGACGAGCGAGGTGACGACGGCGCCGAACGCGGTGCCGATGACGACCGCGACGGCCAGCTCGACGACGTTTCCGCGCGTGATGAAGTTCTTGAAGCCCGTAAGCATCTGGTCCTGCTCTCCTCCTGCGGCCGCCCCTGCCGGGCGACGGGTAGCGTGGTCGCCGTGACCATAGTCAAGGACACCGGCCAGCGGGCGCTCGTCCCTCCGTTCGAGCCCGAGCACGAGGAGCTGCGGGCGACGATCCGCCGCTGGGTAGAGAGCGAGATCCTCCCCCACCAGAACGAGTGGGAGGAGCAGCGGGAGTTCCCGCGCGAGCTCTTCACGCGCGCCGCCGAGCTCGGCTTCCTCGGGCTCAAGTACCCCGAACGCTTGGGCGGACAGGGCGGCGACAACCTCCACGACGCCGTCTGGGCCGAGGAGATCGCGGCGGCGGGGATGTCGGGCGGGGTCGGCGCCGGGATCGGCGCCCACACCGGGATCGCCACTCCCCCGGTCTGGAACTTCGGCACCGACGAGCAGCACGAGCGCTTCCTGCGTCCCGCGATCGCCGGCGAGAAGATCGCCGCGCTCGGGATCACCGAGCCGGGAGCGGGCTCCGACGTCGCCTCGATCCGGACCCGGGCCGAGCGCGTCGACGGAGGCTGGGTCGTCAACGGCTCCAAGACGTTCATCACCAACGGCGTCCGCGCGGACTTCCTCGTCTGCGCGGTGCGGACGAAGCCCGAGGGCGGTCACGGCGGCATCTCGTTCCTGATTCTCGAGCGGGAGATGCCCGGCTACGAGGTCTCGCGCAAGCTCGAGAAGCTCGGCTGGCACGCCTCCGACACCGGCGAGCTCGCCTTCAGCGACGTCTTCGTCCCCGAGGAGAACCTGCTCGGGGAGGAGCACGGCGGCTTCAAGCTGATCATGGCCAACTTCCAGTGGGAGCGGGAGCTGATGGCGCTCGGCGCGGTCGGGTCGATGGACTGGTGCCTGCGCCGGTCGATCGCCTACGCGGGCGAGCGCGAGGCGTTCGGGCGGCCGATCGGCGGCTTCCAGGCGATCCGCCACAAGATCGCCGCGATGGCGACCAAGCTCGAGGTCGGGCGCGCGCTCACCTACCACGCGCTGCGCCTGCTGACGAGCGGTCAGGACGCGCTCACCGAGGTGACCAAGGCGAAGCTCTTCACCCAACGAGCGGCGGTCGAGGTGGCCGACGATGCGGTGCAGATCCACGGCGGCTACGGCTACATGCGCGAGTACGAGGTCGAGCGAGCGCTGCGCGACGCCCGCCTCGGCCCGATCGGCGGCGGCACCGACGAGATCATGAAGGAGATCCTCGGGCGTGGCCTCGGGCTCTGAGGGGTCAGCCGGGGCGGCGGGACCCGGGCCCGACGGCGGGGACGGCGTCGAGCCGCGGCCGCTGACCGAGGCCGACGCGAGCGCCGCGGCGGCGCTGACCGCGCGCGCCTTCGCCTGGCACGAACCGTGGGGCGAGTTCACCTTCCCCGACCCGAGCGACCGCGAGGAGCGGATGCGCGAGCTGATCGAGGCCGACATCCGCGAGCGCTTCCTCCCCTACGGCGAGAACTGGACGATCGGCGATGAGAGGCTGCTGACGCTGACGCTGTGGATCCCGCCGTCGGACACGCCCGACGCCGCGGTGTTCGCCCGCCGCCGCAGCGAGGAGGACTACGCCTCCTACGGCGAACGCGAACCGGTGATCCGCGCCGTCGACGACTTCATTCGCTCGGGGCGCCCGAGCGAGCCGCACTGGTTCCTCGACACGATCGCGACCGAGCCCGAGCTGTTCGGCCGGGGACTCGCCGGGGGCCTGCTGGCTCACGACCTCGAGCTGCGCGACCAGGCCGGGGAGCTCTGCGCGCTCGACACGCACACGCCGCGGCAGGTCGCCTTCTACGAGCGGCACGGCTTCGAGGTGGTCGCCCGCGGCGAGCCGGCTCCCGGCTTCCCCATCGTCGTGATGGTCAGGCAGCCGCAGAGCGCGTGATCCTGGCCTGAGGCCGCTCCCCGAGCCTCAATAGAGTGCGTCGCTCCCACGAAATCTGCGAATTGGAGCGAACTGAACATGGGACTTCTAGACGGCAAGGCGGCCATCATCACGGGCTCGGCCCGCGGCATCGGCCGGGCGACGGCGGAGCTGTTCGTCGCCGAGGGCGCCAAGGTCCTCATCAACGACATCGACGGTGACATCGCCGAGCAGGCCGCGAGCGAGATCGACGGCGAGACCGCCGTCTTCAGCGGCGACCTGACGGTGCCCGGCGCCTGCGACGACCTCGTCAAGGCCGGCTTCGACGCGTTCGGCTCCGTCGACGCGGTCGTCAACAACGCCGGCTACACCTGGGACGGCGTCGTCCACCGGATGACCGACGAGCAGTTCCAGGCGATGCTCGACATCCACACGGTGGTGCCGTTCCGCGTCGCCCGCGCTCTCGCTCCCCACTGGCGCGAGGCCGCCAAGGCGGAGAAGGCCGAGGGCAAGGAGGTGTTCCGCAAGATCGTCAACATCTCGTCGGTCTCGGGCACGATGGGCAACGCCGGCCAGGCCAACTACTCGGCCGCCAAGGCGGGCGTCACCGGCCTCACCAAGACCCTCGCCAAGGAGTGGGGCCAGTTCAAGGTGAACTGCAACGCGATCGCCTTCGGCTTCGTCGAGACGCGCCTGACCGCCGCGAAGGAGAACTCCGGTGAGATCGAGCGCGAGGGCGAGAAGATCGAGCTCGGGATCCCCGAGCAGATGCGCCAGATGGCGTCGATGATGATCCCGCTCGGCCGCCCCGCTCAGCCGGAGGAGGCCGCCGGCCCCGTCCTGCTGCTCTGCTCGGACTACGCGAACTACATCCACGGCCAGGTCATCAACGTGACCGGCGGCCAGTTCACGGGGATGTACTCGTAGGGAACCAGGGAACGCTTCGGCTGCGGGCGGCTTCACCTGAGGGTGGAGCCGCCCCTCCGGCCGACGCTGGGCGCGTGGACACGCAGGTGGACGCGCCCTAGGAGGTCTGCGCCTGCGGCGCGTCGGCTGGACGCCCCGCCGCATCCTCGTCCTCGCCCTCTTCGAGGATCTCCATCTCCGGCGCCTTGCCGCCGGGCATCCCGAACTTGGCGACGATCGCGGCGAACGCCATCGCGCCGGCCATGACGAAGAAGATCACCTGCGAGGAGAGCGCGAACGCGTCCGCGACCCCCGCGCCGAGGTCGGCGGCCGAGGCGCCGCAGACCTTGGCGAGCTCGTCGAAGGAGCCGCCCCCGCCGCCGCCTCCCGTGGCCGCCCCGTTGATGCCGTCGGCGACGCTGCCGGCGACGTCGCTCGGGCAGCCGAGCGCGGTCAGCTTGTCGTCGACGTTCGTTCGGTTCTGGGAGATCAGGATCGTGCCGAGGACCGCGAGCCCCAGACTGGCGCCGAGGTTGCGGGCGGTCTGGGTGATCCCGGTCGCCTCGCCGTAGCTCGTCCCGGGCACGCGGTTGAGTGCGTCGGTGCTGACCGGGCCGAGGACCATGCCCGTGCCGACACCGGCGAGGACTACGCGCCACCAACCGCCACCATTGCTGTAGGCGACGTCGGGCATCGTGTTGGCCCAGAGGAAGAAGCCGATCGCGGCGATGATGCAGCCGGGAACGACGGCCGCTTTGGCTCCCTTCGTGTCGAGGACCGCGCCGCCGCGCTGGGCGGAGATCACGAAGCCGATGAAGAACGTGCCGATGTAGAGCCCGGCCTGGCTCGCCGTGTCCCCAAGCGAGATCTGCGAGTAGAGGCTCGCGAACAGGAACATCGGCACGAACGCGATCGAGATCAGGAAGAGGATCATGTTGTCGACCGCGAACGCGCGGTTCTGGAAGAACCGCATCTGCATCAGCGGGTGCTCGGTCACGAGCTCGGCGCGGACGAAGGCGAACATGAGGAGGGAGCCGATGACGATCGCGCCGATCGTCTTCGGATCGCCCCAGCCCCAGATGCTCGCCTGCTGAAGGCCGAGCACGACGAGGCCCATGCCGAGGGCGAAGAGGAGGAAGCCGCGGTAGTCGATCGGCGCGGGCCGCCTGGTGTCGTCGGGCTTGGCCTTGAGCGTCAGCACGATCGCCGCGAGCGCGATCGGGATGTTGATCCAGAAGATCGCTCGCCAGGTCACCTCGATCAGGTAGCCGCCGGCGATCGGGCCGAGCGCGGTCATGCCGCCGGCGACACCGAAGAAGATCGCGAGCGCGCGACCGCGCTCGGCCTGCGGGAAGGCGGCGACGACGATCGCGAGCGCCGCCGGGAACATGATCGCGGCACCGGCGCCCTGGATCACGCGGAAGAAGATGAGCCACGCTTCGCCGAGCGAGCCGGTCGGGGCGGCGCCGCAGAGGGCCGAGGCCGTGGCGAAGATCCCGATCCCGATCAGCACCATCCGGCGGTGCCCGGCGATGTCGGCGATCTTGCCGCCGAAGGCGAACATCGCCGCCAACGCGAGCAGGTAGCCGTTGACGATCCACTGCGCCCCGGTCGACGTCAGGTCGACGTCGTCCTGAATCGCGGGGATCGAGATCGAGACGATCGTCTGGTCGATGAAGGTCATCGATACCGCGAAGATCATCGCGACGAGTGCGAGGTTCTTGTGCTGGTGCATGGGTCCCTACCGCTTTCTGGCTGCTGTGATCCGGCGATCCCCCTTCGGCGCAGTAGCCCCGAAGCTAATCATTAGGTTCGATGCGACGCCATCTCCCCCTCCCAGTCCTGCTCACCGTCGCGTGCGTCGCCTGCCTCGCGGGATGCGGTGACTCCGCCGGAGCCCCGGCAGCGACGGGCGACGGCGACGCAACCGGCATCGAGGGCGAGAGAACCCTCGTCGCAGCCCTCGGCGACTCGATCACAGCGGGGACGCCGCTGTGGGCCGCAGATGAGGCGACGCGGGCGCAGATCGGCCCCGCCCTCGACGAGCGCAGCCAGTACGAGTACTGGGCGGCGCAGGTGGATCCGTCCCTCGAGTTCCGCAACTGCGGGATCAACGGCGAGCGCACCGACCAGATCGCGCTGCGGCTGGACGGGTGCGTGGGCGACGTCGGGGGTGCGGACGGCGCCGACGTTCTGATCGTCCAGGGCGGGATCAACGACATCGCCCAGGGGCGCCCGGTCAAGGACGCCGCCGCGGACCTGCGCGCGATGGTCGAGCGCGGGAAGGAGCTCGGGCTCGCGGTCGCGATCGTCGAGCTGCTGCCGTGGAACAACGGGCACCCCGGCGCCGATGCCGAGATCGAGGAGCTGAACCGGTTGATCCACGGGATCGGCGAGGACGAGGACGTCCCGGTGATGCCGTGGCACGCGGCGCTCGAGGACCCCGACGAGCCGGGAACGATGCGCGACGACCTCACGATCGAGGGCGATCACCCGTCGATCGCCGGGTACCGAATCCTCGGGACGAGGGCGTTCGAGCTGCCGAAGCGCCGAGGATGAGCGGGCGCTTCCGGACGGCCCCACAGCTCACCGAACGTACGAAACGGGACCGCATAGCGCCCAAGGACGTACGTTCGGCGAGGGGGGTGGCGTGGCGAGCGTGGCGAGGCGCGCCGAACGTGCGAAATGGGGTCGCATAGCGCCCAACGACGTACGTTCGGCGAAGAGGGGGGCGTTGCGGGGCGGCCCGTCCTGGAGGAGCTAGCGGCGCTCTTCCGCCGGGGGCTCGCCGGCGTCCCCCGCCTGCATCTGCGGGGGCCACGTCCCGAACCAGTTGTCGCGGCCGCCGTCGATCGTCAGGGTCGTGCCGCTGAAGAAGTCGCCCGCCGGGGACGCGAGGTAGGCGATCAGCCAGGCGATCTCCTCGGGGGTACCGAGGCGCCCGAGCGGGATCGTCTTGGGGACCGTGTCGACGACGACCTTGGGGTACTTGGTGCGGAAGACCTCGGTGTCGATCTGGCCGGGGGCGATCGCGACGAGCTTGATGCCGAAGCGCGACCACTCGACCGAGAGCGTCCGCATCATGTTCTCGACCGCCGCGCGCGCCGCGCCCGAGTGGACCATCCCCGGCATCCCGTTGTGCGGGGAGAGGGTGATGCTGACGACCTTGCCGCCGTCTCCCTGCGGGATGAAGGCCTTGGTGGCGGCCGCGTGGGTCATGTTCCAGGTGCCCTGCACGTTGAGCTCGGTGACCGTCCGGAATCCCTTCGCCGAGATCGTCTCGGCGGGAGCGAGGAACTGACCGCCGGCGTTGTTGACGAGCAGGTCGAGGCGGCCGTGGCGCTCGAGCAGGCCGTCCACCATCGCGTCGACCGCCTCCTCGTCGCGGATGTCGGCGGCCACGGCCTCGGCGCTGCCGCCGAGCGCCTCGACCGCCCCCACGGTCTCCTGCAGAGGCTCGAGCCGGCGCCCGCAGCCGACCACGGTGGCTCCCAGCCTGGCGAGCTCGAGCGTCGTCTCGCGGCCGATCCCGCTGCCCGCTCCGGAGACAAGCGCAATCCGGCCCTCGAGCAGTCCGGGGGCGAAGATCCGCGAGGTCGGAGGGGTCGGCTCGGACATGGGTCGTGAGCGTATGCGAGCGCTCGTGCGACCGCGCTCTCGGCGGGCGAGGCCGCATGGGGCGCGAGCTACCCTCATCGCCTCATGAGCAAGCTGAAGGCCGAGGCGAAGCCGCTGAGCGGGCCGCTGCCGAAGGGCGCGGCAACGGGCGCCACCGTGAGCGTCGAGCCGCTGCTCGGCGGCGAGGTGCAGGCGCCGCGGGCGTTCTTCGAGGACCCGGGCGGCCGCTTCTCCAAGCTCCGCACGCTGGGAGTCGGCACGCCGCGCTCCAAGTACGTGTGGGCTCCGGTCCCGGCCTTCCTCGTCACCCACCCGACCGCCGGGCCATTCCTGGTCGACACCGCCTTCCACAGCTCGGTCGCCGCCAAGCCGACGGCCAACCTCGGCCGGGCGATGTCGTGGGCGAGCAAGGCGCGGGTGGAGCAGGGCCGGACGATCACCGTCCAGCTCCGCGAGCGCGGCATCGACAACAAGCAGCTCGGCCTCGTCGTCCTCACCCACCTGCACTTCGACCACACCTCCGGCATCGCCGAGTACCCGGCGGCGACGTTCATCGTCTCCCAGCGCGAGTGGGACAAGGCGACGACCGACGACCGGCCGACCCTCCACGGCTACAACCCCGCCCACTTCGACTATCTCTTCGATTACCGGACCGTGGACTTCGACGGACCGAACATCTCCTCCTACGCCAACTTCGGCCGCACGTTCGACCTCTTCGGCGACGGCAGCGTCCGCCTCGCCTACACGCCGGGTCACTCCCCCGGGCACTGCTCGGTGATCTGCCGGCTCACCGACCGCGACCTCGTCATCGCCGGCGACGCGATCTACACCTACGCGCAGCTCGAGGGCGCCAACCCTCCCCCCGCGCCCGCCGACATGCACACCTGGAAGCGCTCGCTGCGGGAGTTGCAGCAGTTCAAGCGCACCTACCCGAAGGCGATCATCGTGCCGGGGCACGACGCCGACCACTGGCCGACGCTCGAGCGCCGCTACGAGTAGCTGGCGGGGCCGCGCCTGAGCGACGGCTGCTCGCGGACCCGGCGGGCGACCGCGCGGCCACCGTCACGGGCGAGCTCCTCGTACATCTCGCGGACGTGGCTGAAGATCTCCTCCGCGCACTCCATCTGCTGCTCGCGGCTCGGGGACTCGACGGCCGGGAAGCTGACCGGCTCGCCGTAGCGGATCGTCACCTGCGGGAAGATCAGCTTCTTCCAGCCGCGGATCCCCTGGGAGCCGAAGATCGCGATCGGGACGACCGGGACGCCGCTCTCGAGCGCGGCGCGGCCGACGCCGGGGCGGGGGTCGCCGAGCTCTCCGGTGCGGGAGCGGCCGCCCTCGCAGTAGATCATCAGGCAGTTGCCGCGGTCGAGGACGGCGAAGATCGTCTTGAACGCCTCCTCGTCGGCGTGGCCGCGCCGGATCGGGATGACGCCGCCGTTGCGATAGACGAAGTCGAGGAAGCCGTTGCGCCGGAACATCTGCGACTTCGCCAAGAACCTGATCTTGCGCCGGAGCCAGGCGCCGGCGAGGAAGTGGTCGTAGTTGGAGAAGTGGTTGGCGGCGAGGATCACCGGGCCCGAGGAGGGGACGTTGTCGACCTCGATCTGGCGGGTTCGGTAGAGCAGCAGCGAGATCGGCGTCGTGACCATGCGGACGACGCTGTAGACCCAGTCGGGATCGTGAGCGCGCGAGTAGTCGTGGAACGGCTGGAACAGCTCGGCGGGCCGAGGGTCCTTGTAGCGCTGCGGCTTGATCTCGCTCATCTGCAGAAACGGAAGCGCGGCACCGGCACCCGGTTGGGAGGCGGGCCGCAGGGACCACTACCCCTCAACGGGCGGCGGTTACTTCCGGCTACTCCTTGACGAAAGCCGGATCGTCCTCGTGGCGGCGGAAGAACTCGACCATGGCCGGCGCGTACTCGGGAAAGCGCGGGCAGCGCAGACCGCTGGCGGCGAGCAGCTCGGTGGCGCGGCGGGTGTCGTAGCGGACGGGATGGTTGAGGTAGCGGACCGACTCCGAGGGGGTGCCGCCGTAGAGGTTGCGCACGGCGCGCACGTGCAGCGCGCCCGAGACTCCCCGCGGCGGCAGCCGGTAGGAGGGCTTGCGGCCGGCGTAGAGCTCGGAGAGGACCTCGACCATCTCGTGGGAGGTGAGCGGCTCGGGATCGCAGAGGTGGACGGTCTCCCCCACCGCCTCGGGGAGAGCGCCGAGGGCGAGCATCGCGTCGACGATGAAGTCGACGGGGACGACGTTGAAGGGCGTCCTGCCGCGGCCGATGTTGGCGATCGGCATGCGGCGCTCGACGCTGGCGGCGACGAAGCGGAGCACGTAGTAGGGGCCGTCGAACTTCTGCGTCTCCCCCGTCCTGGAGTCGCCGACGACGATGCCGGGCCGGTAGATCGTCGTCGGGATCCGGTCCATCCGGTCGCGCACCCATACCTCCGCCTGGAACTTGGTCGATTCGTAGTGGTTCTTGAACCCTTGCCCGAGCGCGAGCTCGTGCTCGTAGACGACGCCGGTGCGGGTGCCCGCGACGTAGGCGGTGCTCACGTAGTTGAGGCGGGAGAGGTCGGCGACGTCGGCGCAGAAGTCGAGCACGTTGCCCGTCCCCTCGACGTTGACCTTCTGCGCGATCTCCTCGGGGACCGCGAGGTCGTAGATCGCGGCGAGGTGGTGGACGACCGTGACCTCGGCGGCGAGCCGCTCGTAGTCAGCGTCGGCGAGCCCGAGGCGGCGGGTCGCGATGTCGCCGGGGATGACCTCGATGCGCTCGCCGTCGATCTCGGCGGCCGCCGCACGGGCGGGCTCGGCCATGCGGCCCTCGACAAGCGCGACGATGCGCGCATCGGCGTCGTCAGCGAGCAGCGCGGCGACCAGACGGCGCCCGATGAAGCCCGGGAAGCCGGTGACGAGATGGGTGGACACGGCCAGGGAGCCTAGAGCGGGCGGAGCATCGATGGCGATCGTGGCGGGTCCGCGCTCGGCCCAGCTAGTCGCGAGCCCACCCGCGGCTGCGCTCCACGGCCTGGTGCCAGCGGGCGAGCAGGGACTCGCGCTCGTCGGCGGAGATGCGAGGCTCGTAGGTGGCGCGCTCCCGCCACATGTCGTGGACGGCCGCGAGGTCCCACTTGCCGACCGCGATGCCGGCGAGGTAGGCGGCGCCGAGCGCGGTCGTCTCGGAGATCTCGGGGACGACGACGGGGACGCCGAGCGCGTCCGCCTGGAACTGCATCAGCCACCTGTTGCCGACCGCGCCGCCGTCGGCCCGCAGCATCGTCAGCGACTCGCCCGAGGCCGCCTCCTGGGCGCGGACGGCGTCGACCGTCTGGTAAGCGATCGCCTCGAGGGTGGCGCGGACGATCTGCGCCCGGCCGGTGCCGCGGGTGAGGCCGATCAGGGCGCCGCGGGCGTAGGGATCCCAGTAAGGGGAGCCGAGGCCGGTCAGCGCCGGGACGAAGTAGACGCCGTCGTTGCCGTCGAGCGATGCCGCGAGCTCCTCCGTCTCGGCGGCGCTCTTGATCAGGCCGAGCCCGTCACGCAGCCACTGCACGGCGGCACCGGTGACGAAGACCGAGGCCTCGAGCGCATAGGTGATCTCGGGCGGGCCGCCGCCGTCGCCCCCCGGCAGCCCCCAGGCGATCGTCGCGAGTAGGCCGTCGCCCGGGTCGGGGCGGTCGGTGCCGCTGTTGAGCAGGACGAAGCTGCCGGTCCCGTAGGTGTTCTTGGCGTCGCCGCGGGCGTGGCATGCCTGCCCGAACAGAGCCGCCTGCTGGTCGCCGGCGATTCCCGCGACGGGGACCTCGCCGCCGAACTCGCTCGTCGTCCCGTAGATCTCGGCGGAGGCGCGCGGCGACGGCAGACTCGCGGGGTCGACTCCGAGCAGCTCACAGAGGTCGGGGTCCCACTCGCCGCTGCCGATGTCGAGGAGCATCGTCCGTGAGGCGTTGGAGAGGTCGATGACGTGCTCGCCGGTCAGCTTGTAGGTGAGCCAGGAGTCGATCGTGCCGAAGCGGGCGCGCTCGGCCCCCTCGACGTTGCGCAGCAGCCACTCGATCTTGGTTCCCGAGAAGTAGGGGTCGATGACGAGGCCGGTGCGCTCGCGGACCAGGGCCTCGTGGCCCGCCTCGCGGAGCTCGTCGCAGCGGTTGGAGGTGCGGCGGTCCTGCCAGACGAGCGCGTGGTGGATGGGCTCGCCGGTGTCGGGGTCCCAGCCGACGACCGTCTCGCGCTGGTTGGTGATGCCGATGGCCTCGAGGTCGGCGCCCTCGATCCCGGCGTCGGCGAGGGCCTCGCGGCCGACGCGGCGGGTGACCTCCCAGATCTCATTCGCGTCGTGCTCCACCCACCCGGGGTGCGGGAAATGCTGCTGGAACTCGGAGTAGGCGCGGCCGGTGATCTGGCCCTCGTCGTCGAAGACGAGGCAGGTGCTGCCGGTGGTTCCCTGGTCGATGGCGAGGATCAAGGTGCTTGCTCTCCTGGGCGAAACCTACCCGCGCCGCCGAGAGCGGGTGACGGCGAGGAAGTCGCGGAGCTGGCGGCCGCGGTGGAGGAAGCCGCTGAGCGTCTTGCCGGTGGCGCGGTGCTCGAGCGGCAGCTCGATCTCGGCGACGCGGGCGCCGGCCCGGACCGCGTCGACGGTCATCCCGATCTCCATCCCGTAGCGCGGCGCGAAGGGCAGCACCTGGCGGAGGGTTGCGGCGCTCATCGCGCGCTGGCCGGAGATCGGGGAGTTGGCCTCGTAGCCGCAGAGGTGCTCGATCGTCCAGCGCGCGTAGCCCTTGGCGAGGCCGAGGCCCCCTCCAACCTTGCGCTCGAAGCCGGCGATGGTGAGGTCGGCGCTGCCGTCCTCCACCGCTTCGAGGAGCGGGAGGAGGTTGGCGGCGCTCGCGCCGAGGTCGCCGTCGCAGAGGAGGACCGTGGCGTCGTCGGGGAGGTCGTCGAGCGCGGCGGTCGCGGCGGCGGTCATGTTGCCGCCCTTGCCGTGGGGACGGTTGCGGCGGACGACGGTGGCGCCGGCCAGCATCGCGGCGTCGCGGGTGCCGTCGATGGAGGCGTCGTCGGCGACCCAGACCTCGATGCCCGGCATGGCCCCGCGCAGGGTGCCGACGGTGTCGGCGATGCGGTCGGCCTCGTCCCGCGCGGCGACGATCGCGACCCGGCGGGTTCCCTGCTTCTGCGCTTCCGCCGACACCGGCGCATATTCTCCCGATCCGTGCCGGACATCCCCGCTCACATCACCGGAACCGTGTGGAAGATCGAGGTCGCGGTCGGCGACCAGGTCTCCGAGGGAGACGAGGTCGTCATCCTCGAGTCGATGAAGATGGAGATGCCGGTCGAGGCCGAGGACGAGGGCACCGTCGCCGAGATCCGCTGCGAGGAAGGGCAGTCGGTGAGCGAGGGCGACGTGCTGGTCGTCTTGGAGTAGAGCGCTCCGCTACGGATTGACCCGGCTGAAGCAGGGTGATTCGCAGCGGAGGTTGCGGGTGACAGGTTCGCGACGGGCCGGGACCGGCGCCGCGGTCAGAGCGAGATGCCGCCGTCCTCGGAGATGGTCCAGAAGGGGTTGTGGGCGACCTCCCAGGGGTGGCCATCGGGGTCGATGAAGATGCCCGAGTAGCCGCCCCACTCGGTCGCGGCGCCGGACCGGCCGATCGTCGCGCCGGCCCGCTCGGCCTCCGCGAGGACGGCGTCCACCTCCTCCGGCGAGCGCACGTTGTGGGCGAGGGTGATGCCGCCCCAGCCACCGGTGTCGGCTACGGCCGAGTCGACCGCGGGCTCGTCGCGGTGCCACAGCGCCACGATCATCCCCGGCCCCTGGAAGAACGCCACGTCCTGGGCGGCGACGTCGTTGCCCGGCTCCCAACCGAGCGCCGCGTAGAAGGCGACCGCGCGCTCGAGGTCGGCGACGCCGAGCGTCACGAGGCTGAGCCGCTGCTCCATGCCGATGTCCTACCACGATCGAGATGCAAGAAACGGGAGGATCTCTCCCGGAGATTGCATCTCGGTGGGTCTCGGACTTCGGCCGGGGTCGGCGCCGTCGCCTTACGCGCCGGGCGGAGGCGTCGAGCAGAACGGGAGCTCCAGTTTCCAGGTGCCGTCCTCCTGCGTCGCGAACCAGGCCTTGCCCGGGCTCTCCAGGCAGGTGACCCGCACCGCCCCGGGGTAGCCCTCGGCCGTCGCGGCGGGGTCGACGTCGGCGACGCGGTAGGTGAGAACACCGGCGAGCTGGCGCCGCTGCGAATCCGTGAGACCCTCGGTGAAGGAGGAGACGGCGGCCTCGCACGTCGGCTCGAGCGGCTCGCCCTCGATGCGGGCCTCCACCTCGTCCTCGATGAACGGCACGACGTCCTGGCTCGTCATCTCAGCGGCACCCCGCGCGGTCAACCGATCGCAGACGTCGGCACCCTCGCCAGCGGCGAAAGCGACGCGCACCTCGTTGATCAGCGCCGCGATCTCGGCCCGGTCGGCGTCGGTGGCGACGGGCGTCGCCAGGGGACCTACGAGCGGGTTCGCCGCGCGCTGCGGCTCGGCGCCGCCGCAGCCGCCGAGCACCAGGGCCAGCAGCGCCAGCGCGACGGTCGAGGAGACTTGACCGCGGATATCGCGGCGTTCTCACCTCTCGGCGCTCCGACCCACCCATTCAGCCCAGCGCGCGCCGCGGCCAGCCCGCAGCGCCCGCGCGCTAGTCGCGCTTGCCGCGGCCCCAGAGGAGGCGGAACGACTTGCCGAGCATCCGGGTCTTGCGGGCGGACGTGTAGGGGAGCATGTGCACGTCCTTGTTCGTCGGCGCGAACTTGGTCACCAGCAGGGTCTGCTGCTTCGTGTACTTGCGGATGCCGCCCGCACCGTGGCGGGAGCCGACGCCGGACTCCTTCCAGCCGCCCATCGGCAGCTCGAGCGCGACGTAGTTGAGCTGCGCGTCGTTGATGCAGACGACGCCGGACTCGAGGCGGCGGGCGATCTGCTCGCCGCGCTCGGTGTCCTTGGTCCAGACCGAGGCCTGTAGGCCGTAGGGCGAGTCGTTGGAGAGGCGGATCGCCTCCTCGACGTCGGCGACCTTCATCACCGGGAGCGTCGGGCCGAACGTCTCCTCGGTCATGCACTCCATCGTGTGGTCGACGTCGAGCAAGAGCGTCGGCTCGAAGAAGTCACCGGGGCCGTCGACACGATGGCCTCCGACCACGGCGCGCGCGCCGGCGGCGACCGCGTCGTTGACCTGCTCCTCGACGAGGTCGAGCTGGTCGGGCGACGTCATCGCGCCGACGTCGGTCTGCGCGGGAGCGCCGGGGACGCCCTGGCGCAGCGCGCGCATCTTGTCGGTGACGCGGGCGACGAAGTCGTCGTAGACCGGCGCCTCGACGTAGACGCGCTCGACCGAGATGCAGGTCTGCCCGCCGTTCTGCATCGAGTAGTGGACGGCGGCGTTGGCGGCGCGCTCGAGGTTGGCGTCCTCGAGGACGATCATCGGGTCCTTGCCGCCGAGCTCCATCGCGGTGCCGGTCAGGGTCTGCGCGGCGCGCTCCATGACCTTCTTGCCGACCTCGGTGGAGCCGGTGAACATGACGAAGTCGACCGCGTCGATCAGCGCGTTGCCGATCTTGGAGCCCTCGCCGACGGTCACCTGGAAGACGTCCTCGGGAACGCCGCACTCACGCAGGCCCTCGGCCATGACCATCGAGGTCATCGGGGTCAGCGTCGCGGGCTTCAGCACGACCGAGTTGCCGGCGGCGAGCGCCGGGATGCAGTCGCCGAAGGAGTTGGTCAGCGGATAGTTCCAGGGGCCGATCACGCCGACGACGCCGACCGGCGCGTAGCGGACGACCAGCTTGCGGCCGATCACGAACGGCGAGGCCGACTTGACCTTCTCGTCGGCGAGGAAGTCGGGGGCGTTCTTCGCCCAGAAACCGAAGGCGGAGGCGGCGTAGGAGACCTCGGCGAGCTGAGCGTCCTCGTAGGTCTTGCCGTTCTCGGCGACGATCGTGGAGATGATCCGCTCGGAGTTGTCGAGCGTCCACTTCTGCATCCGGCGGAGGATCCGGCCGCGCTCGGCGAAGCCGAGAGCCTCCCAGGCGGGCTGCGCGGCGCGGGCGCGGGCGACCGCCTCGGTCACCTCGTCGGGAGTCATGGCGGGGACGCTGCCGATCAGCGCGCCCGTGGCCGGGTTGTGGACCTCGACGGTGTTCCCCTCCGGCTTGCCGTTGGTCGTGACGGCTGCCTCGGGCGTTGCGGTGGGCTCCACTTAAGTTCTCCTCGTCGGCTCAGGGATGCGGTTTCCTCAGGGGACGTTACCGCCCTGGCCTCCCCGCCGGTGGATCCCTGGCCACTCGGCCAGTCCCGCTCCCATACGCTGCCGCGGTGGCCGAGATGAAGCCCCAGACGATGGCCGGCGGCGAGCTGCGCCTCGACTTCCCCGCCGATGCGGTCGCGCGGCTGACGCTGACGAACCCTGACCGCCGCAATCCGCTCACCCATCCGGTGCTGGACGCGATCGCGGCGACGTTGCCCAAGCTCGACCACGGCATCGACGTGCGCTGCGTCGTCATCACCGGCGAGGGCAAGGCGTTCTCGGCCGGATACGACATCGGCGGCATCCCCGACGAGAGCTTCGAGCGCGATGCGGAGGCCCTGGTCGCGCACCCGTTCACGGCGGCCATGGAGGCGATCAGCGCCCATCCGTACCCCGTGATCGCGGCGATCAACGGCCACTGCCTGGGAGGCGGCCTCGAGCTCGCGGTGCGCTGCGACCTGCGCGTCTGCGCCGCCGAGGCGAAGCTCGGCATGCCGCCCGCGAAGCTCGGCCTGATCTACGGCCACACCGGGCTCGAGCGCTTCATCGACTGCGTCGGGGTCCCGCGGACGAAGGAGCTCTTCCTCACCGGGCGCATCTTCGACGGGACCCGCGCCGAGTCGATCGGCCTCGTCCACGAGGTCCACCCCGCCGCCGAGGTCGAGGAGCGGGCGCTCGAGCTGGCCGGTGAGATCGCCGGCAACGCTCCGCTGTCGCTCACCGGCAACAAGCACGCGATCGAGACGCTGACCCAGTTCCCCCGGCTCAGCCCCAAGCAGGTCGAGGAGCTGGTGGCCCTGCGCGAGTCCTGCTTCGCCTCCGAGGACTTCCGCGAGGGCATCCGGGCCTTCGGCGAGAAGCGCAAGCCGGTCTGGAAGGGCCGGTAGGCGCGGGCCGTGGCAGGCCACCACTCCCCAGCCCACGCCGAGCTCGCTGCCTCCGACCCCGCGATCGCGCTGCTGATCGAGCGCATCGACTACGCGGTCATCACCGACCGGGTCGACTCCCGCACCGACGACCGGTTCGAGGCGCTGTGCCGGATCATCGCCGGTCAGCAGGTCTCGACCGCGGCAGCGCGGACGATCTGGGGGCGGGTAGTCGAGGCCCACGACGGGGTGCCGACGCCGGAGCAGCTGACCGCAGCCGATGCCACCGAGACGCTCCGGGCCGCCGGGCTGAGCGGCCGCAAGGCCAGCTACATGATCGGGATCGGCGAAGCCGTCCTCTCCGGCGAGCTCGACCCCGACGGGCTCGACGAGGCCTCCGACGCGGAGGTGATCGAGACGCTCGTGGCCCTGCGGGGGCTCGGGCGCTGGAGCGCGGAGATGTTCCTGATGTTCGACCTCGGCCGCCCCGACGTCTTCAGCGGCGGCGACCTCGGCCTGCGCCGGGGGATCCAGATCGCTTACGAGATGGAGGAGCCGCCGACGCCGCAGGAGGCCGAGGAGATCGCCGAACTTTGGAGCCCGAACCGCACCCTCGCCTCGTTCTACCTGTGGGCGGCGGCGGGCGGAGCGCTGCCGGTGGGCGAGCCCGCCGACGGGTAAGGCGCGAGCGCTTGAGGCAGCTCCGCGGCTCGAGGCGGAGCTGAGCTAGCCGGTTGTCCTCATCGCCGTGCCCGTGAAGGCACAGCGGGTGCCACCCTGGGGAACCCCGTTCGAGTTGTTGAAGAGCGCGAACGGCACCGAGATCGTCGTGTCCGCGTCGTCGTAGACCAAGGTGCCCACGAAGCGGTTGGTCGACGGCGTGCTGAAGTTGTCGCTGAAGACGATCACCGGCGAGGAGCCAACCGCCCCGCCGAACGTCTGCGGCGTGGCGCCCTTCGTCACACCGACGCTGAAGGTGCCGGACGTGGCCGTCGAGGAGACCTGCAGGTCGAAGTGGGACTGGCTGCAACCCGCGGTCAAACGCAGGGGCGCGAGATCGAGAACGGTCGCGGATATGGAGGAGGAGCCCGCGGTGACGTCCCAGTGGACACGGCGCACGTCGGCGGAGGACACGAAGGACCCAGGACCGTTGCCGCCGAGCGTCGCCGCGTCCCCGGCGCTCGCCGCGAAGGCGGCGCTCGGCACCGTTCCCAGCTTCGACTCCTTCACCTGCTTGCCGCCGACGCTGTCGGGCTTCAGACGGTTGCCGGGGACCGAGCCCCTCTTGATCTGCTTGCCGTTGATCTTGGAGGCGGCGTAGACGCTGCCCCCGAGGGCGACGAAGAGAGCGATCAGCGCGATCACGTTGGCGAAGGTGAGGTGCCGTCGGATCGCCGTCATTCGCATCGCTCCTCCGTCTCGTCGCTGCTTGCGAGCAGAACGTAGCCCGCGCCCGACCGGCGGTCAAGGCGCAAGCGGCTCGAGGCGCTTGGTCCTACTCGACGACGGCGAGTGGGGCGCCCGACTCGACCTGATCGCCCTCGGCGACGCGCAGCTCGGCGACGGTGCCGGCGCTGGGCGCGGTCAGCTCGTGCTCCATCTTCATCGCCTCGAGGACGACGAGGACGTCGCCGACCTCGACCGCGTCTCCCTCGGCGACGGCGAGCTTGATCACCTTGCCGGGCATCGGCGCCACGAGCGCCCCTCACCGAGCGACTCCTCGCCGGTGGGGAAGCGGGGCAGCTCGCGCAGGGCCGACTGGCCGAGTGGGCTGTTGACGAAGTGCATCTCGCCGTCGCGCGAGACCTCGTAGCGGCGGCTGATCCCGCCGACCTCGAGGTCCACGCCCTCGGGCGCGAGGGCCCCGACGACGACGTCGAGCTCCTCGCCGCCCACAGCGGCCTCGAGGCCGTCGCGGCGGAAGGCGTAGAGCACCTCGAGCTCGTCGCCGTCGCCTGGGCCCTGCCCGGCGAACGCGATCCGCTGCGGCTCGGAGAAGTTGTTGCGGAACCCTGAGGGGACGAAGCGCAGGACCTCGGCCGCTTCGCGCCGCTCGGCGCTCGCGGTGAGGGCGGCGGCGAGGGCGTGCAGGCGCTCTCCTCGGCGTCGACGAGCGGCGCGAGCAGCCCGTCGTCGCGGTCGAGGAAGCCGGTGTCGGTGTCCCCGGCGAGGAACTCCGGCGAGCGCAGGATGCGGACGAGCAGGTCGCGGTTGGTGACCGTGCCGTGGACACGCGAGCGGGTGAGCGCGGCGGCGAGCCTGGAGGCGGCCCCGGTGCGCGACGGCGCCCACGCGATCACCTTGGCCAGCATCGGGTCGTAGTGAGGGCTCACCTCCGAGCCCGGCTCGAAGCCGGAGTCGAGCCTCAGGTCTGCGGGCTCCCCCTCCCCGCGCGGAACCGCGAAGGCTTCGGAGGAGGGGACCTCGAAGTCGGCGAGCGTTCCCGTCTGCGGCAGGTAGCCGGCGGCCGGGTCCTCCGCGTAGAGGCGGACCTCGATCGCGTGGCCCTCGATGCGCGGCTCCCGCGCCCGCGCGCTCATCGGCTCCCCCGCGGCGATCCGCAGCTGCTCGGCGACGAGGTCGAGGCCGAGGACCATCTCGGTGACCGGATGCTCGACCTGCAGCCGCGTGTTCATCTCCAGGAAGAAGAACTCCCCGCTCTCGTCCAGCATGAACTCGACGGTGCCGGCGCCGACGTAGCCGACCGCCTCCGCGGCGGCGACCGCGGCGGCGCCGAGGCGCTCGCGCAGCTCCTCGTCGACCCGCGGAGAGGGCGCCTCCTCGACGACCTTCTGGTGGCGCCGCTGGATGGAGCACTCGCGCTCGCCGAGGCTGACCGTGGAGCCGTGTGTGTCTGTGAGGAGCTGGATCTCGATGTGACGCGGGCGCTGCAGCAGCCGCTCGATGAAGACGGTGGCGTCGCCGAAGGCGGACTCCGCCTCGCGGCGGGCGCCCTCAACCGCGCCCTCGAGATCCGCGGCGCTCTCGACCGGGCGCATCCCCTTGCCGCCGCCGCCCGCGGAGGCCTTGACCAGCAGCGGGAAGCCGACGCACTCGGCCTCGGCGGCGAGGTCGGCGCCGTCCGGGAGCTCCGCGCCGGGGACGACCGGAACCCCAGCCTCCCCCATCAGCGCCCGCGCTCCGACCTTCGAGCCCATCGCCTCGATCGCGGCGGGAGGCGGCCCGATCCAGACGAGGCCGGCGTCGATGACGGCGCTCGCGAAGGCGGCGTTCTCGGCGAGGAAGCCGTAGCCGGGATGGACGGCGTCGGCGCCGGTGCGGGCGGCGGCGACGAGCACCTTGGCGACGTCGAGGTAGGACTCTGCCGCCGTGGTGCCGCCGAGCGCCACGGCCTCGTCGGCCTCGGCGACGAACGGCGCGTCGGCGTCGGGCTCGGAGTGAACCGCGACCGTCGCGATCCCGAGGCGGCGGCAGCCCGCGAAGACGCGGCGCGCGATCTCACCCCGGTTGGCGACCAGGACCTTCGTGAAGGGACGTGTCTCGAGCTCCGCCATCACCACCCACCTACATCCGGAAGACGCCGAAGCGCCCCGAGCCCTCGACGACGTTCGAGCACGCTGCCGAGAGCGCCATGCCGAGCACGGTGCGGGTGTCTCGCGGATCGATCATCCCGTCGTCCCACATCTCGCCGCTCGCGACGAACGCGTCGGACTCGTTCTCGATCTGATCCTCGACCGCCTTGGTCCCGGCGGCGAGCGCCTCCTCGTCGACCTCGATCCCGCGTCGCTTGGCCCCGGCGCGCATGACGATCTCCATCACGCCGGCGAGCTGCTTGGGACCCATGACCGCGCTCTTGTGGTTGGGCCAGCTGAAGATGAACCGCGGCTCGAAGCTGCGCCCGCACATGCCGTAGTTGCCGGCGCCGTAGGAGCCGCCCATCATCAGCGTCAGCTTCGGGACGCCGGCGTTGGCGACCGCGTTGATCATCTTCGCCCCGGCCTTGACGATCCCCCGCTGCTCGTACTCCTCGCCGACGATGTAGCCCATCGTGTTCTGCAGGAACAGCAGCGGTGTGTCGACGCGGTCGGCGAGCTGGATGAAGTGCGCGGCCTTCTCGGCGTCCTCGTTGAAGATGACGCCGTTGTTGGCGAGGATCGCGACGGGCCAGCCGTGGAGCTCGGCCCAACCGGTGACGAGCTGATTGCCGTAGGCGGGCTTGAACTCGTCGAAGCGGGACTCGTCGACGATCCGGGCGATCACCTCGCGGGCCTCGAACGGGATCTTGAGGTCGTGGGAGGCGATCCCGAGGAGCTCCTCGGGACCGTGGACCGGCGGCAGTCCCTCCCCGCGCGGCTCCGGCCCGAGCTTGCGCCAGTTCAGGTTGCGGACGATCTCGCGGCCGATTCGGGCGGCGTCGTGCTCGTCGGCGGCTAGAAATTCGTTGACCCCGGAGACGCGCGCGTGCATCTCGGCGCCGCCGAGCGCCTCCTCCTCGGCGTCCTCGCCGGTGGCCATCTTCACGAGCGGCGGACCGCCGAGGAAGACGAGCCCCTGCTCCTTGATCATCACCGTGTAGTCGCTCATCCCCGGCTGGTAGGCGCCGCCGGCGGTCGCGTTGCCGGTGACGATGGCGACGGTCGGGATCCCCGCCGCGGACTTGCGCGTGAGGTTGCGGAAGTTGGCGCCGCCGGGAACGAAGATCTCCTTCTGGCGCGGCAGGTCGGCTCCGCCTGACTCGACGAAGCCGATCGCCGGCAGGCGGTTGACCATCGCGATCTCCTGCGCGCGCAGGTTCTTGCGGAGGGTGTAGGGGTTGGAGGTGCCGCCGCGGACGGTCGGGTCGGAGCCGCCGACCAGGCACTCGACTCCATGCACCACGCCGATCCCGCAGACCTGGGAGGCGCCGACCTCGTACTCGGAGCCATAGGCGGCGAGCGCGCCGATCTCGAGGAAGGGCGAATCGCGGTCGAGCAGTAGCTCGATTCGCTCGCGAGGGAGCAGCCGGCCGCGCGAGTGATGGCGCTCGATCCGCTTCTCGCCGCCGCCGAGGCGCGCCTTGGCCTGCTCCTCCTCGAGCTTCTCGAGGCGCTCGAGCATCTTCTCGCGGTTGATCCGGTAGGCGTCGGACGCCTTGTCTATGCGGGTTCCCAGTACGGCCAAAGTAGGAAGTAGAACTTACTACTTCTTACGGAGGCGGCCGCTCCGCGAGGGCGCTGGAGTACCTTCGCGTGCGTGAGCGAGCCTGACGCGCCGACCCCGGAGACCCCGGAGGCCCCCGAGACCCCGGAAGGCACGCCGAATGGTTCCCCCCACTCCCGGCGCATGCTCGCCGTGCGAATCCTCGCCGCGGTGCTGGTCGCCGCAGCCGCGCTCGCGGTGGACCGGCTGTGGCTCGCCGACGACGCCCAGCGCGACACCTACGGGGCGACGATCCGCACCAAGGAGATCGACAGCGAGGTCCTCGACCGCACGATGGATGTCAAGATCGTCGTGCCGAAGGGCGCGCCCGCCAACGACCGCTCGCTCGTCGTCTTCCTGCACGGGCGCGGCGAGAACGAGACGAGCTACCTCGTCGATCCGATGTTCGAGGCGCTGAACGAGCTCAAGACGCGAGCTCCCGTGATGGCGTTCCCCGACGGCGGCGACGCCTCCTTCTGGCATGACCGCGACAGCGGTGACTGGGGCACCTACGTGCTCGACGAGCTGATCCCGCTGCTCATCGAGCGCTTCGACATCGACCCCGACAAGATCGCGATCGGCGGGATCTCGATGGGCGGCTTCGGCGCCTACGACCTCGCCCGGCTGCAGCCCGACACGTTCTGCGCGGTCGCCGGGCACTCACCGGCGATCTGGGAGAACGCCGGGGAGACCGCCGACGGCGCCTTCGACGACGCCGACGACTTCGACGCCAACGACATCATCGCCATCGCCGGCGAGGACCCGAGCCCCTTCGAGGACATGAAGGTGTGGCTCGACGCGGGCGACGACGACCCCTTCCTGGAGGGTGACGAGGCATTCGAGGACGCGCTGCGGGAGGGCGGGGTGCTCCCGATCGTCAAGCAGGGAGACGGCGGGCACGACAGCGACTACTGGAACGGCAACTGGGAGGAGTACCTGGGCTGGTACGCGCACGTGCTGCGCAAGTGCGGCGAGGAGGCCGACGAGGTGAGCGAGTCGAAGGGGAGCGGCCGGGGGGGCGCTAGCGACAGGAACGGCCCGAGCAATCCTGGAGCTCGGCGAGACGGGCGTTCAGGCGCTTGACCTCGGCCTTGACCTCGGGCGAATCGTGCCCCGGGGTCACCGGTGAGAGCAGGTTGTCGAGCTCGTAGGGGTCGGCGTTGCCGGTGAGCTCCCCGGTCAGGTCGTAGAGCTCCTCGCCGGTTCCGCGCGTGCACTCGCCGCCCTTGTAGGTGTCGTGGATGGTGAAGTTGACGTCCGGCGTGCGGATCCCGGAGTAGCCGCAGTCGGTGCCTCCCTTGCCGCCCTGCACGAGGACGTCGCGGTCGGGGCTGAACGGAGACTTGGGCTTGTCGCCGCGAATCAGCGGGATCAGCGAGGCGCCGTCGAGCTTGCGGCAGTTGCCGGGGCGGGCGCAGGGCTTCGCGTCGGCGAAGTCGAGGATGGTCGGGGCGAGGTCGACGCTGGCCGTCAAGTCGCTGACGTCGCTGACCTGCGGACCGCCGAGGGCCTGCTTGCCCGCGAGGATCACGAGCGGCTGCAGCAGGGCGTCCTCGTAGGGGACGTTCTTGCCACCGATCCGATGCTGTCCTTGGAGGATCCCGTTGTCGGAGGTGAACATGAAGACGGTGTTGTCGAGCTCACCGGCCTTCTTCACCGCCGCGTAGATGTCGGCGACGCCGCGGTCGACGGAGGCGAGCGAGGCCTGCCGGCAGCCCGCGGTGAGGTCGAGCTTCTTGATCCGCGCCGGCTTCAGCGGCGGGTAGGGCACGACGGCCTCGGGCTTGTCGGAAGTGTCCGCCTCGTTGAAGTTCGGGGTCCGCGGGACCTTGGCGTTCTTGAACAGGCCGACGTCGCGAGGAGCCGGGGGGACGATGTTGGTGCAGCGGCCGCCATGGCCGAACCCGTGGTGGGGGCCGAGGTTGTTCAGGGTCATGAACAGCGGGCGTTTCTGCTTCGCGGCGTTGTCGATGGTGTCGACCGCGAGCTTGTTGACGACGGTCGTGTAGTAGTCGCGGGAGCGGTCGCCCTTGCGCACCCGCTCGCCGTTGTCGGCGATGTCGTAGTCGTAGTAGCGGGGCTCGAAGGTGGCGTGCCAGTCGTCGATCCCGGGCGCGGCCGCGAACTCGTTTTCGGCGTAGCGGTCGTATCCCTGCAGGTACTTGCCGACCCACGCGGTCCGATAGCCGGCGTTGTGCATCCACACCGGCAGGGTGTTGAACTTGTCCTTCAGGTTCCGATAGCCGGAGGGGTTGGAGAAGACGCCGTTGTTGTGCGGGTAGTTGCCCGTCATGTACTGGGCGCGCGAGGGGCAGCAGAGCGGCGTGGCGACCACGTAGTCGCTGAAGTTCGTGCCCTGGTCCTTGAGGAGCTTGAACGTCTCCGGCATGTACTTGGGCTTGAAGTCGTAGACGTTCTGGTCATCGGTGTAGATGAAGATCACGTTCGGCTTGCTCGCGGCGTCCTTGGCGGAGACGCGCTCGGGGCGCGGTTCGCGGTGCTTGCCGCCATCGCCACCGCCGTCATCGTTCCCCGAGCTTCCGCAGGCGCCGAGCGCAGCGGCGACGAGGCCCGCGCAGGCGAGCAGGATCAGCAGGTGCCGACGCATTCGGCGGTCGAGGGTACCCATCCCCGCCTGCAGCGAACCTAAAGGGTCCGACCCCTTCGCGTCCGCGGCGGTTCCTAGAGTCGGCTCCCGCAGCAAGTGGCCGCGCGGACGCGCGCGCCGAGACCCAGGAGGCGGCCCCGTTGGCACCGTTGATCACATTCGAGGAAGCGATGGAGCTGGGGGCGCTGACCGACCACGAGGAGATCGGGGAGCTGGTCGAGCGCGCCTGGGAGGTGCGCAAGGGGAAGTTCGGCGACTCGACCGACATGTGCTCGCTGGTCAACGCCAAGTCGGGCGGCTGCGCCGAGGACTGCGGCTTCTGCGCGCAGTCGCGCTACGCGGAGGCGGACACGCCGATGCACGCGATGATGGAACCCGAGCAGATCCTCGAGCACGCGAAGGCGGCCGAGGCGGCGGGCGCCCATCGCTTCTGCATGGTCACGCAGGGCCAGGGGCTGTCGAAGCGGGACTTCGCGAAGATCCTCGAGGGCGCGAGGCTGGTCGCCGAGCAGACGAACCTGAAGCGCTGCGCCTCGGTCGGCCACATCTCCGGCGACCGCGCCGCCCAGCTCGCCGAGGCCGGGATCCAGCGCGTCCACCACAACGTCGAGACCGCGCGCTCCTACTACGAGGAGGTGACGACGACGGTCAGGTACGAGGGCCGGATGCGGACCATCGACGCGGTCCGCGAGGCGGGTCTGGAGACCTGCGTCGGCGGCATCCTCAACCTCGGGGAGTCGCCACAGCAGCGCGTCGAGATGGCGTTCGAGCTCGCCGACATCAACCCGACCTCGGTGCCGATCAACCTGCTCAACCCGCGCGTCGGGACCAAGTTCGGTGATCGCGACCTGATGGATCCCTGGGATGTCATCAAGTGGATCGCGATCTTCCGGCTGATCATCCCCGACGCCCTGTTCAGGCTCTGCGGCGGCCGCGTGGAGAACCTGCACGAGCTGCAGCCGCTCGCGGTCAAGGCGGGGCTGAACGGGGTGATGATGGGGAACTTCCTGACGACGCTCGGCGCCGAGCCGGCCGACGATCGCAAGATGTTCACCGACCTCGGGTTGAACGTGGCCCGCCAGCCCGACAACGGCGCCAACCCGCGACCCGACAACCGCGACGGCTGGCTCGAGGGTGACGCCCCGAAGACGCCGATCGACGATCTCATCGATTCCCAGGAGGAGGCGGACTTCTGGGATCCCTCGACGCAGCTGCGGGTGATCTCCAAGAAGGGCAGGGTTCCCGCCTACCCGAGGCCGGCTCGCAAGGAAGTCGCCTGACATGACCACCCCCGCCGATCGTCTCGAGGAGATACGGGACAAGGGGCTCCTGCGGCGGATGCGAACCGTTGAATCGGCGCAAGGGGCGCGGATTCGGATCGACGGGGAAGACGTGCTGCTGCTCTGCGGCAACGACTACCTCGGGCTGACCACGCATCCGGCGGTCACCGCGGCGGCCATCGATGCGGTGGAGCGCTGGGGAACCGGGAGCGGGGCTTCGCGGTTGGTGTCGGGGAACATGCGGCCGCACGAGCGGCTCGAGGGCCGGTTGGCGGCCTTCCACGGGACCGAGGCGGCGCTGCTCTTCGGCTCGGGCTATCTCGCCAACACCGGCATCGTCGCGGCGCTGGCGCAGCGCGGGCAGGTCGTCTTCAGCGACGAGCTGAACCACGCGAGCATCATCGACGGCTGCCGCCTCGCCGGCGCCGAGACCTTCGTCTACCGCCACCGCGACCTCGAGCACCTCGCCTGGGGGCTCGGGCAGAACCGCGGCCGCGCGGCGCTGATCGTCACCGACGGGCTCTTCTCGATGGACGGCGACGTCGCCCGGCTCGGCTGGCTGCGGACGCTCGCCGACCGCTACGGGGCGATGCTGATGGTCGACGACGCCCACGCCGTCGGCGCGCTCGGTCCCGGCGGCCGGGGCTCGGTCGCCGAAGCCGGCCTCGAGGGTCGCGTCGACGTCCTCGTCGGCACGCTCGGCAAGGCGCTCGGCAGCTACGGCGCCTACGCCTGCGTGAGCGCCGAGATCCGTGAGCTGCTCGTCAACACGGCGCGACCGCTGATCTTCTCGACCGGTCTGCCGCCCGCATCCGCGGCCGCCGCCGAGGCGGCGCTTGCGGTGGTCGAGACGCAACCCGAGCTCGTCGACAGGCTGCGCACGAACGCCTCCACCCTGCGGGCGGCGCTCGCGGCGAACGGTCTCGAGCCGGGTGGCTCGGGGGCGCAGATCATCCCCGTCGCGATCGGCGACCCCGACCGCGCGACCGCGGCGTGCGCGCGGGCTCTGCAAGGGGGCGTGTACGCGCAGGCGATCAGGCCGCCGACCGTTCCCGAGGGCACCTCGCGACTGCGGCTGACGGTGATGGCCACCCACACCGAGGACGAGCTGCGGCGGGCCGCTCGCGTGATCGCTGATGCCGTCGACGCGGTCTCCGCCAACGGCGAGTGGTCGATCGACCTGCCCGATCCCGCTCCCGGCGCCTTGCAGGTGATCCGCCGGCCCGAGCGCATCGGCGCCGGGGTGAAGCCCGGGGCGTGAGCTCCCCGCGCGGCTTCTTCGTCACCGGGACCGGCACCGACGTCGGCAAGAGCGTCGTCGCCGCGGTCATCGCGCGCAGCTGCTGAACGCGGTGAGCGGGTCCGGGTGTTCAAACCCGCGGTGTCCGGCCTCGATGACGGCGGCGAGAGCGACCACGCGCTGCTGCGGCGGGCGTCGGTAGCTCCCAGAGCGACGACGACATCGCTCCCTACCGCTACGGGCCTCCCGTCTCCCCCACCTCGGCGCCGAGATGGAGGGCGAGGAAATCGACCCGCAGCGGCTGCTGGCCGCGGCCGCTGCCGCCCGCGAGGAGCGGACACGTTCATCTGCGAGGGCGTCGGCGGCATCGTCCCGCTCGCGCCCGGGTACCTGATCCGTAACCTCGCCGCGGACCTGGCGCGCCGCTGGTGATCGTCGCGCCCCCCGGCCTCGGCACGATCAACCACACGCTGCTGACGATCGAGGCGGCCTGGACAGCAGAGCTCGACATCCGCGCCGTCGTCCTCAACCGCTGGCCGAAGCGGCCGACGAAGGTGCAGCGCTCCAACCGCGAGACGATCGCCGAACTCGGCGGCGTCGAGGTCCTGACGCTGCCGAAGATCGACCTCGCCGACGAGGCCTCCTGGCCTGACCTCGGGCTCCTGTAGGCCACCCCCTCGCCACCGAACGTCACTCAACACCCCCTATAGGGCGCACTCAGTGACGTTCGGCATCTCGGCGGACAGGGAAACGCGCAATTTGCGGGCGCACGGGTGCTCTCTTCCGACCGCGGGCGGGCCTAGTTTGCGTCCACGATGAGCAGGAACGTCGCCGAGCTCGACCACGAGCACCTCTGGCACCCATTCACGCAGCAGCGCGGATGGGTGGAGGAGGATCCCGTCGTCGTCGAGAGCGCCGAGGGAACCGACCTGATCGACGTCGACGGCAACCGCTACATCGACGGCACTTCGTCTTTGTGGTGCAACGTCCACGGCCATCGCCATCCCGACATCGACGCCGCGATCAAGGAGCAGCTCGACCGCGTCGCCCACTCGACGATGCTCGGGCTCACCCACGCGCCCGCCGCTGAGCTCGCCGACCGCCTGGTGGAGATCGCGCCGCCCGGCCTGAACCGCGTCTTCTACTCGGACGCCGGCTCGACCGCCACCGAGATCGCGCTGAAGATGGCCTTCCAGTACTGGCGCCAGCGCGGCGGCCAGCACGCGCGGCGGACCTCCTTCGTCGGGCTAGCCGAGGGCTACCACGGGGACACGATCGGGGCCGTCTCACTCGGTGGGATCGACCTCTTCCACGGCGCCTACGGGCCGTTGCTGTTCCAGAAGCACTGCGTTCCCGCGGGGGACGGTCCCGCGCTCGAGGCGGTGCTCGAGAGCCACGGCGAGGAGATCGCCGCGGTCATCGTCGAGCCGCTCGTGCAGGGCGCCGGCGGGATCCTGGTGCAGCCGCCCGGCTACCTGCGGCGCGTGCGCGAGCTCTGCGACGCCCACGATGTCCTGCTCATCGCCGACGAGGTCGCGACCGGCTTCGGTCGCACCGGGACGATGTTCGCCTGTGAGCAGGAGCGGATCTCGCCCGACCTCCTCTGCCTCGGCAAGGGGCTCACCAACGGCTACATGCCGCTCGCGGCGACGCTGACGACGGAGCGGATCTACGAGGGCTTCCTCGGTGAGCACCAGGAGTACCGCACGTTCTTCCACGGCCACACGTTCACCGGTAACCCGCTGGCCTGCGCGGCCGCGATCGCGAGCCTCGACGTCTTCGAGAGCGAGCGCACGTTGCTGCGGATCCAGCCGAAGATCCGGCTGCTGCATGAGCTGCTCGCGGACGTCGCCGCCATGGACGAGGTCGCCGAGGTGCGCGGCCGCGGCCTGATGGTCGGGATCGACCTCGGCGAGCACGAACCGAGCATGCGCATGGGCCATCGGGTGACGCTCGAGGCGCGCAGACGGGGGGCGATCGTGCGGCCGCTCGGGGACACCGTCGTGCTGATGCCGCCGCTGGCGATCAGCCACGCCGACCTCACGCGACTCGTCGAGATCACCGCCGACTCGATCCGCGCGGCCGTCGCAGGCGCCCATCCAGCCGACCTTGCGGCGATCCACGAGGAGCGCGGCGCTCCCCAATCGGGCGCCCAGCGACGCGACGCCGCGTGAGCTCCGGCCGCACCGTCCTCATCACCGGTTGCTCGACCGGGATCGGGCGCGCCTCCGCGCTCCGCCTCGACGCCGCCGGCTGGCGCGTCTTCGCGGGCGTGCGCAAGGAGGACGACGCCGAGTCGATCGCCGCCGCTGGAAGCGACCGCCTGCAGCCGGTGATCGTCGACGTCACCGACTCCGCCTCCATCGACCTCTGCCGTGAACGGGTCGAGAAGGAATGCCCGGGAGGTGTGCACGGGTTGGTCAACAACGCGGGCGCCGCCCACGTCGGGCCGCTCGAGCTGATGCCGCTGCAGGACATGCGCCGCCAGTTCGAGGTCAACTTCGTCGGGCACGTCGCGATGACCCAGGCGCTGGTCCCCTCCCTGCGCAAGACGAAGGGGCGGATCGTCAACGTCACCTCGGTCGGTGGGCTCGTCGCGACGCCGTTCTTCGGGCCCTACTGCGCCTCCAAGTACGCGCTCGAGGCGGTCAGCGACTGCCTGCGGGTGGAGCTGCGGCCGTGGGGGATCAGGACGATCGCCATCGAGCCGGGAAGCGTCGCGACCGAGATCTGGGAGAGCGGCACGCAGATCTTCGCGGAGCTCCGTGAGGAGCTCGGCCCCGAGGCGGTCGAGCTCTACGGGAAGGCGCTGGAGGCGACCGCGCGTGCGGCCGCCGAGACGGGCAAGCGCGGCATCCCGGCGGAGCACGCCGCGGCGGTCGTCGAGCGCGCCCTCACCGCCCGCCGCCCTCGTGCCCGCTACCTCGTCGGCCGCGACGCCTACGCCATGACGGCGGCAAAGCGCCTGCTTCCTGCCGGCCTCCACGACCGCATGACCGCGCGGGTCCTGCGGCTCCCATAGCCGCCGCGCCGCCGCCCACCCGCGGCTCCCCGCGGTTTCTTGGATATTGCGTGTGATGGTTCGGCGGCGCGACCGTAGTCCGGACATGCAGCAAGTCGCGACAGCGCCCGCGCAGAGCGCTCCCGCCGAGTCGGAGCTCGCCTTCGACCGGCTCTACCGCGACAGCCGCGACGACGTCTTCGCCTACGTCGCCGGGCTGCTCCGCGACCGCTCCGCCGCCGAGGACGTCACCGCGCAGGCCTTCGAGCGCGCCTACCGCAAGCGCCGCAGCTTCGACCCGCGTCGCGGCAACGGTCGCGCCTGGGTCTTCGGGATTGCCCGCAACGCCGCGCTCGACGAGCTGCGTCGCCGCAAGCGGATCACCGAGCTCGCCGCCGACCCCGAGGACGTCGACGCGGCCGCCCCCCACGAGGTCGCCGAGTCGGCGGTGCGCCGCACGGCGCTGCGCGATGCGATGCGCGAGCTCGATCCCCGCGAGCGCGAGCTCGTGGCGCTGAAGTTCTTCGCCGGGCTCTCCAACTCCGAGATCGCCGCTGTGACCGGTGTGAGCGAGTCCAACGCCGGGACTCGGCTGCACCGGACCCTGACCAAGCTGAGGAGGGCATGCGATGAGACTGCGTGACCGCGACCATCACGACGAGGGGCTCGATCAGCGGGCCGAGCGCGAGCTCGATGCCATCGAGCGCGCCCTGGCCGGCACCGACGTCGAGCCGGAGCTGGCCGACTGGGCCGAGCTCGCCGAGATGCTCCGTGACGAGCGCCCCGATCCCGACCAGGAGTGGGCCGCCGAGCTCGACGAGGCCGCGGAGCACCGCTTCTCTCACCGACCGGGTGAGGGGGGCGGCTCGTCGTGGACGGGGATCGCGACCCGCCTCGGCGACATCTTCCCGCGGCGGATCACCCCCGCCTTCGCGGCACTGGCGACGCTGGCCGTCGTCGGGGTGGTGGCCGCGACGACCCTCTCCGGTGGCGAGGGCGACGGATCCGACTCCGTCGACCAGGCCTCCTCCACCGTGCTCGAGACGACCACCGCAGAGCCGAGCATCGCCGAGGACTCCGGGGGCGAGCTCGCCGTCCCCTCCGCGCCGGAGGGCGACCTCGCGACGCCCCCCACCGACATCGGCCGCTCCGGCTCCGGTTCCGGCTCAGGCTCCTTTGGCGGCGGGCAGGGGCCGATCTCCCCCGGCACCGAGAACCGCAAGGTCGACCGCGACGTCTCGCTCGCCCTGACCGCGCCGCCCGAGGACGTCAACGACGTCTCCGACGAGGCGATCTCGATCACTCGGGACCTCGACGGCATCGTCGCCTCCTCGAACGTCAGCACGGCCGGCAACGACGCGAGCGCCTCGCTGCAGCTCGTCATCCCCACCCGCAACCTCGACGAGGCGATCGACCGCCTGACCGAGATCGGCGACGTCAAGTCGCTGAACGAGGGCACCGTCGACATCACCCACTTCTACGTCTCCGCCAAGGACCGGCTCGAGGACGCCGAGGCCGAGCGGCGCAAGCTGCTCGAGGCTCTGGGCAACGCCAGCACCGACGCCGAGGCGGAGGCGCTGCGCCTGCAGATCGCCGACGCCCGCCGCGAGATCGCCCGGGCTCAGGCCCAGTTCGACCGCGTCTCTCGCCGCGCCCAGCTCTCCGAGATGAGCCTGACCATCGAAGGTGACCGCAACGCCTCCTCCAAGGACGACGACGAGGGCCGCACCTTCGGCGACTGGCTCGATGACACCGTCAGCGTCCTCCGCGACGTCGCCGGCGTGCTGCTCGTCTCGGCCGCGATCCTGATCCCGGCGGCCATCCTGCTGACGATCGCGTGGCTCGTGATCCGCGCAATCCTGCGCCGCCGCCGCGAGCGCGCCCTGGACTAGCCGCAGCTCACCGAGATGCAAGAAACGGGACAGATGCTCCCGTTCGTTGCATCTCGATGGGGACAACGGTGGCGGCGGGTGCAGCGGGAGAGCTCAACCATCGGCGCGGGGCGCGCAGACCACGTCGTAGGTGGTCCATGCGCCCCGCGTTGGGCGATGGGCAGCGAGGGGAGCATCGGAGATCCTGGTGAGGCTGGCCGTCGCCGGGAGCTTCCGGGCTCCCTTCGCTGCCAATCGTGTGGACGCGGGGCGCGGAAACCACGTAGAGCGTGGTCTTTGCGCCCCGCGCCGGCAGCCGGAGCGCTAAACCACCTGGCAGGCCTCGAGGCTCACCGAGATGCAGGAAACGGGACAGATGCTCCCGTTCGTTGCATCTCGATGGGAAAGTGGCGGCGGTGGCCCGGGCTCCCCGGGGTGCTCGGCCTAGCCCTCGAGCAGCTCGAAGTCGGCCTTGCGAGCGCCGCAGACGGGGCAGAACCAGTCAGCGGGGATGTCCTCGAAGGCGGTGCCGGCGGGGATGCCGCCGTCGGGGTCGCCCTCCGCGGGGTCGTAGATGTAGCCGCAGGAGGTGCAGATCCACTGCTGCTGGGCGGTCTCGCTCATCGGCCGGGAGCCTATTCAATCGCCTGCGTTGAGCGCCGCCAGGCGATCGCCCACCGCCGCTCCCCGGCGGCGTAGAGTGCGCGCATCGAAGGCGCTCCCCCAACTCCTCGTCCCGCTGCCACCGTGATCCTGATGCGCCGGGGCGGCAGGCACTCCGAGCGCGGCCTCGAGGTGCTGATGCTTCGCCGCGGGAGCGAGGCGCGGTTCATGCCCGGGGTCTGGGTGTTCGCGGGCGGGGTCGTCGAGGACGCGGACCTCGACGCCGCCGGGCGGGAGGCCATCGAGGGCGTCGACGCCGAGGAGACGGCGCACCGCATCTGCGGCGCCCGCGAGCTCAGCGAGGAGGCCGGCCTCGACGTCGCCGCAGCCGACCTGCACCCCTGGTCGCGCTGGATCACGCCGGTGCAGGTGCCGATGCGCTTCGACACGCGCTTCTACGTCGGCCTCGCGCCCGCCCACGCGAAGCCGACCCCCGATGGCAAGGAGATGTCGGAGGCGCGCTGGGTCGCCCCGCTCGACGCGCTCGAGGACTTCGCGCAGGGCACGTTCGAGCTCTCGTTCCCGACGATCAAGCACCTCGAGGAGCTGCGTGACCTCGCCGACGCCGACGCGGTGCTCGCCGAGGCCGCGGAGCGGCCGGTCGTGCCGCTGACCCCGAAGGTCGTCGCCACCGAGGACGGCTTCGACGTGCTGCTGCCGGGCGAGCCCGGCTTCGACGACGCCTGAGCCCGCGGGCGCCTGAGCGCCGGGAGCTACGACGCCGGCGGGGCCTCCCCGCCCGGGAACGGCTCCATCCCGGCGTACCAGGGGCCGACCGGGTAGGTGTGCAGGCCGTGCTCCTCGAGCTCGGCCCTGACCCTGCCGAAGAGCTTGCCGGCGTTGTCGAGGGCCAGCTCCAGCTCGGCCTCGGTGAGCTCTCGCAGGCGCCACGAGAAGTAGAGCTGGCGGTCGGAGGCGCCGAAGTCGACCTCGCGGTCGATGGTCGTCGTCCACTCCAGGAACCCCGGGCTGAACAGCTCCCGCAGGGCGATCGGGTCGTGACCCTCGGGCACGGTGGCGATGAAGCGCTTGTTGAAATCGATGCTCTCGAACTGAACCCGCTTGCGGCTGCGACGCCGTAGCTGCTCGTCGGGCGTCGCCTCGATCGACTCGACGTCGAACGCCGGCACCGCCGACGTCAGGTCCGGCATGTGAGCCTTCGCGAGGACCGCCCGCGGCAGCACCGCCTTCCTGAAGAAGCCGCCGACCTCATGCTCGTCGGCGTCGCAGCTCGAGCCCCAGTAGCCGGGAGCGAGCTCCCCGGTGAGCCGATTCGGACCCCCGGGGCAGAGCGCCGCCGGCGCATCGCGGGCGTTGATGCCGCCGACCTCCTCGTAGCGCAACCCGCGCTTGCTCGCGACCGCCCGCACGGCGGCCACCCACTCGTCTCGGCTCGGCGCGGCGCTCACGCGCTCGAGCCTACGGATCCTGGGTGACCTGCGGGAACCTGAGCCCGCCCCACTCCGAGTCGTAGTTCGGGGTGACGAAGCAGGGAGCGAAGGCGTGCGGCCCGTCCAGGGGCGGCGGCAGGCCAACGCTCGAGGGGTTCGGGTCAGCCGAAGTCGACACCGTCGGCAGCTTGCCGTCGCCAGGGCGCCGCTCGCCGCCACCGGTGTTGTCGCAATCCCAGTTGGGGAAGATCCCGTTCCTCGCGGTGAGGCCCGTCTTGATCAACTCGTCGAACGGGAACAGGTACCCGTTGCCGCGGTTCTCGGGCAAGCGGTTCGGGTAGATCGCGAGCGACTCCTGCGAGACGTAGCCGAACTGCTTGAGCGCGTGGCGCGCCGACGGCTGTCCCGCCTGCGGAGTCAGCGTCCCCGAGAGACCCGCCGGCGGGTTGGAGAGGAAATCGGTGACGCTCGTCTTGTAGTAGTTGAGCCAGCTCACCACCGGGTTCAGGTTCGCCAGGAAGGGATCGAGCTCGGTCAGCACCGGGTCAAGTCCGCGCAGCGTCTTCGACAGCGCCGGGAAGCCCGCCTTCGACGCCTTCGTGAGCTCGTCGAGGTTGCCGAAGAGCGACTTCAGGCTGGGCGAGAGCTGGCGGACGCTCCGCAGCGTCGGGCTGATGTCGTTGGCGACCGGCAGCAGCTGCTGGACCAGCGGGCGGGTGTTCTGCTGGAACTCGTCGAGGCGCTGGAGCGTCAGCTGCGTCTCGCTCTCGAAGGTCGGCGCGACCTGGAAGACCTCGCGCAGCGCGGCGTCCTCGGATGCGAGCGCCTCGAAGGTCTGCTGGGAGCCGGTGATCGCATCGGCGAGCTGGCCGTCGCGCTCGCTGAGCGCGTCGAAGACGGTGCCGGTGTCGCGGACGAGGCCTTGCAGGGCGGTTCGCTGACGACGCAGCAGCGAGATCACGTCGGTCGCGTCGCCCAGGAACGGGCCGAGGTTGCCGAGCGAGTCGTTGAGGTCGAGGCTGCGGCCCTTGATCGCCACCGCCAGCCCCTGCTGCCACTGCTGGAAGGCGTTGCGGGTCTCCTCGTCGAGGGCGTTGAAGATCTCGTCGATCTGCGTCTGATCGCGCACCTGCCCGAGCCCGAGGTTGCCGCCCTCTGGGATCGACTCGACCTCGTCGTCCACCACCTCCGAGTTGTTGGCGTCCTCACCGAGGGAGACAAGCGCGCCCCTGTTGCCCGGTTCGGTCCCCGAGGTGAGCTCCACGTAGGTCTCCCCCAGCAACGTCTTCTGGCGCAGGATCGCCTCCGCGTCACTGGAGATCGGAGCGAACTCCGGCTCGATCTCGATCTCGGCCCTCACCGTGTCCTGGCCGTTGATCTGCTCATCGATGGGAGCCAGCTCGACCGACTTGACCTTGCCGACCGAGACCCCGCCGATCCGCACGTCGGACTCGACCGCGAGCTGGGTGGCCTCCGGGAAGTTGACGGTTATCCGGTAGCTCTTGGGCGCCAGCGGCACCGGCCCGCCGAAGGCGACCCAGAGGAAGAGCAGCAACCCGAAGCAGGAGAGCGCGAAGCCGGTCGCGACCAGAATCCTGCCGACGGAGGGAGCCGACTTCTGCATCAGCAGACCCCCGCGAATGGTCCGCCGGCCGCGAACAGGGGCCAAGGCCGGTCACCGCCGGGGCGAGCGGGCTGGCGCCGAGCAGGCTCAGCGCCTCGTCGCAGCCGACGGTCAGGTAGATGCGGCGGTTCACGCCGTGCGCGTCCTGCACCTGGAAGACGGAGTTGGAGTTGTGGCCCAGCCAGGCGGCCCAGAACAGGTACCCCTCGTCGCGGCCGGGGATGCCCGGACCCTCGGCGCCGTTGGGGTTGTAGGCGGCCATGTTGCCCAGCCGGTTGATCTTCTTGCCGACCACGGTCAGCTTCGGCGCCGCCTTGGAGAGGTTCCGGGCGGCGGTGTCGAGGTCGCCGACGGGACCGCGGGCCGCCCTCACGAAGGGCCGGATCTGCTGCTGCAGAACGGGGGTCGTCCGCAACGCCAGCTTCTTCGTCGAGGCGTTCACCTCATCGAGGTTGCGAGCGAAGGGGCGGAGGTCGCCGAGCGCGGGGCCGAGCTGATCGGCGAGCAGCGCCACGTTGTTGAGCGTCTCCGTCGACTGCTGGAGGGTCCCGGGAAGCTCGCGGATCGCGCGCTGCACGCTCGGGTCCTGCTCGGCGATCGCGCCGATCGTCGTGTTCGAGAAGCGGACCAGGTCGACGAGGCTCTCCTCGCTCTTGCCGACCTCCTTCGTGAGCAGGTTGAAGTTGGTGACCAGACGCCGCAGCGCGTCCTTGCGCTCGGCGACCTTCGAGTTGATCGCGTCGAGGTCCTTCGTCAGCGGGCCGAGCGATCCCAGCACCCTGCCGAGGTCCTCACCGCGGCCGTCCAGCCCCTTGCCGGCGCCGACGAGAAGCAGCCGCAGGTAGGCCTGCGTGTCGGTGTCGAGCGCCCCGAGCAGGTCGTCGACGTTGACGTCCGGTGCGGTGTTCTCGAGCGGGATCGTGTCGCCGTCCTCGACCTCCCCGGCCTCGGGAGTGCCCGGATCCATCTCGAAGAACATGTCCTTGAGCCCGGTCTGCGGGCGCAGCAGGATCGCCGCGTCCTTGTAGACCGGCAGGTAGTCGCGATCCATCCCGAAGGTGACGACCGCGACGCCGTCCTCGAGCTCCACGTCCTGAACGTCGCCGACCTTCACCCCGGCGACCCTGATCGTCTGGCCCTGACCGGGGACGACGGCCTGCGCCGTCTCGAACTCCGCCTTGAGCTCGAAGGGCTTGTCCTCCAGCACCGGGATCCGCAGCCGCTGCTCCTGCAGGATCACGTAGCTCGCAAACAGAGCGATCGCGATCATCGCGGCAATCGCCAGGAAATCGCGGAAATGCTTCTTGATCGCGGTCCCCATCTCAGTTCCCGTACTTGTCGTAGAAGTCCTGCATCGCCTTCGTGGCCTCGGCGCCGATCCGCCGTGCCGCCTTCTTGTCCCCGTCGTCGCTGGCCTCGGCCGCCTCGCCGAGCAGGGTCAGCGCGTTCGCTGAATCGGAGTAGATCTCGGCGGCGGTGCCGCTGGTGGGCGTCGCGCCGAGCTCGGCGGACTGCTGCTGGGGCGGGTCGCCCGGGAGCGCTGCGAGGTTCGGCGGCTCCTGGGTCTCACACGGCACCTCGGGCTTGAACGGCGTCTTCGCCGAGGCCGAGAGCGGCGGCACCGCGCCGTCGATCGGGAACGGCGTCAGCCCCGCCTGCAGTGAGCCGCCGGTCGACTGGTCGTTGGTCACGACCGTGTTGGTGCCGCCACCGGCGATCACGCGGATGTACTGGCCGTTGGCGTCCCCGGAGCGGCTCTCGCCGGCGATCCCCGGGAGCCCGTAGCCGGTCTCCTCGAAGACCCGGCCCTGCGCGCCGTGCTGGGAGTCGTAGAACGAGCCCCCGGTGACGCGATCGTTCGCCCACGGGAGGACCACGGTGTTGAAGCAGCTCGACAGCGCCCGCGACTGCGCCAGGAACGGGATCGTCTCTCGGGTCAGCTTCGCGAGATGCGGCACCGTCGGGCGCAGGTCGGAGACGAGGCCCCGGAGCTCCTGGGGGCGCGCCAGCAGCTTGAGCTGGAACAGCAACGGCGTCGCCGCGTCGAGCGTCGCCGGCGCGGTGCGGACGCCGGGCAGGATCTCGCGGGCGAAAGCCCGGGTGTTGGGGAACGCGGAGTTGAGGCTCGCGAAGGCCGTGTTGCCGGCCTCGATCGTGCGCGGAAGCTCCTGGATGGCGGCCTCGAGCGGGGCGCTCTGCTGGGCGAAGCTCCCGGTCGTGATCCGCAGGTTCGTGATCAGGTCCTGCAGCGCGGGCTCGTCGGCGTCGAGCGCGCGGACGACGCGATCGAGGTTGACGATCAGGCTCGAGAGGTCGTGCGGGTTCTCGCCGAGCACCGCCTGGTTGACCTCCGACGTGTAGCGGAAGGCGCCCGGCGAGACCTTGTTGAGCGTGCGCAGCGACTGCGCGCCCCCCTCGTCGATGAGCGCGCTGCCGAACTCGTCGAGGAACACCTGCAGGTCCCTGCGGACGTCCGCCTGCAGCGACCCGGTGAGGATCTGGTCGAGCTGGACCGTGTTGGCCGTCTGCGATGGCGGGAACGTGTAGTCGGTCGTGTCGACGGTGGGGGAGCTGGGGCTCCCCGGCTGCACGTCGACGAACAGGTTGCCCTCGAGGAAGAGCCGCGGCTTCAGGGTGAAGTGGGCGTCCTCCTTCAGCGGCAGGCCGTCGTCGTCGAGCTCCATCGTCACGACGGCCCCGGTCGAGGCGCCGTCGGTTGCAGCGCCCTCCCCGTCCTCGGACTCGGGGTCGAGCGCCTCGACCGAGGTCACCTTGCCGACCTCGACGCCGGCGATCCGGACCGGCGAGTTGACCCGCAGGTTCTGCGCCGAGTTGAAGACGACCTTGACCTCGGTGCCCCGGCCCCACGGCACGTTCTTGGTGAACGCGAAGTAGGAGGCGATCACCAGGACCACGACCATCACCAGGCCGATGGCCCAGTTCGGGATCCGCTTGTGCTCGCGCGACCTCGTGGCGCTCATGGCTGCCTCGCCCCCACGCGGGTGTCGCGCAGCTCGCGCGTGCCGTCCTGGTTCCAGTAGACGTCGGTCGGCCCCGGATCGCCGGGGAGGTCACGGACGATCACCGCGGGGTTGTCGAGCCCCTGGCCCGGGACCGGGAGGCGGCCCTGCACGTAGCCCGTCTGGCCGGGCTGGCAGTTCTCCCCATCCTGGCCGGTCGGCGCCGCCGGGTTCGCGTGCATGATCGGGAGCTCGTCGGGCTCGAACAGGCCCGGGCTGGTCGGGAGCGCCGACTTGCCGTTCGCCTGAGCACCGGAGTAGCCGGCGGTCGACATGCCCGTCTCGACCTCACCGGGGACGGTCGTCGCGGCGGGCGGCAGCGGCCCGGTCCCGTCGAGGTCGAGGTTCAGGGTGATGCTCCCCGGCGGCGAGGAGATCAGCGTCACGCGCTGCGAGTAGCCGGTGGCGTCGCGCTCGGTCAGGTGCTCGGGCAGCAACGTCCACATGTAGTTCCAGTAGTTGCAGACCGTCTGCGCCGGAACGACGTGGTTGGCGAGCGGCTTGGCGCTGTCGAAGAGGTCTCCGAGGCGCTTCAGCGAGCTCTTGGTCGTCGGCTGCTCGACGAGATCCTCGAGCGCCCGGAAGACGCCGCGCAGACGCAGGTTGGAGGCGACGCTGCGCTCGAGCGCCGGGGTGCCGACGCGGATCGCGTCGTTGAGGCTCGGAAGCGAGATGCGCAGGTCCTTGATGCCCGGGTTGAGGCGGCGGGAGAGCTCGGCGAAATCGGCGAGGAACGGCCGCTGGCCCGGCAGCAGGTCGATGCCCGTCTGCAGCGTCGGGGGGCCGCCGGAGATCGTCGCCTGCAGCGCGGCCGGGTCGGAGCCGATCGCGTCGAAGACGTCGGCCATGTTCCCGAAGAGCTCCGCGTTCTGCTCGGCAACGGGAGCGACGATGGCGGCGGTGCGGGCAAGCGCCGGGAAGAACTTCGCCAGCTCGGTGTTCGGGTCGTTGAGCGTCTGCGCAACCGGCAGCAGGTTGGTGAGCAGCGGGTTCAGCGCGCTGATCGCCTGGTTCAGGGAGCTGCCGCGGGCCGCGAATGCGTCACCGAAGCCGAGCAGGTTCTGACGGATCGCGTTGCGCGTCGGCTGGTTGAAGGTGTTGCCGATCTCGTCGAACTCGGTCTGGGCGATGAACGTGCCGTCGTCGCGGTTCTCGTTCTCCTGGACCTCCTCGATCGAGAGGATCTGGTTGTCGTCGTCGGCGCGGTCGTCGTTGTCGTTGGCGCCGTTGAAGGTGAACCCCTCCGGGGCGGGAGGCCGTCGCCGCGGGTGATGTCCAGGTACTTGAGGCCGAAGGCCGAGCGGTAGCGGATGCGGAAGATCGAGTTCTCGGGGATCGGCGCGGCGGACTCGTCGAGCTTCAGGTTCAGGCGGGCGGCGACGCCGTCGGTCTGGCCCCCCTGCCCGTTGGCGTCGGAGTCGCCGTCGTCGCCGTCGTCATCGAGGCGGACCGGCTCGATCGACTCGACCACGCCGACGCGGGCGCCCCCGATCCGCACCTCGTTGTTCTGGACGAGGCGGGACGCGTTGGGGACGACCACCGAGACGCGGTAGACGGGGACGAACGGCAGCCCGTTGTTGGCGTTGTAGGCGAGGAAGACCGCGACGATCACGATCAGCGTCGTGATCGCGCCGACCATCGTCGGCGACGACGCGATCGCGGCGAAGGGAGAGCGGCGGCGGCTCATCGGAGCCCCTCGCAGTTGTCACGGGTGTCGAGGCGCTCGCGCATCAGCTTCCGAACAGGTATCCGAGGAGGTCGCCGTTGGCCGCGGCGGCATCGGCGCGGCGGCCCCCGGTGATCGGGGCGAGGATGTCTCCGAGGCCGGGGGTCTCGGTCGTGGGCGGTGACGGGGTATCGGGGGTCCCGGCGGGCGGAGTCGCCCCGGGAGGCGTCTCGGCGCCCGGGTCCGAGCCGGGATCGCCCCCGGAGCCGGGGTCGGAGCCGGAGCCCGGGCCGGAGCCACTCCCGGCACCCGATTGGCCGGCGCCCTCGTCCGAGCCACCTGCGGCGTCGCCGAAGGACGGGTTACGAGATCCGTCGGAGCCGTCGCCGAACGAGCTCGTCGTCGGCCCGTTCGGATCGCAAAGCGCGAGGTTGGTGGACCCCTGCGGGCAGACGGAGGGGTCATACGGCGGTACGTCGACCTGCTGGTTGATGCCCGGCTGGTTGCGCCCGAGCCAGGCGACGCAGCGGTTCGCCTCGAGGATGTTCGTCGTCGCGCCGCTGCCGTCGGCGTTCGGAACGCCGACCTGGGGCTCCGCCGGGCCGGGCCCGTCGGGGTCGTAGTGGCCGGGGTTGTAGTTGGCGCAGGGGCCGGTTCCGACCTCGAAGATCGAGAAGTGCAGGAGGTGGCCGATCTCGTCGAACTGGTTGATGGCACCCGTCTGGTAGTAGACGTAGTTGAGGAGGCCCTCCATGCCCGTGTAGCCGGTCTCCCCCTTGCGCCCGGTGTCGGTGTTCGCGCGGGAGTCGGCCTCGACGGCGCGGTTGGGATCGTCGATGTCGCGCAGGAACTTCGAGAGCTGGTCGGCGACGGAGTACGACTTCTTCGACGACTTGGCGAGGATCTTGATCTCGTCGTTGCCCTTGTCGAGGGCGCGTTTGCCGACCACCGACGCCTTCCCGAGACTGACCAGCGCGTCGGTCGCGGCGGGGTTGAAGTCGGGCAGGTTGCGCGACAGCTCCGTCAGCCCCGGCGCCGCGAGGCGCAGGTTGGTCGCCAGCGGGGTTCCCTCCACCGCGACCGAGTTGAGCTCAGCCATCGTCGGCTGCAGCTCCGCGAGGAAGTCGTCGAGGAGGGCGAAGTTCTGGGAGAGGTCGTCCCGGCGTGAGGCCGCGATCTCGGCCGTGTTGCCGGCCTCGTCGATGAAGTCGACGACGTCCTGGCGGCGCTCCGCCAGCTTGCTGATGATGGTCTCCGAGTCCGCGTTGAGGTCGCGGATGATCGTGTTCTGGCTGGCCAGCAGGTCGAAGACCTTGCGCGTCTCCTCGAGCGCCGGGGCACCGCGCCTGATCGCCTTGTTGAGGTTGTCGGAGTTGCCGGCGAGCGCGGTGCCGAACTCGTTGACGAGCAGGGTCAGGCGCTCGCGGAACGGCAGCCGCATCGTGCTCAGGACGAGGTCGTTCTGGACGGTCTGGCGGGTTTGCTCGACCGGGATGTCGGGGTTCTCGGCGTGGTCGGAGTCGCTCTCGTCGGTCGTCTCGATCGGATCACCCTTGGGATCGCAGTCGATGAAGTACTCGGCGATCAGCGACTGCGGCTCGCTGCTGCAGATCGTGCCCTCGCCGAGAACCGCCACCGGGCCGCTGAGCTCGACCTTGACCACGGCCCGCTTGCGGGAGTTGATGAGGAGGTCCTGCACCTGGCCCGCGGCGACGCCCGCGACCTTGACCTCGGAGCCCTGCGTGATCCCGAAGGCGTTGTCGAGCTCGATGTAATACGTGTGCGTGTCGTCGCCGGTCGCCGACGTCGTCAGCACCGCTGCCACCGCCGCGGCCGCAAGGGCGAAGATGAGCGCGATCCGCCTCACGTCACTGCCCCGGCGGGATGATCGAGGTGTCGCAGTTGACCGCGCCGCCGTCGGTCCACGGGTTCGAGCCGTCCGGCGCCGGGCGCTCGTTGGAGCCGGGGCAGCGCCTGTAGTTGCCGATGTCGAAGAGGTCGGTGCCGGTGGTGGCGAGGAGGCCGCTGAGGTCGACGATCGGCAGGTCGTTGGCGCCCAATGAGAACGTGTTGAAGGTCGTACCGATACGGCCGATGCCGCCGTTTGCGTCGATGACGCCGGAGTGGCCGAAGTCGTCGAACCAGCCGGTCAGCTCCGGCGAGTAGGCGCGGAAGAAGGCGAGCTCGTCGAGGCTGTCGTGAAGCGCTGTCGCCGACTCGGGGAAGGCGCCCTGGCGGCGCTCGCCGTTCGCCTGAACGGGGCCGATCGCGATCTTCGCGAGCTGCGGCTGCAGGCGGGTCAGGTCGACCAGGTCGTTGTCGCGCCCCGGGGTCGAGATGATCGTGTCGAGATCGCGGATCGTCGGCACCAGGTTGGCCGAGGCGCTGCGGAAGTTGGCGAAGAAGGGACCGAGGCGCTCGGCGACCGGCTTGGAGGCGTCGACGAGCGGGTCGAGATCGTCGAGGGTCGCCCGCAGGTTGACCGACGTCGTGTTGAAGTTCCGCATGAAGTCGGGGAGCTCGTGCACCGACTCGGCGAGCGCCGTCCGCTGCCGGGCGAGCGCGCTCATCATCTGGTCGAGGTTGCCGACGAGCTGGGAGAGGTCGGCTCGGCGCGAGGCGACCGTCTTGGAGAGCTTCGAGCCGTTGACGATCAGCTGCTCGAGCGCGCCGGTGTCGCGGGTCAGCTCCCCGAAGGTGCGCCGCGATGTGGACAGGAACGGGTTCAGGTAGCGGAACCCCTTGTTGGACTGCTCGGCGGCGGAGCCCTGCACCGTCACCGCGAAGCCCTTGATGACCTTCTTGAAGTCGGCGACGGTCTCGGGGTCGAGGGTGTTGAAGACCTGGTCGAGGTCGACCTCGGAGATCGTCTGGGCGCGGCTCAGCGTGCCGCCGTTGTCGATCGTCGCGCCGTCGGGATCCTCCGGCGGCAGCGTCAGCTGGATCTGGCGGTTGGCCACCCCCGAGAGCGAGTAGGAGCGGATCTGCGCGGTCGTCCCCTCCGGCAGCGGCGTGTACTGCTCGTCGACGGAGAACCTGACCAGGGCGTTGCCGTTGTCGGCGAGCTCGATGCTCTTGACGGTGCCGGCCGCGACGCCGCCGATCGTCACCTCGTTGCCCTTGACGAGCTGGGAGGCGTTCGTGAACTCGCCGGTGACCTCGTAGTCGTCGCCACCGCCCTTCGCGAGCACGAGGACGACCGCGATCACGACCGCGACGAGGGCCACCACGGCCACCACTCGTCCTAGCATCCTGCGCCCTCCACCCGGCTGTGATCCCTCCGTGCCGCTCCCTGTGCAGCTCCTGTACCCCTGGACAAGAGCCATTCCACGTCAATTGACGTGACCCTGCGTTGACTTCACATTAAGGGAAACCGCCCAGAGGAAGCCCTTCCATCCCGTCACCTCTGCGGCTAGAGTGCCGCGCCATGACCATCGTGATCATCGTCATCGTCGCCCTGATCGTCCTCGCCGGGCTGATCTACATCCTCATCCGGAACTCGATCATCGGGTCCCGTAACCGCGTCGACGAGGCCTGGAGCGGCATCGACGTGCAGCTCAAGCGCCGTCACGACCTGGTTCCCAACCTCGTCGAGACCGTCAAGGGCTACGCGACGCACGAGCAGTCGACGTTCCAGGCGGTCACGAACGCCCGCGCCGAGGCGATGAAGGCCGGCAGCGTCGAAGCCACCCAGGAGGCCGAGGCGAAGCTCTCCGGCGCCCTGACCGACCTGCGCGCGGTCGCCGAGCAGTACCCGAACCTGCGTGCCACCGAGAACTTCCAGCAGCTCTCTCGCAACCTCAGCGAGATCGAGGACGAGATCCAGGCCTCCCGTCGGATCTACAACTCGAACGTGCAGGCCTACAACACGAAGATCCAAATCTTCCCCAACTCGATCGTCGCCGGCCAGGGCGGCTTCACCCCGCGCGAGTTCTTCGAGATCGAGAACGCCGCCGAGCGCGAGCCGGTCGAGGTCAAGTTCTAGGTCGCGCCGTCGGCGCAGCCCGCGCAGCGCACCTGCGCTGCGTATTGCCCTGCCATAGGTGGGTCAATACGCAGCGCAGAGCGCGTGCGAGCCGAGATCCCCACCTCCCTTCGCTGCCGGTCGTGCGATGCGAGGCGCGGTAACCACGTACAGCGTGGTTAGAGCGCCTCATGCCCGCAGCGGCAGCGTTCAACCACCGACGCTGGGCGCGTTGACCACGCCGCGCAGGTCGAGGCGCCCCGCGTTGGGCGATGGGCAGCGAGGGGGAGCATCGGAGATCTCGGTGAGGCCGGCCGTTGCGGCAGCCCCCACCTCCCTTCGCTGCCAATCGTGAGAGGCGGGCGATGGCCCCGCGCGGCGCGGCACCTCCCTGCCGCGAGCGGACGTGTCACCGACAAACGGGGAATAGCTCCACTTCCGGGTGACAGGTCCGTCGATCCCGGGTACCCGGCCGACCTGTCACCCGGGAGCGGGGAATAGGTCCGTTCCCCGGTGACAGGTCCAAGACCCATCCGCCACGGCTGGCGCCGGGGCGATGGGCAGCGAGGGGAGCATGGGAGATCCGGTGAGGCCTGGCCCTCGCGGTGAGCTCCCCACCTCCCTTCGCTGCCAATCGTGAGAGGCGGGGCGATGGCCCCGCTCGCCGCACGGAATCGCAATCGCACGTCTGTGGGACGTGCGATTGCGAGTTGGTCGCGGCTGCGGCCGTCCGGCGGTCGCCGTTCGCCCCCTACAACGACGAAGGCCCACCATTCGGCGGGCCGTCGTCGGTTGTTCACCCGAGGGCCGGCGGCGACCGGACCTCGCAACCTTTGCAGCAAGCTTGGGCTGTAAGCCTACGCGACCGCGTCGTAGCGGCTGCCGACCTCGTCCCAGTTGACCACGTTCCAGAAGGCATCCAGGTAATCGGGACGCTTGTTCTGGTACTTGAGGTAGTAGGCGTGCTCCCAGACGTCCGCGCCCAGCAGCGGGGTCTGCCCGGCTGAGATCGGCGAGTCCTGGTTGGCGGTCGAGGTGACCGCGAGGCCGCTGCCATCGTGGACCAGCCACGCCCAGCCGGAGCCGAACTGGCCGATGCCGGCGTTCTTGAACTCCTCCTTGAAGGAGTCGAAGCTGCCGAACTTCTCGTTGATGGCGTCGGCGAGCGCGCCGGTGGGCTCACCGCCGCCGTCCGGGCTCATGATCTGCCAGAAGAACTTGTGGTTGGCGTGGCCGCCGGCGTTGTTGCGCACCGGGCCCTGCTTGTCCGCCGGGAGGCTGTCGAGCTCCTTGAGGACGTCCTCGACGTCCTTGTCGGCCCACTCCGTGCCCTCGAGGGCGGCGTTGGCCTTGTCGACGTAGGCCTGGTGGTGCTTGTCGTGGTGGACGCGCATCGTCGCCTCGTCGATGTGCGGCTCGAGGGCGTCGTAGCCGTAGGGAAGGTCGGGCACTTCGTATGCCATCTGCAATTGCTCCTTGGTCTCGATCTCGTTGGGTCGGTCGAATCTATACCCGCTTCGGGCATCGTTGATTCTGCAACTTCAAGCGCCCTCGAAGTCAAGGGCCACGCCCGGTTTACTTAGGATGCCTCGCCGATGCCGGAATCAGCGCCCGAGCCACTGTGGGAACCATCCGCGGAGCGGATCGAGCGCGCCGCGATCACCGCCTTCGCCCGCGCGCACGATCTCCCCATCGACTACGACTCGGTGTGGCGCTGGTCGGTCGAGGACATCCGTCGCTTCTGGCGCGCGATCTGGGACCACTTCGAGGTCGGCGAGGGCGACCCGGGCCCGGTCCTGACCGACGACTCGATGCCCGGCGCGGTCTGGTTCCCCGAGGCTCGCGTCAACTTCGCCCGCCACGTCTTCCGCAACCGTGATCCCGAGGCGATCGCGATCCGCCACGCCTCCGAGCTGCGCGAGCTGGCCGAGGTCTCCTGGGGTGAGCTGAGCGCCCAGACCGCGCGCATTCGCGCCGGGTTGAAGGCGCTCGGGGTCGGCGAGGGCGACCGCGTCGTCGCCTACCTGCCGAACATCGCCGAGACGATCCCGGCCTTCCTCGCCACGGCGTCGCTCGGGGCGATCTGGTCGAGCGCCGCGCCGGAGTTCGGTGCGCGCAGCGTCATCGACCGCTTCGCGCAGATCGAGCCGAAGGTGATGTTCGCCGTCGACGGCTACCGGTACGGAGGCAAGGACTTCGACCGCACCGCCAACGTCGAGGCGATCGCCGCCGAGATCCCCTCCTTGGAGCGAGTCGTCCGCTTCGGCTACCTCGACGGCTCCGGCTGGGAGGAGGGCTTCCTGGGCCCCGACGACGCCGAGCTCGACTTCGACGACGTCGCCTTCCAGCACCCGCTGTGGGTGCTCTACTCGTCCGGGACCACGGGCCTGCCCAAGCCCATCGTCCACGGCCAGGGCGGGATCCTGCTCGAGCTGCTCAAGAAGCACCACCTCCACCTCGACGCGCAGGAGGGCGATCGCATCTTCTGGTTCACGACCACGGGCTGGATGATGTGGAACTTCCTCGTCGGCGTGCTGCTCACGGAGGCCTCCATCGTCCTCTTCGACGGCAACCCCGGCTACCCGGACCTCGACACCCTCTGGCAGCTCGCCGCCGACGCCGAGATCACCACCTTCGGCACCAGCGCCAGCTTCATCGCCAGCTGCATGAAGGCGGGGGTCGAGCCCGGGGATGGCCGCGACCTCTCGAAGCTCGAGGCGGTCGGCTCGACCGGCTCCCCCCTCGCCCCCGAGGGCTTCACGTGGATCTACGAGCACATCGGCTCCGACACGTGGCTCTTCTCGACCTCGGGCGGCACCGACGTCTGCACCGCCTTCGTCGGCGGGGTGCCGACGCTGCCGGTCTACCGCGGGGAGCTGCAGGCGCGGGCGCTCGGCTCTGACCTGCACGCCTTCGGACCCGACGGCGAGGATCTGATCGGCGAGGTCGGTGAGCTGGTGATCACCCAGCCGATGCCCTCCATGCCCGTGTTCTTCTGGGGTGACGAGGACGGCTCCAGGCTGCGCGAGAGCTACTACGACTTCTACCCGGGCGTGTGGAGGCACGGCGACTGGATCGAGATCACCGAGCGCGGCACGGCGATCATCTACGGGCGCTCAGATTCCACGATCAACCGCGGTGGAGTCCGCATGGGCACGAGCGAGATCTACCGCGCGGTGCTGTCCCTGGACGAGATCACCGACGCGCTGGTCGTCGACCTCCCCCGCGAGGGGGACGAGAACTGGATGCCGCTGTTCGTGGTCCTCGCCGACGGCGTCGAGCTCGACGAGGACCTGACGAAGCGGATCGCCAAAGCGGTCCGCGAGCAGTGCTCCCCGCGCCACGTGCCGAGCGAGGTGAAGGCGATCGCGGAGGTGCCGCGGACGCTGTCGGGGAAGGTGCTCGAGGTCCCGGTCAAGCGGATCCTGATGGGGACCGATCCCGACAAGGCCGCGAGTCGCGAGTCGCTTGCGAACCCCGAGGCGCTCGACTACTTCGCAGAGCTGGCCGGTGACACGTAATCGGGGCGCCCGGATTTGAACCGGGGACCTCACCGACCCGAACGGTGCGCGCTACCAGGCTGCGCCACGCCCCGAGTGAGCGCTGCAGTCTAGGGATCGGGGCGCCCTCCCGGCTCGCCCGCGGGGCAAGATCGCGGCGCGGTGGCCGGACGCTTGACCCGGCAGGAGGCAGGGGCCCACCCACCGAGCCGACGCTGGGCGCGAAAGCACGCATAGGGTGGAAACCGCGCCACGCGCCTGAGGCAGAACCGCCCATCAATCGACGCGGGGCGCACAAACCACGTAGGACGTGGTCGAGGCGCCCCGCGGTCGTCCCGACCCTAAGCCCGCGCGGACGTGGCGTCGAGATCCGCTGCTCCGCAGCAGATTCGGACGCCAGGTCGGGGCTAGCTGACCCGCTCGATCGCGGCGTCGATCTCCTCGCGGCTCGGGGAGTCCTGCAGGAGCTCGCTCCCGTTCGGCCCCTGCACGTTGACGGCGGTGCCGTCGCGCAGCCGCAGCGAGACGGCGAGCCCGCATCCGGCCCGGCCGCCTCCCTGCTGGCGGCGTCGTAGTAGGCGTCCTCCCATTCGGTGACCTCCAGCCGCGGCGTGTTGGCCGCCACCTCGTCGAGGAAGTCCTGATCGACGCCCGACTCCTTCGCCTCGCCCTGGTTGCGGAGGAACATCTCCGCGTACTGCCAGCCGTGGTCCTGGGCCGCGGCCGCCTCGACGGCGATGCCGCCCAGCGTCACCTCCTTGGCGCCGAGCGAGAAGTTCTTGAAGATCATCTGGGCGTTGCCGGTCCGCACCTCCTCCTCGATGAAGGGGTCGATGACGTCACGCTGGTACTCGGCGGCGAGCGGCGCCTGCACATCGGTGAAGAGGGTCAGCGTGATCGGCGCATCCGAGTTGCCGAGCCGCTCCCCGAGTTGCGGGATTCCGGCGATCAGCTCCTGGACGTCCCCGGAGCCGGTGATCACCAGATTCTCCTCGCGGTGCTCGCCGACCGACAGCGAGACCAGCATGGCGAGGATCGCGACGGCGAAGAACGTCAGCGCGGTCAGCGGGATCCAGCGGCGCGGCGGCGCCGGCGAGGCTGGGCGTTCATCCCCCGCATCCTGCTCGTCCCGCGCCGGCTTCTCCGTCTCCACTTCGCTCATCAGCCGGTCACCGCCTTGTAGTAGCGCACCGAGAGCCCGGTCAGGAGCAGGCCGAAGGCCTCCTCGACGTCGATACCGGCGGCTGACGCGTAGGCGCTCAGCCCGGTGCCCTCGATCTCGCCGCTGCGCTCGACGACCTCCTCGACGAGGTCGGGGTGCTGATCGCAGAAGTACGCACCCATCGAGTACAGGTCCGTGTCCATCAGCGACTCGACGAACGGATCCGCCGAGCCGGAGGGTGTCTCAGGCGGCTTGCTGGCCATCAGCCGGGATCGTAGTCGCGCGCGGGTTCCGGCCCACAACGACACCGGCCCCGCGAGGTGCGGGGCCGGTGCAGACCAGGAGACTTGTCCGCGCCGGACGCGGGAAGACGAGTCAGCTCTTGAAGCCGAAATCGACCGTGTAGGTGGAGGCGCTGCCGCTGCCGCCGGGACTGCCGTCGTCGACTGCGATCCCGACCTCGTCGTAACGGCGGTTGAGGATGTTCAGCCGGTGGTCGGCTGAACCCATCCACGCCTTGACGATCGCGCCGGGTGCGGCGGTCTTGCCCGAACCCCAGGCGAGGTTCTCGGCGACGCCCCAGGTACAGCTGCAGGGCAGGTAGCCGGTCGATGCGATGCGCCCGACGAGGTCCTTCTCACCCGGGCACAGGTGCGAGAAGCAGTTCTTCTGCAGCATCACCCGGTTGTGCTTGGAGGCGGCCTGCTGCTGGTCCTTGTCGAAGCGGAGTGGCTTCAGGCCACGGTCGGAACGCTCCTTGTTGATGAGGCAGAGGGTCAGCTTGGAGGCCGTCGAGCCGCTCATCGAGTAGGCGGGGTCGGACGCGCCCGGGCACTGAGCGGCATGTCCCGTCGCTGCGCCGGGGCCGAGCAGGACGAGAAGGCCGGCCAAGAATGCGAGCGCGAGCGCGAGCGGAGCCGGGGACGGAAGGCACGGTGTTCGCTGCATGCCCGCCTGATCGGCGCCTCCCCCGCTTCCCGACAAGGCTCACGGGCTGGTTTGGACGGATGGCCACACCCCGAAGTTGCGGGAAATCGGGCTTGACACTTCTGGCACAAGCGATATAAGGGGCGAGCACCCGCCCACCGACCGGAGGAGACTCCCTTGGCGAATCACCTGACGCCCACCGAGCTGGCAAGCGAGGTCAACATGAAGCGTCAGGAGGTGATCGCCAGATGCGTGGAGATGGGAGTGCCGATCTTCCATGGCCGCATCGACAAGACCCTCTTCCTAGCGTCGCTGCAGCAGCTCTCGCAGCCCAAGCACAACCAGGTCGCCTGATCGCCTCCAGAGGGGTGTGAGGGGAGCCGGGCAGGTCCCCGGCGGGACGCATCCGTTCCCATAGACTCAAGGTCGATGGAGAGCGCAACAGCGGCGCAGGCCGCATCTATCGACGGCACCGGCAGCACCACCGTCGCCGACCTCCTGCCCAAGGCGGCCGAGCAGTACGGCGAGCGGCCCGCGGTGATGTTCAAGGACGACTCCGGGAAGTGGGTACCGCTCACGTTCGCGGAGGTCGGCGAGCGCGTGCGGGCGCTGTCGCTCGGGCTCATGGACCTGGGCGTCGAGAAGGGCGACAAGGTCTCGATCCTCGCCAACACCAGGCTCGAGTGGACCCTGTTCGACTTCGCCGCGCTGACCGCCGGCGCCACCGTCGTCCCCATCTACCAGACGAACTCGAGCGACGAGTGCCACTACGTCCTCGAGAACTCCGACGCCAAGGTCGTCATCGTCGAGGACGGCGAACAGCTCGCCAAGGTGCAGGCGGTCCGCGACCGGCTGCCGCTGCTCGAGCACGTGATCATGATGGACGGGGAGGGTGCGGGCGCGACCCCGATGACGGAGATCGAGAGCCGCGGCGAGGGCGGCGACCCGGATGCCTGGGAGCAGCGCTACTCCTCGGTCACGCCCGACGACATCTGCACGTTCATCTACACGTCGGGAACCACCGGGCCTCCCAAGGGCTGCGTGATCAGCCACGGCAACTACCGGGCGATGCTCGACATGACCCAGGAGGTCTCCGTCGTCGAGCCCGACGACATCTCCTACCTCTTCCTGCCCCTCGCCCACAGCTTCGCCCTGCTGATCCAGCTCGGCAGCTTCGATGTCGGCGCGACCCTCTGCTACTGGGAGCGGGACCCGCTGAAGATCATCGAGAACCTCGCCGAGGTCCGCCCCCACTACTTCCCGTCGGTCCCGCGCATCTTCGAGAAGGTCTACTCGACCGCGACGGCGGCGGTGGACAAGGAGGGCGGGATCAAGAAGCGGATCTTCTGGTGGTCGATCGGGGTCGGCAGCCGCTACCGCCAGGCGGTCCACGAGGGACGCGAGCCGGGCTGGCTGCTCAAGCGTCAGTACGCCTTCGCCGACAAGCAGGTGCTCTCGAAGATCCGCGGTCTGTTCGGCGGCCGGATCCGCCAGTGCGTCTCCGGCGCGGCGCCGATCAACCCCGACATCCTCCGCTTCTTCGAGGCAGCCGGCGTGCTCGTGCTCGAGGGCTACGGGATGACCGAGACCTCGACCGCCGCGACGATCTCCACCCCCGACGCGTACAAGATCGGCACCGTCGGGCGGCCCTTCAAGGGCTGCGAGGTGAAGATCGCCGACGACGGCGAGGTCCTGATCAAGGGCCCGAACATCTTCAAGGGCTACTACAAGAACGACGAGGCGACGCGCGAGACCATCGTCGACGACTGGCTCCACACCGGGGACATCGGCGAGATCGACTCCGACGGCTACCTCTCGATCACCGGCCGCAAGAAGGACATCATCATCACCGCGGGCGGCAAGAACATCACCCCGGCGAACCTCGAGGCCGAGATCAAGCAGCTGCCGATCGTCAGCCAATGCGTCGTAATCGGCGACCGGCGCCCGTACCTGGTCGCGCTCGTCACGCTCGACCCCGAGGAGGCCCTCGCCTACGCCAAGGAGCACGACCTCGAGCCCGACCTCGAAGCGCTGGCCGCCAACGCCGACATCAAGGCGCTGATCATGGCCCACGTCGATCAGATCAACGAGAAGTTCGCCCGCGTCGAGCAGGTCAAGAAGATCTCGATCCTCCCCGCCGACCTCTCCCAGGAGGGCGGCGAGCTCACCCCGACCATGAAGGTGAAGCGCAACGTGGTCGCGGAGAAGTACGCCGGCGAGGTCGAGGAGCTCTACGACAAGTAGGTAGGGCTCCTGCGCTCGGCTCAGCGCAGGAGCGCGGCGGTCGTCTGCTCGAAGACGCGGCGCCAGGCGGGGCTGGTGGCCTTCTCACGCTCGACCTGGTTGAGCACGTGCTCGATGCGGCGAGCTGAGATCTCGATGCCGTGGCGCTCGGCGATGGCGCGGTAGCGGTCGTAGTCGCGGGCGAGGCGCAGCGTCACCGACTCGAAGCCGTGCTTGGCGATCTGCAGGCGAGCCTTGTAGTCCATGATCGAGGTCGAGAACATCAGCTCGTCGCCGAACTCGGGCTCGATCAGGACGATGTCGACCCCGGGGTACTTGGTCTCCCACTCCTCGACCGCGCGATGCAGGCGGTCGTGGGCGATCATCCGCAGCGCCTGGTTGGCGAGTGCGACGAAGCCCATGTCGGAGATGCGGCGCACGCGGCTGCCGAACATCGTCGGCACGCGCTTGGAGAAGTCGTTGACGAAGGGGACGATCGGGTTGACGACGACGATGAACTTGGCGCCCTTCTCGACGGCGATGTCGATGTTCGTGGTCGAGCGGATGCCGCCGTCCATCATCTCCCGCCCCTTGATCTCGACCGGTTCGTAGACGAGCGGCAACGCGGTCGAGGCGGCGACGGCGCGGGAGATCGGCACATCCGCCCACTCGCCCTCGCCGAGCACGATCCGCTCGGTGGTGTCGATCTCGGTGGCGGTCAGGTAGAGCTCGCGCTCGAGCATCCGGAAATCGTCGGTGCGGTCAGGGTCGGCAAGCATCTCGGCGACGTAGTCCTCGATGCCGGCACCGGTGTAGAGGCCCTTGGGCAGCCCGGCTGCGAGGCCCGTCGCGACGTCCATCACCGACGTCTCGAGCACCGTCTTGCCGATGTCCTTGGCGACGCCCGCGAGGCGGAAGGGGAACTTGGCGGCGGCGCTCGCGAAGCCCTTGTAGTTGGGACGCAGCAGCATGCCCAGGTCCATGTCCCGCAGCGGTGAGGGCAGGTGCTTGTTGAGCACCCGCATCATCTCCTCGGGGGTGACCCCGTTGGCGACCGCGGAGCCGACGAAGGAACCGGCGCTGGTGCCGACGTAGACGTCGAAGTCGTTGACGGTGCGGTTGACCGCCAGCAGGTCGAAGGCGCGGAGGGCTCCGATCTCGTAGACGGCACCCGTGAACCCGCCGCCTCCGAGGACCAATGCGGTCTTGGATCTGCGGCGTCGGCGATTGCCCGATCCCCTAGAGCGCTTCGCCGGATCGAGCTTGACAACCTCGCTCATCAGCAGCGCTGATTATAGGTGCCGGGGCCGATTGGATCCCGAGGCAGCCTAGGCGCCCGGATTGCCGGCCCGCACGAGCCAGCAGGCCCCCGGAAAGCGGACGGCGCCGTCGACCAGGCCGTCCCGCAGCTCGGCCCGGAGCTCATCGACCACGGTCGCCCAGCCGTCGGGGCCCAGCCGGTCCTCGAGGTGCGCCTGAGCCCTCCGCCCGCCCTCGTTGCCGAGGATCACGGCGACCCGCTCCTCGATGCCGTCGCCGCCGAGCTTGGAGAAGTCGCAGGTGAAGTCGAAGGGCTCGATCACGACGTCAGCCCAGCCCGCGCCCTCGAGCAGGGAGCGCAGCCGATCCGGATCGGCGAAGGCGGTCGGCCCGGGGGCGCCCGGAACCGGTGGCGGTGGCGGTGGTTCGAGCCGGGCCAGCAGCCCGTCGATGCCCTGGGTGAACATCGGGTTCTCGTCGCGGGAGCGCCAGCACATGAAGGTGAGCGGCGCGTCCGGCGCGGTGGCGCCGCGGATGTTCGCGAAGGCCGCGCCGGAGTCGGAGAAGAACATGACGCCGAAGCGCGAGATCACATGAGCGAAGGGACCGCCCGGCGCGGCGCCGAGAAGATCCGCCGACTCGGCGTCGGCGACGAGCACCTCGGCCTCGGGAACCCGCTCGCGCGCCGCCGCGGCCATCGGCGCCGAGATGTCGACGCCGACGACATCAGCGCCGCGCTCCACAGCCGCCGCCAGCAGGGTCCCGGACCCGCAGCCCACGTCGAGGACCCGAGAGCCCGGCTCGAGGCCGTCGAGGGCCGCCGTGAGCGCCGCGGTCACGGGCTCGAAGACCGAGTCGAAGACGGGCGAGAGGCGGACCCAGAGGTCGGCGTTGCCCTCCCAGACGTCCTTCATGTCCTCGTTCGCCATCACCTCGACTCTACGCCCCGCCACTCCCCCGGAGGGACCCCGCAGCCGCAACTCGGGCGCCCCAGGCGTGTCTACACTCGCGTCGGATGCGGCGGGACACATCCCTGACAAGCAAGGACTTGGCGGCCTCGGCCGCTTTGGCGGTCCTGACGGCGCTGCTCGCGCTGCTCGTGCTGCTCTGCGCGCCCGTGGGCGCGGCTGCCTCGTCCGCATCGCCCGAGCCGGGACCGACCCCGGCTCGCGCCGCCAACCCCGACGCGCCGGCGAGCTCCCGTCCGTCCCTGGCCGAGACCGCCCGCCGCGGGCCGATCAGCGCCGGCAAGCTCGCTCGCAAGCTCGCCAAGCTCGCTCGCAAGGCGCCGGGAGCGAGCGGCTTCTACGTCTACGACATCGATGCGAAGCGCAAGCGGGTCCTCTTCGACGACTCCGAGGGAAAGCGTCGCCTGCTGGCGTCCAACGAGAAGCTGTTCACGACCACGACCGCGCTCGGCCTCCTCGGCCCGGACTCACGGCTCGAGACGCGGGTGAGGATGGACGGCGAGCTGTCGCGTGCGGGCAAGCTCCAGGGCGACCTCTACCTGATCGGCGACGGTGACCCCACGCTCGGCGCCACCGGGATCGCCGACCTCGCCGACGACGTCCGCCGCGCCGGGATCAAGCGCATCTCCGGGAGGGTCTACGGCGACGACTCGATCTTCGACACCCTCCGCGGCGTCCCCGATTCGAACTGGGGCCCGAGCCCCTGGTTCGCGCCCCTGAGCGGGCTCGTCTACGGCGGCTCCACCTACTCGGAGGATCCCGCCAAGGAAGCCGCCCGCGCCTTCCGCGACGCGCTGCGCGCCGACGGGGTGAAGGTCGGCGGCAAGGCCAAAGTCAAGGCGCTTCCCAACCAGGCGCGCAAGAGCGAGGCGGTCGGCGAGTGGCAGTCGGTGCCCCTGGCCCAGATCGTCGCCGCCACCAACAAGCCCTCCGACAACTTCCTCGCCGAGATGCTGCTGAAGCGGCTCGACGCGAGCGTCTCCGGTCAGGGGACGACGCGAGGCGGGACGAAGGACGTCGAGCGCTTCGTCGCCGGCCTCGGCTCCAAGGTGGACGCGAAGGACGGCTCCGGCCTGACGCGCCACAACCGCTCCTCCCCCCGCGACGTCGTCAGGCTCCTGACCGCGGTCAGCGAGGATGACGAGCTCGCCAAGCCGCTGTACCAGTCGCTGGCGATCGCAGGCCAGGACGGCACCCTCAGCGACCGCATGGGCGGGACGGTGGCGGCGGGCCGCTGCCGCGGTAAGACGGGCACCATCACCGGCGCCTCCAACCTCTCCGGCTACTGCCGCTCAGGCGGTCATCTCGTCGCCTTCTCGCTGCTGATGAACGGCGTCGGCGACCTCACCGCCGCGCACAACATCCAGGACGACATGGTCGTCCAGATCGCCCGCTACCGGCCGTAGCTACGCGGAAGGGCTCAACCGCAGGACCGGGATCTTCCGCTCGCCGGCCATCCGCTCGTAGTTGCCGTAGCCCTCGAAGTTGGCGACGCCCAGCTTGAAGAGCCGTTGCCGTTCGGCCTCGTCGGCGACCTCCTCGGAGCGATAGGGAGCGGTGACGCCGCCCGCCGTCAGCTCGACGTCGGGGTTGGCGAGGAGGTTGTAGTACCAGGCCGGGTTCTTCGCCCTGCCGAAGCTCGAGGCGATCAGGAGCACGTCGTCTCCCTCGGTGAAGTAGACGAGCGGGATCGTCCGGATCTCACCGCTGCGGGCGCCGCGGACGTGGAGAAGCACGAGCGGCAGCAGCGACGTCGTCGCGAAGCGGCCGCGGGTCAGACGCAACATCGGCGGATCGATCCGCGATCCGATCTTGATCCCATACCAGCGGCCTGCCTTGCTCTGGCCGAAGGAGTAGAAGGCGCGGCGGACCGGACCGCGCTCGGCGTTGGGGTCGACGGCCGGGATCGTTCGGGGCGCCACGGAGCCGATCATCCCACCAGCGCCCGCAGGCCGTCCTCGTCCAGGATCTCGGTCCCGAGCTCCTGCGCCTTCGTGAGCTTCGAGCCGGGGCTGTCGCCGGCGACGACGTAGTCGGTCTTCTTCGAGACCGAGCCCGTGACCTTGCCCCCCGCCTGCTTGATCAGCTCGGACGCCTGCTCGCGGCTCAGCTCCGGGAGGGTGCCGGTGATCACGAAGGTCTTGTCCTTGAGCGGCCCCTCCTCCGCCCGGCGCTCGTCGGCGTCGAGCTCGAAGCGCAGGCCGCGCTCACGCAGACCCTCGATCAGCGCCAGCGTCCGCTCGTCGGAGAGCTGCTCGACGATCTGCTCGGCGAGGATCGGGCCGACCCCGTCGACCTCGGTGATCGCCTCCTCCCCGGCCTCGAGCAGCGCGTCCATCGACCCGAAGTACCGCGCCAACGCCTCCGCGGTCACGTAGCCGACCCCGGCCAGCCCGAGCGCGAAGAGGACGCGCGAGAACGGCTGCCGCTTGGAGCCCTCGATCGCCGCGATCAGGTTCGCCGCCGAGACGTCGCCGAAGCGGTCCAGCTCGACGAGCTGGGTGGCGGTGATGTCGTAGATGTCGGCGGCGTCTTCGATCAGGCCGTCCTCGAGGAAGCGGGAGGCCTGCTTCTCGCCGAAGCCGTCGATGTCCATCGCGCCCTTGCTGACGAAGTGCTTGATGTGCTGGAAGACCTGCCCGGGGCAGCCCGTCCGATTCGGGCAGATCGTCCACACGCCCTCCGGCTTCTCCGTGGGCGTGCCGCAGACCGGGCACTCCTTCGGCGGCTTCGCCTTACGCAGGCGCTTGCCCTCGCGCCGCTGGATCAGCGGCGAGATCACCTGGGGGATCACGTCGCCGGCGCGGGTGATCACGACCTCGTCGCCCTCGCGGACGTCCTTGCGGGAGAGGTCCTCCTCGTTGTGGAGCGTCGCGGTCGAGACCGTCACGCCGCCGACGTGCACCGGCTCCAACATCGCGAACGGCACCAGGTGCCCGGTCCGCCCCACGTTCCAGACGATCCGGTTGAGCATGGTCGTCGCGGTAGTCGGCGGGAACTTCCAGGCGATCGCCCAACGCGGCTCGCGGCCCACGACGCCGAGGTCGCGCCACAGGGCGCGGTCGTCGACCTTGACGACGGCGCCGTCGATCTCGTAGTCGAGCGTCTCGCGGTTCTCCTCCCACCACTTGCACCGAGCGACCACCTCCTCCCCGTTCTCCTGCGCGGCGATCTCGCCGTTGACCCGGAAGCCGCGCTCGCGCAGCCACTCCAGCTCCTCGCTGTGGGAGGCGTGCTCGACGCCCTCCCGATAGCCGATCCCGTAGGTCCAGATCTGCAGCGGCCGCTCGGCGGCAAGCGCCGGGTCCTGCTGGCGGATCGTCCCGGCCGCGGCGTTGCGCGGGTTGGCGAAGGTCGAGAGCCCGGCCTCGGCGCGCTGCTCGTTGAGACGCTCGAAGCCCGAGCGGGGGAAGTAGATCTCGCCGCGGACCTCGATCACGGCGGGCGGGTCGGGGATCCGCAGCGGGATCGAGTGGATCGTCCGCAGGTTGTGGGTGACGTCCTCGCCGATCCGGCCGTCGCCGCGGGTCGTGCCGCGGACGAAGACGCCGTCCTCGTAGGTGAGCGAGATCGCGAGGCCGTCGATCTTCGGCTCGGTCACGTAGGTGATCTCCGACGCCTCGATGTCGTAGCGCTTGAGCAGGTTGCGGATCCGCCCCTCCCAGGCCTCGAGCTCCTCGGCTGAGCGGGCGTTGGCGAGCGACAGCATCGCCTCGCGGTGCTCGTAGCGCTCGAAGCCCTCGACCGGCTTGCCGCCGACCCGCTGCGTCGGCGAGTCCGGCGTACGCAGCTCGGGGTTGTCGGCCTCGATCGCCCGCAGCTCGTCGAGCAGCGCGTCGTAGACGTCGTCGCCGACCAGCGGGTCGTCGAGCACGTAGTAGGCGTGGTCGTAGCGGGCGATCTCCTCGCGCAGCTCCGCGGCGCGCGCCTCGGCGTCTCCCCCGCCCCCGGTTTCAGGGCTCACGCCTGCACCGATTCGAGAACGCGCTCGAGAGCATTCTCGAGCCGCAGCTCGCGGACCCCGTCGAAACCCGTGTGGTCGGTCAGGTCGAAGTGGATCGGGGTGATCGCGACCTTCCCCCTCGCGACCGCCGCCAGGTCCGTGCCGTCCTCGTCCTCGAAGCCCGGCGAGTACCCGTAGATCCGGTAGCGCTTGCGGCCGTACTGGTCCTCCTCGACCTGCTTGAGCTCATCGTCGTAGAGCCGCTTGCCGAGGCGCGCGACGTCGACGCCCGTGGGGTTACTGCCGGGGCAGTTGACGTTCAGGAGCGTCCCCTCCGGCAGCCCCTCCGAGCCGACGATCGCAGCGAGCGCCGCGGCCAGCGGCGCCGAGACCGAGAAGTCGAACTCGCGCCCGTAGCGGAAGTCCATCTCGCCCTCGGTCGACTGCTGGGAGACGGCGATCGCCGGGATCCCGAGGACGATGCCCTCGAGCGCCGCGGCGACGGTCCCCGAGTAGGTCACGTCGTCACCGAGGTTGGAGCCGTGGTTGATCCCCGAGACGATCAGCTCCGGGCGCTCGTCGATCAGGCCGAGGTCGGCGAGGCGCACGCAGTCGACGGGTGTGCCATCGGTCGCGTAGCCGATGGTCCCGTCCTCGAAGTCGACCTCCTCCACCCAGAGGGGCCGGCGCGTAGTGATCGAGCGCGCCATCGCGCTGCGGTTGCCGTCCGGAGCGACGACGGCGAGATCGATGCCGTCGATCTCGAGCAGGGCCTTGCGCATCGCCTGCAGCCCGGGCGCGCCGATCCCGTCGTCGTTGGTGAGCAGAACTCGCACAGCAGCCGATTCTAGGAGTCGCCGGGCCGGCGGCTCGCGACGAGCGCCTGGCCGAGCGACACGGCGGCGTCGCCGGGCGGGATGGCATCGGGCACCAGGACGCGCAGGCCGCTCTCGGCGACGAGCTCGGCGGACCGCTCGAGCAGCACCTCGTCCTCGAAGCAGCGACCGCCGAGCGCGACGACACCGAGGCCGCGGGCCGTCGCGATCTGCGCGCAGGCGGCGGCTGTCGCGGCCGCGAGTCCCTCTCGCAGCCTCCCGCCCACCTCCCCGACGGCGACCCCGGCGCCGATGTCCGCCAACAGCTCGGCGATCGCGGGGCGAGCGTCGATCAGGATCGGCGCGTGGCCCTCGGCCACCAGCGGCAGCTCGTAGGCCCGCTCGGGCCGCGGCACGGCGGCGGCCGCAAGCAGTCGCGCCGCATCACCGTCACGCCCCATCGGGGCGGTGATCCCGCACAGCGCCGCCGCCGCGTCGAGCAGCCTCATCGCGCACGTCGTCAGGGGCGAGCCGACCCCGAGGCGGGCCTGCTCCGAAGCCGCCTCCCAGCTCACGCCGGAGATCGTCCCGGCGAGCCGGGAGGGGATCGAGGGCACCTCTCCGTCGGCGCCCGCCGCCAGCCAGGCGCAGGCCATCCGCCAGGGCTCCAGGTGGGCGACGTCCCCGCCGGGGAGCCGCACCGGGAAGAGCAGGCCGGCGCGCTCGCATGCTGCGGCGTCGCCGATCAGCAGCTCGCCTCCCCAGACGGTGCCGTCGGGGCCGAGGCCCGGCCCGTCGAGGATCGCGCCCACCACCGGGCCGCGCTCCCCGTGCTCGGCGAGGACCGCCGCGAGATGGGCGTGATGGTGCTGGACGGGGAGGTGCCTGCCGCGCGCTCGAGCGCGCAGCCGCTCGAGCGCAGGCCGGCGTCGCCGTCGTGGGCGATGAGCAGATCGGCGCCGCCGGGAGGGGAGCCGAGGCGGGAAGCGAGGCGAGCCGCCTCCTCGCGCAGGGACGCGACCTCGCCGGGGCCGGTCAGGTCCATGTCGAGCGGGCTGAGGTGAGCGCGCCCACCGGCCGCCGCGCAGACGGATGCGTCGAGATCGGCGCCGAAGGCGAGCACGGGCGGGTCACCAGGCCCACCCACGGCGAGCTCGATCCGCAGCGGCCGAACCCGTTTGCCGTCTCCCGGGATCATCCCGTCAGTAGGTGACGCGCAGCAGGTAGAGGCCGCAGGCCGGCGCCGAGTCGCCGGCCTCGGGGCGGGTCCCGCCGCGCAGGAGGCGCTCGAGGTCTGCGAGCTCGCGCCGCCCGCCCGCCACCTCGAGGATCGTCCCGACGAGCGCCCTGACCATCCCGCGCAGGAAGGCGTCGGCCTCGATCTCGAAGGCGAGGATCGAGCCACCCGGGGACGCATCGGACCAAACCGCGTCGGATACCTCACGGTGGAAGTGCCGGTGCCGGGTGTCGGTCGGCGTGAAGGCCGTGAAGTCGTGGACGCCGCGCACGGCCTCGGCGCAACGATCGGCGAGCTCGCGGTCGAAGGGATAGGGCCAATGCATGGCCCGCCCCCGCTCGAAGGGGCTCGGTACCGAGGCCGTCTCGAGGCGATAGCGGTAGCGCCGCGCGATCGCGGAGAAGCGCGCGTTGAAGCCGTCCGCGGTCGGCTCGAGCGCGTTGATCGCGACGTCGCGTCCGGTCAGCGCATTGAGCGCCCGGCGCAGGGTTCCCGGCACGACCCGGTCGGTCTCGAAGCTCGCGACCTGGCCGAGCGCGTGGACGCCGGCATCGGTGCGGCCGGCGACGACGATCCGCGTCGGCTCCCCGAGGACCTTCCCCAGGGCCTCCTCGATCTCGCCCTGCACGGTGCGCTTGCCCGGCTGCACGGCCCAGCCGGAGAACCCGGTGCCGTCGTAAGCGATGTCGAGGCGGTAGGTGGGCAAGGCGGCCCCTACCTCAGCCGCTCAGCCGCGTCAGACCAGTTCGAGGAAGACCATCTCGGTCGAGTCCGACCGGCGCGGTCCGAGCTTCACGATCCGGGTGTAGCCGCCGGGCCGCTCGCTGTAGCGCGGCGCGATCTCCTCGACGAGCTTGTGGACGATGAACTTGTCCTGGCCGAGCTTGGAGAGAAGCTGCCGGCGCGCGTGCAGGTCACCCCGCTTCGCGAGCGTGATCAGCTTCTCCACCTCGGGCTTGACCGCCTTGGCCTTGGCCTGGCTCGTCCGGATCCGCTCGTGCTCGATGACCTGCTTGGACATCGTCCGCAGCAGCGCCTTGCGGTGCGCGGTGTCGCGGCTGAGCTTGTGTCGCTGGCGTCCGTGGCGCATGGGCTTCTCCGAGTCTAGGTCAGGTGCGTCGGTGCGTCGTCGCTACTCGTCGCGGAGGTTCAGCCCGAGACCGTGCATGGCCTCGATGACTTCCTCGATCGAGCGCTCGCCGAAGTTCGGGATCGCCTTCAGCTCGGACTCCGACTTCGCCTGCAGGTCGCCGATCGTCTGCACGCCGGCACGCTTCAGGCAGTTGTAGGCGCGGACGCCGATCTCGAGCTCCTCGATGAGGCGGTCGTCGCCCTCGCCCTCGGGAGCGACGTCGCCGCTGCTGCCGTTGGAGGCGATCGCGTTGAGCTGGGTGAGCTCGTCGACGCGCTCGGCATCGGTGAAGATCGCCAGGCTCGCGATCAGCAGCTCCGACGCCTCACGCAGCGCGGCAGGAGGCTCAAGCGAGCTGTCGGTCTCGACCTCGAGCGACAGCTTGTCGAAGTCCGTGCGCTGGCCGACGCGGGCCGAGTCGACCCGGTAGGCGGCGCGGCGGATCGGCGAGAAGATCGAGTCGATCGGGATGACGCCGATCGGCTGATCGTCGGTCTTGTTGTCCTCGGCCGGCGAGTAGCCGCGGCCGCGGCCGATCGTCATGTACATCTCGAGCTTCGTCTTCTTCTCGAGGGTCGCGATCGGAGCATCGGGGTTGAGGATCTCGACGCCGGCGGGCAGGTCGATGTCAGCGGCGGTGATGTCACCGGGGCCGCTGGCGACCAGCGGCACCTCGACCTCGCTGGCGTCGGTGTGCATGCGCACGACGATGCTCTTGAGGTTGAGGATGATGTCGGTGACGTCCTCCTTGACCCCGGCGATGCTCGAGAACTCGTGGGCGACGCCCTCGATGCGAACGCTGGTGATCGCGGCGCCCTTCAGCGAGGAGAGCAGCACGCGGCGCAGGCTGTTGCCGTACGTGTAGCCGAAGCCCTTGTCGAGGGGCTCGATGGTGAAGCGGCCGTGGTTGTCGGAGATCTCCTCGTAGGAGATCGTCGGAACCTGGAAATCGGGCAGGGTGGTCATGGGTGGAGGTCCTTCCGTCGTCTCGTTCTCTCGCCTACTTCGAGTACAGCTCGACGATGAGCTGCTCGGTGATCGGCGCGTCGATCTCGTCCCGCTCCGGCAGTCGCAGAACCTTGGCGGTCAGCGAGTCGTGATCGGCCTGCAGCCAGGCCGGCACGGTCGAGATCAGCTCCGTCGCTGCACGGACGGTCTGCTCGGCATCGGAGCCGCTCTTGATCGAGATGATGTCGTCGGGCTTGATCTGATAGCTGGGGATGTCGACCCGGCGCCCGTTGATCTGCCAGTGACCGTGGCGGACCATCTGCCGAGCCTGTCGCCGTGAGGCCGCGAAGCCGAGGCGCACCAGCACGTTGTCGAAGCGTCGTTCAAGCAGTCGCAGCAGGTTCTCGCCGGTCACGCCGTCCTGGCGGGACGCCTTGTCGTAGTAGGCGCGGAACTGCTTCTCGAGCACCTGGTAGTAGCGGCGAGCCTTCTGCTTCTCGCGGAGCTGCTGGCGGTACTCGGATGCGCGCAGCCGGCCACGGCCGTGGTCACCGGGCGGGTAGGAGCGGCGCTCGACGCCGCACTTGTCCGTCAGGCAACGCTCGCCCTTGAGGAACAGCTTCTGCCCCTCGCGGCGGCACTGCTTGCACTGAGGTGAAGTGTCGCGGGCCATGCTTAGACGCGCCTCCGCTTCTTCGGGCGGCAGCCGTTGTGGGCCTGCGGGGTGACGTCCTTGACCGTGGTGACCTGAAGGCCGGCGGCCTGGAGGGCGCGGATCGCGGTCTCACGGCCGGAGCCGGCGCCCTTGGCGAGCACCTCGACCCGCTCGAGGCCGTGCTCCATGCCCTTGCGGGCGGCGTTGTCGGCCGTCACCTGAGCGGCGAACGGCGTCGACTTACGCGAGCCCTTGAAACCGGCGCTGCCGGCGGACTCCCACGCGATGACGTTGCCCTCGGGGTCGGTCAGGGTGACGATCGTGTTGTTGAAGCTCGTCTTGATGTGAGCCTGGCCGAACGGCACGTTCTTGCGCACGCGGCGCTTCGAACGACCTCCGGATGAACGCTTGGGCTGGGGCACTCAGTAACTCCTCGATCTACTTGGCGCTCGGCGCCTTCTTCTTGCCGGCGACGCTCATGCGCTTCGGGCCCTTGCGGCCGCGGGCGTTGGTCTTGGTCCGCTGGCCCCGGACCGGGAGGCCGCGCCGGTGGCGCAGGCCGCGGTAGGAACCGATCTCCATCAGGCGCTTGATGTTCTGGGAGCGCTCACGACGGAGGTCGCCCTCGACCTGGTACTCGTCGACGGCGTCACGAAGCTTGATCACCTCGTCCTCGGTGAGATCGCCGACGCGGGTGTTCCCGTCGACGCCCGTCTCGGCGAGGATCTTGCGCGACGTCGAGTCGCCGATCCCGTGCACGTAGGTGAGACCGATCTCGGTGCGCTTGTTCAGCGGCAGGTTGACTCCTGCGATTCGTGCCATTGCCTAGCCCTGCCTCTGCTTGTGGCGGGGGTTTGAGCAGATCACGAGAACGCGGCCGCGCCGCCTGATGACCTGGCATCGCTCGCACATCGGTTTTACGGAGGCTCGGACCTTCATCTCCGAAATTCTTGTCCTTCTGACTCGAGGTGGCCTGGCACTCCCCATGAATCGGGAGGCAGGCGTATTGCGACAGCCCAACGGGCCGAACGCGGCATGTTAGCAACCGATGACGTATTGGCCAAACGCGGTCGGCGGTCAGTCGGGGTCGCCCTGC